>JAGYIX010000002.1 GCA_018402205.1 Flavobacteriaceae bacterium
AAGGGGCTTTTGTGTACATTAAGCCAACAAAATCTAATCAACACCTATGAAAGCGTCGCTCTTATTCACCCTTTTTATCGCCTGTACTGCTTTTTCGGCAGCACAAAGCTTTGTGTCGGAGACCCTTACCGTAAAGAGCGGCATTCTCAAGCAAGAGCGCAGCTACGCCATTTATCTTCCTGAGGGCTATGAGGCATTCTTCAAGGTCTTATCCGGTTTTGTACCTGCTACACGGGTATTCAGACAATCACACCGGATGGGTGCAGTTTGGTGAGGTGCAACACATCGCTGACCTGGCCATCGCCGCCGGAGAAGCTACGCCTATGATCATTGTAATGCCCGATGCAGATACCACGCGCCCCGGCTATACCAATAGTGTAGACGGCAAGCACAACTACGAAAACTTCTTTTTTGAAGAGTTTATGCCTCATATCGAAAACACCTACCGTATTCGAAAAGACAAGCGCTACAGAGCAATCGCTGGTCTTTCCATGGGCGGAGGCGGATCTTTCGTTTACGCTATGCGCCGTCCAGATCTGTTTTCTGCAGCTGCTCCGCTTAGCGCATGGATGGGGCCCACAACTGCTGAGGAACTTAAAAATTGGGCAGAACGCAGCGGAGCCTCTTTTGACCCCGAAGATGCAGAAGCCTATTTGGCCAAGAACAACCCGCTGGCCCTGGTAAAAACCATAGAAAAAGAAAAGCTAAACAGCATTCGCTGGTATATCGATTGTGGCGACGACGATTTTCTATACGAAGGCAATGCGCAGATGCACATTCTGATGCGCCAATTGGGCATCAATCACGAATATCGAGTGCGCGACGGGGGCCATACCTGGGAGTATTGGCGCACCGCGCTGCCCACAGTGCTTCAATTTGTAAGCAAAGGCTTTCACCAATTCTAAGTCGCCATGAATCAAAAAAAATTATACTTCTATAGCATTGTAGTTGCGCTTGCCGGATTCTTATTTGGCTTCGACACCGTGGTGGTTTCAGGAGCCGACCAGCCACTCGCTAGCATGTGGGCTAACTACCGGCTGTTCGGAACAGCCGAAGCCTTTCACGGCATAGTGGTGATGTCTTCGGCGCTTTGGGGAACCGTAATTGGCGCTCTCTTTGGCGCATGGCCAACCAATAAATTCGGACGCAAAAACACCCTAGTTTTTATAGGTATCTTTTTTCTGGTATCGGCCATAGGGTCTGCGGTGGTGAGTGATCCGTATCTTTTCGCAGCCTTTAGATTTCTAGGCGGGTTGGGCGTCGGAGCCTCTACTATAGCCGCCCCTGCCTATATAGCAGAAATTTCTCCGTCTGCACAGCGCGGAAGGCTCGTGGTGCTCTACCAAGCCAACCTTGTCTTTGGAATCTTGATGGCTTTTTTGTCAAATTACCTAATTAACAACCTAGTCGCGCAAGACTCTTGGCGCTACATGCTCGCCGCAGAAGCGATTCCCGCCCTTATTTATAGTCTCATGGTTTTTCGAGTTCCCCAAAGCCCACGCTGGCTAGTCTCTAAAGGGCGTGTGCAAAAAGCCCTAGAGATACTCGAGAGCCTATTTGACAAGAAAGAGGCCGAGGAACAACTGAAGGCCATTCAAAACAATCTCGACCATTCAACGGGCGAAAGCGTGTTTCAAAAGAAATACAGCCGCCAGCTTTGGCTAGTGATCGCCTTGGCAGCTTTTAATCAATTTTCAGGAATCAACGCCTTTTTGTACTACTCTCCAAGAATCTTTGAAATGGCCGGACTTGGCGAGAGCACCGCGCTTCTAAGCAGTATTGGCGTCGGCGTGGTCAACTTGGTGTTTACCTTGGTAGGTATGAGCCTAATCGACCGCTCCGGAAGAAAGCGCCTTATGCTTATTGGGTCTTTAGGTTATATTGTTTCGCTGGGGCTAGTCACCTATAGCTTTGCCACAGAGTGGTTCGGTTTACATATTCCGTTTTTCTTTTTTCTGTTTATCGCCTCCCACGCCATCGGTCAGGGTGCGGTCATTTGGGTGTTTATCTCAGAGATTTTTCCTAACAAACAACGCGCCCAAGGTCAAGCGGTGGGTACCTCTACTCACTGGATTTTGGCGGCTATCATACCCGCCCTGGTGCCGCTGCTATTCTCGTCGATTGGAGCGCCGGTAGTGTTCGGAATTTTCACCTTTATGATGCTATTGCAACTAGTGTGGGTGCTGTTTGTGATGCCTGAAACCAAAGGGGTTTCTCTAGAAACACTAAGCGCCTCGCTTAGTGAGTAAGTTATTTGTTGGTGCTTTTTTCGCGAATGATTTTTTGCAGGTACTGCGTATTGTACCCGGTTTTTTCAGCGATCTCTGCTGTTGAAAGCTGTTGCTCCTTAAGGCCTTTTATGGTTTGCTTTCGTGTTTCTCTAATGAATTGCGCTGCTGTAAGTGGCTTTAACAAGCTATTCAGGCTATTGTAGCTGAGCTTAAACTCGTTCATTAGATCGGCCACAGTAACCTTGCTCAAATTAGTAGCAATATACCTTTCGATCTCGCTCTTGCTTTTAACCCGGCTCTTGTTTCGCTCCTTGGTCAACGTAAACCTTAACAAGAGTAGCGCGGTAGCCAAATAAATAAAATCTCGAAACCTCCAGAGGTACTGAAAGAGCTCGTTCATGCTCAGCCTTTTTGGGCTAGTGCTAAACTTCAAAAAATTAGAAAGGCTAAACTTATATAATCCGTTTATAGATCCGGCATAAAGGGTGTCATTGATGACTTCTAAGGCCTTTTTATTGAACTCTTCGGCTATGACTAGCTGCAAATTGCTTGACTTTAAATCAAACCGGTATAGACCAAAATCGTTGGTAAACGCTAGGGTCGAATCGTTTACAGCACGTACGGTCTTAAAAACTTCTTTAGTCAGCAACTCTACTTTGTCGTTCTTAGAATAGGTCACTCTATACACCCCGTCTTCTGCTGCCAAATAGATATTAGGACTAATAAATCCATCTCCAAAAATAATAGCCGCTCCATCGTTTATAGCAGCCTCATGTTCATAGACAACTAATTCATTTTGAGCTAAAATTCGAGGAAAATTATAGCCTTTGATGCGACCATTAACGGCATACCATAGAAGGGATTCTCCCGGTTGCACAGGATCGTTCTGAACAATAAGGATAGGATCGACCCCTTGGGTATTGGCCTCAATCAACTCTACAGAAAGCTGTTCATAATCAAACCTATATACGCCCTCTGTAGTAGTTACGAGATAGCGCTCACCGCCAATTAATTGAATATCTCGAATGAATCCAAAATGTTGGTCACCTACACCGAATTCAGGGCGCAATTCTTCGTTGTAATAGCTCAGGTTTGCACTATTTATTGCGTTCTCATAAACCGCAAGGCCATCAAAACAGATGAAAGTCTTTCCGTTAAAATCACGCGTATACCCATTGGCATACCCGGGCTCGTCTTTGAGAACAGCGGTAAAAGAGTCAGAAGAAAAAGCTCCCTGATAGGTCGATATTATCGTGGGCGATATGCTTCTTACAGAAACGCCATTCAAATGCTTGGTATACGGAAGGGTCTCAAACAAAAATAATTTTCCTGAGGCAACCACAGCGATGCGCTTACCCATTGAGACAACAGAGACGTCGGATCGGTAGTCTTTTGGCAATTGGTCCAAAATGAAATGCCCAGGCCCAACAAAAGAGGCAAGTGATTTGTCAACTTTACTGAAACCCCCGCCACGCTGATTTCGTTCAACAAAGCCTTTAATTTGGTCGTCGACCAAAACAAGAGCGGTGTCATTCAATCGATAAAGGCCTTCTTGACTTCCTATAAAAACCTGATTTTCAGATCGAATCACGTTGGTAAATACAATACCCTCATCTATATACTTGATCAGGCTTACTGATTGCGATAGCACTGCAGAGCTGATTAGCATTAAAAAGAGTGTATATATTTTTTTCACTATTGAAATTTTA
>JAGYIX010000003.1 GCA_018402205.1 Flavobacteriaceae bacterium
GAAAACGAAAAGAATTGGGAAGAAAAAGTAACTTTTGTTCGGGCGAACAAAAGTTCATTTGGGAAAAATGGGAGGTATGAAATCTACTTCCTAATACCAATCCCAATACTGGGATAGATAAGGTTCAGGTCTGTAACGAGTTCAAATAAGAATCCCTTTTGAGAACCACAATAACAAGGTTTAGGAATTCTTAACAAAGGAGTCCTAACCATGATATATGGACTGAATTCTAAAAAGTTTCGGTTGTATCTATCAGCAAGTCTTATCTGTGAACCAATACCAGACACCTGAAAACCAATGGTAAATCGATTGTCGTTATAATTTCTATTGATTTTAGTTTTAGTCAATCCTATTCTAGGAAATGTGTCATAACTCAATCCATCAGTATAAAGTCCCATTGACGGAGAGATAGAAAGGTCATCCCAAAAAGGTATATAGATTCTAACATCAGTTAAAATACCTTCAAGTGTACCCCCAAAAAAGATATCTGCTTTAATTTGAGCATACAAGGACCCGTTTAAAGAGGTGGTCATTATAATGACCAAGAAGAATCTCCGTAAACCTTTATTGAAATGATTCAGCAAATGCAATGATTTTACAATCTGGAAATTAAAAAGATTGTAGTTAAAGATCCGGTCAATACTCCTAATATACTATTAAAATTATTCAATGATTCAAGAATGGTTCTTCGCTGCTCTAGTTGTTTTTCTATAAGGATTATTTGGTCACCAGGGTACGCCTTTGGATTTTTAAGAAGTCCTATTTTCTGAGAACTTCCATTTAAATGAACAACCACTTTTTTCTCAATCCGATTGATTTTACCCCCAGACATTTTTATGTAATGTTTAGACCTTTTTCCTTTAGTGTAGTTAAATACTGACGGGTTAACCACTGATCCTAATGTTTCTATAGGTTCAAGATTCGAAGCCACATTAATAACATCTCCTGTAAGCAATAAATTACCTCTTTCTCGAAGCGCATTCTTGAACTTTAACCGAAGTGTTTTACCTTCTCTAAGCACAAATGAAGATTCTTTACTGGCATACGATGTTAGCCCTCCAGCATCTTCAAGTACATCTGCCAGGTTAGTTTTTACTGATTCAATAGTATATGTGCCTGGATAGAAAACTTCTCCTACCACAGTGATACGAGGTATAGTTTCAGATCTTATCAATTTAGAGACCGACACTATATCTTTATCTTTTAAAATAATAGGATTAACTGGAGCCTTTGTTATCCCTTGAATATAATCTCTATCTATAACATACTCTCTCATTTTTGAATACTGGTTTCCATCAATTTTTCGATCAAAGGTTGTGAGATTAACTTTGAAAAACTCGGTATACGAATCAAAACCTCCCGCACTTAGAATAGCATCTTCAACAAACATCTCTTCATCCAGAGAATATTCTCCAGGGTTGTTGACGTTACCGGTCACTGTCACTATTGGACTAATCTCCTCGATTATCGACTTTGTGTAAACAACCACTTGGTCTAGGGGGTTTAAGTACACCTTTGATAGCTGATCTATGTTATTCAAATCGTATAACTCAACCTTATATTGACCAGTTGAGGAATCGTAACGTTTAAGGTCGATTCTCGTTTTGAGCAGTTTAGATTGATATTGAAGCTCTTCAAATGAAGTGGATTGAAAAATCACATCAAACAGACTTAACCCCTCTCTCCAGAATAATACTTTGGGATTAGATACAAACCCAGATATAGAAACCGTCTTCTTTCCAAAAACCTCCTCTCTACTGTAAACATTTACACTATCCCTATTTTGAAGGTTAAGATTTAAACGGTTAGTTAAAATGTCATTTAAAGAGTACGTCTTGAAAGTGCGTTCTCCATTTTCTAAAGTCCGAGACACGTCAACCTTATCTAAGTAAGCCTCCTTTTTTAAAGATGATTTCTGAATGAGACCCCTAAGATCAGACACCTCAGATATAGAATAACTTCCTGGATAGTCGACACTCCCATTAATGGTTATTTCGTTTTCTGTGTAATCAGGTATTCTTCGAACTACAACTTGATCCTCATCAAACAAAACTGCGTTTTGAAGTTCTTTTGGATCAGTAAAGTTCAAGGTCAACAATTCCCGTTCATAGAAATTCTCAACCGAACGGTCTTTAAATGACTTAACGCGATTGATATTTAGGTTTCTAAGTGAAGCTGACTTTAAAAGACCTCCTGAGAACTCCAATAAATCACTCAATGTTTCATCTTCTTTCAATTCAAAAATCTGATTTCTTTTTACTTCGCCTGATAATCGGATACTGGATTTTCTATGCGGAACAAATACAATATCTCCGGTCATTAACCGAATATCAGACGATAACTTACCTGTAGTAATGAAATCATACAAGTCGATGGTCTTTAATTTCTTTCCATTTCGAAAGACAGTTATCTCTCTAAGAGAACCTGAAACTGAAATTCCCCCAGAGGCATATAAGGCATTTAGAACCGTAGCAAAAGCGTTAATAATATGAGGACCTGGGGTAATTACGTCTCCTAATATGGTAACGGTAACTGGTCTTATTTGAGTGAGTGAAACATCTAAAAACGATTTCTGAGGGGTAGCCACTAAACCATTATGTGTTCTACCCAAAAAGGTTGTTAATCTTTCCTTCAAAGTCTTAAAACTTAATCCGGCTGTTTGAACTACTCCTAATACGGGAATGACTACGTTACCATTTAAATCAATCTTGGTGATTACATCAAGAGTATTCTGTCCATAAACGGTAATCTTTAACTCGTCTCCTGGGGCTAATAAATATCCGTCGTCAATATTACCCAAGATATATTCTTTGGATCCAAAAGGGTTATTTTGAAAAATATCATATCCAAAATATTCAACAACTTCAGAAGATTCAGATGTTATATTCTGAATACTATCCTTTAAAGATTGAAACTGAGTGTCAACCAATCCTTCGTAATCGATTACTATGGAATCTGTGACCTCATCTCTAAGATCCCTTATCGGATTAGAATTTATATCGTTGAAATTCTCGTCAAGAAAATCATTTAGGTTTATACCTCTCATCCTGGCCATCTCTTCAGCCTGAGAATAGGAAATCCCATATTTATCAAGTTCTCTGAGTGCGTCTTGTCGAGTACTTACTCCTCTTCTTCTCGCTTCCCTAAGTGCATCTTGGGTAGACTGCGCATATACAAAGGATTCGGTAAAACCTGATAAAAGAACTAAACTAACTATAATACACTTTAAAATTCTCATACACCTAAAATTTCAAAAAAGGAGAGGTTTAACTCATACATAAAGGACCTCCTATCATCTTTGTTTCGTCTTCTTATGAATATTACTTCATTGGTCCACAATAGTCCCTGTAGTTTGGCTTCTAGAATCTGGAGTTTAAGGTTCTTCTGACGAATTATATTGCTTAAGTCTACTTTAGTATTATTAAATAAGTCTAGAAAATCGGTATTCTCTACTCTACCATGAAAGAGAACAAACGTTCTAAGGATCTTGTATTCAGTTTCATCTAACGGCAACTTCTTACTCTTATAAAAGAAATCTCGATTCATGAAGATGATCTTTTCGGATGTAGGTGATTTGAATAAAAACATGACAAGAATAAACTCACTAGTCGTTTCAATTTCAATAGAATTAAAAAGAGAAACTATATATGTGATATAATACATATAATTTAAGATTCCTCCTCCCGACAAACTAATCGTAGTAATCTCGTTATCAATAATTTACAGTGAACAAATTTCTATGAGAGAGATATCGGATTCCTATGTATATCGAAACACAGTTCAGGAATTCAGGAATTTCACCTATAAATGAGGGTGACTATTCTAACCCCCAACTGTTAAAATGATATATCTGTACTCAAAGAAAATGAGTAGAACCGAAATAAAGATTCAGGGGAAAATGCAAAACGGATGAAATAGAATCACCTTTAAGGAATTAATGAACATTAATCATTTTAGTTTACTTCTGTTCATCCGAACAAAAGTTACTTGGTAGTCAAAGGGGAGATAGGAGTGTATCATTTCGTGGTACAAAAACGAAAAAAAATGAGGTCAACTTTCTGTAAACTTTAGTCTCCAAAAACATCGATTTTAGTCTCCAAAATTAAAAATAAAATTTCATAAACTATTGAAAATCAATGATTTAACACATTATGTACGAATCCAGTCATCCCGACAACAAACCCAACGCTTTCTAAAATCGCAGATTTTAGCACTAGAAATAAAGACCGCTAGAGCTTGCTCTTAAGCGGTTTTTTCTGGTGTTTAGCACCTTAAGGTGCAGAAAGCGTTGGGTTTGTTGTCTAACTCCCCCCATGGATCTTTTACCGCTAGGTAAAAGAATCCAGCGGTTTAGGGGAGTGGAGTTGTCTAACTCCCCCCATGGATCTTTTACCGCTAGGTAAAAGAATCCAGTGATTTAGGGGAGTGGAGTTGTCTAACTCCCCGTGGTTTAGGGGAGTGGAGTTGTCTAACTCCCCCCATGGATCTTTTACCGCTAGGTAAAAGAATCCAGCGGTTACTCTAAAAGCAGGGCTATATCTATAAGCTTCTCGCGAATGCCCAGACTATAGAGCCCACGCTGCTCGCGCGAGGGATACACGCGATTAGTCAAAAAAACAACCACCAATTCAGCCTCAGGATCAACCCAAACCATGGTGCCCGTGAAACCAGTGTGACCAAAGGTAGATCCACTAACAAGAGAAGAAGGGTAGGGAGGGTCTAAGGTTTTATCTGGTTTATCAAAACCTAATCCTCTTCTGTTAGCACTATTGGGGTAGGCCTTTGCGGTAAAAGTTTCTAAAGTAGAATTTTTCAAATACTGGGATTCGCCAACTCGACCGTTAAGTCTCCACATTTCAGCTACTTTAAATACAGAAGCGGCGTTTCCGAATAGCCCAGCATTACCTGAAACTCCGCCCATGAGTGCGGCGGCCTCATCATGTACATACCCCTGAACTAGGGAACGACGCATAAGCGTATCTATCTCTGTAGGAACAATTTGCGTTCTAGGATAATGCGCATAAGGGGTAAACGTAAGTCGATCGGCTCCTAAGGGCTCATAAAAACGACTTTTTAAAAAATCCTCAAAAGTTTGCCCGTAATTACGCTCAATAAAATCAGGGACTAAAAAAAACCACAACCCCGAATAACGGTATGTGCCTTGGTTTTCTATTGCTGTTCTATATATGCGGCGAAAAATTTTCTTTGGGTAGTTTTTGTGAATATAGAGCGAATCGTATAGCTTATACGGATAGTTTTTGGAGTACTGCGGTTGCAGTGTTTTAGCTCTATAGTCTCCATCTTTAGTGACCACCTTAAATTGATGGGCAATATAGGGGAGCCATCCGGCCTGATGACTTAGAATCTCCTTGAAACTACTTCGTCCTTTTTTGCGCCATCTAAGGGACTTGAATTCTGTATTAATCTTGCTGTTTACATCCAAATCAAGATCTTCATAGGCCTTCATAAAAGCAAGGGTTGCCGCGAGCACTTTAGTCATCGAGGCTAAGTCATAAAGATGATCGAGCTCAACTTTCTGAACCGAGTCATAGGTATGGTATCCATAGGCTTTGTGCAGCTTAAGTTCTCCACCCTTGGCGATGAGTAATTGAGCCCCAGGGAATGCTTTTTGAGAAATTGCCCCTTCGATCAAAGAGTCTAGTTTGATCCATGGACTATGTTGGGTGTAAGCCGATGAAGCCACTAGTATCAAAGCGGCAAACCACATCTTTCGGAGCGTATAAATGAACATGTTAACATTAAAATAAGGAGAAAATAAACGTTTAAGCATCCGATCGATTTTATATTGCGTGAAAATATAAACTAATGATGACCATAATTCAAAAGTATGTAATGCTTGTCTGTTTGCTTTGCGCAGCACACCTGTCAGCTCAAATCGACCCGTGGGTATCGTTTCGGGCAGACACTTTGGGTTTTAGTACAGATACTCGCCTTAAAGAAATAAGTGGATTAGTGCATTCAAGACATAATCCAAATCTATTCTGGGTACACAATGACAGCGGGGATGATCCTAAGATTTACGCCCTTTCGTCAACAATGAATATAGAGCGCGAATTTCTACTGGATAAAGCACAACATATTGATTGGGAAGATATGGCGGGAGGTAATTATGAGGGTAAACCCTACCTATTTATAGGAGATATTGGAGATAATGCAGCGCGCAGAACCTCGATTGCCGTTTACCAAGTAGAGGAGCCTCTAGTCATCGCATCAAACGAGCAAGCGAGACTTTCTGCTACCCCTATAGAATTGATTTATCCTGATGGCCCTCGTGATGCCGAGGCGTTATTATTTGATGAACGCACCAAAGAGTTAATTATCGTAACTAAACGCGATGCCGAAGCTAGGGTATATGCTATTTCATTAAAATCGATAAACTTTAAGGGTCAGAACCAACTCCAATTTATAGGTACACTTAAACTGGAGCCCTTAGCGCTAGATATACCGCCGATGCGCAGGTATTTACACTATATAACTGCTGCAGACCAGCATTCGAACGGACAAGTAATAATTAAGAATTATTATCGTACCTGGCTTTATGAAAATGAGGCTTTACTTCCTCTTAAAGAAGTGTTGATAACTCAAAAACCTATACAACTACCTTATTTTTTAGAGCAGCAAGGAGAGGCAATAGCCTTTGATATAGACGGAATGGGTTATTATACTACCTCAGAGTGCGCAGATGACGGCACTACTCATGTGCCTCAACCTTTGGTTTATTATCGACCCAACTAAGACTGTATATCAAGAGATACTAGAGTGTCACCCCAGGCGAGGTATAAGGTATAGCCTGAATCGGTTCGGTCAAAAGCGATAGAAAAGGCTTCTACAGGATTTTCATTGACTTCAACCTTCGCTTCAAAGCGCCCTATGTCTAGGCTTTCTTCATAGGCATAGGCTCCCCATGTATTTCGTTTACTATTTAAAATAATAGTCCAATTGCGCATACCAGGGATAGAATAGAGAGTGTAGGTTCCTGGATCAATGCGCTTGCCTTGAATCAAGAAAGAAGAAAAAAAAGTGATCTCAGTGGTTTCATTAGCCCCAGTGCGCCAGATTTTTCCGTTACTAACCAAGTCATCTACAGTTCTTCCTTTGAGTTGAGGGCGTGAATATATAACTCGTATATCTGGATCAGCCATGCGCTCTGGGCGAGCATAGCTAATGTCTAGAGGGCTGCGATCTAAATTTGTAAAATTCTGTGCGGTCAACAAAAGGGTGAATCCGAAAAAAAAGGCTACAATAGCAAATGACTTCATGGTCAAATTTTGAGGTAAGGTACTTAAAAAACAATTTAAGATTGCTTATCAGCTCCCCTCACATTAAAGGGCACATTAAAGAGATCATCCACTCTTATTGCAAGAGATGTGCCATGATTGGCCGTACCTTAAAGACACTTATTTCTGAGAAGCATAGTTCTACTTATGTGCCTATAGAAAGCGATAAATCAACCAGCTATGAATGGCGTGAAGGTGTTGACCTTTAATCTCTCTATTAAGTTCAACATAGCGGTATCCCGTTCGAAAATGAATTTGCTTGTTTACTGGAAATTGTACTCCGACAAAGGTCCAATTTTGATCCATTTGCTGACTTGAAAGACCTTTAGTTACTAAAAACAGTTCGTTAAACGCTATTAAGGTGATCGGAGTATGTTTAAATTGACCAAGGGGAGTGTCAACTCTAAAACGGTATCTCAGTCTTTCAAAGTAGCCATTTACGCGATGCCTCTGCTCTAATCTGAGCCAATGGTTAGTCTTAAAGCGGCCTAATCGATGATCGACCTCTAGTTGTTGCCAGTAGTTTAACTCTTCATTAGTATTTGAAGGTCCACCTTCATAGCTGGCATTGTATATATAGGTAATTCCGCCACTAAGTCTCAGTTTTTCTGTTAGTGAAAAAATCACATTAGGTCGCATAATAAGTTGGCGCGATTGTGCCAACAAATCTCCTCTGACTAGATGAGATTCAGCGCGGTAGTGCCATTTTTCTGCCAACTTTCCGACTGCAAACATTGAATTGTGACTGATAGCCTCTTGGCCTTGTAAGGCACTAATTACCAGCACCACGCTAAGTAGTGTTAGTGGAAATCTAAGCATCGGTAAGCTAATTTTTGGGAACGGCTAGGTAACCTCCTTTTAAGTCATAGATTTCTTTAAAACCCACTGACTCCAGATATTTTGCAGCCTTAAGACTTCGGTTCCCCGAACGACAATAGAGGTAAACAGGCTTCAGCGTATCTATTTTCTTAAAATAAGCTTCAAACGATTCCGGTTTTAGGAAATCAACCTGTTTTGCCCGTTTTAGATGCCCCTGTTTAAACTCTGTTTTAGTTCGAACATCTACCAACAGCACATTTTTTTGTTGGGTTTGCTCTAAAAATGCGATAGAATCTAGACGTTGTATAGCAGAATCTTGGGCTTGTACTTGTTGACACCATAGACCAAAAAGAGAACAGGTGATAAGAGCGAATAATCTTAACATGGAAAGAATGGTTTAAAGACAATGCGAATTAAGCGAATTGATTAGATTTGGAATGTGCCCTAAGTTACATAGTTTAGCTTTTTAGATTCACTAAATTCGCTCTCATCAATTTAATCGTCATGAATACGCAGCCAGAACATATTAAAACACTTATAATTGGTTCAGGACCAGCAGGTTACACCGCAGCTATATATGCCGCGCGCGCTGATATGAAGCCTGTGGTTTACACAGGAATGGAGCCAGGCGGCCAGTTAACAACAACGACAGAGGTCGATAACTTTCCGGGATATCCTGACGGGGTTGACGGTCCAAGTATGATGGTTCAGCTTCAGCAACAGGCAGAACGTTTCGGAACAGAGGTGAGGATAGGGCAAATTACAGCGGTAGAATTTAGTAAACAACCTGGTCAGCCTCATAAAGCAATCGCTGATGGATCTAAAGAAATCATGGCGGATACGGTTATTATATCTACAGGTGCTTCTGCAAAATACCTTGATATTCCTAGTGAACAGCGTCTAAGAGGCGGAGGTGTGTCGGCCTGTGCCGTATGTGACGGATTCTTTTATAAAGGACAAGAAGTGGCCATAGTGGGTGGAGGCGATACAGCTGCCGAAGAAGCCTCTTATCTTTCTAAAATATGCTCAAAGGTGACTATGCTTGTTCGTAAAGATCAGATGCGTGCTTCTAAGACGATGCAGCACCGAGTTGAAAATATACCGAACATCGAAATCCGATATAATACCGAGGTTGATGAAGTTCTTGGAGATCAGGTAGTGGAGGGTCTTAGAATGGTGAATCGCTTAACCGGAGAGAAAGAAGAAATAGCTATAACAGGTTTGTTTATTGCCATCGGGCACACTCCTAATACCGATATCTTTAAAGGACAACTCGACATGGATGAGGTGGGTTACATTCAAACACAGGGTAAGACCACTAAAACCAACAAACCCGGAGTGTTTGCCTGCGGTGATGCCCAAGATAAAGAATACAGACAGGCGATCACTGCGGCCGGAACGGGATGCATGGCGGCCCTAGATGCAGAGCGTTACTTGGCTGCAAACGAATAAAATAATCTGTTAGAGTGTTTAAACTCAATACGTTTCTATTTTTTAGACTACCGTCGGCTTTTTGGAGTGGGGTTAGGTTTTTCAGTTTATCTGATACCTATGCCCAAACCAAGGTTAAACTTAATTGGTTTAATACAAACCCGTTTGGCTCTATTTTTTGGGCGGTTCAGGGAATGGCTGCTGAACTGAGTACGGGCATTTTGATCATGAAAGAGATCCGGCGTTCTGGAAAGTCGATTAGTATGCTCGTTATTCAGAATAAGGCCTCATTTTCAAAAAAGGCTAAGGGCAAAATACTTTTTAGTTGCGAGGCAAAAGATCTAATCAAAAAAGCCTTAGAAGAAACCATAGCTACCAAAGAGGGCGTTACTTTTTGGTTGCACAGCACAGGTGTTGATAGTGCCAATGATTTGGTATCTTCATTTGAGTTTCAGTGGTCAATAAAACTAAAGAGCCCCTAGAATTTTAACGAATCATTGGCATAGTTTTTTTGAATCTCCCTCTAATTTCATGAGGCTAATTTATACTAGGTCATGAAATATAAGATGCTCACTTATACCAAGTCTATTCTAGAAAAGGTAAGTTTTGATCGTGATTTATTTTTAAAAGAAGTACAAAAAGCCAAACGCATACTCAAAGGCCGAGAATGGATGGCACTAGTCGAATGGCTGAGGGTGTATGTCAATGACAAACCTATACTCAAATACGAATTGTATTCTAGGCCTTCGCTGATTGCTGTTTAGGAGAGATAATCTTCACATCGTGAAAGCTAATGGCTCCTCTAATTACTGCACTGATAACCTCTCTTAAGACAGAAGTGATCTGAAGCTTTAGCTCACTTTTATGATAGATCAGGCTAATTTCTCTAGCTGGCTCAGGTTTCTCGAAATACTTTAGATGTTCTTTCTGACGGTCGTTAAGATATAGTGTGTGCAGGTACGGAAGCAGTGTCATACCCATATTTTCGTCTGATAGCTTTACAAGGGTCTCGAAGCTTCCGCTTTCTATTCTAAACACGCTGGGATCTAATTTTTTTGGGGCACCGCATAGGTTGATCACCCCATCTCTGAAACAATGCCCATCTTCTAAAAGCAAAACCTCGTCTAGCCTTAGATCTTCGCTGTGAAGTTGTTTTTGTTCGCTTAAACGATGATTATCAGGAATATAGGCCACAAAGGGCTCATAGAACAATGGACGTTCGATGATGTCTTCTTGGCCCAAGGGCGTTGCGGCTATCGCCCCGTCTAGCTTTCCTTCTCTGAGCTGTACCGCTATTTCTTCGGTAGTCATTTCTTTAATGATCAGCTTAACCTTTGGATATTTCTTAATAAAAACAGCTAAAAACATCGGAAGTAGGGTAGGCATAACAGTAGGAATGATGCCCAGGTTGTAAGGCCCGCCGACATACCCCTTTTCGACCGATACAATATCTTTTATGCGTTCTGCCTCAATTACTACTCTTCTGGCTTGTTCTACAATTTTCTCTCCAACCGCGGTCAACTTGATCGGTTTAGAACTGCGGTCAAACAACTTAATATTGAGTTCTTCTTCGAGCTTAGCCACCTGCATGCTTAACGTGGGTTGAGTGACAAAAGACTTTTCGGCGGCAACCGTAAAATTATGATGCTCGGCAACAGCGATTAGATAGTGGAGTTGGGTGATGGTCATACGGGTTTGTTTAATTGTTGCATGGCCGATGCGACTGCTTGGTCATTGACATCGCCTTCTGCCAAATGAGCGATCACTTTTGCGCGATCTTCTGTTCGCTCTTGAGAGAGTTTTTGGGCAAAATAAAAATCGCGAATTTCAAGGTTGAAACCTAAAACACCCCTCACTTGTTTGAGCGTTTCTGAGGAGTATTCACTCATAAATTTGGGATTTTTTTGCTTCGACTCACGTGTGTGCATTAGGGTATCTAGATCAGACAGGGTCTGCTCTAGACTGCTAAGGTTGACGGTGCAATAGACGTGTAGGGCGGTATAGTTATAGGTAGATACTTCTTCTTGGGTATACCACGAACCTGAAATGTAGGCACCAGCCCCTTTAAATATGCAGAGCACCTCTTCGGGCAACCCTTCATTGAGCCACTGTTGCGCCAGTGGATTCGCCTTGGCCATGTGACTGCTAAGGCTGAGGTCTTTATTGACTATAAACGGAAGGTGTGTTCCCCAACTGCGCTTGTTTAGCGGCGCAATAAGAATCCCAAAAGCCTGATTTCTAACAAATTCAATGGCTTCGGTTAACTCTGGATTTCGATGTTGTGCTCTGATGTACATAGGTTAGTCAATGCGGTTATCGTCAAATGAAGACGGCAATAGTTTTGGAAGTAAGCTGGCGATTACTGGCAACAACACCGAGCCTCCTGGGAGCAAAAATAAGGCGATAGATGGAATGCTTTTAAAACTGTCTAATAGATATGCCTTCATTTGCTCTTTTTCTTTGACGCTCAATTCGGTGTGAGTCGATTTTTTGATCAATTTGATCAATTCTTTGTTTTGACGTAACTCGCGCTTGATGCGGTCGCGATTGCGGTAAATTAACCGACCTGCAGTTTTGGTCAGTCCTTCGTAGTAGTTGTATACGAGGTTGTCATGTTTGAGATAGGGTATGGCAGTGTAGTGACTCGTGTAAAATAGGTCGACCTCATTGAGTAGCTGCTGAATAGCTTCCTCTGATAACTTAAAGCTCATTCCCTTAGTGTAGAGTACGGCTAATGCGTGTTCAGAATAACCCTTGCTTTCCCAAAGGGTTACGGCGGCCATTCTAAGCGCATACTGGCTTAAGTTTGCGGGCCAGTCTGAAATCGGGTCATGGGGCTTTGCACGCAAAGCAGAAGGTCTAAATGCCCTACTGTCTTCTAGAAGTTTAGCGATTTTATAGTGCTTTTTATCTACTGTTTTGTGCAGTGAGGCCGCTTCTTGAATGGTATCTAGCACCAGATGCTCATAAAATGGTGCATAGTTAGCAATAGGCTGCCCTTTCACAAACTGTTCAAAAAGAAGTACGTCAAGGTAGAGCAGTACGTTGGTCATGCTCGTGCCCATTGACTTCTTGAACAGTCCTCCGCCCAAATAGATGCGGGAATCAATGAGTTTTTCAATGTTCTTCGTAGAAGCGCCCAGTCCTAGGTCAGAATAGAAGGCACCTAATGACGATCGAAATTCGGCTACCGAATGCTGAGATGCCACCCCGTAGAGAGAAATAAAGAGATTTACCTTGGCGATTTCATCGGTTGTGGTTAACGCAGGTAGCTGCAGTTTTTCCCACGAACGCAAATGGGCTCCATATAGGAACCCAGTTTGCGAGTGAAAATGCGATAAGTGTGCTGCATCTGACCAGGTATTTCTGGCTTTATCTAGCTCATGGCTAAGCTTAAGGGTCCAACCACGTGCAGATGGATTCATAGAACCTTATTCTACTTCCAATGAAAGCGTTTTGCTTAACACGGGCTTCTGATGAGGCGCCATTTGATCCACAAACTCGACCCATTCCGTTTCAAAGAATGCAGTAACGGCCTGCGTAAATGCTTGGGTAGACTCTGCTGCGAATTGAATAAGCTGCCGCTCGGTGGCCGTAATGCCCGACTTTCGGGTTTGAACGTAACGCGATGCATTTCTAATGCGGGTAAGAACGGTCATTTCAGCGTTTCTTGTAATTCCTTGGCGTTTATCTTCTTTTCCGAATACCTGATCTTGAAGCCCTGTCAAGGTTGCTTTTAGCGATTTGAGACGTTCTGTTTCTTCATCGTCTAGGCTGGTCTCGGTGGCCTTTAGTTGGGCCTCGAATGCCTTAATTTGCCCCAGAGCCTGAGCCAGTTTTTGGGTAGACTCACTGACCGTAGCCAGAAGCGCTTGCACTTCTTTGGTCGCCTTGTACACCTCTTCTGCATAAGCCACAGACGGATTGAGTCTAGGGTCAAGGGCTACCTCAATAGAGGCTGTTGCCGTTTGATCTCCAAGCTGCGCAACAAGGGTGTAGGTGCCCGGAAGCACGTCAGGTCCAGAAGGTTCTCTCTTAGGTTTTCTTAAGGTGCGAGAAGGCGATTCGACCCCTTTCTCGTCTAGATTCCATCCGATGCGGTGAAAGCCGGGTTTTTCAGGCCTCTTGCTGGTTAGGTGTCTAATGGTATCGGCACCTTTCAGCACAAATAGATGTAGGCTGTCTTTTTCTTTCATGCCGTCGGATCCTTGTTTCACGTAATAGGATATTCGCGCTCCTGAGGGGCGATTTTCGCCGTGGTACATGGCATCAGCTCCAAAACGCGATCCGGTTGGTTGTTGATAGGCGGCGTGGTAGGAGGTGGGGGCATCAAACAGAGCAAGCTCGCGTTGCAGTAAATCGGGCGAGGCTGATAGCTGCTGTAACGGACGAATGTCATCTAATACCCAAGCGGCTCTTCCAAACGTTCCAATAACTAGGTCTTTTTCGCGCGGATGTATAACCAAATCCTTGGTAGAAACTGTGGGGAAGCCGTTGGTGTATTTCATCCAACTTTTTCCCTTGTTTAGTGAAAGGTATAATCCGTCATCTGTACCCAAAAAGAGGAGGTTCGGAAACTCTGGGTCTGGCAGAATAGAGAGCGTGTAGCTCTCCACATCGGTTTCGTCTACAATGCGCTCCCAAGACTTTCCGTAGTTGGTGGTGTGGTAGGCATAGGGAGTGTAATTAAATCGTCGGTAATCGTTGGCGATGAGATAGGCTTCTCCGGGGTTGCTTTCTGAGGCTCTAATCTGAGCAATCCACGAACCTTTAGGTAGCCCTTTGAGATTGGTGCTCACATCGGTCCAGTTAGCACCGCCATCTCGAGTAATATGCACTCGGCCGTCATCGGTTCCGATCCATAGCATGTTTTTTTCGGCCTTTGAAGGCTCTATCACCAAAATGGTGCAGTGATTTTCGGCACCTGTTGCGTCCATGGTGAGCCCTCCGCTTTCGCTTTGTTTTTGCTTGGAAGGGTCGTTGGTGGTTAGGTCTGGAGAGATCACCGTCCAGCTAAGCCCCTTGTCGGTACTTTTGTGCACGAACTGGCTTCCGAAATAAACGGTAGAGGTGTCAAAAGGGTCTTGACCGATTCCTGAATTCCAGTTAAAACGAAGCTCGGTCTGCTGATCGGGCGGAGTAGGTCTCACTCCATAATTGTTTCCGGTTAGGTAATCGTAGCGTACCACGCTTCCTTGTTGGCTCATCGAATACCCGTAACGCGAATCATCGGGGTCTGGAACCACATCGAAACCGTCTCCAAAGGAGATCTCTTGCCAGTAGCTGTTGCGAATGCCCTGGTCTTTCCAGACGTATGCTGGGCCGCGCCATGATCCGTTGTCTTGCATGCCTCCGTAAACGTTATACGGAAACTCGTTGTCTACAGCGATGTGGTAAAACTGAGCTACGGGTATGTTCTCGGCAAAACGCCAGGTCTTTCCTCGGTCACGCGTGATGTTGAGCCCTCCGTCGTTTCCGTTGATCATAAAGTCGGGGTCAGTGGGGTGAATGTACCACGCGTGGTGATCGGGGTGAACCCCATTGGATACGCCATAAGCGGGCATTAACTCTTTGAAGCTTTTTCCGCCATCTTCAGATACATTCACATAGGTAAACACCGAGTACAGTCGATTCTCGTTTGAGGGATCAACGGCCAAGTCTGAGTAGTAAAAGGGGCGGTTGCCGATTTCTTCTTTATCGTTGACCATGACCCATTTTTCGCCTCCGTCGGCTGATCGATACAGGGCATTTTTCTTAGCCTCAACGAGCGCGTAGATCACTTGGGTATCACTCGGAGCAATCGCTAAACCGATACGGCCTAATTCACCCTCAGGAAGTCCTTCTTTTTCAGTGAGCTTTTTCCAGCTTTCACCTCCATCGTAGGTGAGGTAAAGTCCGCTGCCCACGCCACCTGACTTAAAAAACCATGGGTCGCGCTTGTGCTCCCATAGAGCGACCACTAATTTGTTGGGGTTTTGCGGGTCCATTACCATGTCAGCCACCCCGCTTAAGTCGTTACTGAAAAGTACCTGCTTCCAGTTTTTGCCGCCATCGGTGGTTTTGTATACCCCTCTCTCTTTGTGGGCACCCCAGGGCGATCCTATAGCACCGACGTAAACCGTATTTGAGTCAGACGGATCAATCAGAATACGGTGAATGTGACGGGTTTTCTCGAGCCCCATAGCCTTCCAGCTTTTTCCGCCATCTAGCGAGCGGTATACACCGTAACCCCCATTAAGGCTGTTTCTAGGGTTACCCTCTCCAGTTCCAACCCAGATCACATCTGCATTGTTGGGGTCTATAGCTACCGCGCCAATAGACGCCGATAATTCATTGTCGAAAATAGGATGCCAAGTGGTTCCTCCAGAGGTTGATTTCCAAAGTCCGCCAGAGGCAGTTCCGGCGTAGATGATATCCGGATTCGTGCGAACCGCATCTATGGCTGTTACTCTTCCGCTCATGCCTGCAGGCCCTATGTTGCGCGGCTTAAGGTCTTGAGCGAGTTCCATGGTAAATTCTTGGGCTGCTACGAGTGTGCTAAGAGCGAAAAAAGCACTAAATAAAAGATGTTTCATACAAGAGATGAATTAATAGGGAATAAGAAAATTAACGCAAAATTTGATTCGGAAAAACAATGAGGCTCTCGTGTCCGTCTTTACTGACGGCCGAAACCCCGAAGAAGAAATTGTCAATAACGACTCCGTCTAGCTCGTGTTCGGTGGCCCCTTCTAGGTGACGTGAATGGCTCCACTGCGGCATGGTCGTTTCGCGCCAATGCACCTTATAACCAGCCGCGCCTTCAACGGCTGACCACTTTAGTCGCGCATTGGCCTGAACGATTCCGCCTATAGCTACCGTTTCAGGGGCTAAAGGCGCCCATGCTAGCGAAGCTAGCGTTATAGCATTCACCGCGGTAAGCTTGGCTGCGTAGTCAAAGTCAACATGTTCAAAAGTGTCTCCGTAAGCGATGCCGTTTTCAACACGAATGTCTTGGTGTTGTTGGGTGTAATTCTCATGGGCCTCCATGATGCGTATACCCGCAAATCCCGCATCGTTAAAGGGGCGGTGATGGCCTCCTCTTCCGAATCGGTCGAGGCGGTAAATCATCATGGGGTTCATGTCAGTCATGTAGGTCGTGGTCAGGCGATGCACGTAGCGGGCTAACTGACGCGAGTGTCCGTCGACCTCTCCTCCGTAAAAGCGTCGTGCGCGACGTGACTGTTCAGACTCGGTAACCGGAACGGGCTCCGAAAAAATGCGGAAGTCTTTGTTGCTGATGTATCCGTCGACCCCTTTTATGTTGCCGATCATGTCGTTGTTCAGAATGCCAATGATGTTCCAGCTATTTTTTTGAGCGTATTCAGCTAAGCCCTTACCTCCAAAGAGGCCTTGTTCTTCTCCGGCCAAGCCCACAAAGATGACGCTGTTGTCAAAGTCGTATTTAGACAGTACACGGGCCGCTTCAATGGTACCTGCCATGCCGCTCGCATTGTCGTTTGCTCCTGGGCTTTCAGAGGTGTAATCGGCCGGATCACTCACTCGAGAGTCAATATCTCCGCTCATAATCACAAAGTGATTCGGATTCTTTTTTCCGCGCTTAATGGCCACCACATTGACTATATCTACGTCTTTAACTATGCGATCGTTAGTGCCTTTTGGAAAAAAATTATGTTGGTAAAATACCTCCAGGCAGTCGCCACAATCAGCAGCTATCTGGTCAAATTCGCTCTTGATGTACCGTCTGGCTGCACCTATACCACTGGTAGCCGAAAGGGTATCACTTAGGGTATGCCTGGTGCCAAAGTTAACGAGTGCTTGAACGTCTTTTTTGATACGGTCGGCATCAACCGACTCGATGATCTCATAAATTCTTTGGTCAGTTTGCGCACTAAGCGGCGCAATACTCAGCAGTAAACCACTGATAAATAAGGTGATAGCGAATTTCATGCACAGTAAGATTTCTATAAATATAGACGTTCGTGGCGAATGGGTATAAAAAAGGCCGCAGTATTGCGGCCTTTTTTACCTTCATAAACACATCCGTTTAGGCAATAGCGTCGTAGATGTATCCGTCTTTTTCTTTAATAGCCTCAGCAATTAATTCTTTAAGTGCCGTGATATTAGGAAGTTTATGGTACTTAGTGTATCTCTTTAGCCCCATAAGCATGGCATTTTGCTCATCGCCCTCGGTGAAAGAAGAAATTCCCTCCTTAGCTCTTTTAATAATGTGTTCTACCGCGTTAAACACATAAAGCTCAGTCATTGCGATCTGAACGGTTTGTGATTCGGCCCCAAAACGATCGATGTTTTTAAGGGTGCGATAAACGGCAGATTCGGCCATATAAATCTCTATCAAGATGTCAGCTGCGGCCATAAGAAGCATTTGATGCGACTCAAGTTCGGTTCCGTATTTCTCGACGGCTGCACCGGCCACCATTAAAAACACCTTCTTAAGGCGTTTTACGATATCAGCCTCTTGGCTCAGCGCGTCGCTGAAATCTGGAACCTCAAAACTGGGGATGCCCATAAGCTCTTCTTTCACCGCATAGGCTGGTCCTAATAGATCTACATGCCCTTTCAAGGCTTTTTTGATAAGCATTCCAACAGAAAGCATGCGATTGATCTCGTTGGTTCCTTCGTATATTCTTGAAATACGCGCGTCTCTCCAGGCAGATTCCATGGGGGCATCTGCGCTAAAGCCCATTCCGCCATAGATTTGTAGCCCTTCGTCGCTGCAGCTTTGTATATGTTCAGATGCAATGACTTTTAGTATAGAACACTCAATAGCAAATTCTTCCACTCCTTTGAGTTCAGCTTCTTGGTGCGACTCTCCTTTTTCTAAACGGCTTAATATACTGTGTTCGATATCGCTCGCGGCTCGGTAACAGGCCGATTCATCAGCATAGCAATTGGAGGCCATAAGGGCGAGTTTTTCTTTAATTGCTCCAAAGTTGGCTATGGGCGTCTTAAACTGCACCCGCTCTTTGGCGTATTTGGTGGCCTCTCTTATCACCCGACGCTCAGCGTCTAAGCAGGCTGCAGCTAGTTTGATACGGCCAACATTAAGCGCGTTCATAGCTATTTTGAAACCTTCACCTCTTTGAGACAGCATATTTTCTACTGGAACCTTTGTTTCATTGAAGAACACCTGTCGGGTCGAAGAGGAGTGAATACCTAACTTTTTTTCTTCTTCGCCAAAAACGATACCATTTTCAGATTCGTTTTCTACTATAAAACCGGTAATGTATTTGTCGTCTTCTATGCGCGCGAATACGATGAGTAGATCGGCGAATCCGGCGTTGGAAATCCACATTTTTTGCCCAGTAATCAAGTAATGCGTGCCATCTTCAGAAAGTACTGCCTTAGTTTTTCCTGAGTTGGCATCAGAGCCTGCTCCGGGTTCTGTAAGGCAATATGAGCCAAACCATTCTCCGCTGGCCAGTCTTGGCACGTATTTTTGCTTTTGTTCTTCGGTTCCGTAAAGCGTAATTGGCATGGTACCTATACCTGTATGCGCTCCGAAGGCAGTGCTAAATGAGCCCGTTACTCCAGAGATATAATCGCAGACCAGCATAGTAGATACAAAGCCCATTCCCATACCCCCATAAGCCTCTGGCACCGCTATACTCAGCAAGCCGAGTTCACCTGCCTTTTGCATGCACTGCTTGGTATAGTCATAGTCTTTTTGTTCAAAACGTTCCCAATGAGCCCAGAGTTCGCGTTCGGCGAATTCTTTGGTGCTTTCACGCATCATTTTTTGATCTTCAGAAAGGTCTTCAAGGGTGAAGAAAGCGTCAAGGGTAGGGGTTTTGACGATGAACTGCCCTCCTCTTATGCGCGTTGCGGTAGATGTTGTTTGTTGTTCCATAGCGAGTCTTGTGTTAAGCGATAAATTCAAATATTCCTGCAGCACCCTGTCCGGTTCCCACACACATGGTTACTAGTCCGTGTTTACCATGTAACTGACGTTGGCGCATTTCATCAAAAAGTTGCACCGATAGCTTGGTGCCGGTGCAGCCCAGAGGATGACCTAAGGCAATAGCTCCACCATTAACATTTACGGTTTTTGGGTCTAACTCTAGGGTGCGTATAACGGCTAGTGACTGCGAAGCAAAAGCCTCGTTTAATTCGGTAAGAGCTAGATCATTTTTAGTTAACTGAGCCATATGTAGGGCTTTCGGAACCGCTTCTACTGGACCAATTCCCATGATTCGCGGGGCCACCCCCGCAGCGGCATAGCTTACTAAACGTGCAATAGGTTCTAACTGCAACTCTTTGACCATTTCTTCGCTCATAATAAGGGTAAATGCAGCACCGTCGCTCATTTGAGAAGCGTTTCCGGCAGTGACCGATCCGGTAGCCGAAAAAACAGGTCGCAGTTTGGCGAGCTTGTCTAGACTTGTATCTGCTCTGGGACCTTCATCACGGTCTACCACATAGCTTCGTTCGGCTCTTTTACCCTTTTGGTCGAGGTAGACTTCGTTAACGGTAATAGGGGCTATTTGAGCTTTAAATCGATCACTAGCCAAAGCCGCCAATGCCTTTTGATGCGACTCGAGGGCAAACTGGTCTTGATCTTCACGGTTCACCTTGTACTCTTTGGCCACCTCTTCGGCCGTTAGCCCCATATTCCAATAGTAGTCGGCATGACCCGCTGCAGCAATACCATAGTCAGGAGTAGGCTTGTAGCCACCCATCGGAATATAGCTCATACTTTCAACGCCTCCAGCCACTATGCACTCAGCCATTCCCGCCTGGATTTTGGCAGTGGCTATAGCAATTGTTTCTAGTCCAGAAGCACAGTATCGATTTACCGTAACACCGGCAACACTGTCTGTTTTGAGTCCCATAAGAGAAACTAATCGGGCCATATTCAACCCCTGTTCGGCTTCAGGCATAGCATTACCCAGAATCAGGTCATCTATGCGATTTTTGTCTAATTGCGGAACCTGTTCTAGCATGAAACTCAAGGTCTCAGCAGCTAACTCGTCTGGCCTTTTAAACCGGAATAATCCCTTTGGCGCCTTTCCTACGGCTGTTCTGTAAGCCTTTACTATATATGCTGTTTTCATAGTGTTTAGTTTCTTAGCGGTTTACCCGTTTTGAGCATATGTTGAATACGTTCGAGCGTTTTGCGTTCTCCACAGAGCGACAAGAATGCCTCGCGTTCAATGTCTAGTAAGTAACGCTCAGATACTTGGGTATGTGCTGAGAGGTCTCCTCCCGACATCACATAAGCTAGCTTGTCAGCCATTTTTCGGTCGTATTCAGAAATGTAGTTTCCGGCTACCATGCTATCTGTGCCCACCATAAAGGTGCCTAGAGCCTGCCTGCCAAGAACCTTGATGTCTGAGCGCTCAATGGGTCTAGTGTAGCCCTGATCAGCCATAATTCGAGCGGAAGCTTTGGCTATAGCTAATTGTTGGTCTTGATTCGTGACTACTATATCTTTTCCTTTTTGAAGAATGCCTAAATCATAAGCCTCGTGGGCCGAGGTGGATACCTTGGCCATGGCAATGGTCAAGAAATATTCACGCAGCGCATTGAGCTCAACGTCCCCATTTTTATAGGTGTCGGCAGCTCTGAGGGCCATCTCTTTAGAGCCCCCACCACCGGGTATAACTCCGACTCCAAATTCGACCAAACCGATGTATGTTTCTGCTGAGGCTACTACGCGGTCGGCGTGTAAACTGAGTTCACAGCCACCGCCTAGAGTCATGCCGTGAGGTGCCGCGATAACGGGTATGCTGCTATAGCGCATACGCATCATGGTATCTTGAAAGTATTTTATGGCCATGTTCAACTCTTCGTATTCTTGCTCTACTGCGAGCATGAAAATCATTCCTAGGTTGGCTCCGACCGAAAAGTTTGGCCCTTGATTACCCACTACTAGCCCGTCAAAGTCTGCTTCAGCAATAGCAATGGCCTTATTGAGCCCGGTGAGTACATCAGCGCCAATGGTATTCATTTTTGAGCGAAATTCAGCACAGAGAATTCCGTCGCCTAAATCGAGTAGCTCAAAATCTGGGTTTTTGTATACCGAATTGGTTTTGCGAGTGTTATCTAGAATTATGAAGGCATCTCTTCCAGGAACACGCTCAAATTGCTTAGTGGTAAGATGGTAAAAAGTAGTGTGTCCTTGATTTAGGCCATAAAACGAAGAGGCGCCACTTTCTTTAAGATCGTAAACCCATTGGGGTAATACGCGCTCTTCAGCTTCTGCAAGCGAGATCCCGTTTTCTAATCCGAGGGCGCTCCAAATTTCAAAGGGCCCGTGCTGCCAACCGAATCCGGCTTTCATGGCATCGTCTATTTTGTAAACGGTGTCGGTAATCTCACCTATGCGCTGAGCGACATAGGCAAAAAGATCGCCTAAAACGGCGCGATAAAATTGACCTGCTTTGTCGGATCCGTCGCACAACACCTTGAATCGATCAGCTACATCACTTATGCCCTTGGTTTTTTCGAGGGTTTCGAATTGAGCTTTTTTGGCCGATCTATAGGTTAGCGTCTCTAGATCAAGGGTTAGTATTTCAGACGATCCGTCTTCTTTTTTTACTTTTTTATAGAAGCCTTCTCCTGTTTTGGATCCCAATCGGTTTTGTTTCATCATGTCTTCGATGAAAGACGGAAGCTGAAACACCTCATGCCGCTCGTCGTCGGGGCAATGTTCTTTAATACCGTTAGCCACGTGAACTAAAGTATCTAGACCGACCACATCTACCGTTCTGAAAGTGGCTGACTTGGGGCGCCCGATAACGGGCCCTGTCAACTTGTCTACCTCTTCAACGGTCATGTTCAGCGCCTTTACGCGATGAAAAAGACTTTGAATGCTAAAAATACCGATGCGGTTTCCGATAAAAGCCGGAGTGTCTTGGGCAACCACCACTCGTTTGCCTAAAAACCGACTTCCGTAATCGCTAAAAAAATCAATTACTTCATTTTTGGTTTTCGGACCCGGAATAATCTCTAAAAGTTTAAGGTAGCGCGCCGGATTAAAAAAGTGGGTTCCGCAGAAGTGCTGCTGAAAATCTTCGCTGCGTCCTTCAGACATAAGGTGAATAGGAATTCCGGAAGTGTTTGAACTAACTAAAGTACCTGGTTTTCGGTACTTTTCTATAGACTCGAATACCTGTTTCTTAATGTCTAATCGCTCTACGACCACTTCAATGATCCAGTCTACATCAGCGATTTTTGCGAGATCATTTTCTAAATTTCCGGTTTGTATGCGCCTTGCAAAATCTGCGTGGTATATGGGCGAGGGTTTTGAACTTAAAGACTTTTTAAGCGCTGCATTTACGATGCGATTTTTAACACGCGAATCAGTGAGTGCTAATCCCTCTTCTTCAGGAAGCAATTCTTTGGGGGCTATATCCAGAAGAAGTACCTCTAGGCCTATACCGGCCATGTGCGCCGCAATGCCACTTCCCATAATACCAGAGCCGATAACGGCTACCTTAGTGATTCTTCTTTTCATGTTTTTATACTAGATAAGTTCAATTCGCTGAGTTGAGTGTGCTCGTTAATGGCTTCAATGGTAGCATGAAACCCTTCAAGATCTCTGGGGCTCAGCTGCTTTTCAACGGCAAGGTTAAAGGCGTAGACGTGTTTTTTAATGAAGTCTCTTTTGTCTAAACCGTCTTGGGTGAGGTGTATAATTACTCCGCGCCCGTCGTGCGGATTGGGTTTGCGCTCGATGAGTTTAAGGTCTTCTAAAGAATTAAGTAAACGAGAAAGCGAAGTGGGCTCCATACCCATTATTGGTCCAAGAGCTGTAGAGGCAGTGCCTATTTTCGGATCGATATTAAGCAGGGTTAAACCCAATGCCATGGTAATACCGTACTGTTTCGCTATTTCGGTGTACATGCGCGAAACAGTTTGCCAAGTAGCTCTTAGTGAGTGATCTATAAGTTTTTTCTTAGAAGGCATAACCCTCTAAAGATACACATTTATTATGCATGCATAATAAATAGGAAGAAAAAATTACACTTGATTTACTGCAATCTACTTATGCATAAATAGCATTGTAGAGTTCGCTATAAAGAGCCTTTACTTCTTTGCGTTTAAGCTTCATAGTGGGAGTAAGGTGACCTCCTTCAATGGTCCAAGCGTCTGGAGTGATTCTAAAATCTTTGATTTTTTCCCATTGCGCAAAGTCTTGATTAGCACTATCTATTTCTTGTGCTACCCGGGCTATGATATCTTTATTGGTAGTGTATTCAGCTCTATTCTTTGGAAGTGCAATCTTTTTCTTTTGTGCCCACTCTTCTATAAACTCGAAGTTTAACTGAATAAGTGCCGCCGGCATCTTTTGACCATCACCTACCACCATAATCTGTTCTATAAACAAAGATTGCTTGCAGCGATTTTCTAATAGTTGAGGGGCAACATATTTACCTCCAGACGTTTTGAACATCTCTTTTTTGCGGTCGGTAATACGCAAGAATCCAGCACTATCGAGTTCGCCAATATCTCCGGTGTGAAAGTAATCACCACTCATAACCTCGGCGGTTTTTTCAGGTTCTTTGTAGTAGCCCATCATAACATTAGGCCCTTTACACAGAATCTCTCCATCACTTGCAATTTTAACCTCAACCCCTTCGATTACCTTTCCGACTGAACCTACCTTCCATCCGCGGTTGCGTTCATCGTTTACGGTAATTACTGGAGAAGTTTCCGTGAGTCCGTAGCCCTCCATAACCGGAATACCTGCAGCTCCAAATATTCGGGTTAATCGCGCTTGCAAAGCAGCGCTTCCAGAAACCATTAGTTCAAGGTTTCCGCCCAATGCTTCTTGCCACTTAGAGAAAATCAATTTGCGTGCAACGGCTAATTTTAAGTT
Organism: Flavobacteriaceae bacterium; assembly: GCA_018402205.1. Taxonomy (GTDB): domain Bacteria; phylum Bacteroidota; class Bacteroidia; order Flavobacteriales; family Flavobacteriaceae; genus UBA3478. Next base: position 24,391 of record JAGYIX010000003.1, read on the forward strand.
GTAAAGAAGACCTCGGTCGTAAGGCTCAAATTGGTGACCTAATTCGACGGCCCAAAAGAAAAGGGACTTTTTACACCTGTCAATTCTTTACCTTTTGCGATAATCTTGTCGTAGACCTTTTCAAGTAGTCTGGGAACCACAGTCATTACGCTGGGTTTAATCTCTTTGATGTTGTCACTTATCTTGTCTAGACCTTCTCCGTAGTAAATAGTTACCCCACAATACTGGTACAGATATACAATCATTCGCTCAAAGATGTGACACATGGGCAAAAAACTTAGGGCTACAGCACCTGCTTCAAACGGAACGCGTGCTCGAGAAGACAGCACATTGCTCACAATGTTATCGTGAGAAAGCATGACCCCTTTTGGTTTGCCGGTGGTGCCTGAAGTATAGATCAAAGTGGCCAAGTCGCCTGGTTTTACTGCCTGTTTGCGAGCTATTAATTCTTCTACATGATTTAGATGCTCCCCTTTGTCTCTGAGTTCACTCCAATGTTTGGCCCGTTTTAGGTGGTCAAAACTGTATATTTCTTTGAGGTGTTTGAGATCATTGGTTACATCTAAGACCTTCTCTAAAACTTCGTCACAAGAGACAAAACAATATTTAGCTTCACTGTGATTAAGTATATAGGCATAGTCTTCTTTAGAAATAGTCGGATAAATAGGAACGGTTTGTGCTCCAATTTGCAGCACTGCCATATCGAGTACACTCCATTCGGTGCGGTTACTCATAGAAATCAGGGCTATCTTATCGTTAGGTTTTACCCCCAAGTCTAGAAGTGCCTTGCTGACCGAATCGGCCTGTCTAATAAACTCAGCAGTACTGGTGCTTATCCATTGACCATCAAACTTGGTGTTGAAGGCCTTTTCAAGAGGAGCATGCGCAAGTTGGTAGTGCGCAAAATCGAATAAACGCGATACATTAGTCATGTTAGCTAATTGTTAAGGTATCTGCAAAATACATCAAACCTTTAACAATTTAAAATCCAATTCTTTGCGTTTATAAACGCCTCTATCCATGGGCTATAGTGATCACTCGATTCTGGGTAATGCGCCCAGTTCCAAGCAAATAGCGAGCGTTCAATATGAGGCATAGTAACTAGGTGTCTGCCGGTTTTATCTGCGAGCATTGCGACATTATAGTCGCTTCCGTTTGGATTAGACGGATAGTCGGTATATCCGTAGCTGCCTACGATGTGGTAGTGCTCTTTGGGCTGTGGCATGCTAAACTTACCTTCTCCATGAGAAATCCATACGCCCAGCCGTGATCCGGCCAATGAGCCTAACATTATAGAATGATTGGTCTCTATGGTTACCGAGGTAAAGGCGCTTTCGTGCTTCATAGAGTCGTTAAAGGTCATTTTCGCGTGGGTGGCGTGCTCAGGATAAAGCAACTCTAGTTCCATAAATAATTGACAACCGTTACATATACCTAGAGACAAGGTATCTTGGCGGGCGAAGAAATCGTTCAATGCTTTCTGTGCTTTCTCATTGTATTTAAAAGCTCCAGCCCAGCCTTTTGCAGATCCTAGCACATCGGAATTGGAAAATCCTCCTACGGCTCCTAGAAATTGAACATCTTCAAGGGTTTCGCGTCCAGAAATAAGGTCAGTCATGTGCAGGTCTTTGACGTCAAAGCCAGCTGCGTAAAGGGCGTTGGCCATTTCACGTTCTGAATTACTTCCCTTTTCTCTTAGTATAGCGGCTTTAGGCCTTTTAGCCTCATTGGGCGTGCTCATAGCCTTATATTTCGCCGGAAACACGTAAGTCAAAGGCTGATTCTTATAGTTGTTAAAACGCTCAAAGGCTAGGTTTTTGGCGGTCTGATGCTGATCAAATGCTACGGAGGTTTCGTACCAACGGTCTCTTAGGCTAGCTATATTTAATCCGATTTCAACCGCATTGTTTCTAACCACTAATTCGCCACTATTAGTTACAGAACCAATGCGAATGCAGGGTAGGGGGCAATCTTTTGCCGATGTTTCAAAACCCTTCTCGGAGGCTTGAAATACAATAGAGGCGTTTTCGGCAAAAAGTAGTTTTATGCTATCTTCTTGATGTAAATCACTGAGGTCAATTTGAGCTCCTAAATTATTGTCGGCAAAGCACATCTCGAGTAAACTGGTAATGAGTCCACCAGAAGACACATCGTGCCCTGCACAAATACTGCCATTGCGCAGTTGATTTTGCACCCAATTAAAGGTATCGGCAAAGGCACTGTGATTTTTTATGCTTGGAGCGTCAGTTCCAATTTTACCTAGGGTTTGCGCAAATGAAGAGCCTCCTAGTTTATAGGAATCGCTAGATAGATTTAGGTAAAAAATATCTCCTTTGTCGCGCTTAAATAGAGGTTCTACTGCTTTGGTAAAATCGTCACAATGCGCTGTTGCAGAAATGATAACCGTTCCTGGAGCAATTACCTCTTTGTCGGGGTATTGCTGCTTCATAGACAGGGAATCTTTTCCTGTTGGAATATTAATACCAAGATCAATAGCAAAACTTGAAGCGGCTTCTACGGCCTTATATAGGCGTGCATTCTCGCCTTTATTATTGCATGGCCACATCCAATTAGCCGAGAGTGAAACAGCTTTTAAACCACCATTAAGCGGAGCCCAGATGATATTTGTCAGCGCTTCTGCTATGCTATTTTTGCTTGCGGCCTCAGGATCGATTAGGCCGCTGATAGGGCTGTGCCCGATGCTGGTGGCAATACCGTTATAGCTGCTGAAATCGAGCGCTGCTATACCGTAGTTTTGAAGGGGTAATTGCAATGGTCCTATGCATTGTTGTTTGGCCACTTTACCAGAAACGCATCGATCCACTTTGTTTGTAAGCCAGTCTTTACAGGCTACAGCTTCTAGTGAAAGAACTTGATCTAAGTACGTATGAAAATGCTCTAAAGCATAGGTAAGCGGAGCGTAAGATCTTGGGGTGGTTTGATCTGTGAGTACCATTTTGGGCACGCTTCCAAAAAAATCACTGAGCGCCAAGTCTATAGGTTTAGAGCCGCGTTTTTCAGAATAAAAAGAGAAACGATGATCCCCAGTAATCTCTCCAACCTCGTATAGTGGGGCACGTTCGCGAGAAGCCACTTGGTTTAAAAGATTTAAGGCGCTTTCAGGAACCACAAGTCCCATGCGTTCTTGAGACTCATTTCCAATAATTTCTTTTTCTGAAAGGGTAGGATCCCCTAGTGGAAGTTTGTCTATATCAATTGCACCTCCTGCTTCTTCTACAAGTTCAGAAAGGCAATTTAAGTGTCCTCCGGCTCCGTGATCGTGCACCGATACGATAGGGTTTTCATCGCTTTCTACCAAAGCTCTAATAGCGTTAGCTGCTCGCTTTTGCATCTCTGGATTAGAGCGCTGAATGGCATTGAGCTCAATGGCGCTTCCAAAAGCCCCAGTATCTGCACTAGATACTGCCGCGCCACCCATTCCAATGCGGTAATTATCACCCCCTAGAATAACCACTTTGTCTCCTTTTTTAGGACGCTTTTTTTGAGCGTATTCTTTTTTACTATACCCTACTCCTCCAGCTAGCATGATCACTTTGTCGTATCCCAAAATACGGGTATCGTTAGAGGGATCATTTTCTTGGTGCTCAAAGGTGAGTAAGGAGCCAACAATAAGAGGTTGTCCAAATTTATTTCCAAAATCTGAGGCACCGTTAGAGGCCTTAATTAAGATATCGAGCGGAGTTTGATACAGCCAATTGCGCACCTCAGTGGCATTCTCGTAGGCGGCTACAGTAGACTTGTGTCTGGGGTAACTAGTCATGTACACCGCTGTACCTACTAACGGTATAGATCCAATACCTCCGGCCAGGCGGTCGCGAATTTCACCTCCTGAACCAGTTGCCGCCCCATTAAAAGGCTCTACAGTGGTAGGAAAGTTGTGTGTTTCGGCTTTTAGAGATATAACGCTTTTGTGCACAGTTTCACAATAGTAAGAGGCTTCGTGTGGTGCCTTTGGGGCAAATTGAGTAATATCTGGGCCGTCTATAAAGGCGACATTGTCTTTATAGGCAGAAACAATGCTATTGGGGTGTGTCGAAGAAGTTTTACGGATGAGGCCGAATAAAGATTCGGGCATATCGCTTTGGTCTATCCGAAAAATGCCATTGAAAATCTTATGTCTACAGTGCTCTGAATTTACCTGTGAAAATCCAAAAACCTCAGAATCGGAGAGTGGGCGTTGAAGTTTTTTGCTTAAACCTTCTAGATAATTTACTTCGTCTTCACTAAGCGCTAAGCCCTCTTGCTTGTTATAAGCGGCTATATCGGTAATCAATTCGGGAGAAGGAATCGTGGTGTCTAATTCGAAAATTTCAGGATGAAGTCTATCGTAACGCTGAAACAACATAGGATCGAACGACTGCTGCTCCTCGCTTGCCGAAAAGCGTTCGATGCGCATAACCTCTTCAATACCCATATTTGCCATGATCTCAGAGGCGTTTGTGCTCCATGGAGTGACCATAGATGCCCGTGGACCAATAAAAATACCCTCAATCGTTGATTGGCTTAATAGCGGCATTCCGTCAAACAACCAGTGTAATTTTTCTATATCTGCTTCATTTAATTCACTTGCTTTTTGCAGCACATATAGGGTGGTGTTGGGATCGCCGAAGAAATAAAGCATAGGGGGCAAATTTTAAAAAGACAAAGGTATTTAATTAGGCTTCTCGCTCAAATAGCGCCATAAAAAAGCCGTCGTAATGATCTGTGCTAGGGTAGAGGTGCTGTTGTTGGATGAGCTTAAATTTTTGACCTTCTTCGGAGGCTAAAAAATGCTTTACTTGATCTTCATTTTCTTGCGGAAGAATAGAACAGGTAGCATAGACTAGTTTTCCTTGAGGTTTAACCATTTGGGCGTATGTCGCCAAAATTTCTTTTTGTGTTTCAACTACCCGTTCAAGAAAAGCAGCGTCAATTTTCCATTTGGCATCGGGGTTTCGGCGAAGTACACCAAGTCCAGTGCAGGGGGCGTCAACAAGCACACGATCGGCACTTCGTTGCAATTTCTTAATCACCTTCGAGGAGTCAATAGTTCGGGTTTCAATGTTGTGAGCTCCAGCTCTTCTAGCCCTTAGCTTTAGGGTTTTTAACTTGTGCTCGAAAACATCTAATGCGATTAGCTGGCCCTTATTTTCCATCAGAGCGCTAAGGTGTAGTGCTTTTCCGCCTGCACCAGCGCAGGCATCTATAACGCGTTGCCCGGGGTGAACATCCAAAAACGGAGCCACTTTCTGCGAGCTGGCGTCTTGTACTTCAAACCATCCGTCTTTAAACCCTTTTAGTTGAAATACATTCGCGCGTTCACTAAGTATTAGCGCTTCTTCGACTCCTTCAACAGGGGTGGAGTCTATGCCCTCTTGTTTGAGGTAATCGGCCAATTCGTCACGACGAATTCTAAGCGTGTTTGCACGAAGAATAACTTCAGCTTCTGTGTTAAGCGCCTTGAGCTCGGCTTCCCATTTTTTGGCTCCAAAGGCTTGTTCTCCAAGGGCGTCTAGCCAGTCGGTTATAGATTCTTTAATAGCCCTTTCTTGACGAAGCGCATCAAACCTGCCTTTGATTTTGCGAGACGGTACTTGGTCAAATTCTGGCCAATCGGGAAGCTCGAGGCCCCTTAGGGTAGCCCATACTGCTAAAACTCTAAAGAAACCATCTCTCGAAAGAGGGGTCTTTTCTTCGGCTATTTCGAGGTACAGACGTTTATAGCGAACGAGTTCATAGGTGGTGCTGGCAATAAAAGCCCGGTCTTTAGATCCCCAACGCTTGTCGCGTTTTAAGGTGCGCTCAATAACCTTGTCGGCATAATGATCTTGATTGAAAATAAGGTCAATGGCGTCTGCTACAGCATAGACCAAATTTCGATGAAATCGCATAGTATACTAGGGTTAAGTCGCAAGTGTTTGCAGTTGAATGAGGTTAGCGTAAATGCCTTTCTTTTGCAGTAGTTCGTTGTGCGTTCCGGTTTCGGCTATGCGCTTATTATCGAGAACGATGATGCGATCTGCTTTTTGTACGGTCGATAGCCTGTGGGCAATGATAAAGGTGGTGCGGTCTTTTTGAATCGAATCTAAGGCGAACTGCACTTCTCTTTCGCTCTCTGTATCTAGAGCCGAAGTGGCCTCGTCTAAAACTAAAATGGGGGCATCTTTGAAAAAAGCTCGAGCAATGGCTATGCGCTGTTTTTGCCCGCCGCTTAGTCGGTTTCCGTCGTCACCTAAAACCATCTCGTATTGGTGTTCTAACTGTTTGATAAAGGGGGCTGCGTTCGCCTTTTCTGCAGCTAATCGCACCGCGTTTAACGGTGCATCCGTCTCACCCAGTGCTATGTTGGTGGTTACCGACTCGTTAAAGAGCATGGCTTCTTGGGTCACAAATGCGATGTGCTTTCGCAGATCTGATTTTTTGAAGTCTCTGAGGTCAACTCCGTCTATGGTGATGCTTCCGCTGTTGACGTCGTAAAAGCGACTAAGTAGCTGAACCATTGTGGTCTTTCCGCTACCCGATGTACCCACTATGGCAAGGGTTTCTCCCTTTTTTACCGTGAGATCAAATTCTTCGAGTATGGGTTCTTTGTCGTAACCGAAAGAAACCTGATTAAAGCGAATCTCTTGTTCAAAGCGAAAAGGAACTGCTTGAATAGGGTCTAAAAGCGGGCTAGAGGTATCTATGATTTCCATTATACGTTCTAGAGCTGGTTTTCCCTTTTTAAGATTGTAGTTTACGGTAGTGAGCAGCTTTACTGGGTTGATTATGGTGTAGAACAAGCCTATATAGCCCATGAATTCTTGTGGACTCAGTAAAGAGTCTCCCCTCAGCACTAATGAGCCGCCATACCAAAGCACTACCAAAACGACTAGCACGCCTAAGAATTCACTTAAAGGAGATGCTAGGGCATTTCGCTGAATCACCCGATTCATTATTCCTCTCAAATTCTTAGTCGATTGTTCGAACTTGCTTTTAAAGGCGTTTTCGGCGGTAAACGATTTAATAACTAGCAGTTTACCTAGGGTTTCCTCAAAAAAAGACAAAAATACCCCTGTTTCTTGTTGTGCTTTAAGGGATTGGGCCTTGAGTGACTTGCCTACTCGCGCTATGATGAATCCGGCTACAGGAAAAAACAACAGTACAAAGAGGGTTAGCTGCCAACTCAGTACGAACATAGACAGCATGACCAAAACAATGGTAAAGGGCTCACGACTTATGGTCTCAAAAGAGTTGATGATGGATTGCTCTACCTCTTTTACGTCTGAAGTCATTCGTGCGATGAGGTCGCCCTTTCTCTTGCTCTTGGTGTAGCTTAACGGAAGCTCAACGAGCTTATTGTACAGTTGATCTTGAAGGTCTTTGACGATACCAGTGCGCAAAAAAGAGAGCACATAAGCGGCCAAGTAGCGAAACACGTTTTTGAGTAAGAAAATGAGTGCGCTAAGCAGCACAATAGCGACCAAGGCCTGCACTTCATCAGACTGCTCAGATTGGGTGGTGATAAAGTAATTCAGCTGCTGTTCGAGGTACGATTTTAACGATCCAATTCCGCTGTAGGTGGGGGCAGTGTAAACGGGCTCTTGGGTGCCAAAAAGAATACCTAGTGTGGGAATAAATACGAGAATAGAAAGCACATTGAAAAGGGCGTACAACAGGTTGAACGCCGCATTAGCAAGTGCGAAGTTGAAATAGGGTTTGGCATACCTAAGTAGACGTTTGTAGTTTTTCATCAACTAATTTCCAGAGCTTCAATAAGGCGATCTATACGCGTTTCAAGGCGGTCTTTTACCATAGTATAGTCTGCTGCCGAATGTAGCGGCTCGTTAACACTAAAATAAAATTTGATTTTAGGTTCAGTTCCACTAGGTCTTGCGGCTATTCTGCTGCCTTTTTCGGTTTCTAAGATAAACACGTCGGCCTTGGGGAGATCTATGGCAAACTGCTCTTTGCTCAGCTGATCGGTCTTGGTTTGTGTCAGGTAGTCTTCGGTGAACAGTACCCTTTCGTCAGCTATAATTTCGGGCGGATGCGCCCTGAATCGTTGCATCATCGCTTCTATTTCTTGGGCTCCAGACTGTCCTTTTTTGGTGATGGATACCAATCGCTCTTGGTAACATCCGTAAGTAACGAAGCACTTTATAAGATAGGAGAGTAGAGTTTGGCCTTTGGCCTTTAGTTCAGCGGCTATTTCAGCGGCTAATAGGCTTGCCGTAACCGCGTCTTTATCTCTGACAAAATCGCCCACTAAATAACCGTAGCTCTCTTCGCCTCCGCCTAAAAACCTAAGCTCGGGATGGTCGTTGATCAGTTTGCCGATCCATTTGAAGCCCGTAAGCGTTTCGTGATAATGCACCTTGTAGGCTTCGGCCATCTTTCTCAATAGCGGCGTAGACACTATGGTAGAGGCGATAAACTCATTGCCATTCAATCCCTCTTTTTGGTGGTGTTGAAGCAAGTATTCGGTGAGCACAACCATGGTTTGATTGCCGTTGAGCAATAGCATTTCGCCCTTTAAATCTCTAACCGCAACGCCCAAACGATCACTGTCAGGGTCGGTGCCAATTACCATATCAGCCTTCTTCTTTTCGGCAAGAGACAATGCCATTTTAAGCGCCTCATGCTCTTCTGGATTGGGAGACTTCACTGTGCTAAAATTAGGATCAATAACAGCTTGCTCTTCGACAATGTGCACCTGTGTGTACCCTGCCATTTCAAAAACTTGCGGAATAGCGGTAATGGATGTGCCGTGAATAGGGGTAAAAACTAAAGAGAAGGCGTTTCGATCTCCTTTTCCTAGACGACCGTGCGCAACAGAAGCCTTGAAAAAGGCTTCATCGACTTCTTTGTCAATGAGCTGTATACCTGTATTGCCCCCTTTAAATTGAATATCGGAATAATCGACTTTTCCTATATAATCTATGATTTCTTGATCCTGGGGTGGAACAATTTGGCCTCCATCTTTCCAATATACCTTATATCCGTTGTATTCTGGAGGGTTGTGTGAGGCCGTAAGTACGATACCTGCGTGCGCTCCTAAATGCCTCACGGCAAAAGATAACTCGGGCGTTGTGCGAAGCGCACTGAAAAGGTAAACCTGTATGCCATTGGCCGAAAATATTTCGGATACTAGTCTAGAAAGCTCCTCGCTTTGATGCCTGCAGTCAAAGGCGATGACTACCGCTATGGGGTCAGAACCAAAACAATGGTTTAAGTAGTTGGCTAATCCTTGGGTGGCTCTTCCGAGGGTGTAAGCGTTGATGCGGTTGGTGCCTACACCAAGCACTCCGCGCATGCCGCCTGTACCGAATTCTAGCTCTTTGTAAAACGCGTCGTTGAGTGTCTCACGGTCATTTTTTATGAGCTGCTGAACCGCTTTTTGTGTTTCCGCATCAAAAGGAAGATTTAACCAATTTTTTGCACGATCAATAGGGGTCATTGCTGGTTGTTCAGGTTTATTTTATCTGAAATATAATAGCGGTCTTTATCAGCTTGATTACGAACAATAAGTTCGCCAATGAATCCGGCTAAAAACAATTGGGTGCCTAAGATCATAGAACTTAAAGCCAAATAAAATTCAGGACGCTCGGTAATTAATCGCGCTTTGGTATTGAAAAAAAGCTTGTCTACGCCCAAATATGCAGTAAAACCGAACCCTAGTATAAACATGAGCACCCCAATAGCCCCAAATAAATGCATAGGTCGTTTGCCGAAGCGACTCACAAAACTGATGGTGATTAAATCGAGAAGACCGTTCAAAAAGCGCTCTGGACCAAACTTGGTGGTTCCGTATTTTCGGGCCTGATGTGCAACGGGTTTTTCTCCAATTTTTGTAAATCCGGCACTAGCAGCTAACACCGGAATGTAACGGTGCATTTCTCCCTTTACGTCAATAGCTTTTATCACTTCAGATCGGTATACTTTTAACCCGCAATTAAAGTCGTGAAGATAAATCTTTGAACTTTTTCGCGCAGCCCAATTAAACAAGCGCGAAGGCAAGTTTTTGGTGATAAAGTTGTCGTGACGCTTGCGTTTCCACCCCGAGATCAGATCAAGCTGTTCAGATTCTAGAAGTTGCATCATCTCAGGCAACTCTTCTGGGCTGTCTTGTAAATCGGCATCCATTGTAGCCACAATTCTTCCTTGAGCTAGTTTAAAACCAGCATGAAGGGCTTGCGACTTTCCGAAATTCTTGGTAAATCTCAGGGCCTTGACGCAAGGGTCTTCGGCGCAGATTTGTTCAATAGTGTTCCATGAATCGTCTGTGCTTCCGTCATCAATGAAGAGAAGCTCGTACGAAATAGCGTTTTTCTGCATCACATCGGTGATCCAGCCGGTGAGTTCTTTTAACGAGTCTGATTCGTTAAAAAGTGGAATAACAATGGAGAGCTGCATAGCAGCATCAAAAGTACGGTTTTCTGCTTCTATTCTTCGCTTCTTCTAAGTATTGCAGCTGGTAATAGAGAAAGAAGAAATCCAAAGATTACGGAAAATAATAGTCCAAAAGCAGCCTGAATAGCTGGTGTTTGAAATTTTTGCATGGCGGTAAGCTGTGCGTCTATCTGCTCAATAGTCAATTCTGTGTTCTCAATAAGTTGCTCTCGTTGAAAATCAGTGGCCTTTGCCATGGTTTCAGGATCGATAATCCGAGTGAGTATCAGATTAAAAAGTACCACAATAACTCCGCCGATCAGTGCAATGCCCACACCTATTTTAATACCTTGCCAAAAGGTCATCAGGCCTGCATTAGCCGATCGGTATTGATACATTCCGACAGCGTAGAGCGCCACAGATAGTACCACGCTCACAACGGTAACCATAGTTCCGCCTTGGTAATGCATGTCCATGGTGTACAACATGTACGAGAATATGACACTAAGGGCGCCTAAGATAGCCCCATAGGTAATCATAAATGAGCGTGTGGGAAGTGAAGTTTCCATTGTTCAAAAATTGGTTAGCCTTAAAAGTATAAAAAAAGAGTGAAGCCTTTTGGCTAGGTGGAGTTTAATAGGTCTTCTATTTTTTGTGAAACTATAAACTTTACTCTATATTTGCACACTTAAAATAAACTAGGGTCATGAAAAGCGAAATTCACCCAGAAAATTACCGCTTGGTAGCATTCAAAGACATGTCTAACGATGAGATCTTTCTTACCAAGTCTACTGCAGAGTCAAAAGAAACTTTAGAAGTTGATGGCGTTAGTTATCCTTTGATTAAAGTAGAAATTTCTCGCACCTCGCACCCTTTTTACACTGGAAAATCTAAATTGGTAGATACCGCGGGTAGAATTGATAAGTTTAAAACCAAATACGCCAAGTTTAACAAGGAATAACCGAGCGCATTTTTTATAAGTAAAACACCCTCGAATTTTCGGGGGTGTTTTGTTTTTGATCTCATTGTACTTTTGAAAACCAATACGGCACGTCTATGCATTACATTCTAAGTGACTACGATAGATCGATAGACTTCTTTCCGCTCACGCTCAGCCGACCAATCGCCGAGTTGAGATTTGGGGTATTGACTATTGCCGAACAATGGAAACGGCTTATCGGTCAAGGCGTTTTTCACTACCATACATCGCCTCACCTGCAAGAAAAGTATGAGCACTTTATACCTCAAAAGGAACATGTGGTTATCAATGCAGCGGTTTATCCTACAAGAGAATTAGCTCAGGCAATAAGTGAATTAAAAGCAGGACAGTTGCTAAAGGCAAATGGCCGCGAAATTGCCCGAAAGGTGGCGAATCAAGCTCAAGAATGGAGTAGCGTAAATTTTGAGGAGCACGCGGTATATTTTCTACATCAACTTGCAGATTTATTTGCATTACTTGACAAGGTTTTACCCCAGTCTATTGAAGAGCTTACAGGGCATAGAAAGTCGTTGCCGCTGCATCCGTCGAATACGGTCATTGGAAAGCATACAGTATTTTTAGAAGAAGGTGCCGAGGTGTATGGCACTATCTTAAATACCCAGAACGGGCCTATTTACATAGGTAAAAACGCCCTGGTTATGGAAGGAGCATTAATTCGAGGCCCATTTGCGCTGGGAGATTCGGCTGTAGTGAAAATGGGTGCCAAAATATACGGACCTTCAGTGGTTGGGCCTTTTTGTAAGGTGGGCGGAGAGCTCAATAATGTAAATCTGCATAGTTACTCTAATAAAGGTCATGATGGATACCTAGGTAACGCGGTAATTGGCCAATGGTGCAATTTAGGAGCCAACACAACCAACTCCAATTTAAAGAATACGCTTGAAGAGGTGCGTATGTATAGCTACCGAACTGGGCGTTTCGAGCCAACTGGTCTTCAATTTTGCGGTTTGGTGATGGGTGACCATTCCAAAACGGCTATAGGCACACTCTTTAACACAGGAACTGTAGTCGGCTTTAGTTCGAATGTGTTTTCTAATGGATTTCCGCGAAACTTTATACCTAGTTTTAAATGGGGAGGGGCACAAGGGTTAAGTACCTACCCCCTAGAAAAAGCCAAACGCACTGCCGAAGAAATGATGAAAAGAAGAGGTTTACAGTTTGATATAAATGAGGCGAGGCTTTTCGATTATCTCTTTAAACAAACAGACTCATGGGAGTAGCCGCCACAGAGCAGCCTAGGGTTGCCTTTTATACCTTGGGGTGTAAACTCAATTTTTCAGAAACATCGACCCTGGCGCGTTCATTAGTTCAAGAAGGGTATACTAAGGTAGACTTTGAATCTGAGGCCGAGGTGTACGTTATCAATACCTGCTCGGTAACCGAAAATGCAGACAAGCGATTTAAAGCTATTGCTAAGACTGCTCATGAGACCAATCCGAATGCTTATATCATTGCGGTGGGTTGTTACGCGCAGCTCAAACCTGAAGAGCTTGCCGCCGTTGAAGGTGTTGACATGGTGCTCGGTGCCAAGGAGAAATTTGGCCTCTCGACCTATTTAAAAACTTTGTTGCAGACCCCTAAATTAGACGGATCTGGTCAGGTGCACGCCTGTGAAATAGAGCAAACAGATACTTTCGTAAGCAGTTATGCTATTGGCGAACGCACTAGGGCATTTTTAAAAGTACAAGACGGATGCGACTATACCTGTACTTATTGCACTATTCCGCTTGCACGAGGTATATCACGAAGTGCTCCGCTTACGCAGCTTCTGGATCAAGCTAAAGAAATAGCAGATCAAAACATAAAAGAAATTGTACTCACTGGAGTTAATATTGGAGATTACGGAAAAGGAGAATTCGGTAACAAGAAGCACGACCACACCTTTTTAGAATTGATTAACGCTCTAGATAGGGTAGAGGGAATTTCACGATTGCGCATCTCTTCTATAGAGCCCAATTTACTCAGCGATGCTATTATCGACTTTGTGGCTACTAGCGCTCATTTTGTTCCGCACTTTCACATTCCGCTTCAAAGTGGCTCAGACGATCTGCTGAAGCTCATGAGAAGGCGTTATATGAGCACCTTGTACAAGCAACGCGTAAAGCACATAAAAACGGTTATGCCTAATGCGTGTATTGGGGTCGATGTAATCGTAGGTTTTCCGGGAGAAACCGAAGCACATTTTATAGAGACCTATCAGTTTTTAGTGGAGCTAGACATCTCTTATTTACACGTTTTTACCTATTCAGAACGAGAGAATACATTAGCGGCAGATATGAGTGGATCGGTGCCCGTAGAAGTGAGAAAAAAGCGATCGAAAATGCTTAGGACGCTATCGGCTAAAAAGAAGCGCTTGTTTTACGAAGAGATGCTACATGCGAAGTATACAGTGCTTTTTGAAGGCGAGATTAGGGACGGATATGCCGAAGGTTTCACAGAGAATTATTTAAGAGTTCGCACTCCCTGGAATCCAGAATTAGCTAATAAACTTGTAGACGTTTACCTAGACCGCATTGACGAAGAAGGCTTTGCTAGGGGGTACTTTTTACACTAGCAAAAAATCGAAACTTATATACGAATGCCTACCGGAAGCATTTCTTTGTATTGATTTCTGTGCTTGCGAAGAAATCCGGCAATCTGGGGGCTTGTAGGTACAACCCTCATTTTTTGAGTTTGAATATGATCTAAAACCGCCCTAATAAAGTCGTCTTTAAACTCTTTAGAAGTGATTTGCTCAGGAATAACCAGTTTCGTAAGAAATATTTTTTTCTCTTGCGCAGCGTATTCGATTTTGGCGAGGTGGCCTTCTACGCAAACCTCATACTGTCTTAAAAATGTATTGTCTTTAAGGTCTAGGTTGCTCATGAATTCACTAAGATGTTAATGTTTTGTAAAAATACTAAAAATCTTGTTAAAAAAGCAGTTAATAAAAACCACTATTTAACTGATAACTAGCGTTTTGACTATTTAGATCTTTTTTAGTTGTTGCTGCATGAGCTTGATCTGGTCCAAAAGGAGATTTCCCTTGTCTAGTTTTTTTGCCTCGGTGAGCAAGGTTTGCGCCTCAATTTTTCTTCTTTTTTGCATGGCTATTCCAGCAAGGCTTAGTTTTGCCATGGCCAAATCGTGATCCATGCTCAAACCCAACTTTAAAGCGGTTCTGAAAAACTTTTCAGCTTCGTTTAAATTTCTTTGTGAGTAGATAATTCCAAAAAGGTAATTGTAGTAGCCTTGTTGTTTTTTAATTAAGGCTGCCTCTGGATTCTTAATTCGAAGAAGCAAACGTTCTGTGCCTTCGAGGTCTTGCTTGCGCATTTTTAAAAATGACAATAGAATTAGCTCATTTCTAAAATAGAAAACAAGAATAAGAACACTTAACAAAACGAAAAAGATGCCGTTACCAATGAAACCTTCTATAAATTGGTATACAGCATAGCCTAGAGCAACAGTACTAAGCAGGATTTTTATATTCTTATGAATCATCTGACTAAGCTTAAAGCCCGTAAAATTACGTATTTCTATGCGCAAAGACTTTTTGCAATTGATTTTAAAATAATCTATATATTTGCACCCAATATTTCCAAGGCACCATTAAAGCTAAATTCTAATGAAACGGACCTATCAACCCTCCAAGCGCAAAAGAAGAAATAAACACGGATTTCGTGAGCGTATGGCTACAGCAAATGGCCGTAAGGTTCTTGCTAGCCGTCGTGCCAAGGGCAGAAAAAAACTAACTGTATCTTCTGAACCTCGCCATAAAAAATAAGTTGTGTACGAGATAGGGGTATTTAAATACTAATCGAGAGGTGTTACTTATAAGGTAACACCTTTTTTTTGATCTAAACTTTTTGAAATTTCATACTTATGCCTAAACGTAAAGACCTTCATTCTATTTTAATCATCGGCTCTGGTCCTATAGTGATTGGCCAAGCTTGTGAAT
Source organism: Flavobacteriaceae bacterium (assembly GCA_018402205.1). Taxonomy (GTDB): domain Bacteria; phylum Bacteroidota; class Bacteroidia; order Flavobacteriales; family Flavobacteriaceae; genus UBA3478. Next base: position 39,702 of record JAGYIX010000003.1, read on the forward strand.
TTGATTACTCAGGCTCTCAAGCTTTAAGATCTTTACGAGAAGACGGAATTGAAACGGTTTTAATCAATTCGAATCCGGCTACTATAATGACGGATCCGTCTATGGCAGATCACGTTTACTTGCTTCCATTAACTACTAAATCTCTGATTGAAATACTCAAAAAGCATCCAAATATTGATGCGGTATTGCCTACTATGGGTGGCCAGACGGCCCTAAACTTGTGCATCGAAGCCGACGAAAAAGGCATATGGAACGATTTTAATGTCGAGATTATCGGAGTAGACATCGATGCCATTCAGATCACTGAAGATCGCGAGAAGTTTCGCGATCTAATGTATAAAATTGGAATTGGCATGCCGCCCCAGGCCTCTGCAAATTCGTTTCTGAAGGGTAAAGAAATTGCACAGCAATTCGGATTTCCTCTTTGTATTCGTGCATCGTATACACTTGGTGGTGCAGGAGCCTCCATTATCTACGACCCTGAGAAATTTGATAAACAGCTCAGCTATGGCCTAGAGATTTCTCCAATTCACGAGGTGATGATTGACAAAGCGCTCATTGGCTGGAAAGAATACGAGTTAGAGCTATTGCGCGATAAAAACGATAACGTGGTTATCATCTGTACCATAGAGAATATGGACCCCATGGGTATTCACACGGGAGACTCGATCACCGTTGCTCCGGCGATGACCTTATCTGATCGAACCTTTCAGCGCATGCGTAACATGGCGATAAAGATGATGCGAAGTATTGGTGATTTTGCTGGTGGATGCAACGTTCAATTTGCGGTTAGCCCCGACGAAAATGAAGATATCATTGCCATTGAAATCAATCCAAGGGTTTCTCGCTCTTCGGCATTAGCCTCAAAGGCTACAGGATATCCGATTGCAAAAATAGCAGCCAAACTGGCCATTGGCTATAGCCTTGATGAACTCGAGAATCAGATCACCAAGACTACCTCTGCGTTATTTGAACCCACCCTTGACTACGTTATTGTGAAGATTCCGCGATGGAATTTCGACAAGTTTGAAGGGGCTGACCGGTCATTGGGCCTTCAAATGAAGTCTGTAGGAGAGGTAATGGGTATAGGTCGTTGCTTTCAAGAGGCGCTGCACAAGGCTACACAATCGCTAGAGATCAAAAGAAATGGGTTAGGTGCCGATGGAAAGAGCTACACCCAATACGATGAAATTATACAGAAGTTAACAGTGGCAAGCTGGGATCGGGTTTTTGTGATTTACGATGCCATACAACTAGGAATTCCTCTTCAACGCATTCACGACATCACTAAAATTGACATGTGGTTCTTAAAACAATATGAAGAGCTGTATCAACTAGAGAAAGAGATTTCCAACTTCAATATTGATTCCTTGCCTAAATCACTGCTACTAGAAGCGAAACAGAAAGGCTTTGCCGATCGACAGATCGCTCATATGCTTAAGTGTCTTGAAAGCCAGGTGTATACCAAACGTGAGTCACTAGGTGTGAAGCGTGTCTTTAAGTTGGTAGACACCTGCGCTGCTGAGTTTATGGCGCAAACGCCTTACTACTATTCTACTTTTGAAGAAGAAATGCTCTATGCTGATGGGCGTATAGTGGTGCAGAATGAATCTAAAGTATCCGAGCGAAAGAAGGTTGTTGTTTTAGGCTCTGGGCCTAATAGAATTGGACAGGGAATTGAATTTGACTATTGTTGTGTGCATGGAGTTTTAGCTGCCTCTGAATGCGGATACGAAACCATTATGATCAACTGTAACCCAGAGACAGTGTCTACCGACTTTGACATTGCAGACAAGCTCTATTTTGAGCCTGTATTTTGGGAGCATATTTACGATATCATCAAGCATGAAAACCCAGTAGGTGTAATTGTTCAACTAGGGGGTCAAACAGCTTTGAAGTTGGCAGAGAAATTAAATAGATACGGCATACCGATTATAGGAACCTCGTTTGAAGCACTTGATCTTGCAGAAGACCGTGGAAGCTTCTCTACACTGCTAAAAAAACTGGACATTCCTTATCCAATGTTTGGAGTAGCTGAGAATGCTGATGAGGCGCTCGCCCTGTCGGAGACCTTAAATTTTCCGCTTTTGGTTCGCCCATCATACGTTTTAGGGGGCCAAGGAATGAAAATTGTGATCAATAGAGAAGAGCTAGAGGCCCATGTAGTTGATTTGCTGCGAAGTATACCGAACAATAAGCTGCTTTTAGACAATTACCTAGACGGAGCAATAGAGGCAGAAGCGGATGCTATTTGTGACGGTGAAGAGGTATACATCATAGGAATAATGGAACACATCGAACCCTGCGGCATACATTCTGGAGACTCTAACGCCACTTTACCTCCGTTTAATATTGGCGAATTCGTTTTGCAACAGATTAAAGACCATACAAAGAAGATAGCTCTCGCCCTTAAAACGGTAGGGCTCATAAATATTCAGTTTGCCATTAAAGACGAAACAGTGTATGTGATTGAGGCTAATCCAAGGGCCTCAAGAACCGTACCCTTTATTTCTAAAGCCTATGGAGAGCCTTACGTAAACTACGCTACCAAGGTGATGCTGGGTGAAAAAAAGTTGAAAGATTTTACTTTCAATCCGCAATTAGAGGGGTATGCCATAAAGCAGCCGGTATTTTCGTTTAACAAGTTCCCGAATGTTAACAAGAACCTAGGGCCCGAAATGAAGAGCACCGGAGAAAGTATACTCTTTATTGATGACCTAAAAGACGATGCCTTTTACGAGTTGTATACACGCAGAAAAATGTATCTATCGAAATAAATAGGATAGAATCATTCTTCTAATGCTCTAGTTTTATTGGCTTCCGGTAATTCTTTCTTTGCCTTTGCCCCCAGGCTTTGAAGCTTTAGTATACTACTTACTACATTACCATTACCGGTATGAAGTTTTTTCATGGCATCTTCATACGACTTTTTAGCATCGTTCATGCGCAGCCCTACCTTGTTTAGGTCTTCGATAAAGCCGACAAATTTGTCGTGTAAGGCCCCCGCGCGTTGAGCGATTTCAAGTGCATTTTTATGCTGCCGTTCATTGTTCCACATAGAATCAATGGTGCGCAGCGTGGCTAGAAGGGTGGTGGGGGTTACCAGAATGATGTTGCGCTCAAAGGCCTTAAGATAAAGCTGGGGCTCTTGCTGCAGGGCAGCCGCAAATGCTGGTTCTATCGGTATAAATAAGATTACAAAGTCGGGCGAATCGATCTCGTAAATATCTTCATAGCGCTTTTCGCTGAGCTCTTTGATGTGGCGTTGCATCGAGTTTAGGTGAAGTTTTGCGAGAGCCTCTTTTTCACCTTCATTGGCGTTAACCAATTGCTCGTAATGCACCAAAGACACTTTTGAGTCGATTATGATTTTCTTGCTGTTCGGAAGGTTTAGAATCACATCGGGCATAAGCCTACGTCCATCTTCAGTAGTAAAACTTTGTTGTACGGAGTATTCACTGTCTTTGCGAAGACCTGATTTTTCTAAGATGCGTTCTAAGACTAATTCTCCCCAATTTCCCTGTAGCTTATTGTCTCCCTTTAAGGCTTTAATTAGGTTAGAGGTCTCGTTTTTCATATCGAGACTTTGCTCTTGCATATGCCTTAATTGTACCTTGAAGGTTTCATGAAAAGTGAGGTTTTGCTTGTTGCTTTCTTCAACCTTTTGCGAAAAATCGGTAATGCGCTCTCTCAGCGGATCCAAAAGCGTTTTAATATTCTTTTGATTCTCTTCACTGATTTTTGTCGACTTCTCTTCAAATATTTTCTGCGCTAAATTTTCGAATTCTACTTTAAACTGTTTTTGCAGTGTTTCTAGTTCTTCTTGACGGTGGGCATTTTTCTCGTTTAAAAACTCTAGTTCTTTTTGGGTTTCAACTAGAGTGGTGTAGGTTTCTTTGTAGGTTTCTGTTAGTTTCTGATGGGCCAGTTTCTCTTGCTCTAGCGACTCTTTTAAGAGATCAACGCGTTCAGCTAGTCGGTGATCGGTTTGATTATTGGCTCCTAACTTCTTTCCAAGAACAAAGCCAGCACCGGCAAAAACAACAATAAGCAGTGCAAGTACGGTGTCTAACATAATTTAGAATTCGACAAACATTAAAGGTTCAGAAAGGCGCAGGTCTTCGGCCGGCTCACCTAGCGATCGAGCGGCTCTTTGATTGGTCAACCCTCCATTCATATGCCCTATGGCCTGAGCAAAAAGTCCATCTTCTAGGGTACCAAAGGTTCCAATATTAAACGAAATTCGTCCATTAATGCGTTCAATTTCACTATAAGCAATAAGAGGATCTAGCCCACTGGTATAGTCAGAAAACCCTACACTGTTTTCGTATTTTCCAACCAATGGTTGAAGTGCAAAACTATTCTTGGGATTAATTTGGTCTACGCGAGTAGATCGAAATAGATATGGAAACACAGTTTGCCCAGATTGACTTCCAGGATCGTCTACCAGGGTAATAGAAAACTCATTTTTTCCGCGGGTTGTTTCACCAATATGTACAACCTCTATATAGGGTTTTAGTCCATTAATTAGAAGTTCGCTGGATGAGGCCGTGCCGGACTGAGTTAAGACATACACGCGCTTCATACCAAGCCGATTAATAGCCACTGAAGCATTATCGACTGTGATTTGATCGGTGAAACGGTCTTCTAGACCAGAACCAAACATGCTCGTCCAATAGGTGTTCCATCGCTGTTTTGCGAAGACACCAGAACCGTCGTGAATCATACTGGCTAAAACTGCGGCTGCAGCTGTTGATCCGCCCGGATTGTACCTAAGGTCAATCACTAATTCATCGATAGCGGTTGTCTTAAAGGAGGCAAAAATGTCGTTAAGCTCTTGATTGTAATTCGATATAAACTGATTGTAAACCAGATAACCTACTTTTTTGTTACCGTTTGTAAAAATGCTATGGTATTGCACAGGGTTTTCTTGGAAATTCTCGACACGACTAAGCGTTACTTCACCTTCTGCACTAAGAAATTCGCCACTAGCGTCTTGTTCGGCTTTACCGAGGGTATAACTGTCAGAGCGGTTATTAATAAGAGCTGAATAGTTTGAGCGTGTCAAAAGTTGGCCGTCAATACGGTTAAACAGATCGCCTCTTTGAATCTCCTGAGCTTCTGCACTTGAGCCCCTAGCTACATATCGGGTGTATATAATTACATCTTCGGAATCGCTGTTGGCAACAAGCCCGAATTCAAGGCCGTCACTTTTGCTTATTCCGCCTAATGAGTTGATAAGTACGCTGTAGTCTTCGTTAAAAAAAGTAAAGCGGTCTTCTGTGTTTGTAATCGACTCTATCATAGACTCGGCCGATGAAAACCCCTTGAGGTAATCTAGGTATTCTTGTAAGTTTTTAAAACGGTCTTCGCTGAGAACCGGAGTTTGCGACTTCCAGAAATACCAAATATTCATAGCATTCCAAATAAAATCTTCAGTATCTACCGACTCGTCCTTTAAGGTTTCGCGAAGATCGTCTTGCCACTCTAACCAAGGTATAGGATTTGTGACATCGAAAGATGGGTGATTGAATACCAAATCACTAAGACCGGGCTCGATTGTAGTGTCGGTGTTATCAATTACTCCTGGGTCAATTAGCGGTTCATCTATAGGTTCGCTAGAACAACCAAAAAGCAAAAAGGCAACTGCACTAAGTTTTAAAAATTTCATCATCGGCTTTGAAATAGCTAAGGTCTAATGTAACAAATCTAAGGGGTTTTCGTCCTAGTTTTGAAGGGCGATTCATGAGTAGCAGTTTAATGGACCAAAAAGATTTTAAAATTATAATTAAAGACATTGAAGTGCGTCTGTATCGCGTTGCGCGCAGAATATTGATCTCCCATGAAGAAGCTCAAGACAGTGTTCAGGAGATAGTTATTAAAATTTGGGAGCGCAAAGAAATTATAGCACAGGCCAAAAATATTGAGGCTTATGCCATTACCATGATTAAGAATCATTGCCTGGATAGGCTTAAGTCTAAGCAAGCCAATTTTGTTCGGTTAGAAGACCAATTCGCCGATCAAGAAGATAGCTTAGAGGAGACGCTTACTGCACAAAATACGGTCGAAGAAAGAATTCTAAGGGTAGAGCAGGTGATAAACCGGTTAACGGAGAAGCAACGAACCATTTGGCAGCTGAGAGATGTTGAGGGGTATAGTTTCGAAGAGATTGAAGCCATAATGGATATGAATGCAACCGCCGTTCGAGTGACGCTTTCAAGAGCGCGAAAAGAGATTAGAAACCAAATCGCAAAACAGTATGAGTGAGGATCAGAAACATATTGAGCAGCTGCTTCAAAAATACCTTGAGGCTCAAACTTCTCTTGAGGAGGAGTCGCAGTTGCACCACTTTTTTGGCCGTGCAGAGCAGCGACTAGACCCAAAGCTCTATTGGGCTCGCGATTTATTTGTGTATAGAGGGCATGAGGCTTTGGCGTCGGTAAATAGCGATAAATTTAAAGTTTTAGAGGGGTCAAATTCGATCAGTTATTACAGGCTGGCCGCAGCTATAGCGGCGCTAATTGTAACTTCTTTAGGAGTGTATCGTCTTGAAGAAAACTACAAGGAGCGAAGAATCAAAGAGACCTATACAGAAACTAGAAAAGCCTTTATGATGATTGCTGAACAGCTTGAATTGGCTCAAGAACAAACTGTTTACTTGGAGTATATAGACCAAACTATGAATAAGTTATTAAAATAATTAGTTATGAAATTACGATCGGTTAGAACCTTACTATTAGTTAGTATTATTTGTGTAAGCTCGGCTTCAGGGCAATCGCTTTTCGATAAATATGCTCGAAATCAACAGGTAACTTCTGTAGTTATTTCTGAGAGTATGTTTAAGTTGTTCGCGAAGATGCAGTTTATAGTTGACGACCCAGATGCACAGGTCTTTATGGAATTGGCTAAAGAGATAACAAGCCTACGCGTATTAACCACCTCTAATGAATCGATCGCGTCATCTATCAAAGAAGATGCTTTTGATTATGCTACATCAAGGCGATTAACCGAATTAATGGTTGTGCGTGATGAAGACTCTCAAGTATTTTTTTATGCCGAAACTGGGCGTGATGAACGCATTCAAGAGCTGCTCATGCTAGTTACAGAGTTAAAGAAGGTTAATCTAAATGGCAGAAAGTTTGAGACAGTACTACTATCTATAACAGGCGACCTAGATTTAGAAAAAATCGGCCGGCTTGCTTCAAAAATGAACCTACCTGAAGAATTGGGAGAGTTAAATCGACGCGACTATTAAATTCCAGTATAGGTAAAAGGAGTTATGGCGTGTAGTTCATCTTTTACCTCTTTAGATATATCTAAGGAGGTAATAAAGTCACTAATAGACTGCTCATTTATATTGCTATTAGTGCGCGTTAATGCTTTGAGGGCTTCATACGGATTAGGGTATCCTTCTCTTCGCAACACGGTTTGAATGGCTTCTGCTACAACAGCCCAGTTATTGGAGAGGTCTGCGTTTATTTTTTCTGTATGTACTAAAAGTTTATCCAAACCTTTCTCCATAGAATGAATAGATAGTAAAGTGTGTGCCAACGGTATTCCGATGTTTCTAAGTACTGTACTGTCGGTTAGATCTCTTTGTAAACGCGAAACAGGCAATTTTGCCGATAAATAGTCGAATAAACAGTTAGCGATACCTAAATTACCTTCAGCATTTTCGAAATCAATTGGGTTTACCTTGTGTGGCATTGCAGAAGACCCTACTTCTCCGGTCTTAATCTTTTGCTTAAAATAATCCATAGAAACATAGCTCCAAATGTCTCTTGAAAGGTCAATGAGTATAGTGTTTATACGTTTTAAATTGTCAAAGAGTGAGGCAATGTGATCGTAATGCTCTATTTGTGTAGTCGGAAAACTGTAATGCAGTCCCAAGTTCTCTTCTACGAATTGCTGCGCAAAATGCCTCCAATCCGTCTGGGGGTAAGCTACGTGATGCGCATTGAAATTACCAGTAGCCCCCCCGAACTTAGCCGGGTATTTTTGCTGATCTAAACCAATTAGCTGCTGCTCTAACCGTTCAATAAACACCTCAATTTCTTTGCCTAGTCGGGTAGGAGACGCCGGTTGCCCATGTGTACGGGCTAACATAGCAATGTCTTTCCATTGGGTAGACTTTTCTTTTAAAGCATTCAGCAAAGTTTCGAGAGCAGGTCTAAGTATTTCGCTCATAGCAGACTTAAGCGAAAGTGGAATAGCTGTATTATTGATGTCTTGAGAAGTAAGTCCAAAATGTACAAACTCACTCATAGCGCTTAGTTCTAATTTTTCAAAACGCGCCTTAATAAAGTATTCAACTGCCTTTACATCGTGATTGGTGGTGCGTTCTATTTCTTTTATTTCAAGAGCATTTGCTTCAGTGAAATGCATATATAAAGCACGTAATTCCTTTTCTTGTGCTTCGCTCAGAGAGGTAAGCGGTTGAAGACCAGTTTTGGTTAATGAGATAAAGTATTCCACTTCAACAAGCACCCTGTAGCGCATGAGCGCAAATTCGGAAAAATAGGGGGCTAGAGCGGATAATTTTCTTCTGTATCTGCCGTCTATCGGGGAGATTGCCGTTAATTCTGATAAATTCATGGTACCATCAAAAAACAAAGGTATTCATAAATGCGGTAGAACACCACATTCGATCTACAGCCGTTAGTCTCTGTTTAAAACTTTGAATTCTTCATAACACAAGTTGAGTGCATCGAGAATCTGCAGGTCATTGGCCGACTGCACAAAACCTTCTGAATAGTTACACTGGTTTAGCAATTTTTCCATGTCGTCACGATTTATTTGCAGAAGTGCCGTAAGGGTTTCTCGGTCAAATTTAGTTGCCAGCAACGAGCGTATATTTTCATCTTGTTTAATGGATGGGAGTTTTTGAAGTTGAAGACCTTTCTTTTTAAAAAGAGAGCCGATAGATTCGATAGGATTCATCAAACTTCCCAATAATTTTCGTGCGCCACTTGATCTGCTGTTTCGAGCTTCATAACTTCTGTTTAGCCCAGAAATACTATATTGAAAAGCAGTGCTAATCGGCAGATACTTGATATCGATTTCTAAGTAACCTGTAAGTTGATAGGGTCTGACCACCACCTCTTCTAACGCATAGGCTAATTCGGTCAAGGCTATTGAGGAATTCTCTAAGCGTATAAAGTCATTGCTAACTCTTATTTTTTCAGATTTAAATCCGAGATAAGTAATATAAAGCGTGTCACCCACTTGAGCTGGAATGGTGAATGTACCTTCTCGGTCACTTATGGCTCCTACGATAGTGTTTAGGTTAATGACGTGAACACTCTCTAGTGGAAGGCTATTAGAGGCACTGACAACCTTGGCCTGTATCTCTTGCGGAGGGCTAGATTCTTTTTGCTGCCAAGCAGTTAGTGCTAAGAGAGCAGCCAAAAAGCCGTAAAACGTGAGGTTTAAGCTCGACAACAATTTTATTTTTCAGAAAATTACGAAAGCTTACCAAGAATAAGCATCGAAAATGCTAGTAAAATCCTTTTCGTGGTCGATTTGATCTTGCTTTTTTACTGTTGCTAGTGAAATTTCTAGAGGTTTTAGTTCCGTGTCGGGGCTCTTTACTCTTTTTATTCTTTGGACCATCTTCTGTGAGCTCAACATTGATTGTATGCGCCCCAAATTGCTTTCCGGGCAATAGGCTAAGCACTCGTTCGGATAGATCTGTACTCACATTAAAGAATGAAAAATTCTTTAAAACATCCACTTTAAACACCTCTTCTTTATCTAATTGCAGATTTTCGCGCAATAAATCCTTTAATGAACGCCAATCCAATCCGTCTCTTTCTCCCAAATTGATAAAAAAGCGCACTTCATTTTGAGGTTTAAACGATTTGGGAGTATCGTCTGCCATTGAATTCAAACGACCACTATTGCCCTCGTGATAATAGGTTTGCAGTCTATTAAAAACTTCACTGAACACTTTTTTAATCAGTTCTTCTTTAGTCAGTTTTTTTAACGATTTCTGAAGTTCAGGTAGATAGGTCTCTAGTTGCTCATGCACGCTCACTTCAAGTAATTTATCTGCGTGCTTCTGTAATTGATTTTCAATGATTTCTTCTACGCTCGGAACGTTTCCTTCCTTGAAGGGCTGTTTTAGACGTTTTTGAAAGCCACTGATTTTTTGACGATCGCTAGAGGTAACTAGGCAATAAGAAAAACCGGTTTTACCTGCTCTACCCGTTCTTCCGCTTCGGTGCGTATAGGTTTCAGCATCGTCAGGCATCTGATAATGAATAACGTGGGTAATGTCATCTACATCTATTCCTCTTGCTGCTACATCGGTTGCAATTAATATCTGTAATTGTCGCTTTCTAAAGCCGGCCATGACTAAATCGCGTTGATTCTGACTTAGATCTCCGTGCAATGCTCCTGCGTTGTATCCGTCTTCTATAAGGCGTTCTGCAATTTTCTGCGTTTCAATTTTAGTGCGACAAAAAACCACCGCAAATAATTGGGGATCACTATCTACTAGGCGTTTAAGCACTGGATATCGCGTTCGCGAGGTTACCTGATAATAGAAGTGCGAGACCGTATTTGTTCCTTCATTTTTGGATCCGACCGTAATTTCTACCGGTTTATTCATAAACTCCCGGGCTATTTCAGCGACCTCTTTAGGCATAGTCGCAGAAAATAACCACGTGCGTTTATGGCTTGGAGTGTGACTCAGAATCTGCTTGATATCTTGATAAAACCCCATGTTGAGCATTTCATCTGCTTCATCTAAAATGCAGTAGCTTATGGCGTCAATAGAAAGCATTCTTCGGTCTATAAGATCAATGAGCCTCCCTGGGGTTGCTACCACAATGTGCGCACCCCTTTTGATTTGATCAGACTGCTCTCGAACACTGGCTCCTCCGTAAACAGCCACAACAGAAACCTGACTCATATGCTGAGCATACTTTTTCAATTCTGAAGTAATCTGTAGGCACAGCTCGCGAGTAGGGGCTATGATTAGCCCTTGAACCTTACGTTGGCTAATATCAATTTTTTGAAGCAACGGAAAACCAAAAGCGGCCGTTTTTCCAGTTCCAGTCTGAGCGAGAGCGACCATATCGGTTTCGCTTTCGAGTAGTATGGGAATGGCTTTTTGTTGAATATCAGTGGGAGAAGTGAACCCCATCTGGTCGATTGCTTGGAGCAGATGAGGTGCTAGTCCAAGCGACGTAAATGATTGCATATGTTGAATTTCGCGACAAAGGTAGCGTATTCTAGGCTTAGGATACTATTTAAACGATTCGGCTAAAAACTTTATCAATTTTTGGGTGGCTCTAGCCCTATGACTAAATCGTGCCTTCACTGAGGAGTTAAGCTCTCCAAAGGTGCTAGAGTACCCTTCTGGAATAAAAATAGGGTCATAGCCAAATCCGCCATTTCCTTTAGACTCAGTGGCTATTTGTCCGTGCACTTCTCCTTCGAAAAAATGATATTCATCAGGGCTAAGTACCAAACAGAAAATCGTTTTAAAATGGGCCTTGCGATTGCTTGCGCCGTGCAATTTATCGAGTACCAATTGGTTGTTTTGCCCGTGGTCTCTATTGCCGCTGTAATGAGCGGAGTGTACTCCAGGCTCGCCATTTAAATTATCGATAAACAGGCCGCTATCGTCTGAAAAACAGGGAATATGGAAGGTATTATATATTGTTTTTGCCTTTTGAAGCGCATTCTCTTCTAAGGTTTCACCAGTTTCGGGAATTTCTTTAGTATAACTTAGGTCGGCTAAAGTGAGTATCTCCAAATAAGTGTCTGTAAGTAAAATTAGCTCGGATACCTTTGACTTATTCTGGCTAGCAAACAGTATTTTTTTCATTTGAAATAGTTCATAAATGGTGGTTATCTCTTAAGATGGCAGATGTTTAAAGAGGCCAAAATAGGCTACATTTGCGTTTAAATCATCAATTTTTATACGTGTCAACCTCTTACGTTTTTGATTTTGACAGCACTATTACTCGAGTAGAGGCACTCGATATACTCGCTGAAATTGCGCTAGCAGATAATCCTGAAAGAGAACAAATAGTAGCTCAAATTCAAGAGATCACCAATTTAGGTATAGATGGGGAGATTTCTTTTACCGAGTCGCTAGAGCGGCGCATAAAATTACTGCGTGCTCATAGATCTCAACTTGAGCAACTCATAAAAGAGTTGAATGAAAAAATAAGCGATTCGTTTATGCGTAATCAGCAGTTTTTTGAAACGTATAAAGACCAAATTTATGTTGTTTCGTGTGGCTTTAAAGAGTTCATCGTACCCATTGTAAAGCGTTTTCACATTGAGCCCGACAGAGTTTTTGCGAACACCTTTGTTTATGATGACGATGGATATATTATCGGGTTTGACACCGAGAATGTACTTTCTTCTCACAATGGAAAAATCAGTTGTCTAAAAAATATGAACCTCTCAGGAGAAGTGCAAGTTATAGGCGATGGTTATTCTGATTATGTTATGAGAGAGGCCGGAATTGCTGATCGCTTTTTTGCGTATACCGAAAACGTTAAGCGCGAAAAAGCTATGCGAAATGCTGATTACATAACTGAAAACTTAGATGAATTTTTATTTATAAACGATTTGCCTAGAAACGTATCCTATCCGAAAAACCGAATAAAGATGTTGCTTTTGGAAAACATCCATCACGACGCGTTAACCCGCCTTGAAACTGACGGGTACTCGGTAGAGCTGGTAAGCACCAGTCTGAACGAACAAGAACTTATTGAACGCATAAAAGGAGTTCATGTTCTAGGAATTCGCTCGAAAACTAAAGTGACAAAATCGGTAGTTGAGGCGGCTGATAAGTTGCTCGTAGTTGCCGCTTTTTGTATTGGTACCACTCAGATTGATCTAGACGCCTGTAAGCGAAACGGAGTGGTGGTTTTTAATGCTCCCTTTAGCAACACGCGTTCTGTTGTAGAGCTTGCTTTGGGTCAAATTATAATGCTCATGCGAAGTGTTTTTGAGCGATCTTCTGAAATGCATGCAGGTAACTGGAACAAAACTGCATCGGGCTCTAAAGAAGTTAGAGGTAAAACCCTTGGCATTATCGGATACGGTAATATTGGAAAACAATTATCGATTTTGGCTGAGGCCATGGGTATGCGTGTGTTTTATTATGATCTGCATGATTCTTTGGCGCTTGGAAATGCCCAAAAAGTAGATCAGCTTGATGAATTACTTAAACTTAGTGATGTAGTGTCGTTACATGTCGATGATAACCCTCAGAACAAACATCTCATCGGAGATCGTGAGTTGGCACTTATGAAAAGCGGAGCTTACTTGATTAATTTGTCGCGCGGATTTGTGGTGGATATTGAGGCTTTAGCTAATCGTCTTAGATCTGGACATATTGCGGGTGCAGCGGTTGATGTATTTCCACTAGAACCTAAGGCTAATGGAACTTTTTCGACTCCTCTACAAGGTTTAGACAATGTAATTTTAACTCCTCATGTAGGGGGATCTACTATCGAAGCTCAGCGCGATATAGCAGATTTTGTTCCTAAAAAGATATTGGGGTATATCAATTCTGGATCTACAGAAGATTCAGTAAACTTTCCGAACATCCGATTGCCCCAACAAAAAAACAGACATCGGTTTTTGCATATTCACAAAAATGTACCGGGAGTTATGGCAGAGATTAATAAGGTGCTGGCTTCGTATCAGCTTAATCTTGTTGGGCAGTATTTATCTACAGATCCAGAGGTTGGTTATGTGATCTCTGATGTAGATAGCGCCTATAACCCCGAGGTGGTTTCAGCTCTAAGAGCTGTACCTAATACCCTTAAATTCAGAGTATTGTATTAGAGAAAACTATTCGTGATGATAGGGCTCGTTATGTAGTATAGTAAATGCACGGTAAAGCTGCTCCAAAAAGATAGGGCGCACCATTTGATGCGTAAAGGTCATTGCCGACAGAGAGAATTTGTGTGAACACATAGATCTAATATGGTCTGAAAATCCATAGGCTCCTCCTATTAAAAAACATAGTTCAGAGATAGCTCTTTGTTGCATGTCGCCTATAAAGGACGAAAATTCAAGAGAGTTTTTTTGAAGACCCTTATCGTCAAGAAGAATTAAAACTGCTTTCGGATTTAAGTGTTTTTGAAGCTCTTTAGATTCATATTCTAGAATTTCTTTTACCGAAACCCCTTTGGTTTTAGTGATTGTTTTAACCGTTAATAGTTCAAACTTGCAGTAATGCTTCAATCTTTTTTCATATTCCCTGATAAGTGCACTAATTGCACCTAGATCAGACTTACCAACCACGATAAGGGTCACCTTCATTTTTAGTAATTTCGTTTAGTATTCAAAGGTAAGGTGAATGGCGTATGATTAATAGAAAGGGGTTTTAGTCTTAAAAGAATCAATGCTAAAGGGATTATGAAACAGTACGTTCTTCGCTTATTTTCAAAGATTCTCGGTGTACTTTCAAGCTGGTTACAAAAGATTAGTTTACCTGGTTATCCTGGATTCACCCTCTACGACTTGGTATATCTTTATTGGTCTGGACTGATCAAAGGAGCACTGAATTCGCGAGCAAGCGCTATTGCCTTTAGTTTATTCACTGCCCTTTTTCCGCTTTTAATCTTTTTGCTCACCTTAATGCCTCATCTTTTTGATTTGGTTCAGGCCAATGTTTCTTATGATTTGACGCTACTTCGTTTCTTAGAGGCCTTTTTGCCTCAAGGAACTGCAGATTATTTTACGCAAATCTTTACTGAGCTTAAAGATAAACGCACAGGCACCCTAATTTCATCCACTTTCGTACTCTCTATTTTTCTGGTGGCTAATGGGGTGAATAGTATTTTTAGTGAGTTTGCGCATTCGTATCATGTAGCTTTTACGCGTAATTTTTTTAAACAATACCTGTATTCGGTAGTTGTAGGCATTTCTTTAGCTTTAGGTATTAGCATGTGTACGTTAGGTTTTGTGTACTCAGAATGGTATTTGAATCAATTGGCAGTTTCAAGTGATTTTTTTACCGTGCGCTTGTTGCAGCGTTTCTTAGTGGTATTCATTATTTTTTTAACTACAGCCTCGCTATATTTTTTTGGTACAGCAAAGCGTTCGAGAACTTCCTTTTTTTCTTTGGGGCCTCTAATGACGACCCTGTTAATTATTATAACCTCTTATTTTTTTGGAATTTACGTGGATAAGTTTGCTAGTTATAATGAGCTTTATGGTGCATTAGGGGGGCTTCTAATCTTGATGTTTTACCTCTGGCTCAACTCCAATATTTTACTTTTAGGGTACGAGCTTAATGTGCTTCTTGCTCATTTAAAAAATGGAGAACCTCCTTCACTAAGGCGACCCTAAATATGTTTATAGAAGTGCTTCTTCCTTTAAGGCTTTCACGGCCATTTACCTATCGCATTTCTAATGATGGAATTTGTTTGCAGCGCGGACAAAGAGTAATTGTTCCTTTTGGCAAGCGAAAGCGCTATACAGGTATTGTTTGGAAAGTTTCTGCGGAGGCCCCAGCGTATGAGACTAAAGAGATAGAAGGAGTTTTTGAGGATGAACCTCTGATTACTGAGGTTCAATTAAAATTTTGGGAATGGTTAGCAAAACACTATATGTCTTATTTGGGCGAAGTTATGCGCACAGCCATGGTATCTGGTTTACTTATTGAAGACGCTAATACAGAGGCTAATTCTGCAGAGTCACCAAGCGAAAAGATGTTTAAAAGGGCCCAGCCAAAAACAGAAGTTTGGGTAGAGCTCATAGATCAAAAATTGGCAGAACAATGTATTAAAGAGGCGAAGGCTGCTAAACAGGTTCAGGTATTGCAATGTTTCTTTCAGCTATCTAGTCACTTAGAGCCTGTAGCCTGGATACGGCTTCATCAGCTTTCTAAGGCGACAACTTCTGTCAGAAGAGCACTGGTTCAAAAAGGGATTATTGGCCTTGTAGAGCGGCCTATTGAAAGGCTGAAGGCTATCGCCTCCGAGGGGAGACCTTTCGAACTCACCCTGGCGCAGCAGAACGCACTTCAATCTATCGAGAATGCTTTTGATCAACAAAAACCAGTAATTTTTAAAGGGGTTACAGGTTCAGGCAAAACGGAGGTGTATATGAAGCTTATAGAAAGGGCCTTAAGCTCCTCTGGGCAGGTTCTTTTTTTGCTTCCAGAAATTGCGCTTACAGAAGCCCTTACACTTCGAATAAATGCGCGATTTCCTGAAAAGGTATTGGCCTATAATTCAGGCCTAAATAAAGCGCAACGCGTTGAAGCTTGGTATAAGGTGCTTAAGCAAGATTCAAGTGTACAGATTGTTGTAGGATCGCGGTCGGCATTGTTTTTGCCTTTCACTAACCTTAAACTTATTGTCGTCGATGAAGAGCACGACACCTCGTTTAAACAGTCTGATCCGGCTCCGCGCTATCATGCTAGAGATTCGGCTATTTATTTAGGGCAGCTCTGCAAGGCTTCAGTTATTCTTGGCTCAGCAACGCCTAGTGTTGAAAGTTATTTCAATGCATTAGCAGTTGTTGGCAGAGAGGCTAAATATGCATCAGCAACCTTAGAAGTGCGCTATGCAGAGGCGCTTGCAACTCAAATCGAACTGGTAGATCTAAGAGCAGAGTATAAGAGAAAGCGTATGGATGGATTTTTCTCCCAAACCTTGCTTTTACAACTCGATGAAACCCTTCAAAGAGGTGAACAGGCCTTATTTTTTCAGAACCGCAGAGGATTCGCAACCTTAATTTCTTGCCAGAGCTGCGGAAGTGTTAAGCAATGTAGATCGTGCGATGTAGGGCTTACATACCATAAAAACGAGTCAGTTCTGCGCTGCCATTACTGTGGTTTTCAGGAGCCATTTTTGTCTAAGTGTGTAGACTGCGGAAGCAATGAATTGCACGAGCAAGGATTGGGAACAGAGCAAGTTGAATGGTATTTAAAAGAGCGCTTTCCTGACCGATCAGTGGTTCGTGTAGATAGCGACTCAGGTTCTTCGCTTTTAAAACGAAGAAAGGCACTCAAAGAATTTGAGGGGCAGAAACATCATATACTAGTTGGTACTCAAATGATCAGTAAGGGCATCGATTTTAAAAACATTGGTCTCATCGGAGTCGTTCAAGTAGATCAACTTTTGTACAGGGCTGATTACAGAGCCCAAGAGCAGGCGTATCAAATGCTCCTTCAAGTGGCCGGAAGGGGAGGCAGGCATTCTGACAAGCCGGCTAAAATGGTTTTACAAACCTACGACCCTGATAATCGCGTATTGAAGCAACTTATTGAAGGCAGAGATCACGACTTTTATTCCAATGAATTGGAAGAGCGAAAACAATTTTTCTATCCGCCTTATTCGCGCATGATTCGCATTCAATTTAGAGCTAAAAGTGAATCTGTTGTTTGGGAAGGAGCTTCGTGGTTTGCTAAGGCCTTAAAGCAAATTGAGGGTATAGAAGTTTTGGGAAATGACAGCCCGGTTATTTCAAAAATTCGCAATCAACATTACCAACAAATTCTTATTAAGTATCCCAAGCAGCTTTCAGTGCATCATCTAAAAGCAACTATTTTTAGAATTCAAAAATCATTCGAGGGTATTGGTCATTTTCAATCTATACGTCTAGCCTACCACGTAGATCATATATAGATTCTCGTTTTGACGCTTGTAATACACAAATGCTTTCCGTATTTTTGCACTCTTTTTAAAACTAAAATATGAACCAATACGAAACTGTTTTCATTTTGAATCCCGTTCTATCTGATGTTCAGGTAGAGGAAACAGCGAAGAAATTTCAAGATTTCTTGACAAGCCGTGGTGCTTCGATGGTAGCCAAAGAGAATTGGGGGCTTAAGAAATTAGCCTATCCAATTCAAAACAAGAAAAGTGGATTTTACCACTTATTAGAGTTTAACGCGCCCGCTGAGATTATTACTGAATTCGAACTTGAATTTAGAAGAGACGAGCGTGTTATGCGCTACCTAACCGTGAAATTAGACAAGCATGCTATTTCATGGGCGGAAAGAAGAAGACAAAAACTTAAAACGGCTTAATTATGTCATCGATTGAACAACAAGCAAAAGGAAAAAAAGATGGTGAAATTCGCTATCTCACTCCCCTAAATATAGACACTCAAAAAGACAAAAAGTATTGTCGTTTTAAGAAGTCGGGTATAAAGTATATCGATTATAAAGACCCTGATTTCTTACTAAAATTAGTAAACGAGCAAGGAAAAATTCTTCCAAGAAGGCTAACAGGTACCTCGCTAAAGTATCAAAGAAAAGTTTCACAGGCTATTAAGAGATCAAGGCATCTTGCTCTTATGCCGTATGTGGGAGATATGTTAAAATAATTACGACAAAGACATGGAAATTATTTTAAAAGAAGACGTTCAGAACCTAGGGTTTAAAGACGACATAATCGCAGTAAAAAATGGGTACGGCCGTAATTTTCTTATTCCTCAAGGATTAGCCGTTTTAGCCACTCCTTCTGCTAGAAAAGTGCATGCGGAGAACTTAAAACAGCGCGCGCACAAAGAAGCACAGCTAGTGAAAGAGGCCAAAACCCTTGCCGATAGACTTTCTGCTATTCAGTTAAAGTTACACGCGAAGGTAGGTTCAGGAGATAAGCTTTTCGGATCTATTTCAAATATTGATATTGCTGCAGCCTTAGAAAAGCAGAACGAAGCTATAGATAAAAAGTATATTATCGTTCAGGGTGGATCAGTAAAGCGCCTAGGGGCTTATACCGCTAAGGTTCGTTTGCACAGAGATGTAATTGCAGACCTCGCTTTCGAGGTGGTTCCTGAATCCAATTAAGCCTAGAAGAGTAATTAAATATGCAAGGGGCCTTATGGCCCCTTTTTAGTTATGAAATTTCGTAGATTAACCAAAGAGCAATTTGAGCATATGAACCAGGAGTTCGGTGCTTTTCTGGCTACTCGGGGTATTGATAAAAAGCTCTGGGACAATAAGAAAGCTACAGAATCTTCAGAGGTAGATGAGTTGTTAGACGAGTTTAGCGATCTTGTATGGGATGCTGTGTTAGAAAAAGCGGCATACATTGAGAATATATCTTCAAATCACATGTATTTATTCAAGTGTTTTGACCAAGAAATAAAACTTATTGCGATTGAGGTGGGCAATTCCGAAATTGATTTACGTGATAGCGAGGGATTTGAGTGGTTTAAAAAACACTATAATTCCGATTATATCACCTACAAAAGAGCGGCAAAGGCTTACTCAAAAACAAAAAATGGAGATAAATTTGAGTTGATAGAAAAAGGCGGAGTCATTACAAAAGGAACCTTGTACGATTGGTTTGAAGACCTCTTAGATCTATCTGCAGATTAATTTTAATCTATACTTATGGCTACAAATGCAAGTTTAGCAAAAGGTACAAGAGATTTTTATGGGGATGAACTGAATAAAAGACAGTTCATGATTAGAGTTATTGAAAAGCACTTTAAACAATTTGGTTTCTCAAGAATCGAAACTCCGAGTTTTGAAAATTACAGTACACTTATTGGTAAGTATGGAGAAGAAGGTGATCGGTTGATTTTCAAAATATTAAAATCTGGTGATTATTTGGGCAAGGTCAACCCAGATGTGCTAGTCTCCAAAGACAGTCAAGAGCTAACGCCTGCGATAAGTGATAAGGCATTGCGTTACGATCTAACGGTTCCATTTGCGCGATTTGTGGTTCAGCATCAAAACGAACTAGCATTTCCATTTAAACGCTACCAGATTCAGCCAGTTTGGCGTGCAGATCGACCGCAAAAAGGAAGGTTTCGTGAGTTTACCCAATGCGATGCTGATGTGGTTGGTGTGCATTCTTTATGGCAAGAACTCGAATTCTTGCAGCTATACAATGCGGTTTTTTCGGAATTGGGATTAGTAAATGAATATAAGGTAACGGTAAAACTCAATAACCGTAAACTGCTTAGTGGGTTAGCAGAGGTTCTTTCTATAGAAGATCGACTTACTGTCTTTATGACTGTATTAGACAAGTTAGATAAGATTGGAGCTAACGGTGTTGCCGAAGAGTTAAAATTACTAGGCTTTGAGGATCGGGTTTGGGATACCATGCAGTTTTTCTTAGATACTCAAATAAGCTTGGATCAAAGAATTTCAAAATTACACGTGTTGCTAGCTGATTCTTTAGTTGGGATACAAGGGTTAAAAGAATTGGAATTTTTATTCGCGAATGCTGCGCAATTTGAATTTGCGGCCATACAGCTGAGTTTCGATCTTACTCTAGCTCGAGGATTGCACTATTACACGGGTACCTTGTTTGAAGTAAGCGCCCCAGAAAAGGTTCAGCTAGGGGCCATCGGAGGGGGCGGAAGATATGACAATCTCACCGAAGCTTTTGGAGGAACAGATATGAGTGGTGTCGGTATTTCTTTTGGGTTGGATCGGCTTTATCTGGTGTTAGAAGAATTAGGTTTATTTGGAGAGTACCTTGAAGATCAAATAGATGTTGTTGTATTATTTTTTGAGCACACAGATCCATTGCTATTATTTCAAGTAGTTAATCGTTTACGGGCTCAAGGAATATCAGCAGAAATGTATCCCGAGGCAGCTAAAATTGCTAAGCAATATAAGTATGCAGAAAAGAGGAAAGCTAGATTCATATTTTCTACAGATCAGAAAAACTCATCCTCTAAACCTTTTGTTTTAAAGAACATGAAGACTTCCGAACTGCACGAATGCAGTCTGGAAAGCCTTCAGGATGTAATACAACTCATACGGTTGCCCTCTATTTAGTCTTCAAAATACGAGAAAGCATCTCCTGACTTAAGGGCTAAAAGAGAATGGTAGATTAAGCGAATGACATTTGCAACATCTTCTCTATGAACCGTTTCAACCGTGGTATGCATATAACGCAGAGGAAGCGAAATAAGGGCAGATGCTACTCCGCCGTTACTGTAGGCAAAAGCATCTGTATCTGTGCCAGTATAGCGTGACGATGCATGGCGTTGAAAGGGAATTTTTTGTTTTTCGGCGGTCTCAATAATCAATTCCCTTAGTTTGTGCTGAATAGCTGGTGCATAGGAAATTACAGGACCGTCACCCATTTTAGTCTCTCCTTGCTCAATTTTACTAATCATCGGTGTGGTAGTATCATGAGTAACATCAGTAACAATAGCTACATTAGGCTTTATACGCTGGGTAATCATCTCAGCACCTCTTAATCCGATCTCTTCCTGTACAGAATTCGTGATGTATAATCCAAACGGCAACTTAACCTTGTTTTCCTTCAAAAGTCTGCCCACTTGGGCTATCATAAAACCACCGGCGCGGTTATCAAGAGCCCGGCAGACAAAATGGTTTTTGTTCAGCACTTTAAAGTGGTCAGGGTAGGTAATTACGCATCCTACATGAACCCCAAGCTTTTCAACTTCTTTTTTGTCTTTTGCGCCTATGTCGATAAAGATGTTTTCTAGTTTAGGAGTCTCTTCTTTACCGGGCTTTCGGGTATGAATAGCGGGCCAACCAAATACGCCCTCAACAATACCGTTTTTGGTGTGAATGTTTACCCATTTAGAAGGGGCTATTTGGTGATCGCTTCCGCCATTTCGAATAACGTAAATAAGACCGTTGTCTGTGATGTAGTTCACGTACCAAGAGATTTCGTCAGAGTGGGCCTCAATAACTACTTTGTACTCTGCCTCTGGATTAATTACTCCTACTGCGGTACCGTAAGTATCTGTAATAAAGGTGTCTACGTATGGATTCAAGTAGTTCATCCAAATCTTTTGTCCTTGCGCCTCATACCCTGTGGGGGAGGCATTATTCAGGTATTTTTCTAAAAATTCAAGTGCTTTTTTGTTAAGAATTTCTGTGGTCTTCATGTTCCTTTAATTTTGCTCTAATTTAGCGAATATCTTGCGGTATGAAATACAGTCTATTCTTCATTTTAGTGATATGCTTAAGCGCTTTTGGTAAAATTAATGCGCAAGACCCCATGCGTTACAAGCTAGAGAACGACAGTGTATTTACAGAGACTATCGAACTTGATGAGGTGTACGTTCTTGGACCACTTCGTTTTGAAGATGAGACCGATCGAGTGGCCTACTTGAGACACCAATACCGGGTATTTAAGGTATACAAATATGCACTTATGACCTCACATCGATTAGACAGTCTAAAATCTAGGTTAGATAAGATTTCATCTAAGCGTAAGAAACGACTCTACACTAAGCAGGTCAAAGATTTTTTACAAGATGAGCTCACCGATGAACTCAAGAAACTTTCTAGATCAGACGGTCGAGTGCTTATTTCATTAATTGATCGGCAAACCGGTATAAGTGCCTTTGATCTGGTTAGAGACTATCGCAGCGGCTTTACGGCTTTTTGGTATCAGACAGCTGCTAAATTGTACGATATGAACCTCAAATCAACGTATGACCCTTGCGAAAACAAGATAGACTATTGGACTGAAGACATTCTGCAACGCGCCTATCTAAGAGGTTTGTTGAGGTATGAAGAAGCCTATAAACCCATTGACCTCAAAAAATGGAAGCTACTTGGTTGGATCAGAAGAAGCATCAAAAAGAAACTGCACCATCAACCGAATGGCCTTAAAACCAAAGAATAGGGCTAAACCAGATAAAATTCCACCTAAAGTTACCACCGCCCAAAACAAAGGGTGGCCTTCGTTTTTAAAGGCGCTACTCAATACAATTGGACCACTTGCCATAAAAATTAAAGCGATGAGCCAATGCTTAATTCCTTTGCGCAGTTTTTGAGCCATATGATATTTTGCTAATAGTTCTCTATTAGTTGATTAAGAGTTACGCTAGGTCTCATTGCTTGGTTTGCAAGAGCAGCTTTTGGAGCATAATACCCTCCTACATTCTGCGGATGTCCTTGGGTTTGATTAATCTCAGCTAGTATAGTTTCGCTATGGTTAATTAAAGCGCTGCTCAAATGCGAAAATCGCTGTTTTTGTGTTGCGCTTATCCCAGAGACGCTTAACGCTTCTACCCAAAATTTAATGAGGTAAAAGTGACTCCCTCTGGTGTCGATTGTGCCTATATCTCTTTGTGGACCTAAGTTTTCATTTAGCAAGCGCTCTACAGCATCCCCAAGTGTATTGGCATAGATCATCAAGTCGTCGTTATTGGTTTTTTGGGCAATAAATTCTAATGCCACTTCTAGGGCTAAAAATTCTCCTAACGAATCCCATCGTAAATGCCCTTCTTCAAGAAATTGTTGCACGTGTTTGGGAGCAGATCCGCCAGCACCAGTTTCGAATAAACCACCTCCGTTCATAAGCGGCACAATAGAAAGCATTTTAGCTGAAGTGCCGACTTCAAGAATGGGGAATAGGTCGGTCAAGTAATCTCTAAGTACGTTTCCAGTCACCGATATGGTGTCTTTACCCTCTTTTAAACGTTTAAGCGTTTCGTAGGTAGCATCCGCTACCGATAGAATACGAATATCTAGTCCTTTGGTGTTTTCTTGTGCCAGATAGGCATTCACTTTTTTGATAAGTTCTGCATCGTGAGCTCGGTGTTCGTCTAGCCAGAAAATGGCAGGTGTCTGAGATAATCGCGCGCGTTCTACAGCCAATGAAACCCAATTTTTTATCGCAGGATCTTTAACTTGACACATACGCCAGATGTCTCCAGGTTGAACCTCGTTCTCGATAAGTATCTCTTGAGTTAATTCATCTACAACCACTACTGTACCTGCCGATGCGATTTCGAAGGTTTTGTCATGTGATCCGTATTCTTCTGCTTTTTGAGCCATAAGACCTACGTTTGGTACAGTGCCCATAGTAGACGGATCAAATGCTCCGAATTTTTTACAGAAGTCTATGGTGGTTTGATATACAGCAGCATAAGAACTGTCTGGAATTATAGCTAGGGTATCTCTGAGAGTTCCTGACGCGTCGTGCATTTTTCCTGAATTACGGATCATAGCTGGCATAGAGGCGTCAATAATAACGTCACTTGGAACGTGTAAATTCGTGATTCCTTTATCTGAATTCACCATTGCCCAGTCAGCCGAATCGGCTAACTTTTCTAGAATGGCCGTGCGCAGTTTTAATGCGCCGTCTGATCCGCTGGCTTCTAGGTTATTCAGAACACTTTGCAGCCCTTCATTTAGATTGATATTAACTTCCTTTACAACAGTACCGTGAGCCGCAAAAAGGTCATTGAAATAAGCGGATAAGGCATGACCGAAAATGATGGGGTCTGAGACCTTCATCATTGTAGCCTTTAGGTGCAGCGAAAGCAGTAAATTTTCGCTCTTAGCCTCTGAATAGGCCGTTTTAAAAAAAGATTGAAGTGCATGTTTTTGCATTGCACTCACGTCAATAATTTCCTTATCCGTAAGTGTTAAGGACGATTTAAGTACAATTTCTCTTTGGTCTGTCGTCTTCAATACAATAGATACCTTACGGTCTCTATCAATGGTCAATGACTGTTCAGTGTGTTTAAAGTCGCCAGAAACCATAGTTTTTATGCGGGTAGCGCTCGTTGCACTCCATTTTCCCATACGATGAGGGTTGTTTCGCGCAAAGTTTTTTACCGCTTTTGGAGCTCTTCGATCTGAGTTTCCCTCTCGTAGCACAGGGTTTACCGCGCTTCCTTTGATTTTGTCGTATCGCGATTTATGATCTTTTTCTCGATCGGTCGAAGGGGTGTCGGGATAATCGGGTACAGGGATGCCTTTCTCTTGAAGCTCTTTAATTGCAGCCTTAAGCTGGGACATAGAGGCGCTAATATTGGGTAATTTAATTATGGTAGTACCCTCTTGTTTTGCTAAATCACCTAATTGTGCTAGAGCATCTTCTACCCTGTACTCTTCAGGTAATTGGTCAGAAAATACAGCTAAAATTCTGCTAGAGAGTGATATGTCTTTTAGTCTAAACTTAACACCGACACCTTCAGTGATTTTCTTAATTAGTGGGAGAAAAGAATTAGTGGCCAAAGCAGGGGCCTCATCTGTCATTGTGTAGTAGATTGTATTCATATGCACTCAGTCGATTAAGTTTATAGATTAGGTGTCTAAACGGGGCAAATATAGGGCACAAAAAATGCCGTGAAGCGAAACTTAACACGGCATTACGAACTTTTCAAGCAAATAGCTTTTTAGTTTCTTTCTTCTTTAATTCTAGCCTTTTTACCGGTTAAGTTTCTAAAGTAGAAAATACGTGATCGACGTACTTTACCTCTTTTATTTATTTCCACTTTCTGCAGCGCAGGCATGTTAATCGGGAATACTCTTTCAACGCCAACGGTTCCAGACATTTTACGAATGGTAAATGTTTCGGTGATTCCGCTTCCGCGTCTTTGAATTACTACGCCTTTAAAGAACTGAGTTCTTGTTTTTTCACCTTCTTTGATTTCATAATAAACAGTGATGGTGTCTCCAGCACTGAAATCTGGGAAATCTTTCTTTTCTACAAACTTATTCTCTACGTATTGTACTAAATTCTCCATGACGGAATTCTTTAAAAACTGACCGCAAAAGTAATACTTTATTTTGGTTTATACTATAGTCTTTACAAGCAATTTCAGTCCTTCAGTAGGTCAGGTCGTCTGGCTTCTGTACGTTTAAGGGCTTCATTCTCTCGCCATTGTTCAATGGCATTAAAGTTTCCGCTTAAAAGCACCTCAGGAACCTTAATACCCTTAAAATCAGCGGGCCTTGTGTATACTGGCGGCGCTAAAAGATTGTCTTGAAAAGAATCGCTTAGAGCGGATCCTGCATCATTCAATACTCCAGGAATTAATCTTATAATGCTATCTGCTAGAACTGCGGCAGCAAGCTCACCTCCGGAAAGTACATAATCTCCGATCGAAATTTCGTGGGTAACCCATAGATCGCGAATGCGCTGATCAATGCCTTTGTAGTGTCCACAGATAAGTATGATTCGCTGGTGCATTGACATGGCATTTGCCATGGACTGCCCCCATTTTTCTCCGTCTGGAGTGAGGTAAATAATCGCATCGAAAGGTTGGTGATCGGTTAATTTTTCAAGAAGAGCATTTAAGGGTTCAGCCATCATTACCATACCTGCACCACCACCAAACTGATAGTCGTCAACCTGCCTATAGTTGCCTATTCCGTATTCTCTAAGATCATGAATTTGAATAGTAACCAATCCTTTATCAATGGCTCGCATTAAAATAGAATGCCTAAAAGGGCTCTCTAGTAATTCGGGAACTACCGAAATAATTTCAATCTGCAACATCAACTAATTTACCTTTCAAATCTAGTTAAATATTAGGGTTTCCTTTTCGCCATTCTCGCTAAGTAGGGTAATAGCTCTTTTAGACGAGCGACCAGATTCGGCAAGTTTTTCTGCATCTTCAATAGTATTTATTGGGGTTCCGTCAATTGCGATGATTATCTTGTTTTCTAAATTATAAGAGCGGTAGTATTCAGCCACAGCAATTATTTTGACGCCACCTTTGATAGACAATTCTTTTTTTTCAGCGTTAGAGAGATTTTCAACGCGCATGCCTAGGTAGGGAAGGTCTGCGATTTCATTCTTACTCAGAACTACATTTTTGTCTAAAAGCTCTCCGTTGCGTTCTATAACCACAGAAACGGTATCTCCAGGCCTTCTAGAAGAAAGGTGTCCGGTAAGGCCAGTAAAATTCTTGATAGCTACGCCGTCTACAGTTCTTATGATGTCTCCCTCTTGCAATCCTGCTTTTTCTGCCCCAGAATTTTTAGCTACACTAGCCACGTAAACTCCTTCTATTTGATCTAATCCTTGCGCGATAGCTTCTTTAGAGCTAGATCTCAGTGTAGTAATTCCTAAGATACCTTTCTGTACTGTTCCAAATTCAAGAAGGTCTTCAACCACTTTTTTGGCAATATTGCTAGGTACCGCAAAAGAATATCCCACGTAAGAACCTGTTCGGGATTTTATAGCCGTGTTGATTCCGATGAGATCACCACGCGTATTAACTAAGGCACCTCCGCTATTTCCGGGGTTAACTGCAGCATCAGTTTGAATAAACGACATGTCATTCATTGGAGAAATCGAACGGGCCTTTGCACTAATAATCCCAGCCGTAACTGTTGAAGTGAGGTTAAAAGGATTTCCGACTGCTAAAACCCATTCTCCAATGGCAGAACGATCAGAGTCTCCAAAGGCCAGGTATGGGAGTTGTCTGTTAGCCTCAATTTTTAGAAGTGCAATATCTGAGGAAGCGTCAGAGCCAATAATCTGTGCCTTAAATGTTTGATTGTTGTTTAAAGTCACCTCTAAAGACTGTGCCTTTTCGATAACATGGTGATTTGTGACTATGTGCCCATCTGGAGAAATAATTACCCCAGAACCTGTTCCTATTTCAGGTTGTTGGAAAGACTCGTAGCCGTAGAAAAAGTCAAAAAGTGACTGGGGCGAACGATCGAGAGAAACATTTTTAACATGAACCACTGCATTTACCGTTTTTTCAGCGGCCTCTACAAAATTCGAATCTGAAGAATCAAAGGCTAGAGCTGTTCGAAAGGTAGGTTCTTCTATACGCTCGGTTGAAACAGTTGGATGCGGTTTAAAAAATAACTGCTGCGCTAAAAGAACCGTAATTGCAGCAGATACTCCTACAAAAAGATAACTAAGTGATTTTTTCATGACGCATAAATTTTTCTACAAATTTTACAATCTTTTCAAAGCTATGAAACCGCTTTAACGTGCATTTAACGCTTACATTGGCGCGCTTAAAACGTTTATATTGCGAGGATATTTAAAGGTACGTTGAGATTTTACAAATACCACGGAGCTGGAAACGATTTTATCATCATTGAAGCCGATGATCTTCAGGCTCAAAAGTTAAAGGAACACCATATTGTAGAATGGTGTAAACGGCGCTATGGAATAGGCGCCGACGGACTAATGCTCTTTAGTTCGGTAAATAAATATGGTATTGATTTTGAGATGCAATACTTCAATGCTGATGGCTCTTCGGGCATGATGTGCGGAAACGGCGGAAGATGCATAGCTCTCTTTGCCTATGAAAAGAAGGGATTGGGAAAAAAAATGACCTTTCGTTTACAATCTACTCTGTATAAGGCACAAATTCTAGAAGATAAAAGGGTTATATTGAATTTACCTAGCGTAAACAATGTGATTACAAATTCAGACCAGTCGTGTTTTTGCGACACTGGATCTCCGCATCATATAGAATGGATTTCAACCCCTTTAGACGAGGTAGATGTATATAAACGCGGTAAAGAACTTCGCAACACTTATGGTACTGAAGGGTGTAATGTGAATTTTGTGGAGGTAATCGCATCGGGTCGCATTGCTATTCGCACCTATGAGCGAGGAGTTGAAGACGAAACCCATGCGTGCGGTACTGGAATAACTGCTGCTGCAATTAGCGCTCATTATACGGGTAGGGTAAACCAAGAATCGGTAGTAGTTTCTGCAGTCGGAGGAGAACTTGAAGTTCAATTTCAGAAAAGCGATAAGCAATATACAGATGTTGCGTTAATAGGTTCGGCGCAATTTGTTTATGAAGGTATTTTAGTGGTGAAATGACTCTACATCTAAAAGATAACGAATTGTCGCTAAGAGCTCTAGAGCCCTCAGATCTGCACTGGTTGTATGAAGTAGAGAACGAGACAGCACTTTGGCAGGTATCCGACACTATTACTCCTTTTTCTGCGGCAATTTTATCGGAATATATAGCAAATGCTCAACGGGATATATACGCCGAAAAACAGCTTCGTTTAGTAATACAAGTGGCTAATGCTCCCATTGGATTAGTAGATTTATTTGACTTTAATCCTAAGCATCATCGGGCCATGGTGGGTATAGTAATTTTGCCTCATTACCGGAATAAAGGTTTTGGAAAAAGAGCACTGCGACTTCTTTTAAGTTATGCTAGAAATGTTCTAGATTGTCACCAGCTTGCTGCTACGGTAACAGAAGACAATACAGAAAGTAGGTGTTTGTTTGAATCTGCAGGTTTTAAATGCGCTGGTGTGCGCGAAGAATGGATTTATCGAGAACGTACCTATATAAACGAATACTTTTATCAATTGATCTTTTAATATGCTAAAGCGAGTTGTTTCATTTGCAGCAGTTTTAGGGCTGTTTTTCTTGATGGCGTTATCCTATTTAAGCTATCGGGTCATACTCGCCGATAACACTAATTTTGATCAAGCAGAACGAATTATTTATATAGAGAGTGACGCTCAAATATCCGACCTACTCGATCAGTTGCTACCCTTGCTTAAAAACCCGTCTGACTTTGTAACGCTGGCTAAAAGAAAGGGTTATTACGAAAAAATTAAACCTGGGAGATTTGTATTGCTAAGCGGAATGAATAACAATGACATTATCAATGTATTGCGTTCAGAAAATTTACCGGTGCAAGTCATTATTCCTGCACAAGAGAGAATAGAAGAGGTATTGGGGTATGTGAGTCGGTTTGTCGAGGCAGACAGTGTTTCGCTTTTAAAGGCATTTGCAGAACGCGACTTTTTATTTCAAACCAAGTTAAATCCAAAAAACGCATTGTCGTTGATTATTCCCAATACCTATGAGTTTTATTGGAATACCTCTGCTTCTCAGTTTAGATCGAGAATGATAAAAGAGCATGCTAATTTTTGGAATGAAGAGCGTTTACAGCTCGCTCACGATAAAAAGCTATCTCCAGCTGAGGTATACACTCTAGCCTCTATAGTTTTTAAAGAATCGGTAAAAAGAGAAGAGTCAAGACGAATAGCCGGGGTTTATCTCAATAGATTAAAACTCAAAATGAAACTGCAAGCAGATCCGACGGTGATTTATGCTTTAAAAGAGCGCTACAATAGTTTTGACACTATCATTCGAAGAGTGTTATACAAAGATCTGCGCATAGAGTCTCCTTACAATACCTATCAAATATATGGTTTACCCGCAGGGCCAATACATATGCCAGAGATCGACTATATAGACGCTGTTCTGAACGCCGAAAAGCACGATTATCTATATTTTGTTGCCGATAGTACGAAAATAGGGTATCATCTCTTTTCTAAGAGTCTTTCAGAGCATAATGAAAAGGCAAAAGCGTATGCTAGTTGGCTAAACAGTCGACAAATTCGAAGGTAATTAAGCCTCTTTGAGAATGGCAAAAATACTAGGTCTTTTGTGCAATGTGACAGGGGGTTTTGAAAGCCATTCAGCGACCGTTCGCGTATAAATCTCCTCTCCAACTAAGCTAACTTCAGTGCCTACGGTTAGTAAGGTTTCTAGACTTAGATACTCTAAAAGCTCTCGAAATAATTTGTCATTTCTATATGGGGTTTCCATAAACAGTTGGGTTTGTTGTTTATGTAACGATTCACGCTCAAGTAACTTAATCTGCTTTTTTCGCTCGGATGCTTCATGCGGAAGGTATCCGTTAAACGCAAAGCGCTGTCCGTTCAAGCCGCTAGCCATAAGAGTAAGAAGAATAGAAGAAGGGCCTACAAGTGGTTTAACACCTATTTCAAGCTGCTGACACCGCCTGATAAGAATTGCTCCAGGATCAGCAATAGCCGGGCAACCTGCTTCAGAGAGCAGCCCGACGGCGTTCCCTTTCATACAAGGTTTTAGGAGGTTGTCTATTTCGTATTCTTTTGTCCTTAGGTTGAGCAATTCTATCGAAAGTAACGACTGATTTATCTCTGGAAACAGAAGTTTTAAGTGACCTCTGGCTGTTTTTTCGTTTTCAACAATAAAGTGGGTTAGTGTGCTGACTAATTCACTTACCTGTTGGGGAATACAAGAAGAGATGGCTGATTCACCAAGGGGAACAGGAATGAGGTAAAGTATACCTTTATCCATGGAGGAATTTTATAACAGAGCTGTTAAGAAAACTTTTTAGAAAGGTCTTCAATATATTTTTTAAACTGCTTATCGGTATCAGCTAGGTTTTCTACTGTTCTACATGCATGTAAAACGGTGGCATGGTCACGTTTACCTATTTGAGAGCCAATGCTTGCTAAGGAGGCTTTTGTATATCTTTTGGCAAAGAACATGGCCAATTGTCTGGCCTGAACAATATGACGTTTTCTGGTTTTCGATTGCAGAGTCACAAGGTCCATCTCGAAATAATCTGCAACCATTTTCTGAATATACTCGATAGAAACCTCTTTCTTGGTGTTCTTAACAAACTTGTCAACCACATGTTGTGCCAACTCAAGATTGATTTCTTTTTTATTGAAAGAAGCCTGGGCAATTAAAGAAATAATAGCCCCTTCAAGTTCTCTGATGTTACTTTTAATGTTTTGTGCTATGTAGTCGATAATTTCTTCGGGCATCTCCATGCCGTCTAGGTAGAGTTTATTCTTGAGTATAGCCACCCGAGTTTGGTAGTCGGGCGTACTAAGTTCTGCCGACAGACCCCATTTAAAACGAGAGAGCAAACGTTGCTCTATATCTTGCATATCAACCGGAGCCTTATCAGAGGTTAGAACTACCTGTTTGCCATTTTGATGTAAGTGGTTAAAAATGTGAAAAAATACATCTTGTGTGCCGCTTTTTCCGGCTAAAAATTGCACATCATCAATTAGTAAAACATCAATAAGCTGGTAGAAGTGAATAAAATCATTTCGGGTATTGTTTTTTACCGATTCTACGTATTGCTGGGTAAACTTTTCGGCAGAAATGTAAAGAATAGTTTTGTCGGCGTTTTTCTCTTTTATATCCACCCCAATAGCGTGTAGAAGGTGTGTTTTTCCTAAACCAACATTACCGAAAATCAACAGCGGATTAAAAGAGGTGCCCCCGGGCTTATTTGCCACTGCTTGGCCGGCTGATCGCGCAAGTCTATTCGATTCTCCTTCAAGAAAATTTTCAAAGGTGTAAGAAGCGTTAAGCTGTGCATCAATCTTAATATTTCGAATTCCCGGAATCACAAAAGGATTTTTCAGCCCCGGATCTTTACCCGTAATAGGCACATCAATCTCTTGAGGAGCGAAAAGGCTTTTGTGTTTACTAGGAATTTGTTCGGTAAATGAGGTCGACTTGTCTGCATTTTCCATTTTGATCACATAGACTAGCTTAGCGTTTTCTCCAAGCTCTTTTCTCAGCGCTACGCGTAATAATTTCACGTAATGTTCCTCAAGCCATTCGTAAAAAAACTTACTGGGAACTTGTATGCTTAAGGCCTGATCGTGAAGTTTAACCGGAATAATGGGCTCAAACCATGTTTTGTAGGCCTGAGGTTGGATGTTGTCCTCGATAAAAGACAAACATTGATTCCAAACGTATTCCGCAGACATCTTCAAAAGACTTGATTTAGGTATTTTTAATTCGCTACAACTGAATGTAAAAAAGGCTCAGAATGAACTACTGAGCGTATGAAGCAAATATGTTCACTTCTTTTGGTTAAAAAAAATAAAAATTGGGTTGGAATATTTGTTTTTTTATCATAACTCATAGGCAGAACGACTTTACCTTAGCATAAACATTTTGTAACATGAAAAACCACGGAGAAATTGAGGTTAGAGTGCGCTACTCAGAAACGGATCAGATGGGGGTGGTGTATCACTCTAACTACTTGAATTACTTAGAGTTATCTAGAGTAGAGTGGCTTAGAGAATTGGGTTTTTCATACGCTGAACTCGAGAAAAAAGGCGTGTTGTTGCCAGTGGTCAGAGTGGCGCTAGATTATCGCTCACCTGCCCGTTATGACGAGCTACTTCGCATAGAAACTAGGATCAGTGAAATGGGTGGATCTTCTATTGAATTTCAAAGCGAAATTTACAATCAAAAAGGGACCTTATTGGTCGAAGCATTGGTTAAATTAGTCTGCATACATTCAGACACTTTTAAGCCCATGGCTGTTCCTGTCTATTTGAGAGAACTAATTGAAAAGATGGCTTAAAAATAATAGGTCTAGAACGATGTGTTAAGAGTATGCCATACCACATCTGCTTCACTTTTGCCTAAAGGCTTCAGGTCAGATAGTTTAGGAGCTTGAGTGCCCTGATGGAGTTTCTTTGAGGCCTTAAAAACATAGGCTTCATCCCAGGCTCCGCAGGCAATGAATGATTGTAGCGTATTTGAGCCCCCCTCTATCATTAACGATCGAAATCCAGCTGTATATAGATGTTCTAGAGCCTCCAATAGGTTTTTGGCCCTAATAATGGTGGCGATATGGCTTGTTGCTTGTAATGCATGCTGTTGTTGGGAATCATTAATTTCTAGTATACCAAAGTCTTTAAGGTCGTTTCGAGACAATGAAATGAATTTGTCTGCATTGCGGGTTATAATAAATCGGAAGGGAGATTTTCCGGCCCATTGTCTGTTGGTAAGACTTGGGTTGTCTATGAAATAGGTATGACTTCCTATTAAAATGGCTGCATGTTGTGCTCGGAGTTTATGAGCAAATTGCTGAGACCATTTAGTTGAAATCCAAGTAATGTTTTGTTGCTCAAGCGCATTAGATGGTGGTGCTACATATCCGTCTGCACTTTCTGCCCATTTCAAGGTCACATAGCTTCTTTTTGTACGCATGCTTTTTAGAAAATGACGATGATGGTGACGGCATTCTTTTTCCAGTAAACCAATGTGAGTGGATATACCTGCTTCGACAAGCAGTGAAACGCCTTTTCCCGAAACCTTTGGGTTGGGGTCTAACACGCCGATAAAAACGGCTTTCACCTTTTCGTTCACTAGACGAATAGCACATGGGGGAGTTTTGCCGTAATGTGCACAAGGTTCTAAGGTGACGTAAACAGAAGAAAAAGGGAGTAGATTTTTGTCTTCGGGACGAACCGACTGTAGTGCATTAATCTCTGCATGCGCCCCCCCATAGGTACTAGTAAATCCTTCTCCAATTATTCTGTCTTGATAAACAATAACACAGCCTACCGACGGATTGGGCACTGCATGATAAGCGCCTCTTAGCGCTAAATCAAGAGCCCGCTTCATGTAGATTTCATGTATCTTCACCAAGCAAAAATAATGAATTGAACGTGGCGTATTCTTTTTTAGATGAGCGGTTGATTATTAGAGAGGTGCAGTCTAATGACGATCAGCAATTAGGCGAATTAATCCAACGAGTTTTAGAAGAGATGAATGCCCCTAAAAAGGGCACGGCTTATGCCGATCCGTACTTATTTCAATTATCTGCCTATTACGCTTACCCTGGTAGAAAATATTTCGTGATCACTGATGGCCAAACTATATATGGTGGCGGAGGGTACGGAGATCTTCCAGGTGCCGATTCTCTAACCTGTGAGATTCAGAAAATGTATTTTGATCGCGAACTTAGAGGGCGCGGATGGGGAGAGCGTTTACTGAAACACTTAATGAAAGAGGCGAAGAACGCTAAATACGAAAAAGGCTACATTGAAACTCTAGAAACGATGACTGCAGCCCGAAATTTGTATAGAAAATTAGGATTTACGACCTTAAAAGGGCCGTTAGGATTAACAGGACACACTTCTTGTCCAATACACTTGATTATTGATTTATGAATTACGCTGAGTCGGTCGAGTTATTTCGCCAGCATTTGACTTCACTGTATTCAGAGCAAGAGATGCGTTCATTGATACGAAT
This sequence comes from Flavobacteriaceae bacterium, assembly GCA_018402205.1. Lineage (GTDB taxonomy): Bacteria > Bacteroidota > Bacteroidia > Flavobacteriales > Flavobacteriaceae > UBA3478. The sequence goes on from JAGYIX010000003.1 coordinate 74,183, forward strand.
TTGGGCGGATCATACGCGTAATGGTCTTTATTCAAAGCTGCTTAGCGAACCAGCCTTTCGCATAAAGGAGGATGAAATCCGGCACTTACAGCACTTTGTTGGGGAACTTCAAAAACATATACCATACCAGTATGTATTGGGCTATACTGATTTTTGCTCCTTGCGCTTCGAGGTAAATTCTGCAACACTTATTCCTAGACCAGAAACCGAAGAACTAGTTTACTGGATTTTGTCGCGCTATAAATCAAAAAACGATCCCATTTCTATTTTGGATGTGGGTACCGGAAGCGGATGTATAGCTATTTCGCTTGCACAACACCTCCCTAATTCAACCGTTTATGCATTGGATAACTCTAGCGAAGCCTTAGATATTGCAAAGCTCAATGCACAAAAACATGCAGTAAATGTGCTGTTTGAATGTGCTGATATGAGATTATTTAAATCTAAAGTAAAATATGACATAATTGTATCTAATCCTCCCTATGTAAAAGAGTTAGAAAAGAAAAAAATGAAAGAAAACGTTCTTTTGTATGAACCACACCAAGCACTTTTTGTTCCAAATCACGATCCGCTCATCTATTATAAAGCGCTTGCCCAATTAGCAAAAGATTATTTAAAGTCAACAGGGGGTATTTACGCTGAACTTAATGAGAAACTATCAGCAGAAGTTGCCGATTTGTTTACCCCTTTCGCAAAGGTTGAATTACGAGATGACTTTCATGGAAAACCAAGAATGATATCCGCCTATAAATAGGACTAAACTTATGACAGATCAGGAGAAAATCCAAGCGCTTAGAAAGGAGCTTCATCAACACAATTATAATTATTATATACTTGATAATCCATTAATTAGTGATTATGAGTTCGACCAGAAATTAAAGTATCTTCAAGACCTTGAAAGCCAGTATCCAGAGTGGTTTGATTCTAATTCTCCCTCTCAAAGAGTCGGCGGCGGAGTTACAAAATCCTTCAGCACTATACCTCATAGATTTCCGATGTATAGTCTAGATAACAGCTACTCCATTGATGAACTAGAGCTTTGGATAGAGCGCATTAAAAAACGCCTTTTGGACGAAAATTGTAACCTAGAAGCGTCTCCTGTGCATTTCACCTGTGAATTAAAGTATGACGGGGCTTCTATCTCTTTAACCTATGCGCAAGGAACACTTGTTCGCGCATTGACTCGGGGGGATGGTATACAAGGAGATGATGTTACTCAAAACATCCGAAAAATAAAGACGGTACCCTTGGTGTTGCAGGGTAATTATCCAACCGATTTTGATATGCGCGGAGAAATTATTTTGCCCAAAGAAGCTTTTGATAAGCTGAATGAAGAGCGATTGGCGCAGGGTGAATCTGCTTTTATGAATCCCAGAAATACTGCATCAGGTACGTTGAAGCTACAAGATTCGTCTATTGTTGAATCTAGAGGGCTACAATGTTTATTGTATTCTCTGGTCTCCGAACAATCGGTATATACCTCTCAGTATGAAATGTTGAAACAGGCTAAACAGATGGGTTTTTTGGTGGCCGATACGGCAAGACGCTGCTCTAGTCTAGAAGACATTAAGCACTATGTACAACATTGGAATACGCAGAGACACACCTTACCTTATGAAATCGACGGGGTAGTCATTAAAGTAGACGATACGCATTATCAAAAGCTATTAGGGCACACCGCTAAGGCCCCTCGGTGGGCGATGGCCTATAAATTTAAAGCAGAACAAGTGCCTACCACCCTTATGTCTGTAAGTTACCAGGTAGGAAGAACTGGGGCTGTAACTCCCGTAGCGAATTTAGCAGCAGTACTTTTGGCCGGAACAGTGGTCAAAAGGGCTTCTCTTCACAATGCAGACCAAATAGAAAAACTTGAGTTGCATTACGGAGACACTGTATTTCTTGAGAAAGGCGGAGAAATCATACCTAAGGTAGTTGCAGTTGATCGTTCAAAGCGTTTGGCCGCCGCATTAGCTGTGCTTTTTCCTGAAAATTGTCCCGAATGCCATACTAAGCTCGAACGAAAAAAGGGAGAGGCATTGCATTATTGTTTAAATGAAGACCACTGTTCTCCACAAATAATTGGTCGTATTCAGCACTTTTGTTCTCGTAAGGCAATGGACATAGAAGGCTTAGGAGAAGAAACGGTTGCCTTGCTCGTGCGTGAAAAGGTAGTGGAAAACCTAGCAGATTTATATGAACTATCTGCCGAAAAGCTAAAAGGGATACCGCGACTTGGAGAACTTTCTATTCAAAATCTGCTCGAAGGAATCCAAAAAAGCAAAGAAAAGCCTTTTGACAAGGTGTTATTTGGATTAGGGATACGTCATGTTGGCGAAACAGTGGCAAAAAAGTTGGCTAGATCCTTTACTTCTCTAGCCCAACTTAAGCAAGCATCTCTAGAATCACTCGTGGCTGTTGAAGATGTAGGAGACCGCATTGCCCAAAGCGTTTACACGCACCTCAGAGCACCAAAAAACATACTTATACTAGAACGGCTTAAGTCAGCAGGTTTAAAGCTGCAATTAGAAAACATTATAGCTCAAAAGGGAACCAAACTTTTAGATAAAAAAATTGTGGTATCTGGAGTTTTTGATTCGTTTTCAAGAGAAGAAATAAAGGATCTCATTGAAAGCAATGGTGGACAAATACTTGGAAGTATATCGTCTAAAACAGATATTCTAGTTGCCGGTGACCAAATGGGGCCGAGCAAACGAATTAAAGCAGAGCAGCTAAATATTCCCATTATTTCCGAAAAAGAATTGATGAAACTGTTAGGTATATGACGATTTAGATAAAAGCTGTTATATAGCCTTGATTACAAGTAATACGGCTATGATGCACAAAGATTATTGGACTAATTGACTTTAAATTTGCGGTGCATCTGAAATTGATTCTATCATGCGCTTAAGAGGACTTGGTGTAGCATTGGTTACTCCGTTTAACGATCAGGGAGCGGTCGATCAGTCTGCACTAGAGCAATTAGTCGACAAATTACTGGTCTCAGGAGTAAACTATTTGGTCGTGCTAGGAACAACCGCAGAGACGGCTGTTTTGACTGCAAAAGAAAAAGAACGCATCAAATCTATAGTTGTTTCAGTCAACTCTCGCAAAGTTCCATTGGTTTTGGGTCTAGGTTCAAACGATACCCGTAAACTTTGTAAGGAAATTAAAAAGGTTAACACAAATGATTTTGAAGCGATTTTGTCGGTAACCCCTTATTACAATAAACCAACACAACAAGGGTTATACGCTCATTATAAGGCGGTTTCTGACACTACTGAGCTCCCTTTGATACTGTATAATGTGCCCTCGAGAACAGGCGTCAATTTAGAGTTAAATACCACACTAGAATTGGCCTCAACAAGCTCTAATATTATTGGGATAAAAGAAGCATGTGGAGATTTAAACCAGATAGATAAATTGATTGCCAATGCTCCAAAAGATTTCGAGGTGGTTTCGGGAGACGACATGACCGCTTTAGAATCTATCTTAAGAGGTGCTTCTGGAGTAATTTCTGTTATTGGTCAGGCTCTTCCTGAGCAAACTATAGCAGCTGTTGCTGCGGCTATGTCAAGAGATGAACAACAAACCAAATTTCATCACGAATTGCTGCTTCCGCTTGTAAAACTCCTTTTTGAAGAAGGGAATCCTGCAGGTATCAAAGCATTGCTATCGCTGAACTCTTATACAGGTATAAAGGTTCGATTGCCCTTGGTTGAAGCTACGCCGAATATTAGGCAAAGAATTAAAGAGGAAATGGACATTCTTAAAGCACTTACCGTATAAAAGTTTAATTTTGGGCTCATGAAATTGAGGTCAATTATACTTATACTCGCCGCTTCCCTGGCATTTACCTCATGTAGCGAGTATCAAAAGTTGTTGAAAGAAAACAACCTAAGTGAGATGTACGAGTTCGCCAACCGTTATTACGAAGAAGGCGATTATTTAAGAGCAAAGAGATTATATGAAATTATTGCGCCTAAATATGCAGGCCGTCCTCAAGGTGAGCGGTTGAGCTATTTTTTTGCCGACGCGCAATTTAAGACTAAAGCATACTACTTATCCAGTTATCAGTTTGAGCGATTCATAAAAGCGTATCCCAATAGTGACAAACGAGAAGAAGCAAGTTTTTTAGAAGCAGAGAGCTACTTCTACATGAGTCCGCGATACAGTCTCGATCAAACAGATACCGATAAAGCTCTAGAGAAATTGCAAAATTTCATAAATAGTTATCCGCAATCTGAATTCTTTGATAGAGCCAACGAGCGCGTACAAGAGCTGAAAGTCAAAAAGGAGCAAAAGGCCTTTGAGATAGCCAAACAATACGATATGCTAGGAGAATTTAATCTGCCTGTTTTATTCTCGTCTTTAAAATCACTCAATAATTTTATTATTGAATTCCCTGGATCTATGTTTAGAGAAGAGGCACTCTACATTCGTATTAAATCGGCGACTATTCTTGCCGAAAACTCGACGCCAAATATGATGCTAACGCGTTATGAAGAGGCATTGGGCTATTACAAAGACTTCAGAAAATATTACAGCACCTCTAATTACGATAAGCAGGCGGAATATTATTACGCAAAGATTCAAAACGGATTAGAATTTGTAAATTCGCTAAATTAAATAATGGTCATTTTGAAAGAGAATAAAGCTGCTATAACCACAAAGACGTTCGATAAGAATGTCTTAGATCAGAAAACCTCCAATATTTACGAGGCTTTGTCAATTATTGCTAAGAGATCAGTGCAAATAAACGCTGAGATAAAAAAGGAGCTGGTCGATAAATTAGAAGAATTTGCTACTTACACAGACAGCCTCGAAGAGGTGTTTGAAAATAAAGAGCAAATCGAGGTTTCTAAATTCTACGAAAAGATGCCTAAACCACATGCCATAGCTGTAGAGGAGTGGTTGAATGATCGCATTTACTATAGAAATACCCTTTCTGAAGAGTAAATAAACGTGTATGCTTGCGGGAAAAAATGTTCTGCTTGGTGTTACTGGCGGAATAGCCGCCTATAAATCAACCTTTCTTGTTCGGTTGCTTATTAATCATGGCGCTATAGTCAAAGTTATTATGACTGATGCTGCTAAACAATTTGTAAGCCCACTTACCTTGAGTACCCTGAGTCAGCATCCAGTCTATTATGACTTTGTTGACGAGAAAAAAGGAGAATTAAGTTGGAATAATCACGTAGAATTGGCAAAATGGGCAGACATCTTTCTAATCGCTCCACTAACCTCGAATACACTTGCAAAGATGGTTTCTGGGGCATGCGATAATTTACTTCTTGCCGCTTATATGTCTTCGAGTTGTAAGGTCTTTGTAGCACCTGCAATGGACCTTGATATGTATGCCCATGAGGCAACTAAGCAAGGTTTGGCATTATTAGAGCTGCGAAAGGTAACCGTGATTAAGGCTGCGTCTGGTTTTTTGGCTTCTGGCCTTGAAGGTGAAGGGCGAATGGCAGAACCAGAGACAATTATCACCGAAATTCAAACTAAACTTTCTAGTGAACTATCGCTTTTTGGTAGAAAAGTGTTAATCACTGCAGGGCCAACACGAGAACCGCTTGATCCGGTTAGGTTTTTCTCTAATTATTCTACAGGAACAATGGGGTATGAGTTGGCACTTAGGGCTTATGAATTAGGGGCAGAGGTAACCCTAATTAGCGGCCCAGTTGCGCCTATAAATCTACCTGCATCTATTCGCCGTATTGCAATAGAAACGGCAGAGCAGATGTACCAGCAGGTTATGATCTATTTCGATGAGGCAGACTTTTTTATTTCTTCGGCTGCGGTTGCAGATTATACATTCTCTGAAGTGTACGAGCAAAAAATAAAAAAGAAAGAAGAAATAGTAGTACTTAAACTGCACCGCACAAAAGATATTTTACAAGAGGTGATGAAGCGAAAAAGTCGCCAACGTGTTATCGGATTTTCACTAGAATCAGATGACGACCTGAATAAACCTTTAGAAAAATTGCGTACAAAGGGATTAGATGCAATAGTGTATAACACGTTACTCGATGAAGGTGCAGGTTTTGGAACAACTACTAATAAAGCCACCCTTTTCTTTGCTGACCAAACTCAATCAGCTATTCCATTACAGAGCAAAGCTTCTATGGCAGAAGTGCTATGGGGACATTTTACCAACAAATGGGGCTAAAAACTGTCTTTTTAATTTTCTTGTTACTGTTCGGAAAACTCGTTCATGCACAAAGTATACAAGCACAAGTACGAGTAATCAACCGCACACAGAATAGGTCTTTTGAATCGCAATATCGTGTGCTCGAGCGTGATCTTTCCCGCATGATTAACCAGACTCGTTGGATTTCGAATGCATCTTTTTCGGCCCATCCGAAAGTTATACTCAATCTAACTATGTCGATTATAGATCATAGCGATAATCGCTTTAACACTATGCTTTTAGTCGAGGTTTTTAAACGGTACGGCAAAGAGGATAAAGTGCTTTTATTAAGGTGGGTAGAACAACCGTTAGCGTTCACTTACGCCCCTTTTGAACCCCTGGTGTATACTAAGAACATGTTGTCTTCAAATCTTGTGGCACATGCCGCGTTCTTTTCGTACTTGGCTATGGGTTTTCATAAGGATACAGAAAGTATTCTGGGTGGCACCTTGTTTTTTCGTGAAGCAGAAGACATTGTCGTTCGCATGCAGTCTACATTAAATTCGGGCTGGGATATGAGACGAAATGGAACCTCTAAATACCGTTTGATTTACGAACTTTTACAAAAGGATTACTTTCCTGTTCGTGAGTTTAATTATAGCTTACATTCTGAATGTTTAACCGAGGGCAATTTAGTATTATCCCAAGAGAACCCTTGTGTGGTAAAGGCTATCGACGTATTGAATGCGTCTAAAGGCATTTTAATGAACTCATTGCTTTTACAGCGCATTCAAGATATAAATAGCGAAGTTTTTAAGGATTTTGAATAGCGCTTTTAGTACTGAAAGTATTTTGCGCTCTACTCTAATTATCTTTACCAAACAAAGTTAAAAATGCTCGTTTCACTTCACATTAAAAATTTTGCGCTGATTGATGAAGTTTTCATCGAGTTCGGTGAAGGCTTGAATGTGATTACTGGAGAAACCGGATCGGGTAAGTCTATAGTCATGCAAGCGCTGCAATTGGTGTTAGGTGCTAGAGCAGATAGTGTTAGCTTTTTTGATACAGAAAAAAAATGCGTAATCGAGCTTAATGTTAAACTTGATGCATCGTACCTAAGTTGGTTTGAATCAAATGATATAGACTATGATCAGCACTGTTTGGTACGAAGAGAACTTTCAAAACAGTCTAAATCAAGACTATTTATTAATGACACACCAATTACTCAAAATGTACTTAATACACTAACTGACAAGCTTTTATCGTTTCATTCTCAGCACGAATCCTATGGTTTTTTAAAGCCGACAGAGCAGTTTGAGTTTTTAGATGAGTACGCTGAAAACGAAGTGCTACTTAAACAGTTCAAAGAAGTTTTTGCTACACATAAAGGAGTAATAAATGAGTTAGAAACACTCCGAAGCAGATCAGAAGAGTTTGAGCGCGAATGGGCCTATCAGCTGCATTTAAAGAAAGAATTAGACGATTTGAATTTAGATCACTTAGATCAGGCTGTTCTAGAACAACACTATCAAATGTTTAGTCAGTCCGAGAAAATCATTACACTAATTAAGGAGATAAATGAACAGTTTGAGTCAGAATCGTACGGGCTCATAGAGCAGCTTAGAGCTATCCAGCGTTCTCTTTCTGAGTTACAGCGAATTTCACCCATTTTTTCTTCCTTTTTTGAACGTATACAAGGAGTTCTTATTGAATCCCAAGACATATCCGCCGAATTGCAACGTTCACTAGATTCAGTAACTATTGACCCTCAGGAATATGAAATGATCGGTTTAAAACTTTCTGAATTACATCGCCTTCAGAACAAACACGGAGTAAGTACGTGCGAAGAGCTCATAGTAAAACGCAATGGTCTGGCCAAAAATTTAGGGGATGATCAGAACTACCAAGACCGCATACGCACATTAGAAAGACAGCTTGACCAATTATTGGCCGAGATGACTCCTTTGGCCGACACACTTAGTCAAAACAGAATAAGAGCAGCCAAAGAATTAAGCCGCTCTATTCAAGACGTTTTAATGACATTAGAAATGCCTTCTGCACAAATGAAAATTGAAGTTGATCCTAAAAAGGCATTTTTGTCTACGGGTAAAGATGAAGTTCAATTTAAATTTCAAGCCAACAAGGGTTCAGAACTACTTGACCTAAAGCAAGTTATTTCAGGTGGAGAGCTGTCTAGACTGTCCTTGGCAGTTCAGTATGTTAAAGGAGAAACAAAGGCTATTCCTACACAGGTTTTCGATGAAATAGATACGGGAGTTTCAGGCCAGGTGGCAGAACGAGTGGCTCAATTATTTGATTTAATGGGCAAACGACACCAGTTATTAGTAATTACTCATTTACCCCAAGTTGCAGCAAAAGGATCAACACATCTAAAAATTTTCAAAAAAGAGAGGCAAGAGCGCACGTATACAACAGTTAAAAAACTGAGCTCAGACGATAGAGAATACGAAATTGCCTCTATGATTGAAGGAAATAATCCTTCAGAAACCGCACTGAGTCACGCAAGAACGCTACTCACAAAGCGTTAGCCTAGGAGCTATTCTTGCTATATTTGATCGTTATTAAACTAGAAGGTGATGAATTACAATTTATTAAAAGGTAAACGCGGAATTATATTTGGGGCTCTTGACGAAAATTCGATTGCCTGGAAAACGGCCGAACGTGTTCATGAAGAGGGAGGATCGTTTGTATTAACAAATGCTCCTATTGCTTTGAGAATGGGAGAATTAAATGCCCTAGCAGAAAAAACGGGTGCAGCTATTATCGCTGCAGACGCTACTTCAACAGACGACCTTCAGCGATTGATTACAGAGTCTATGCAGCATTTAGGCGGAAAACTTGACTTTGTTTTGCACTCTATTGGAATGTCGGTAAATGTTCGAAAGGGTAGACATTATACAGACGAGAATTACGATTTTACCGCCAAAGGCTGGGATGTATCTGCACTTTCTTTTCACAAAGTACTTCAACAGCTGTATAAACTAGATGCGATGAATGAATGGGGAAGTGTATTGGCACTGACTTATATGGCTGCTCAACGAACTTTCCCAGATTATAACGACATGGCAGACAATAAGGCGTATTTGGAATCCATTGCGAGAAGTTTTGGTTATTTCTTTGGAAAGGAAAAGAAGGTACGTGTGAATACTATCTCCCAGTCTCCAACAGTCACTACTGCAGGTAAGGGAGTTAAGGGATTTGATGCCTTTTTGAATTATGCCGAAAAGATGTCCCCATTAGGAAACGCATCAGCAGACGATTGTGCAGATTACGCGGTGACACTTTTTTCAGATTTCACCCGAAAAGTAACCATGCAGAACTTATTTCATGATGGTGGATTTTCTTCTACCGGAGTCAGTCAAGATATTGTGGATTTATTCTCGGATGATTCATAAGCGTCAGTCTAGTTGACCTTACCAATGGGTACACCGGTAATTTTTTACTCCTTGGTTATTCCGGTTTATAATCGGCCTGAAGAACTAAGACTTCTGCTAGATTCCATTTCTTTACAAGTGTTTGAAAGGGATTTCGAAGTTTTGGTCGTTGAAGATGGGTCTTTAATTAGCGCAAAACAGGTTTGTGAAAATAGCGCAATTCATTCCAAAATATCCTACTACCAGAAATCAAATTCTGGTCCAGGTCTTAGTCGTAACTATGGAATGCTAAGGGCAAAAGGAGATTATTTTATAATTCTCGATTCTGATTGCATACTGCCATCAACTTACCTTAGAGAGGTAGACACAGAACTTTCCGAAAATTATGTGGATTTTTTTGGTGGACCAGACTCAGCTTTAGAATCCTTTACACCCCTTCAAAAAGCCGTTAATTTAGTAATGACTTCGACCCTTAGTACAGGAGGGGTGCGAGGTGGATTGCCTCGATATTTTGAGCCGAGGAGTTTTAATATGGGTCTTTCGAAGAAGGTTTTTGAAGCAACTAGTGGATTCGGCGCCATGCATCCTGGAGAAGATCCAGATTTAGTGATGAGAGCTTGGAAGAGGGGCTTTCAATCACGCTTGTTTCCTAAAGCATTTGTTTATCACCAACGAAGAATACATCTGACGTCCTTTTTTATTCAAGTATATAAGTTTGGCCGAGTTCGTCCAATTCTTGAGGTACTTCATCCTGAATACAAGAGACTTGTTTTCAAAGGACCCTCTCTATTTTTAATCTATATAGCGGCTATTGTCTTGAGCCTACCTTTTGCTTTAATTGGCTTGCTTAGCCTAAAGCTGATACTATTAATAAGCACACCTTTTTTAGTGTATATGGGTCTATTTAAACTTCAGGCGCTCTACAAGACCCATTCAATTAAGCTAACTTCATTAGCTGTAATGGCTTTTATTATTCAAATGACGGGATACGGTATGGGGTATATGAGATCAAAAATCTATTTGATATTGTTTAGAAACAAGCCTCTAGAGCAGCTTTTTCCTCGCTATTTTTTTAATCCTAACAATAAAGAACCCTCATGATTCGAGAACTTAGGATTAAGCAGTTTATATATTTTCTTCTTTTAGCTCTGGTTATTTGGTTTTTCAATCATCTCAGTAAGCCTATGACAGTCTCTACAACAGTTAAGGCGCGTTTTTCGCAAGCACCTGATACCCTTACTCTTTTATCTAACGAACCTTTTGATATACCCGTTAGAATTAGCGCAACTGGATTTAGATTACTTTTTACCTTTTCTTCCAAAACGCCGTATGACATTCCTCTGTCGAAAGTGAGCTATGAAAATGGGATGTATTTTGTAGCCCCAGAATATATTGAAAGTGCTTTACAATCCTCTTTTTCGGAATCCCTTACTTTAGTTAGAGCATCTATTTCGCAAAAAGAAGTTGATGCGGCATTACTTTTTTCAAAATCATTAAAAGTAGTACCTCAGGTTTTCACCTCTTTTAGGCCAAATTATATCGCCGCAGATTCCGCATTAATTGACCCGGAATATATTCAAGTAAGAGGGGTTAAGTCGATGCTTGAAAATCAGAATGAAATCCGCACTGTTCCTATTCGTATAGAAGACATTAATGAGTCTATAGATGTGAATTTAGCCCTTGAGCAGATGAAGGATAATCAATGGATTTATTCCTCTAATTCAGTTCGTTATTCGCTTAAGGTTATTCGCTTTTCTGAGAACACTTTTGAGGTACCCATAACTATACGCTCAAAAGAGAGCGCGGTCAAGCTTTTACTCTTTCCAAGTAAAGTTGCTGTGGTCTGCAAAGCGGCCACAGAGCGTCTAAAAAATTTAAAAGCCGATGATTTTGAAGTTTCGGTGGAGTATGATCCATCTGGTCTAGATGGAGCTAACGAACGATTAAAACTTTTTTTAACACGAGTTCCTGATGGTATTTTTCAGGTAGATTTATTAACGGATTCGGTAGACTTTATCATTGAAAAGCAATGAAAAAGATAGCAATTACTGGGGGCATAGGTTCAGGCAAATCTTATGTATGTGATTATATACTATCCAAGGGATATCCGGTTTTCAATTCTGACCATCGCGCAAAAGAGCTAATGGTTTCCGATAAAAAGTTAAAAGATTCCATTGAATCGCTTCTCGGTATAGAGTCGTATCTGATCGATGAGCACAGAGGGCTTCAGCTCAATAATGAGTTTATATCCTCAAGAATTTTCACTCGATCAGAGTTGAAAATTCAATTAGAACAGTTAGTGCATCCGGCCGTGCGTAAAGATTTTGAGCATTGGGCTTTAGCGCAAAAAAGCAACTTAGTTTTTCAAGAATCGGCCCTCATTTTAGCTACAGAATACTATCAACACTTTGATGCTATAGTGCTCATTTCTGCACCTCTAGAAATGCGCATTGAACGGATTTTACAACGCGATGGGCTTGACCGTTACTCCGTTTTAGCTCGGATTAACGCTCAACCTGATTTTGAGTCACTACTAGGTAGGGTCACCCACTTAATCGACAATTCAGAGAAGTCATCCCTTGAAGATCAAGTTGATGCCTTGATTAGTGATTTACTTGACCATTCGGAATAGTTGTGGCTACTGCCTAATTTTATACTAGGGTTTAAACGGAAGACCAATGAATAAAAATGGACTTTTTGTGACTATAAGTTTAATGACTGTGGCTTTAGTTGGTTCTATACTCGTACAGGGCTATTGGATAAAACTTTCATTACAAAGCCGTTCCGAGGAGTTTTCAACGGCAATGATAGATGTAATGGAGCATGCCGCAGACGTTATTGAAGAGCGGGAGCGAAACGACTACTACTCCAAACTTGCCGTTCTCATAGATAGCGTGGGCGCACCAAAATCTACGCAGATTCGAAACTTTTTCTTCGTAGATCGAAGCTTGACCAATGATGAAATCATTTTTTATTCTCACGGAATTTTAGAACAAGGGTACGATGTGGCTACAAGTGCGCTCCCTGGTTTTCAGCAGTTGAATAACACGGATACTACACGTATTTACAATTTCACTTCTCGAAGAAGTCAAAAAACATTTAGACCATCTAGCACATTAGACGGATCTGCTATAACACTTGAGCCTATAGATGTAATTGATAAGATAGGAGGGTTGAGTAGTATAGAAAAGGCACAATACGAAGATGTCTTTATGGAAGCGGCTAAGCTCACCCCAATACATCAGCGCATTTCAGCATCGGAGATCCGATTTGTTTTGGATAGAGAAATGAATAAGCGCAGTATAAAAGGAGATTTTGAATTTGGCGTTGAGCGATTGGGTTACCCTACCTCTGTTAAGTCAGAAGTCTATAATTTTGCCGTAAAACCAAGCTTTGCGGTGCCTTTGTTTAAGGATAGCGAAGGAGTAAGTGCGTATTCATTGAATCTTAACATCCCCAATCGTGATGCACTGATTTGGAGAGATGTGATCGGTTTAGTAGTGATCTCTATTTTTTTTACGCTCATTATTTTAGTGGCTTTTAGCATTGCCCTTCACCAGCTATTTACCCAGAAAAAAATTGCCGAAATAAAGACAGACTTTATTAACAACATGACTCATGAATTTAAGACACCAATTGCTACTATAAATTTAGCAGTTGAGGCACTTAAAGCCACCTTTACCGCGAATGCTCAAACCTCAGAAACCATTGGTCGTTATTTAAAGATGATTAAGGATGAAAATAAGCGGATGAATGCCCAGGTAGAAAATGTACTTCAGATATCGCAGCTAGAAAAGGGTCAGTTAACGATGGAAAAAGAGCAAGTTGATCTGCACGAAGTTCTTGATGAATCAATTGAGCGCGTCAAATTATTTGTTGCAGAACAAAATGGCACAATAATTGTTAGTAAAGAAGCAGTTCACAGAAAAATTTGGGGAAATGAGATGCATTTAATCAATGTTTTTGTGAACATATTAGATAATGCCCTTAAGTACGCGGATACCAAACGAGAACTAAGCATTGAGATTGTTACACAAAACATCAATAGAACTGTGGTGGTTAAGATAAAAGATAATGGCAAGGGAATGAGTCGATCTTCTTTAAAGCACATTTTTGAAAAATTTTATCGCGAGAATACTGGTAACCTTCACAACGTTAAAGGACATGGTTTGGGACTCGCCTATGTAAAACAAATTATAGAAGCGCATTCTGGAGAGGTTCATGTAGAAAGCGAAAAGGGTATAGGAACTGAATTTTCAATTAAACTCAATTTACACTAGTTAACATGAGCGATGCTAAACGTATTTTGCTAGTAGAAGACGATCCCAACTTTGGAATTGTACTTAAGGATTACTTGAGCTTAAATAATTTCAATGTCACTTTAGCTAGAAATGGGATGGAGGGATACGAGAAATTTAGAAAAGGAGCCTTTGATGCTTGTATTTTAGATGTAATGATGCCCTTTAAAGATGGATTTACTCTTGCCAAAGAAATTCGCGAAGACAATGCGGTAATTCCGATCATTTTTTTAACGGCAAAAAGCTTAAAAGAAGATGTGCTTAAAGGCTATAAATCGGGTGCAGATGATTACCTCAATAAGCCATTCGATTCTGAAGTTTTACTGGTTAAATTGAAAACATTATTAAAACGAAAATCAACGGGCTTAGTTGCTAATAATCAACAAATTGAGTTTACTATTGGTGATTTCTTATTGAATGCAAAGCTTAGATTTTTAACGTATAAAAATGAGGCAGCGATTAAACTTTCGCCAAAAGAGAATGAGTTATTAAAGATGTTAGCCCTTCACTTGAATGACCTGATGCCCAGAGAACGCGCACTAACTCAAATATGGAGAGACGATAATTATTTTACGTCAAGAAGTATGGACGTTTATATCGCGAAGCTGAGAAAGTACCTAAAGAAAGACCCAAAAGTTGAGATTCTTAATATTCACGGAGAGGGTTTTCGTCTTGTTGTAAATACTTGATTTGGGTCAGTGCGTCTTCAAGCGCATTTGTTGGGTTCAACACACTTATATCGCTACTTTTTCTATACCAAGTTAACTGGCGTTTAGCGAAATTTCGACTGTTTTGTTGGATCTTTTCTTTCGCTTGACTCAGTGTACACTTATTTTCGAAATAATTGAACAATTCGATATACCCTACAGTGGCATTAATCACTTCAGAAGTACATGGCCAAAGTTGCTTGACTTCAGAAACAAGTCCATTATCAAACATCAGGTCTGTTCTCTCATTAATTCGTCTATACAATTCTGTTCGTGGCCAATCTATACGAAACCGAATATAACGGTATCTAGGGGCAGGTTTTGGTTTAGAGCGAAAATCGCTTAGCTTAATTCCAGTTTGTTTATAGATCTGAACAGCGCGTTCTAACCTTCTGCGATTCATTAGATCAATGCTCTTATAGGTCTCAAAATCAACTTCTTTAAGTGTTTGTTGAAGTAAATCTAAACTGGCATCTCTAGTTTGCTTAATTATTGAAGCGTCTACGACGGGGAGCTCATCTAGGCCATAGAGAATGGCTGTTGCGTAAAGCGGGCTTCCGCCTGCTAGAATCGCTATATTGTGACGGCTAAATATAGAATCTAAATGAAGATGTGCTTGTTTGGCAAAGCTTCCGGCAGATAAGGTTTCGCTTACAGAATGACTATGAATTAAATGATGGACAATGCCTTGCCGTTCTTCTAAAGATGGTACAGCAGTTCCAACAGTCATTTCTCTATAACACTGTCTAGAGTCGGAGGAGATAATTTCTGTTTTAAAATGGAGCGCAAGGGCTATAGCTAAAGCCGTTTTTCCGCTTGCCGTAGGTCCTTCTATAGAAATAATGAGGTTGCTAAAGTTCAAGAGTTTTATACTTCTGCTGGGTTAAGTGATAAGCAATCACATTCGAATAAAAAAGGTCTTTTGAAACCTTAGTCAGGCGATTTTTCAAAATCTCTTCTCGGGCTATTTGATGATTCAAGTCGGTATATCCATAAGCGACTAAAATTCCATTTTTAAGCTGTAAAACAGCTGTTTCTCCTTCAACACGTCCTTTATCTAAAATGAGCCCTGAGAATGAGTTTAGTGACTGAGTATCGGAAAAATTTTCTAGGTTGTACCTCACTAGAGGCTTAAGTAGTTTTTGGTGGTGGTACACTTTCACTAAACCCATTAGCGCACTAGGGCATTCCTCAAATTCTAGCTGTTTTACTGATTTAAATAATGGTTTGACAGTATAGGTGTCTGCAGAAAGTAGGGTGCTAATGGTAGACTTCAAAGTAGGTGTGTATCCACAATGAATCAACTTATCTCTTTTTCCAAATAGTTTAAATACCGCTGGTTTTGCAGGGGCACTTCTTACCAATTCAAGGTGTGAAGGCAGTGTGTCAGACTCATCTTTTGATCGTAGAAGCTCTTTTTCGGTCAAACCGATAATATCTTTTTCTCTTAATACCTTGAGTAGCGAAAGAGTGGCTTCTGCATCACCGAGAGCCCTGTGCCGATCACTAATTGGGATTCCAAGGCTTTTGGCAAGCTTGTCAAGTTTAAAACTACTTTGGTCAGTAAGTATGCGTTTAGAGAACTCAACAGTGCATAGGGTAGAAATCTTATAAGGATATCCTAAGCGACTGAATTCTTCTTTTAGGATGCGGTAATCGAACTGTGTGTTATGAGCAACAAGCACCGTGTTCTCAGTAATTTCAATAATGCGCTTAGCTATTTCATAAAACTTAGGAGCATTTCTAACCATTTTTTCGCTAATACCGGTAAGCGAAGTCACAAAAGGTTGAATCGGCCTTTCAGGGTTGACTAAACTGTGAAATTGATCGATTAACCTATGGCCGTCAAAACGAAGAATGGCAATGTCTATAATTGCTTCATCTTCTATTTTTCCTCCTGTACTTTCAATATCTATAATGGCGTAACCCAAAGTCAAAACATTAATCTATCGATGTCCAAAAATAGCACTTCCTATGCGTATCATGGTGGTTCCGTGATTTAAGGCTAGCGGGTAATCTGCGCTCATTCCAGCAGATAAGTGAGCAGGCTGATCTAGACGAGATTGAATACGGTCATATAGTGATTTTAGATAGGCAAACTCTGTATCTATTTGATGCGTATCTGTAGTAAATGTAGCCATACCCATTAGCCCTTTGAAAGAAATGTGAGAATAGGTTGATTTTTCTTTCAGTATAGCATCAAGCTCCTGCTCATCTAGGCCGAACTTGGTGTCTTCTTTGGCGATATGAATTTGTAATAAGACGGCTACCTTACGGTCAATTTTATGTGCCTGTTTTTGAATCTCATCTAATAAACGTTTAGAATCTACGGAGTGTATGAGGTGCACAAAATGTATTAAATATTTCACTTTATTACGTTGAAGATGGCCAATCATATGCCAGCGAATGTCTTTAGGTAAGTCATCGTGTTTGGCTGCCATCTCTTGTACTTTATTTTCTCCAAAATCTTTTTGTCCGGCTTCATAAGCTTCTAAAATGAGACTATTCGGCTTTGTTTTAGAAACAGCGATTAGTTCTATCTCTTCTGGAAGCATATTTTTAATCGTAGAAAGGTTTAGGG
Source organism: Flavobacteriaceae bacterium (assembly GCA_018402205.1). Taxonomy (GTDB): domain Bacteria; phylum Bacteroidota; class Bacteroidia; order Flavobacteriales; family Flavobacteriaceae; genus UBA3478. Next base: position 91,294 of record JAGYIX010000003.1, read on the forward strand.
CTACACTCATGAAATCGGATAGATTAAAAGACCTGTTAAAAGTTTAGGTTCAATGTAAGTCGATTTTGCTGACATTGGATGTTTAGATTCAGCAGCGTGCTTCAAATCGTCTACAGTATATGCTTTTGGAACAAATGTCAAACGCGTTCTTAAACCCATTTTTTCTGTTCTTTTGGGCATTTCTTCAAGGTGTCTCTCAAAGTCTGTTATAGTTGTAGGCTCTTTAAGGCTTACCGCGAAGGTGGTTTCGTTTATAATTAAAGTGTGCTGCTCGCACGTTGACAAGGCATCTATTGCAGAAAGCGCAGCGCGTTGTTCTATATATTTAATCCCCTGCTCTAGGTTAAGTGCAGTGCTAAAGTGTTTGGTAAATGATTGAATACTAAGATCCTCTTCAGCTATAAAAAAACTCAAGAAATACGACTCATCTATTGCTATTTCAGGGTGTTTTTTACTCTTCGCATAATAAAGTGACGATTCAATTCGGTGGTGACCGTCGATAATATAAACACTATCGTTGCTTTCGATCATTTTTTGCATCTTTTTAATTTGACTTAAATCGGTTAATGGCCATAACTGATGTAGTTCGTCCTCTACAGTTAAACGTACCTGCGGTTGTTGAGACAAAGTGACCTCAGTGCACCACGATTTAAATTCTTTTTGGTAATTAGAAAAGGAGAGTACTACCGGATCGGCATGAATACCCACTTCTTCAAGGTATGTGGCTAGTGTGTTTCTTCGGGAGGTTTTGGTCTTCTCGTGTCGTTTAATCGTGTTCTGTAAGTAAGCCGCAATAGGTGTAATTCCAACAATACCAGTGGCGTTAACGCGTTGGCTTTGAATCTTATAAATCCATAATGATTCTTGGTCTATCTGACTATAGACTCCTGAACAGAGTTGATCAACAAGCCTTTCTCTAACTAAAGAAAAACGTTCGTTAAGGTCGAGTTCCTCGTTAACTGTAATACTTGGAGCGAGTACATGTAGAAAAGAATGTTCATTATTACTGAGTTCTCTTTGAATTCCCTCGGCACCATAGGAATCAATATGTTTAATTGGAACACGCTGACAGTAATCACTAGACGCGATCCATCCTTTAAAAGGTCGAATAAGCGTCATACGATCTTTTCTTCGAGCTGATTAACTATTTCTCGTGCAATAGACAGTGCTCTTTTTCCGTCTTCAAAAGTTACTAAAGTAGTAGAATTAGCGACTATGGCTTGCGCGAAATTGGTATGCTCTTCTTCAATAGCATTGGTAAGCGAAATAGCAGGCGATTCAAAGTAGATCTGCTTTTTTTCGCCTTCTGCTGTTGGTAAAATTAGATCGAAATCTCCCGGATTTTCTGGAGCATCTTTCATACGTACTATTTCGGTTCTCTTTTCAAGTAAGTCGACAGTGATATAGGCATCTTTCTGAAAACACCTGAGTTTTCGCATGTTCTTTAGTGAAATACGGCTCGCTGTAAGATTGGCAACACAGGAGTCTTCAAACTCAATCCGTGCCGTGGCGATGTCTACAGAGGTGCTGATCACTGCTGCACCATTAGCATCTATGCGTTTAATCGCCGAAGAATTGCATTGCAGCACAAGATCTATGTCGTGAATCATTAGGTCTAAAACCACCGAAACATCTGTGCCTCTGGGGTTAAACTCAGCAAGCCTATGCACTTCGATAAATTTAGGATGGTTTAGGTGCGGTAAGGCTGCTACAAAGGCCGGATTAAATCTTTCTACATGCCCTACTTGTGCTACACGTTTTTTTTGGGCCGCTAACTGCACTAATTCCGTTGCATGGTCTACGCGCTCACAAATTGGTTTTTCAACGAAAACATGCAGGTTTCGTTCAAGTGCAGTACGAGCAAAATCAAAATGAAAAGGGGTAGGGGTAATAATAAGTAACGCATCAATCTGGTTCATGAGTTCATCTGCCTGCTCAAAATAGGTATAGCCCAATTCTATGGCTAATCGCTGAGACGCCTCCCGATTTACGTCATAAAAACCAACCAGCTCAAAGTATTCTGAAGCACTCAGAAGTTTTAGGTGAATTTTTCCTAGGTGCCCTGCACCAAAAACTCCAACGCGAATCATAGTCAGTTAATTTGGGTAAAGTTACACAGAAGCAGTGTAATTTAGAGGTCATTTATAAACAGTGCGAAACGATACACTTAAACATAAAGGGTTACGAAACCAACTCGCACAGCAGTTGGAAGAACGCGGAATTCAAAATGAAAAGGTTTTAGATGCCGTTAGAGCCATTCCAAGACACTTATTTCTAGATAAGACGTTAGAGGCTCATGCCTACGAAGATCGAGCCTTTCCTATTGGCGCGGAACAAACGATATCGCATCCGTATACAGTGGCTTTTCAAACGGAATTACTAGAGGTGCAGTCAGGAATGAAAATATTGGAAATTGGAACCGGAAGCGGCTATCAATCGGCTGTTTTAAGTTATATGGGTGCCGAAGTGTATACCGTTGAACGGCAGTTAGAGCTTTTTCGAAAAGCAGAAATATTTTTTAGAACCTTTCAATGGAAGCCAAAGCACATAGGCTACGCCGATGGTTGTGAAGGCCTTTCGGCACATGCTCCATTTGATCGTATAGTAGTTACAGCTGGTGCCCAAGATATTCCTAATCCATTACTATCTCAACTTAGTATTGGAGGCATTCTTGTTATTCCAGTAGGGGTGACACAACAAAAAATGACCGTTATTGAACGCAAAGGTCTCAAAGAGTTTCACAAAACCACCTATGGTGATTTTCAGTTTGTTCCGCTTCTAAATAGTACGGAAGGATTAAGCTGATGAACCTACTTGTTGTGTTGTTTTTTTATACGATCTAGGTCGCGCTGATTCTCTTTGTCTTTTAAGGTTTCTCGCTTGTCAAAGTTCTTTTTTCCTTTTGCTAGAGCTATTTCTATTTTTGCTTTTCCAGAGGCGCTGATAAAAAGAGAAAGCGGAATAATAGTCATTCCTTTTTGGGAAACTTCTCTGAAGAGCTTTTGTAGCTCGCGCTTTTTCAAAAGTAGCTTTCTTGAAGCTTTTGGAAGGTGATTGTTGTAAGTTCCGTGCATGTAAGGGTCTATGTGCATGTTCACCACAAAAAGTTCTCCCTGTTCGTTAAATTCGCAAAAACTCTCCGTAATTCGAACTTTATTGGCACGAATTGATTTTATTTCGGTGCCGGCAAGGACTATTCCGGCCACAAAGGTGTCTAGTAGTTCGAAGTCAAATCGAGCCCGTTTGTTCTTAATATTTACCCCTATTTTCATTTCATAATATCTAAGAACCAGTGGTACTCTCAAAAAGGTATTCTAGGTAAGATGCAGTATTCTTTAAATACTTCATGTCATTTGTTATAAGTGACTGACTTACACCTCCTTGAATTAACGAAAAAAGCTGTTTAGCAAATACAGATTCGGGAATACCTAAGTAAAATTCTTGGGAGTCAACTCCTCTTTTTAAGGTATGTGTAAGGTATTCTTCAATGCGCCGCACCGCCTCATTTACCTTCAGCAGAAGCTGAGGTGTGTTATAGGAGCTCTGAATACCAAAACTAATAAGTGGACAAGATCCTAATTGCGAAATTACCTGATCGTATGCCCTGTAATAGGCAAAAAACGCCCGCATACACGCTTTAGGGTTATCCCGTGTATTAAGTGCGCTTATTAAGGCGTTTTCTACCTTAGAAAAACTGTATTCAAAACACGCATCAGCCAAAGCAGCCTTGTCTTTGAAGTTACCATAGATTGCTCCTTTAGTCAATCCTGTGGCCTTAGAAAGCATACTTAGACTAGTTCCTTCATACCCGTGCTTTAAAAAAAGCACCGCAGAAGTCTCTAGGATAAAAGAAGATGTGTTTTTTGACGTTGACATGGCTTCAAAATGCTGTGCCAAAGTACAAAATACTAATCGGTATCTACTTTGCGAATTACCAATTTTTGATCAAAGGCATCGAGCAAAAGTACCGATCCTTCTTTAACGGTTTGGGATAGTAGTTCTTTAGAAATCACATTCATCACCTCTTTTTGAATCAGTCTTTTGATTGGTCGGGCACCAAAATCTGGATCATAACCCTTTTCTGCTAGGTAAGAGAGGGCATCTTCTGTGGCGTCAAGAGAGATGTTTAGAGTGGCTAGTTTAGCCTTAACCTCCTCTAACTGCAATCGAACAATATCCTTAATAGCCTCTTTGCCCAGAGGATTAAAGCTTACAATTTCGTCGATTCTATTCAAAAACTCAGGACGCAGTCGTTGTTTAAGTAATAGCATAACCTCAGCCTCAAGCTCTATAATATCCTGGTCTAACCGATTGCTATTTTGGTCTAAAGTGTTCCATAATTCACTTCCCAAATTACTGGTCATAATAATCAGGGTATTCTTAAAATCTACCATTCTGCCTTGCGAGTCGGTTAGTCTTCCGTCATCGAGCACTTGCAGTAACACGTTGAAAATTTCAGGATGTGCTTTCTCTATCTCATCTAGTAAAATGACCGAATAGGGCTTTCTGCGAACCGCTTCGGTAAGTTGGCCCCCCTCTTCGTATCCAACATAACCTGGAGGTGCACCAATTAATCTACTTACACTATGTCGCTCACTGTATTCGCTCATGTCGATTCGAGTCATGGCATTTACGTCGTCAAATAGCGTTTGAGTTATTGCTTTAGCAAGGGCAGTTTTACCCACACCTGTACTTCCTAAAAACAAGAAACTGCCAATAGGCTTATTAGGGTCTTGAAGTCCTGAACGACTTCTTCTGATGGCATCACAAAGCAGCTCAACTGCACGATCTTGTCCGACTATACTCTTTTTTAAGATCGATTCTAGGGCTAAGAGTTTTTCTCTTTCAGAGCTCAAAAGTTTTTGAACAGGTATGCCAGTCCATTTAGCTACTACTTCAGCTATATCGTCGCTTGAGACCTCTTCTTTGATTAAAGTATTTTTACTAGTACTCGCCTTCTCTTCCAAGGCAGCTAGTTGACTCTCTAATGCTTTGCTGCTTCCATATCTAATCTCGGCTACCTTTGCATAGTCGCCACTTCGCTCGGCACGTTCAGCTTCGAGGGTCAGGGCTTCTAGTTCGTTTTTTGTTTTTTGAACTTCATCAATCACGTTTCGTTCTTGCTGCCACTTGCTAAACAAAGTGTTTCTAGATTCTTTAAGTTCGTTTAACTCAAGGTTTAACACTTTCAGCTTTTCTTGGTCTTTTTCTTTTTTGATTGCCTCAATCTCAATTTCAAGTTGCATGATTTTACGATCCATCATGTCTAATTCTTCGGGTTTGGAATTGATTTCCATCCGAATTTTTGAGGCCGCCTCATCCATTAAGTCTATGGCTTTATCAGGTAAAAATCTAGACGTAATATATCTTTCTGAAAGTACCACCGCACTGATTACGGCTTCGTCTTTAATACGCACCTTGTGATGCGCTTCGTATTTATCCTTTAAACCACGAAGTATAGAGATAGCACTCTCTGTGTCTGGCTCGTCTACGGAAACCTTTTGAAAACGACGCTCTAAAGCTTTATCCTTTTCAAAATGCTTCTGAAATTCATCTAAGGTGGTTGCTCCAATAGTTCGAAGTGCGCCTCTTGAAAGAGCGGGTTTAAGTATGTTAGCGGCATCCATAGCTCCAGATCCACCTCCTGCTCCAACAAGGGTGTGAATTTCGTCAATGAAAAGGATATATTGACCGTCGGCCTCAGTAACTTCTTTTACTACTGCCTTAAGGCGCTCTTCAAATTCTCCTTTGTATTTGGCTCCGGCAAGAAGCAGTCCCATGTCTAGGCTAAAAATCTTTTTGTCTTTTAAGTTTTCTGGAACGTCTTGGCTTACAATACGTTGAGCAATACCTTCAACGATGGCTGTCTTTCCAACTCCGGGTTCACCGACGAGTATAGGGTTGTTCTTTGTGCGTCTAGAAAGAATCTGAAGTACCCTACGGATTTCGTCGTCTCTTCCAATAACCGGGTCTAATTGATTTTTATCGGCCAGTTCATTAAGATTCTTGGCGTATTTATCCAAATTCTCTTTGCTCTGGGTTTTTGCCGAGGCTCGTTGTTCTATAAAGGCCTTTTGCAGGCGGTCTAAATGCAGACCGGCGTCTTTAAGTAGTCGCGAAGCAGTAGTATCTTTTTGAATTAGTGCTTTGAGCAGGTGCATGAAATTGGCAACAGCCTCATTCTCTTTTCGAGCTTCAGCTATAGCTTTTGTGAGTATAGACACTGCTTCTTGCCCTAATCCCTTTTGGGCGGCCGAGCTTTTAGCGACATTTTTTAATTGGGCTTCAACCGCGGTGTCGAGTCTTGAAAATCCGTCTTGCTGGTTTTCTAAAAGCATAGACACTTCGTCTTTAGCCTTATTATTTATGGCCTTTAAAAGATGAATACCTTCAATTATGGAGTGATCAAGACTCTCTGCAACGATATGAGATTCGCCTATAATATCTTGAACCTTACTACTGAATGATTGAATATCTAACATAGCTCACTGATTTTCTGTTTAGTACACAATTTTTAGTCCATCTGTAGAAATAGTCGACTTATGCTCGATAATATGACTTTTTGACACTTTTTACTATCAAATTTATGTCATAATGGCATTATTTTAAGTGGATTAGTTTGTTCATAATTGTCCTTCAAATAGCGGTTTCAATGAATGATGCGTTGTATTTTTAACGCTCATTTCTATAGCTATGAAAAGAGACCAACAGTTATTCGATTTAATCGAATTAGAGCACCAAAGGCAACTCAGAGGAATAGAGTTAATTGCTTCTGAAAACTTTACCTCTGATGCAGTAATGGAAGCTGCCGGATCAGTATTGACCAACAAATATGCAGAGGGATATCCTTCAAAACGCTATTACGGCGGATGCGAGGTGGTCGATCAAGTAGAAAATCTGGCTATTGATCGCGCTAAGGCCCTGTTTGGAGCCGCCTATGTAAACGTTCAACCCCACTCTGGATCACAGGCTAACGCTTCTGTTTTTCATGCTTTACTAAATCCGAGAGATAAGATACTCGGATTCGATCTTTCACACGGAGGCCACCTTACCCACGGTTCTCCGGTTAATTTCTCTGGACGTCTCTATAGTCCGAGCTTTTATGGGGTAGATCGAGAGACAGGCTTATTAGATTACGATGAAATTGAGAAAATAGCGGTTAAAGAGTCTCCTAAACTTATTATTGCCGGTGCCTCAGCCTATTCTAGAGACATGGACTTTAAGCGCTTCAGACAGATTGCAGACAAGGTAGGGGCACTTTTGCTAGCAGATATTTCACACCCTTCTGGGCTCATCGCAAAAGGGGTATTGAACGATCCACTTCCGCATTGCCATGTGGTAACCACCACTACCCACAAGACGCTTCGAGGCCCTCGTGGAGGAATGATTATGATGGGTCAAGATTTTGATAACCCGTTTGGAATAAAACTAAAAGACGGAAGCCTAAGAAAGATGTCTGCCTTGTTAGATCTCGCTGTTTTTCCTGGCAACCAAGGTGGGCCTCTTGAGCACATTATCGCGGCAAAGGCAGTGGCCTTTGGCGAAGCACTAACTGATGAGTTTTTGCATTATATCGTTCAAGTGAAGAAAAACTCCAAGGCGTTAAGCGCGGGTCTTTCGGGGCTAGGCTACCAAATCATTTCGGGAGGAACCGATAATCATATGATTCTTATCGATTTACGCAATAAGTCTGTAACAGGTAAGCTTGCCGAAAAGGCCTTAGAGCATGCAGATATAACTGCCAACAAGAACATGGTTCCATTTGACGATAAATCGCCCTTTGTCACCTCGGGTGTGCGCTTTGGAACCCCAGCCATTACTACTAGAGGTCTAGTGGAATCAGATATGGAAACGGTGGTTAGTCTAATTGATAAGGTTTTGAGTGACCCAGAAAATGACACCACCCTAAAAGAAGTTAAGAAGGCCGTCAACGAACTGATGAGTGGAAGACCTTTGTTTGTAATGTAGCTCTTTAAATTAAGGTGCTTCTGGAGAAAACCTCATTTCAAATAGAAGGTTCCAATTTTTGCCAGTAACGAAAAAAGTCTTTCTAGAGCGATGATAGGCAATTCCATTCAAGACCGAGTTTAGCGCATCAAAATTACTGTCTTTATCCAGTTGTTCGGCAAGAAATCCTAGGTCAATCACGCCTTCTAAGGCACCGGAGTGCTTATTGATGACCATGATGCTATTTTTCTGATACACATTGGCGTAGATATGGTCTGCGGCTATCTCTAGCTCATTAGCGTTTTTGTAAAATGCGCTGTTAGAGCTTACAGTTAAATATCCAGTCTCCTCTAGGGTAATAGGATTAAGCTTAAAAATGTACTCACTGCCATCGCTTTTGTATACATGCTTGTCATCGTGAGCGAGCCCCCAACCTTCTGTAGATGCGCCGTAAGCGAATTCCCCGATTTTTTCTAGTGTGTCAAGATCGTAGATAAATCCTTTTTTGGCCTGCCAGGTTAACTGAATGAGTCTGTTATTTACCACCGTGATGCCCTCACCGAAAAACGAAGAATCGAGTTTAATACTCTTGTATTGTTGCTTAGTAAAGGGGTTGTATACGCTAATTATAGAACGGCCTTTTTGACCAGTACTTTCATATAGAGTGTCTCCAACAAATTCTAAACCCTGGGTGTAGTACTTGGTGTTGTGCTTATAAGTGCCCACTAATTCAGCCTTCCATTTTTTAGGTGGGTTAGGGGCGTATATGGCCACTGCTTTCTTTTCAGTTTTAGGGCCGTCAGTCGTGTTTAAACGCAGGCTTAATTCATGTTTACCTAGGCCTAATTGACCTAAAGCAATACGCCGATTTTGATGAATTATTGGCACTTTATTGGTCTCAATGCTTATTAATTCAACCGATGTATCACTTAATTCAAAAACCAAACTGTCTTCTTGACTTAGGGTGCTTGAATGGGCTTGAAAGCGCACAAGTTTTTCGCCGACTGCGTTTTTTGCCTCACAGGCCGAAAGCATCAGCACACTAAACGTGGAGAAATAATAGAACCATTTCATGCCGAAAATTACAGTTTAGTTGGGCTGGCTACAAATTTAAAAGACCTTATCTTTGAAGAGGCAAGTCCTACACGACCAGCTCCTATTGAACTCCCCCAGGGCGGGAACGCAGCAAGGGTATGTAGTTGTAGCGGTGCGATGTAGGTCACTTGCCTTTTTTTGTATGAAAGCGAAAAAGGTAATTGTAGTTTCAGGCGCCTCCTCGGGTATAGGAAAAGCCATAGCTGAGCACCTAGCCACCTTGGGCCACGCGGTGTATGGAACCTCTCGAAATCCATCTCTAAGCGTAAAGCCTCAAGATTACGAATTACTTTCTCTAGATGTCACCATAGATAAGAGTGCTCACGATCTTATTCGCACCGTACTAGACAAAGAAGGAAGAATTGACGTTCTCATTAACAATGCAGGTAAAGGAATGACCGGTCCGGTAGAAGAGACCCCGGTGCGTGAAGTGCAAGCTCTTTTTGAACTCAATTATTTTGGAGCCCTGAGAATGATTCAAGCAGTATTGCCAGCAATGAGAGCTCAGCAGTCTGGACTAATTATCAATGTGAGCTCGATTGCCGGTTACATGGGGCTACCTTACAGGGCCCATTACTCTGCGGTAAAATCAGCCTTAAGTACCTTAACCGAAGGGTTGAGACTAGAACTAAAAACGTTTGGAGTGGAAGTGGTGAATTTGGCCCCTGGAGACTTTGCCACAAATATTGCTTCTGGCAGGTATCATGCTCCCTTAAAAGAAGATTCACCGTATTTTACTATATACAAAAACCAACTAGAGCAATTTGACGCCCATGTGCACTTAGGCGCATCACCAAAAACCGTTGCGCTATTTATTGAAGCTTTGATGCAAAGGCAATCTACAAAACCTCACTATTTTGTAGCTTCGACCCTGCAAAGACTTTCGGCTCGTGTTTTGAAGAAAATACTTCCTCAAAAATGGTTTGAACGCATGCTTGCTAATCATTATAATCTACCCTTATGAAATTTTTTATAGACACTGCAAACCTCGAACAGATAAAAGAAGCCCAAGACTTGGGCATTATTGATGGGGTCACTACTAATCCATCGCTAATGGCAAAAGAAGGTATTGCCGGAGAGCAGCGCATTTTAGACCATTACAAGGCTATTTGTGACATTGTTGACGGAGACGTGTCTGCTGAAGTCATTGCAACGGATTTTAAAACCATGATCAAAGAAGGAGAGATTCTTGCTGAACTTCATCCGCAGATAGTAGTTAAGGTGCCGATCATCAAAGAAGGTTTAAAGGCGATTTCTTATTTTTCAAACAAGGGTATTCGAACTAATTGCACGCTTATTTTCTCTTCAGGTCAAGCCTTGCTTGCCGCTAAGGCTGGAGCTAGTTATGTCTCTCCATTTATAGGACGTCTAGACGATATTTCATCAGATGGGTTAGGTCTTATTGAGGATATCAGAACTATTTTTGATAACTACGATTTCGGTACCGAAATATTGGCAGCATCTGTTAGAAATGCTATTCATATCATAGAGTGTGCTAAAATTGGTGCCGATGTAATGACTGGCCCACTATCTGCGATGGTATCTCTGCTAAATCATCCGCTTACAGATAAAGGTTTAGCTACCTTTTTAGCAGATCACAAGAAATTAAACGGATAATACCTGCATGCTTTCAGTTTCTAATCTTTCGATTCAATTCGGAAAAAGAGTCTTATTTGACGAAGTAAATGTAACCTTCACCCAAGGCAATTGCTACGGTATAATCGGGGCCAATGGTGCGGGAAAATCTACCTTCATGAAGGTGCTTTCTAGAAAAATGGATCCCACCTCGGGGCGAGTTATATTAGAATCGGGCAAGCGCATGTCTGTGCTAGAGCAGAATCACAATGCCTGTGATGTATTTCCTGTTTTGGAAACTGTTTTAAGAGGTAACACACCCTTATTCGAGGTGAAGCAAGAGATCGATGCACTTTATGCCGATTACGATGATGCCAAAGCCGATCGTATAGGCGAATTACAGGTGCAATTTGAAGAGATGAATGGGTGGAATGCCGAAAGTGATGCAGCAGCCCTGCTTTCGAATTTGGGTATTAAAGAAGATTATCATCACCAAATGATGTCTGATGTTGACCCTAAAATCAAAGTGCGTATTCTGTTGGCACAAGCCCTTTTTGGAAATCCAGATGTACTCATTATGGATGAGCCTACCAACGACTTAGATTATGAGACCATAAGTTGGTTAGAAGATTTTTTGGCTAATTACGAAAACACGGTGCTGGTGGTTTCGCATGACCGTCATTTCTTAGATGCCGTATGCACGCATGTGGCAGATATTGATTTTGGAAAAATCAATTTATTCAGCGGAAACTATACCTTTTGGTACGAAAGTAGTCAGCTGGCTTCTAGGCAGCGTGCACAGCAGAATAAGAAAGCAGATGAGAAGGCAAAAGAACTTCAAGAATTTATACTGCGATTCAGTGCTAACGTAGCCAAGAGTAAGCAAGCTACCTCCCGAAAGAAAATGCTTGAAAAGCTCAAGGTTGAAGATATTAAACCTTCTTCGAGGCGTTATCCGGCCATCATTTTCGATAAGGAGCGTGAAGCTGGTGATCAAATTCTTAATGTCAGCAATCTTCAAGCTCATTCTGAAGAAGGAGAGGTGCTTTTTAAAGGGGTCGACCTGAATCTAGTAAAGTCAGACAAGGTAGCTATTATATCAAAAGACTCGCGAGCAACTACGTCCTTTTACCAAATTATCTCTGGGAATCAGCAACCTGTAAACGGTGAATATCAGTGGGGGGTAACGACCACACAGTCTTATTTACCTGCCGATAACGAGGTTTTTTTTAAGGATCCCGTTAGCCTAGTAGATTGGCTTAGAAACTACGCTAAAACAGATGAAGAGAAAGAAGAGGTTCATATACGAGGGTTTCTCGGTAAGATGCTTTTTAGCGGAGAAGAGGCCTTAAAGAAGTGTAACGTTTTGTCTGGAGGAGAAAAAGTGCGTTGCATGCTCAGTAAAATGATGCTTCAAAGGGCTAATGTACTTCTCTTAGACGAACCTACTAGTCATCTTGATTTAGAGAGTATTACCGCATTTAATAATTCTTTAAAGAATTTTAAAGGAACTGTGCTGCTCACAACCCACGACCATGAGTTTGTAAATACGGTTGCTAATAGAATGATAGAACTCACTCCAAGCGGAGTAATAGACCGTTACATGACTTTTGATGAATACATGCAGAACACTGACATCAAAGCCCTTCGGTTAAAAATGTACGGCGGATAATTCGCAGCTAGGTACGTCAGAATGTGATACCTAAACTATATAAAGCTAGGCGTTAAAGTATTTCGAATTCCAGATAAAAGGGTTAAAGTTTTTACCCATGGCAAAACCATAAAAAATAGCTAAACCTACTATTCCTTTAAAAAAGAAGAAAAACAAAATCCAGAACTCTGCACTAGAGTTTTCTTTGGAAAACATTCCGTTGGGGATCATAAGGGTAAGCACAAAACTGAGGGCCGCTAATACCGCTAATAGGTGGGCAGGGCCTCTAAAAGGCCATACAAGCCATTTTCTCAAAGAGTGTAAGTCTGACCCCCATTGGTGTATGAGGTAATAATAACCATTTCCCATTGGCGCAAATAACATAGGATCGTCTTTGTCCTCTAACTTGAAGAGTTTAGATGGTGCCATGATATGCATTCCATTTAGTTCAATACCGTGTTCATTTTCAAGCGCTATTATTTTCTCTTTAGCTTCAGAAGGCAATTGAGGCTTAAAATATTTCAATGGTAAGAAGCGCAAACGGTAAGTTGTGGCCACTTCTTTTATAGCAGTGATGTGGAATATTTGATCTGTTTCTAGTCGGTCAAAAACAAAAGCATTATCAACGGCTTTTTGCTCAGAAAGTCTCTCTTCGAGCGTTTCGTCTGCCAGGGTCAACGAACTTCCTATCATTGATTCCCATTGACTCTTTTGAAGTTGAGATGTGTTTTTTGACTGTGTATTACGCAGTCGTTCCTTAAGATTTAAGCCTTGGAGTTTCATGTTGTTTCTTTTTAATAGCGATACTAAATTAACTATTGAATCAATAGCTTTGAAAAAATTAGGCCCTTAATTCTGCGTTTATTACAGAATGCAAATGTCCATAGATTCTCGAAATTGCTTTATCGATTTCTTTGTCGGTTAATGTTTTATGAGGATCACTAAACTGCAATTGAATCGCATAAGACTTTTTGCCCTCTGGAACGCCTTTGCCGCTGTATACATCAAATAGATGCACTGCCTTTAATAACTTTTTCTCTGCCTCAAAGCACCCTTCATAGATTTCGTTAAACGCAGTGCTCTCTTCAATAATTAGGGCTAAATCTCTATAGACCTTAGGGTGCTTTGAAATATCTTTTAATTCAAAATCAGTCTGATGCGCATGGTCTATAAGGTAGCTCCAGTTTATAGTTGCCCCAATTACCTCTTGGGAAACACCACAAACTTTGGCGAGCTTAGGAGCTACAATTCCAATTTGCGCTAGCAGAATATTTCCGTTAAATATTCCGATACTTTGGGTGTAGAGCACAGATTCAGTAAACGGTTTTTCGGTAAGACCACTTATTTCAAGTCTTTGAAGTAGGGCATAGCAAATACTTTTCAAATCGTATAGTGCAATCTTTTGGTCATCTACCATCCAGTGCTGAGGGTGCCTTCGTCCAGTGGCCATCAATAGTAATTCGTGCGACTCACTCATTGTTGAATCTTGTCGGGTGTACACCTTTCCGAACTCGAAAATCTTTAGGTCTTTCTGTTGCCTATTGCTGTTAAATGCAACCGTTTTTAAACCACTGCTCAATAGTTCAGTGCGCATTGCTCTCAAATCGGTGCTCAAAGCGTTTTGTAGGCTTATGTGATTAGGATTATCGGCGATGTGCGTTAAACTATTAGTTAAGGTCTCCGTATATCCGAGTGCTACTAGGTGATCAGCTATTTCATTTTGCAGAGATATATTTCTACTTTGGTTTGCAGAGGGTAGGGCATAAAACAACTTCTCAGGAATAGGAATGGTATTATAACCATAGACCCGTAATACCTCTTCAATCACATCAATCTCTCGTGTTACATCATTTCTATATGAAGGCACCACTATTCCAAGCCCGGCTTCTGTTTCATTAAGTACCTTAAACTCTAGGTGGGTTAAGATACTTTTAACGTGCTCTTTGGCAAGAAAAGCTCCAGCCGTCTTGTTTAATTTATCGTAATTCAAAAATAGACTAACAGGCACCACCTCTTTTGGATAAAATTCCATTAGATCACTGCTAATAGTTCCTTGTGCTAGTTCTTTAAGTAAGACAGCCGCCCTTTTTAAGGCAACCTTGCAGAAGGTAATATCTACACCTCTTTCAAAACGAAACGAAGCATCAGTATGTAACCCGTGTCGTTTTGCAGTTTTTCGAATACTTATTGGGTCAAAATAGGCACTTTCAAGCAAGACACTAGTGGTTGTGTCGCTTACTCCGGAAGTAAGTCCGCCATAAACTCCAGCAAGGCACATGGGCTTTTCGGCATCGCATATTACAAGGTCATCGGTGTCTAAGCTGCGCTCGGCGCCGTCAAGAGTTATCAATTTCTCTCCTTTCTCTGCATTTCTAACAACGACCTTTTTTTCAGCAATCTTTGCGTAATCAAAGGCGTGAAGGGGTTGACCTAAACCATGCAATACAAAGTTGGTTGCGTCTACTACGTTATTTATGGGAACGAGCCCTATAGCCTTTAGCCTGTTTTGAAGCCAAGAAGGAGAGGGTTTGATTTGCAAATTACTAACCACAATACCAAGGTATCTTGGAGCTTTCTCAGAAACTTGCACGTCAATTTCGATTGGGGTACTGTAGTTTTCAACAGAAAATTGGCCTATACTCACCGAATTCAAGGGTTGAAGCTGTTTGTTTTGACCTAGTTTAGCTCTGAGATCTCTAGCAACCCCATAATGCCCCATAGCATCAGCCCGATTGGGGGTTAGGCCAATCTCGTAAACCGTGTCTTTGTATACCGGAAATACTTCAGCCAAAGGAGTGCCTGGCGATAGGGTATTTTCGAGAACTAAGATGCCTTCGTGGCTCGAACCGATACCTAGCTCGTCTTCAGCACAAATCATTCCTTCACTTTCTTCACCGCGTATTTTGGTCTTTTTTAAAGTAATTGAGGTACCATTTGAACTGTAAATGGTAGAACCATTTTGAGCTACGGCTACTTTTTGTCCAACTGCAACATTTGGTGCGCCACAAACAATTTGAACAATACCACTACCCAAATTGACTTTGGTTACTTTGAGTCGATCAGCATTTGGATGGCTTTTACATTCTACGACTTCTCCAACAATTACCCCTTCAAGGGATCCTTTTATGGCCTCGAAAGGCAGTATTCCTTCAACTTCTAGTCCAAGATCGGTTAAGATTTCAGCTGTTTTATGGGGGTCAAGTTGGCCGTCAAAGTAGTCTTTTAACCAATGATCAGAGATGAGCATAGCTATAGTCGTTAATTAGAGCATAAATATAAGACGAATGAATCTCTTTATTTCACTGCTATAGATAGTGGAACTTCTTGAAGCTCTATGAACACTTTTTCTTTCGTAACCGGATGCTCAAATTGCAATGATTGAGCAACAAGGTCGATTTGACCGTTAGCGTTACTGCGCTTGGCTCCGTATTTGAGGTCTCCTTTAATAGGGTGTCCTATGGCAGAAAGCTGTGCACGTATTTGGTGATGCCTTCCAGTATGTAATTCTACCGACAAATAAGTGTACCTATCTAGATGGGTCATAACCGTATAGGTTAGTGAAGCTTTTTTGGATTGTTCCACTTCTTTTAGATAGGCAAAAGACTTGTTGAGTGCAGGCTTTCGTAAAAGATAATGCGTAAGGATTTCGTTTGGCGGGCTTAAATGTCCTTCTACAAGCGCATGATATATTTTTCGCACTTGTCTTTCCGAAAAAATCGCGTTCATTCGTGTAAGGGCCTTTGAGGTCTTGGCAAAAAGCACAATTCCTGCGGTAGGCCTGTCAATTCGGTGAATAACCCCTAGAAATGCATCCCCCGGTTTATTATAAGTGGCAACCAAATAGTCTTTTACCAAGTCAATCAAGGTTAAATCACCTGTTTTGTCTCCCTGCACGAGCAATCCAGCTGCCTTATTAACCGCTATAAGATGATTGTCTTCGTAAAGTACCTGAATTTTAGTACTGTTCATCTTTGCTTGGAAATGCAATGGCCTTTACATCAGCTACGTATTGGGTTATTGCCCCACCAATTTGCTCGTCAAGATTCAAATAACGCCTTAAAAATCGCGGACTAAATTCAGTGGTCATTCCCAGCATATCGTGAAGAACAAGTACTTGACCGTCTACGCCAGATCCTGCTCCAATACCAATTACTGGAATATGAAGTGCATCGGCGACAGTTTTTGCAAGAGAAGCAGGTACCTTTTCTAGAACTAAGGCAAAACAGCCTTGTTCTTGAAGAAAAAGGGCGTCAGACTTTAACTTTTCAGCTTCTTGCTGCTCTTTTGCCCTGACGGTGTAGGTGCCGAATTGATAAATAGATTGAGGAGTAAGTCCGAGGTGACCCATAACCGGAATTCCCGCACCCAGTATACGTTTAAGTGACTCTGCATTTTCTGTGCCTCCTTCTAGTTTAATGGTATGCGCACCGCTTTCTTTCATAATGCGAATTGCAGAGCGCAGGGCTTCTTTTGAGTCGCTTTGGTAGCTTCCAAAGGGTAAATCAACCACTACCAAGGCGCGTTGGGTGCCCCTCACTACTGCGCTTGCATGATAGATCATTTGATCTAGCGTTATGGGTAAGGTAGTTTCGTGCCCAGCAATGACATTGCTTGCCGAGTCACCCACAAGAATAATATCCACATTAGCTGCGTCAACCATTTTAGCCATAGTAAAGTCGTAGGCAGTGAGCATAGCGATCTTTTCACCTGCAGCCTTCATCTCACTGAGAGTCTTTACTGTTATGCGTTTGTATTCTTTTTTAGAAGCTGACATAGTAGGTATTTGAGGGTCAAAGGTAAAATGAAAATAATAGATGGCTTAGCAGTCAGATTGGTTCACTTTTACAGCAAGTCCGCCTGTGGAGGTTTCTTTGTACTTGGCGTTCATATCCTTGGCGGTATCCCACATGGTAGCTATAATTTCGTCGAGGCTTACCCGAGTGTCTTCCTTTTGGGTTCCCAAGGCGAGTTCGGCTGCGTTTATGGCTTTAATGGCCCCCATAGAGTTT
This sequence comes from Flavobacteriaceae bacterium, assembly GCA_018402205.1. GTDB lineage: Bacteria > Bacteroidota > Bacteroidia > Flavobacteriales > Flavobacteriaceae > UBA3478. Next base: position 108,571 of record JAGYIX010000003.1, read on the forward strand.
CGCTCTATGCAGGGTATCTGAACCAATCCACCTATGGGGTCACAGGTGAGTCCGAGATGGTGTTCCATGGCAATTTCAGCTGCCGTAAGTACTTGGTGTACATCGCCGCCCATCATTTCGGCAAGTGCTGCGGCCGCCATAGCCGAAGACACTCCAATTTCGGCTTGGCATCCGCCCATTGCAGCAGAAATGGTAGCGTTCTTCTTGAATAAAGTTCCAATTTCAGCGGCCACACAGAGAAAGCGCCTAATGTGATCTGTACCGGCGCGGTGGTTTTCGATGACTAAGTAATAGAGTAGCACCGCCGGAACAACGCCCGCACTTCCGTTGGTGGGAGCGGTAACCACTCTTCCCATCGCCGCATTCTCTTCGTTTACAGCTATTGCGAAACAGCTCACCCATTTCAAGATCTCTCTGAAGTAGACCTTGGTTTTGCGTATTGAAGCTATCCATTCATCGGGGTTCGAATAGCGTGTCTCTTTTATGAGCGATTTATGCATATCAAAAGCGCGCCTTTTCACCTGAAGACGGCCAGGAAGGTATCCGCTGCTATGGCAGCCTTTATAGGCACAGTCACGCATAACCTGGTAGATAGCGTCTAATCTTTGGTGTACGTAGTTCTCTGAGTAGCGCTTCTTTTCGTTTTCCAAAACGATGTCTGAGATCTTTTTCTGCTGACTTATGCAATGATTGAGTAAGTCTTTGGCGCTTTGGCTCGGATAGGTATAAGCGTATTCAGGCTCAATTCGAGCAGAAACATCTTCTGCGCTACTGATGAATCCGCCCCCCAGAGAATAAAAGGTCTGACTGTACATGGGCTGCTCATCTAAGAAGACTGAAAAGGTCATGGCATTTGGATGATGGGGCAAGAATGTTTTGTGAAAAATGAGCTGTTCACTGGGATCGAATGAGATGGTCTTCTCACCAAATAAGTTCAGCTGATGGGTAATGGAGACCCGCTCGACGGTAGACTCAATTTCTTCGGAGCTCACCGACTCGTAATCGAGTGCGCTTAACCCGCAGATAATAGCCTTGTCTGTGTAATGCCCTTTACCGGTTAAAGAGAGCGAACCGTAGAGTTCAATTTGGATCTGATTGATCGAATCTATTGGAATGTTTTTGGCTTGAAGGCGACGCCTCAGTTCAAGTGCGGCACGCCACGGCCCGAGCGTATGAGAACTCGACGGACCGACCCCAATACTGAGCATTTCAAAGATGCTAATTGCGCTCATTTATACCTTGTTTACATCAAAGATATCTTAAAAAATATGACAGCTTGTCAGGATTGTTACTGTGGCATAATGATTGACTTAATGGGGTAAAAAGAAATCTTTCAGTTATGAGCAAAATCATAGGTATTGACTTAGGAACCACAAACTCTTGTGTTTCGGTTATGGAAGGAAACGATCCCGTTGTGATCCCTAACGCCGAAGGAAAGAGAACCACCCCCTCAATGATCGCTTTTGTTGATGGAGGAGAAATCAAAGTAGGAGATCCTGCAAAGAGACAGGCAGTTACCAATCCACATAAAACGATTTACTCTATAAAGCGTTTCATGGGAAATAAATTCTCTGATTCTACTAAAGAAGTTGGGCGTGTGCCGTACGAAGTAGTAAAAGGAGACAATGATACCCCAAGGGTAAAAATTGACGACAGATTATACACCCCTCAAGAGCTCTCGGCTATGATTCTTCAGAAAATGAAGAAAACAGCTGAGGACTATTTAGGCCAACCGGTCACGCGTGCGGTGATTACTGTTCCTGCCTATTTTAACGATGCCCAAAGACAAGCCACCAAAGAAGCAGGAGAGATCGCGGGTTTGACGGTAGAGCGTATTATTAATGAGCCTACAGCGGCTTCGTTAGCCTACGGATTAGACAAAAAAAGTATCGATCAAAAGATTGTAGTATTTGACTTTGGAGGAGGTACACATGATGTATCGATTTTGGAGTTGGGAGATGGCGTATTTGAGGTACTCGCTACTGACGGAGATACCCACTTGGGCGGAGACGATGTTGATCAAAAGGTAATTGATTGGTTAGCCGAAGAGTTTAAATCAGAGGAGGCAATTGATCTTCGTGAAGACGCTATGGCACTTCAACGATTGAGAGAAGCTGCAGAAAAGGCTAAGATTGAGCTTTCATCTTCGAATCAAACTGAAATTAATTTGCCTTATGTTACAGCTACAGCAACAGGCCCAAAGCACTTAGTTCGAACCCTGTCTAAAGCAAAGTTTGAACAATTGATAGCAGATCTCGTTGAGCGCACTATAAAGCCCTGCGAAGCCGCTTTAAAGGCTGCAGGATTGTCAAAGAGCGATATCGATGAGATTATATTAGTGGGTGGTTCAACACGAATTCCTGCGGTACAAGCAGCTGTTGAGAAGTTTTTTGGCAAAGCGCCTTCAAAGGGGGTTAACCCTGATGAAGTAGTAGCTGTTGGAGCAGCTATTCAAGGAGGAGTTTTGTCTGGTGATGTAAAAGATGTATTACTTCTAGATGTTACTCCGCTTTCGTTAGGTATTGAAACCATGGGAGGGGTGGCTACAAAACTCATTGAGTCAAACACCACTATTCCTACCAAGAAATCACAAGTGTTTTCAACCGCGGCAGATAATCAGCCTTCAGTTGAAATTCACGTGATTCAGGGAGAACGCCCAATGGCCGCCGACAATAAGACGATCGGACGCTTTCACCTAGACGGTATTCCAACAGCCCCTAGGGGTACTCCTCAAATCGAGGTAACCTTTGATATCGACGCCAACGGAATTATTAAAGTGTCTGCGACCGATAAGGCTACTGGAAAGTCTCAAGATATTCGTATCGAAGCTTCTTCAGGGTTAACGCAAGAAGAGATTGAGCGCATGAAGGCCGAGGCCGAGGCAAACGCCGAAGTAGATAAACAGGCCAAAGAGAACGCTGAAACCTTGAATCAGGCGGATCAGATGATTTTCCAAACCGAAAAGCAGCTGGCAGAATTTGGAGAAAAACTCTCTGAGGAAAAAAAGAAGCCAATCACTGAAGGATTAGATGTACTGAAAAAGGCTTATGAAACTAAAGAAGTAGCTGCTATTAAGCCTGCTTTAGACGCCATTAATGAGGCATGGAAAAATGCCTCTGAAGAGATGTACAAGGCACAGGCCGAATCAGGTGAACCAAATGCAGCTGATGACTCTTCTGAAGGTTCAGCTAGCTCAACCAGCAGCGGATCTGACAACGTCGAAGACGTTGATTTTGAAGAGGTGAAATAGAGTAGATGCTCTTCCTTATTAAAATGCCACGCTTTTTTGCGTGGCATTTTTTATTATATCAGCAAATCCAATTATATTTGCCCCCTCGAAAGGAGAGATGGCAGAGTGGTCGAATGCGGCGGTCTTGAAAACCGTTGAGGGTCACACCTCCGGGGGTTCGAATCCCTCTCTCTCCGCAACACCAAAAAGCCCTCACACGAAAGTGTGAGGGCTTTTTACTTTAAAGCCACACGAGCTCGCTCGGTGGGGCGTCAAAGTAAAAAGTACTCGGCTGCAGGTATGCAGCGGGGCTTTTTGGTGTTGCAGGATCCCCCCTTGCGGATCACGCGCGATTAGCGCGTAATCCCTATTGCCCGTTGATCCCCTCAATCATTTAGAATGGCACCCCTGTAATCTAAACATTATAGATATTTATTATGTAACTTGTGTTACACATAACATATCCTTATGATAAGATCAAATCATACGATCCGAAAACCCGTTTAACCCTAATGTGCTGCGGTAAATTTGTGGTATAAATAAATCTAAAACTTACATATTATGGAACAACAAGAATTGTATACTATGCCCCTAATTGGAGATAAGGCTCCAGATTTTGAAGCTTTGACCACAACTGGCAAAATGAAATTTTCAGACTATGCACCAGGCAAATGGAAAGTTCTCTTTTCGCATCCAGCAGACTTTACTCCTGTATGTACAACCGAGATGAGCGGCTTTGCAGAGAATCAATCCGTTTTCGACTCCCTAAACACTGCACTAGTGGGTCTTTCAATCGACTCGATTCATTCTCATTTGGCCTGGGTTAATAACGTCAGAGAAAAGACGGGTGTTTATTTTCAGTTTCCCATTATTGCTGACATAGACATGAAGGTATCTAAGTTATACGGTATGCTTCAGCCTAACGAAAGCGAAACCGCAGCAGTAAGAGCCGTATTCTTCATCGATCCGGATCACAAGATCCGTCTAATCATGTACTACCCGCTTAATGTCGGACGTAACATGGACGAAATAATCCGTTCATTAAAAGCCCTTCAGTTCAGCGATAAAAACAAGGTGTCTATGCCTTTAAACTGGCAGCCAGGCGATAAGGTTATTCTATCTCCACCAAAGACGTTGGTCGAAATGGACGCACGCATCGCCGATAACAGCATCGAAAAGATTGACTTTTATCTAGCCAAGAAGCAGCTGTAAGCGCAGCATTACAAAAAAAAGGCGCCCTATTGAGGGCGCCTTTTTTATTTCAAATAGCATTACCTAATCCTCGTCTTTGCTAAACGTTTTTACAATATCTCTTAACCCTTGGTACGACAAGACGATCGCATCCATGGGGTCTAAATCACCTGTAAAATCTTGTTCGGCAACAAAGAATTCGAGTCCGGCGGTTTTCTGGTGTTTGAATATCGAGGCAAAGTCTATTGTGCCCTTACCGACAGGAGCCATGTTTCGTTCGCTATCCATGTCTTTCACGTGAAAGGCCTTTATCCTATTAGGATGACGCTTTATAAATGCCTCAATGTCAGCCTCTGCATAAGTGGCCCAGAACAGATCGAGTTGAAAATTCACATAGCGAGGGTCGGTGTTTTCAAGGATATAATCCGCAAGCACAATACCCTCTTCACTGGGCTTAAATTCGAAATCATGATTGTGGTACAGTAAATCGACTCCGGCATTTTTTGCTTTTTTTCCGACCGTATTTAAGAACGCAACAAGCTCTTCAGGACTTCCTTTCATACCCATGCTTCTTGTTTCAAAGTCATAAGTGAACATGCCCATGGGAGGTACGGGTATAACCACAAAGTCAAAGCCAGCGGCCACGGCATCGGCAATCTCTTTATCGGCATTTTCGTAGGTCATTGAACCGTGATGAGAACTCATAGGCTCTAGGTCAATGTCGTCCATAAACTGCTTGAATTCTGAAGGAATCATGCCGTAATACGTACCATTTTCATAGCCCGCAGATTCAATGTAATCGTATCCGATAGATGCTACACGCTCAAGTTTCTCCTTAGGGTTGTCTTTCATTTGATCTCTAATGGTGTAAAGCATTAACCCAACTTCATCATCAAAATCTTCTTGGGTTTGTTGGGCACAGCTTACAAGCGACAAGAATATTCCTAAGGCATAGAGTGATTTCATAGAATTTGATTTTTTATAAATATAGCTAAATGCAGGTATCTTTGCGCCATGAGTGAAGAGGTACAATGGATACTTATTACGGTAGTCGGATTTATTGCGGGCTTTGTAAACACTCTTGCGGGAGGGGGATCTATTATAACCCTTCCGGCCATGATTTTGGTAGGTCTTGACCCCACAGTTGCTAATGCAACAAATCGATTAGGTATTCGTGCTCTCTGCAGTATCGGCTGCTGCCGGATTCAAAAGTAAAAAGGTGAGTGTGATGCCTTTTAGCTTGTATGTAGGTATTGCAGCTACTATTGGAGCCATATTTGGCGCTATGATCGCCGTAGAATTTGATAAAAAACTCTTTAATCGGGTATTGGCAATAATAATGATTGTGATCGTAGTGCTTATGGTACTGCAACCTCGAATGAAGAGGGTAATGGATCAGGAGTACTTAACAGGTAAACCATTATGGATCACCTTGATTGTTTTTCTGATACTTGGCGTTTACGGCGGATTTATCAACGCCGGAATGGGCCTGCTTATGATCTTGTGGTTAAACATCTTTAACGGGATGAACCTCATTCGCACAAACGCCACTAAGGTTCTCGTAACCGCTATTTATACCTCAGCCGCATTGGTTGTATTTATCTGGAACGATCTCATTGATTGGTTCATAGGCCTGCTTTTGGCCTTTGGTAATATGGTGGGCGGTTGGATTGCTGCCCGACTTTCTGTCAAGAAGGGAGAAGGATTTATTCGCTCAGCACTCGTAGTAATGGTGGTGCTTATGGCTATCCGACTCTGGTTCTTTTAGTACGACTGAACTCCTTCAATATGCAATCCGTATCCGCTTAACCCAACCCTGTGAATGGGAGAAGAATTAGAGAGCAAGCGGAGTGAAATCAGGTTTAAATCGTGCAGAATTTGCGCCCCTATTCCGAAGTCTTTTTCATCCATATTTCTTGTCTGCGATTTTTGGGGTAGATCTACATCAATGAGCTCGGTCAACTGATCTAAAAATTCTGCTGCATTAGGATTTTTGTTAATGAGCAGTAAAGCAACTTTGTCGACTTGTTGAGCCTGTTTGAATACTCGATCTAGCGTGTGATCTAACGTTCCCTTTAAAAACTGAAATAAAGCTGCACCACTATGATAGGGTTGTATGCGGGTGAGCACAGTTTCGCCTCTTTTCCAGACACCTTTGGTTAATACAATATGCACTTGATCGTTGGTCGTTTGACGATAAGCCGTTAAGGTAAATCGGCCATAGGCTGTTTCTATTTCTTTACTAAACTGTTTTTCAATTAAACTGTCATGCATCATGCGGTAAGCCACTAAATGCTCAATACTTATCATTTTAAGGTCAAATTGGTCTCTGACCTTTATCAGATCATCAAACCTAGCCATGCTACCATCTTCATTCATAATCTCAACAATCACTCCAGCTGCAGATAGGCCGGCAAGTTTTGCCATGTCAATAGCCGCTTCGGTGTGACCTGTTCGCCTTAAAACCCCGCCTTCTTTTGCAATTAGTGGAAAAATATGGCCTGGCCTAGTAAGATTTTCTGGTTTAGTTTCAAGTTGGGTAAGTGCCTTAATTGTTTTTGCACGATCACTGGCTGAAATTCCAGTGGTTACCCCATTACCCTTTAAATCGACAGAAACCGTAAATGCGGTTTTAAGCGGGTCGGTATTGTCATCAACCATTTTAGTTAGCGCTAGCGCTTCGCATCTAGAAGTCGTAAGCGGTGCGCAAATGAGTCCTCTTCCGTGCTTGGACATGAAATTAATAGCCTCTGGAGTAACCCTTTCGGCAGCCATCACAAAGTCGCCTTCATTCTCTCTGTTTTCGTCATCAACAACGATGATGATTTCCCCATTTTTTATGGCCTCAATCGCCTCACTTATAGTGTTTAGTGCTGAACTCATTGTTTAGAATCTTCTCTTTTTTAACCTAGCCCACAAATAACCAAAACTTAGCGAAGCCCCTTTAAATCCGCGGTCAAGCACTGCCATTCGGGTTACATAAAGACTAATTGGAAGCATTACAAAGGTAGAAAACCAAGCACCTATTATCGGGTGAATATTTCCTCTTTTCGCATAATTTTCAGCGAATACTCCTGTGAAGTGATAACTCAGAAATAAGATTACCGCGATAACCATAGGCAAGCCTAGTCCGCCCTTTCTGATTAACGCACCAATAGGTGCCCCAACAAAGAACAAAAGCACACAAGAAAGGGCTAATGCAAATTTTTTGTGAAGCGAGATTATATGGCGGTTGTAAAACTCAAATCGTTTGCCCATTTCTGTAGATTTTGTAGACACTATGATTCGTAGGTTGTCGAGTTGATTTTTGGCAGACCGCATAGCGCTAGAGCGCTGTTGGGTGGGGAGCACAGCTAGAAGTTCGTTGGCATCGGTTCGCTCAAAATAAAGAGAATCTATATCGGTTACAGGAAAATAGGGTTCTATCCATTGTTGGTGATAGGGGAGCGTTTCTTGGTCAGTTTTTCGTTCTCTAAGGACAAAAGTGGCGGCAAGTCGACGCATGGTTGAATTAGAGTATTGCATTAACTGCTCTTTCGTGTCTAATTTCAAAGAATCTATATCTTTTAATAATTGCCTTGTGGGTTTCATTTTATCGGTAGTAATCGACGATTGTTCTTCGAGATCAATCTCATCAAGACTCGATAGATCTATAAACTTTATGTAGGTGTCGAAAGAAGCGCTAGCGAAGGGCTGTTTTTTTATGTCTTCAGGTTTTTGAAGCAAAATTTCCTCGTAATAATACCCATTATACAAAACCAATTTGAGCAGTTCAGAATCTTTATTACTGATAAATTCTCCTTCTTTAGCACTAATTACTACAGTATTCTGTTGATTTTTAGCTTTTTGATGAATAAGCACATCCCTCAGGTATTGATCATTTTCACCATACTTCTCGCGTACCTTCATATTCATATTAGTACCTTCTATATCGGTAAAAATTCCTTCCACAAGTACAGCAGAAGGTTTCACTTTGGCAATGTTTCTTCTTAGGTTAAATATTTTTTGCTCAGAGGCAGGGATAAGATTATTAGAAACAAAAAAAGCAGCTATCCCCAATAGAATTGAAAATATAAAAGTGCTTCTCATAGCTCGTAAAAATGAAACTCCCGATGCTTTGATAGCTGCAAATTCATAATGCTCTGCTAGCGATCCGTAAGTGAGAATCGAAGTGACTAATACCGCTAATGGCAGCACATCATCGATGATAGTAGGCATATAGTACAGAAGAAATTTTGCTATAATCTGTATATCTAAATCTTTACCAGCGAGTTCGTCTATAAAGAGCCAGATGGCTTGAAATATGAATATAAAAAGTACAATGATAAAGACACTGAAAAAAGTGCGCGCAAATTGGTGGAGAATATATCGATCTAAGATGCGCATAGAGGGCTAATCAATAATGTAATACCCGCTAGACTCATAGGCTTTTCTATCAAACATAAATAGCTTTTTATCAATAGAAGTATCTGTGTCGTATTCGGTTACTCTTATGGTCGTTTCTGTCCTGTTAAAACCTACCTGCGTAAGAGAAACTAATCGATTTGACTTTGTGTCTATGCGCACCAATACTTTTTCTATTTCAGCAGTAGAATCGATAGGGAAGAGCAAGATTTCTATCACGTTTTCGCTAATCTGCACACCCTTATCAATGCGATAGCCTTCTTTATAAAAAGAGAAAAGTTCACTCGGGTTAATCTCTCCAGATTCGCGAGAGGAATTTGGGGTGCTGATAACCACTTCAAGATTTTCTGGAATGATACTATAGGAGTTTACTCCATCAAACAGCTGTACACTTTCAAATAATTCAAGCCTATAGTTGGGCTCTTGAATATATACTTTGCCAGGGGTATTTTGACTTATTTGAGCCTCTTTATTACTCAAAGTATAATCGAAGTTTAAAGTAATCTGTTCGTAACCAGACATAGCCGTGTAAACCTTATCTAAAACAGCTTCTGCTTCGGCATTATTTCTTTGAGCAGATACCGTTAGACTTATCATTAATAGGCTCGTAAAAAAGTACACTTTAAATAGGACTAAAAGGGGTCTCATGGGCTTATTAATTTTCGAAAAAGGTTTGAAGGCTTTGGAGATCTTTAAACATCACTTGACGTGCGCGTGATCCTTCAAAAGGACCAACGATACCTGCAGCTTCTAATTGATCAATGATACGTCCGGCTCGATTATATCCGATTTTCATCTTTCGCTGAATAAGTGATGTTGAGCCTTGCTGTGCGCCTACAACAATTTCGGCAGCCTCTTTAAATAAAGGATCGCGTTCATTGATGTCATCGTTGAGAGTGCCGCTATTTTCGTCTGCCTCGTACTCTGGAAGCAAATAAGCTTGAGCATAGGCCCGTTGTGATCCGATGTAATCCGTAATTTTTTCTACTTCGGGGGTATCGACAAAGGCACATTGAAGTCTGATCATTTCGTTACCCTGGGTGTACAGCATATCGCCTCTTCCTATAAGTTGTTCAGCACCAGAGGCATCTAGAATGGTTCGAGAATCTATTTTTGAAGTAACCCTGAAGGCCAAACGTGCCGGAAAGTTTGCCTTGATGATTCCTGTAATCACGTTTACAGACGGACGCTGTGTGGCAATAATCAAATGTATGCCAATGGCTCTGGCAAGTTGAGCTAGCCGAGCAATAGGAGTCTCTACTTCTTTGCCCGCTGTCATAATAAGATCTGCAAATTCATCAATAACAAGAACTATATACGGAAGAAAGCGGTGGCCTTCATTCGGATTCAATTTTCGCTTAACAAACTTTGCGTTGTACTCTTTAATATTGCGCACCATCGCCAACTTTAATAAGTCATAGCGATCGTCCATTTCTAGACATAAAGAATTAAGCGTATTAATCACCTTCTTGGTATCAGTTATAATTGCATCTTCAGAATTGGGCAGTTTAGCAAGAAAGTGACGCTCTATTTTATTGTAAAGGGTTAACTCTACCTTTTTAGGATCTACCAATACAAATTTGATTTCAGCCGGATGTTTTTTGTAAAGAAGCGAGGTAAGTACCGCATTAAGTCCAACACTTTTTCCTTGACCAGTAGCACCGGCCATAAGCAGGTGAGGCATCTTAGCTAGGTCTACTACAAAGGTCTCGTTTGAAATGGTTTTGCCAAAAGCGATGGGCAGATCAAAAGGGGTCTTGCTAAACTTTTTTGAGCCGATAACCGAACGCATGCTTACAATCGTGGCCTGCTTATTAGGAACTTCAATACCAATAGTACCTTTTCCGGGTATAGGGGCAATAATTCGAATGCCTAATGCCGAAAGCGACAAGGCAATATCATCTTCAAGGTTTTTGATCTTTGAAATGCGTATACCCGCCTGAGGCACAATCTCGTAAAGGGTAACTGTAGGGCCTACAGTAGCGGTAATGCGCTCTATAGCGATGTTATAGTTATTCAAGGTATCTAAGATGCGATTCTTGTTTGCTTCTAATTCATCTTTGTCGATTTCTATTTGCGCTTGTTCAATGCCGTGACTATCTAACAAATCTATATGAGGAGGCCTATACTTGCTCAATTCTAGGGTGGGATCAAACTCTCCAAAGTCTTCTACTAGTTTGGAAGACTTTTTTTCTAACTCATCTTCTTCGACTGCATGAATCTCAAAAGCGACCTGTTGATCGTCAGTAGGCTCATATTCATTATCATTTGCGGCTTTAACGTTTATTTTGTTGTCTAATTTTTCTGAAAGATCTACTTCGAATGAATGAGACGAAACAGGCTCTTGTTTTAGCACAACTTGGGTTTCTTCAATGGCTGAAGTACTTTTCTCAGACCTAGGCTCCTTTATTTTTTTAGGCCATTTACCTGTAAAATTTTTAAAAGGCCTTTTTGAAAAACTAAAAGATTTCAACGAAAGTGAAGGAGTCCATTTAAAGGCGATAACCCCATAAGCTATAGCAGTAAATAAAAGAGCAAATACTAGGCCTACCATTCCCATGAGATCTTCTAGCAACAACCCCATTTCGTAACCTACAATACCAGCAAATACAGATCCTTTTTCTAAGACTATATAGAAAAAGAAGGTCAACCATAGCATTCCAAAAATTCCGGAGGTCCAGAGGTTAACTAACCCTCTTTTTGTTAGACCAAAAAACAGTATAAACCCGGTGACTGAAAAGAGTATTGGAAGCAAAATACCCGAAATTCCAAATCCTTTATAAACAAGAAAATAGCCGATGTAGAGCCCTACACCTTTAAGTGTGTTTTCGATTTCTATAGAAGCTCCGCCTAAGTCACTTACCGCGCTCAAATCAGCTTTCCAGTGCATTAAAAAAGATAAGCAAGCAATAGAACTGGCTATTCCAGCGAAGAATAAAAATGCTCCGAAAACTATCCGGTATTTGACCCTGTTCGGATTTGGGGTTTTTAATTTTTTCGTTGAGCGCATCATCAGTGGCTAAATTACGAATAATACTCGCGGCGAATGTTGGTTAACGAACTATGCAGTTTTGGGCGATAGCCTTCTGATTTTAATGGCAAATGCTGCAAAAAGCAGGGTCATAAAAGGACTCACATAATTAAAAACGGCGTAGATGAAATAGTCAAACACCGGCACGCCTAAAACACTGCTATGATAAGCTCCGCAAGTATTCCAGGGCACTAATACAGAGGTTACTGTGCCTGAGTCTTCAATGGTGCGGCTCAGGTTCTCAGGGGCAAGCTGCTTCTTCTCGTAAGCCTTGGCAAACATTTTACCTGGAACCACTATAGCAAGGTACTGATCAGAGGCGGTTAGATTGAGCGCTATGCAGCTTCCAACGGTACTCGCAAACAAGCCAAATACAGATTTAGATAGCTTCAGCAGCGCCTCTGTGATCTTGTTTAGCGCCCCTATAGCCTCCATTACACCTCCGAAAACCATGGCACAGATAACCAACCATATAGTTCCGAGCATACCAGACATACCACCAGAGGTAAAAAGGTCTTTAAGTATGCTGTTCGAACTTTCTATAGATAAATCAACAGTAATTGCATTTAAAAGGGTCATATATACAGAGCGGAATGAAAGCTGATCAGATCCGCTAAGTTTTAAAACGAGCTCGGGTTGGGCCCATATAGACGCTAACGCGCCAAGTAAAGTTCCGATAAGCAATGCAGCCAGAGGTGGAGTTTTTCTAACAATGAGTACGATAACAATAAGGGGGATCAAGAACAAAAATGGAGTGATAGTAAACACTTCTGTAATATCCTTTAGGAGCGCATCTGTTTGGACCAAAGCAGTGGGCTCTATTGAAAAACTAATTATAGCAAAAACAATGAGGGTAACAACCAGCGTAGGAACAGTAGTATAAAACATGTACCGTATATGCGTAAAAAGGTCGGCGCCTGCCATGGCAGCGGCGAGATTTGTGGTATCACTTAGAGGGGACATTTTGTCTCCAAAATAGGCTCCTGAAAGTATGGCTCCGGCAGTCATTCCCATTGGAATACCCATAGCGTTTCCGATACCGACAAGGGCTATTCCTACGGTGGCCGACGTCGTCCATGAACTTCCAGTGGCGATAGAAATCAAGGCGCAAACAATCACACTAACCACTAGAAAAATGCTGGGATTAAGTAATTGAATGCCATAATAAATCATGGTAGGTATAACCCCGCTTAGCAGCCATGTTCCAGATAAAGCGCCAACTAGAAGTAATATCAAAAGAGCCGAAGAAGTAGATTTCAGGTTTTCGGCGACCGAATTCATCATTTGCTCGTACGATATCTTCTTTGTAAAACCTACTATGGCAGCAACTGCGCCTCCTAAAAGAAGGATAAACTGATTCGACCCATCTAAACTGGCATCTTTAAAAAAAAACACGTTAACTGCTAACATAGCAATAAGTGCGACTAGTGGAAAAAGAGCCTCAGTTAGACGTATAGAACTAGAACTTGCCATAGGCATATGATTATCTTGCGATATTACGACAAATAGCCTGTTTCTGCCAATTTATTGGTTTGAGCATTTATGGATAGCCGCTAGCGTTTACGGCTAAAACGTCTTAATTTTGTACCAAATTTATTTGATTCAATATGCAAAAGTTTGATGTGATTATTATTGGTTCTGGGCCTGGAGGTTATGTAGCCGCTATTCGATGCGCACAGCTCGGAATGAATACGGCTATTGTAGAGAAAGAGTCCACGCTTGGTGGAACGTGCTTAAATGTGGGATGCATTCCGTCCAAAGCCCTTTTAGATTCTTCGCATCATTACGAAACGATACTTCACGATAGCGAAAATCATGGGATTCACATTAAAGGCGGAGTTACTTTAGATTTTAAGGCGATGATCGATCGTAAGCAATCTGTGGTAGATCAAACTGTAAAAGGGGTTGATTATCTAATGGAAAAAAACAAGGTCACTGTGTTGCGTGGGGTGGGTACATTTAAAGATGCTAAACACCTAGTGGTGAAGAAAGATAAGCATGAAGAAACATTCAGTGCAGATAAATTCATTATAGCTACGGGTTCAAAGCCGGGAAACCTACCGTTTATTAGCCTAGATAAAGAACGTATTATAACCTCAACCGAAGCGCTGTCATTAGCAGAAATACCTAAACATCTAGTTGTTATTGGGGGGGGAGTTATCGGTTTAGAATTGGGCCAAGTTTATCGAAGATTAGGCGCCGAAGTAAGCGTAGTAGAATACGCAGATCGAATCATCCCTTCAATGGATGCCGCACTTTCTAAAGAACTCATGAAGGTATTAAAGAAACAGGGTGTTCAATTTTATCTTTCGCACTCGGTTCGCAAAGTAGAACGTAAAGGCAATCAGGTGCATATAGAGGCGCTCTCTAAAAAGGACGAAGTACTGCACCTAGAAGGCGATTACGCGCTTGTTTCTGTTGGACGTGTGGCTAACACCGAAGGTTTAGGTCTAGAAAACACCACTATTCAATTAGATGATAGAGGACGTATTGCAGTTAATGAGCATTTGCAGACGGCAGAAGCACATATTTATGCTATTGGAGATGTTATTCAAGGGGCTATGTTGGCGCACAAGGCCGGAGAAGAGGGAGTGTTCATTGCTGAGCACCTTTCTGGGCAAAAGCCTCACATCAATTACCATTTAATTCCTAATGTGGTGTACACTTGGCCAGAAGTGGCCTCAGTAGGTCAAACCGAAGAGCAACTTAAGGCATCTGGAGTAGACTATAAATCAGGCTCTTTTCCAATGCGCGCCTTAGGAAGATCAAGAGCAAGCGGCGATCTTGATGGGTTCATAAAGATTCTTGCCGATTCCAAAACAGATGAGGTTCTAGGTGTTCACATGATTGGTGCGCGTTGTGCTGATCTTATTGCCGAAGCGGTTACTGCGATGGAATTCAGAGCCTCAGCCGAAGATATTGCGCGCATGTCACATGCGCATCCGACTTATTCAGAGGCCTTTAAAGAGGCAGCCCTTGCGGCCACAGATAACAGGGCGCTTCACATTTAGTGTTTAAGACAAAGCAAATTGAAATTGCCCTCCAAGAGGCCCTAGTTGTTTATAGAGATAAACGCCTATTACTGGCGTGCAGCGGAGGTATAGACAGTGTGGTGCTCGCACACGTTCTCAACAAGTATAATCACGATTTTGGGATCGCACACATGAATTATGGTTTACGAGGCAAAGAAAGCCAAAGAGACGAAGAATTTGTAGCTGACTTAGCTCGTGAACTAGGCGTTGAATTTTATGTAAAACGCGCTAAACTCAATACCTCAAAGAGTATCCAAGAAGAGGCCAGAACATTGAGATACGATTGGTTTTTTGAGTTGAGACGACAGTATAAGTACGATTATGTAGCAACAGCTCACCATGTAGACGATAGTCTCGAGGGAATGATTATGAGTGTATTTTCGGGGGCAACCATCAGTAGACTAGCTGGAATAACCGACAGAGAAAATCTTGTTAGGCCTTTTCAGTACTGTACAAAAGAACAATTACTTCAATACGCGAAAGACTATAAACTTAGTTACAGAGAAGATTCTAGCAATAGAAATAATGAGTATCTCCGTAATTATGTCCGCAATAAGGTACTTACAGATATAGAGGAGCAAATTCCTAATACTAAGGCTCGTCTTTTGCACAGTCTAGGGTATTTCAAGCAATTGAATGAGTTAACTATTGCTTATCGAAAACACTTAGAAAAAACTATCGTACGAAGCAGATCTAATTGTCAGGCCTATGCCATTAATGGTATAGTTGAATTGCACCCTTTAAGTCTTCATTTAAGGCTATTATTTGAGCCATTTGGATTTGCTGATTTTTCTACTATTGAGCATTTGTTAGTTGCTGAAAACGGTAAAGAGATTCTTTCGGCTACCTATAGATTGGTGAAATTTGAAGAAGAACTGCTTCTTGGAAAAATAGATTCGTTAAAGCCTAGGCTTAGGGCTAATTTTAGGGATGTACTCCCACGAGATATAGCGCAATCGCAAGTGGTTTATACTCTAGAAGTAAGAGACAGTATTGCAGCAGCATCTACTTTAGAGGTGCGCTTATGGAATTCAGAAGACAGCATTAAACTAAAAGGACAAGACAAAACCAAAAAGGTATCCAAATATTTGCGAGACTTAAAGATCGACCCAATTACCAAATCATCCGTTCAGATACTCCTAAGCGAAGACCGTTTAGTGGCTATTCTGGGATTTGCTATAGATGCAGATTTTAGTCCTCTTTCAACAGACTCTTCTAAAGTTATCAAGATATGGCACGAATAATACAGCTTTGTATAGGACTGTTTTTTTCAGCCCAGTTAGTTGCCCAATTTAGCGCACCACAAGTGCAGTGGAATACTTATAGTGTTTTACAAGACGACACGAGCTATCTACTTGTTTTTGAAGCTAGTATAGATAAAGATTGGTATATATTTTCTCAAACATCTCCTGAGGGAGGTAGCCAGCCAGCTTTTTTTGATTTTACAGAAAATAAGAGGTATAGACGCATCGGAAAAGTGGAAGAAACAACACCCGAACCTTATTACAATGCGGTTTTTGGAGTTACCGAGCAAATTTTTAGAGAAAGCGCTCGTTTTGAGCAACGAATAGAAATCATAGATCCGATCGACCGCATTGAAGTATCCCTTTATTTTCAGGTGTGCAAAGAAGTGTGTATTTCTGCGGCAGAAGATTTTGTGTTCATTTTAAACGATACTGCGCCATTAGATCAGACGAATATATCTGTAGACGACACCCTTAAATCTTCGGACGAATTGCTGATCGAAGTAAAAAATAAATCTTTATTAACCATTGGCAATCCTGAGGCCACTTCTTCATTATGGAAGCTTGTTCTTTTCGGATTTCTCGGAGGACTAATCGCTCTATTTACCCCGTGTGTTTTACCACTAATTCCTTTAACCGTTTCGTACTTTAATCAACGTACAACACTAAAAGGTTTGGCTTTCTTTTATGGCTTAGCTATTGTTGTATTATACCTACTTGTGGGTCTTCCTTTTGTGCTGGGTAATCAGGCTGATCCACAACTTTTTAATGAAGTGGCCAGTCATCCAGTGACTAACTTTTTACTCTTTAGCATACTGCTGGTTTTTGCATTATCCTTTATCACCGGGGTGGATATTACTTTGCCTCAACGATGGATTAATTTTACCGATCAACGAAGTGAACGCTCTAAAGGACTGCTTTCTGTTTTCTTTATGGCTGCCACCTTGGTATTGCTATCCTTTTCTTGTACCGGTCCGATTTTAGGAGGGGTATTAGGTACTCTAGCTACTCAGTCTATGTCTGAGTCGTTTGGATTGAGCTTATTTGTTGTACTTGGTTCGTTTGGGCTAGCTCTTGCTATTCCCTTTGTTTTATTTGCGCTGTTTCCAAAGGCACTTCAAAGGCTCCCACGCTCAGGTACATGGATGGTTGATTTAAAATTTTTTCTAGGAATAGCCGAATTATTATTGGCATTTAAATTTCTTTCAAATACCGATTTGGTCGCTCAGTGGTCGTTTTTTAAGTACGAGGTAATCATTTCTATTTGGATAGCGATTAGTCTTGTAGCGCTGATCTATCTCATCGTTCGATTTGTACATCGCCCTGAAGGACGATTTTTTAGAGGGGTTATTATAATCGTTCTTGGGTTCTTTCTAATTGTTAGTATCCGTGCCCTGAAAGAGCCAGTTTCTGGCGGCTATCTAAATACCTTTGCGCCTCCTTTGTACTACTCCCTTAATTCCTCAGCCAAAGAATGCCCATTGGGATTAGATTGTTACCGCAGTTTAGACGAAGGTCTAGCTGCAGCCAAGAAATTATCTAAACCCTTGCTTCTCGACTTTACCGGTTACTCTTGTGTGAATTGCCGCAGAATGGAGAGTGAGGTCTGGAGTGATCCGCGGATTTATAAATTGCTCAAAGAACGCTTTGTTGTGGTGAGCTTATACGTCGATGATAGGTCGCCATTAGAGGCATCTAAAAACGGCCTATATCAATTGCCTAACGGAAGAACCAAAACCATTCGTACCCAAGGACAATACTGGTCCTTGTTTCAAGCAGTTAACTTTGAATCTATCTCTCAACCTTATTATATCGTTCTTTCAGACGATTTGGCACTGCTAAACGGAGCTATTCAATTCGCTTCTAAGCCACAGTTCTTGGCGTGGTTGACAGACGCACTAGTAAATGATCTTAAAACCAATTGATACTGCACATTTAATGCGGTAGATCGAGATTAATTTGCACTATATGGTGCATAAAGTTAAAACCTTTGTTAAGGTAGATCTCGATTTACGATCAAGCCTTATGTCGTTAACCCTAACGAAGGGTTTTGGAGCTAAGTGTTCAGGTATGCCTCAACATATGCTTCGCGACCAATTTGATCGCTTGAGGGTTTTATTGCATCAGCGAAAACAACAGTTGAAAGGGATGAGATATGTCTTTCAAAGCCAAATTACCGCATCGGCTAAACACCATCAAACATCAGAAATGGCAATAGCTGCTCTGCTAATAGCCTCTTGTGCAAAAGAAGCGGTGAATCACATAGAACAGACATATTTTGTAGGCTCATTTGATTTACAAGGAAGAGCAATACCTTTAGATTACCCTCATGAATATTATGTCGCGGCACTGAGTGTGGGTTGCGAATATTTTGTTCTCCCACTAGAAAATATTAAGGATCTTCCTGTCGAAATAGCGCCTAAATCTATAGGTATTCAATCAATAGATGAGCTAATTAATTACGTGTTAAGGTGCTCATATTCTTCGGTTTACAAAGAATCCGAATGTATAAATACCACACATGAAAGTGTGTTTTATTACGATCAACCCCATGCTTCACGCGCATTAGAACTTTCGATTGTTGGCCGTCATCATTTATTGCTATTCGGTGAACCAGGAATCGGCAAGTCAACATTGATTGATCATTATGCTAAAACGCTTCCGCTTTTAACTAGGGAGCAAAAGTTGAGTTTATGGCCCATTCAGGTAAAGCGTATGAAACGATTGTCGTATCAACTACCAGTAGAGCACATGAAGGTAAATACCTCTATAGCTGAGCTCTATGGAGGAGGGGTGAAGCCTTATCCGGGTTACATATCTCTAGCGCACCATGGAATTTTAGTGGCAGATGAAATTGATCAATATTCGCGATCTGTATTAGAGGCTCTAAAGCCTTCATTAGAATGGAAAGAGGTGCTATTAGAAAGAAATAACTACTCCATTTCCTATCCTTCCGAGTTTACCTTAATAGGAAGTTGCAATACCGATCTTGAAAATACCCACAATGGTCTTTTCTCTGACTCTTTTATAGATCGTATAGACCTCATGGTTAAACTGCAAAAGCCCGACATTGGTCAGAAACCAAAACCCTTCAATTACACTCAAATTTCTCAACGCCTCGAACAAGCGTTACTTTATAAAACATCTATTACCTCTAGTTTTGGGGGCGCTCAACCGCTAGATTGTTTGCATAGAATACCCATCACGAAAGAAGGAATGAAAATGGTGCAGCAACTCAAAAGCAGAGATAAAACCTCCGTTCGGCGCATTAACCGTTGGCTGTCTACGGCTCTTTCACTGCTCTATATAGATCAGCTAAGCAGTTTAAATGAAGGAATACTTTCTGAAGCTTTGAGTTTTAGAAAATGGAATTAACTGATATAACTCCATAGAATTTTACCCTTGAGCATCATGTGCATAGGCTTTAGCATACAATCGTGAATACTATTTTTTAAATCAGGGTCGTTTTCTAATATTTGCTGCACTTGAGAGCGAACGGTAAAAAGCAGTTCACCATCTTCAATGAGATCTGCAAACTTCAGTTGAAGACTGCCACTCTGCTGAGTTCCCATAATATCTCCTGGCCCCCTTAAACGCAAATCAATTTCAGAAAGCTCAAATCCACTGCTGTGCTTTACCATACTAGTCATGCGCACCATTGCGTCGTCAGAAAGTTGCTTTTTGGTCATCAGTAAACAATAGGATTGATTAGTTCCACGCCCCACTCTTCCTCTAAGCTGATGCAGTTGAGCTAATCCAAACCTTTCGGCACTTTCAATAACCATTACCGTGGCATTTGGCACATTTACACCTACCTCAATAACCGTAGTGGCTACCATAATCTGAGTAACACCCCTTTCGAATTGACGCATTTCATAGTTCTTGGCTTCAGCGCTCATTTGGCCATGAAGAATAGAAATTGCGTATTGCGGAGCTGGAAATTCGCGACTTATACTCTCGTATCCGTCCATTAAGTCTTTATAATCTAAAGCTTCGGATTCTTTAATGAGCGGGTACACTACATAAATCTGACGTCCTAATGCAATCTGTTCCTTTAGAAAAGAGAAGATCCTTAGTCGAGCACCATCGTTTCTATGCGTAGTGATAATTGGTGTTCTGCCAGGAGGCAACTCATCAATTACAGAAACATCTAGGTCACCATAGACACTCATCGCAAGGGTGCGAGGTATTGGTGTTGCGGTCATTACCAATATGTGAGGAGGTATGTGGGCTTTTCGCCAAAGCTTAGAACGCTGAGCTACACCAAAACGGTGTTGCTCATCTATGATCGCAAGTCCGAGGTCGCAAAACACCACTTGTTCTTCAAAAATAGCATGTGTTCCTATCAACAGATGTAGAGCTCCACTCAAGAGTGCCTGATGTATTTCTTTTCGATCTTTTTTTGAAGTAGACCCGGTTAAAAGCTCCACTTTAATTCCTAAAGGAACTAATTGGCTACTCAAATCTTCAAAGTGTTGTTGGGCTAGAATTTCAGTTGGTGCAACTAAACAAGCTTGAGACTTGTTACCAATGGCTATTAAGCATGAAAGTAGAGCCACCATGGTCTTTCCCGATCCCACATCTCCCTGAAGTAATCGATTCATTTGGAGACCGGATCCTATATCATTGCGAATTTCGCGTAAAACTCTTTTTTGAGCACTAGTGAGTTCGAAGGGCAATGCAGTTTGGTAGTACTTTAGAAATAATTCGCCAACGATTTCAAACTTTCTACCCTTTATGGACTGTTTTCGATGTTGCTTTTTGATAAGCAATCCAAGCTGCATATAAAAAAGCTCTTCGAACTTAAGTCTGTCTAACGCCGATTGGGTCTGCTCTAGGGTTTCGGGACGATGAATATGCCTAAGTGCCAGGGTCTTTGAAGTATAGTTATGTGCTTTTAATATATACTCAGGAAGTGTTTCGGCTAAGGCAAAATCTTTAGCCTCTACAATAGATTGTAAAATAGTGCGAAATAAGCGCTGAGAAATTCCCACCTTCTGAAGTTTTTCAGGAATGGGGTAGATGGGCTCAATATCTCCTTTAAATATTTCGGTTGGCAGCTCACTGATTGGAGAAAGTTCAGGGTGTACTATAGAAAAGCGATCATGAAAGCGATTGACCTTTCCAAATACCCTGACACGCTGATTCTCTCTTAACTGTTTTTCTATGTACTGATATCCTTTAAACCAAACAAGTTCAATTTGGTCGGTATTATCAACGAGATCGGCGGTTAATCTATAGCCCTTTGATTGCGGAATAAGACGAATATTGGATAGAATCCCTGCAGTTTGCACTACTGTGTTTTCAAGCTTTATGGCCGAAATAGGACTAAGGGATCTTTTGTCAATGTAGCGGGAGGGGGTGAAGAGTAATAGGTCGTAGATGGAAGATATATTCAATTCGCTCCTAATCATTGCAGCACGCTTTGGCCCTAAACCTTTAATCGTCGAAATAGGAAACTCTAAGAACGAAGAAGTGCGCATACGCACAAACTTATCTATTTTAGTGCATGGAATAAAATCCTAGCCATTTATGCGTGCAATAGTTATTTCGGGAGGTGGAAGTAAGGGCGCATTTGCAGGAGGTGTTGCTCAGTATCTGATTGAGCGCCAACAAAGAAATTACGATCTTTTTGTAGGAACGTCTACAGGAAGCTTGCTATTAATTCATTTAGCGCTGCATAAAATCGAGAAGCTACATTCGGTCTACAAAGAGGTGAATGCGACTAAAATATTCAATTTAAATCCTTTTTATACCCATAAAAAAGGGGGAATAGTGCAATTGCATATCAATCACTTTAATGTGCTTAGAAGTTTTATTAGAGGAAACAAAACTTTTGGCGAGAGTAAAAGTTTAAGAGAATTTTTAGGGCAGCATATTACGGCGTTTGAATTTGAATCGGTAAAACAAAGTGATAAAGAGATTCTAGTAACCGTTTCTAATCTCAGTAAAAATCAAGTAGAGTACAAGTCAATTAAGGACTGTAGTTATGACGATTTTCTAGACTGGATATGGATTTCGGCCAATTATATTCCGTTCATGTCTTTAGTCTCTAAAGAAGGGTACGAATATGCTGATGGGGGTCTAGGAAGTATAGTTTCTGTTGAAAAAGCAATAGAAGCTGGGGCAACAGAGATAGATGTCATTGTTTTGCGCCAAGAGAACAAACAGAGATACCGACTTCCCACAACTAACGCTTTTGACCTTATGCTCAGCATGTTTGGATTTTCTTTGGATCAAATAGAAGAACACAATATCTCCTTAGGATCTCTTAAAGCCAAATCCGATGGGGTTAAACTTAATTTTATTTATACCCCAACATTACTTACTCAAAACCCATTGCTGTTTGATCAAAAAAGAATGGTGCGATGGTGGCAGCGCGGATTTCTTCATGCACAAAAGCAGTTCGAATCTTAAATTACTTTATAAGCTCTCTAATCGTAAGGTAGAATTTTTCGTGATTCGGGTGGAGTCTAATGTATAATGTGTCTGAACTAGAATGCGGAGAAAACAGGAATCGCTCAGGGGTGTGCTCAAAATTACCAGTAAAAAGGGTATAAATACGCTCAGCTAAGGGGAGTGTTTTAGAGTTAGTAAGAAATCTGAGTTGATAAAACTCATGTGCTCTAAGCGCTGAATCCAAACTTTTAATGCGACTATCTAAATGCAAGGAATCTAGGGACGTTTCGCGATTGACTATGAAGGGAAACTTAAGACCTCCTACCTCTAAAACCATTCCTCTGGCCTTTGAAATAACCGGACGCAACTTTTTAAGCGTTTCAATGAGAACAGAATCGTGTTGGGTAATTGTTCCTTTAAGTTGTTGATTTTGTTTTTCAAGCGACCTCATACTTTCAATTTGGTCTCCGATATTCATAATATTTGCCACTGACTGATTAGTGAATTTGCTCAGCCGGTCCATGAGGGCCTTATTGGTTGACTTTAAGTTATCCGTTTCGAACTTATAGGTTTCATTCAACGACTCTACACGCGTGATCTGCTGCTTAAGTTCGCGAATAGTAGACTCGTTTCTTTCTACTAGGGCATTTAAAGATTTATTGTCTTCTAGTAAATCCGATTTTTTTTGGGCAGAGCCTGCTTCAAAAACAAGAAAGAAAAGTGTAAAAAGTATAGAGTAGCGCATTTATGATTTCGCGTTTAAAAAGTCTAAAGATAATTGAGTTAATAGCTGTACCCCGTAAATCATTCCTGATTCATCAATTAAAAAATCTGGCGTGTGATGCGGATAAGGCGTGGTATTTTCTGGAGTCATACCCCCCAAGAAAAAGAAAAAGCCGGGAACTTCTTTAACGAAGTACGAAAAATCTTCTGCCCCTGTGGTGGCTTTGGTAAGTTGAATGTTTTTTGGCCCAAGAACAGCCTCCATGGTAGGGAGCATTTGAGCCACTAGATCAGCATCGTTGTAAGTTATGTCGGTCATTTCTGTGATTTCTATTTGAGCACTTCCTCCAAATGCTTCAGCAATAGCAGGAACCATTTCGTTTAAACGTTGTTCTATCAAGTCGCGCATATCATAGTCAAGTGTGCGAATAGTACCAATGATTTCGGCTGATTCAGGAATGATATTGAATCGCAACCCGGCTTTAATTTTACCTACACTTATTACTGCTGCCTCTTTGAGTAGATTAGATTCTCTACTGACTAGCGATTGCAAGCCATTTATAATCTGAGAACTGATATATATGGGGTCTACTCCAGACCATGGCTGAGATCCGTGGGTTTGCTTTCCGTTTACTTGAATAACAAATCGTTGTGCAGAGGCCAACAATCCGCCAGTCTTGTAACGCACAACTCCGACAGGGGTTTCGGAATTGATATGAAGCCCAAAGATGGCATCTACTTTTGGATGCTCTAAAACGCCCTCTTTAACCATAAGTAATGCTCCGCCATCTTCTCCTGGAGGAGGCCCTTCCTCTGCTGGCTGAAAAATAAACTTAACAGAACCTTTGATTTGATCTCTATGAGCAGAGAGAATTTCAGCTACACCCATAAGAATAGCAGTGTGTGTATCGTGCCCGCAAGCGTGCATTACGCCCGTCTCTTCCCCAAGAATTGAGCCTTAACTGTCGACTTAAAGGGGAGATCGTTACGCTCTGTTACCGGCAATGCATCTATATCTGCCCGAAGGGCAATAACGGCTCCAGGCATATCGCCTTTTAAAAGGCCAACCACTCCTGTATGCGCAACTCCTGTCTGCACCTCAATGCCCAATAATTCCAAGTGTTGAGCTATTTTTTTTGCAGTTTCAAATTCGCGATTGCTCAATTCTGGGTGTTCATGAAAATCTCTTCTCCACTCAATTACTTTCGACTCGATTTGATTAAATTCTTCTTGGTCAATTAGTTGCGCGTTAAGTAGGTTTAAACTTATTAGGGCAATCAATACTAGAGGTAGGTGCTGAAGTCTGTACATTTAAAAAACGGTTAAAACTTGTTACTAAATATATAAAGAAGAAAGAGCAAGGCCTCAGCAAATTCAATAAATTCACGAGTATAAAGCGAATTTGATTGATGAAGTATTTAGAAGCTTTAAACCAAGCCCAAAGAGAGGCGGTATTACATAAAGAAGGGCCGTTGATAGTTATCGCAGGGGCCGGGTCGGGTAAAACCCGAGTGTTAACCTATAGAATTGCTCATCTAATAGATTCTGGGGTTGATGAATTCTCTATTCTCGCCTTAACCTTTACTAATAAGGCCGCTAAAGAGATGAAAACCCGTATCGCCTCATTGGTTGGCGAAAGTGAGGCTAAAAATCTTTGGATGGGAACATTTCATTCGGTTTTCGCACGCCTGCTAAGGGCCGACGGTCATTACCTTGGCTTTCCGAGTAATTTTAGCATTTACGATACACAAGATTCACAGCGACTTATTAGTTCTATTATAAAAGAAATGGGGCTAGACAAAGATGTCTATAAGTACAAGCAGATTCAACAGCGAATATCTTCTTTTAAAAATAACTTGATTACGGTTAAGGCCTATTTTCAAAACCCTGAGCTGCAAGAAGCAGATGCGATAGCGCGTAGGCCTCGAATTGGAGACATCTATAGAGAGTATGTAGATCGTTGTTTCAGGGCAGGAGCTATGGACTTTGACGATCTTTTGTTGCGAACAAATGAGCTTTTAAGTCGATTCCCAGAGGTTTTAATCAAATATCAAGAGCGTTTCAGATATATTTTGGTAGACGAGTACCAAGATACCAACCACTCGCAGTATTTAATAGTTAGGGCCTTGTCAGATCGATTTCAAAACATCTGTGTAGTAGGAGATGATGCTCAAAGCATATATTCTTTTAGAGGAGCAAATATTGATAATATGCTCAATTTTCAGCGAGATTACGATGGGGTTGCGGTATATCGTTTAGAGCAAAATTATCGGTCAACTGCTACCATTGTAAGTGCAGCAAATTCAGTAATAGCGAAGAACAGAGACCAATTAGAAAAAAATGTTTGGACACATAATACCCTTGGAAATAAGATAATTGTTCATCGAAGTCCGACCGATGCTGACGAGGGTCGTTTTGTAGCGAGTACCATCTTTGAAAGTAAAATGAATGAACAGCGATACAATCATGACTTTGCAGTGTTGTATCGAACCAATTCGCAATCTAGAGCGATTGAAGATGCCTTGAGAAAAAGAGATATACCTTATCGTATATATGGAGGCTTATCGTTCTATCAACGCAAAGAGATTAAAGATTTACTAGCTTATCTCAGGTTAGTTGTTAATCCAAACGACGAAGAGGCTTTTATGCGGGTAGTTAATTTTCCGGCGCGAGGAATTGGTCAATCAACACTGGAGAAAATAACGGTGGCCGCAAATGCTAAAAGTATAAGTGCGTTTGATTTTATTGAAGACCCCATCTCACTTTCTGCTGCCTCTGTAGGCGCGTCAATACGCAACAAGTTAAGTCAGTTTTGCACCATGATTCGAAGTTTTCAGGTGGTTAATGCCCAACAGAATGCCTTCGAAGTCGCTGAGCATGTAGCACGTAAGACCGGCCTTATTCAAGAATTCAAGAAAGATGGCACACCTGAAGGAGTGGCGCGATTAGAGAATTTAGAGGAGCTCTTAAATGGTATGCAAGATTTTGTAGAAGGACAAAAAGAACTAGATGAAGCGACGGGTTCGTTAAATGAATTTCTGGAAGATATAGCGTTAGCTTCTGACTTAGATAAGGCAATAGATAATGATGATCGCGTAGCCCTAATGACCATTCACTTGGCTAAAGGATTAGAGTTTAAACACGTTTTTGTGGTTGGCTTAGAAGAAGATTTGTTTCCGTCAGCAATGAGTATGAATACCCGATCAGAGTTAGAAGAAGAGCGGCGGTTATTCTATGTAGCGCTCACTCGGGCAGAAGAGCAAGCATACCTCACTTACACTATCAATAGGTATCGCTGGGGTAAATTAATTGATGCTGAGCCCAGTAGATTTATCAGTGAGATTGATTCCCAATACATTGATAACCGTGTGGTAGATGCGGGTGGATCTTACAGAAGGTTTGTAGACCCCTCTTTGTTTGGAGAAGTGGATCATTCTAAATTAAGACAAATGAAGCCTCAGGGCGACCGTTCCACAGTTCGAAATAAGCCTTCGGAGGAGCAGTTAAGAAAATTAAGAAAGATAAAGCCTCAACATGCTTCTGCTGCTGTGGAGAATGCCCTTTTATATAACCATTTATCTATAGGTGCCCAGGTTAGTCATGAGCGCTTTGGCAGGGGTATTGTAAAGGCTATAGAGGGCGTCGGAGCTGAGAAAAAGGCAGAAATTGAATTTGAAACCGGGGGTATCAAGAAATTGTTACTGCGATTTGCTAAACTTCAAGTAATATCATAAAAAAAGCCCTCCATTAAGAGGGCTTTTGTTTAATAAAAACGACTACTCTATTGAATAGACGGATCTTTCATGCCATCTTCAATCATAGAATAGAACTGATCTAGCTTAGGCAACACAACAATGCGCGTTCTTCTGTTACGAGATCTATTCTCTGTAGAATTGTTCTCAACTAAAGGAACATAGTAGCTTCTTCCAGCAGCAGTCATACGCTTAGGATCAACTTTAAACTCGTTTTGAAGAATACGAACAATAGCTGTAGCTCGTTTAACTGATAAATCCCAATTGTCTTTAATTTCGACATTCGTCTTATAGGGTACGTTGTCGGTATGCCCTTCAACCATAAATTCAAAATCAGGCTTTGCATTAACTACTGTGGCCACTTTTCCTAAAACACGCTTAGCCTCGTCAGAGACATTGTAGCTACCACTTCTAAATAAAAGCTTGTCTGCAATAGAAACGAATACAACCCCTTTCTCTACATTGATCTCTATATCTTGATCGTTGAGGTTTCCAAGAGCTCCTTTGAGACTAGCAACAAGGGCAAGGTTCACTGAATCTCTTCTTGTAATTGCATTTTGAAGTTTATTGATAGTAAGGCCTTTCTCTTTAAGACTTTCAAGAGTCATTTCGAGATTTTCCGCTCCCTTAGACGTTAAAGTGGTAAAGTTGTCTAGGTTAACAATTAGGTCTTGATTGTTTGACCTTAAAAAATTGTTTTGCTCGGAAAGAGCTTTGACTTGAGCCTCATACTTTCCAATCTCTGAGGCGTAATCATTCATTGTTCGTTTAGTAGAGGCTAATTCAGCCTTCGCACTTTCGAGATCTTTATTTACCGTATTAAACCTTTTAGACGATACACATGATCCCAAGGTAAGTGCTATAAAAGCAATAGATAAAAGTTGTAATTTCATAATTATTGGTTTTTCAACATTAAAAGTAGCAAATACTTTGCCAAACCGCAGAATGATTGCCTACTATTTTTGAATCTTTTTTCTAGCGCATATAAAGTGTTCATATACTATTGAAAACGGAGTGCGCTTAGTTTTCAATGGGCGTAATTGCTTTCTCTTCTTTAATAATTCAGGTAGCGAACAGTAAAATTTGAAGTGCGCCCTTATAACTGCTAAAGTGTGTAGGGGCTTGCCCTGGAACACAAACAGGAGCCCGGCTATTCCATCGAGAATCAATCGAATAGACAGAACAGAAAAAAATTCTAAATAAGGAAGGTTTTTAAATAAGGTAAATAGGGAGTTTCGGAAATTGAGATACGTTTTGAAAGGGTTTGAATTGGTCAGGGTTGATCCTCCGAGATGGTAAACGTGGCTTTTCGAGGTATACCATGATTCTAAATTCTTGTGCCGGGCTCTCCAACAAAAGTCAATTTCTTCTTGGTGCGCGAAATATGAAGGATCAAATTGACCTACGAGGTAAAAAACCTCTTTTTTCATAAATAGGCATGCACCAGTGGTCCAAAATACGGGCAACTCGTCATCGTACTGACCCTGGTCTTTTTCTATAGATTGAAATAACCTTCCTCTGCAGTAAGGATAGCCTAGCCAATCTAAAAATCCGCCAGCAGCACCAGCATATTCAAAGTATTCGTGATGATGTTCGCTCAAAATTTTTGGCTGAACAAGTCCGATTACAGGATTGTTTTTTAAAAGCTCTATTGGTCTTTTTGTGTAATCAGGGGTTACCCGAATATCCGAGTTAAGCAGACACCAAAAAGGCTCTTGGATTTGCTGTAGCCCTCTGTTATACCCTTCAGCAAATCCATAATTTTGGTCAAGAATTATACATTTCACAGAAGTATTGAAATGATCAGCTAACCATTCTATCGAGTCGTCGTTGGAGTGGTTGTCGATTACATATATCTGAGCATTAGTTGAAAATTCGATAACCGAGGGCAGAAAACGCTCTAATAAGGATCGGCCATTGTAATTTAAGATGACCACTGCAAGCTCTTTCATTAAACGCTATAAATTTTCAGGTAAATATTTGATTTGATGATAATTAGACTCTAAAATATGCCATTGAAAAATGAGGTGTTGTAAGCCGTTGGTTAAAACTAAAAACTCGGGTTTCAATTCATAGGCATAGCGCTGCATTTGATAAGCAGCTTCTTCGTTTAATTTAATTTCACTCGACTTACATTCAACAACGATTGAAAAGTTTTCGGAATCGGCGATTACAGCAATATCAAATCGTGATCGCTTTTGGGCCGTACGCACCTTTCGCTCTATAAGAATTCGGCTTCTAGCTACACTTTTGTGATTTATTAGGTAATGCACAAAATGCTGTCTTACCCATTCTTCAGAGGTTAGAGGAAGGTATTTTTTTCTAATTATATCCCATATTAGCCAGTGGTTTTCGGTATTTTTAACCTTTAGACTAGCGGGAGGTAAATTGAGTACAGTTTGCTCCATACATGCCTACAATATTACCAAATTCCTATGCGATTCGAACGCCTTAAGTCTCATTTAATCCATGAAAAGTTTGCTCCCTGCTATTTTGTTTATGGGGAGGAGTCGTTTTTTATTGATGAAGTAGGTTTATGGTTTGAACAGGTAGTAATATCTGAAGATTTGCGTGACTTCAATCAAACTATTCTATACGGACCTGATAGCAGCATGTCTGAAGTTATTGAGCGTGCAAGACAGCTACCTATGATGTTTCAAAGAACACTGGTACTTGTGCGTCAGGCGCAGTCACTTTTGCGTCAGTTAGCAGAATTAGAATCGTATATAAATCATCCTAACCCCCAATGTGTATTAGTGTTTTTAATGCACAACTCTGGCCTTGACCGAAGGAAAAAAGTTATTAAAGTAATTGAAAGTCATGAAGGGCTATATGAGTGTAAAAAGTTATATGAAAACGAATTAGCGGGTTTTTTAGATAACGAACTTCATAGGTCTGGAATTTATTTTGAGGATAAAGCAAAACAGCTTTTTTTGGCTGCTATTGGTAATGACCCAAGGAGGTTAAAAAGTGAACTTGAAAAAATTCAACTCGCCCAAGAAGGCATTAGGCAGATTGAAGTTGAACATGTAGAAAAGTATACAGGCATTCATCGTACGTTCAATGTTTTTGAGCTACAAAAAGCTATAAGTACTGGAAAAATGGACAAGGCTTCTGGAATTTTGGCCTTTTTTGCAGATAACGCAAAAGATCACCCAATACAGATGACTATTCCTGTACTGTTTTCTTTTTTTAGTAAAGTTTTTAAGTACCACGCTGTCAAAAACAAGTCTGAAGCTGCTAAGGCTTTAGGTGTTTCGCCTTATTTTCTTAAGGATTATCAAACTGCGGCTAGAATATATTCTATGAAACGCTTAACTGTTTTGATAGCTGATCTAAAACGTATCGATCTTAGGTCAAAAGGGGTAGGACAACTGTCTTCTGCGCACATAACGGCAGAATTATATCAGGCACTTGCGATAGCTCTTATTCCTTAAAAAATAAGCGGATAGCGCTGAGGATTTGATTCGTGCATCATGTTGTAAAGTGTTCTAAAGATATCTTCTGCATTGGGTTTGGAGAAGTAATCCCCATCAGAACCGTAAGCTGGACGGTGTTCTTTGGAACAAAGGGTCACGGGTTTGCTGTCTAAGTAGCGATAACCCTCTTGCTTTTCTAATATTTGTTGAAGAAGATAACCGGAGTATCCTCCCGGAACATCTTCATCAATAATTGCAAGTCGATTGGTTCTTTTAATACTTTTTACACAATCGTTAGCGATGTCAAAGGGCCAAAGCGTTTGCACGTCTATTAAATCGATAGAAATTCCTTTTGTCTCTAGTAACGGAATAACCTCTTGAACAATGCGCAAAGTAGAACCGTAACTCACCACGGTGATATCTGATCCTTTTGATAAAAGCTCGACCATCCCAATAGGTACCGTAAATTTTCCTAGATTTTCGGGCAATTTTTCTTTTAATCTGTAAGCGTTAAGGGGTTCGATTATAAGTCCGGGTTCGTTGGCCATGAGTAGCGCATTATACATGCCAGCCGCCTGCGTCATATTTCTAGGAGACAGTATATAAATACCTCTGAGTAGGTGTACGAGTGCTCCCATCGGAGAACCTGAATGCCATATACCTTCTAAGCGATGTCCTCGGGTACGTATAATTAATGGAGCAACCTGCTGACCAACAGATCTATACCTAAGGGTTGCTAAATCGTCAGTTAAGATATTTATAGCGTAAAAGATGTAATCTAAATACTGGATTTCAGCTATGGGTCGCAGTCCGCGCATTGCCATACCTATACCTTGGCCTATAATGCTTGCTTCTCGAATACTAGTATCAAATACGCGACTTTCTCCAAATAACTCTTGAAGCCCTTCTAAAGCCTTATTAACACCACCTATTTTGCCGGTATCTTCTCCAAAAATAAGTACCCTAGGATCATTGTGCATGAGCTCTTTAAAGTTTTCTAGCAGAATCTGTCTTCCGTCTACAAGAGGAGCATTCGCTGCATATGTAATTTCAGTTCCCGCAATACGACGAAGCGAATTAGCAGAATCATCGATTAGTTCTGAGCTATAGTTATTAGCCTCTACATTCTTTATGTTTTCAATTAATCGAACTATATCAGACTTCCACTTTAGGCTATTTTCAGCTTGAACATGGGTTAATACTCCCTGAGCTAACGAAAGAACATCTCTTTTTAAAACCAGCTTCTTAACCTTTAGAGACCTGTAGGCGTCTATCAAGCTTAGCGGTAACTTAAGAGAATGATCGTTAATAATTTGATGCAGTTGGTCTCTGTATATTCTAGCTGGCTCTTGGAACTCTTCAAAAGCATCTTTTTTGGCTGAGGTCACCATTAGTGTTAAATCGTTCTCTAGCTGCTGTAACTCATGTTCTGAAGAAAATTCTTTAGCAATAATCCATTCCTTAAACCTTTTCAAGCAATCGTTATCTCGCTCCCATACTAAACGCTTTTCCGTTTTATAGCGTTCGTGAGAACCAGACGTGCTGTGTCCTTGAGGCTGAGTTAGTTCAGTAACATGAACCAAAACTGGTGTATGGGATGTTCGGCACCAATTCTCGGCTTGTTGATAGGCTTGAATAAGCGCCCCGTAATCCCAACCTTTAACCTCTATAATTTCTAGACCGGCAGATTTATCTGTGCGTTTAAAGCCTTTTAAGGCTTTAGAAATACTTTGTTTTACCGTGTGGTATTCTGACGAAACAGAGATGCCGTATTCGTCATCCCATACACTCATTATTATGGGTACCTGCATAACCGCCGCCGCATTCATCACTTCAAAAAAGAGTCCTTCCGATGTAGAGGCGTTTCCAATAGTACCCCAGGCTATTTCATTCCCTTCAACAGAGAATTTATCGGGTTTTAATACCTCGTAGTGCTCCCTGTAAAAAGAAGAGGCTTGTGCAAGACCTAAAAGCCTAGGCATTTGTCCAGCCGTTGA
Organism: Flavobacteriaceae bacterium; assembly: GCA_018402205.1. GTDB lineage: Bacteria > Bacteroidota > Bacteroidia > Flavobacteriales > Flavobacteriaceae > UBA3478. Next base: position 140,992 of record JAGYIX010000003.1, read on the forward strand.
AGAAATATCGGAAATAGAGTTATAGCGATCTGTTTGATTGAGCCATCCTTTTTCTTTATGCCACATTGCACTAGAGAAATGACCCGTCATTTGACGACCACCGTGCATAGGTTCTAGAGCAGTGTCGGTAGTGCCAAAAAGAGTGTGAAAAAAAGATTTTGGATCAAGAAGTCCCTGGGCAAGATGTAAGGTTTGATCTCTGTAGTATCCGCTTCGGTAATCTCCTTTTTTAAAAAACTTACTCATAGCAATCTGAGGTAGTTCTTTTCCGTCACCGAATATGCCAAATTTTGACCTTCCTAGAAGCACTTCTTTGCGTCCGAGGACACTGCATACACGACTAGTATAAGCTATCCTATAATCATTGAGAATTTCGCTTTGAAATTCCTGGAATGTAATCTCGCTATTTCCCATAACGTCGCTTGCGATGCGCCACGCAAAAATAAGCAAATAAAGGGCTTAGAATAGGGAGCGTGTGAACAATCTACTTAGGGTTTCAAACTGTAGAGTTAGAACAAAGCGGATCTTGCTAGAATAGTCTGCATCAAAGGTTTCAAATCCATTATGACTGTGAACGGGAAAATAAATCTCCAGGTAGTCAGGCACTAAGTTTAATCTAAAACCTGATCCATATAAGTACTGTGCCGCTTGGTCTTGATTCTTGATCAGGCCCAGTTCTGTATATATCTCAATGAAACGCCATAAATTAATGGCAGCGTTGGTAGAAAGGATAGCCCGGTTTGAAAGTCCCTGATCTACTTTGGCTACAAACCCGCCCTCGGCACGGATCAATTGTTGGGCAGAAAAACCTTCAGTTTCAGAGCGCCCGATAAGGCTATAATCATAGAGGTAGTCGTTTGGCCTACCAATAGAAAAACTAAAGAAATCATTAGGGTTGGTATTTCTTAAAAATAAACCTCCAAAGAACCTCAAACTGATTTGCGTATTGTTATCAAAAAGTCTTCTATACTCTGCAGAAGAAGTTACTTTTATAAAGGATTCAGAGAACTGCAAGTCAGCCAGCAAGCTTTTAAAGTTAAAGAGGCTTTGTTTTACTTTTTGATAGCGAAAATTGAGGACTACATAATCTGGGTTCTCTAGGGTAAGCATGCCTTGAGCCTCTCGATCAAGCGATCTTGAAACTGCTCTTACTCTTGCAAAAAAGGATTGATTGGTCCGAGAAGTTATGCCCTCAACATTTTGGTTCAATCTTAGGTACGGGGTAACTGTAGTGTATCGTGAGTTTATATCAAAATGCTGAGTCAATCCAAAAATTCCTGCGGTTAAGCGACTGCGATTTTCATCATTTAACCAGTGGTTTGAGGCGATATTAAAGGCTCCTATAAGCGATTTTTCTTTACTGGAATAAAAAGGGGAAAATTGATATTCAATAGGTTTAGTAACTAGAGACTCGTTGGTAATTTGTGCACCAAAAGAAACCCCGTCGTATATATTAAAAAGTGTCTGTGGCGTAACATAAAGCTGAGCGTATCTCAAGTCGTCAAGATCAGTAAACGGAAGTATCTTAATAGGGCTTTTGAACAAACTGCTTCGCGGGTTGTACCTATTATTTGAGCTATTAAATTCGGGAGTTTCTAAATAGGGATTTACAATGTATCGCGCTTTAGAATTAGAATCAAAGCTCACCCAAGTTTCATGGGAAGAATTATTGACCCATTGATGTGCCACTTCTTTAGAGCTGACAAATTGAGAAATTTTAACAGGCATTGGGTAAATACCGGTATAACTAACAAGTAACGAATCTACTTGATTAGAGCGCTTAAAATCTTTAATTCTAAAATCAGTGCGTTCGCGAGAAGTGATCAAGCGATCAGACACTATGGGAGCGTTGGTGCCAGGAGGTAAAAACCATTTTAGGTCAAAACCTGATACGCCAGATCTCAAGTAGGATGATTTTTGAAAGTCTTGAATAGCTTTTAAGTTGTCTGAAGCATTACTCGGATTAAAGCTCATGCGAAACAACTGAGAAGCCTTAATGGGGTTGGCAATGCTGTAATTGTAATTCAAAAGCTTAGTCGAGGGCGTAAGAAGGGGTTGATCAAGATTCTGGTTATCAATAAATCTACCCAACCACTTGAAATGCTCATTAACAGTGATTTCTCCTAGACGATAACGATTAAAGGGCCAGATATCACCGAATTTCCCTATCAATTTTAGGTTTTCGTATCTAAGGGCTATATAATTCTCTAGTTGATACTGAACAAATCCATCGAGATAAAAGTGTTCTCTTTGCATGTTACTATCAAAGCCTAGTAACAACTGTTTGCGCATAAGGGTTTTCAACACCCTTAACTCCTGCACAAACTCATCAGGATACGGAGATAAAATGCTCGGAAAGTCAGTCACTAATTTAATGGGGCTTTCATTGTATTCGCTATAAGTAAGAACCAGATTACTGGTATCGAGCATAGGAGATACTTGATTGGTAAATGCTATTAATCTCTCTAAGGTCTGAATGGGGTCAGCTAGATTTTTAGCCATTTTAGAATCTAGGTGAACCGACCATTTTGGAGTTGTGTAATGAAGTAAACTGCTATCGTTATGATCGATAACGAAAATAGGGGGGGTGGCTGTTATTCCTGAAAAATCAAAGTAGGAATTAGACTCTAGGTCGCTATGAATAAAGTGATTGTCGCCACGATCAAATGAAATACTATAATGCACCAAACCAGTGTGTTGATTGCCATGGTTGTTATTATGATATATTTCGTGTTTTGCTCCCTCAAGCGGAATGGGAAGAATAAAACTGTTCTTTAACCACAACGCTTCGTTTTGATCTATTCCATATCCATTGAATTTAGTAGACGGAAGTTTGAGCGTATACGTAAGGTTTAAGGTTATAGAATCGCTTTTTACACGCTGAGGAAGAGCCACTTCAATAACATCGTAATTTATACGTCTGTAATCAAGAGTTTCTGAGTCAAGTGCAATGATTAAGTCATTAGTAACGCCTCTATCTTCCTCTTTAGCTAAATGAAAACTGCGATCAAAGCGTTGTTGAAAAGAAATGCCTATTGGGCTATTCTTAGACGAAAAAGAGTGATTCCAGTCGTATAAATAGAGAGTGCGAGATTTGGCGAAATCATTTTTATTAAAAGTAAGTTTGCTTTTAACAGAAAGACTGCTGTTGGCATGATTCCAATAAAGGTGAGCGCTTATTTTAGACGGCGCGTTTTGGGAGAATAAAAGCGTAGTACTAAGAGAAAAAACAACGTAAACGAAAAGCCTAAAGTGCATTAGAAGTTTGGTCTTAAATCTCGCCCTTTATAGAATGCCAAAACAATAGAAACTACCTCTTCTGCAGTGTCAACTACTTTAAATAAATCGAGATCTTCTTTAGAAATCGTTTTTTCTCTGACTAGTGTTTCTTTAATCCAGTCTATAAGTCCACCCCAAAACTTAGTTCCGACCAAAATAATAGGAAAGCCTTTTATTTTATGTGTTTGAATCAAAGTTAACGCCTCAAATAACTCGTCTAAAGTTCCGAAACCACCCGGCATCACCACAAAGCCCTGGGCATATTTCACAAACATGACTTTGCGAACAAAAAAATAATCAAAGGAAAGACTTTTATCTGCGTCAATGAATTCGTTGGGATACTGCTCAAAAGGAAGTTTAATATTTAAACCTACCGATATGCCTTTTGCTTCTTGCGCCCCCTTGTTAGCAGCTCTCATTACTCCGGGCCCACCACCCGTTATAATTCCAAATCCTTGCAAAGAGAGCTTATTCGCAATTTCAACAGAAAGATCAAAAGTCGATTGGTCTTCTCTTGTTCGTGCAGAGCCGAAAATAGATACACATGGCCCTATCTTTGCCATTCTATCATATCCTTCTACAAATTCTCCCATAATCTTGAAGAGGGCCCAGGAATCGTTAGACTTAATGTCGTTCCAAGTTTTTGCTGAATGCGATATCATGATACTTCAAGCGATTTAAACGAAACTAATTCATTTTTTAGGAACGCGGCAGTCAAACCCTCAGAAGATGCTGAAATTTGTTCAGGTGTTCCTTTGGCTACAATACATCCTCCTGCATAACCTCCTTCTGGTCCTATATCTATGATGTAATCGGCTTGCCTAATTACATCGAGATTGTGTTCGATAACAACCACTGTATTTCCTTTGTCTACAAGCTTATTTAAGACATCTAATAAGATGCGAATATCTTCAAAGTGTAAGCCTGTAGTGGGCTCATCTAAAATATATATAGTGTTTCCGGTATCTCTTTTTGCAAGTTCGGTAGCGAGCTTTACCCGCTGCGCTTCACCTCCTGATAAGGTGGTTGACGATTGCCCTAGAGTTATATATCCAAGACCTACTAAATCTAAGGTTTTTAGAATGCGATGAATTTTTGGAATAGCGTCAAAAAAAAGACTTGCCTCTTCAATAGTCATTTTCAATACATCGGAAATAGTTTTCCCTTTATATCTAATTTCAAGTGTCTCGCGATTAAAGCGCTTACCTCTGCAGGTTTCACAGTCTACCAAAACATCGGGCAAAAAATTCATTTCAATGACTTTTTGACCACCACCACCGCATGTTTCACACCTACCTCCAGCTACATTGAAACTAAAACGCCCTGCCTTATACCCTCGAATAACTGCTTCAGTTGTTTTTGCAAACAATGCCCTTATCTCTGAAAAAACACCAGTGTAGGTTGCCGGGTTAGAGCGAGGGGTTCTTCCGATGGGAGATTGATTCACGTCAATAACTTTGTCGCAATAGTTTATTCCTTTTACGCTCTTATAGGGCAATGGCTTCTGCACCCCATTAAAGTATTCTGCATTTAGGATAGGGTATAGAGTTTCATTGATCAAAGAAGATTTTCCGCTACCCGACACCCCTGTAATTAGAGTTAGGGTGCCCAATGGAATTTTAAGATGGACTTCTTTTAGGTTATTGCCAGAGCATCCAAGTACTTCAATATACTTCTGAGTTCCCTTTCGTCTTTTCAATGGGGTAGGAATGCTTTTTTTGTATTGCAAGTATTCTGAGGTTAAAGTGTTTTGATTTTTCATCAAATCTGGACTTCCTTCGAAAACAATTTGTCCGCCATGTCTTCCAGCACCTGGACCAATATCAATAACGTGATCAGCACACTGTATCATATCGCGATCATGTTCTACCACAATTACCGAGTTGCCAATATCTCTTAGCTCTTCTAAAGCTTTAATAAGGCGCATGTTATCTCGCTGATGTAGTCCTATACTGGGTTCGTCTAAAATATAGAGTACACCCATCAATTGAGATCCAATCTGCGTAGCCAAACGAATGCGTTGTGCTTCACCACCAGACAACGAGCGTGCAGTGCGATTTAAGGTTAAATAGTTGAGTCCTACATTATCTAAGAATGCCAGACGAGAGCGAATTTCTTTAACCACTTCACTGGCGATTCTAGCTTTAGTTGGCTCTAATCGCTCTTCAATTGCATCAAAAAATTGCAAGAGTTCGGCTACAGAACAATTTACTAAAGAGGAGAGGGTTTGCTCGTCTATCTTAAAGAATTTTGCTTCAGGTTTAAGCCTTGAGCCGTTGCAGCTATGACAAATTTTATCCTCAAGAAAGTCTGCCGCCCATCTTTTGATGGTGGCCGAGCCAGACTCATTATACTGATAAAGGATGAATTTCTCTATGCCGTCGTAATCAATCGCGTATTCTCGAGAGACGCCGAGAGATTTAGAAGGGATAACTACGCGCTGTTTTAGTCCAGTTAGAATAGCGTTTCGGGCTTCCTCTGAAAGAGATTTAATTGGGCTGTCAAGGGTGAAATCAAAAAGATATCCGATATGCTCTATTTGTGTGAAGGCCCAATTTTTCTTGTATAAACCAAGCGGTGCTATTCCTCCTTTTCGAATAGTTAACGATTCATCTACAAATATTTTTCGCAGATCTAACTCCTTTAGTTGTCCAAGACCCTTGCACTCAGGACACATGCCTTTTGGAGAATTAAAAGAAAAGCTATTGGGCTCAGGTAGGTCTAGGGAGACTCCAGATTCAGGACACATTAAAGCAGAACTATAGTAGTGTATTTCTCCTTCAGCTGTTTCTACCATCAGCACTGAATTTCCGCGTTTTAAGGCGAGCTCGACACTTTGCCGCAATCGCTTATTATCTTGACTAGGAGAAACAGTTAGCCTATCAATGACAATCTCTATATCGTGTATTTTATAGCGATCAAGTTTTAATCCTGGCTCAATAGAACGAATTTGTCCGTCTACCCTAACTCTTAAAAATCCTTGTTTTTGAACAGTTTCGAAAAGCTCTCTGTAGTGTCCCTTTCTAGACCTAATGATGGGAGCCAACAGCGTAATAGTTTGCCCGCTAAATTGTTCACTCAATAACTGAATAATCTCTTCATTGGAATAGCTCACCATTTGCTTGCCAGTTACCGGTGAGTAGGCCTCAGATGCTCTTGCGTAGAGAAGACGCAAAAAATCATAGATTTCTGTTATAGTTCCGACCGTAGAGCGCGGAGATCTCGAAGTTGTTTTCTGTTCGATAGCAATAACCGGAGAAAGCCCTTCGATAGAGTCAACATCAGGTCTCTCTAAATTGCCTAAAAATTGACGGGCGTAGGCAGAGAATGTTTCTATATAGCGCCTTTGACCTTCTGCATAAATAGTGTCAAAGGCAAGAGAAGATTTACCACTACCTGATAATCCAGTAATAACCACTAATTTCTCGCGTGGAATCTCCAAAGAAACCCCTTTTAAATTGTGGGTTCTGGCATTATTAATCACAATTTTCGACACTGTACCCGATTAAAATTCAAAAATACGCCATATACATTGGAATAATTCCCAATTGATTAGGAATTAATCCTTACTTTTAACCCATGAGTAAATTTAATACCGCGCAACGTTTTGCTTTGCTTCGCAAAGAATTAGGTTTTACTCAAACTGAGTTTGGAGCCTATTTAGGTTTGTCTGGATCTAGTGCAGACATAGAGCGCGGCAAGACCAAAGTACCAGGCTTTGTGGTAGCTAAGTTGTTCGAAGAACACCAAATTAATCCTTCATGGCTTTTCGAATCTAGTGAACAGATGCGTTTAGTTAACGAATCGCTCTCGTTCGTTCCAAAAGTAATTACGGTTAATTCAGAGAACAAAGAAAATGTATTACTAGTTGAAACTAAAGCGGCAGCAGGCTATCCGCAAAATATCTTAGATAGAAGTTGGTACGAAAAACTCCCTGCATTTGACCTGCCGCTAAAAGAGTTTAGAAATGCCTCTTATCGCGGCTTTCAAGTCGAGGGTGAAAGTATGCTTCCGTCACTAAACCCTGGCGACTGGGTGTTAGCTAGAGCCGTAGAATCTATTCATTCTTTGCGTTCATCAAAAATTTATGTGGTAGTTCTCGAAGACAGCGTTATGGTAAAAAAGATAGAGGTGAAACCAAATAGCAACCGACTATCTCTGATATCGGTAAATCCAAATTATGAATCTTACGATATACACGCTTTTCAAATTCAAGAATTATGGGAGGTCAGCAGTAAGATAACCTTTGTTATCGAACAAGACCAAAGCCTACAATTACTCAATGATCTAAAAGATTCTATGCGTGAATTAAAAGACCGCCTTTCTTCTAATAAATTAAAGCAAGCTTAAACCGATCTAAAACCCAGATGCGGCTTCATCACCTCTAGAATCAGCTCCGGCTTCTAGGCCTTTAGTTGGGTGTACTTTAATGGCGTTTACCTTTCCTATAATTCGGTTCGTTTGCTCTGAAATAGTATGGCCTTTTTCTTTCAATCGATCTACCAGATATTCCTCATATCGATTGGGTTCGAGTATAAGTCGATCGGGCATCCATTGGTGATGAAAGCGCGGAGCATCTACTGATTCTTGCATGGGTTGATCGTAATAAGCTGCGCGCATAAATGTTTGGGCCACAGCCGTTATAATGGTAGATCCTCCAGGGGTTCCTAGCACCATGAATAGTTCACCTTCTTTTTCTACAATTGTAGGAGTCATACTGCTTAACATTCTCTTTCTAGGAGCAATCTCATTAGCGCTAGATCCGACCAATCCGAACATATTTGGCACTCCGGGCTTTGCGCTGAAGTCGTCCATTTCGTTGTTGTAGAAAAACCCTAATTCTTCGTGGTAAAGTTTAGACCCGTATCCTCCATTTAGGGTGGTGGTTACTGAAACCGCGTTACCAAAAGAATCGATAATAGAATAGTGTGTGGTTTCTTCCGATTCTAAACCGTAAAACTCTCCGTGACTGATTTCTTCTGAAGGGGTAGCTGTCTCGGGGTCAAATGATTCCATACGAGACTTTAAGTAGGTTGTAGCGGTAATTTTGTCCTCTGGAATAGCAACAAAGTCTGGGTCTCCTAGAAAGTGATTTCTGTCGGCATAAGCTCTTCTGAACGTTTCTGTAAGTAGATGTATGTATTCCTCGCTGTCTAGAGTAAGATCGTCCGTTACAAAAGGTTCTAACATGCCAAAAATTTGCTTCATAGTTAAACCTCCGCTGCTGGGCGGAGCCATTGAAATAAGATCAAAGTTTTTGAATGAGAATAGGATAGGGTCTCTAAATACAGCGCGATAGGCCTTTAAGTCTTCTAGTGTAATAACCCCGCCATTACGTTGAATAAAAGAAGTTATTTTTTCTGCCATTTTGCCTTCGTAAAAACCTGCTCTTCCCTTATCTCGTATCAATTCTAGTGTTTTCGCAAGTTCGATGTGTTTAATGGTATCGCCGGCTGAGACTCCTGAAAACTTATGGAGTACCCGCTGATTAACGAGCGTAAAAAGAGAGTCGTAATAAGCTAATCGCCTAGATTGGTTTGTGGTAACCACAACCCCCTTTCTTGCCAAGTCTATAGCCGGCTGAATGAGTCTTTCAAAAGGCAAGGAGGCTAGTGAATCGTATACGGCAAATATTCCGGCTACTGTACCTGGAATGCCTACGGCATTGGCTCCGAGAGTGCTTTTATCTGTAATTACACTTCCCTCAGCATCCAGAAAGAAATCAGATTTTGCCGCCATGGGGGCCATTTCACGATAATCTAGGCTACCTGCTGATCCGTCTGCTTTTCTGAAAACCATGAATCCTCCGCCCGAAATGTTGCCAGCGAATGGGTAGGCTACTGCTAAAGCTAATTCAGTGGCAATCATAGCGTCAAAAGCGTTACCGCCTTCTTTTAGAATCTGCACACCTATTTCAGAGGCTTCTATACGTGAGCTAACCAATGCTGCCTTTTTGAAATACACATATTCAGAGGGTGACTTTTGTTGACAACTAGATAAGAGAAGTACCCACAGAGCACAAAGTAAAACACGCATAACAGAACAGATTTAAGTCTCCTAAAATAATTGAAAACTAAGGTATCTTTGAAAGAATTTCTATGGATTATGACATTAATTAAATCAATTTCTGGGCTTAGAGGCACTATTGGTGGAAAGCCCGGAGAAAACCTCACGCCATTAGACATCGTTAAGTTCACTTCGGCCTATGGCCAGATGATAAGAAAGTCTTGGTCCGAAACCTTTTCCCCTAAGGTGGTGGTAGGTCGTGATGCACGCATTTCTGGCGAAATGGTATATGAGTTAGTAATTCAAACTCTTTTAGCCCAGGGTATTGATGTAATAGATCTAGGCCTGTCTACCACACCTACGGTTGAATTTGCTACGGTTAACGAGAAAGCTCAGGGGGGTATTATTTTAACTGCTAGTCACAATCCTTCTGAGTGGAATGCGCTCAAATTACTAAATGATCAAGGTGAATTTTTTAGCGCAGAAGACGGCAAACATCTTCTTGAGCTTGTGGATCTTCTCGCTTTTGATTACGCCACAGTAGATAAGTTAGGTACCCGTTATCGGATTGCTGATTACATTCAAAAGCATATAGAAAAAATTAAAGGTTTGCGCTTTATAGATGCGGATATAGTTCGTAAAAAAAAGCTCAAAGTTGTTGTAGATAGTGTGCACTCTACTGGGGGAATTTCTGTACCTCCTTTATTAAAAGCTTTTGGTGTAGAGGTCGTAGAACTCTATTCGGAACCTCACGGAAGATTTCCGCATGATCCTGAACCTTTAGAGAAAAACTTGGGCGAACTGATGAAAAGAGTTGTCGTTGAAAAGGCAAATTTTGGTATTGCTGTTGACCCAGATGTAGATAGATTGGCCTTTGTCGATGAAAACGGCGCTATGTTTGGCGAAGAGTACACCCTTGTTGCCTGTGCCGACTTTATACTTTCAAAAACACTCGGTCCTTGTGTCTCTAATCTATCTTCAACACGAGCCCTTAGAGATATCGCGGGCCACTATGGTGTCGCCTATTATGCCGCCGCAGTAGGAGAGGTCAATGTGGTTAATAAAATGAAGCAGGTGGGTGCGGTGATCGGAGGGGAAGGAAATGGCGGAGTAATTTACCCTGAGAATCACTATGGTCGAGATGCACTAATGGGAATCGCATTGTTTTTAATGCTCATAAGCGAAAGAAACATATCTGTCTCTGCACTGCGTAAAACCTACACCAGCTATCACATGGCTAAAGAAAAAGTCATTTTGCAGCTTAACGACAGTGAATTAGATGTTGTTTTAGGTCAAATAGCAGACAAGTATTCAAAATGGTCTCCTAATTGTATAGACGGTGTAAAGATTGATTTTGAAGCATCATGGGTTCACCTGAGAAAGTCAAACACAGAACCCATTATACGTATATACACCGAAGCCAAAACGGCTAAAGAAGCAACTACATTAGCCACTCGATTTATAGAAGAGCTTAGCGCGTTATCTTGAAGTTCTGCGCAGTTAAAGAGGCTTTTCGTGTTTAAAGCGTCTGTGTGTCCATAAGTAATATTCTGGCTGCTGATATATGCTCTGCTCTGCTATGGCCAAAAAATCTTTGGTTATTTGAAAGGGGGCTTTAGAAACTGCATTATCGGTAAGTAAAGTGAATGACGCTTTGTAATGAGATCGCTTTACTTTTTCTAGATGCATATAGAATACAGCCATATCGTGTTCTCGCGCTAGTTCTTCTGCCCCAGTATGCGCAGGTACATGTCGATTTAAATAAGTAGTCCACAATTTGGTCTTTTTAAGCGTTGGAGATTGATCACTAAGAAACCCGTATAGGGCTACCTTTCTATCTTCTTGATGTTGCTTTAGGGTTTCTTTTGTAAGGTAGGTCGGAAGCAGATGAAGACCCGTTCTAGCTCTATTTCTGCGCATAAAAGAGTCAAAGTACTTATTATTTAATTGCTGATAAATAGCGTAAAATGGATACTTCGTGTATAAAGAGAGTGCTGAAGTCCATTCCCAATTATTGAGGTGCGCGGCCATAATGATCACTGATTTTCCACTATTCAAAATGCGCTCTACTTCTTCAAGTGTTTCCACTTCAAAGCGACGTTTGAATTCTTTGTTACGCATCGTGATTCCTTTTAAGATTTCTATAAATAAATCGGCGAAGTGCTTATAAAAAGATTGAGAAATTGTTTTGATGTCGTTGCTGTTGATACCAGGAAAAGCCTTTTTAATATTTTCCTCCACTAATGCCCTCCTATATTTAAAAACGTGGTAAAAGAATATAGATACCGCAGAAGAGAGCGCATGTAAAAGACGAAAGGGTAATAAAGACCAAAAATACACCCAAGGAATTACCGCAATAAAGAGAATTAGTGCCCCCATATAAGGCCTTAAAGATAAGTATATTTGCTACCTAGATACCGAGCTTTCATTTGATACCGCCTTATATACTTTTACTTATTTTAATTGCGTTAATCTCCTTAAAAGGCTTTAACGATAAAGAATGGTTTGAACGTTATTCGTTTCAGATCAACGAAATCAAAACCGGTCAGTGGTATCGCATGATTACTTCTGGGTTTCTTCACGTAGGGTTTTGGCATCTACTAGTAAATGGTATTAGTTATTATTTCTTTGCTCCAACGGTTTATCAATTATTGGGCAGTGTTTCCTTTTTTCTCTTGTTTTTATGTGCGCTTATCGCAGGCAACCTATTTACTCTATGGGTGCATAAAAACGAGCCCTATTACGCTGCTGTCGGCGCCTCAGGGGCTGTGTCGGGTATTGTTTATTCTTCTATTTTGCTCTATCCAGGAATGCAATTGATGATCTTACCTATTCCCATACCTATTCCGGCTCCTTTATTTGGCTTTGGCTTCTTGATGTATTCTGTATATGGAATGTATAAAAACAGTGATAAAATTGGACATGCGGCCCACTTCGGTGGCGCTATTGGCGGATTTGTGCTTACCGCAGCTCTAAAACCCAATCTCTTTTTAAATAACCCCACCTTAATTTTAGCATTACTTATACCTTTATTGCTATTTATTTGGGTTTTAAAGCGCCGCAATTAAAATGATACAGTCTGTCTTGTTTAATGATCTGAAACCTAGATTTAAAGGTGAGTTGCTTGAGGATGAACTCTATAGAGCCATATACGCAACAGATGCCTCGGTATACCAAATGAGCCCTTTGGGAGTGGCGTTTCCAACAAACGAAAGCGACCTTCAAGAGATTGTTAAATGGGCTAATACCAACGAGATAGCATTAATTCCTAGGGCTGCAGGCACCTCTTTAGCAGGACAATGCGTAGGTGAGGGCGTGGTGGTAGATACTTCAAAGTATCTTAATAAAATTCTCGATTTTGATGAAAAAGGCCGAAAAATTAGAGTTCAACCCGGGGTTATTAGAGACGAGCTTAATGCCTACCTAAAACCTTATGGATTATTTTTTGGCCCTAATACGTCTACAGCTAATAGGTGTACAATGGGCGGAATGGTGGGTAATAATAGTTCAGGAACCACCTCTATTCGTTACGGAGTTACTCGCGACAAGGTGTCTGTTTTAAGGGCTGTTTTGTTTGATGGGTCTATTCATGAATTTGGTAGAGATTCGTCTGGATTACAGCAAAGCGAACAAGGAATAGCCATTGAGCAGCAACTGCTAGAAATGCTTTCTCAGCCAGGGGTAAAAGAAGAAGTACATGCACATTTTCCAAAAGCAGAAATCCACAGAAGAAACACTGGATACGCGATAGATGCTCTTTTAAACGATCTTGATCTAGTAGATGGTAATAAACATTGGAATATCGCTAAACTATTATGCGGAAGCGAGGGAACTTTAGCGTTTACCTCAGAAATTGAACTTGATTTAGACGAAATACCTCCAGTACATGGCGCTATGGTGGTTACCCATTACAGCTCTTTAGAAGGTTGCCTAACGGATGTAGAAACAGTTATGAAACATCAGCTCTATACCTGTGAGATGATGGATAAGGTTATTTTAGATTGTACTAAAGGAAATAAACTGTATAGTAGTACGAGAGATTTCGTCGAGGGAGACCCTCAAGCCCTGTTAATGCTCGAGATAAGAGCTCACACACACGAGGATCTAGAACTGCAAGTTGCTAGTTTATTAAGTTACCTAAAGCAACACAGCGCCAGTTACGCCTCTCCGGTACTCCAAGGAGAGTCTATCCAAAAGGCACATGAGTTACGAAAAGCTGGGCTGGGCCTATTAGGAAATATGATCGGTGATCAGAAGGCTGTTGCTTGCATAGAAGATACAGCTGTTGCGCTGTCTGACCTTAAGCCATTTATCATGGAGTTCTCTGCGCTTATGGAACGCCACAAACAACGCGCGGTTTATTATGCGCATGCTGGTGCCGGAGAATTACACTTAAGGCCCATACTCAATCTTAAAAAGTCTGAAGATGTCGTCCTTTTTAGGGCCATCACAACCGATGTCATGCATTTGACTAAAAAATACAAGGGCAGCTTTAGTGGTGAGCATGGAGACGGAATTGTTCGAGCTGAATTTTTACCTGAACTTGTCGGAGAAGCTAACTATCAATTATTCCAAGACATAAAGCGCTTATTTGACCCTAAGGGTATATTCAATCCAGGTAAAATTGTGAACCCTTATCCAATGGATAAGTCACTTCGCTATGAGCCAAATCGTCAAGAGCCCAAACTAGAAACCTTTTTAGATTTTTCAGATTCACAAGGGTATTTAAGAGCTATAGAGCAGTGTAATGGCAGTGGAGATTGTCGAAAAACCGAAGAGTCTCATGGAGGTATGTGCCCTAGCTATCACGCGAGTAGAGATGAAAAAGACACGACAAGAGCCCGCGCTAATGCTCTGCGCATGTTTATCACCCAACCAAACGAGCTGAGTGCCTTTGCCCATGAAGAGGTGGTGGAAGCCCTAGACCTCTGCCTCAGCTGTAAGGCATGTGCAAGTGAGTGCCCATCTAATGTAGATATGGCCACTCTTAAGGCAGAATATCTATTTCAATATCAAGAAAAAAAAGGGTACAGTCTTCGAAGCCGCTTCTTTGCCTACAGTACGCATCTAAACAAGTTAGCTTCAAAGGTGTCTGTTATTTCTAATGCTCTATTTGCTAGTCCAGCGAGCTATCTGCTCAAAGGGTTATTGGGGGTAGCCAAAGAGCGGTCGCTGCCAAAGGTCTATTCCTTTAACTACCAAGAATATTACAGACAATTAACACCGCCGGTAACTCCAGTAAAAGAAGTAGTGCTTTATATAGATGAGTTCAGTAGATACCTAGACGCCCCTTTGGTAAGAGCGGCTATAGAAACTTTAAATAGACTAGGGTATAAGCTTCATTTGATATACACCGAAAGTGGAAGGGCTTTTATTTCTAAAGGATTCTTAAGACAGGCCAAACAATGTGCTCAACAAAGTATAGACGTGTTTAAGCCCTATCTCGATCAGCATTTAGAAATTATTGGATTAGAGCCTTCTGCTATTCTTAGTTTTAGAGATGAGTATGCCCGTTTGCTCCCAGAAGATCTGTACATTAAAAAACTGGCGACTAGCAGCCTTCTAATAGAAGAATTCTTGGTGAGAGAACTAAATGAAGGCCGAATAGACCCTTCTATTTTTACCAAAGAGTCGAAGATTATTAAGGTGCATGTACATTGCCATCAAAAGGCGCATTCTAATCAAAAGGTCACTTTTGACCTGATTAATGCCGTACCTAATTATAAGGTCACACTGATGGCAACAGGCTGCTGCGGTATGGCCGGATCTTTCGGTTATGAAAAAGAACACTACGACCTATCTATGCGCATTGGTGAATTAAAGCTGTTTAAGGCAGTGAGAAAAGCCAATAAAGACACACTAATTGTTGCTAACGGCACTAGTTGTAGGCATCAAATAAAAGATGGGGCGCAACGGCTTGCTTTACATCCTATTGAGGTAATTGCTCAGGCTATCAATTCCTAATCAATCGTCATCGACCGAGCTGTCTTCGACGATTTCTATGTCACGTAGTCCTTCTTCTTTTTTTGTGATAGAAGCAATTAGTTCTTCTATATTCATTTCTTTGAGATCTTCATCTACAAAGAATGGCGAGAGCTTATCCTCACTGTACTGATATAATTTCCACCGCTTAAAGCTGTATTCTAACGCGGTTAGATTCTCTACCCAATCGCCGGAGTTTAAATAGGTGGTTTTTCCTTTGCTGTTTTGAAATACCTCCTTTTTTGGTTGATGAATATGGCCGCAAATCACATAGTCGTATTCGTTATCAATGGCCAATTCTGCAGCTACCCGCTCAAAGTTTTGAATGTATTTAACGGCTCCTTTTACGCTATTTTTAATGCGTTTAGATAGGGAATATTTTTCTCTACCCAACTTCAGTAAAGCCCAATTGACCGTCTGATTAAGAACAATTAGCAAATCGTAGCCCCATCCGCCTAGTTTAGCTAGCCACTTTGCGTTTTGTATAGAAATGTCAAAGACGTCTCCATGAAAAATCCACGCTTTTTCATTTCCAAGATCTAAGACCAGTTTATCACATATTTTAAAGCGCCCCATGGTATTACCTGAGAATTTTCGCAGCATTTCATCATGATTTCCTGTGATGTAATAAACGTCTGTGCCTTTAGAAGCCATTCCTATTATCTTTTTAAGCACTTTAAGGTGCGAAGACGGAAAGTAGCGCTTGCGAAATTGCCAGATATCGATGATATCTCCGTTCAATATGAGCTTTTTGGGCTCGATACTATTTAGATAGGTGATAAGTTCATCGGCGTGGCATCCGTAGGTTCCCAAATGAACATCTGAAATAATAGATATGTCAATTTTTCGTTTCTTCAAAACAAACTCGTGTCTACCTACGAATGTAAGGCAGTCTTTGGTACATAAAACTTAACTAATCGTGAACACTGTGATAATAAAAGGTTAAGGATAAAGTCTAGAAAAAGAGCGCTATTTTAGCCGCACAATCCTTAAATTCAAGGAATATGGCCTCAAATAGTTTCGGTTCTATCTTTAAATTAACCTCTTATGGCGAATCTCATGGTCTAGCATTAGGAGGAATTATTGACGGTTGTCCGGCAGGTGTGCCAATCGATGAAAGTTTAGTGCAAATAGATCTAGATCGCCGAAAGCCTGGCCAATCAAAAATAACCACCCAGCGAAAAGAGGCAGACAAAGTGGTTTTTCACTCAGGTATATTTGAAGGAAAAACTACCGGAACTCCTATTGGCTTTAGTATAGAAAACACGAATCAGCGCTCTAATGACTATTCGCATATTAAAGATTCCTATCGACCTTCTCATGCCGATTTTGTTTACGATAAAAAATATGGGGTGCGCGATTATAGGGGTGGAGGCCGCTCTTCGGCTAGAGAAACAGTTGCTCGGGTTGTTGCCGGCTCTATTGCTAAACAATTTATTGCTCCCATACATATTCAAGCCTACGTAAATCAAGTGGGGACACTACGACTAGATCAGCCATATACTACCCTAGATATAACCCAAGGAGAAGAAAACATAGTAAGGTGTCCTGACCCTATTATGGCCGAAAAAATGATCAATTATATCAGTGAGATCAAGAAAAAAGGAGATACCGTAGGCGGGGTGATTCGCTGTGTGGTTAAACACGTTCCAGTTGGGCTAGGGGAGCCCGTTTTTCAAAAACTTCACGCTAATCTAGGGGCCGCAATGCTCTCTATCAATGCCGTCAAGGCCTTTGCTTACGGAAGTGGTTTTGAGGGTGCTGCCATGTTCGGAAGTGAGCATAATGACTATTTCAATGCCGACGGAACCACAAAGACCAACTACAGCGGAGGTATTCAAGGAGGTATATCTAATGGTATGGATATTTATTTTGATGTGGCATTTAAGCCAGTTGCTACTATTTTACAGCCCTATGAATCGCTAACCACTGAAGGAACTTTAGAAGAAACCCACGGCAAAGGAAGGCATGACCCTTGTGTTGTGCCCAGGGCGGTTCCGATTGTTGAGGCAATGGCCGCACTCGTTTTCGCTGATCATTTGCTTATGAACAGAAATACAAAAATCTAGCGTACTATGGCACTGCATTGGAAGATAGTTATTGGAATGGTAATGGGACTGCTTTTCGGGTTTTCCATGACTTTTTTCTCTTGGGGTAATGGTTTTGTGACCAATTGGATACTACCTATTGGAACCATTTTTGTACGGCTTCTTAAGCTCATTGCAGTACCTCTTATTTTGGCCTCTTTAATAAAGGGCATCTCAGATTTAAAAGATATCGCCAAATTTAAAGACATGGGGCTAAAAACCTTTGGCCTTTACATGATGACTACGCTAGTGGCTATTTTTATAGGCCTTTCACTAGTAAACATTTTTGTTCCTGGTGATGGTATTAGTCCAGAAACCGTTGAAAAATTGACTGCCACCTACGCAAACGATAGTGGAGTCACTTCAAAAATCGCTTCGGCCAGCGCCCAACAACAAGCAGGGCCGTTGCAGTTTGTGATAGACATGGTACCTGATAATGTCTTTTATGCGTTATCCGATAATGGATTGATGTTACAGGTTATCTTTTTTGCTATTTTCTTCGCTATTTCTATGCTACTAATTGGCGAACAGAGAGCTAAACCTATCAAACAGTTTTTTGACACTCTAAATGAGGTAATTCTTAAAATGGTAGACTTAATAATGCTTACAGCTCCTTATGCTGTTTTTGCCTTACTTTCAAGTGTTGTCGTTTCTAGTAATAACCCGGAATTGTTAATAGCACTCATGAAGTATTCCGGTCTTTTAGTATTCGGATTGTTCTTGATGATTCTGTTTTACATGATGCTCATAAAGGTGGTGGTGAAAATGGATCCGTTTTGGTTTATTACTAAGATTAGTCCAGCTCAATTATTGGCGTTTTCAACTTCATCTAGTGCAGCTACACTACCGGTTACCATGGAGCGCCTTGAGGAGCACGTAGGTGTAGACCAAGAGGTTAGCAGTTTTGTTTTGCCGGTAGGAGCAACCATAAATATGGATGGAACAAGTGTATATCAGGCTATTGCAGCTGTTTTTATTTCTCAAGCGCTTGGCTTTGATTTAACCTTGGGAAATCAATTAACCATTATCTTAACGGCGTTGTTAGCCTCTATTGGTGCTGCTGCAGTTCCAGGTGCGGGCATGGTAATGTTGGTTATTGTATTAGAGTCTGTGGGGTTTCCGGCAGATAAGTTAGCTATAGGATTGGCGCTAATTTTTGCCGTTGATCGCCCATTAGACATGTGTAGAACAGTAGTCAATGTTACAGGAGACGCTACGGTGGCGACAATAATTGCAAAGAAATTAAACAAATTAAACACCCCTAAACCCAAAAATTGGGATGATCACCTAGACGGCCTTAAGAATTAAAATTAACCTTTCACCCTATGCATATTTGTTTTCTGATGTACCCTTGGGAGAACATCAATCCAGAAAGAGACACTACACTCACTTTCATTCATGAGTGCGTGCTCAGGGGGCATAAAGTTGCCCTTTGTACACCAGGAAACCTTACCATTCGCGATAGAGTCACCTCGGCCTTTTGTCAAGTGATTAACCAACCCGCCAAAGTTTCTCTAAGTATTAAGAACTTTTACAAGGGGTGCACGTTTAAACATCAAATGCTTCCTTTAGCAGGTTTTGATTGCATTTTTATGCGGGCTAATCCGCCCATGGACCCTTTAATGTTGAACTTTCTAGACAGTGTTAAAGACGATGTATTCATTTTAAATTCTATTGAAGGCTTAAGAGAGGCGAACAATAAGTTATATACAGCTGCTTTTGGAAATATTCACGAAGATATTATTCCCAATACACACGTTTCTAAAAATAAAGAATACCTCATTCGACAAATTGAAGATTCGCCGTCGGACAAGATGATTCTTAAGCCGTTAAATGGGTACGGTGGTTCAGGAGTGATTTTAATAGAGAAATCAGCCATGAAAAACATCAATTCCCTGTTAGACTTTTACCTGACCAACTCAGACGGATCGGTTAATTATGTCATTTTACAGGAGTATGTAGAAGGAGCAGAGAAGGGAGACATTCGTATTTTATTATTAAATGGAGAGCCCATTGGGGCGGTTAGACGTGTTCCGGATGCTAATGATTACAGATCAAACCTTTCGGCGGGTGGGTCTTACCAAAAGCACACCTTAACTAAACACGAAATCAATATTTGTAAAAGAATTGGCCCAAAGCTGGTTAATGACGGACTCTACTTTGTTGGCATTGATGTGATAAACGGAAAATTGATTGAAGTAAATGTGCTGTCACCTGGTGGGGTAGTGCCTGTGAATAAAATGAACAAAACTAAAGTACAACGCAAAGTAATAGATTTCATAGAGGAGAAGGTCAATGATATGCTTTTTAAAATTCATCGCCGCTCTAAGTTGCGTTCAGAGGTTCAAGATTCTTAAGCCTATGAACTTGGGATGGTAGCAGCGTTGAACATAAAAGAGATAATAGCGCTTATAGATAGAAAAGTACCCTTCGAGGCCATTGAAGAAAGTGGTTGCTTCTATATCAAAATCGATCGTTATGTTCCGATGTTAGCTGCCGCTATTCACGACGGGCATCATTTACCAGAAGATCTTAGCAAACAATGTGCATTATCAGAGGTCGAGCGGTTATATGAAGAAGATCCGCATACTGCGACCTTTATTAAAGATTGCCCTATTGTTTTTGTTGGGCTTGATAGTCGGTACTATTATGATCTCAACCGAATGCCCAATGAAGCTCTTTATGAGGTAGCTTGGGGAAAGCCTGTTTGGAAGATTCCCTTAAGCGAGGCTCAAAAAACTGAAGCAATGGAACGCTATTTTCGATGCTACCGCGTTGTTCACCATCTTATTACTTCTTTGGAGCAGGTTTTTGTCGATCAACCACTGTTAGTATTTGATATCCATAGCTACAACTATAAACGCTGGGAGAGGAAAGTTCCAGAAATAAATATAGGCACTTCTCAAATTGACCATGCCCGCTGGGGGCATTATATTGAGCGTTATATAAACCTATTATCTAATGCTTTTGACTCCTTTTGGGTAGCAGAGAATAACACCTTTTTTGGTAAAGGTGCATTTTTAAAACAATTAATGGATCAGCACTCTAGTTGCTTGGTATTCGCCACCGAGTTTAAAAAATACTTTTGTGACGAGCTAACAGCAGTGGTCTATACCGATAAAGTAGAAGAAACCACGTTTAGACTTAAAAGCGTTATTGACAAAATGCTTACACCCTAACATATGAGTGCATCATTTACAAAACTTCATCAAATTGATCTACGACTTTACCAATTACTAAATAAAGTCGAATTATTGCTCTACATAAACCCTATAAATGCAGAAAAAGAGCGGCAAAAATTTTACAAGAGCAAGTACCATACAAACCCTGTTTTTAGATACCCCAAATGCACATTAAACGTGCGTGCTATCCGAAAGGAGCTATTTAAACTCAAAATGCAAAATATTGAAAATGAAGCTATTGCAGAGATGTATGAGCAAGTTCGTTGGTATTTTAGCGGTATTCTGGATTGTATTGAGCATGTAGGCAAAACCGAACTGTTTCTGCGTTCGAGTCTAAAAACATTTGGCGCACCCTCTGAATTAGACATCAAACGGGCAAGGATAATTATAAAGGCGTCCATGAATAAGTTAGATTCAAAGCGCGATAATAGCCTTCATTCTACCGAAGAAGCGCTACACTATATGAAGGCGTTTGTGAATAAATATGGTTTTGAGGTGAGTGTTAAGTCGGCTATGCACATAAGCTCCAAGGCTATGGTAAGTAATAGTAAAAAGTCAGTGATACTTAAAAGAGGTGAGCGCTTTTCGGCTTTAGAGCTAGAGGCTCTAGCCAACCACGAAATTGGCGTGCATTTAGTAACCACCTTTAATGCGGATAATCAGAAGCTTAAACTATTTAGTTTGGGATTTCCGTTCAATGTTCAAACACAAGAAGGTTTGGCTGTTTTGGCGGAGTATAACGCGGGTACCTTAGATTTTAATAGAATTTTTGAATTAGCTGTAAGGGTAGTACTTGCAGACAATGTTATTAAAGGACACTCGTTTGCTAAAAGTTTTGATCAACTAGTTGAAGACTTCAAACTTCCTAGAGACCATGCCTTTAAACTTGTAACACGTCTATACAGAGGTGGAGGATTTACAAAAGATCGTTTGTATCTACCTGGTTTTCTTGACCTGTTTCACCAAGGTGTAGATAGTAAATTTATAGATTGGTTACTGGCCGGTAAGACCGCTTCTGAATACTATTACGTCAAGCCTATTTTAGAGGAGCATGAGTTACTGCTTCCCAATAAATACCAAAGTGGCTCCTTTACCACCGTAAAAGCACTAAACAAAGAAGTAACTCAATTACTCCATCGTCTGAAATAAGACACTAGCATGTAGCCCAAATCTAAAAAGAATAAGGGAACACACTAAAGAGAAAAGACCACCATGGCTTAGGGCTCAAGTGCCTGCAAATTTCACTTATAGCCTCGGATCTTATAAACCAGCCCTCGCCGGGTTTAATAAGTATTAATGTTTTATCTGCCAATCGTGCGTCTATTCCCCTTTCTTTTAACCATATAGCTGTTTGATTAGAGCCTGAAGACTCGAATGCAAAGTGCTGTCTCTGATCTCTTTTTGCCACCCAATCTATAGATGCGGTACAAAAGTTGCATTTCGCATCGTAAATAATAGTGGGCTTGTTCATGGTGACTTAATGTTTTTCCAATTTAGATAGATGCACTTTGGTAGTAAACATTCCGTAATTGACTGTGGCAATCTCTTTTTCAATAGTGTCTATGGTTCCTGTAGATTTACTGTCTTCTAAACGCACTTTATCACCCACTTTAAAACTAGAAATATCTGGTTTCGCCTTAACTTTTTTCTTAACTACGGCGTTTTTAGTAACTGGTAAAGTCTTTAAATCGTCTTTAAGTTCAGATTCTTGTGCTTGTTTTGATTTACGCTCGTTTTTGACCGTCTCGACATTCTTTTTCTTTCGCTTGCTATTTTCAGTCTCTACTAGGTGAATAAGGCTACCTATTAAGTTGCGCTTCTTTTGATCTACAAAATAGCGCTCTGATAGCTCATCGAGTTTTTGACCAAGCTGTATCATGCGCTGGTGGTAATCGTAAAGCTGCTGGTAGTTTTTTAATTTGTCGTCTAATTTTTCATTTAGTTTTTCGAGTTTTTCAGCTTCACTCTTGGCGCGTTTAGATTGCTCTTCTAAAACTGACTCTGTTTTGGTCATTTTAGACCGCTCTTTTTGCAGCTTAGCAATTGTCTGATCAAATCGAACTTTACCGCCTTCAATCTTTTTCTTGGCTCGATTTAAAAAGCGATAGGGAATGCCATTCTTTTCAGCCACCTCGAAGGTAAAAGAACTTCCGGCTTCTCCAAGAACGAGCTGGTAGGTGGGCTCTAAACTGGAATTATCAAAAAGCATGTTTGCATTAGTAGCGTGTGCTAATTCATTGGCTAATAGCTTCAGATTAGAGTAATGCGTGGTTATAACACCGTATGCAAGACGTTCATAGAATTCTTCAAGAAAAACCTCAGCTAAAGCTCCACCTAACTCTGGGTCAGAGCCCGTACCAAACTCATCGATTAAAAACAAGGTAGTGTCGTCACACTTATGCAAAAATTGCCGCATATTCTTTAAGCGGTAGCTATACGTGCTTAAGTGGTTCTCAATAGATTGATTATCCCCTATATCTGTCAAAAAATTCTCAAATAAACAAACTGTGCTTGCCCGGTGAACCGGAATTAGAACCCCCGCCTGTAACATAAGCTGAAGTAAGCCCACAGTCTTTAAAGTGATGCTTTTTCCTCCTGCATTTGGC
Organism: Flavobacteriaceae bacterium; assembly: GCA_018402205.1. GTDB lineage: Bacteria > Bacteroidota > Bacteroidia > Flavobacteriales > Flavobacteriaceae > UBA3478. The sequence goes on from JAGYIX010000003.1 coordinate 164,134, forward strand.
CCTGAAATAACAATGATTCGGTTCTCTGGGTGCAGTTCAATGGTTTGTGGCTTGGTTAATCGATTTTCTTTTTTATTCTGAAGCAGTAGTAACGGGTGGTAGGCATCTTTTAAAAACAGTCTACGCCCATTATTTAGCGTGGGCATAATACCTCCAATTTTTTGCCCGTATTTGGCTTTAGCGGCAATGACATCAGTATGCACTAAGTAGTCAACATAAAGCTCAATATCGCGTTTTGAAGGGCGGATAAAATTGGTAAGTTCCACTAAAATTCTGCGGATCTCTTGTGTTTCTTCGTAGACTAAATCAGCGAGATCTCTAGAATACTTCTGTGTAGATTCGGGTAAAATATATACTATAGAGCCTGTTTTTGAATTCCCTAAAAGCGACCCCTTTACCTTTCGTCTATACATAGATTTAACCGCGAGAACACGTTGATTTTCGATAACCGATTCACGAATTTCATCTAAATAGTCTAGCTTGGTGTACTGATTAAGGGCAGCGCCAAAGCTTTGATTGATCTTTGATCTTACCTCATTTATACTTCGTCTTAAGTCTATTAAAACCGGAGAGGCATTGGATTTAATTACCCCAAAACGGTCAATCACCAAGGCGATTTGCTTTTTTATCTCTGGTTGATACACTAATGCATCTAATCGCGTAGACAGGGTAGGATAGTAGTCGTTAAACTTTTTAAAGAACTTGTGATGCGCCTCAAAAAGTTCGCAAACCTGAGCTATGCGCTGAAACCCTTCGGGCTCTATCGCGGTATTTTCTATTCTAAGTAAACTTAATTCTTCATTTATGGGCTCAAAACCATGATTGGGGATGCGATTTTCATTATCAAAACTCGACAAGTATTCCGAACTGTAGCTCAGTGCCTGAAACACTTCAGATTCCGAAAAATAAATAGGCAAATCTTTTACTAAATCACGCCCCTTCTCGGTGTGACAAAGTAAAGCGATTTGTTCACAGACCGTAGTGAATTCGAGATCGGCTATCGCCTTATGAAAAAGTGAGTTCATCTTTGAATTCACAAAGATAAAGGCTTTGGCTATCTTTAAGTATGATTTTTACATTTCCGACTTCCGGATGGGAGGGGCTCTTTAAACAAGCAGAGATCGATCAAATTATCGGCTCTTTATCCTCTTGGCTAATCAAAGAATATGACGAAGATCTATGCACCCCAAATCAAGAACACATATTTAGCGCTTTTCAAAATTGCCCTGAGCAGAAGGTAAAAATCGTAATTATAGGACAAGACCCTTATCCGGCTAAGGGAGTGGCTGACGGAATGGCTTTTTCTACTCAAAAATCAGCGCTTATTCCTGCCTCGCTTAGAAATATCTTAACCGAAAGCAAAAATACGCAAGCGAAAAATGGCCATTTAAATTTTTGGGCGAGCCAGGGTGTTCTTTTATTGAACACGGTGCTTACCACTCGGGTCAATAAGGCTAATAGCCATCGAAATAAGGGTTGGGAGGTATTCACCGAGGCTGCAATTCGCTATTTAGCTGCGAAAAAGCAACCGATGGTTTTTATGCTCTGGGGAAATCAAGCTAAAAAACTAGCTAAACCATTAAGAGCGCTAAGTCATATTTTAGTGCTAGAGAGCGGTCATCCTTCGCCCTTGAGTGCCAATAGAGGGCATTGGTTTGGAAACAATCACTTTCAACTAGCGAACGATTTTTTACTAAAAAAAGGTTTGGAACCGGTCGAGTGGAACTTATCCGCCGACCCGCTTAACCGTGAACCCACACTCTTTTAAATAGCTCATTATCGCATCTCTATAATCCCCTTGAATAATAATACTTTCGTCGCTTACACCTCCACCTACATTAAATTTAGCCTTTAGAGCGCTGCTTAGGGCTTTGAAATCACTGGCAACACCCTGGTAGTTTTTAATCACCGTGGTAGGTTTTCCTTTGCGCTTTTCGTAAACACAATGCAGTTCTGGGCGTTGATGAACATAAAAAGAAAGAGGAGTGCTAGACTTTTCAGGCTGAGCTGATTCGCTTTCTATGTGATCAGGAAATAACTTTTTTAGCTGCTCAGACAAATCCATAGTTAGCTTATTTCAGTAACCCAAGCTCTCTAAGACGCTCATCTAGAAAGGCTCCTGCGGTTATGTCTTCAAATAATTTAGGCGCTTCTTCACTAATGCAGTGTTCTAAGACATTCAAGGGCATAGTCATTTTAGGATGCATAAAAAACGGTATCGAATAGCGCGATTGATTCTGTGATTGTTCTGGATTTACTACGCGATGTATGGTAGATTTCAAACGATTATTGGTGTGACGCGAAAGCATATCTCCTACATTAATCATTAGTTCATCTGGGGCGGCAATTGCATCGATCCACTCGCCGTCTAAGCGCTGCACCTGCAGTCCTTTGCCGTGAGCGCCCATTAATAGGGTGATCAAATTAATATCGCCATGCGCAGCAGCGCGCACTGCTTTATGCTGGTTTTCTAGAACAGGAGGGTAGTGAATAGGACGTAAAATGGAATTACCGCCAGTAATAAAGGGATCAAAATAATCCTTTGGTAATGCTAGGTATTCAGACAGGGCTCTCAACAGCTCTAATGCTGTGTTTTCAAGTGCCTTATACACCAACTCTCCGTATAGATTGAATTCAGGCACTTCATATACCTCTATGTTTGGCGGATAGATGGAGTCTGGGTCATAATACTGTCCGAAATGCCAAAACTCTTTTAAATCTGCCACCTTTTGCCCTTTAGCGGTTTCTTTACCGAATGATGTATAACCACGTTGCCCGGCTAGTCCTTGAATTTCGTATTTTATTTTCACCTCTTTAGGAAGGGCGAAGAATTGTTTTACGGCCGAATAAAGGTTCTCGCTTAGCTGTTTGTCTAGATAATGGCCAGAGAGTGCCACAAAACCAATGGTAGAGAATGCTTCGCCAATAGTAGACACGAAATGGTGCTGCTGTGTTTCAGTTCCATGCGTGTAATGGGAGAGGTTAACAGAAGGTACTTGCAGTAATGACATATTTTCTATTTTACATAATATAAATTATAGGACAACTAAATATTTTTAATCCTGCGCATAGCCCTTCGCCTTAGGTAAACCGCGGGGCTGCGTCGCATATTTATAAAGTACACCCCGGTAAGTAATACTAATGCCGCAACGATACTTTGCAGGGTAACCACTTCATCGAGCACGACTGCACCCAGTATTAAAGCTACAATCGGATTAATATAAGTTGAAGTAGCCACCTTTTCAGGACTTACGGTTTTTAACAAGTAATTGAAAGAAGTAAATGCTACTAAGCTGCCAAATACAATGAGCCCCAGCATAGACCAAACAACCTCAATGCTCCAGAGCTTTGGATTAATCCATTGTTCTCTTTTAATGAAACTCATGAATACCAAGGCGCATCCTCCGAAAACCATTTGATAACCTGAATTGACTAGGTAATTCTTGGGCAAGTCTGCTTTACCCACAAATATGCTAGCATAACCCCAAGTAATAACACATCCTATAATCATAAATATACCGACAAGACTGCTAGCGTCTTGCCGAATCTGTTGCTGGCTAACTAATAATGTCATTCCGAACAGGCCAATTGCAACACCTATCCACGATAGTTTTTTAACCGGCTTTTTCTCTACCACTCTTAAAAGCAATAAAACTATTAGAGGCTGTGAAGCAATAAGTAAAGCAGCAAACCCAGTATCCACATAAGTTAATGCCCAAACAACAACCCCGTTTCCAATGGCTAAAAATAAAAAGCCCGCAATAATACTATTCTTGAGCTGTCCTTTACTCATTGAGATACTCTTTCCGAACAGTTTGGCCAGGGTTAGCATAAGACTGCCCGCCACTGTAAACCTAATTCCTGCCAACATAAAGGGTGGTAATTCTGATACAGCCACCTTATTTAACATATAGGTTGAACCCCAGATTAAATAGATTGAAAAAAAGGCTAAATACTTGATAATGTTTGGGTTATTCAATTTTATTTAATAAAAGGTTTATATTAAATTATAAGATTAATTATTAAACTATAAATTATTCATTATCAGGTATTTCTAAAATTTGACCATTAATAATTGCCTTGGATATAACCCCATTGGATTTTAGCAAAAAGGTGCTCTTGTCAAAGGATGTCTCTAGAGAGGGGTATTGGTTATCAATTAACGTAAGTGCGTACGACTGCCCCCTCCTGCTTTTGAGAGTAAAAGCGAAGCCGTTACTCAATAGCTTATAGTAATGTTCTTCTGAACGGATCTTTTTATTGTAAACCTTTGGAACCACTAGTTTATAGCCAGAAGCGTCAAAAGTTTGATACCCATAATACGTGCTCAAATCTCCCCTATCTGCTACGCTTGCCAGCACGCTAAACCCTTGATTATTATTAATTTCATTGAGATTGATACCAATATCTAACACATAGGGTGTTCCGTTGTAATCCACCGAGATCTTTTCAATTTTTAAATCAAACAACTTGCGATCATTCTCTGGAATACTCCAATAAACTTCTTCAGTCACATTTTTGAAAGAATTCGAGACGATAGATTCCAGAGCAGAACCTATAAGCACATAATTCATTAGTCTACCTGTATTCTTTTCGCGATCTCCGGCAAATCCTCCGGTTTCAATAAGCAAAAGACGGGTACCCCAGAGCTGTATGTTGTCTCCAAAGGCTCTAGGCTCAAAATCATCGCTGTATCTACCTGTGTGACCTGGTATAAATAGTTCGTTAATGTGACGCAAGTAGCCTATAAGTTGAGCAGCATCTCTGCGCTTTTCATTCATTTCTTTTTCATAGTTATAGGCAGTGGCTAGAAAAGAAATACTTGCCTGCTTTGGCGTTTTATTTACATTGTAATAGCGGCTCTGATCGTGTAGATTAAATCCGTAATCTGCATCTAGACTATCTCTAATTCGTTTGAGCATTTGTGCCTCTGGAGAAACTAAACGCAAGGCGTCGCGATTGAGATCAATTCCTAAAGCATTCTCTCGCTGAAAGTTTTCAGCGCCATCGGGATTAAGCATAGGAATAACGTGAATGCTAAGGGCAGAAAGTATTTTTTGAACTTCGTCTGAAGAACTATTCAGTGAAAAATAATTAAGAAGGTCAAATAAGGCTCTCGTTGCGGTCGACTCGTTTCCGTGCATTTGTGACCAAAGAAGCACGTTGATTGGACCTTGACCAAAACTGATCATTTGAATCGAGCGCCCTTCAACAGAACTGCCAATAAGATTAACTTTGTAAAAAGAAGGATTCTCTTCTTTAACCCGATTTATATTTTTAATGACCTCGTCGTGCTTAATGCGCCTTGTGTCAAGGCCTGCAACCTTGTACTCAACGTGATTATTGTGGAGCTTTTTTGCAAAACTGAAGTCTTGAGCATTCAAGGTAAAAGCGAATACTAAACCGACTAAAAAGGCTGTTCTTTTAAGGCACATCACGAAATCCATTTGTCCTGATCAAAATTTGGTTTTCTTTTTTCTAAAAAAGCATCTCTTCCTTCTTTTGCTTCATCGGTCATATAAGCTAAACGCGTTGCCTCGCCCGCAAATAACTGCTGGCCTACAAGACCGTCATCTGTTAGATTCATCGCGTATTTTAACATTTTTATAGAGGTGGGCGATTTTTCTAAAATTTGCTGGGCCCAAATAACTGCTGTAGGCTCTAATTCTTGGTGTGATACCACTTTATTTACCATACCCATATCAAAGGCTTCATCTGCAGAGTATGTTTTACCTAGGAAAAAAATCTCTCTCGCCCTTTTTTGTCCCACCATTTTAGCGAGATACGCAGAACCGTACCCTCCATCGAAAGAGGTGACGTCAGCATCGGTTTGTTTGAATTTGGCATGTTCTTTACTGGCTAAAGTAAGATCACAGACTACATGAAGGCTGTGACCTCCACCTACTGCCCATCCAGAAACTACTGCGATAACCACTTTAGGCATGAAACGTATAAGACGCTGAACTTCTAAAATATTCAATCGGTGGGCGCCATCTTCTCCTACATAGCCGCGTTCTCCCCTAGATTTTTGATCTCCACCGCTGCAAAACGCGTAAACCCCATCTTTAGGTGACGGACCTTCTCCGGTCAATAAAACCACTCCGATAGTTGGATCTTCAGCTACTAGATAAAAAGCATCAACTAGTTCGCTAGTTGTTTTTGGTCTAAACGCGTTTCTAACCTCTGGGCGATTGATAGCAATTCGAGCAATAGCACCCGAACGCTTAAACGTAATGTCTTCATAAGACTTGACTGTCTCAAAGGATATACTCATACCGTTGCTTTCTTAGTGATAGTTAAAGTAAGTAATATCTAGCGTTCAATGAATCTAGGATTCGATCCGGGCATAACATTGTGCCAGCTTGGTTCTCAATTTTCTGGTGTAATCTTCTTCGAGCCACTCCTTATAATTTTTTGTGGTGTTCATTATGCAATAGGTGTACTGGCGTACTCGATTTTTTACATCGTCTTCAAGCAATATCATAAGCTGTCTAGCCTCTGTAATACTTTTGCTATTTTCAATGCATATTTGAGCGTGCTGCTCTATACTTTCTTCGAGCACTACTTTTGGTCGTTTACCCATCGAAAACAATTCTTTATATCGCTCTTTAATATCAAAATCTACTGACTTAGAGTTTAAAAATTTATCCCTTAGCTCTTTAGGCATGGAGTACTCGAAGTTGCGCTCAATTTCTTCATCACTTTTAATACTTTCAAGGTAGAAATCGGGGAAGTAAAAGATGTCGTTCCAATCAATTGGATCATTCCATGCACCAAATCTCAAGGTGTTATTGCCCAGATCAATCACGTTAAATTGCTTTTTATGCTTTAATACTCGAGACCCCCTTCCGATCATTTGAAAATAAAGAGTAAGTGAGCGCGTTGCACGATTAAGAATTACCGTTTCTACGGTTGGCTCATCGAAGCCCGTAGTTAAAATACTCACAGAGGTAAGAATAGCATCAGGTGTATTTTTAAACCATAATAGAATCTCCTGTCTTTCGTTAGCCGAATGCTTATTATCTAAATGGCGTACGGGTAAGCCTGCCTGCTTAAAGCTTTCATATACCGCATACGATGCGTTAATACCATTATTGAAGATCAAGGTTTTACTTCCCTTTGCCACCTCATTGTACACACCAAGAAGTTTACCAAGCATGCTGTAGTTTGAATAAAAGGCATCACTACTTTTTACCGTATAATCGCCATTTATACCAAGTTTTAATCCTTGTAAGCTTAAATCGTATCTATGAACTGAGGCCTGCGCTAAAAATCCTTTGTCAATTAGAGATTGTATAGATTCTCCTATGATTAATTTCTTGTAGAAATCTTTCATGGGAAGCTTTATGTTTGAGCTCAAAGGGGTAGCGGTCACTCCTAAAACATAAGGGTGTTCAAAGTATTTAAATAGTTTTCTAAACGAATTATAGTGGGCTTCATCAATAATCACTAACCCTATATTTTCTAAAACAATTTTATCGTCACTTAAACGGTTATTTAGGGTTTCTACCATAGCGACATAACACATATGGCTATCGTTAGGCTCAATCTCTTTGACCGATGAATTAATCACTTTATTATTCACGCCGAATTCATCTAGCATCTTTGAGGTCTGGTTGCTAAGCTCGATTCGGTGCGTTAAGACCACCACTTTCTTGTCTCGACTTTCTATAAATCGCTTAGCAATCTCACTAAACACTACAGTCTTACCTCCGCCAGTAGGAAGTTGATACAATAAATTTGCACCATCCTCTACCTGGTCTAGTGCATCAAAGATGCGCTGAAGGTCTTTCTTTTGATAAGCATATAGCTCTTTAGTATTTGAACTATTCGTTAGCATGTACAACGAGACTAATTTTGCAAAAATAGCCATAAAACCATGCGTATTGGTCGACTTTTCACAATTATATTCTTGGTGATAACTTCTTGATAAACGGAAATCTCACATATTGTCTACCCATTAAGAGGGTTGTAATATGTATAAAAATTTTAAAACCTATGAGACAGCTTAAAATAGTTAAACAGGTCACCAACAGAGAGTCCAAATCTTTAGATAAATACCTTCAAGACATTAGTCGTATCGAACTCATAACGGCAGAAGAGGAGGTTGAACTAGCCCAAAGAATAAAAAAAGGAGAACGCGTGGCGTTGGAGACTTTAGTAAACGCCAATTTAAGATTTGTTGTTTCTGTGGCCAAGCAATACCAAAATCAAGGCCTTACATTACCCGATTTAATCAATGAAGGCAATTTCGGATTGGTAAAGGCTGCTCAACGTTTTGACGAAACAAGAGGGTTTAAATTTATTTCGTACGCCGTTTGGTGGATTCGTCAAAGCATACTTCAGGCATTAGCTGAACAATCAAGAGTGGTGCGCTTGCCCTTAAATAAAATAGGTTCAATTAATAAAATCAACAGGACTTTTTCATACCTCGAACAAGCACACGAAAGGCCACCCTCTGCAGAAGAAATCGCTGAAGAGCTAGGAATGACAGTTACCGAGGTTAAGCAGTCATTAAAGAATTCTGGCAGACATATCTCAATGGACGCCCCTTTTGAAGAAGGAGAAAATTCTAATTTATACGACGTTCTTTCTTCAGAGGGCTCACCCCTACCAGATAATGATTTAATTAACGAATCTTTGTGTACAGAGATTCATCGTGTTTTAGAGACTTTGTCTGAACGAGAAGCGAATGTAGTTAGACTGTACTACGGTATTGGGCAAAGTACCACCATGACTTTAGACGAAATAGGTAATGCATTTGATCTAACGCGCGAACGTGTGAGACAGATACGAGAGAAAGCGATAAGAAAGCTCCGAAAGTCAGGTAAAAACGAGCTGCTTCAATCTTATTTAGACTAAGCCTTAATTTTTATACCTCTTGCCTAAACTTTAATATTGATCTAAATGTCTACTCGTACAGAAAAACTGCTGCAACAGCGGCCACAAATACCAAATTCTAAAATTCATGACAATATGAGTCGTGACGAATACTTTCAAAATGCCGTAATTAGGCCAATTTTAAAACTGCAAAACGATTTATTTATTGAGGTTTTCAAAAATTATATACGCAAACACAAAAACGTCTTTCACGATCTCAGTATTCTTAAAAAATTCCAGTATATAGAAAATAGTGTACAACGAGATGTTAAATTTAGAAACAACCTTAAAGGAATGATCTTAGGGCTATTGACCCTTGAAGAATTTGAAGTTTATACCGAAAATTCATCTGCGCTAAATAAACGTATGATGAATTTGCTCATTGAGCGCCTCAAAGATCAAGTGCAGCTCTTAGAAAAAGATAATCCGGCGCTATCGGCTTAAGAGTGCTCGCGCCTACTCCGCCCCTGAAAAGTAGCTATTGTACAAATCATTAAAGGTTGTTTTGTCATCAATACGCGAGCTATTCAACTTATCTTTTGCGACTAAACCCCATAAAATAATCTCTTTATAGAAGTGGATTTCAGTCTTTGGGCAGTCGGAAAAGTGGGCCTTAAGCAAATCATTTAAAGGTTCTATGCGATCGAGTTCACTTTGAAAAAACTCGTCAGGTGCATCATCTAGCAGTTCTATGGGATCGTTTTCAAAAAACCATGTGTACAAATTGTCATAGGCCGAAGGACTCCCCTTTTTCTCTAGTTTTTCAATTTTTGGAAAATGCTGCTCAAACGTTTTAAGTACGGCTTTTTTTATCAATTCTTGAGCCACAAAATCTGCACCCTCTTGCTCTCCTTCATAAACTAATTCTACTTTTCCTGTAATCGCAGCAGAAATATTCATGATATCTAATACCCTAAGTGCGGTAGTAGACTCGTTGTTCTGAATCATGCGCAGCTCTGCGCCGCTTATAGCATTTTCAAAAGCACTAATGCTCAGTCTAGCCGACACTCCACTTTTCGAGTCTACATATTCACTTTTTCGTGCTTCAAATGCAATGGCTTCAATGAGGTCACGGGCCGCCTCACTAACAAAAAGCCCCTTTACAGGTTGCTTCGCTTCTTGTCTAGTGATTTCTTTGGCAATCTCTATAGATTTCGGATAATGGGTAATTATCTGCGACCCAATGCGGTCTTTTAAGGGCGTTACAATACTCCCTCTATTGGTATAATCTTCTGGGTTCGCAGTAAAAACAAAGGCTACGTCTAAAGGCAGTTTCATTTTAAATCCCCTTATCTGAACCTCTCCTTCTTGAAGTATAGAAAATAGGGCGACCTGTATTCTTGCCTGTAAATCTGGAAGCTCATTAATTACAAATAGACAACGATTAGCCCTGGGAACCATGCCGTAATGGATGACTTCTTCATCTGCATAAGAAAGTTTCAAATTAGCCGCCTTAATTGGATCTATATCGCCGATTAAATCGGCAACACTTACATCGGGAGTAGCTAGTTTCTCAAAAAATCGTTCTGAGCGCTCAAGCCATTCAATTGGCGTATTATCTCCTTTTTCAGCTATAAGATCTTTCGCAAATTTTGAAATAGGTTTAAACGGATCGTCATTTATAGTAGATCCTTTAACCACCGGAATAAATTCATCCAAAAGGGTGGTCATTAGTCGCGCTATACGCGTTTTTGCCTGACCTCTTAACCCTAACAAATTAATATTGTGTTTGGCTAATATTGCCCGCTTTAGTTGAGGAATTACTGTGTGTTCATATCCTATGATTCCTTCAAAAATGGGTAGATCGGCTTTTACTTTAGCAATAAGATTGTTTCTGAGCTCATCTTTGATTGACGTATACGCATAACCATGAGCCTTTAGTTCTCCAATAGTTGTAGGCATTTTAGTAGGTGTACTCATCTTATTTTTCGTTTTCGATTTGCATTGTAATCTTCAAATATCATTTCGCCAAGATGATCTAAGCCAGTATAAAAAGCTTTGCCGCGGTTGGCCTCCGTGAATTCTCTTACAAACTGCATCAAATACGGATCTTGAGCGATCATAAAAGTGGTGATCTGAATATTGTTTTTATGGGCTATGCGAGCACGGTTATAGCATTGAGCAACAATGTCAGGATCTAATCCTGCACTATTCTTATAATAAGAGCCGTCTGCTAAATGTAAACAACTTGGTTTTCCATCAGTAATCATAAAAATTTGCTTATTCGAATGCTTTTTTCGTGCAAGCATCTTCATGGCAAGATCAAGTCCGGCCACTGTATTGGTATGATACGGACCCACATTAAGATATGGAAGTTCTGCTATTTTTATTGGCCAGGCATCGTTGCCAAAAACTAGAATATCCAAGGTGTCTTTGGGATAGCGGGTGGTAATCATTTCGGCAAGTGCCATGGCTACCTTTTTAGCTGGCGTAATGCGATCTTCGCCATAAAGAATCATGCTGTGGCTAATATCAATCATCAACACCGTACTCATTTGTGACTTGTGCTCTGTTTGCCTCACTACTAGATCGTCTTCTTGCAATTGGCTTAAATCGAGTCCGTGATTACGCATGGCATTATTAACGGATGCTGCCATGTCAATATGTTCTATAGAATCTCCAAAACTGTACGAACGCAAATCGCCAGAATAGTGATCCCCTTGACCTAATATGGATGTTTTATGAGCGCCTGTTCCCTTCTTTTTGAGATTTCCGAAAAGTTGTTCCAGAGCTCTTTTTCTGAGCTCTCTTTCTAGCTTAGCCGTCATTTTAAGAGCTCTTTTTTGCTCTTCAGAAGGTTCGGCCCCAGGTGAAGATTTCGTAGGATCAATTTCTTCTTTTAAATAGCCTTTATCTAGCAGATCTTCTACAAAATTGTCAATGGTATAATTTTCGTCTGTGAGTTCGTATTCCCTATCTAACTCACGTAACCAATCTATGGCTTCGTCAACGTCGCCAGAGGTGTGTGTGATTAGTTCTTGAAAAATATCATAAAGCTTTTCAAAAGGGGTTTTTTCTTCTGTACCTCCAAGTGTAAAGCGATACCCAGTGTTCAAATTCATAGCAACCTCTAAATTACAACTTTGATAGGGTTTACTTATGGCGCGATGCCAATATTTTAGTCACGTCTGAAAGAGTGAATTTTTTAGCTTCTAAAAGAACCATAAGATGAAAAACTAAATCAGCTGCTTCGTTTAAAAAGAGGTCGTCTTTATTGTCTTTAGACTCTATAACCACTTCAACTGCCTCTTCTCCTACCTTTTGCGCAATTTTATTAAGACCTTTTGCAAATAACTGACTGACATAACTGTTAGATGAAGGATGCAAATGACGCTCTCGTATAACGTGCGTTAGTTCTGATAGAAAATATAGTGAGTCTGTGTTGTTTTCGTCAAAACAAGTTTCCTTTCCTGTATGACATACCGGGCCTGTCGGTCTAGCGTAAATTAGTATACTGTCTGCATCGCAGTCTATCTTATAATGACTAAACTCTAGAGTGTTTGAGCTAGTTTCGCCTTTCATCCAGAGGCGATCTTTAGATCTGGAATAAAACCAAACTTTTTTTGTTTCTAGCGTCTTGTCAAATGCCTCATTATTCATGTATCCCTGCATGAGTACCACACGTGTGTCAGGATCTTGAACAATAGCAGGCAGTAAAGAATGTTTAGTAAAATCAGGATTACTCATAATCGAACAGGTATTTGTGCATCAGCGAGAAACCGTTTAAGCGAGGTTATTTCTATTTCTGAAAAATGAAAAACACTTGCAGCTAAAGCAGCATCTGCCTTACCTTTTAAAAATACGTCTTTAAAATGGGTTGGTGTTCCAGCGCCGCCAGAGGCAATTATTGGTATACTCAAGGTTTCAGCTAGAACGGCTAACATGTCATTTGCAAAACCATTTTTAGTACCGTCGTGATCCATAGAGGTAAATAGCAACTCCCCTGCCCCGCGCTCTTGACACTCTATTGCCCACGCTAACAGAGTGTATCGTGTACGTATCTTACCACCTGTAGTATAGACCCACCATTCGCCTTCTTCTTGTTTTGCGTCAACGGCTACAATCAAGCATTGTGATCCGTATGTATTCGCTATTTTACTAATAAGTTCTGGATCATTTACAGCAGACGAATTAATCGAAACCTTATCTACCCCATTATGCAATAGACGTGCTACTTTTTCGGTAGAGCGAATTCCTCCCCCAACAGTGAAGGGTATAGAGAGCTTTTTGGCGACATCGTAAACCAGAGGTTCAAATGCATCTCTTTGCTGTTCTGTTGCTGAAATATCTAAAAATACTAGTTCATCGGCTCCCTTTTTACTGTAAAGAGTAGCCAGCTCTATCGGGTCTCCAGCGTCAATGAGATCTATAAAATTCACTCCTTTTACCGTTCTTCCCCCCAAAATATCCAAGCAAGGAATGATTCTTTTCGTGATCATGTAAGGTGGTATTTTTTGATATCTTCTAAAGAAAGCGTGTGTTCGTAAATAGCTTTTCCAACAATAGCGCCGTAACAACCAAGCGCACTGAGTTGCTCTATATCTGAAAGAGATCTGACCCCACCGCTAGCAATAAGATTCCAGTCTGTCCCCAAAGCCTGAATCAGTTTAGCATAAAGTTCAATAGACGGACCTTGGAGCATACCATCTTTGGCGATGTCAGTAGCTATAACTGTGGTTATTTTCTTCTGTAAAAAATGTCTTATGAAAGGCTCAATAAACAACGTGGATTGCTCTTGCCAGCCAGATACAGCGATATATTCATCCTTAGAATCGGCACCAAGAATAATTCGTTCTGGGGTATATTTATCAATCCAGCGTTCAAATAGCTCAGGATCATTTACAGCTACACTTCCGCCGGTCACTTTCTCAGCCCCGCTTTTAAAAGCTATTTCAATGTCGGCATCACTTTGGATTCCACCACCAAAATCAATATGCAGTTGTGTTCTAGAGGCTAATAACTCCAGTACCTTATGGTTAATAACTCTTTTTTCTCGAGCTCCATCAAGATCTACCACATGCAGATGGGTCACGCCTAAATCTTGAAACCGCAGCGCCACATCAAGGGGTTGATTGTCGTAGATCTTTGCTGATTCATAAGCGCCTTTTGTAAGTCGAACACACTTACCTTCAATAAGATCAATAGCTGGAATAATTTGGGTTTTCACAAGGCTAAAAAGTTTTTAAGTATCTGCTCCCCATCTTTACCGCTTCGCTCTGGGTGAAATTGCACCCCAAAGAAATTATCTTTTTGCAAAGCGGCACTGTAAGTCGTGCCATAGTGTGTACTGGCTATTGTTTGAGTAGACAGAGGTGCAAAATAACTGTGAACAAAGTAAGTGTAGACCGAATTCATCCCTTTAAATAAGGGAGACTTTAGTTCGTCTATTTTATTCCATCCTACACACGGAATTTTAGGTACCTCATGAAACTTAATAACATCCACATTAAAAATACCCATCCCAGAGGTATCTCCCTCTTCGGTTTTTTGACACATGAGCTGCATGCCTAAGCAGATTCCGAGAACCGGCTGTTTCAAATTGGGAAGTAAGGTGTCTAGGTCAAGTCTGGCTAAATATTTAAATGCCATTTCTGCATGCCCAACACCTGGAAATATAACATGGGATGCTTGTTGAATACGTTTATGGTCTGACGTTAAAACACCAGAAGACCCTAAACGATCTAAGGCGAAACTAACACTTTGTACATTACCTAGACCATAGTCAACAATAACTACTTCTTGTCTCATAATACTCCTTTAGTGCTTGGTAGCTGCAGATGATTTATGTCTTTTCTTAAAGCCATTTTTATCGCCTTTGCAAAGGCTTTGAATATAGCCTCTATCTTGTGGTGCTCGTTGGTTCCACTAGCTTGAATATGCAGATTAGCGCCAGAGGCGTCAGCGAATGATTTGAAAAAATGATAGAACATTTCTGTCGGCATTTCTCCTACCTTTTCACGTTTAAACTCAGCCTCCCAAACCAACCATGGCCTACCGCCGAAATCAATAGCAACTTGAGCCAGACAATCGTCCATAGGTAGGCAATACCCGTAGCGTTCGATACCGGCTTTGTTACCTAAAGCCTTCTTAAAAGCCTCCCCAAGAGCTAAGGCGCAATCTTCAATAGTGTGATGTTCATCAATATGCAAATCTCCTTTACAGCTCAAATCAAGAGCAATTTGTGCATGCTTCGCTAGTTGTTCGAGCATATGATCGAAGAAAGAAATCCCTGTATTTATAAGTCCTTCATCTTGTCTATCTAAATCCAGAAATACACAGATATCGGTCTCTTTGGTGGTGCGCTTGTGCTGTACACTTCGATTCAATCGCGCTAAAGCACTAAAAATAGTGCTCCAGTCGGCAGTCTTTTCATAAATACCCGCCTTCAGCGCATCTGAAGAAGCTTTAGTTTCTGAAGCTCCATTATTATTAAGATTGAGCGTAATTGCTTGGATACCCAAATTAAGAGCGAGTTCTACATCAGTCATGCGATCTCCTATAACAAAGCTATGAGCGCGGTCAAAACCTTCGTGTATATATCCCGACAGCATAGCCGGTGAGGGCTTTCTATTTGGCGATGGTTTTGATGCTAAGCTTTCGTCTATAAATACATTTTCAAAGAATATTCCTTCACTTTCAAAAACTCTCATCATTGCATTGTGGGTGGGCCAAAAAGAATCCGCAGGAAAACTAGCAGTACCTAATCCGTCTTGATTGGTAATCATAACTAGCGTATAACCCAATTGATGCTGAATCTTTTTCAAATTGGAGATTACCCCTTCTAAAAAATCAAGTTTATCTACCTGATCAATTTGATAATCCTTTGGCTCTTTTATAAGAGTTCCGTCGCGATCTATAAATACGATCTTTTTCATCTAATTACTCAATTAAAAATTGCAGAAGACGTTTGTTTTCTTCAGGAGTACCTACAGATATTCGCAAGGTATTCTCGCATAAATGTTGCGTGCTTCTGTTTCGCACTACGAATTTGTTTTCTAATAGTTCTTGGTACCTTCTATCGGCATCATCAACCTTAATAAGAATAAAGTTAGCGTCTGATGGAAAAACTTGTTTTACCCAAGAAATTGTTTTTAAGGCCTCAGAAAGCAAATTGCGCTGAACGATTATTTCGTTGATTTCTTTATCTATTATTTCAGGGGATTGAAGTCGATCTAGTGCCTGTTGTTGACTTAGGCTATTAACGTTGTATGGTGGTTTTATGCGATTCAGCCATTCGATAAGCGTTTTTGAACTTGCGCCCACACCTAATCGAGCACCGGCCAATCCGTAAGCTTTGGATAGGGTTCTAACCACTATTAAATTCGGATATTGATCAAGCATGTCTATCATCGATTCTTGCTGGCTAAAATCAATATATGCCTCGTCAACAACCAATAAAGTGTTTAATACCCCTAGCAATTTTTTTATTACGGTAATGTCAAGGCTATTTCCGGTTGGATTATTGGGCGAGCAAATAAATACCATCGCCGTCATAGGATCTACCTCCTCTAAAAGCGCATCTATGTCTAATTCAAACATTGGAGACAGTGATGCCGATCTATAGGTCACATTGTATTTATCGGCCAAAACTTTATACATACCGTAAGACGGATCAATAGCCACTACATTGTGCTGTTTTGGAGTGCAGAGTAACTGAAAAAGCAATTCAAGTAGTTCGTCACTTCCATTGCCTATAAATAACCTATCGGGTTCCGTATTCCAAAGTAATCCAATACGTGCTTTTAGGGCTTTTTGATAGGGATCAGGATAGCGATTATACGCTGTCTTAAAGGGATTTTCATTGGCATCTAACCAAATAAAAGCGCCATTTTCTTGTTCGAACTCATCACGTGCAGAACGATACGGCTTAGCCCCTTTAAGGTGGGGTCTTACCCTATCATTTATATCGAATAATTCCGTCTTACTTTCTAGTTCTTTTAAAAAGTCTAGTCGAATACTCACGGCGTTTTCGTGAGCTGTTAATCCCTCTGCTTTGGCCATCAACTCAACATCGGGCCCCATTAGGCGGATACCCTTTGGAGATATGTGCTGAAACGTTATCGATTTCAGGTAGCTATCTAGATTAACTCCGCTGTATTGACGCGCAAAACCGTTGGTGGGTAGCGTGTGATTGGTTCCTGAGGCATAATCACCTGCGCTTTCAGGAGTAAAATTTCCTACGAACACAGAGCCAGCATTAACTACTGAACTAAGCATAAATTCGGGCTCTTCACTAGCAATTATATAGTGTTCGGGAGCGTAATGGTTAATAAATGCAGCCGCCTCTTTTTGTGTATCAAATAGCAGTGTGCGACTGTTACTAAGGGCGTCTGTCGCAAATTGCTTTCGATGGAGCTTTTCTATCTGCTTGATTAGTGCAGACTCCACAGCATCGGCCACTTTAGAATTAGTGGTAACCAACAAAACTTGACTGTCAGATCCGTGCTCTGCTTGACTCAAGAGGTCAGCAGCTACAAACGATGGAACGGAGGTGTCGTCTGCAAAAACAAGCAATTCACTTGGCCCAGCAGGCATATCAATGGCCACTAACGCTCTTGAGGCATACTGTTTTGCTGCCGTTACATATTGGTTTCCAGGTCCAAAAATCTTGTACACTTTCGAAATAGTCTCGGTACCTATGGCCATTGCCGCAATCGCTTGAATCCCACCAATAGGGTGAATAGAAGAAACTCCGCAAATTGAAGCTGCGTATAGAATTTCAGGTGCTATAGAACGATCAGATTGCTGAGGCGTACAGAGCACGATCTCTTTACATCCTGCCAATTGGGCCGGAATTGCAAGCATTAATACTGTAGAGAATAAAGGTGCTGTACCCCCTGGTATGTAAATGCCAACTTTTTCAATAGGCACTTTTCGCTGCCAACAGCGAACGCCGGGCTGGGTTTCGACAAATACCTCTTCGGTTCGTTGGGCACTGTGAAACGATCGGATGTTTAGCGCTGCCTGTTGTATTGCTTTTTTCAAAGGCTCTGATAAAGCGGCTTGCGCCTGATCAATCATCTCATCAGCGATACAAAGTTCTCTGAGATTTGCCTGATCAAACTGTTTCGCAAATTTTAAGAGTGCTTTATCTCCTTCGAGTTCAACAGCATCGAAAACACTTTTAACCAGCTCATGGTGAACACTATACTCTAGGGTAGGTCTTTGAGCAAGCCTCGGCCAATCTGCTTGTAATGGATTAGTAAATCGCTTCATCATAAAAACATTTTCTCGATACTACTAACTAAAATACCCTCGGCGCCATTTTCTTTTAGCTGTTCAATAACCTCCCAAAAGGTATGTTCTTCAATTACCGTGTGCACAGAAACCCAGTTTTCGTTGGCCAATGGAAGCACACTAGGGCTTCGCATGCCCGGAAGAAGCCTAATTACAGCTTCTAAACGATCTTTTGGCACATTCATTAAAACGTATTTATGACCTCTGGCTCTTAGTACGCCTCGTAATCTAAATAAGAAATCAGCTACTCGTTCATCTTCAGAATCAACTACAGGCGAAAGGGCCAAAACGGCCTGACTTTTAAGAAGTACTTCTACTTCTTTAAGATTGTTTTTAAACAAGGTACTTCCGCTACTAACTATATCACATACTGCATCAGACAATCCAATATTAGGCGCTATTTCAACAGAACCGTTGATGACATGAATGTCTGCTTTTATGCCCTTTTCAATTAGAAATCGCTGAACGGTATTGGGGTAAGAAGTAGCAATTCGCTTTTGACTTAAATCATTTATAGATTCGTAACGTGTGCCCTTAGGTACCGCAATAGAAACCCTGCATTTTGAAAAGCCTAATTGCTCAATAACGGGAATGTGATCGCCTTTTTCTAGGAGTAAATTTTCACCAATAATGGCAAGGTCTACAACCCCGTCTTTCAAATAATTTGGAATATCTCCGTTTCTGAGGTAGTAGACCTCTAAGGGATAGGTATGAGACTGTACCTTTAGTTGATCTTTACCATTAAACAAAGAAATACCCGCCTCTTTGAGCAGGGAGATCGAATCTTCGTGAAGCCTGCCTGACTTCTGAATCGCAATTTTTAATCGTTCTTTCATGCCTTAAAAAATTAAGGCCCGAATGAGAAACTCAAACGGGCCTTTAGTGAATATCAAAAACAACACCATTAACTCGCCTGAGCGCAGTAAAAAAAATGATGATGTGCGTGAATCATAAACATGCTGCAAATTTAAACTTCTATTTCGATTTATAAAAGATTAATTATTACCTAAAATTAAGGGCAGGCCACTTTCGCCAGAACCAACTATAACAATCTTGCTATTGGGTGATTCTGAAAGCTTAATAGTGGCATCTATACCTTTGTCTTGTAGGATTTTATCGGTTAGTGATGCACTTAAAATAAGATTTGCATCAGCCTTTCCCCTTGCCTCAATGCGTTGACGCTGGGCTTCTTTATCAGCAGTTACCAGCCTAAATTCATATTCTAATGTCTCTTGTTCTTGCTTTAATTTCTTTTCAATAGCCTCTCGTATAGTAGGTGGCAGGGTGACATCTCTAACCAATATTTCATTTAACTGTATATACTGGTCTTCTACATATATTTTGGTCTCGGCAAATATTTCTTGCTGAATAGCGTCACGTTTAGACGAATATAGTTGCTCTGGAGTGTATCTACCAACCACGCTGCGTGCTGCAGACCGAATAGCCGGAAGCAAAATACGATTCACATACTGCTCGCTCTTTTCTTGATGCAACTTTCCTAGTGACTCAAAAGTAGGTTGAAACCAGGCAGAGGCATCAATTTGAATTTCAAGTCCGTTTGAGGAAAGAACCTTCATTTTCTCAAATAACTCTTGCTGACGCACTTCGTAAATAAATACGCGGTTCCATGGGGCTACAACATGAAAACCCTCTCCTAGTGGTGCTTCGTCAGTAACTACCCCTCCGCCAAAAGTTTTGTACAATACGCCTGCCTGTCCAGATCCAATGGTAATAGCAGATTTAGAAATTAGAATTACCAAGACAAAAAATCCGAGTAATCCAGGTAATAAATATTTAGGTAATCTTTCCATAGCATTATTTTTTTAAGTTAACATTCCTCCATCTACCAACAATACCTGACCTGTCACATAAGACGATAAATCTGATGCGAAAAATAAGCAAGCGTTGGCAACATCTTCGACGGTTCCTCCTCGTTTCAAAGGAATACCATCTCTCCACTGTTGAACAACGGCCTCGTCTAAACGATCGGTCATTTCGGTTTCAATAAAACCGGGTGCGATCGCATTGGATCGGATATTTCTCGATCCAAGCTCTAAGGCTATTGACTTGGTAAAACCAATAATACCAGCCTTAGATGCAGCATAATTAGCCTGACCTGCATTGCCCTTAACTCCAACAATAGAACTAATATTAATAATAGAGCCTGAGCGCTGCTTTAGAAAACCGCGCTGAAAAGCTTTTGTCATATTAAACACAGACTTTAAATTTACACGAATAACATCATCAAAATCAGCTTCAGTCATGCGCATAAGCAAGTTGTCTTTGGTAATACCTGCATTATTAATGAGCACATCTACTTGGCCAAAATCTTGAGCAATGGCTTCCGCTAATTGTTCACAATCTGTAAAATTCGATGCATCGCTTTTAAAAGCTTTGATCTTATTACCGTATTTCTTCAGCTCTGTTTCTAGTTGCTTTGCCGGGGCTTCACTTGAACTATATGTAAATGCCACATGGGCTCCCTCACGTGCAAAAACCTCCGCAATTCCCTTACCTATACCTCTACTGGCGCCGGTAATAACCACAATCTTGTCTTTTAAAAGCATCTATTTTCCTTAAGATAAGACTTCTTTAACCCTTTCTCCTATTAATGCTGGAGAATCAACCACATGAATTCCGCATTCGCGCATAATTCGCTTTTTGGCCTGCGCTGTATCGTCACTTCCTCCTACTATCGCCCCTGCATGACCCATTGTGCGTCCAGCCGGAGCAGTTTCGCCAGCTATAAAACCAATGATGGGTTTTTTAATTCCACTGTTCTTGTACCAATAGGCTGCATCTGACTCTAATTGACCACCAATTTCCCCTATCATAACTACAGCATCGGTTTGTTCGTCGTTCATTAATAATTCCAGTGCTTCTTTTGTGGTCGTTCCTATTATAGGATCTCCACCTATTCCAATAGCTGTAGATATACCTAGTCCTTGACGTACCACCTGATCGGCTGCCTCGTAAGTAAGTGTGCCTGACTTCGAAACCACACCAACACGACCCTTTTTAAAAACAAAACCGGGCATAATTCCCACTTTGGCCTCATCGGGAGTTATTACTCCAGGGCAATTAGGTCCAATCATTCGGCAATCGTATCCTTTAATATAATCATAAACCTTGACCATATCAGCAACCGGTATACCTTCGGTGATCGTAATAATAACCTTTATTCCGGCATTTGCTGCTTCCATAATGGCATCAGCGGCAAAGGCGGGAGGAACAAAAATAATAGAGGTGTCTGCTTTAGTAGATTCTACGGCCTCACGAACAGTATTGAATACAGGCCGGTCAAGATGCTTTTGCCCTCCTTTTCCAGGAGTAACTCCTCCAACTACTGGAGATCCATAGGCGATCATCTGTTCGGCGTGAAATGTACCTTCAGTTCCGGTAAAACCTTGCACAATTATTCTAGAATCTTTATTAACGAGTACACTCATAATGCTAAATTAAATTTGATGCAAAAATACGGAGTAACATCGGATTTAGGATATGATTAAGAGTCTTTAACGCGTTCGATGTAAGTGCCTTTTTCGGTATCTACCTTGATCTTATCTCCTTCGTTTATAAAAAGCGGAACGTTTATACGAGCACCCGTTTCGAGAATAGCCGGTTTAGTAGCATTTGTTGCGGTATTACCTTTTACTCCAGGCTCTGATGAGGCTACCTGTAACACCACACTCGCCGGCATCTCAATACTCAATGGCATGTTGTCTTCGGCGCTAAACAATACGGATACTACTTCACCTTCTTTAAGTAAATCTGAAGCGTCTAGTAAAGAGCGTTGAAACCCCATCTGATCGTAATCTTCGGTGTTCATAAAATGAAACGTATCTCCCTCGGCATATAAAAATTGGAAATTACGCGTTTCAACGCGCACGTCTTCAATCTTGTGCCCGGCAGAGAAAGTGTTGTCTAGCACTTTACCATTGGTTACGCTTCTGAGCTTGGTGCGCACAAAGGCTGGTCCTTTTCCTGGTTTTACGTGCAGAAATTCAATGATTTTATAGATATCATTATTGTAACGAATACATAATCCTTTACGGATGTCAGAGGTGCTTGCCATAGTTAGGAGTGATTAAAGTAACCTTTCATAATTCCGCGCTTTGAAGTGCGTATAAATTCCAATATTACATCGCGTTCATCGGTAGCCTCCATCTCGGCTTCAATGATTTGAACAGCTTGAGTATTATTATAGTTTTTCTGATATAATATGCGATAAATGTCTTGTATCTCTTTCACCTTCTCAGTGGTAAACCCTTTTCTTCTTAAACCAACAGAGTTTACGCCAACAAAAGACAAGGGCTCTCTTGCAGCTTTCACATAAGGAGGAACATCTTTACGCACTAAGGCTCCTCCGGTAACAAATGAATATGGTCCTATAGAAACAAATTGATGCACTGCTACCATGCCTGCCATGACTACATTTTTTCCTACATAAACATGGCCGGCCAGTGTAGAGTTGTTACTAAATATGCATCCGTCTGAAACAACGCAATCGTGGGCAATATGACAGTAAGCCATAATTAAGCAATGCGAACCTACTACGGTTTTATAGCGATCAGTAGTACCCCTATTAATCGTTACACACTCCCTAATAGTAGTGAAATCACCTATCTCTACTGTAGTATCTTCTCCACTGTACTTGAGATCTTGAGGCGGAGCAGAAATCACTGAACCAGGAAAAATAGTGCAGTTCTTTCCAATTCGAGCACCTTCCATGATGGTGACGTTTGAACCTATCCAAGTTCCTTCTCCAATTTCTACGTTGTTATGAATCATCGCAAAGGGTTCGATCACTACATTTTTAGCGATTTTAGCCCCCGGATGCACATAGGCTAATGGCTGATTCATAACTAAATCTATTTGGTTTTAACAATTTGCGCCATGAGTTCAGCCTCTGAGACAAGGCGTTCACCCACAAATGCTGTGGCTCTCATATGGCAAATTCCGCGTCTAATGGGGGTAATTAATTCACAATTAAAAATTAAGGTGTCTCCAGGGTTCACCTGGTGTTTGAAACGAACATTATCCATTTTCATAAAAAAGGTCAAATAGTTCTCTGGGTCGGGAACCGTGCTCAGTACCAATATGCCTCCGGTTTGAGCCATGGCCTCTACCTGTAAAACTCCGGGCATCACTGGAGCTCCTGGAAAATGACCGATAAAATAAGATTCATTCATCGTTACATTCTTGAGTCCCACCACATGGGTGCCACTGAGCTCTAAAATTTTATCAATTAACAAAAACGGTGGACGGTGCGGAAGCATTTCCATGATCTTCATTGTGTCCATGAGCGGCTCCGCGTAAATATCGATTCTCGGAACTCCTTTTCGCCTTTCTTCTTTGATTTTTCGATGCATTAATTTTGCAAACTCTGTATTCACGTAATGGCCAGGTTTACAGGCAATTATTCGGCCTTTAAATCGTGTTCCGACTAATGACAAGTCGCCTATTACGTCTAATAATTTATGACGAGCAGCTTCATTAGAATACTTTAACTCTAGGTTATTTAAAATTCCATTGGGCGTTACTTCTATATCATCGCGATTAAACGCTTTTTTAAGTTTGCTCATGGTAGATTCAGACAGATCTTTATCTACATAAACAATAGCGTTGTTTAGATCTCCTCCCTTAATGAGCCCGTTATCTAAAAGAGTTTCTATTTCGTGCAAAAAACTAAAAGTACGTGCGTCTGCAATATCGCGAGCAAAATCTCCTAGGTGGTTGAGTGTTGCGTTTTGGGTTCCTAAGACATTAGTTCCAAAATCTACTAAAACCGATAGCTCATACTGCTCTGCAGGAAGCACAATGATTTCGCTTCCAGTTTTTTCATCTTTAAAGTGAATGGGTTCTACCACCTCGTAGACGTCGCGCTCTTCTTCTTGTTCTTTAATTCCAGCCTCCTGTAATGCATGAACAAAGGCTATAGCTGATCCATCCATAATCGGAGGTTCACTAGCGTTTATCTCTATAATGGCATTGTCGTAGTCAAGACCAGTTAAAGCAGCTAGAACATGTTCTGAAGTGTGCACCTCAACCCCATCTTTTTCAAGTACAGTACTTCTTTGAGTGCGAGTTACGTATTTTGTTAGTGCAGGAATTTCGGGTTCGCCAGGCAGATCTACTCGTTTAAATACAAAGCCCGTATTAGGGTTTGCCGGAAGAAAGGTAAGCGTCACCTTTTTTCCAGTATGCAAACCGATACCCGATAGCGATACAGATTTAGCAAGCGTTTTTTGCTTCACAAGTTGCCAAGTTTTAAGTGTTTTTCTAATTCTTTTACCCGTTCTTCAAGTTTTCCTAAATGCTTAAATAGCACATAAGATTTATTGAAATTCATGTACTCTAAAGCTGGTGTACCCTGAAGTTTTTCTTGATCACTTACGTTACGCGCTATTCCTGACTGCGCTTGAACCTTGACGTCGTCTCCAATAACCAAATGCCCTATAATACCTACTTGTCCGCCAATCAAAGCCCTCTTTCCAATTTTGGTAGACCCTCCAATTGCCGTTAGTGCTGCAATAGCTGAATGTGCGCCTATAGTTGCATTGTGAGCAACATGCACATGATTATCTAGTTTCACACCCTCTTCGATAATCGTACTTCCGAAAGTAGCTCTATCGATTGTACAACACGCGCCAATTTCAACCTTATCTTTTACGATTACATTACCCAGTTGAGGTATTTTTGAATACACGCCTTCACTATCCGGGGCAAAACCAAAGCCGTCAGAACCCACTACAGCGTTGGGCTGAACAATCACTTCTTTACCCAATAAAGAACGGTCATAAATTTTAGCGCCTGCATACACAATACTTCCTTTTTCTATATGCACCCCTTCGCCGATGAATACATGTGGATGAATCTCGACACCGGCCTCAATATGAGCTCCTTTAGATATATACGAACCAAAAGCGATATAACAACTTGAATCAACTTTAGCCTCAGCATGAATAAATGCCTGATCGCTGATTCCAGTATACGAGGGCCGAATCATTTTTTCGTATAAAGTAAGCAAAACGGTAAAGCTAGCGTACGGATCTTTAACCCTTAGCAATACAGCATTTACCTTTTGTTTTAGCTGTAGCGACTGACTTATAATTATAGCTGAAGCGGCGGTAGTATAGAGGTGATTCTCATATTTAGGATTAGCTAAAAAGGACAGACCTCTGATTTTCCCTTTTTCAATAGACGAAAAATGATCTATTTCTACAGAGGGATCTCCTTCTACCGTTGCGCCTATCCATTCCGCTATTTGAGTAACCTTGAAATTCATAAGAAACAAAGTTAAACAATTCTAATGTTTACAGTAAGGGAGCGCAGATGTAGTTCTTTTCGTGAATAGCTAAAAATGCAGGTGTACCTAAATACTTGCTTGCCTTTATAAAATCTTCTACACTACCATCTCTAAATAGAATGCGTATGGGCTCTTTAGATGCATCGTATGCGCGGTTCCACAAAGTACCGTGATACACTAAATAAGAGGCATCGTCGCTATCTATTTTAAATCGCTTGGCTACCTGTTCATAGGTATTCTCTAAAATCTCAGAAGAAATAGGCTGTTCGCTAAATTGAACCTCCAAAAGCGATCGATTTAAAATAGATGAGCTTAGAAATGAAAGTATTTTATCGTTAGCCGACCCCCACATTTTTAAGGCCCCAAGAATATCAATATCATCTAGACGAGCAAATGCGTCGAGGGTATCTTTTTTGAGTTGTTGCGGCTCGATAGATTTTATATTCTTTAGGGTAATAAATGACCGTAAAGATTCATCGACAGCTAAGTCACTTCCTCTTTGAACCAGTTCACTGGCCCGCTCTATAGCTTTTGAAAGCATGAGCTCGGCAACGATACTTGTTTTATGTAAATACACTTGCCAATACATAAAGCGCCTGGCCATTAAAAACTTCTCTACAGAGTAAATGGCTTTTTCTTCAATAACTAGATGATCATCGACCACCGCGAAGGTATTAATTAGCCGTTCTGAGTTGATATTGCCCTCGGTGACCCCTGCATAAAAACTATCACGCTTTAGATAGTCCAGACGATCTATATCTAACTGACTAGAAACTAATTGATTAAAGAATATTCTAGGGTATTCTCCCTTAAAAATAGCAATAGCCGTATCTAACCGTTGGTCAAACTCGTCATTTAACATCCGCATGTATGCCAAGGTAAGCTCTTCATGATGCACAGCAACTAATTTGTATTCTAGGGCATGAGAGAATGGGCCATGACCAATGTCGTGCAATAAAATAGCCAGTAATAATCCCTCTTCTTCTTTATCTGTAAACAACACCCCTTTAGATTTTAAAACTGCAATTGCCTTTTGCATCAAGTGCATTGCCCCAAGAGCGTGGTGAAAACGGGTGTGGTGGGCTCCAGGATATACCAAATAAGATAATCCCATTTGTGTTATACGCCTCAATCGCTGAAAATAAGGATGACTAATCACGTCAAACAAAAGGTCACTGGGAATACTGACCGAATTGTACACCGGATCATTGATTACTTTCAGCTTTTTCGATAACCGCACTATCTTTATACTTTGGAAGGTAAAGATCTGCAGAATATGTTAGAAACCCAATTAGATGACAAGCCTAAAACATTCGTTTTCACCCTAAATGAAATCGAAGAGGCGGTCCATTCTATTTGTGCCGCACTCACCCATAAGGTTCTGCTAATTTCTGGAGAAATGGGATCGGGAAAAACAACTCTAATTAAAGCTTTAGTTGCGCATTTGAATAGCAGCGATACCGTTTCTAGTCCTACTTTTTCTATTGTTAATGAATATGCAACCACTAACGGTGGTGCAATTTTTCATTTTGATTTATACCGCATCGAATCTAAAGCTGAGCTAGATGAATTAGGTTTTGATTCGTATTTTCAATCGCCTGCCTATATTTTTATAGAATGGCCAGAACATCTCTTCGGTTTTCAACCTTCAAAATATCATTGTCTTTTTATTCATGAATCGGCCGAAAATGAACGAACAGTTACCTTATATTCATGATATTAAGCACCTTTAACATCTACTTTGATTCATGAGTCACTCCCCATTTTCTAGAGAAGAGCTTTTGCCTCAAGAAGAAAAGCTAGCCATTACTCGCTCAGATAGTCGTTTGCTCATTTCGTTTGCAAAAGCCTCATCGCTACAAGAACGTCGGGCACCTATTTCTCCTGCAGGAGTAGCTGTTTTAGTTTCTAACCAGCATACAGTTTTGGTAGAATCTCATCTTGGCGACGAAGCAGGTTACCCCGATCAACTTTACGCCGAGGCAGGAGCCATAGTCACTGCTGATGTAAAAGAATTATACGCTGCTGCCGTTTTGGTAAAAGTTGATCCTCCGTCTGAAGAAGAAATAAAGCGCATGCGCAATGGAGCCCTTTTAGTGTCGGCCTTACAGATTAAAACACGAAGGCGGTCTTTCTTTGAGCAGTTACTCAAAAAAAATATAACTGCCATAGCCCTAGAATACATTGAAGATGGCCATGGGGGATATCCGTTTGTAGAAAGCTTGGGAGAAATCTCAGGTACAAGTTCGATACTTATAGCTGCAGAATTACTAGTCTCCTCTCGGAAAGCAAAGGGAATACTTTTTGGAAATATTAGTGGCGTTAAACCTTTAAAAACTGTGGTTGTAGGGGCTTCTACCACCGGGATTGTGGCAGCAAAAACAGCCTTGGCTTTAGGCAGTAACGTAGAGCTTTTTGACGTCGATATCTCTAGGCTGCGCTTAGCTAAGCAACATATCTCACCTCATCTTTCTACTCAACTTATTGCCGAAACTGCATTAGCCGAGGCTCTAAAACAATCTGATGTAGTGATAGGGGCACTTTCAGGAGAACGAAGAGCTCCAGTAGTAGTAAACAAAGCTATGGTAGATCAAATGCAAGAAGGATCTGTAATCATAGACATCTCCATAGATAGTGGCGGGTGCATTGAAACCTCTGAATTAACCACTCACGACAGTCCTACTACACTATACAACGGGGTTATTCACTATGGCGTGCCTAATATTCCTTCACGATATCCCAGAAGCTCTACGGACGCCTTGAACGCCCTAATCACTCCTTTTGTACTAAAGCTTTCTTATCACTCGCGTATTGAAGATGTTTTGGCTAAAGAGGCTAGCATAGCATCTGGAGTGTATTGCTATAAAAACAAGGCTACTAAACCATCATTGAATGACTGGTTTGGATTTGATTATTACGATCTAAAACTCTATCTAATTTGAATATTTTTAATGCGCAGTTTTTTAAGCGTTTGGGATTTTATTCCATAGGCTTGGTACTCGGACTATTTTTTTTAAATTTTGTTATTGACAAAAAAACAGACGGAAAGGGCATAGAATTTTGCTATTTACCGAGCTGTCGAGTGCTAAAAGAGCTCCGAAATACCCCTCTGAAGCCTGTAGAAGATTCGTTGAAAGTAAAGACGATTTTAACCGACGGGGAAATTCTATTTTCCGAAAGTGCCCCTAGGCAGCAGCCTTGCAAAAGGTATGTGATCGTACATAATTCACAGCGCTATATTTTCGAAAAATGCGATACTTACCTCACTTACTTTGAGCAGTAGTTTGATGTTTTCTTCTGCTCATTTCTTTGCGCAGTAAACTTAGCTCTCGTCCTGTCTGACCGGCAATAGAAGTATTTTCTTCTGCCCTGCGAATAAGATAAGGAAGCACCTCTTTAACTGGACCGTAAGGAATTAATTTAGCTACGCGCGCGCCAGCACTAGCCATATTGTAAGTGATTTGATCGCTCATACCTTGTAACTGTCCAAACCATACATTTGCATGGTCTAAAGTTGTATACTTTTCTATGGCTAAATTCGCGGCCTTTAGGGTGCTTTGCTCATTATGCGTACCCACGAAAACGGCAATAGATTCAGGGTTTTCAAAAACAAAGGCCACTGCCTGATCAAAAAGGGTATCCGTTGCCTCTTTCGTTGGGCATACAGGCGAGGTGTATCCCAACTTTCTGGCACGTTCTCTTTCTTTCTCCATGTAGGCACCTCTGACTAGTTTAGCTCCCAATTTAAATCCCTCTTCTTCAGCACTTCTGGCGCAATCCTTTAGTTTCTGTAAACGGTCTGAAAGATACATTTGAAAAGTATTGTATATCAGTACATTATTTATATTGTATTCACGCATTAGATCAAGTGCTAATGCATCTGCCGATGTCTGCATCCAACTTTCCTCAGCATCAATCATAATAGGCTGACTCAGTGCTGCAGCAGTTTGACCAATAGCTTTATATCGTCCTTTTATCGCCTCAAATTCTAGTGAGGCAAATGTGGGGTCTGTAGAAGCGGCCTCAAAAACTTCAATCCTTCCTATAGAAGTGGGTTTAAACACGGCAAACGCAATGTTTTTACTTTTAGAGGCATTGTTTATCTCCTCTTGAATAAGTTGCACATTTTGATCAAATTGACTTTCACTGTCTTGGCCTTCAACTGAATAGTCTAATATCGCACTAACACCGCTCTCTTCTAGCCTAGCCACTAATGGCTTACAGCTATCTAGAGTGACTCCGCCGCAAAAATGCTTAAATACTGTAGATTTTATAAGCCACTCAATAGGCAATCCTATATGTAAAGCCCATTGAACAAAACTATTTCCAAAAGCTACCAAAGGTTTATTTCGCAACAATTCAAATAAGAACCGTGCTTTTAGTAGCTCTGCATTCGTTTTAGAGGCGAACGCTACTTCTGTGTTTCGGAAATCCACTTTTTCGTTCATTTCAAAGCTGCAATTTTCGGCAAATATACCTTAATTCAGTATTGAAATATTGTAGAGAATGTATCTTTATGCCAATGATTCAAGAGCCCATTTTATTCTATAACAAAGACGCCGAATCCTATTTGGGTTCGTTGGAGGCCCAACGCGACTTTTCTCAGCTCTTTGTAATTACCGATGAGAATACAAACAAGCACTGTTTGCCTCTACTAACTGAATGGCTTGGTCATAAGCAGTTTATTGAGATTCAAATACGTTCTGGTGAAGAGTATAAAACAATTTCTAGCTGTGCCTCGATTTGGCAGGAGCTCACTGCGCACAAGGCAGACCGTAAAGCGCTCATCTTGCTTTTAGGCGGAGGCGTACTCACCGACATGGGTGCTTTTGCAGCGAGCTGTTACAAAAGAGGCGTACAATTTTTAAATATACCAACCACTTTACTGGCAATGGTAGATGCCTCAACAGGCTCTAAAACCGGAATTGATTTTGATGGACTTAAAAACCATATTGGGCTCTTCTCCTCGCCTATAGCCACATTAATCCATCAGGATTTTCTTAAAACATTAGACCAACGGCAGTTTAAAAGCGGAGTATGTGAAATGTTTAAGCACGGATTAATTGCTAATGCCGATCACTGGAAATCGCTCATTTCTCATGTACACGAGCCCGAGAAATTAATTTCAGACTCTGTATCTATAAAGATCAATATAGTTACCCAAGATCCTACAGAAAAGGGAATGCGTAAAATTTTAAATTTCGGTCATACGCTGGGGCATGCTATAGAAACTCATTTTCTAGGATCTAGTGGCGCCTTGCTGCACGGAGAGGCTATTGCCGCAGGTATAATTCTCGAGAGTTTTCTCTCGTCTAATTTCGGAGAATTAAGTACAATAGCGCTAGAAGAAATCGCGTACACTTTAAAGGAGTATTACCATCTTCCTTCTCTTTCAAGAAGCGATCAAGAAGCTATTTATGGGCTTATCAAACACGATAAAAAAAACCACAAAGATACAGTGAACTTTGTGGCCTTAACTAAAATCGGAGAAGCTGTATACGACGCTACTTATACAGATCAGGCCATAGATCAGGCCTTTGTTTTTTATAATGCCCTTACATATCGTTAAAAATACGATGCATTAAACGCTTCTTGTCATTGATCGACTCTTCCATAGAAATCATCGTTTCTGTTCTACTCACTCCATCGATGTCGTCAATTTTAAAAATGATATTTTTCGCATGTGTTGTGTCGCGTGCGCGAATCTTACAAAAAATATTAAACTTTCCGGTGGTAATGTGCGCCACAGTCACGAAAGGAATCTCCTCAAGTCGTTCCAAAACAAACTTGGTTTGGTGTGTTTTTTCTAAAAAAATACCTATGTATGCAATAAATGAATACCCCAATTTTTCATAATCTAGGGTGAGTGAAGATCCTTGAATTAATTCAGCATCTTCCATTTTTTTAACACGAACATGTACTGTTCCGGCCGAAATCAACAACTTCTTAGCTATATCTGTGTAAGGAATTCTGGTGTTATCAATCAGCATATCAAGAATTTGGTGATCGATTTCGTCTAATTTAATCTTGGCCATATAATTACACTTTTAGTATTGATTAATGCCTATTGCAGCTAATTTTTCTTCCAATTGCAAAATTAGCTAAGAATTTTTCAACAAACGCCCTAATAGCAATTTTTAAATCGGCCTGTCAAATTAAAGTGAGGGTGCATCTATGACTTGATATCGGAAGTTGCTCCATGACTTATCTTCGTTAATCAGTTGGTATTCATCAGGCTCATAGAACACTGTGCCATTCTCTAAGCGCTCTTTATAGCGAATCCCTGTTAGTGTATTTTCTACTTTGTTATAAAGTCCTTCATCATAACCAAATTCCGTGTTTTCAGGTATGTTATTGTAGCTCTTGACTAAAATATTTTTGGAGAGGCTCTCTAGACCTAAAAAACCTTGTGCGATACCAAAAAGAGATTCATATACCAATCGTCTTGTAATAACACGATCGTAATCGGTGCCCCATTGACCTGCCTCTATGAGGATTGTTGGAATGCCTTTATGTGCTAAAAAATCTCCAAAACAGTTTCGGTCAAAAGAATCATTAAACCTTCCCACCCTTTGTTTCACCGATTTAGGAAAAGACTCAAAAAGCCGCGCAATTAAGGCCATAGAGCTCAATCGTGAATCGGTTAGCTTACGATACTCGTCTGCGGCAGGTGCTAAGAACGAAATAGCCGCTTCTAGCTGTGTGCGTCCAACGGTAAATCGAGTGCGCTGATCGTGTAAATTCAAGCATAGATCCGGAGAAAAATCACTCAATACCTTCATAAACGCCTGAGTCTCGGGTTGAGTCTGTTTGACGGCGTCACGATTTAAATCGATCCCGTTTGCATTTTGGCGGGTATACCCCTCAGCTCCAT
Organism: Flavobacteriaceae bacterium; assembly: GCA_018402205.1. Lineage (GTDB taxonomy): Bacteria > Bacteroidota > Bacteroidia > Flavobacteriales > Flavobacteriaceae > UBA3478. The sequence goes on from JAGYIX010000003.1 coordinate 196,434, forward strand.
CAGGATTTAGTTGAAATAAAAGCACAAAGCTAAATGAACGTAAAAAGCTTGTGTCTTCGTTTATGCGCATAAAAAAGTCAAACAAACCACGTGTGGTGGTACTTTCATTCCCATGCATTTGTGACCAGGCCAGTATTTTTTTTGAGCCACTGCCAACTTTTACTGCGTAAATAGGCCTATTCTTTACAGACTTTCCAATGACTTCAAGTACCGCATACTTTTGCAAAACCTTTGTCAACAGTTCCGGCGGAAGGTAACGCGAATGAAAAACAGTTTCTCGATTCAACATGTATAGCAGGGGTTCAAAGGGTTTTAAGCACTTATATTTGCAGAAGATACTTTAGCATGAAGTCAAAAATAACCCTAGTAATCTTATTTTTTGTAGCGTATAGCTGTTATTCCCCTCCAAAACGCGAATGCGCTCAGGTTAAAACCGGATCTTTCGAATTCATTTCTGTAGTTGAGGGCGATACACTAGTTAGTCGTTTTGATCGTTTTGAAGATTTTGAAATTGACTATTATCAAGGAAAGACAGATACTTCAGCGGTTAAATGGGTGAATGACTGCGAATTTGTATTGCGCAATAAAAATCCCAAATCTCTCAATGAGCAGCAAGCCGTTTACATTAAAATTTTGAGCACCGATGAAAGCGGATATTCTTTTGAGTATGGCATTCTGAAAGATGCCAAACGTCTAAAAGGTTACGCTAAAAGATTAAAATAGTAGCAGCGATCCATCGTTAGTATCTGTAGTATCCTCACTTTCTGATGATTGTATCTTTTCTTCAACCTCTTCACTTATGGTGAAAGGCAAGGGTTCATGAAGGTGAATCTGTTTGATCTTTTGGGTAGTAAGTTGATTGCCCAAAGCCTTTATCCCCTTTATAGAAATAAAATCAGCCACATCGACAAGTTGTGGAGGCAACTCTTCTTTTCCACGTGGTTTGACAAATTCTAGCGTTAACGACGGACGGTAATCGGAGACCATAAGCAATAACTCCGATCCTTTAGACTCGCTAATGACTATCTCTTCTTTGTGCTCTTGTTCGATTAGAAATCTCTTGATGAAATAGCGCTCGCGTTCTGCGTCAAAATAGATTACAGATATTGGCTTTTGCGGAATCCATTTCTCAATGAGCACTGTAGACTCAGGAATTTGCAAACTCAGGTCTGGAACAACGGTTTTCACCGTACCCTCTGTAGTTCCGATGAGTAATAAGTCATTGGGTTTAAAATAACCTAAATGCTTACCTCGATCATCCGTGTTTAGTCTCCCAGTAACCTCATCAAACCAAATAGATCTAGGTTTGAGAGTGCTGCGTCCTGAAGATTTAAACTCGATGCGCTTAATGGGATACTTGGTTACTAAATTTCCTTTAGAAGCCCTGCCCTTAATGAGAACTTCAGAAAAATCTACATCCCATTTAAGTTTCTTTATGCTTCCCGATTGCCTTAAAAGCACTGTAACCACCTCAGCCTCTCCATTTGGATTCGCCGAAAAATGCAGAACACTAACTCCCTGAGCATCCCCTACCAAACTGTATGCTTTGTCGCGTGTTACCGCGGTAACGTTAAAGCGTTTTATATAAGAAGGTCCTGATTTAGGAAGCTTATAGATCATATTATAAACCATACGCTGATCGTTCTTCTTAAAGACTCCAGCGTATATAATCTCTTTTCCTACGAAAACCTTCGCATCCACTTTGGTGACCATCATGGTTCCATCTTGGAGAAAAACGATAACATCATCAATATCACTGCATTCTGCAACATACTCGTCTTTCTTAAGGCCAGTTCCAATAAATCCTTCTTCTCTATTCATGTAGAGTTTCAGGTTTCGTATGACCACCTTGGTAGCTTCGATCGCATCAAATACCTTAATTTCCGATTTGCGTTCTCTACCAGCTCCAAATTTCTTTTTTAACGCCTTGAAATAATTAACGGCATAAGGAACCAAATGTTCTAAATGGTTCTTCACTTCTGCAATATCTTCTTCTAGCGCCTCAATTAGTGCGGCAGCTTTGTCCAAGTCAAACTTTGAGATTCGCTTTATCTTGATCTCTGTAAGTTTCTCAATATCGTCAATGGTAAGTTCGCGCTTAAGGTGCTTAATATGCGGGTTTAAACCCAAGCGAATGGCATTGATTACGCCATCCCAGGTTTCTTGATCTTCTATATCTCGATAGATTCTTTTCTCAATAAAAATGCGTTCGAGAGAAGCAAAATGCCACTGCTCTTCAAGTTCGTGCAACCGAATTTCGAGCTCTTGTTTGAGTAACTCAACCGTGCGTTCTGTAGAGCGCTTAAGTATAGTGTTTACGTCAATAAAAATGGGCTTATTGTCTTCAATAATACACGAAAGGGGGGCAATAGATTGCTCACAACTCGTAAAGGCATATAGGGCGTCTATTGTTTTATCTGGAGAGATTCCTGGTGGAAGGTGAATTAAAATCTCTACGTTGGCGGCGGTATTGTCTTCGATCTTTTTTACCCGAATTTTTCCTTTTTCATTCGCCTTAAGAATAGATTCAATAAGGGTACTGGTGTTTGTGCCAAAAGGTATTTCTCTTACCACTAATGTGCCTTTGTCGAGAATATCAATTTTAGCACGCACCCTGATACGTCCTCCTCTAAGTCCGTAGTTATAATTTTCTACATCGATAAGACCTCCTGTAGGAAAATCAGGAACTAGTGTAAACGGCTTGTTATTTAAATGTGCTATGCTTGCATCGATAAGCTCAATGAAATTGTGAGGAAGAATTTTAGTAGAAAGCCCTACCGCGATACCTTCTGCCCCTTGGGCCAGTAACATGGGGAATTTAACTGGTAGGTTTATTGGCTCCTTTCTTCGGCCGTCGTACGAGAGTTGCCATTCCGTTACTTTAGGGCTAAAGACTACTTCGAGCGCAAATTTGGACAAACGCGCTTCGATATATCTTGAGGCCGCAGCACTATCTCCTGTTAAAATATTACCCCAGTTTCCCTGTGTGTCAATAAGCAGTTCTTTTTGCCCCATCTGCACCATGGCATCGGCAATACTCGCGTCACCGTGCGGATGATACTGCATACTGTGCCCAACCACGTTAGCCACCTTGTTGTAGCGACCATCATCGAGTTCTTTCAATGCATGCATGATGCGCCGTTGAACCGGTTTAAATCCGTCTTCAATAGCCGGAACAGCCCGTTCTAGTATAACATAAGAGGCATAGTCCAAAAACCAATCTTTGTACATGCCCGTCACGGTAATCATGCGCTCTGGCCCTGAGTCTTCGGGAGTACCTGACAACTGTTCTAAAGCATCATCACTCATGGATTACATCTAATTCTACCTTCAAATTTTCAATCACAAATTCTTGACGTTCAGGGGTATTCTTGCCCATGTAAAAATCAAGCAGCTGATCAATGCTCATTGCGCGGTCTAACAGAACGGGTTCTAGTCGAATTTCTTCGCCAATAAAGTGCTTGAACTCATCGGGAGAAATTTCTCCCAAGCCTTTAAATCGTGTAATCTCTGGTCTTGCACTTAACTCTTCAATAGCTGCCTTGCGCTCGCGATCACTATAACAATAGATTGTTTTCTTCTTGTCCCGTACTCTAAACAAAGGGGTTTGCAAAATATATAGGTGGTTCTCTTTTATCAGTTCTGGAAAGAATTGTAAAAAGAAAGTAATCAAAAGCAATCTAATGTGCATGCCATCTACGTCAGCATCTGTTGCTATAACAATATTGTTATAACGCAAATCCTCCATAGATTCTTCAATGTTAAGCGCCGACTGAAGCAAATTAAATTCTTCATTTTCATATACAATCTTCTTAGTCATACCAAAGGAATTCAATGGCTTACCCCTTAGACTGAATACGGCTTGAGTATTGACATCTCTTGATTTTGTAATAGACCCCGATGCCGAATCACCCTCGGTAATGAACAAGGTACTTTCTAATCTACGATCGCTCTTAAGATCAGTTAAATGAATACGACAATCGCGTAATTTTTTATTGTGCAAATTGGCCTTTTTGCACGTTCTTTTGCCAATTTACGTATGCCCGAAAGCTCTTTACGCTCACGCTCTGCTTGAATGATTTTGCGCTGAATAGCCTCTGCAGTTTCTGGATGTTGATGTAGGTAATTATCTAAGTGATGTCCTACAAAATCGTTAATATAAGAGCGCACGGTAGGCAACTTTCCTCCCATATCGGTAGAGCCCAATTTCGTTTTGGTTTGGCTTTCAAACACAGGCTCCATTACTTTGATGGCTATAGCTGAAATAATCGATTTGCGCACGTCTGAAGGTTCGTAATTTTTACCGTAAAAATCTCTGATTGTCTTCACGATTGCCTCTCTAAAAGCAGATTGATGCGTTCCTCCTTGAGTTGTGTGCTGCCCGTTGACAAAAGAATGGTACTCCTCGCTGTATTGCGATCTACTGTGAGTAAGGGCAACCTCAATATCCTCTCCTTTTAAATGGATGATAGGATAGAGAAAATCGTCGCTAGAATTTTGATCCTCTAAAAGATCTTTTAACCCATTTTCAGAGAAAAACTTCTGGCCATTATACAGCAATGGTTAAGCCAGGGTTTAGAAAAACATAATTCTTGAGCATACGCTCTACATATTCGTCTCTGAATCTGTAATTCTTAAAAATCGCTGCATCTGGGGTAAATTCGATCAAAGTGCCGTTTCTATGCTGCTTTTCTTCTTCTGACTCTTCGACTAACAGACCCTGCTCAAATAATGCGGTTTTAACCTTGCCCTCTCTAAAAGAGAATACCTTGAATTGGCTTGAAAGCGCATTCACTGCTTTGGCACCCACACCGTTTAGTCCAACTGATTTTTTAAACGCTCGAGTATCGTATTTTCCGCCCGTATTCATTTTTGATACTACCTCTACCACTTTTCCTAAAGGTATTCCGCGGCCGTAATCTCTTACGCTCATATACCTTTCGTTAAGAGCAATTTCAATGGTTTTACCCGAACCCATAACGAATTCATCGACACTATTATCTATGATTTCCTTGAGCAGAATGTAGATTCCGTCATCTGCAGACGATCCGTCTCCTAACTTTCCTATATACATACCTGGCCTTAGGCGAATATGCTCGCGCCAGTCTAAAGACCGTATATTATCTTCTGTATAGGTCGTTTCGGTCATGAATAAGTGATCCAATCAAAATTAGGGTACAAGATACTTGACCACTGACCTTTTATCGGAAGGCAGTGGATGAAAGTAATTAACAATAGAAAGTGAAGTTTTACACATTGAAACGAAAATGCATCACATCTCCGTCTTTGACGATATACTCTTTTCCTTCTACGCGCATTTTTCCGGCTTCTTTAACTTTTTGCTCGCTTCCAAGCGCAATATAATCGTCAAAAGCTATTACCTCTGCCCGAATAAAGCCTTTCTCAAAATCTGTATGAATTACACCGGCTGCTTGAGGTGCAGAACTGCCGGCAGAAATAGTCCAAGCACGTACCTCTTTCTTTCCGGCCGTGAAATAGGTTTCTAGCTTAAGTAGTTCATAAGCCTTGCGAATAAGTTTAGCCGCTCCGGGCTCATCTAAGCCTACATCTTCCAAAAACAGTTGACGCTCTTCAAAGCTTTCAAGCTCGGCAATATCGGCCTCAAGCGCAACAGCGAGCACGAGAACCTGTGCATTCTCTGCGGCTACTATTTCTTTCACCCGGTCTACATGTGGGTTTGATGAACTAGCTGAAGCCTCGTCTACGTTACATACATAAAGCACTGGTTTATCGGTGATCAACTGAAGTGGAGCAATGAAGCTATACCTTTCTTCTTCAGATAATTTAAACGCACGAACCGATTTTCCTTGTAAAAGGCATTCTCTTACTTGATCGAGCACGGCCTTTTCATTTTGTGCCTCTTTGTTGCCTATTTTGGCGGCCCTGGCCACTTTTTCTAGGCGTTTTTCAACCGTTTCTAAATCTTTTAACTGCAGCTCAATATCAATGGTCTCTTTGTCTCTAATAGGATCAACAGAGCCATCTACGTGCACAATATTATCGTTGTCAAAGCAGCGTAGCACATGTAAAATAGCATCTGTTTCTCTAATATTACCAAGAAATTGATTGCCTAGCCCCTCACCTTTACTAGCCCCTTTAACTAACCCAGCTATATCCACAATATCAACGGTAGCCGGAACCACTCTTTCAGGCACTACAAGCGCTTCTAGTTGCTTTAATCTTGGGTCAGGAACATTAACCACCCCGATATTAGGCTCAATGGTACAAAATGGAAAATTTGCACTTTGCGCCTTGGCGTTCGACAAACAATTGAATAGGGTTGATTTGCCCACATTGGGTAACCCAACTATACCTGCTTTCATCTTTAAAATACTAAGGCTTAGGATGCATTAACCGCTGTTTAGCCAACAAGTGCTCTTCGGTTTCGACATGATTAGGGTCTGGAACACAACAATCTACGGGGCATACTGCGGCGCATTGAGGTTCTTCATGAAAACCCATACACTCGGTACATTTATCTGCCACTATGTAATAAAATTCATCACTAACAGCCTGATTCACGGCTTCAGCATCGATGGTTTTTCCAGAAAGCAAGTCAATAGTGCCGTTTAAACTGGTGCCGTCACTATACCTCCAGGAGTCTGCTCCTTCATAAATAGCCGTGTTTGGACATTCAGGCTCACAAGCTCCGCAATTAATACATTCGTCTGTAATAATGATTGCCATAGTCTTTCTTTACTTTTGCAAAAGTACTCCTGACTTGACTCATAAACAAATGCCAAACGCTTCATTACTCCAAAGAATACAAAGTCTTAGCCAATTAGGGGTATTCTTAAGCAGCGCACTAAAGCCAACGGATAAATCTTCTGAGCAGCTTCTTCCCATTTTAGAGGAAGCTATGGCCCAAAATCGGTGGTTTACTCACGACTCTATGAGGCAAGCTTTAGGCTATTGGGCTGAGCAGTTAAACCAAGAAACACTCCGTAAATGGATGATCTCTTATGCGATTAAAGAAACCAACCCTAAGCGTGTTCTTCTCATTTTGGCCGGCAATATTCCTTTGGTCGGATTCCACGATGTACTCTGCACTTACGTATCGGGTCACATCAGTGTAATAAAATCCTCACAAAAAGACAGCGTACTCATAGGGTTCATGATAAAGCAACTTCAAAAAATAGATAAGCATGCTGCTGAAAGGTTCGAACTCGTCCCCCATACAACTACAAATTTTGAAGCGGTAATCGCCACAGGATCAACAAATTCTAGTCGCTATTTTGACTACTACTTTAATTCTTATCCGCATATAATTCGTCGCAATAGAAACAGTGTTGCCTATGTAAATAACGCATTAGAACAAGCCCATCTAGAGCTCTTGTGCAAAGATGTATTTGATTATTATGGCCTAGGGTGTCGAAACGTCACTCATCTTATTATAGAACAAGGTTTCGACCTGAATCGCCTCGTAGAAACATTTTACCAACAAACTGAACTACTAGCCCACAACAAATACATGAATAATGTAGATTACCATCGTTCTTTGTTTATACTAAATGGCCAGTCGTTCATAGACGCTAATGGTGTACTTCTTTCCGAAAATAGGTCTATAAGTTCTCCTATTGGGGTCATTCATTTTCATTGGGTAACTAACCGCAAAGAGGCTGATAGTTGGATTCTGTCGCACCAACAAGAAATACAATGCGCAGTTGGTTTGGGCCCATCATATACTAGCTTTGGCGAATCTCAGCGTCCAAGCTTAGATAAGTATGCAGATCAAATTGATACCTTAGATTTTTTATTAGCTCTGTAATAGATGAAAAAACTCAATTTTGGTGCGGGGCCCTGTATTTTGCCCCAGTCGGTGTTTGAAGAATCAGCCAAAGCAGTACTTGATTTTCAAGATCAAGGCCTGTCTATCCTTGAAATAAGTCATCGTTCTAAAGCATTTGAAGCGGTTATAGAAGAAGCTAGAAGCCTTTTACTTGAACTAATGGGCTTAAAAGAATCGGAGTATGTCGCTCTTTTTCTTCAGGGTGGAGCTAGTCTACAGTTCGCTATGATTCCCTATAATTTTTTAAAGACCAAGGCAGCCTATATAGATACTGGGGTTTGGAGTCAAAAGGCAGTTAGTGAGGCCGAAAAGGTCGGAAAAGTAGAGATTGTGGCTTCGTCAAAAAAAGAAGGCTTTACCCATATTCCTTCTCTAGAATCTCTTGAAGCAGATTACGATTACCTGCACTTGACTTCAAACAATACTATTTACGGAACCCAATTTCATCAGTTCCCTAAAGGCACTAATATTCCGCTTATTGCCGATATGAGTTCTGATATTCTTTCAACCTCTCGCGATTACTCAGCCTTTGATCTTATTTATGCTGGAGCACAAAAAAATATTGGACCTGCAGGCACAACTATAGTAGTTATTAAACGTGCGTTTTTAGAGAAGGTAAATGCCCTGAACAAGTTTAAGATTTTAAATTATACTGAGCATGTAAAGGCCGATAGCATGTTAAATACGCCCACTGTGTTTTCTATTTATGCCAGTCTGCTCAATTTAAGATGGCTTAAATCTAAAACGCTAGCGGCTATTTATACCGAAAACACCAAGAAAGCTACTCTCTTATATGACACTTTAGATCGCTATAATTGGATACATCCATATGCGCACAAGACGAGCCGATCTCAAATGAATATTACCTTTACCATTTCTGAAAATTCTCATGCAGAACTTTTTGACAGCTATTGTAATAAATACGATATTCACGGCCTGAAAGGCCACAGATTGGTTGGCGGATATAGGGCCTCATTGTACAATGCGCTGACTTTGGATAGCGTGAAGAGATTAACCGAGGCCTTGGATGAAGTAAATACGCATGTCTAAACCTAACTATTTTTTGCGCCTAAAAGTAAAATGGGGCATTGAGTCTAACCTGCAATTGGCGCTGATTTTCATCGTTTTTGGCCTTACTGGGAGCGCGTCATCGAAATTAGCTGGGCCTGTTATGGATTTATTCTCTCTGTCTAAAGAAAACATACACCCCTTTCTCTATTGGCCGCTTAGAATTGGGCTCATTTTTCCACTTTACCAGCTGCTGCTTGTGTTCTTCGGATTCCTTTTTGGTCAATTTAGGTTCTTTTGGAACTTCGAAAAAAAAATGCTCAGACGTTTAGGGGTAAAAATCTAAACCCTTGTCATTTGCAGTCCACCCTTTTTGATCCCCTAGCTTAGGAGGTAAGAAGAGAACTGTTCTTTTAAATGGTTAAGTTTTGGAGAGATCACTATACTGCAATAGCGCTCATTGCTATTTCTCTCATAGTATTGATGGTGTTCGGGTTCTGCTTTGTAAAAGGCCTCAAACGACTTTATTTGGGTTACTATTTTTGAGTCGAATACAGCTTTTTCTTCAAGCTGCTTTATAAAAGAATCTACCATTTCTTTCTGCCCATTTTCGGTAAAAAAGATAGCACTTCTGTATTGGGTTCCGACATCATAACCCTGTCTATTCAAGGTAGTAGGATCATGAGTTGCAAAGAATATGGCGAGTATAATCTCTAAAGAAATGATTGAAGTATCAAATACTACCTCTACACATTCTGCATGGCCTGTGGTTCCGTTGCACACTTCGCGATAGCAAGGGTTTTTAACAAAACCACCTGCATACCCAGAATGCACCTCTAATACCCCTTTTACCTTAGAAAAGACGGCCTCGGTGCACCAGAAGCATCCGCCCGCCAAATAAATGGTTTGATTGCCGTTCATTTTCTTTCGTACTTTGTGCAAAGTTAACGGTTCATTAATGGTTCTAAAAGCGTCACATGTATTTAAGACAAAACAAAATGTGCGCATTTTAGAAGACGTTAGTTTAGAGGTGATGCCGGCAGAAATCGTGGCCATTACCGGCCCGTCAGGTGCAGGAAAAACTACATTGCTAAATATATTAGGAACTTTAGAGTCTCCCGATGTACATACACAGACTGGCCTTTGGCTTGAAGAGCGCTCTTTACTGCATTTGCCAGATAATTCATTAGCGAAAATTCGCAATCATTCTATAGGTTTTGTATTTCAACACCATGGTCTTTTAACCGAGTTCAATGCCCTTGAAAACGTTCTTCTACCAGGTATGATTGCTAAAAAAGAGACAAAAGAACTCAACGAGCACGCGCTCTACCTCTTAGATCGCCTCGGATTATCGCAACGCAAGTTGCACAAACCCCAAGCGCTATCTGGAGGAGAACAACAAAGAGTAGCTGTTGCTAGAGCTTTAATCAACCATCCAAAAATTGTTCTTGCCGATGAGCCTAGTGGAAATCTAGATAGTCCAAACGCACGACAGCTCCACGATCTTTTTCATGAATTAGTCGAAACTTTGAAGTGTGCATTTATTGTCGTTACCCATAACACTGAGCTTGCCAAAAATGCTCATCGTATTTTAAAGCTTCAAGATGGAAAAATGGTGTAGCGCTGAGCTTAAGTCATTCCTCGATGAAAAGGCAGAGCAGTATGAAACTCCCACTTTTTTGGACTCTGATCCACTTGGTCTTCTTCATGAGTTCACTAATCCGTTAGATCAAGAAATTTTAGGCTTACTTATAGCCACTATAGCTTGGGGTAACCGATCGGCTATTATTAAAAGTGGGCAGAATCTCATTCATAGGCTAGACCAAAACCCCTATGCGGTAATTTCTAATGCCTCTTCCAAAGAAATCAATGATCTAGCAAAAGGTTTTGTGCATAGAACCTTTAACGCTGATGATTTAATCTTTTTTTGCACAAGTCTTCAACGCTTTTATAAGAACCACAAGAGCTTAGAGCACCTTTTCTTTGGCCAAACAGACAGTGTTCATAAAGGAATAGGTGCGTTGCGCACATTTTTTTTGCAAACTCCGCACCATTATCGAAGTCGCAAGCACTTGGCTGATATTTCTAAAAATAGCGCAGCCAAAAGACTTAATCTGTATTTGAGGTGGATGGTGAGAGATGCCAAAAAAGGCGTTGATTTAGGAATTTGGAAGCACCTATCTGCTTCTCAGCTTTCTTGCCCTCTAGATGTGCATTCTGGCCGAGTAGCTCGTTCACTAGGGCTATTAAAAAGAAAACAAAATGACCAAAAGGCCCTAGCAGAACTAGATGAGGTGCTTAGAAAATTAGACTCTAACGACCCTGTAAAATACGATTTCGCACTTTTTGGGATTGGTGCTTATGAATTTGTAAGTTTGTAGGATTTATTTTTTGAACGTGAACACGCTACTACAATCGGTCACCCTGCACGAGAAAGCCCACCCACTTCACAATAAGATTGTAGATATTCGTATTAGTCAGGGAGTCATTACACATATTGGAGAGCAATTAAAAATAGAGGCGTCTGATTCCGTGATACCCCTTGATGGCACCTATGTCTCCTACGGCTGGTTTGACCCAGAGGTAAGCTTCAGTCAGCCAGGATATGAGCACAAGGGCTTACTAGAGAACGATTTAAACGAAGCGGCCCTAATGGGCATGGCTTCTGTTGGCCTAATGAGCAACACCCTTCCGCACCCCGACAGTGGAAGTGCACTATCTTTTTACAAAGGGTTTTCTACTCATCCGGTTTCTTTACATCCATTCGGGTGTTTAACCCTAAAGAATAAAGGAGAAGAACTTGCCGAGTTGTACGATCTATTCGATCAAGGAGCACTTGCCTTTTACGATTATAAAAAACCTATTCTTGAGGCTAACCTAATGAAATTGGCTTTACAATACAGTCAAAATTTTGGTGGCAGGCTTGCTGTATTTTGTCAAGACCCCTCACTGAGTAAAGGAGGCCAGGTCAGAGAAAGTGCTTCGACTATCAGTTTGGGTCTTAAGGCTATACCAGACTTGAGTGAAGAGTTAGCCGTGCAACAAAGTATTGCGCTATTGCGCTATGCCGGCGGAAAGTTGCATTTATGCGGCATATCAAGTCGTGCATCTATAGCGCTTATTAAACAAGCTAAAAAAGAGGGGCTAGACCTGAGTTGTAGCGTAAGCATTGGGCTGCTTTATTTTGATGAAGAAGTTCTTCAAAATTTTGATTCTCGCTATAAAACGCTTCCTGGTTTAACCGATTCTACCCACAGAAAAGCACTTATAGAGGCTGTAAAATCAGGGATAATCGATTACGTGACGGCTGATCATCAAAATGTTTCTTCAGAAGAAAAAGACACCGAATTTTCGGAGGCGTCTTTTGGAAATCGTACGCTTTCGGCTCTTTTTCCGGCACTTTGCTCCATCTTTGGAGCAGTTGAGGCCTCAGATCTTCTAAAACGGGCTTACCAGACCTACGGACTAGGAAATGTTGAAATAAAAGAACAAAGTCAAGCACATTTGTCTTTTTACAAACCCCTTGACCATACAGTTATCGAAAAAGAACCTCAGACTCATTTATTCCATGGCGTTTCATTCTCTTATCGCGGCATAGGCATTTTTGCAAATAATCAATTAGTACTTTCTACAGCACCTTAATTTATGTCTCTAGAACACCTCTACCGTGCACCAAAAGAGCAAAGTAGCAAAGCTTTATTTTTGATTCACGGTTATGGCAGCTCTGCAGAAGACCTCTTTCAGTTTGCTACGCATCTACCGTTTGATTATCATATTTTCTCTTTTAAAGCCCCTTTAACATTAGCTGCTGACCAGTATGCTTGGTATGCCATCCATTTTGATGAAGATCAAAATAAATTCAACGATTTAGTGCAAGCTAGAGACTCCTTAGAGCTTATTAAATCAAGCATTGACGAACTTCGACATACCCATAATCTAACTCAACTAGCTTTGATGGGTTTTAGCCAGGGCAGTATTTTAAGTATGGCTTTGGCACTTAACTATCCAAATTTTTTTAAGGCGGTTATCGGTCTAAGCGGCTACTTAAACAAAGAACTGCTTATTGAAAATATCCCCCACCCCTCTAGCACTCGATTTTTTATTTCGCACGGAAAAGAGGACGCGGTAATTCCCTTTACATGGGCGATCGAATCGATGCATTTTTTTAGAGAACAAGGGTTAGATGCGTCTTGGCACGAATACCCCTCAGGGCATACGGTGTCTTACGACAACTTTAAAGACCTGCTGCACTTTATAGAAAAGCTCTAGCGCTGATTAGGTATCAATACCTTTAAAGAATCAATAGTTCGATTTAACGAATCTATCTCTCGCTTCTGCTGTTGTGTTTTGGTTATTAACACAGTAAAGGTTCGATTAGAGTTAACCAATTGATAGAGCAAAATAAGAGCAGTAAATACGAATAAATAGGTAAAAATCGAACGTTTAAGCATAGTTAAAGAGTGACGGTTAATTGGTCATAGGCCAAAAACATAGTCTCAGGAAGCTTTCGTTGCACCTCTTCATGAAAACCAAGTGTATGACTGATATGCGTAAAATAAGTTTTTTGAGCCTTTAGGGTACGGGAGAGTTCTATAGCCTCATTTAAAGAAAGGTGTGAATGATGGGGCTCCTCTCTTAGCGCATTTACCACCAAAACCTTACAGTTCATGAGTAAAGACATTTGCTCTTCGGTAATGGTTTTAATATCCGTTACATAAGCTAAGTCTCCAAATCTAAATCCAGTAACTGGCATTCCTGCATGATCTACTTCAATAGGCAAAACCGAAAGGTCATTTATCGTAAAAGGTTGATTTCGTTCAATTAAATGCTCGGTTATTTCAGGAATTCCAGGGTAGGTAAAAGAGTTGTCAAATATATAGTCAAAGCGTTTCGCCAAGGCGCTAAAAACGCGAGACGTAGCATAAAAATGGATATCTCCTTGCCTAAAAAAGAAAGGACGAATATCATCAAGCCCCATGGTATGATCGGCGTGTTCATGGGTAATAAGAATTGCATCTAGCCGGTCAATAGGATTGCGAAGCAATTGTTGCCTAAAGTCTGGACCACAATCAACGATCAGCTTACCCTTTGGCCAAGTAAGAAGTACCGAACTTCTTAGTCTTTGATCCTTTGGGTCACTGCTTTTGCAAACAGGATGTTCACTTCCGATAACGGGTATACCCTGAGAAGTTCCCGTGCCTAAAAAGGTTAATGCTAAGTTCATTTATAGGTTAAAAATAGGTGTTTTGCTGAGACTTAAGAGGTCATAACACTTACCTTTGTTAACGTATTAGAAGTGCACCCATGAGTAAAATTGTTTTTAGAGAAACGGAATACGAAGTAGTACCCTCTATTCAAGACAAAACCCTTCGCATAAACCTCAATAAGAATATCTACGGATCTTTCGCAGAAATTGGCGCGGGTCAAGAAACTGCGCGGCATTTTTTTAGAGCCGGAGGAGCCTCAGGAACCATTGCAAAAGCGATGAGTGCCTACGACAAGTCTTTTAGTGACGCAGTCTACGGGCGAGAAGAAGACGGACGCTACGTGGCCGAATCAAGATTGAATAAAATGCTCCAACATGAAACGAATTTACTCGAAGAGCGCATTGATCGATCTAATAACCCTGAGTATCGCTTTTTCACTTACGCTAATACCGTAGCAACCATCGACTTCTCTAAGCGTTTCAAGGGGCACGGCTGGCTGGGAATACAATTTCAATTAGAGCCTGATCAAAAGGAATATAATCGCATAGTGCTGCACGTGCGATTTAAGCAAACTGAAGCACGCCTTCAACAAGAAACCTGCGGTATCGTAGGGGTCAATTTAATCTATGGTGCTTTTTACAAGAATCATCAGCCGAACAAGTTACTCAGATACCTTTACGACCACATTGACAAAGACACCTTAGAAATTGATATGATTAATTTCTCGGGGCCTCACTTTAAAGAGGTAGACAATCGATTAATGAGTCTTCAGCTCATTAAAAACGATATGACCGAGGCAGTAATGTTCGGGCCTGATGGCAATAATATTTTACCTGCAGCTTTACTTTATAAAAAGAATATTCTAGCCTTAAGAGGAAGTTTTCGCCCAGTCACCAAGATCAATATCGACATGCTCGATAAGTCACAGCAGTTATTTTGCAATACGACAAAAGTGACTAAATCAAATACCGAAATTATTTTTGAGATCACCTTAGAGAACTTAAAAGCGCACGGAGATATAGACGAGAATGATTTTCTTGCTCGAGTCGATTTGTTAGGGTCTTTGGGTCATATCGTGATGATCTCTAAGTTTAAGGAGTATTACAAGCTCGTGGAGTATTTCGATAAGTATACCAAGAGTAAAATTGCTCTGAGCATGGGGGTCAACAGCCTTGTGGATATTTTTGACGATAAATACTATCGCCATCTCAGCGGTGGCATACTAGAGGCTTTCGGTAAATTGTTTTTTAAAAATGTACTGGTTTATTTGTACCCTATGAAAGATCCGAATACTGGAGAAATCATCAATAGCGATAACTTAATGGTTAGCGAACAGATGAAAGATCTTTATAAATTCTTTAAACGCAATCAAAAGGTAAAAGATATCCAAGACTACGACGAATCTTATCTATCTATTTTTTCTAGAGAAGTATTACAAATGATTGCCAGTGAAACTCCAGGATGGGAAGAGATGCTTCCTGAAGGAATTGCCGAAATTATCAAAGAGAAAAAACTCTTCAAAGACACCCAAGTAGCCGATAATGCATTCCCCTATAAAAATATTTTACCCAATCAGCTCCAGTAATTGATTTGCGTGATCTTTTGTGTTTACCTTATCAATCACATGAGTGATAATGCCTTCTGCGTTGATTACAAATGTGGTTCGATGTAAGCCATCGTATTCTTTGCCCATAAACTTTTTCGGTCCCCAAACACCAAATCCCTTGATCAATTGATGTTCAGTATCTGCAAGCAGCGGGTATTGAAACTGATACTTTTCTTTAAAGGCTAATTGTTTCTTAGGATTATCTTCACTAACTCCAAAAATTTCATACCCCTTATCCTTTAACAGAAGATATCCATCTCGTAAACTACATGCTTCAGCCGTACATCCTGGAGTACTTGCCCTGGGATAGAAGAAAACAATATATGGGCTGCCTTTTAGCGCTTCACTTGTTCGCGGGTTTGAAGATTCATCTACTACTGAAAATTCGGGAGCTTTATCTCCAACTTTGAGCATATTCATACCTATTTTTGTTTTAAAGTTACAAAATGATAAAGAGTGAAAAGGTATCTTTCTGTATAGATACATTGGAAAAACTATACCCAGAGATTCCCGTGCCTCTAGACCACAAAGACCCTTACACGCTTTTGATAGCCGTACTCTTATCTGCCCAAAGCACCGATGTGCGCGTCAATCAAATCACCCCAAAACTCTTTGCCATAGCTGACAATCCATACGATATGCTTTCACTCAGCGAGCAACAAATTCGGGAAATCATCAAACCAGTAGGCCTCTCCCCTATGAAAGCTAAAGGAATTTATGGTCTATCCAGAATATTAGTAGAAAAGTATAAGGGCGAAGTACCCAAAACTATTGAAGAACTTGAGCAATTTCCTGCTGTAGGTCATAAAACCGCTAGCGTTGTAGTTTCTCAAGCCTTTGGCATACCTGCTTTTCCTGTTGACACTCACATACATCGCCTTATGTATCGCTGGGGTTTTTCATCGGGTAAAAACGTGGTTCAGACTGAGCGCGATGCCAAGCGCTTATTCCCCAAAGAAAAATGGAATACGCTTCACCTTCAAATTATATGGTACGGAAGAGAGTATTCTCCTGCCCGGGGGTGGACATTAGATAGCGATATTATTACACAAACTATAGGGCGTAAATCAGTGATTGATGCTTACAACAAAAAGATGGGCCGCCGGTGAAATCTGATGCCATACATATCAAAGGGGCGCGACTTCACAATCTCAAAAATATCGATGTAAGTATACCTCGAGATCAATTAACAGTGATTACTGGGTTATCGGGCTCCGGTAAATCTTCATTGGCTTTTGACACCCTGTATGCAGAAGGTCAACGACGTTACGTTGAAAGCCTCTCTAGTTATGCGAGACAATTTTTAGGAAAGCTTGATAAGCCCAATGTAGATGCTATTTACGGTATCTCTCCGGCAATAGCTATAGAACAAAAAGTCAATAGCACTAACCCCAGATCTACAGTAGGGTCAAGTACTGAGATATACGATTATCTAAGACTTTTATTTGCACGCATAGGAACAACCTATTCCCCTATAAGCAATGAAGTTGTTAGACGTGATACCGTAAGTGATGTAGTTGACTTTATTTTAAGCCATGAAGCTCAGACTAAACTCTTATTACTTTCACCTATTGTTTTAAAACCACAGCAAGAGCCTTACAGCAAGGCCATGTTACTTAGTGCAGCCGGATTTGCGCGTATTTATTGCAATGCAGAAGTTCTTCGTCTAGATCAACTTAGCCCCGATTTTAATGCACCGTTTAGCTTAGTGGTTGATCGTGTGGTTATTAAGCAAGAAGACGAAGATTTTGTAAATCGACTCTCAGCAGCTGTAGACAATGCGTTTTATGAGGGCAGAGGGCAATGCGAGGTTCTTAATCTTGAAACCAACGAATTGACTGTCTTTAATGATCGCTTTGAAAAAGACGGATTACTTTTTGATGAGCCCAGCATTCATCTATTTAATTCGAATAATCCATTTGGTGCTTGTGCACGTTGCGAGGGTTATGGCGATATTCTTGGAGTAGACCCTGAACTCGTGATTCCAGACAGCAGAAGAAGTATTTACGAAGGAGCCATCGCCCCATGGAATGGTGAGCGCTTCTCTATATACAAAGAGCGTCTAATGGAAGTCGCCACTAAAGAAGCTATTCCCATTCATAAACCATGGCACTTGCTCTCAGAGCAAGAGCAAGAAAAAGTCTGGAATGGCGGCACAGGCTTTAAAGGGATCTATGATTTCTTCGCAAAGATTGAAGAAAAGACCTATAAAATTCAAAATCGCGTATTGCTTTCGCGCTATAGAGGAAAATCAACATGTCCAAACTGCAAGGGCTCTAGACTTCGAAAAGAGGCCTCCTATGTAAAGATTGACGGCTTTGCCATAACCGATCTGCTCCATAAATCGATTAAAGACCTTAAAGAAACCTTTAGCTCTATTTCGTTAAATACCTACCAAGAGTCTGTGGCCAAACGAATTTTGATAGAAATACGAACCCGTTTGGATTACCTCGACCGCGTTGGCTTATCGTACCTGACTTTAAATCGAAAATCTAATACGCTCTCAGGTGGAGAAAGTCAGCGCATTAATCTAGCTACTTCTGTAGGAAGCAGTTTGGTTGGGTCTATGTACATACTCGACGAGCCTAGTATTGGACTTCACTCTAAAGACACCGAAAACCTTATCAGTGTTTTAAAGGCCTTGAGAGATTTGGGTAATACAGTGATAGTGGTTGAACACGACGAGGATATAATGAAGCAAGCAGACCATATAATTGATATAGGCCCTTTAGCGGGAGCATTAGGGGGGTATATTGTGGGTCAAGGATCATTTAAAGATTTCGTGCTTCAAGACAGTTTAACGGCACGTTATTTAAGCAGGCGGGTACACATTGATATTCCCACTAAACGCATCAAATCTAAATACGCTATTACCTTTACTGGTGCTCGCTTAAATAATCTAAAAAACATCTCGGTCACCATTCCATTAAATTGTATCACTGCCGTTACAGGGGTTTCTGGTAGCGGTAAAAGTACATTGGTGAGGGATATTATATTTCAGGGCTTAATGCATCATTTGGGCGGATACCAAGGACCCTTCAAGCACCTTGATTCTTTAGAGGGCGACCTTCGAAAAATAAAAGCCGTAGAATTTGTCGACCAAAACCCTATCGGTAGGTCTTCTCGTTCTAATCCGGTGACTTATATCAAGGCCTACGACGATATTCGTTCGCTCTACGCCAGCCAAAAACAGAGCAAGTTGTTTAGTTTACAACCAAAACATTTCTCGTTTAATGTAGAAGCGGGTCGTTGCGAAACCTGTAAAGGCGATGGCACCGTAACCATTGAAATGCAATTTATGGCTGATGTAGTGCTTAGCTGCGAAGACTGCAAAGGAAAGCGATTTAAAGACGAAATTCTAGAGGTTAGCTTTCACGAAAAATCCATTTACGACATTTTACAACTAACCATTGACGAAGCGATCGATTTCTTTCAGTCTCATCAGCAAAGTAAACTTGCACAAAAGCTTCAGCCCTTAAAAGATGTAGGTTTAGGTTACGTAACACTTGGCCAATCATCTTCTACCCTTTCAGGAGGAGAAGCTCAGCGTATCAAATTAGCCTCTTTTCTCTCTAAAGGATCACAAAGCGCACCTACTCTATTCATTTTTGATGAACCCACAACAGGATTGCATTTTGAAGATGTAAAAACTCTCAAGAAGGCTTTCGATGCCTTAATCGAAAATGGGCATAGTATTCTTTTAATTGAACACCATCTCGACTTGATCAAATGCGCTGATTACGTTATTGAATTAGGCCCAGTTGGAGGAACCGAGGGCGGATATCTACTAAGCACAGGAACCCCTGAAGAAGTGGCAAATGATCCACATTCGGTTACTGCTCCCTACTTAGCTGAAAAGCTATTTTTAGCCTAAAAAACTTGTAGAAAAGACCTTCTTGTGCCAAAAAACAAGCACAAGCGCGCCCAACAAAACAAATCGTACCACATGTAACCAGGGTACTTGAATACTAAATTCAACCCCGATAAAGGCAAGTGCAGAAAGCGCTGGAAGCAAGTGGCTGGTCTTAAGCGTTTTTATGCCAAGCAGATTATATGAAGCCCATACCTTAACTAAGCCAAACAGCAGAACCGATAAGCTAGTGGCTATGGCTGCGCCATACATTCCGTATAGCGGAATTAGTAGTAGGTTAAGCAAAATCATTGAAAGCAAAAATCCTAGGCTAAACAGTAAATAGGTTTTATACAATTTCGAATAATAGAATAATGAATTTATTGGGGTGAAGCTCGAATCGATGAGCTTTAACAGCAATAGTAGCGGAAAAATAATAAAGGCGCTGTGGTACTCAACGGGCAAAAAAGAGCGCAATAGGGGTTGAAAAGTTAGAAGCGCGCCTAAAATGACCACTCCGTAATAGCTACTTATAGAAATAGCTTTTTGAACGAGCTTACTTAACTCATCGACCTTTTGTCGTTGCTGTAGCGCTGCGCATTCAGCGTTATATAGCGGTTGTATAGACCTGAGAGGTATTGCTATGGTCGTGGCCATAAAAACAAAAACGGTATACAAAGCAACATTGGAGGCAGAAGACAAGGCGTAAAGCATCACCTTATCAATCTCTAAAAAGGCTAAACTCAAACCGCTTCCTAAAACAACTAACCCGCTATACCCTAATAGTTGATTATACGCGTTCAACGCTCCTATTTTCAGTATCCCAAAGGGTTTTAATGTATAAGCCATAATTCCCATTAGCAGTGCCCTAGAAAAATATAAAAGACAGGTCATTATAAGAAAAGATTCTAGTTTGAGTGGTTGAATTATAAAATGAGAGCCAAGTATTAACAGTATACCTAACCGCGGAAATACCTCCTTCAGAAAAACGCCAGTAGTGGTTTTGAAATGGACTTTGGCTAAAGCAAAAAAGACCTCGAAATAGGCCATTAATATACCCACAGCAGTAATAGCATAAACCGCTTTAGTGGTAACCTTTTGGTCGCTGCTGAGGCCCGTTGCTATAGTAGTACCAAATAAAACAACCACCACTATAACTAAAAATGAAAAAAAGCTTATCAGCTGTAAACTTAAGCGCACTATTTGCTCTTGTTGAAATTCATCGCCCCCATCGTAATACCTTAAAATCGTTTGCTGCATTCCCAGAGAAACTAGCGGAAATAAGAGGGTGGCAGAGGCTAGAATAAAAGATATGATGCCGTAAATCTCTGGACTAAATACCCGTGTATACAGCAGAAGTACATTGACCGCTCCTAGAAAAAAACCAAAGGCAGTAAATAGTCCATTTAGTCTAATTTGCCTAGCGCTCATATACGCTCAATAATGGTTACTAATTGTTGGCATAGATAGCGATGTTCAAATTTTTTAACCGTGCGCGCTGTTCTGAGAGGAATATTTTTAGCAATGAATTGAAGTAAAGTTGTCTGGACAAATTCTTTCATAAGCTCTTTTTCTTCGTGCGTAACCACTAGGGTGTCCTGTAAATCGGCCAATAACTCATATACTTCCCATCGCTTGGGACCTATAGCAAGCAAAGGGGCTTTCATAGACAAGTATTCAAACAGCTTTCCGGGCACTGCAAACTCATAAGATGAATCGTCTCCTTCACAAAGCAGCAACAAGGAAGACTTATCTACAAAACGAGAGAGATCTTTTTTTGGAATATATCCCTCAAAACTACTCAATGTTAAAAGCCCGTTTTCGGCTAGTGAAATTTTGACGGCTTCGGATACTTCTCCTAAGAAAATGAGTTTTATGCGATCAGCCCCCTCAGTACCTTGTGCTCTCAATTCTGCAATAGCTTTCCATAAAGCAATTGGATTTCTGTGCTCAAATAAAGAACCTACGTGCAAAAGGGTAAAATCTTCGGTTTTAGTAAGCCTTGTATCGTCATAATACGAAGAAAATCCATTGGTAATGCATGCGGTTTCTACTCCGTATTTTTCAGCGTAATAATCGGCTAAAGACTTAGTAGTGGTGAGTACAACACTGGCGTTCTCTATAACTTCTTGCTCTAAGTTCTTGTGTCGATTCAACGAGCGTGTATTTAATCTTAGCGTTTTATGATAGCCAATCTCTACCCACGGATCTCTGAAATCGGCTATCCATTTGGGCAATTTATCTTTCTGGTGTTTAAAGCAATTAAGAGCAGCTAAATGAACACTATGTGGAGGACCGGTTGTGATGACTGCCTCAATATTGCGCTGCTCTATTAGTTTTGTTAAAACCTTTTTAAGAGGTCTTACCCAAAAAATTCGCGAATCAGGCACAAATAACTGTGCCCTAATGGCATATAGCAAGCGCTCAACAAGCCCCTTTGGTTGTTTCGGAAGCAGCCCTTTAGCGTAGTGTGTGGTTCTTGAAAATCCAAGCCATTTTGCCCATCGAATAGGTTCTAAAATGGGCACTCGAATAAGCTCTAGTGCTTGGGTCAATTCATTTTCTAGAGTATGATCTATTTGAGGATAAGCCGCATTTTCAGGAACAATCACAATGGGCCTAAGACCATTTGCCGCAAAGTGTCGGGTTAAGCCTACCCAGCGCTGAACTCCCGGACCTCCGGCAGGCGGCCAGTAATAAGTAATAATAAGTACATTTTTTAAGGGCGCCTCCATTCATAAAGGGGAATAAAAATCAACGCAATAGCAAACAAAAGCTGCGCAGGAATTCTAAATAGATCAGCACGAGCTACCACTTGCGGGTCAAAATATAAGCGCACTTTATGGTTTCCGGCCTCTAAGACTGTGCCCATTAGAGCGTAATTCGTTTGATAAAAAGAAACTGGCTTGCCATCTACTTCTAATTTCCAGTCTTTAGGATTAGGTGTGTAGAACCATTCTGAGAAAACTGCAAACCTAGGTGCTTCCAAGGCATATTCATACGTAACCTCTCCTTCTTTAGCTTCTATGACTTCAATGAAATCATTTTCATTTGCCTCATAAACAGCTGCAAGATTAGGATGGTTTCCGAGCACTAAGGCTTCACTTTTAAAGTTTAAAGATTTTAATCCGAAAAGCGCATCTTCTTCATTTTCGGCGACTTTAATAGAATCTACAAACCATGCTGAACCTAAAGACGAGGTATAAGGCATAATAGATTCTTCTCCTGACTGATCAGTGGTAATCAAATATTTTACATTGAGCATATCTAGCACCTCAGGGCGATCTCGGTAGATTAAATAATCGGTTATATTCTGGATAAAGGCCGGCTTTGCTGCATGGTAGCCGCCTAGCGAATGGTGAAAATACGAGGTTCGAGCCCCATTAAGCCCTTCATTTAAATTAAACACCTTAAAATAGGTGGAGTCTTTAAGTAGCTCTGCATCGACTGCGCTCGCTTTAAAGGGAATCGCTACAAGTCGCGAATTAACAAAATCGTCAGTGCTAATATATCGCTTTGCTATGGTGCCTAGATCACTGATAACTAGAAGAATTAAAAAAGGAAAAAGAAGTTTTTTTACATGGAATCGCTGGTAAGACCATAACATAGAAAGGGTCAATAAGGCAAACAAAATCGAACGTAAGACATCTTTATTAAAAAGGTGCTTTCGATCTTCTATTAGTGCCTGAACAAAGTCTTGAGAATAATTCTCGGCATAGAAGGCATCTGAGGCTCCAGAGAATCCGCCCATTAAACCAATAGTTAAAGCTGTTGAAAAGAGCGCTCCAACAGTTAAAAAGGTAGATTTAAGCACCGACTTGCTTGGACTAGTGTAATACCGATAAGCCCCATAAGATCCCATTACAGGAGCAATTAAAGAAAGTATCACTTGAATAGAAGATACTGCTCGAAACTTATCGTACAAGGGCATGTAATTAATCATCCATTCGGTGAGAGCCATAAAATTCTTTCCCCAAGAGAGCGAGAGAAAAAATAACACCGTAAAGGCCATTGTAATACGCCACCTGCGTTCTAGATAAAAGAAGCCTACCAGAGCAAGAACAATAATAACCATACCCAGATAGGCCGGGGCGGCAACAATAGGCTGGTTACCCCAATATAAAGGAGCGCGAGCGACAAAATCAAGCGCACTTATTCGTGGAACATTATTTGCTCTTAGAAAAGCAAAAAGTGAGGAATCTTCACCTAATGGCTCGGCATTAGAACCCCCTACAAAACGCGGTATAAAAAGGTTAAAAGACTCTTTAAGTCCATAACTGTATTGGGTAATATACTCTTGGGATAGACCTGAGGTTCGCAACTTAGTTGAACCGTCTGGCTCCAATTGAATACTAGATGTGCCTCGGGTGCTAAATTCAGCATATTCTTTAGTGGCAAATAAGCTAGTAGCATTTAAGGCAATAGCCCAAACAACAGCTAAGGCAATAAGCCCTGTTCGTTTTAAAAAATGTAAGGCATTCTGTTCCCTTAAAGACTTCACCCCTTCAACCACCCATAGAATTCCCATTAACAAAAAAAGGTAATAGGTCATTTGATAATGATTGGCGTAAATCTCTAAGCCTAAAAACAAAATAAACGCTAGCATATAGCTCAGATACTGTTTCTTTCTAAAGAGTCCATAGGCCGCAGCTAAAACCAAAGGAAAATAGCCTATGGCATGCGCCTTTGCGTTGTGGCCAACATCGAGTATTATAAGGTGGTAAGTGGCTAACGCAAAACCTAGGGCACCTAGAGCAGCTGCTCGATAGTCAATACCAATTAGTAACAAAAGCAAGTAAGCCGAAACTAGATAAAGAAAAACATAATCCGTAGGTCGTGGTAGAAAGCGAATACCCTTATCTATGAACCGCAGCATATTGTAAGCATAATGAGCACCCAATTGATAAGTGGGCATTCCGCCGAAAGCCGATTGCGTCCAATAGGCCTCTACACCCTTCTCTCTTGCCTGATCTCTGAAATGAGACATTCCCTTATACTGCGCAATGTCTGATTGATACAGTGCTTTTCCTTGAATAACTGGATAAAACAGAAAGATCGATAAGGTTAGAAAACCAAAAAGCACCCAAAAATGTTTTTTTTGTGTGCTAAAAAAATGAATTAACTGTAGAATCATATTAAGTTATTACCCGAAACAGTCCTGAATTTTGAAGTACTTTAGAACCATGATTTCTATTGTAGAATTGCACGCTAAGAGTGACCTTATAGATTTTGTTCGGTTTCCTTTTAATCTTTATAAAGGTAACAAGTATTGGGTTCCTCCGATTATATCCGACGAAATAGATTTCTTCGACCCCACTATTAATCCTGTATTTGAGCATGCTGAAGCGCGTTTTTTCTTGGCAAAGAAGGGAAGCCTCACAGTGGGGCGCATAGTAGCAATTCGAAACTTTACTGAAATAGAACAACAAAAACTCCCAAAAATGCGTTTTGGTTGGTTTGATTTTATAGATGACTATGCCGTTTCATCCCTGTTGTTAGAAAAGGTTGCGCAACTAGCTAAAGAACATAATTTAGAATTTATTGAGGGCCCTGTGGGCTTTTCAAATATGGATAAGGTAGGTGTGCTAACCGAAGGTTTTGATCGTTTAAGCACTATGATTTCTTGGTATAATTTCGATTATTATCCTAGGCATTATGAAGCTTTTGGTATGAAGGTAGAGAAGCGCTATTCCGAAAGCGAATTCTTACTCAAGAATGCAGACCCAAAGTTTTTTGAAAAATCAAGTACTATTATTGGAAGGCGTTATCAATTGCAAACCAAGCATTACCACAAAACTTCAGATGTGCTTGCAGTTGCTGACCAAATGTTTGATCTCTTCAATGAGACTTATGCCAGCTTATCTTCTTTTGTACCTATTAGTAATCGCCAAAAAGCTTATTTCAAGACAAAATACTTGTCTTTCATCAATCCAGAATTCATAAAATTCGTTTTTGATAAAGAGCAAAAAATGATTGCTTTTGCGATTACTATGCCCTCATTTGCCACAGCATTAAGAAAGGCTAATGGCAAATTATTTCCATGGGGTATACTTCACCTATTATTAGCTAAACGGCGCGCGAAAACAGCAATACTATACCTGATTGGAGTGCATCCAGACTACCAAAACAAGGGGGTTACAGCGCTGCTCTTTGCTGCCCTAAAAAAAGAATACGATCAGTACGGAATAGTTAACTGCCACAGAACTCCTGAGCTTGAAGACAACTTGGCCATTCAACGCTTATGGAAAGATTTTTACCCCACAGTTACTCAAAGAAGAGTAACCTATAAAAAAGACATATCTATTACTGCTCCATAGCGGCCGCCACGGCGGCAGACAATCGCTTGTAGGTTCCATTTTCAAGTCGCTCTCTAATCGAAGAAAAAGCGTTCAATGTTGTTTCTATGTCTTCTAGCGTGTGCGTAGCCGTAGGAATCATTCGCAGTAGAATCAATCCTTTAGGAATGACTGGGTAAACGACAATAGAACAGAAAATACCGTAGTTTTCTCTAAGATCTTTTACCAACGCCATGGCCTCTGGTATGCTCCCGTTCAGATACACAGGGGTAACACAACTTGTGGTAGTTCCAATATCGAAACCTCTTTGTTTTAATCCTTCTTGCAGTGCGGTAACATTCTCCCAAAGCTTTTGCTTTAACTCCGGACGCGTGCGCAGCATATCTAAGCGCTTTAAAACCCCTTTGACATAAATCATAGGAAGCGATTTGGCAAACATCTGCGAACGCAAATTGTATTTTAGATAATCAATAATTTCTTTGTCGGCAGCTAAAAATGCACCTATTCCGGCTAAAGACTTTGCAAAGGTCGAAAAATAAACATCTATTTCGTCTTGAATGCCCTGCTCCTCACCTGCTCCGGCTCCTGTCTTACCAAGCGTACCAAAGCCATGAGCATCGTCTACGAGGAATCTAAAATTATATTTCTTCTTAAGCGCAGCTATTTCTTTGAGAATGCCTTGTTCTCCACGCATTCCGAATACTCCTTCTGAGATCACTAAAATACCTCCGTTTTGCTGTTCTGCAAGTTTAGTAGCACGCTCAAGGTTTTTTTCTAAACTTTCAATATCGTTGTGCATAAAGGTGAAGCGTTTGCCTAAATGCAAACGAACCCCATCTATAATACACGCATGGCAATCTACATCATAGACAATAATATCATCTTTGCTCACTAAGGCATCAATAGTAGACATGATACCCTGATAGCCAAAGTTTAGTAAATAGGCCGATTCTTTATTTGCAAAATTTGCCAGCTGATTTTCAAGTAATTCATGGGCGTCGGTATGACCACTCATCATTCGAGCACCCATAGGATAAGCGGCACCATAGGTACGAGCGGCCTCGGCATCTACCTCTTTCACCTCTTCAAGGTTAGCTAGGCCTAAGTAATCGTTAATGCTCCAGGTGATCACTTCCCGCCCATTAAATTTCATTCTATTAGAAATGGGTCCTTCTAATTTGGGGAAAACGAAATAACCTTCTGCATGTGCGGCCCACTTACCTAAGGGACCTTTATTTTCGATGATGCGATCGAATAAATCTCTCATAAATGTAAAATCAATGTGTGTAGAAGTACACGCAAAAGTAAGATTAAAACTTAAATGCTGTGCGTGTTACAATAGGGTATTCTTAATCCACTTTAGGACTTTGTTCGCTCACCTTTTCTGCAATCTGATCCGTAAAACCTTGGTCTTGCATCCATCGGTCATTGTAGATTTTACTCAAATAGCGTGAACCGTGGTCGGGCAATATCACTACCACTACGCTATTGCTATCAAAATAGCCCAATTCATTGTACTGCAGCAGCCCTTGAATTGCCGCCCCAGAGGTATAGCCTGCAAAAACTCCTTCTTCTTTAGCTAGAGTGCGTGCTCTTAAAGCCGCGTCTTTGTCTGTTACTTTAATAAAATGGTCTATAGATTCAAAATCGGTGGCAGTAGGAATTAGATTTTTACCTAATCCCTCAATGCGATACGGATGAATCTCTTTCTCGTCAAACGTGCCGGTTTCATGGTACTTTTTTATGACCGATCCGTAGGCGTCGACACCTAGAATTTTAATATCCTTATTGCGCTCCTTTAAAAATCGAGCAACACCTGAAATGGTGCCCCCAGTGCCGCTGCAGGCAACTAGATGCGTTATTGTTCCGCCTGTTTGCTTCCATATTTCAGGGCCCGTAGAGAGGTAATGAGCCTCTATATTAAGCGCGTTGAAGTATTGATTGATATAGATAGAATTGGGGGTTTCTCGATGAATTCGCTTGGCCACCTCATAGTATGATCTAGGATCGTCTGCAGATACATGTGCAGGGCAAATGTGCACTTCTGCACCCATAGCCTTTAGGGTATCTATTTTATCTTGAGAAGATTTTGAGCTTACGGCAAGAATACATCGATATCCTTTTACCATACTCGCCATGGCGAGACTAAAACCCGTATTACCCGAAGTAGTCTCCACTATGGTATAACCCGGTTTTAAAAGTCCATTTTTTTCAGCGTTTTCAATAATATGAACCGCGATTCGGTCTTTTGAAGACTGGCCTGGATTAAACCATTCCAACTTGGCGTAAACCGCACCAGGAACTTGAGTGGCGGAATGATTTAATTTTAAAAGCGGAGTGTTTCCTATAAGATCTAGGAAAGACTGAGCCGCTTCAACTTTTTTTCGTTTTCTAAAGGGTAGAAACAAACCAAAAATTTTGACAAATATAATTAAACTCTAATTAGACTGATTTTCAGCTAGTTCGATAATAAAGGCGTATTCTTTAGCTATTTCTTTTATCTGTTCAAATCGCCCTGATGCTCCGCCGTGTCCGACCGAAAGATCAATATCTAAAAAAATAGCGGTCGGCGCCGTGTTGTATTCTCTAAGCTTAAGGGCCCATTTAGCCGGTTCCCAATATTGTACCTGCGAATCGTAAAACCCGGTGCTTATGTATATATGCGGATAGGCTTTAGCTTGTACATTGTCATAGGGAGAATAGGCTAGCATAGTAAAGTAGTCTGATTCTATATTTGGATTTCCCCACTCATCATATTCTCCTGTGGTTAGCGGAATACTGTCGTCTAACATCGTAGTTACCACATCTACAAACGGAACGGCCGCTATGATTCCGCAATAAAGTTCCGGAGCTTGATTAACAATGACCCCCATGAGCATGCCTCCGGCAGACCCCCCCATGGCAAAAAGTTTATTTTGATGCGAAATACCCGATTCTATGAAATAGCTAGAAACAGCGATAAAATCATTAAAGGTATTTTGTTTGAATTCCATTTTTCCGTTATCGTACCAAGGCCTTCCCAAGTACTGAGAGCCCCGGACATGTGCTATAGCAAAAACGAACCCTCGATCTAAAAGCGACAGGCGTGACACCGAAAAAGTGGGGTCAATTGTATGCCCATAAGAACCATAGGCATACAAAAGTGTAGGTGCATTGTGCCCGGTTCGCTTGTGCTTTACCATGCTTACGGGAATCTTTGTACCGTCTTTGGTTTCTACCCAAATTCTAGAAGAAACATATTGAGCCTGATCGTACCCACCAACGACCTCTTGTTGCTTTAAAAGGTGAATGGCTTTTGTATTTAGGTCAATCGAATAAATACTAGGCGGAATAGTCATTGAATTGACATAATAGCGGATAATCTCTGTATCAAAATCGGGATTATCGTAAAGATCGCAGACATACGTTTCTCCCTCTATGGGAATATAAAAAGCTTCTGATCCTTCCCACTTCTTAATGAGCAATCGAGTAAGCCCTTTCTCCCGCTCTGCTAAAACAAAAAAACTGCTAAAACAATCAAAATCTTCGAGTAAAACCTCAGAACGATGCGGAATAAACTCCTGCCAATGAGAAGATTCCGTTTGCTCAACAGAGGTGCGCATTAACTTAAAATTAGTAGCCTCATCTTTATTGGTAAGCACATAGAAATGGTCGCCAAAATGATCGATATTGTATTCCAGACCGCGTTGTCTTTGACTAAATATTTGAAAGGTGCCAAAAGGTTCATCCGATTTGAGTATGCGGTATTCTGTGGTGAGTGTTGAAGCAGAAACCAGAATGATATAAGCTCTGCTCTTACACAGATAAACCCCCACATTGAAGGTCTCATCATCTTCCTGAAATACGCACACATCTTCATTTGAATTCGTTCCCATTATGTGACGATACACAGCATGGGCTCTAAGTGTGTTAGGATCCTTCTTTACATAAAAAAAAGTTTGGTTATCCGCGCTCCAGCAGGGAGATCCTGTAGTGTTTTCTATCTTATCTTCCAGAATCTTGTTTGCCGAAAGGTCTTTGATTTTAACCGTATACTGCCTGCGCGAAACCGTATCTTCTGCAAAGAGCGCAAAACGATTATTAAAACTAACGCGAACCCCTCTTAGGTCATAATAGTCATACTCTTTTGCCATTTGATTAACATCAAATAGTACTTCAGCTTGTTCTTTTTGCGCCTCCGAGATGTAGCGCACATGTATAGGGTATTCAAGACCTTCTTTAAATCGTGATTCGTACCAATATCCATACTTAAAGACAGGAAGCGACTGGTCTTCTTCTTTTATGCGACTGCGAATTTCACTGTACAGTTTTTCTTTAAGTTCTTGTTGGGATTCAGTAGCTGTCTCGTAATAGGCCTTTTCTTTATGCAATAGATCTAAGACTTCTGCAGATTCTCGGTCTCCTAACCAGTAGTAAGGATCAATCCTTGTATGGCCGTGCTTTTCTATACTAAAAGGGCGCTTAGGCGCAATTGGCGGAATTACTTCGCTAGGTTCACTCATTACTGCCTATTCTCCTTATTGAATTCCACAAGAAAAATTCCATCCTATTGGAGATCCGTCTGGGATATCAACAACCTCTAAATCTGATTTATACCCATTTGGATTACCTAGAAAACGATCGATCTCTTTACGCATGTAAATAGCTGTTGGATCTACTTGTTGATCCCCTAAAAAGGTGCGCGTGCGCATCATTTCGAGTACTACCGCTTCAGTTACCTGTGGATATACAGAGTCGTGAGAAGCTAACTCCATTAACCTTTTGAGCACCGTAAAATGTATCACCTCTTGAATCAATCCATTAAATCCTGTCAGTGGTTTTTGGCGAAGAGTATGGTCTAAAACCGTTTTTAAAAATTCCGGAAAACCGAGTTGCTCGGCATCCAACATAGATTGATATACAATGCGATTGGCGCGCTCGGCATTAAACAAATAAGTTAAACTCAAATCTGTCGCTGTTTCAGCAGCAGCAATCGGGTCAAAGACCACTCCTAATTTTGATTTAAACGACTCTCTGGTTCGGTCAAAGCCATACGTGCGCGGACCAAAAAGAGCAAGTTTATCTTCCGGAATAGCCAGCGTGTACGGAGATAGTGTCTGTAATACCGCATTTAAGGCAGATAATTGTTCTTCTTTTGAAACGAAAGACCAAGGCTCATAGGTTTCTTTATAGGCATGTTTGTAATGAATACCTCCTAAAAGTTTGCTCACCGCTTCTGTCTGGTATCGATGCATAAAATATACGGGGGCAAATACGTCTTCTAACTCAGCCATACTAGACTGGGCTGCAACATTATCTAAAGAAAATTGGTTAATCACCTTTTCCCGTAACGATAGAAGGCGCTGTAATTCGTAAGTAATATCTCTTCCGTTATCCCATAAATGAGCTGAAGCGCTTGCAGAAGAAACAGGGCGTGCATCGCTGTCAGTAAGGTAGCGATATCCCATTGCATTGGCGCCTTCTAAAATCTCATTCAATGCAGCGCGTTCATTAGTAGAAGCCGAAAAGTCACTGTAAGCATAAGCCACAGAAACCTTATCCCACTGCCCTATTCCTGTTTCATAGGCCTGATCAAAATTCAATTGATCTCCTTCAGCATCTAACACGTACATGTGAGGATAATCCATAACCGAGTTTCGATTCACTGTGCTTGCAGCAAAATTGTGTGCAAACCCCAGTGTATGCCCGACCTCGTGAGCAGAAAGTTGTCTGATACGGGCCAAAGCCATATCCAATAACTGTTTTTCGGCT
The DNA here is from genome assembly GCA_018402205.1 of Flavobacteriaceae bacterium. Taxonomy (GTDB): domain Bacteria; phylum Bacteroidota; class Bacteroidia; order Flavobacteriales; family Flavobacteriaceae; genus UBA3478. Next base: position 227,962 of record JAGYIX010000003.1, read on the forward strand.
GTTGTTTGAACTCCAAAAGGCTTTTGATAAAGGCCTTGGGCGATCAAATAATCTTGTCGAATACGCAGACTGCCTAGGCTTACGTGTCCTTTAAGAATTTCTCCAGTTCTAGGGTCAACTATAGAAGATCCGTAACTCCATCCTCGAGTTGACCGGTGAATCCATTGAATTACGTTGTAACGCACATCTAGCGGGTCTGCGCCATCAGGAAGTATTTCTACCCGATAAGCATCCTTGTAACCTGCGGCCTCAAAAGCTTCATTCCACCAACGAGCGCCTTCTAAAAGAGCGGTGCGTATGGGTTCTGGAGTTCCGTTATCTAAGTAATATACCAGTGGCTTTACAGCTTCGCTCATTGATGCATTTGGGTCTTTTTTCTCTAAGCGGTGTCTGCGAATAAACATCTTCTGCATGGGCTCATTAACGGCGGCAGAATAATCGGAATAACTAAACGGATAACAGCCTGATCTTGCGTCAAAAGGACGCATCTCAAACGATCCTAACTCAGGTAAAGCTATAAAAGAATGGTGCTGATATACCGTAATTAAAGAAGGTTCCGGAGTTACAGAGCGAATCTCATATCCTTTTGGTTTACCAGAAAAGGTGAGCATAACGTCTATCTCTACGTTTTGTTCAAAAGACTTAGTACGCTTTTCATTTATCGCGCTTTTACTGCGGTCTAAAACATAAGACCCTTGACCTTTGGCTGCTAATCGATCAGTAACACCATGTGCATCTTGAAAGAGAAAGGGCGTCAATTCGACCAAGAAGCGACCATCAACTTCTTCTATAATATCAAACCCATGCAGCACTGATGTGGCAAAAGCTTGGGTAATAGAATTGATTTCGCTCGGGTTGGTCGATGATCCACGATACTCAAGATTAGGTTGTACAAGAAATATTCTATTTCCCATTTTGGAAAAACGCACCACGCGCTGCGGTCCGAGTTGCCCGCGATCTAAACCAATATCATTACTACCTATTCCAGCGCTCAATGAAGCCACATGAAGCAAATCTTCATTCAAGCGTTCAATCTCAAGATAGATTTTATCGCTTTGGGTATCGAAATAAAGCGTTTGAAAACCTTCTCTTTTTTGCATATCAGAAGTAAACGTAAAATCTTGCGAAAAGCAGAGATTTACCGCAGTTAAGAATAAGGCTGAAATAAGAATTTTATTCATGGATATATTTTTGAAGCCCTTAAATTATCGATTTTTTCAGCAGCTCGTCTGAGAGTAGCTATTTTTGCAGTGAATTATATTCTACTTTATGACAAAGAGTGAGCAGTTTAAAGATCTTATTGATCGCCTTGGAGCGTTAAGGAGGTATCTTTGACATCGATGCTAAACGCATTGAAATAGAGCAACAAGAAGAAAAGTCTTCGGCTCCAGGTTTTTGGGATGACCCCAAAATAGCCCAAGAACACATGAAGATTTTAAAGGGGTTGCAATCTTGGGTAAAAGATTACGACCAGGCGGTCGAATTACAAGAAGAGGCCGAAATTTTGCTCGAATTCTTAAACCTAAAAGAAATAGCAGCCGAAGAGTTTGACTCGCAGCTAACGAAACTTCAAATTCAGATAGAGGCCTTAGAATTCAAAAATATGCTTTCTGACGAAGGAGACGAGCTATCTGCAGTAATTCAAATTACGGCTGGGGCCGGAGGAACAGAAAGCTGCGACTGGGCATCTATGCTTATGCGCATGTATCTTATGTGGGCTGAATCAAAGGCATTTATCATTCGTGAGTTGAACTATCAAGAAGGCGATGTTGCCGGTATAAAAACAGTTACCCTAGAGATACAAGGAGCTTTCGCTTTCGGTTGGTTAAAGGGTGAAAATGGCGTTCATCGTTTAGTGCGCATTTCTCCATTTGATAGCAATGCTAAGCGTCACACCTCATTCGCTTCGGTTTACGTATATCCATTGGTAGACGAAAGTATTGAAGTAGACATAAACCCCTCAGATATTGAGATCACGACGGCACGATCTAGTGGCGCGGGAGGACAGAATGTAAATAAAGTAGAAACTAAGGTTCAACTAGTTCATAAACCCTCTGGTATTCATATTAGTTGTTCAGAAACAAGATCTCAACATGACAATCGAGCCAGAGCACTTCAGATGCTAAAATCTCAGCTTTATGAAATCGAATTGCGCAAGAAATTAGAGGCGAGGAGAGAGATTGAAGATGCGAAAATGAAAATTGAATGGGGATCTCAAATTCGCAATTATGTTATGCATCCGTATAAGCTTATAAAAGATGTTCGAAGCGGTGAAGAGACGGCTAATGTAGAAGAGGTTATGAACGGAAATCTAGATCCATTTCTTAAAGCATATCTAATGAATAGCAGTCAAAAAAATGATTAACTAAACCTATGCGCCTATGAAAAATGTTAAAACTATCAGCAATTCAACCTGGATATCAGCTTTGGCATCATTGTTGTTATTAAGCCTATGTTTTGAGAGTTACGGTCAATTTGGTATGCCTATGGGCAGGAGGGGCATGATGGGAAATCCATATGGGAATCCCCTTAGGCAGATGAATCAAATGCCAACACGCACTGAAGAACAGGCACCGCTAACAGCAGAAGACATTGTCGTTCTATCAATGAACAGAATAAATGAAACTATTGAACTCAATGCATTTGAAGATGCAGTAGTTCGATCTATAATGCTCGAAGCGACTAAAAAACGAATTGAGTTACAGATTTTGAATTTAGACCAGAATGCAGTGAAAACTGCCCTAGAGGAAATTGAAAAACTAGAAGACTTTCGCCTAAAAAATGAACTACCTGAAGTCATTTACCTTCAGCTTCAAGCCTTAAAAGAGGAAGGAAGATCTGGAAGTACAAAAAAGAAAAAAAAGAAAAAATCTAAAAACGATTCATGAAAAAAATGACTTTACTGCTCTTCTCAGTGATGAGCCTTCTCGAATTAAGCGCACAGCAGTATCCACAGAGAGCCAGTATACCACCCATCACTATTAGCGGTAAAGTTGTTGATAAAGAGACAGGCACCCCACTAGAGTACGCTACATTGGTACTTCAGAGCGTTCGATTTCCAGAGCGCGTCACCGGCGGAATCACAGACCTAGACGGCAAATTCAGCGTCGAAACGATGCCGGGGCTCTACAATGTTCGTCTAGAGTTCATTTCGTTTACTTCGTTCACTCAAGACAATGTGCGCTTTACTGAAAATACAGATTTAGGAACCATCATTCTAGAGGCCAATGTAGAACAACTCGACAATGTCGAGCTAGTGGCTGAGCGAACCACGGTCGAACTGAGATTGGACAAAAAGGTCTACAATGTAGGGCAAGATCTTACCGTTAAAGGCGGAACTGTAACCGATGTTTTAGACAATGTACCTTCGGTAAGCGTCGATGTAGAGGGCAATATCTCACTTAGAGGAAACGGAAGTGTTCAAATTTTAATCAATGGTAAGCCCTCTGCCCTATCTGGTCTAAGCACAGATGCACTACAACAGTTGCCGGCTGACGCCATTGAACGCGTAGAAATTATTACGAACCCCTCTGCCCGTTACGATGCTGAAGGGTCGGCAGGTATTATAAATATTATACTAAGACAAGAGAAAACAAAAGGCATTAACGGGTCTGCAACCGCCTATGTTGGATCGCCCGAAAATACAGGCTCAAACTTAAATCTCAACCTAAGGCGAAAATCTTTCAACTTGTTTTCAAACACCTCGTATCGCAAGACCAACTCTCCAGGAAACGGGCTAAACGATCAGATCAATTACGACTTAGACGGAAACATTTTGAGCTACCAGAATGAGACGAGTCGCAACGATCGTTTACGAGACGGATTCAATACTAACCTAGGTTTAGAAATTCTTTTTAATTCTAAAACATCACTTACTCAGACCTTCTTTTATAGAACCCAAGAGGGACAAAATATTAGTCGTACCGAGTTTTTCAATTTTGATGAAAACTTTGTTCCCACCATCTCTAGAATAAGGCTCAATATTGGTGATGAGACCGATACTAATTACCAGTACGCTATTAATTTTGTCAAAGACTTTGAAAAGAGTGGCCACAAGTTTACCGCAGATTTTCAGTATTCAACAGGTAAAGAGTTAGGGGATAACAACATTGAAGAAAATGTGAACGAAGACAACGAAATATTTGTTCCGTCAGAATACACCTTTACCGGAGAGTCTCAAATCAATCGCCTATTTCAATTTGACTATGTACTTCCTTTAGGAGAAAAAGGTCAGGGACAATTCGAAGCCGGTTATCGAGGTGCGTTTAATGACTTTTATACCGACTTTGAATTTGAGATTCAACAAGTAGATGGCGGACCCTTAGTACGCAACCAAGAGTTGAGTAACGAGCTTGAATACAAAGAATACGTAAATGCAGCATATGTGCAGTTAGGCAACAAATTCAACAAATTCTCCGTCTTAGGTGGAATGCGCTACGAGGCTTCTGATATTCAGGTAAATTCTAGCAGTACCATACAAGAAAGTCGAAACGAAAAATTGTACGACAATTGGTTTCCGTCTCTTTTCTTAGGGTATGAAATCTCCGAAATGGAACAATTTACCTTAAGCTATAGCAAGCGCTTGAGACGTCCAAGATCTTGGTTTATCAATCCGTTTATACGACGTAACAGCAACACGAATCTATTCAGTGGAAATCCCGACCTCGATCCGGCCTACACCGATGCTTTCGACTTGGGATACCTAAAGCGCTTTGGAAAGCTCACTTTAAACACCTCGATTTATTACAACGAATCTAGTGGTGTTTTTCAATTCATACAACGCGAAACAGGAGAAACAGTACGCATAGATAACCCAGATGGTGGTTTTATAGAGGTTCCTGTTCAATTGCGCTCTCCTATAAACTTAGCTTCTGAGTACCGCACTGGTGGTGAGGTAACCACATCGTATTCTCCCAAAAGAGGTGTGCGCTTTTCATGGAACCTAAACCTGTTTCAACAGGGATTAGAGGGTGACTTTACCTACACTAACACTAATGGAGAAACTATAGCTCAGGTTTTTGACACGGACAATTTTACTTGGTTCTCCAGAGTAAGTGCTCAATTTCCACTACCCGGAAAAATTGATTTTCAGACCAATGCTTTTTACAATGGAAACTCAGTCAATCCTCAAGGAATTAATAAAGGGATACTGTCTCTTAATTTAGCAATGAGTAAACAAATTTTGAAAGACAAAGGGGCTATTTCGTTCAATATAAGCGACTTACTAAACAGCCGTAAACGTATTTCAGAGACTAGAACAGCAACCGTATTTACTGCTAGTGAATTTCAATGGAGGCAACGTCAGGCTACTCTAACTTTTAGGTATCAATTCAACGAACAAGACAATCAGCGAAAAAGACAGCGCGGAGAGATGGGTGGTGAAGAAGATTTTGAATTTGGTACACCCTAAGTACACTTGCTTTAGTAACCAAAAAAGTCACGCTTAGGGCGTGACTTTTTTTATAGTTTGCTCAAGAAAATTACTCTTTAACAGCTGATTTAGCTTTCTTTTTCTCTTTCAAGAATTCAATTAAACTTCCTGTTATCCAATAAGGAATAACAAAAGTCAATAAGAAAATCATCAACCAAAAACCTATGGTTAAAATGGTTAAAAAGGCAATAAAACCTAGATATTGGTCAAAATCAATCATAACGTTTCAATTGTAGAGCGAAGATAAGATGAATTGGCGCTATGCTACAAGTCATTAGATAATTTTTTAGAATCTCACTATTAATTGATATGTACCTTTAGGGTCAAATTTTGATTATGAGCTATAGAATTGAAAAAGATACCATGGGCGAAGTACAGGTGCCAAAAGATGCCTATTGGGGGGCACAAACCCAGCGATCAATAAACAATTTCAAAATAGGCCCTTCTGCTTCTATGCCTATAGAAATAATAAGAGGGTTTGCAATTCTAAAAAAGGCAGCTGCATATACCAATACCGATCTTGGAGTTCTTGATCCCCACAAGCGCGATCTTATCGCTCAAGTTTGTGATGAGATTCTTGAAGGCCGCTTAGACGATCAATTTCCATTGGTTATATGGCAAACGGGCTCAGGTACTCAAAGTAATATGAATTTAAATGAGGTGATCGCCAACCGTAGTCATGTGCTTGAGGGTCTTCGTTTAGGCGAGGGTCAGCGAACCTTGAGTCCGAATGACGATGTAAATAAGTCGCAATCATCTAACGATACTTTTCCAACAGCTATGCACATTGCTTGTTACGACAAACTGGTAAGGCACACCCTACCCTCTGTTCTTAGGCTAAAGGAAACGCTTCATAAAAAAAGTCACGAATTTAAAGGAGTAGTGAAAATAGGACGCACCCACCTTATGGACGCCACTCCTCTAACCTTGGGGCAAGAATTCTCTGGATATGTGGCACAGCTCGAATTTGGAATTAAAGCGGCCGAAAATAGTCTTAGTCATTTGGCACAGTTAGCTTTGGGCGGAACAGCTGTAGGTACAGGTTTAAATGCTCCTAAAGGATATGCTGAAAAGGTAGCGGAGTATATCGCCAAATTTACCGAACTACCTTTTGTAACTGCTGCCAATAAATTTGAAGCCCTTGCTGCGCACGATGCTATAGTTGAGTCACACTCGAGTCTAAAACAGCTTGCCGTTTCGCTGAATAAAATAGCCAATGATATACGTTTAATGGCATCTGGACCGCGTTCGGGCATTGGAGAATTGCTTATACCGGCTAATGAACCTGGTAGCTCAATAATGCCAGGAAAAGTTAATCCAACACAGTCTGAAGCGCTCACCATGGTTTGTGCACAGGTTATGGGTAATGATGTAGCAATCACCGTTGGGGGAACCCAAGGTCATTACGAATTGAACGTGTTTAAACCCCTTATGGCTTTTAATTTTTTACAGTCAGCTCAACTGTTAGGAGATGCAGCTTTAAGTTTTGACGAGCACTGCGCAAAAGGTATTGAACCAAATACTAAACGCATTGAAGAGCTTTTGAATAATTCATTGATGCTCGTAACAGCATTAAACCCGAAGATTGGCTACTATAAGGCCGCCGAAATAGCTAACGCTGCCCATGAAAACGGAACAACACTCAAAGAGGAAGCTGTCAAATTTGGTTATCTGAGTGCAGAAGAATACGATGCTTGGGTTAAGCCTGAAGACATGACAGGCTCTAAATGATTTGGTCGACTTAACTGTACAAAAAAAGGCCTCGCTAAGCGAGGCCTTTTTTGTGCAGCTCAAATCTAATTGAATTCTATTTCAGAAAGAATTTAGAGGTACCAATAAGTTCTAGGTCGTTATCGTATACGTTAACCATGTAATTGCCTTTAGGAAAATCATCTCCTGAATTCTCAACATAGTCACACACATCAAGCGTTTGGTTTTCATAATAGAAAGCCGTCACCTTACTCACAGTCAATGAACGGTTATTTACCGTAACTGATTCTGGGTTTCCTAAAAGTGTTCCGTCTGGACCCATTACTTCAACAAAGAAATTCTTATCGCCAGCTTTTGCTACCGCATTATCTCTTACTGTAAAGCAAATTTTAAAGTTATCTGCTCTCTTTGCGCGTTTTACAGATTTAAAATCTCCATTATTCTTTACACGTACCGCTTGAACATCTAAAGCATCTAGCTTTAACTGAGCAGCAATTCTGTTTTCTTGCTCTAAAATGATATTCTGTTGTACGATGGAATCATTTAGGGCCGCTACGCGCTCTAACTCTTTCTGGGTTTGATCATTAAGTGACTTTAGAGCTACATTGCTCGCTGTCAAAGAATCAAGTCTTGCCATAAGTGTTTCGCGTTCTTTGCGCAACTGATATACTTGTGAACGAAAACGCATCAAAGTAGCCACATCAGCCTTTAAAGAAGAAACAGAGTCAATGTAATTGGCAATATCTCCTCTAGCAGCTAACAATTCTTCGCTAAGCGCGTTACTTTCTAGGATAGATTTGTCATAATCTGACTTAAGCCCTTCTAACTCCTCTATTACCGCTGCCTTTTCAGCATTTAAAGCCTCTTCAGTGTTCTTTCCACTAATATATAGGCTAATAGCGAAAGCTGCTGCCGCTACAAAAAGGACTCCTAGAATCGCTGGCAACGCTTTAGACTGGTTGTTTTCCATAATTAAAATCTTAAGATTGGTTTTGTTAATTGATGCAAATATATAGTGATTTAAGACAAAAGCCCAAGAATACAGAGGTTATCGTGTCAGTTTTTTGTACTTTATACGCGTAGGGTTCAGGTCTTTACCTAATCGTTTTCTTCTATTTTCTTCGTATTCTGAAAAAGAGCCTTCAAAAAAATACACCGATGAATTACCCTCAAAGGCTAGTAGGTGAGTACAAATTCGATCTAAAAACCAGCGGTCGTGGGAAATGACCACTGCGCAGCCGGCAAAATTCTCAAGCCCTTCTTCTAGAGCCCTTAAGGTGTTTACATCTAGATCGTTAGTAGGTTCATCGAGGAGCAATACATTACCTTCTTCTTTTAGGGTCATGGCTAAATGCAATCGGTTGCGTTCGCCTCCTGAAAGCAGTTTGACCTTTTTGTTTTGCTCACTCCCCGAAAAATTGAAGCGACTCAAGTAGGCGCGTGAATTTACCTCTCGTTGCCCCATCATTATAAGCTCTTGACCTTCTGAAAAATTTTCCCAAATAGATTTTTCAACATCTATAGAGGAATGGCTTTGATCTACGTAAGCAATCTTGGCCGTTTCTCCTATAGTAAAAACGCCGGTATCGGGCTCCAATTCAGACATGATCATGCGAAATAAGGTGGTTTTACCCGCCCCATTCGGACCTATAACCCCTACTATTCCTGCCTGAGGTAGCTTAAAACTCAATCCTTCATAAAGCAATTTATCTCCAAAAGCCTTAGAAATATCTAGTGCTTCTAAAACATTAGTACCTAAGCGCGGACCGTTAGGAATATAGATTTCAAGGCGCTCTTCCAGTTGTTTTTGATCTTGGTTCAACAACTTGTCGTAGTTGTTGAGTCGAGCTTTTTGTTTGCTCTGTCTACCTTTGGCTCCTTGTCTTACCCATTCCAACTCTCGCTCTAGGGTTTTTTGACGTTTACTCGCCTGCTTGCTCTCTTGCGCGAGTCTCTTTGATTTTTGATCGAGCCATGAAGAGTAATTGCCTTTCCACGGAATACCCTCTCCGCGATCAAGCTCTAGAATCCATCCAGCAACATTATCTAAAAAATAACGGTCGTGAGTAACGGCTATAACGGTTCCTTTATAACGCGCTAAATGCTCTTCAAGCCACAGAACAGACTCTGCGTCTAGGTGGTTGGTTGGTTCATCAAGCAATAGTACATCGGGTTCTTTTAATAACAAGCGGCATAATGCCACACGACGGCGTTCGCCTCCGCTAAGCACTTTTATTACTGTGTCTGGCTCTGGAGTGCGCAACGCATCCATTGCAATCTCTAGTTTAGTGTCTAATTCCCAAGCATTTAGCGCGTCTATTTGGTCTTGCAATTTGGCTTGCTCGTCCATGAGTTTTTGCATCTTATCGGCGTCTTCATATACCTCAGGTTGCCCAAATAAATCATTAATCTCGTTGTATCGATCAAGAACGGCTACAGTCTCAGCCACTCCCTCTTTAACAATTTCTAGCACGGTTTTATTCTCATCTAGTTGAGGCTCTTGTTCAAGATAACCAACAGAATATCCAGGAGAGAACACCACATCTCCTCTAAAATTGGTGTCTACTCCCGCTATAATTTTTAAAAGTGTTGATTTTCCCGATCCGTTTAAACCAAGTATACCAATCTTAGCTCCGTAAAAGAAACTGAGATAGATATTATTTAATACGGGCGTATTTGCGTTGGTATAGGTCTTAGTGACCCCAGACATCGAAAAGATGACCTTTTTATCGTCAGACATAATGGCGTGAATTAAACTCTTCCTTTAAGTGCATTAAACACCCAGGCAATAGCAAAGAAACCAACACCTACAGTGGCAAAACCCCATCCGGCTACTTCATCGTATTTGAAAGCGGCTAGGGCTAAAAGAATGAGCCCCATGAGAATCATTAAAAATGTGGCGTAGGCCAAAACTGTGTTTTTGTTCATGATAAGAAGCGCTGAGTGCGCGGTAAAGGTCGTAAAAATGGATCAATTAATTGTAAATTGCAGCAGCATTGAAGAAGAAATGACCAAGTCTAAAAAGCAATTAACGCGTGAAATTCATCACCGAAATGAGGTGAAACTACTCCATGAAAAACGCCGTGTTGTTTCTCTTGGAGGTGGAGCCTCTAAGCTCAGTAAACAGCGTGATCAAGGCAAGTTGACGGTAAGAGAACGATTAGACTTTTTGTTTGACGAGCCCTCCGAAGTAATTGAAATCGGACAACTAGCGGCAGACAATATGTATCAAGATCACGGAGGCTGCCCCTCTGCAGGAGTAGTTGTTCAAATCGGTAAAATAAGTGGTCGTCTTTGTATAGTAGTTGCCAATGACGCTACAGTAAAAGCTGGCGCTTGGTTTCCGATGACGGCAAAGAAAAACCTTAGGGCACAAGAAATTGCGATGGAAAACCGGCTGCCTATAATCTATTTGGTAGACAGCGCAGGAGTTTATCTTCCAATGCAAGACGAAAGCTTTGCCGACAAAGAGCACTTTGGGCGCATTTTCAGAAACAATGCGAAAATGAGCAGTATGGGCATCACTCAGATCGCGGCAATCATGGGTTCTTGCGTGGCCGGAGGCGCCTATCTGCCCATTATGAGCGACGAAGCAATAATCGTAGAAAATACGGGTTCTATTTTTCTAGCTGGCCCTTATCTAGTAAAGGCAGCTGTTGGAGAAGATGTAGATAAAGAAACCTTAGGAGGAGCCCACACGCATAGTGCCATTTCGGGGGTGGTAGATTATGCGGTACCCTCCGATCAGGCGGCATTAGAAAAAATTCAATCGTTAATAGGTAAGATAGGCGAAACTACTCTTGCTGGGTTTAATAGGGTTCTGTCAAAACCACCAAAAAGAGAACAAGAAGAAGTATACACCCTGTTACCAGAAAATAGATCCGAACCGTATGCTATGAGCGATCTCATAGAGTGCCTTGTTGACGCGGACTCTTTTGAGCCGTACAAAGAAAACTACGGCAAGACACTTATCACCGGGTACGCGCGAATAGACGGCTGGGCTGTAGGCATTGTCGCCAACGAACGAAAGGTGACCAAAAATGCCAAAGGCGAGATGCAAATAGGTGGAGTTATCTACTCAGACTCCGCAGATAAGGCTACCCGCTTTATAGCCAACTGCAATCAAAAGAGCATTCCTCTTGTCTTTCTTCAAGACGTTACCGGTTTTATGGTGGGTAGCAAAAGTGAGCATCAAGGCATCATTAAAGACGGCGCCAAAATGGTAAATGCAGTGAGTAATTCTGTGGTTCCGAAGTTTACGATTATTATAGGTAATTCGTACGGTGCTGGTAATTACGCAATGTGCGGAAAAGCCTATGATCCGCGACTAATCTACGCTTGGCCTTCGGCTGAAATCGCCGTAATGAGCGGACAATCTGCCTCTAGAGTACTCTTGCAAATTGAAGAAAGTAAATACGCGCATTCCGGAAAATCGCTTGGCAACAAAGAAAAAGAGCAATTATTGCAAAGTATTGAAACCAAGTATACCGAGACAACCTCTCCGTATTATGCCGCTGCACGGTTGTGGACCGATGGAATCATAGACCCTGTAGAAACACGCAAACACCTCTCAATGGGAATAGAGATGGCCAATAACAATGCCAACAAAGAAGTTTTTTCTTTAGGTATCTTGCAGGTTTAAAAGTGAAAGCGTCGAATGGCGATCAATTTTTTGAGTAGCTGTATAGACAAAATGCTTTATCCCCCATATTTTTTTTGGCTTCTCATAGGCCATCCAGTTCAACTGATCTAGGAGCTGCTCCAATTCTTTTATTCGTTCTGGGTTTTGCCCTTCGAAAATCAAAGCGACATATTCGCCAAGGGTTTTATGGGGCAAGCCAGCAATAAAAAAATTCTCCTTTAAAAAGGGTTGGATTTTACCCTCTATCTGTTCGGCAAAAAACTTGATTCCCCCTGAATTAATGGCGTTATCTGTGCGACCTAAATAGCGAAACGCAGTGTCAGACTTCAACTCTACGCGGTCTGAAGTGATAAAAGGACTCTGCTTGAGGTGTGGCGCATGAATAACCAGGTTAAACTCCTCTCCTAATGAAAAACGCACTTCACCTATGGCATTGAAATAAGGTTCGTGATTAGGGTGTCGTCTTCTTAGCGCAACGTGAGACAAAGTTTCGGTCATTCCATAGCTCTCTATCACTTGAACATTAAAGTGCTTTGGAATAGAGGCTATATGCTCATTTAATAGGGGTGCTCCGCCGACTAAAACCGCATTAGTTAAATTCAATTGGGCTGCAGAATGGGAAAACTGATACGGAGTTAAAGCCACCAAATCAAAAAATCCTTCTTTTTGGAGTTGAAAATTGGATAGAGGAGTAGAATCGGGTTTAGCTACATAAAGATCTAATCCGCCCCTCATAGCTCTTACCAGCATCATGAGCCCAGAAATAGCCGTTATAGGCAAGCACAGTAAAACTTTCGAAAAAGGCGCTAGATTAAAATGGGCTAAGGTTAGGTCAGCAGCTGCCAGCAGCTCTTCTCGATCTAGAGATATCATTTTAGGAGATCCTGTAGAACCTGATGTTTGCACTTCAATAAGGGCAAATTCATCTAGGAGTTTCTGAGCCTGCTTAATTACTCGATCATAAAAATAGGCAGATTCAGCTGTGCGACCTGTTTCGACTTCTGCTTGCGCATCTTTAAAATCTAACCCGTTGATTTTAAAATTTTTATGCCACATATTACACCCTTCCGAATAGCTTTAATCCAATAGCATTCCACTTATACTTTTTGGAGAGTAGCCACAAAACCAAAGGATAAATAACGACAACCGGAATCAAGGCATCTATACCAAATGAAGCAGAGCCAACATCTTTAAGCACTGAAGGCACCTGAAAGGCTGTCCAGTCACTAGAAACTAACAGTGCGCCTACTAAATTGTTTGAGGCGTGAAAACCTAAGGCCAGCTCTGTTCCTTCATCAATAAGGGTCATTGCTCCAAAAAACAGTCCTGACCCGATGTAATAGATCAATATCTCATATCCCAGCTCAGCGACCTCTGGATTACCTATATGCATTACCCCAAAAATCACCGATGGCACAAGAAATGCGACAGCGCGTTGTCCAGAAATAATACCCAGGCCTTGGGTCATGTGTCCTCTAAATAAAAGTTCTTCAAAACTAGTCTGCAAAGGAATAAGCACTATCGCCACCAGAGCAAAAGGCCAAAAAACATCCCATTTAAATTGAATTTCATAGGTACCCGGCTCAAAAGCAACATCTATAAGCGTAGTGCCACTAACTACAATCGCCCATAAAAAAAAGGCGAAAAACACCCTATTCCAATCAAAGGAATCCCTTGCTGTAAACAGGGCTATCAAAGGCATTTTGAGTACCCGTAGTCCGTAGATTAGTAGCACGAAAAACCCAATAACGAGTGGCATGAGCAGCATGACCAAGACGGTAGTGGCGCCTAGGCTATCGATCATTGTTTTCATTAAAGCGTTTGTGTCTTCTCCAGAACCTATGGTTGCCAGATAATTATAGGTCATAAAGCCTATAAAGGCTAGCGGAAGCAATAAATAGCGCCAGGCCGAGGTTTTCCCTAAATAAGCCTTTTCAATAAAGGTGCTCATACAAATGGGTTTAAGTTCCAAGTTAAGTGTTTACGGTAAAATAAATTTGCCCTATACACTTCTAGCGGACTTTCAAAATTGTTGGTAAACAAGCCCCCCGTACCAAGACCTTGCGGTCGTTTTAAAGTTTTTGTGGCTGTAAATTGAGCGATCGCATTTAGACCAATATTGCTCTCTAATGCGCTGGTTATCCACCATTCATATCCGCTATTTATAAAGTAATCACAGGCCTTAAATCCGCCAATTAAGGCTGGCTTAAGTATGAGGTAGTTCGGACGTATATGGGCTAAGCACTTTTCTTTTTCTTGGTCTGTGAAGAGCCCTATGAGTTCTTCGTCTAATGCTATAGGCGTTGGTGTGCGCTCACAGAGTTGGGCCATTTGGTCCCATTGACCGGCTGCGATGGGCTGCTCAATAGAATGAATGTCTAGCTCGGCTAACACATCCAATACTTTTGGGGCATCATTAAATGAAAAAGAGCCATTAGCATCTACTCTTATCTCTAATTCATCTGCTCGGTATCGAAGACGTAAATCTTTAAGCAGGCGCTGTTCTTTTTCAAAATTAGAAGCGCCTATTTTTAGTTTTATGCAGCGAAAATCTCGAGAGATCAATTCGTCGATTTGTTGCTCCATGAAGAAAATGTCACCCATCCAAACCAGTCCATTTATAGCGATTCCCTCTTCTTGTCTGGTGAATGCTGAATCGAATAAGTTAAAGGGCGTTTCTCCGTGAAAGCTATGCCAAAGCTGCTCTATACCAAACTGAATAGAAGGATATTCGTGTAATTCTAGCACTAGTGTACTAAAACGCTCGTCTTCTAAAGAATCGACAGAGGTAAATACACTTTCAAGTTTCTTACAGGCCTGCATTAAAACCTCTTCATAGTGGAGCGGATTATCTGGGCTTAATCCTGGAAAAAAATTGCATTCTGCCACTGCTTTTAATGGCTTCCCATAAGTCAATATATAAGACTGCTTTTCCAGTAGAGTGTCGCGAGAGGTAATGGCAGGTCTCTTGAATTTTAGTTTAAACAGATGAATACCAATGCTAGACATTAAAACTCTTCGCTAATTAGAACAAATACCAAGATGAATAGAGCTGCCATAAAGCAAAGCATAGCCACTTTTTTTAATTCTGGATCTAGATCAGCGGTTCCTTGCCTTGCCTTTCTAACTCTACCCAAATGAGCGCGCAATAATAGAGCCATAGGAATAGCCACCAAGGTGGCATTTGGGTTTATTCTAGCCGTAGCGGCAATGAAAGCGAAAAATGCCACGACAATCAAAAGGTGGTGATACACAATTGCCTTACTATAGCCCATGCGCACTACTACTGTGTGTTTAGCGGCTTCTTGATCAGAGACCACGTCTCTCATATTATTTAAGTTTAAAACTGCTGTACTAAATGCGCCTATGGCCATGGCAAACCAGAGTTGGGTGTAGGTTAGATCCTTAGTGTATACATAGGTTCCGGCCAATACGGCCACACCCCCAAAAAATAGAAATACCATGAGATCTCCTAATCCGGCATATCCATAAGGTCTCTCGCCTACAGTATAGGCTACGGCCGCTGCCAATGCCACAACGGCAAGAAGTATAAATACCAGCAATTCTTTCATTGAAAGCTCAGCAGATATCAATAAAGCAATCACGCTAATTAGCACTAAAACCCCCAAAATAAACATGCCTCTTTTTAAGGCAACCGCATTAAGCATACCTGACTGAAGCGCACGAGCTGGGCCTACCCTTTTTTCATTATCGGTTCCTTTAATTCCGTCGCCATAATCATTAGCGATGTTCGATAAAATTTGTAAAAAAAGGGTGATAGCTATAGACCATAAAAAAATGGGCCATGAAAACTGCTCATCCACAAAAGCCAAGGCGGCTGCAATCAATATGCCTGAAACAGAAAGTGGAAGTGTTCTTAATCGCGCAGCATAAACCCAAGCGTGAAATACACTCATTTTATTGTGCTCGGTGAATCTTAAGCCGTGTTGTTCCTTTATAAGAGGCCACAAATGCGTCTGTAAATCCGAGCTTTACTAAACCTCTTCGCAAGGCATTTGCCTCTTCATAAGTTTCGTATAATCCTATAGAAAACTTGAGATAAGGTCTTGCCTCAATGATCAGCGCATTAGACAAGCCTGAAGATAGTAGTCCGGTAGTCTCAATGGGCAACATACCTGTCTGAACACTGTAAATAGTGTCATTATCGAGTAGTCTTCTGGCCAGATAAAACTCTTGAACGGCTCTCAGTTCTTGATTTTCAATTTTTAACAAATCAATTTCTTGAGCTAAAGCCAAGTTTGGTCCAGCAGCTGTTTGTTCATTAGGTTTAAAAAGATCTGGGAAACTATAAAGCAAGGCAAGCACAATAACGAGCAGCGATACAAATACTAAACTTATCGAAAGCACACGTGTTTGTCTTTCTAGTTTAGAAGAGTGGAGCGGATCTGTTGTTTGTTGTGAATTCACGTGCTGCATTAAGCAAGGTCTAAATTACACTGATTCGCCTTAGTTTACAACTATTCGAACGCCATTGCCCTCAAAAGTAACTTTGCCACGTTTTAAAAGCATGCCTAGGGCAGCCTTAAAGGTCTTTTTACTCATATTTAGATGTTCAAAGACTACAGCAGACGGTGACTGATCATTTAAAGGCAAGAATCCGTCTGACGCCTCTAATGCTGAAATTAACATGCTCACTGCACGGCTTAATTTATCTTCCCCTTTTGGTTGAAGTGCAAAGTCAATTTTTCCGTCTGGCCTAAGCTGTTCTATAAAAACCATTAAACAGTGATTTTTTTGAAGCGAAGCCGCTATTCGGTTGCGAAAGAGTAGCCCTTTGTATCCTGATTCGGTAAAAACCTCATAGCCTAAAGGCGTTTCTCTAAAAACATACGCATTATGCCCTACAGAGACGTCGATAGTATCCGAAGCAGGTTTATGGTGTTTCTCTATACGCTCACTGGCCATTAAACGACCAGATAACGGATCTAATTTGCATACCACCAGCACCTCGTCTCCTTCACTGTGCTTCACCGAACTTTCTTTAAAGGGAAGAAATAATTGTTTTTCTAATCCCCAATCTAAAAAATACCCATAATCTGAGGTTTCAGCCACCTTAAGAACGGCAACTTTATCGCGCTCGATTAAGGGCATTTTTAAGGAAACAATAGGACGCTCATCGTGATCTAGGTAACAAAACACTTCTAACTGATCTCCAGCAGTCAGTGTTAATGGAACCTCTTTATTGGGCAGTAATATTTCGGTCTCTTCATCGTCACACAAATACCAGCCCTGGGGGGTCTGATGAGATGCGCTGAGAAGATTTCTAAATCCAATACCTATCATAAAAGCGATTTAAAATAATCAAACAACACCTGTTCATTCTGATCAGATGGAGTAAATATTTCTAGAAGTTTGGGTTGATCAGATGCTTTAAAAAACCCATCCAAACCATCCGCAAGTTCATCAGAAGATGCGGCAGACCTGTACTCAAATCCATTATCGCGCGCTATGGCCTCAGCGTTACGTTGGTGTTTTGTTTCTAAAAAGTCTTCAAACCTAGGTGTTTTTTTTGCTTTAGGAAGGATTCTAAAAATACCCCCACCCCCATTATTCACGACCACAATTCTAAAACTGCTCGGAATATGACTATTCCACAATGCATTATTATCGTACAAAAAACTCAAATCACCACTTATAAGCAGCGTCTTTTCGGTGCCACATGAAGCGTAGCCAACTGCAGTTGAAGTACTACCCTCAATACCACTGGTTCCTCGATTACAAAACTGCTTCTTAGCCCTAGATATAAAAAATTGGGCATAGCGTATAGCCGAGCTATTTGAAAAGTGAACCACATAATTCTCTGGAATAGCAGAAATCAACTGATTAAAGGATTTGAAGTCACTAAATGGGGCATTTAGGGCGAAGGCTTCTCGTTTACCACTTAACCCTTGGTAATAGTTTATCCAAAACTGGCTGTAGACCTCCTCTTTGTTTAGTTTAAGCCTATAACTATACTGCACAAATACTTCGAGGTCAATACTATCTCTTAAGGCGCTGAAAGTATCCCAAGCGCGCTCACGGCCCAAATGAAAGTGTACGAGACCTTGTTTCTTTCGTAAAAGCGCCTTTATTTTTTTTGAAACTACCAATCCTCCTAAAGTAAAGACCACATCTGGCATTAGCCTTTCTATAAGCTCCGTGCCTAAGACGTGCTGTTCTAAGGGGGCCAAAAGCGAATCTATGGCATCAATAGAGGCTATACCCTTGCTATTTGAAGTAGTTTCAGTGAGTAAAAGGGCTCCGAATTTATCGACTATAAACCTCAAGTATTCTAGCTCTGTAGGCGAAGGATCCCAAACACCAACCAAAATAAGCACCCTTTTTGCAGTAGTGGCAAATAAGTCAGCAAGTAGTTGCTCCGTTTCTGCGGATAAAGGTTTAGGGGCTTCTTCATATTTTACACTAGGTGGGTCAAATAAAACAGGAGGTTCTAAAACACTTTCGTAAAGCGGTTCTTCAAACGGGATATTTAGGTGAACAGGAATGCGGTGCTCGTGCATATGAGCCACTGCTTTAGCCATCATCGAAAGATTAGCAAACTCCACCGAAGATTGGTCGACCTGAAGAAGATCTGGAGCGAATCTGCTGACCTCTTTAGTGTTGTGCACCACGTCTTGTTTAAGATTAAACGAAGGTCCGATGAGTGAAGCAAAAACGTCGGCCTGTCTAATGGTCTGACCGTCTCCAATATCAATTTTATAGGATGGACGATCAGCGGATATAACAAACAAAGGAATTTGACTGTAATAAGCCTCGGCAATAGCCGGGTAATAGTTTAAAAGTGCCGAACCAGAAGTGCATAATAATGCTACGGCAGATTGACTAGCCATAGCTCTGCCTAAGGCAAAAAAGGCGGCAGATCGTTCATCGACTACACTAAAAGCTTGAAAACTTGAATCAGCAGCTATGCTTAAAATTAGAGGCGCGTTTCTTGAGCCCGGAGAAATAACCACCTGGTTAATGCCGTAAAATTTCAACGCTTGGGTAAGCAGAAAAGCAGATGGAATCGCGCTGTACATATAGACTAGTAAAAGTACTTCACTGGTTGCATAAAACCTTAATTAAACGCAATCAAACGCATTACACTAGCTGTTTTTGATTGAATCTCATCTATCTCGTTTTCAACCACAGACTGAGCAGTAATACCCGCACCTACAAACAGATCAAGGCTAGACGCGCCTAATCGAGCACAACGTAGATTAACAAAATAGGTAGACTTCTTGGCAGCTTTAAATCCTATATACCCCGCATATAGCTCTCTATTGTGCTTTTCAAGCCTTGCGATTAGAGCTAAGGCTTTTGTTCGAGGAAACCCACAAACCGCAGCTGTAGGATGTAAAGCATCTAAAAGTTCCTTGTCTAATACGGTCTCTTTTAGCGAACCCCTCAGTGTGGTTTTCAAATGTGTTAAGTTTCCAGCTAAGACCTGTTCACGATCAGAAAGATGAATTTCCTCTACAAAGGCAGACAATCTTTGCTTTAATTCATCCACTATAAACCCTTGTTCTTCAAATTCTTTGAAAGTAAACTCATTGGCTTTAAGTTCATTTTGCCTTCTGGTTCCGGCAAGAGCCACGGTTTGAATACGATCATGATCACGTGTCAAAAGGGTCTCGGGGGTGTCTCCTACCCAAATTACTTTGTCATTTATAGAAAGTACATACCTAAAAGAGTCCTTTTTTACCTTGCTAAAAAGACGCTTAATTAAAAGAGTGAATGGCCGAGTACTAGACAAAGGTAGCCGCAGCGAAAGCACTACTTTACCCAATACATTGCTTTTTATTTGGTGTAAGGCATCCCTTAGCATCTGCGCGTAATTGTAACGTTGCTCCTCTGTCAATAAATATTCTGTCGTTAAGGCTTCATTTTCAAAAATTTCATAAGCTTCCCCTGGGTCTCCAACTGCAGAAACCAGTTCGAAATAGAGCGTGGGCTGCGAACTATTGTAGGGCTGCACCACAAAAACTTCTGAGCCCTTATTATTCCAGTTTTGCCCTTGATCGGCAGATAATTCGTTTAGCGTATACCATTCAACATTAAGACTATTCGGGCGCATACATCCTAAAAAAGGAGTATTCTGTGCTAAACATCTTTCGATAAAAGCCGAGCCTTTAATACCCATCATTTAGAGCTCTTCTCTAAAGTAAGAGTGGTGAGTTTTCCTACTGAAATAAGCTGACCTTGATCATCGCTTACTCTAACCTCCCACAGCTGGGTAGTTCTTCCTAAGTGTATCGCTTTAGCTTTCGCATACACAAAGCCTGAACGCACGCCTTTTAAATGATTAACACTTAATTCTATGCCGCGTACCATCAGCTCCGAGGTGTCTTTGAATACAAAAACTGCAACACTACCGACGGTTTCAATTAGCGCTGCCGTCGCCCCCCCGTGAAGCACAGAATCGGGTTGTAGTACGCCTTTGTTCACGGGCATTCGTGCGGTTAAGCTTTCTTCATCTACGTGAACAAATTCAATATCAAGTGTTTGCATTAACGTATCAGGCTTGCGGGCGTTGCAGCGCTCTAAGATTTCATTTTCACTTAACAATGCTTTCATTTTCAGAGTAATAAGTTATTCTTCTGGTGATGTAATTATTTGATGGTTGTTCGATGCGCTTTACCCAATTTGGCGGATCAGAATTATCTAATTGGTAGATATAGCGTTTAGTTTGCGATTGATTTCGTTCAATTTCTTGAAGGCTTGTAAGGCGTTTAGAACGGTAGGAATAACGTTTATCTATAGCTGTAGAAAAAACAGCATCGCTGTCAAAAAATGAGTCTAATTCTTGTATTAGCAAAGATTGATCATCGAAAAACCTATGCTTTTTATACGATACTAAGGTATCGTTGTACGCTACCGTAATGTGCTCTACTAACGCTTTTGTTTGAGGATGTTTTTTCATTACCTCAAGGGCAATCAATTGATCATCGCTGTAGGTAAAAATACTGTCTGTTTTTAGTGACGAGCGCCTTTCAAAAATCTGGGAGGTTTGCTGGTCTTTACTTTCATTTACTATTTTAAGCGTGTTTCCTATAGAATCAACAACTACTATGTTTCGGCCTACTATTTCGCCATCTAGAGTAAGTATAATTTCTTCCAGAAGATTGTCTTTTCGCGAAAATTTATGGTAGAACGATAGCTCTTTTAATAACATATTATTTCGAAAAACCTCAATTATTTTTTCAGACAACTCCTCGTTTTTATAAGTAAAGGTGACCTCCTCTTTGTCTGTTGGGTTAAATACAGTCGAAATCTTATGTAGAGAGCGGTCTTTGTTAAACACCAAATGCTCCGTTCCGTAATCTGTTTGTATTTCACAGCTATTTACCTGTCCTCTTAAACCAAAGTCTTTGACCGTCTTTACTGTATTGTCTTGTGCTGAAAGCCCAGCATTAAAGCAGAAAAGTAAAATTAATAGGCGTAAAATCATAGTTCAAAAATACCGCATTTTAGTGGCTTAGTCGATTGATTTTGCGTTATCTTCCACTTTGAAAAAAATCTATTTAATGAATTCTAGACTCATTTTTTTATTTGTGGTGCTTTTATCCGTTTCGTGTAAAACCGATAAAAAACAAAGCGCCGTTGTTCTCTTACCTTCTGACCAAGAACAAGTCGCTCTTGCAGAAACCATAACCGAAGAAGAATTAAAAACCCATTTGTACACCTACGCCTCAGATGATTTTGAAGGACGTGAAACCGGAACTGAAGGGCAAAAAAAAGCCATAAATTATTTAGTTTCTTATTATACTTCATTAGGTATATCCATGGCCCAGGGCACCGATAATTATCTGCAGAAGGTTCCTGTAACCTATACTACTGCCCCTAACGGAAGCATGAGTATAGGCGGTATTGAATTTGAAATAGGATCTGATTTTGTTAGCTTCTCAGGGGCTTCAGCAAGCCTCGATGCAGTTTTTGTAGGATACGGAATTGATACTCCTGAATATTCAGACTACAGTACTTTAGAGGTAGAGGGCAAACTAGTCATTGCTATGGCTGGCGAACCTCAAAATGAAGACGGAACCTATGCGTTGACCGGAACAACCTCTTACTCTAAGTGGAGTAATGTGTCTGAGGCCCTTCCCAAGCGCATTGAGGCTGCTACATCTCAAGGTGCAGAAGGATTAATTTATATAGACCAGGGTAATTTCGAGCGCTACTCACGCTATTATTCCTACATGAAACGCAATAATAGCGGTCAAATGCGCTTAGAAGAAAAGACTATTTTTTCTGCTGTGCTTAATCCTTCAAAGACTAAAGAACTTTTGGGTACAATTGACCTCACAACTCCTCAATCTCTGCAGAAATCTATCCAACTCAATATTGAAGGAGGGTCTAGCCCTGTTGATACTGAAAACGTAGTGGCTATTATTGAGGGTATAGAAAAACCAGATGAATATGTAATTGTATCGTCACACTTAGATCATATTGGAATTGATGCTGAAGGTAATGTCAATAATGGTGCAGATGATGATGGTTCAGGAACAGTGGCTATGCTAGAAATAGCTGAGGCACTCCAAAAAGCAAAAGAACAAGGTAAAGGCCCAAGAAGGTCAGTAGTGTTTTTGCATGTGACGGGAGAAGAAAAAGGCCTTTTAGGCTCTGAGTATTATACCGATAAAGCTCCACTGTACCCCCTTGAAAATACCGTGACGAATTTAAATATTGATATGATTGGTCGCATTGACCCTGAACGTGAGGGTGACCGGAATTATATCTACCTAATTGGTTCAGATAAATTAAGTAGTGAGTTGCATAATTTATCGGAAGAGGTTAATGCTAAATTCACTCAAATTGAGCTCGACTATACCTATAATGACGAAAATGATCCCAACCGTTTTTATTACCGTTCAGATCATTACAACTTCGCCAAAAATAACATCCCTATAATTTTCTATTTCAACGGAACCCACGAAGACTATCACAAACACACAGACACGCCAGATAAAATCAATTATGATCTTTTAACCAATAGAACGCGACTTGTTTTTCATACGCTTTTGGAGGTAGCTAATCGCGAAGAGGGTCCAAAGGTAGACAAGGCTACATCTGTCTCTGAATAACAAAACTACACTACATAAAAAAAGCCCGCTTTGCGGGCTTTTTTTTGGGTGGAAGACCGGGCTCGAACCGGCGACCTCTAGAACCACAATCTAGCGCTCTAACCAACTGAGCTACAACCACCGTGTAATTTTGGTTGGCAAATGTAGTTTATTTTACTCGGTTATTCAATAATCTAAGTGGTGTTCATTCCTTATTTTAACGCGTCTAAACTATCCACTAATGGATACCGTTCGACGGTAAATCCTTCCCCAAAAGCAACTCCGGTTAATCTTCCTAAATTCTGGGCCCTATAGCGAATAGAGCTTAAGAAATTTTCACTGCTTATAGGGGTTTGAGGTTCTTTGCTATTGGCGTCAAAAAACTGCGTGGCATAGGCCTGAATCGCCTTAAACTTAAGCTCTATAAATTCACTCACATCCACTACAAAATCAGGTTCCAAATCGTGCCATTGAATCATGTGATATACTCTTAAAGGCCTCCATGCCGGTTGAGATACGCCGGCTTCATCGAAGGTTTGAATCTTAGCCAGACCACTTAAAAAACAGGCGTCACTAGCGAGTTTACTGCCCTTAGCGTGATCGATATGCCGATCAGAGACGGCATTGCAAATAACAACCTCTGGACGATATGCGCGTATTTTTTGAATAAGCGCCCGTTGATGCCACTCGTCATTAACAAAAAAGCCATCTTTAAAATTCATATTATCTCTCAAAGTAACTCCTAGAATTTTTGCGGCTAGAGTGCTTTCTTCATCTCGTGTTTCAGCAGTTCCTCGGGTACCGAGCTCTCCTCGGGTAAAATCAAGAATACCCACTTTTTTTCCTAAGCTCACCTCTTTAGCTATGGTTGCTCCAGCGCCGAGCTCGGCGTCGTCAGGGTGAGCCCCCATTACTAGAAGATCTAGTTTTTGTTTACTGCTTTCCATAAATCTTTTTGTATTTCCATCGGCTTAGAAATCCTAAAGCCAAAACAAAAGCTACTGTATAATATATAAAAGTAGGGGTAATAACTTGATCACCAGATGCGTAACTGTGTAATCCTACCAGATAAAAGTTTACACCAAAGTAGGTCATCATAATACTCGAAAAGGCAACAACACTAGCAAAATTAAACACCCATGTGCCTTTTAAAGACGGAACCATTCTCATGTGCAGTACAAAGGCGTATACAAGTATTGAAATCAGGGCCCACGTTTCTTTAGGGTCCCACCCCCAGTAACGTCCCCATGACTCATTAGCCCATTGCCCACCCAGAAAGTTGCCAATAGTGAGCATAATCAACCCTATAGTTAGCGCCAGCTCATTAATAATAGTGAGCTCTTTAAGAGATGTTTTCATCCGCTCTTTGGTACGCTCTGTAGTAAGGAGAATGAGCACTAGTGAAACGATTCCTAAGATCATACCCACCGTAAGCGGGCCATAAGAACCTACAATTACCGCCACATGAATCATGAGCCAATAGCTGTCGAGTACTGGCTGCAAGTTAGCAACCGACGGGTCGACCCAATTCTGATGGGCGATCCATAAAAGCATGGCGCTCACAAATGCGCTAGAGGCTACAGTGAAGTCGCTCCTTTTACCTAACCATAGGCCAATTCCCAAGGTAGCCCATGAGACGTATAAGATACTTTCATAAGCGTCGCTCCATGGAGCGTGACCTGAAATATACCAGCGCAACGCTAATCCGGCTGTATGGGCTGCAAATAACAAGTAAATGAGTATAGAAAACCCACGAATGCTCACTCGCAGCACCTTTCGATCTTTATAAACCCTTGCGACTACGAAAAAGAATAGTACTACGCCTATTAAGGCATAGTATTTATAGAGCCGATTAAAAATGTCTAGTCGATTATAGGAGATTTCGGTCTCTATTTTTTGCACTGAAGGAATAACCTCTGAGCCCAATTGACGCTGGCTTTTCTTGAGGCTTTCCAATAGCTGATCGGCCCTTTGATAATCACCGTTTTGAACACCATTATCTACGTATTGTAAATAGAGCGGAATAGAATTAGCCACAAAGCTACCGTAAAGCGTATCGGTGAGCTGAACGGCTCCGGATCGATATTCTAGAGCAGATGTCCATTTGTTATTCTCGTCGGTGGGAACCGGAAAAATACGCAAGATCTCCCCACTCAATGCTCTATTGAGCAGCGCAAGTCGGTTAGAGGCATCTTTAAAGTCTTGCTGAAATTTATTGGGCGTATTGGTAGCAAAGGCCTCTACTAAGTAGGGCCTTAACTTATTATTGCCCTCGGTATCGAAAAAATCGGTCACCTTTATAAATCGCTTTTCTTTTGCAACGCCTATAATCGCACGAATACTGTCGTTTTGAGCTTTTTTATCTAACGCAATAAATTCTGTGTTGTACCAAAGGCCAGGATACATCATCATAGATAAAAACACCTGCTCTGCGGTTAAGCCTTTGTACGAATCTTTAAGACTAATCTTTCGCAGCAGCTCTGAGGCAAAGGTGTGTACGGGTTTCATTCGTCCGTTATCGTCTTGTATAACTAATGAAGCGAAACGCTTAGCGTGCTCTTTATCAATAACGTTAGAAAAAATAAGCGAATCCACTGTTTGTTGACTGGGTAACGGATCTGCTTGCGCCTTTAACTGGTAAGTGAAACTAAGGCCGAATAGAAGTAATAGCAGCGATTTTTTAGCCGTCACTTTCTGCAGCGAACGCGCCAACACCTTAAATCGGGTATCTCCAAAAAAGAGCAATCCCATAAGGCCAATGTACAGCAAGAAGTAGCCAATATACGTGATCCATGTTCCCCAGAAATCATGATTCACAGATAATACTGTTCCGGATTCGTCCGGAAAGAAACTAGACTGAAAAAAGCGATACCCCTTGTGATCTAAAACGTGATTCATGTAAATATCGTAATCAAAAGACCGCTCGTCTTTAACTTCTACACGACTCATAAAAGAGGCATAGTTGGCTTCGGTTCCGGGGTACTTCTCTGCGATAAAGTCGTTTAGTTTTATGGCAAACGGCAGCTCGTATTCTTTAGATCCGTAGCGCAAAGTAAAAGTGAACCCTGCCAATTCAAATGAAGGTTGAAAGTCTGTATATCCCTGACCTCCCATTAAGGTTACCTGTTTTTGCTCACCAGCGGCAATTACGTTTAACTTTAAAGCTTGTTTTGTCTCTTCAGCCTCATCGGTGGTCGCAGCCACTATTTCGACACGACCTCTTCTAGCCGCATCTGGAATGACAAAGCCAAACTCTCCGATGGTGTATAAAGATCGCAGCTGCAGCTCGTCGGTATCTCCAGCTAATAAATCGCCCTGAAACTGATCGGCCATGCGCATAAAACGCGCCTCAAAAGGAGAAGTTATAGAGTAACTTTCACCGTCGTAATTGATTTCTATCGCACCTTGAGAGGGAGTATTAAAAGAAAAAAGCACATTGTGAATGTTAGCAATCTCTCCTTCTTTGAGAAAATGCTCGTGCCTTGACCCGTCTCCAGATTCTACAATTTTTAATACATACCGAGCCGTTTCATCTTCGACAATAGCCTCTACTGCCTGCTCAATAAAATCTACGTATTCAATGGTTACTGGGGTATCCCCGAAAGAAGTAGACCAGGGTAGAGAAGTTTTGCTTCCTTCCTCACTGAAGATCATATCGTCTTCTAAGGCTTTTCTTCGTCGAGATCCGTCGAGATCTCCATCAATATATGCCGTTAAAAAAGTTTTATCGGAATAAAAAGTAGAAGCCGTTTCGCCCTCTGGAATAGGCATCATGCCTTCAAAACTTATATAGCGAGTAACCCCTGCGCCCAAAATGATCAAAATCCAAGATAAGTGCAAGAATAATAATGGCCACTTACTCCACTTCCAGAGCTTATAACGGCCTATACTTCCCACAAAATTGATCACAAAAAGCAGCATCAATACCTCAAACCAACGCGCATTGTAGATATAAATTCGCGCAGTTTCTGTAGAATAGATACTCTCCAAAAAGGTTCCTATGGCCATGGCAGCGGCAAAAACAATAAACAGGGCCGCCATTAATCGCGAAGAAACCAAAAACTTTAAGAGGGAAAACGAGCGCATGAACCTTTTCTTTGTGCAGCAAAATTATCACCTTTTGACCTAAAAACGCTAGTTTCGAAGGTCTAAATATGCCTATGTTAACTATATCTATTATTGGCTCAGGGGCTTTGGCTAGAAGTCTATTCTCGGCGATCCGTCAAGAATCGATTTCGTGTTCTGGTGTATACGGAAGAAATCCAGAAGACGCCGTTTTTTTCGAAGACTTCTGGAAAACCGATTACCAAGAAGTACTCGATGCCGACATACTGTTGTTAGCTATTGCAGATCAGGCCCTCTCGGAACATTTTGAATTGCTCGACCAGTATAGCGGCCTGCTTGCTCACTGCAGCGGAGCCACCTCGCTACAGTTTAGAGAGAAGTACCCTTCTGCCGTGTTTTATCCGCTTAACAGCTTCAGCAAAGAAAAGGTCACTTCACTTCGCAACACCCCTATATTTATAGAAGCCAGCACAATTGAGGGCTTAACTCTCTTAGAAAAACTTGCGTTAAAACTTTCTGACCGTGTACATAAAATCGACAGTGATCAGCGACTCGCGCTTCACCTTGCCGCGGTAATCAGCCAAAATTTTACTAATCACCTTTTTGCTCAAACGCAGCAATGGTGTGTGCAGAACAAAATTGACTTTAACTGGCTCAAGCCTATGCTCACCGCTAAATTTCACGAGGCCTTCGAAATTAGCGCTTCGACCATTCAATCTGGACCAGCCATTCGAAGAGACCAAAAAACCCTAAGTCAGCATCGAGAACTCTTAGAAGGCCATGTATCTTTACTAGAAATTTACGACACGCTAACCGCCTCTATTCAGTTGTTTCATGAAAAAAAGCTTTAAACAAGAATTAAAACATATTAAGTGCTTTGTGTTTGATGTAGACGGAGTAATGACCGACGGATCGCTTTATTTAGACCCTAAGGGAGAGCTTGTACGCAAAATGAATGTGAAAGACGGATACGCTCTAAAACAAGCGCTAAAAACAGGTTATGAGATTTGCGTAATCACCGGAGGCACCAATGAATCGGTGCGTACCCGACTGCGCGATCTAGGCATTCACGCTATCTATTTAGGGGTACACCAAAAACTAGAAGTGCTTAAAGAATACCTTGAAACGCATCACATAGAGGCGAGCAGCGTACTTTATATGGGCGACGACCTTCCAGATTTGGAAGCGATGTTGCATTGTCATCTAGCGACCTGCCCCACAGATGCGGCGGCCGAGATTCGAATGAAAGCTGATTACGTCTCCCCCATTAAGGGTGGTGAAGGCTGTGTACGTGATGTTATAGAACAAGTATTAAAAGTAAAAGGAGACTGGAATGTTGATACATCAACAACTAGCGCTTAATTCGATTGAGCTCATACTCGGGTCGGCCTCACCGCGCAGAAGCGCGCTTCTAAGCGACATGGGGCTGTCTTTTACCCAGCGCGTCAGCCGGGTCGAAGAAAGCTACCCCTCGTCTCTTCAGGCCGGCGAAATAGCGCTTTACCTGGCCCGATTGAAGGCTAACGCCCTTCGTTCAACACTAACCCCTAGCGAGTTACTGATCACTAGCGATACTGTAGTCTGGTGCACTAATCGCTCCATAGAAAAACCTTCAAGCCGTGCAGAGGCCGCATCAATGCTAGAGCAACTATCAGGTTGCACCCACACGGTGTACACCTCACTCTGTTTGACCTCAACGGCTCGACAAGAAGCCCAGCTGGCAGAAACACAGGTTACCTTCAGCACGTTAAGCCCTCAAGAAATTGACTATTACCTAGATCGCGAAGACGTTCTAGACAAAGCCGGAGCCTACGGCATTCAAGATTGGATCGGGCTAATAGGCATAACCGAAATAAAGGGATCTTATTTCACCGTCATGGGGCTTCCCACACATCTGCTCTATCAAGCGCTTAACGATTGGATGAATTCTTGATATTGTTTTATTTTTTCTGTAAAAAGTTAAACAAGATGTATCTTTGAAGCATGCCTTGGTTTCACCTTCGTGTCTCACATCAAACCCTGCTTTCTAGAGAAGAGGCTTGGGAATTTCTTGGTACTATCAGTAACCTAGAGCAGATGACTCCGAAGCATATGCGCTTTAAACTGCTTAGTGATCCGCTAAAAAAAATAGAAATGGGCAGTGTTCTCGCCTATTCTATACGCCCTCTGCCCTTAGTAAAAATGATTTGGGTGAGCGAGATAAGCGCCTACGAACCCATGAAACGGTTTTGCGATACCCAGCTAAGTGGTCCTTACGCCTCGTGGATACACGAGCACCGAATAGAAGGCGAAGACGATGGGCCTTGCACATTGATTGATGAGGTCTTTTTTGAGCTCCCTTTTGGCGTATTAGGAACGCTAGCGTTCACGCTTTACGTGAAATCGGCCCTGCTAAAGGCCTTTAGCTACAGGCGAGAAAGACTCAATGAGCTGACAAACAACGATGTAACATTAGAATATCAATTAACGCTTAAACGAATAAAAGCATGAGTATGAAAACCTTATTGTGCATAGGTGGATCTTCAGGAATAGGTGCCGCCCTAATCGAACAGCTTGCAGAAGATCATCAGATCTATGTAGCTTCA
The DNA here is from genome assembly GCA_018402205.1 of Flavobacteriaceae bacterium. Taxonomy (GTDB): domain Bacteria; phylum Bacteroidota; class Bacteroidia; order Flavobacteriales; family Flavobacteriaceae; genus UBA3478. The sequence continues at coordinate 257,458 of JAGYIX010000003.1, forward strand.
AGAACCGCTCCTGTGTTTACACACCCAAACGTGCATCATGTGGTGTACGATGTGAATAACGCACAGACCGATCTGCTCACGGCTATCGGACCTATAGATAAGTTTGCCTACTTTCCGGGGAGCATTAATTTAAAGCCCCTATCTATGCTCAAGATGGAGCATTTTAAAGAAGAGATGCAGCTTAATTTTTTCGGATTAGTAGAGGCCGTAAAGGCCATCTATCCTCAAATGAATGAGCACTCAAGCATGGTATTCTTCTCAACCGTGGCTGTGCAAACCGGAATGCCCTTTCACAGCTCTATCGCATCGGCTAAAGGCGCTATAGAAGGGTTTACACGTGCCCTTGCGGCCGAAGCAGCCCCAAAGATTCGCATTAATGCTATAGCCCCGTCGATTGTAGATACCCCTCTAGCCGGTCGTTTACTGAATAACGAAAAAAAGGTAGAGATGATCGCCGAGCGCCATCCGCTCAAACGCGTAGGTAATGCTCAAGAGCTGGCGAATGCAGCCGCCTTTCTTCTCGATGAGAAAAATGGGTGGATCACGGGTCAAATACTCGCTGTAGACGGAGGTAAGTCTGTACTGAGCTTGTAAGATGAAAAAGGCGCTGTTCTGGTTTAGAAGAGATCTCCGATTTGAAGATAACCACGCCCTTTATAAGGCCCTTATCGAAAACGATGAAGTGTATCCCTTTTTCATTTTTGACCCTTCAATTTTAGAGGAATTACCCTCAGACGATCACCGCTTAACCTTTATATTCGATACGCTAGAGCAACTCAATGGTCAATTAGCTCCTGAACTACCAATCAGCTATTTTTTCGGCGATCCAAAAACAGTAATTGAGCAGCTATTAGGTGCGTCTTCTGGGGCTTCCTTGTATCTAAATGCAGATTATGAACCCTACGCCCGAACAAGAGACAAGCACATTTACGACCTATGCCAGCAGACTAATCATCCGTTTTTCAGGTTGAAAGATCATGTCATTTTTGAGCAAAATGAGGTGGTAAAAGACGATGGCCAGCCCTATGTAGTATTTACCCCCTACAAAAAGCGGTGGCTGAGCGAATTCGATAGGCCAAAACACTTGCCTAACTACCCCAGTGAGCAGTATCTATTTAAATTAAAGCGATTTTCGAAGGTAACGGCTGAAGCCGTTAATAAATTAGAAGATTTCGGAAAGCATCGCGCTTCGCTGAGCGCCCCGAAGTTCAATTTGGATTCTGAACGCATCGAAAACTATGAGGCCACACGAAATTTCATGGAGGTTGACGGTACCACAAAACTCGGCACTTACCTCCGATTTGGCACTCAATCTACTCGTCAAGTAGTTGCAAAGGCTCTTGAGGCCAAGAATTCAACCTATTTAAGCGAGCTCATCTGGAGGGAATTTTTTCAACAAATACTCTGGCATTTTCCCAAGACCGTAAGTCAGAGCTTTAAGCCGCAATACGACCGTATTAAGTGGAGAAATAATTCAACTGAGTTTGAGCGATGGTGTGAGGGAACTACCGGATACGCATTAGTAGATGCCGGAATGCGCGAATTAAACCAGACGGGGTACATGCACAACAGGGTGCGTATGCTCACGGCTAGCTTTCTCTGCAAACATTTACTGATCGATTGGCGCTGGGGAGAAGCCTACTTTGCTAAAAAGCTCTTTGATTATGAATTGGCGAGCAACGTTGGAAATTGGCAGTGGGCAGCCGGATCTGGGGTTGACGCCGCCCCCTATTTTCGCATATTCAACCCCACTACTCAAATTCAGAAATTTGATAAGAACCTTACCTATATCAAGCAATGGGTACCCGACTTTCAGGAATTCAGCTACGCTAGCCCTATAGTAGATCACAAAGAGGCTCGCGAGCGCTGTCTGTCGACCTATAATCAGGCCCTTAAGCCTTAGCTGTACTAATTCTATCTCTCTTTGCTTGGGCTTATTTTACCTTTGTACAAAAATATTTGATTCATGAAAAAGTTTTCGATTGGTTTTCCATGGCACACGTTTGATCCCTTTTTGTTTTGCGCGCACCACCAAGACATTTACCCTCCTGGAAATGAGCGTTTGGGAATTGACAAAGAGCACCTAGGACAACGGGCTCTAGGGAGTGATTTTGAAAAAAAAGACGGATTCAGAATGTACCACGGAAAGCGGGTGCCGGGTTTTCCGCACCACCCACATTGCGGGTTTGAAACCATAACCCTGGTCACCGAAGGATATATTGATCACAGCGATTCTCTCGGAGCTGCTGCTCGATTTGGTGAAGGGGATGTGCAGTGGATGACCGCAGGATCTGGTGTGCAGCACAGCGAAATGTTTCCGCTTCTGAATGCCGATAAAGAAAACCGACTAGAATTATTTCAACTATGGCTAAATCTTCCAGCAAGGTCGAAACAGGTAGACGCACATTTTGATATGATCTGGTCTGAATCCATTCCGTCATGGACCAAAGATGGTGTGTTCACCCGACTCATTTTCGGTCAACTAGACGGCCAAACGCAAAGCGTGTGCCCCCCTAATTCGTGGGCGGCAGAAGTCGAAAATCAGCTTCAATTGGTTCAGTATATAATCGATCCGGGCGCTACGCTCAATCTAGCCCCTCACCAAGGCAACGTAAACCGCGCGCTCTATCTCTATAAAGGCGAGGCCACTCTAAATCAAGTGTTGGTTGAGGAAGGTCAAGGAGTGTATATTGAGGCCGATGAGCACCTTAGCCTAGAGAACACTTCTGATAAGCCGGCATTTCTGCTTCTCATGCAAGGCAAGCCTATTGAAGAACCTGTGGCTAAATACGGGCCTTTCGTCATGAACACAAGCGAAGAAATAGAGGCTGCAATCTCCAAGTATAGGCGCACAGAATTCGGCGGATGGCCCTGGCCTGAGGCTGAACACGTTCATGGCGCAGATCGCGGACGTTTCGCGCAATACCCAGACGGATATACCAAATTACCAAATCAAAATAGTTGAAAATCAATTATTTAGAATACTTTAGAGTATAACCTAATCTGTATGTTTTCCTTAATCTATCGCTCGGTAGCTAAGGAAGGTTTTCTCGAAACTGACATTTATAAAATGCTCAGCGACGCAAGAGACTTTAACGCCGAGCACCATATCACTGGCTGTCTGCTATACCACGACAGAAAATTTCTTCAACTATTAGAGGGTGAAAAATCGCTGATTATTCGACTCTTTAATACCATAGAATCCGATAACAGACACCACAAAATTGCTGTGCTAAAAACCGAAGACCGCTTAGAGCGCATCTTTGACCGGTGGAGTATGGCCTTTTACGATTACGGAAATCTGCAACTTTCGGCACAGCACAAACTGCGGCAAATTGATCAATTTTTTGAAGCCTCAAGGGCTTTTGAAAAATCTAGTAAGTTAACTGGTAATTACTTTGGTGAAGTTCGAGAGATGCTACTTGATTCCGCTTTGTGAGAGCTTTTAGTCTCGTCTTTCGATAACTGCACCCAAAGCGCTTAGACGCTGTTCGATAAATTGATACCCTCTATCAATCTGCTCTATATTGTTAATGATTGAGGTACCCTTAGCCGATAAGGCAGCAATAAGTAATGCCATGCCAGCTCTGATATCTGGAGAACTCAATTTGGCGGCTCTCAAGGGGGTTTCAAAATTTTGCCCAATTACAGAGGCCCTGTGGGGATCACACAGTATAATTTGTGCGCCCATGTCGATCAATTTATCTACAAAGAATAGGCGACTTTCAAACATCTTTTGATGTATCAGTACTGACCCTTTTGCCTGGGTAGCAACTACCAAAAGAACACTTAAAATATCCGGAGTTAGCCCAGGCCAAGGAGCGTCTGAAATGGTCATTAAAGAACCGTCAATAAACGATTGAATGGTGTATCCGTCTAAATGAGCCGGAACCAACATATCGTCTCCCTCACGAATTAGGGTAATACCTAATCGTTCATACACTCGAGTTAACTGGCCTAAATGCTCCCAACCCACATTTTTAATCCGAATCTCAGAACGTGTAATCGCAGCCAGACCAATCCAAGATCCGACTTCAATCATGTCTGAAAGTAAAGTATGAGTCGTTCCGCCTAATCGCTCTACTCCTTCTATATGTAATAGGTTAGAACCTATACCGCGAATTCTCGCGCCCATAGCCACCAACATAGCACACAACTGCTGAATGTAGGGTTCACAAGCGGCATTATAAATAATAGTCTCTCCTTCTGCGAGCGCAGCAGCCATTATAATATTAGCTGTACCAGTAACTGATGCTTCGTCTAAAAGCATGTAGCACCCTTGTAGGCGATCGGCTTCCACGCCGTAAAACGATTCCTCGTCATTGTATCGAAAATGAGCCCCTAGTTTGATGAACCCTTCAAAATGGGTGTCTAATCGTCGGCGACCTATTTTATCTCCTCCTGGTTTCGGAATATACCCCTTACCAAAACGCCCAAGCATAGGCCCTACGAGCATAATGGAACCTCTTAACCCTGCGGCTTCTTTTTTATAGGCCTCTGAATGTAAAAAATCTGGATCTACTGAAGAAGCGTCAAAGGAATAGGAATGAGCGCTTAACTGCTCTACACGCACCCCCATTTGACGCAGAATATCTATTAATCTGAGTACGTCTATAATATGAGGTACATTATGAATAATTACCTTCTCGGAAGTTAATAACACCGCACATATAATCTGGAGTGCTTCATTTTTTGCACCTTGAGGGACAACATCACCCTTTAGCACATGACCCCCCTCGATCACAAAACTACCCATTAGCTTTACTTCTTTTTATTGCGATTTAAGCGATTATTCTTTTTAGTGTAAGTCGTCTTTGGATGCTTTTGATTAGAAAAGCGCAAAATAGCTTCACTATCGGTTAATTTATCTTTTTGCAGATTAAGGTCTAGTTTACCTTCACTGAGTTCTCGCAAATGCTCGAAAATAACCACATCTTCTACCGTGTCTTTATTCCAATTTAAATAACACTTCTTCATATGATTCGCAATAGCTAGGGCTAACGCCTCTCGTTTTTCAGCATCTTCCCAATCGACAGCGATATCGATCATGCGTTTTATGTTGTTTCCGTAAAAACGGTATTTAGGAAAGTTCTGCGGATAAGGCAACACCTCTGGCTTTTGACTTAACTCTTCTTTTGAAGGCTTCGGAAACGGAGCGTCTACATCGAGTTTAAAGTCAGACATGATAAATAACTGGTCCCAGAGTTTGTGCTGAAAATCAGGAACATCTCTTAGATGGGGATGCATATTACCCATGACACTAACAATAGCGTTAGCTATCTTGTTGCGTTCTACCCTATCGTCTACTTCTAAGGCGCTATCAATCATTTTTTGAAAATGCCTCCCATTCTCAGGTATGATTAATTGTGTTCTTCCTGTATTGTACTCTAGTTGTTCTAATGCTTCTAAATTCATGGGAGTAAAGTAAAGAATAAAGATGGGTTCAGAGCGCTATAACTCCTTTAATTTTGCCTACCATTTTGTATTTCTCGATGACCGAATCTGCATTGAGCATCATTGTCTTAAGGCTAAAACTCAGGTAATTTCCGTTTTTCGATGGCTTGAGCTCAATAGCTCTTTTTTCTTTTTCAAATATAGAAGTGAGCAACTCTATCTTCTCTGGTTCAGCTTTAACTATAAACTTAAATAAATAGATAGAGGGCCAGGCCGTCTGCTCATTGAGCTTTTGTTTTAAGCCTGCGTAAAAATCATCTTCTGTTGAAGCGCTCATTCGACGTATTTTTGGCAAAGATACAGTCTTTGAAATGAGCCAGAAAAGAATACTGATCAGTGGTGCACCGGGAAGCGGAAAATCAAGCGTAATTAGCGCTTTAGAAACTCTGGGCTATTGTGTCTATCACGAAATTATCCGCGAGCTTACTCAAGAGTTATTGCTTACCTCCCAAAAGAAATCTATTCGAAATCCCTTAGAGGCTCTAGACGATTATATAGATTTTAATGAACGTCTTTTTTTCGCGCGCTTGCAAGACTATTTCTCGACTTCAAATAACACCTTATGCCTTTTACGATCGATCGTTTATTGATGTAGTTGCTTACATGAAATACTTTGGGCAGGTGCATCCGCCTTACTTTGAAACCTATTGTGCTCGTTATACCTATGATCTATTATTTTATTTCGATCCGTGGGAAGCTATTTACACGGAAGACGAAGAGCGTTTAGAAACGTTTAAAGATGTTTTAAAATTGAATAAGGTGCTCAAACAAACCTATACTTGCCTGGGCTACCACCCCATAATTGTTCCAGAAGGAAGCGTAGAAAGTCGTGTAGCATTTATAGAAAAAACGATAAAATCTTGACTGAGGCACTTAGAAAAATACTAACCCGCTATTGGCAGTTTGATCAATTAAGGCCCTTACAGGCAGACATTATTGAAGCTGTACTTCAGCAAAAAGATACTGTAGGAGTTCTCTCTACGGGAGCTGGAAAGTCGCTCTGCTACCAGTTACCCGCTTTAATGCTCGACGGAATGTGTTTGGTTATTTCGCCATTGGTGGCGCTAATGGAAGATCAGCTACTAGATCTCAGAAAACGAGACATAAAGGCTATGGGGGTATTTGGGCCAATGAGCGAATCTGCACTGATTCAGCGTCTAGACAATATGTGCTATGGGCATTATAAAATCGTGTTTATGGCCCCTGAACGTCTTCAAAATCCATTAGTAATGGAGCGTTTAATGCAGATTAAATTGTCTTTCATAGCAGTTGATGAGGCGCACTGTATATCTCAATGGGGGCATGATTTTAGACCAGCATATAGACTATTAGGGGAACTTAGAAAAAGGCTAGCGGATGTTCCTCTTCTTGCATTGACGGCCACAGCCACCCCTAAGGTGCTAGACGATATAATCTCTAACCTAGGATTAAGAACGGTCGCTAAAATTATTGGATCTGTGGTTAGACCGCAATTAGCTATCAAACGATTTTATCACAACAATAAAGAGGCTTTACTTGTAAACCTACTTCGACGTGCAGAACATTCAACGGCCTTAATCTATGTGATGAGTCGTTTTAGAGCAGAAAGACTGGCGGCTTTGTTACGGTCAGTTTCTATTGATTGTCAATTCTACCATGCCGGTTTAAGTGCAGAGGAGAAATCATCTCGTCTTAACTACTTTGTAAACGCAGCTCAACCAATAATGATATGCACCAGTGCGTTTGGAATGGGTATAGACCGATCTGATGTTCGCTTAGTTATTCATTTCGACATTCCTGAAAGTATTGAACAGTACTACCAAGAAATAGGTCGTGCAGGTAGAGACCAAAAAAGCGCCCAAGCCATTTTACTGTCAGAACCTGACAAAGTGCAAGGGTTTGCTCAGAAAGCAGCTTCTGAGATAGCTTCAGTAGAATCGCTGTACCAGGCGTACAAGAGTGTTGTTTCCCTTCTGCAAATTGCATCGGGTGAACTTCCAAGAGAGGCTTTTACTCTTAGTCTTAGCGAAAGCGCTAACAAGCTTAACCTTCAAGTACATCAATGGTATCTAAAACTACGATCGCTAGAGAAATACGGCATTATTCATTTATCAGAGTGTCGACGAACAGAATGGATTGTTGAATTCGATCCCTCTAGATTTGGAACTTTTGAGACGGAGTCTGACGACAACCTTTATCGAAATCTAAACAACGCCTATCACCAGTTTAAAAAAACGCGTTTTGTTTATAATTTTTCTTCATCTACAGCCTTAAAAGCAGCCGAATCTGCGGCAAAAAGAAAAAAGATTACACTTCAAAAAACAGATGATCTTTACTTTATAAATCTAGCGACCCCTAGGGAAGACAACTATGTTCGCAATCTTCTGGTCAAGAACCACGGTCCTTATGCTAAACTAAAACAAGACCGTGCCCATGTGATGCAACGTTATCTATTGGCTACCGACGAATGCGCTATGCAGTTTATTAGCACCTATTTCGGACAAAAAAGTAAGGAGTGTAAAATTTGTGATCATTGTTGCCCAAATATTCCGTCTTCGGTCGAGATAATCAACTTCTGTGCATTGCCTAAATCCATTGGCGATTGTATGGCTAACTTTGACTGTAGCCCCCAAGACCTTATTAGTTTACTGGAGGCTATGGTACTTGAAGGTTCACTGGGAATGAATGCCCAAGCAAAATTTTACACATTATGAACGTTAAGGAACTGAAACTAGCCTTCTTTGGTACCCCTGAGTTTGCAGCTTATCAATTGAAATACTTAGTTGAAAATAACTACAATATAGCTGCGGTAATCACGGCTGTTGACAAGCCGGCAGGGCGCGGAAAAACGCTTAAATATTCTGCTGTCAAAGAAGTAGCTATAAACAACGGATTAAATTTGCTGCAACCTAACAACTTAAAAAGCTTAGAATTTATAGCTGTCTATGACTCGCTGCATATAGATTGTGCTATTGTTGTAGCGTTCAGAATGCTACCTAGAGCCCTATGGAATAAGGCTAGGTTGGGAACATTTAATCTGCATGCCTCTCTGCTTCCCGACTATAGAGGTGCAGCGCCTATACAATGGGCTATCAGAAACGGCGAAGAACAAACAGGCTTAACCACGTTTATTATAGACGATCAAATCGATACTGGAGGCATACTGTTGCAAGAAACATGTGCTATAGACCCAAATGAAAATGCAGAGACCTTACACGATAAGCTAATGCACATGGGGCCATCACTAATTGCTCAAACCCTCGAAGGATTACATACACATACCCTGCGCATTAAAGCTCAAAATGTTGCAACCCAGTTCAAAACTGCACCTAAACTAACCAAGGAAAACACTCAAATCGATTTAGACCTTTCAGCCATAGAGTTTTGTCAACTTATACGCAGTTTGAATCCGCATCCAGGAGCACAAGCACTTCTGAAAGAAGGTGCAAAGGAAACGGTCATAAAAATTCTCGAGGTATCCTATGCTCCATTAAAAACCATAGAGAAGCACCACCTTATAATAGAAGAATCAAGGATTTATTTAGGTCTTAAAGACAGTTCTGTTGAACTTTTGAGGTGGCAATTTCCATCAAAAAGAGGTGTAAACGTAAAGGATTTTCTAAATGGTTACCGATTCAAAACCCCTGTTTTTGTGTTTTCAACCCTCTAAAACACCGAAACTTTAGGTACAAATGTTAATAAACCATTAAACTTATTAACAAAATTGAAGCTAAGCCCCGTGTTTAGGCCATTTACAGAGATTTCCGTTTATATTTGAGTGCGTTATCAAACAATAACCCTTAAAATTACTTTACTATGAACAAAACTGAATTAATCGATGCTATGGCTGCTGATGCCGGTATCACAAAAGCTGCTGCAAAAAAAGCATTAGAATCTTTCTTAGGTAACATAGAAGGTTCTTTGAAAAAAGGAGGAAGAGTTTCTTTAGTAGGTTTCGGATCTTGGTCTGTATCTAAGAGAAGCGCAAGAGAAGGAAGAAACCCACAAACTGGAGCTACAATTAAGATTAAAGCTAAAAATGTAGTTAAGTTTAAAGCCGGTGCTGAGTTATCTTCTGCTGTAAACTAATACATCACTTATTAGTAAGTGTATGAAGCGCCTTTCAAGGCGCTTTTTTTATCTACCTACATCATAGGCTTTTATACATTTTGATATGATTCAAATAGGCCAATTACTTATTGCTGAGCCACATCTGGCTATAGACCGAGATTTTGGAAAAAGCGTTATACTCCTTACAGAGGTTAACACCCAAGGTGCAGTAGGCTTTATTATCAACAAGCCCCTTTCCATCCGTTTGAACGACGTGGTGTCGCAAACAAAAAACAATCTTCAAGTATTTAATGGAGGGCCAGTGGAGTTTGAGCATTTGTATTTTATTCATCAGATACCAGAGAAAATTGAGGGAGGCATTCGGCTTACTAATGAACTGTATTGGGGCGGATCTTTTGAACAAGCGATGGAATTACTTAAAGAAGGTCAATTAGAGCCACATCATATTCGATTTTTTATGGGATATTCTGGATGGACTTACAAACAACTTTTAGACGAGATCGCTGAACAAAGTTGGATTGTAGTAACAGATTTTAATCTAAACGATTTACTCAAGTCAACTCCAAATGACTTATGGAAAACTCTCCTAGCCAAACAGGGAGAAATCTATCAAGAGTGGATCAATACACCCGACGATCCTCGATTAAATTAAGTCTTTGAGTTTGTGCTGAACTAAATTTTGCACCTCGTTTTTGTAGGTTGTTTTGCGGTAGTTGCTTACGGCGAATAAGCCTCTATCTGGGCTAATCACTAAAAACTCATCGGCCCGTTGAATATCAAACGGATTTAAGGAAGTTTCTTCAAAATCAAAAGATTCAATACCCTTAATGAGTTCTATTATACGCCCCCGAAGTACCTCTCTGTATACCCCAGAGCTTTCAGAAGGTGTTTTTATCGTTTGTCCAAAGCGCAAGAAAATAAATCCATTTAAAGACATGACAATTTCTTTGCGTTCATTGATTAATATGCAATCGGAGTACGCATGATCAGCGCAATAAGCCTGGGCAACTACTTGAACCGGTAGTGGTTTAACCCGTATGCCGCTTAAATAATCCGAGTGCCAATAGAAGTCTTTAAATACATCTATCGTGTCTATACTTTGGATGCGAAAATGGTCTGTGTCTAATGGCCTTACCCTTATGTAAAAAATTGGGGTGCCTGAAAAATCGATACCCGAATAAAAGTAGACCAATATCTCTTGGTGTAGCTTGTTTCCTTCAATCGTCTTTCTAATCTCGTCTAATAAAAATTCAGGTGTATAGCCCATTGGGATACTTCTTCTAAAGATGCGCATTGAAGCCATTATAGAAAAATAATGCGCTTCAAATGTCTCACATTCAAACCCGTTGAATAGAATTTGCTCTTCTATAAGAGCTGTGGTATTTAAAAGGCTATCGGAGTAGGAAAGGATAGTTTGTGACGACGAGGTCAAACTCCCATTGATATTTACAATCATTAAGGATGTTTTATCAGACAGACCCTAGTACATGCTTGAGATCATCAATTTGATTGTCCCAAAGCATCTTAGACCCCTCAATTTCATCTTCTTCTGCAAAGTCAATCACAAAAAGTGAAACATCTTTTGTAATCTCGTCAACCACGATACGCAATTCAAAGAACTCTTCTTGGCTCTCTGAATGGCTCCACTGAAAACGAACATACTGATCTGACTTTTTCTTTAACAACATCGCCTCTTCTTCATTGCCGTCCCAAATAAAGGTGAACTTTTCGCTTCTTGCATTTACATTATCTGCATACCATTCTGAAAGACCCGATGCCGTCGAAATATATTGGTAGAGTAACTGTGGAGATGCCTGAATTACAAATTCCATCTCAAACTTCTTCTTAGCGCTCATAGTATAGTTTTAGGCATTTGAGCAAATTAATCAAAAAGTCGAGATTAAAAAAAATTACTCTTTATATTTGCAGCCACTTTAGAAGCCGCGAGGCGAGGTAGCTCAGGTGGTTAGAGCGCAGGATTCATAACCCTGAGGTCGGGGGTTCAATTCCCCCCCTCGCTACAACAAGTACAACCACCGTGTTCGCAGAACACGGTGGTTTTTTATTTTACAGAAGGTTGAGCTTGCTCGAGCCTTCTGTAAAATAAAAAAGCGGCAAACTGTGCGCAGCACAGTTGGTGGTTGTGCTTGTTGTAAGCTTCTCCCCTAGGGACTCATCACTCACCGTTTAGGTGAGTGGTAATTCCACTTCTTAAAAAAAACCACACTGTGCGCAGCACAGTTGGTGGTTGTGCTTGTTGTAAGCTTCTCCCCTAGGGACTCATCACTCACCGTTTAGGTGAGTGGTAATTCCACTTCTCAAAAAAACCACACTGTGCGCAGCACAGTGTCAAATTGGGCCAAAAAAAAAGCAGCTCATTGAGCTGCTTTAAGTTCTAGCAAATATAATTCGGAATGTTATAGCAATTCTATATTCGCAGCCTGAAGACCTTTCTTTCCTTGCTCTTCAGAGTAAGAAACGGCATCGCCTTCTTTAAGTGTTAGACCTCTTAGGGCAGTCACGTGTACAAACACGTCTTCGCCTGTTTCGTCGTTAGTGATAAAACCGAAACCTTTGGTTTCATTGAAAAATTTTACTGTTCCATTCATAATTTAAAAATCTTCTGCAAAAGAAAGCTATTTATCTGAGAATTAAATAGATTCAATGTTTAAATCTTTAAAAAATACATCAAAATTACTAGGAATACTACAACTGAGATAAGAAACGATCCACATTTTCCTTAATACGCTCTCTTATGCTTGATGTGTCGGCTTTTACAAAAGACTCTTGGAGAATAGCCTCATAAAGCTCGATATATCGCTTTGAAACCCCTTCTACATAACTATCGCTCATCTCGGGAATTGGCTGACCTGGCTTACCTTGAAACCCTTGATCTATGAGCCATCTTCTTACAAATTCTTTGGACAATTGTCTTTGCGGAAGGCCTTGTTGCTGAAGCTCATCATAGGTTTCTGCATAAAAATAACGCGAAGAGTCGGGGGTGTGTACCTCATCAATAAGCACAATTTCTCCATCCTTGGTTCTTCCAAATTCATATTTAGTATCTACTAAAATTAAATTGGACGCCCTGGCCATTTCACTTCCCTTCTCAAATAGTAAGCGGGTATACTTTTCTAAAAGTGCATAATCTGCTTCGCTGACGATACCGCGTTCTAAAATTCCATCAACAGAAATATCTTCGTCGTGTTCGCCTTGATCTGCTTTAGTAGCGGGAGTAATAATAGGAGTTTCAAATCGATCATTTTCTTTTAACCCTTCTATTAGCTTTACGCCACACAATTCTCGTTTACCTAAAGCGTATTCTCTGGCTGAGTGTCCGGCGAGGTAACCGCGTATAACCATCTCGATTTTTATAGGCTCACAAGCCTTTCCGATAGTCACATTAGGGTCTGGAGAACCGATGAGCCAATTCGGAACTAAATCAGCTGTTTCATTGAGCATTCTCGTCGCTATTTGATTCAAGATTTGTCCCTTGAAAGGAATTCCTTTGGGCATAACCACATCAAATGCCGATAACCGATCGGTTGCTACCATTACCAATAAATCCTTATCTATAGTGTAGACTTCTCTTACTTTACCCCTATACACCGATCTCTGGCCTTTAAAAGCAAAGTCGGTATGCATTAATGTGTGATTAGACATGGGTATTCAATCAATTTTGATGTTCAATATTCTTATAAGCATCAATCACTTTCTTCACCAAACGATGGCGAATAACGTCTTTATCATCTAGATAAATAATGGCAATTCCGTCTATATTAGAGAGCACCAAAAGAGCTTCTTTAAGCCCTGAGATCACTCTTCGCGGCAGGTCTATTTGACCAGGATCTCCCGTTAATAGAAATTTAGCATTCTTTCCCATTCGAGTTAAAAACATTTTCATCTGGGCATGTGTTGTGTTCTGTGCCTCATCGAGAATAACAAACGCATCGTCAAGGGTTCTTCCGCGCATAAAAGCAAGGGGGGCTATTTGAATTACCCCAGTCTCAATATAGCTTTGCAGCTTTTCTGGATCAATCATGTCACGCAAGGCGTCGTAAAGTGGCTGCATGTATGGATCTAGCTTCTCTTTTAAGTCTCCTGGTAAAAAACCTAAATTCTCACCAGCCTCTACTGCCGGACGTGTTAAAATAATACGACGCACCTGTTTTTCTTTAAGAGCCTTAACCGCCATAGCTACTCCAGTGTAGGTTTTACCCGTTCCTGCTGGACCAATAGCAAAGACCATGTCATTCTTCAATACGGCTTCAACAAGGCGTTTTTGGTTAAAGGTTTGTGCTTTAATTTTGCGTCCATTGATACCGTGCACCAAAATCATTTGATCGATTTCTGATGCAGCGCTAAGCGGTTTTCCGTTTTGATGATCCCCGCTAAGAATGCGTTCGATACTATTCTCGTCTAGTTTGTTGTATTTAGCGAAATGCGAAGTCAGCTGATCAAAATGACTGTCGAATGCTTCCAATTCTTCTTCGTCTCCGTAAGCCTTAAGCTTGTTACCCCGAGCCACAATCTTTAGCTTGGGATAGTATTTTTTCAATAAGCTAACCGTTTCGTTTTCTAAACCGAAAAAGTCTTGCGCATTAATGTCTGTGAGTTCAATGAGTAGTTCGTTCAAAATATCTTTTCACTAATTTTACCTAGAAACAAACATAGCCAAAATACGGCTTAGCCTTTGTCAAAATCTATTAACAATTGAATGGGCGTAATCACTCTTACTTCAGACTTTGGAATCAAAGATCATTATGTCGCCCGAATTAAAGCTTCACTGCTGAAATTAGCTCCTAGTAGCACTGTTGTTGACATCTCTAATCAAGTAGATCATTTTAACCTAGCAGGGGCAGCTTATTTGGTTAGATCTACCTACAACGATTTTCCAGAAAACAGTGTTCATTTGATTGCGATAAACAATACATTGATTCCGTTACATCGTTTTATTGTAGCCAAAGCGCAACAGCACTATTTCGTAGCTGCTGACAATGGAGTGATTCCTGAAATAATTGCAGTTGATTCTATTACTGAAATACGGCTTATTGAGGCCTTTAAACCGCAATCTGGATTCCATGAACTTGATGTTCTTGCACGAGCAGCAGCCCATTTAGCCAATGATGGCCCTTTGTCGGTGCTGGGAGCTGAAACGCATGAGATTGTTCAGTTGCAGTCAAGAAAGGCTAGACTATCAGAAGATGCTAGTCATATGGAGGGTGAAGTGATTTATATTGACCATTTTGGAAACGCGGTTACCAATATCAAAAAAGCAGATGTAGAAGCCAGAAAGAACGATAGAGCTATTCTTATAAAGGCTCGGGCGCATAATATTCATGGGATCGAAAGCTCTTATCCATCTTTTGCTGCGAGGCTAATTAAAGACACCAAACAAAGAAACGCTCCTGAAGGCAAGTTAATAGCCCTTTTTAATTCAAGTGATTATTTACAGTTAGCTATATACGGATCTGTTCCAGAGGTTACTGGATCAGCTCAATCCCTATTAGGTCTTGAGCTAGGTTCACGTGTTGACCTCTTGTTTATAACTGATTCAATATCGCGCTAATTCATTGTTGATTTCAAATATATTTGTGTTTATGAAGTTTATTGTATCCAGCTCGTATTTAAAAGAATACCTCCAAATACTTGGGGGTGTAATTGCTAGTAATAATACACTACCTATCTTAGACAATGTGCTCTTTGATCTTAGTGAAAACCAGTTGCGTTTAGTTGCATCCGACCTAGAGACGACTATTTCTGCGCAGATTGAGGTAAGTTCTACTGACAAAGGCGTAATTGCTTTACCCGCCAAGCTACTTCTAGACATGTTAAAAACATTTCCAGAGCAGCCATTAACTTTTGTTTTAGAAGACAACGGTACCGTCGAAATAAGCGCCTCAAACGGTAAATATGCCTTGGCCAGTAACAGCGGAGACGATTTTCCCAAGCCAATTTTATTAAATGAAGGGGCTTCGTTTACGCTTCAAGCAGATATTTTAGCCACAGCTATTGCAAAAACTATTTTTGCTGCCGGTAATGACGATTTACGACCGGTGATGAGCGGAGTATTTTTTCAATGTACCCCTGAGCGTATAATTTTCGTAGCGACCGATGCTCATAAATTAGTGAAATACGAGCGCAGTGATATCCATTCCTCTACTGATGCTGCATTTATAATGCCTAAAAAACCTCTGAATCTTTTAAAGGGTATCTTACAGGGTAGTGAATCAGAAGTAGCCATCACTTACACAGAAAATAACGCTAGGTTTTCTTTTGACAACATAGAAATAGTAAGTCGCCTAATCGATGGTAAATATCCAAACTACGAGGCTGTAATTCCTAAAGAGAACCCCAATGTATTGACCGTATCACGTGCTCAATTTTTAGGTTCTGTGCGCAGGGTTTCTATTTTTTCTAATCGCACCACACACCAGATTCGTCTAAAAATGGCTGGGGCTGAAATTCAGATTTCGGCAGAAGATGTAGATTACAGCAATAAAGCAGATGAGCGCCTTAGCTGCGCCTATCAAGGAGACGATTTGCAAATTGGTTTTAACTCCAGATTTTTAAGTGAAATGCTCAATGCCCTTGATTGTGATGAGGTTCAATTGGCGATGAGTTTATCCAATAGAGCAGGTCTATTAACTCCTTTAGACCATCTAGACGAGGGCGAGCACATTACCATGTTGGTAATGCCTGTAATGCTCAATGCATAATTTAGCGCATGAAAGGCGCAAATGAAACCATTATCGCCTTAGCAACCGCTCAAGGTGCCGGAGCCATTGCCGTTATACGACTTTCAGGAGAAAATGCGATTGGTCTGGTAGATTCGGTCTTTAAACCGCGATCAAAGACTCCCATTAATACTGCAGATTCTCATACCGTACATCTAGGAGATATTTACGAAGAAGGCCGACTATTAGACGAGGTTTTGGTAAGTATTTTTAGAGCCCCTCGCTCTTATACAGGCGAAGATGTCGTTGAGATCTCCTGTCATGGATCGGTTTACATTCAACAGCAAGTCTTAAACGCTCTATCTAATACCGGGAGATGTCGTCTCGCCGAACCTGGAGAGTTTACCTTCAGAGCATTTATGAACGGAAAAATGAAGCTGTCTCAGGCTGAAGCGGTTGCTGACCTAATAGCCTCAGAGAGTGCTACGGAACATCGCATTGCGTTGCAACAAATGCGCGGAGGATTCGCTCAAAATCTTCACGAAGTTAGGGAACAACTTATCCATTTTGCCGCTATGATCGAGTTAGAGCTCGATTTTTCGGGAGAAGATGTTGATTTTGCCGATTATACCGCCTTAAAAATCTTACTGTCCGATTTAAAGCACACCATTAAGCAGTTATTGGATTCATTTGCTTTAGGAAACGTTATTAAACAAGGTGTTCCCATTGCTATAATTGGAGCTCCAAATGCCGGAAAATCAACCTTACTCAACGCCCTACTTAATGAAGAACGCGCCTTAGTAAGTGCAGAGGCTGGCACTACGCGTGACACGGTTGAAGATTTTTTAACCCTGCAAGGTATTCGTTTCAGATTTATAGATACTGCAGGTATTCGAGATACGTCAAATCAGGTAGAAAAAATGGGTATTGAGCGTAGTTTTGAGCGCGCAAGAGACGCTCAGCTCGTTTTATATGTAGTGGATATAAATACCCCTGAAGGTTTTTTAGAAACAATAAACCATCCCTTAGACCGCACCCAACTTTCTAGAGAAAAAATACTCGTTGTTTGGAATAAATGCGACAACCCGAACCAATCGTCAACTAAACATATAGAAGGCTTCGAAAGTATAGCGATATCCGCTAAAAATCGCTTAAATCTAGAGGTGCTAAAAGAGCGCATTGTGGCACGTACGCTTCAGGGATCAGCCAACGAGCAGTCGGCCATACTAACCAACAGCAGACATTATCAATCGCTTCAATTAGCATTGAAAGAGCTCTATACCGTAGAACAAGAGTTGGCAAGTGGCTCTAGTCAAGATCTTTTATCTATTTCGCTGCGCGGGGTTATTCAACATCTTGGAGAGATTACTGGCAGCGTAACCAATGACGATATCTTAGGATCTATATTTTCAAGTTTCTGTATCGGAAAATAAGTGCCTATACCGCGGGGTATTCCAAACCTCATTACATGAATAAAGTGCAACAAGGCTTACGAGAAAACTGGAAGCAGTTTACCTTACTAGTGATCATCAACGGTTTTGTGGGCGGAATGGTGGGGCTAGAGCGAAGTATACTTCCAGAATTAGCCCAGACTGAATTTGCCCTTGCTGCCAAAACAGCCCTGCTCTCTTTCATCGTCGTTTTTGGAATCACTAAGGCGCTGAGCAATTACTTTGCGGGCACATTCGCCCATAGAATTGGACGTAAAAATCTTTTGGTTATCGGTTGGGTGTTTGCCCTGCCTGTTCCATTAATCCTTATGTATGCCCCCTCTTGGAACTGGATCATTGCCGCCAATGCGCTTTTAGGCATTAATCAGGGGCTTAGTTGGAGCAGTACCGTGGTAATGAAAATAGATCTTGTCGGTCAAAAAAACAGAGGTTTAGCCATGGGAATTAATGAATCTGTCGGATACATAGCCGTAGGCCTTACCGCACTGCTCACCGGCATCATTGCTGCTCAATACGGAGTTAGACCTTACCCCTTTTATTTAGGTATTGGATTTTCAGTTATTGGACTCGTTAGTAGCTGGTTTTTTGTTAAAGATACAGCAGGGCATGTGGCCTCAGAACAAAGCATCTCTTCTATTAAACCCCTGTCTAATGTATTTCTCTCCACTACCTGGAAGCATCCAAATTTAGGGGCTATTACGCAGGCCGGACTCACCAATAATCTCAATGACGGTATGATTTGGGGTGTATTTCCTCTATTATTAGCGAGTAAAGGCTTTCAAATTGCAGAAATTGCTGGTGTAGTTGCTATTTATCCTCTGGTATGGGGGCTTGGACAATTAATAACTGGTAAGCTTGGAGATCTATTTCCTAAAAAACCTTTATTGTTTTGGGGGATGCTTGTTCAAGGATTGACTATTCTAGGCTTGGTATTTGCCAATTCAGTGTTTGCGTTTGCCCTGCTAAGTGTGTTTCTGGGTATAGGAACCGCTATAGTATATCCAAACTTCTTGGCAGCGATTGCAGATAATACCCATCCTATGCAGCGAGCTCATAGTCTTGGAGTTTTTCGCTTATGGCGTGATTTGGGCTATGCTTTTGGTGCGCTTATTACTGGGTTAATTGCAGACCAATTAAGTATTCAGGCATCCGTTTTATGCATTGGCCTGATTACCGTATTATCTGCCTTAATAATTGCTAAACGTATGAATCATTCTAACGAACCTTTAACAACTGCTACTTAAAAAGTCTAGCGCAGAGAAGAGTACCTTTGTGTTATGATTCGACCCGAGCTTTTAAGCCAACTTCTGCGTCAAAAGGAGCAACTTCAAATTGATTTATCTATCCAAAGAGACACCCATGTGTTTACTGACCTTCTTATTCGCGCACTAATCGATCAATCTACCGATTTAGAAGATTCATTCGCTCAGTTAGAGCTCCAATTCTTAAGCTTGGCGTCACGGGTTTGTAAAGAAGATGAATACACTTGCTCTAAAAAATGGCAGCTTATTACCGAGCAGCTACCGAAGCTTCTGGAGTACATGCACCTAGATGCTCAAGCGTTCTTCAACTCAGACCCAGCCGCTCGGTCTATTGATGAAATAGTAATGAGTTATCCGGGCTTTTACGCCTTACTCGTATATCGATTGGCCCATCAGATTCAAAAAGCTAATTTTCCGCTGCTTCCTAGACTAATGACAGAATACGCACACTGGCAAACTGGTGTTGATATACATCCGGGCGCCATTATTGGTCATTCTACATTTATAGACCACGCCACAGGAGTAGTCATAGGGGAAACTGCAGAAATAGGAAACAACGTGCGTATCTATCAAGGGGTAACCATAGGAGCCCTTTTCGTAGATAAAGATTTGCGCGGAATAAAGAGACATCCGACTATAGAAGATGATGTGACTATCTACGCCAATGCTACCATACTCGGCGGAAAAACCATTGTGGGTAAAAAGGCTATTATTGGAGCCAACACCTGGATCACCTCATCAGTACCCCCAAACACAAAAGTGTACCACAGCCCTGAAATCGCCACAAAATCATGATCGCTCAACTCATCGGAAATACTCCTCTAGTTAAATGCCAACAGCTAAACACTAATCCAAATGTCGAGTTATGGCTTAAGCTTGAGGGTCAAAATCCAGGTGGCTCTATAAAAGACCGCGCAGCTCTAAACATGGTAAAAAGGGCCTTAGAAAGCGGGGCAATTACCAAACAGACGCCCCTTATAGAGGCTACCTCAGGAAACACAGGAATAGCGCTCGCCATGATTTGCGCTATTCATGGATTATCTATCGAACTAGTGATGCCAGAAAACAGTACAGTCGAGCGCGTAAAGACCATGAGAGCCTATGGCGCAAAAGTTACCCTAACGCCTGCTGCAGACGGTATTGAGGCTTCGAGAGATTACGCACAAAATCGCGTGAACACAGAAGGATACTACAGTTTTAATCAATTTGACAATCCGGCAAACAGCCAGGCGCATTACATAAGTACTGGGCCAGAAATATGGCGAGATACCCATCAGCAGATCACCCATTTTGTAGCTACTATGGGCACTACGGGCACTATTAGCGGTACCGGAAGGTTTCTGAAAGAACAAAAACCTTCTATTAAAGTTATTGGTGTACAACCCAAAGAAGGCGCAAAGATTCCAGGTATACGCAAATGGTCTGCTGAATACATGCCTAGCATATTTGAGCCAGACGCAGTAGATCAGCTCAAAGAAGTGAGCCTAGAAGAGTCGATAGAGATCATGCATTTGCTAGCTAGAAAAGAAGGTGTATTTGCCGGCACTAGCAGTGGTGGTTCTGTAAAAGCGGCCTTAGATCTATGTACCCAACTTGACAAAGGGGTTGTTGTAGCTATAGTCTGCGACCGTGGAGATCGGTACCTATCGGCCATAGAATTTTAGTTACTTTTGACTTTTCAAACAACCCAAATGAAAAAAATATCTTCTATATGCTGCATTGGCGCCGGCTATGTCGGTGGTCCAACCATGACAGTGATCGCCCATAAATGCCCCCACATCAAGGTTACGGTAGTCGATATAAATCCAGAGCGCATCGCTCGTTGGAATGCTGAAAATTTAGAAGAACTACCGGTTTATGAGCCAGGGCTTGCAGAGCTAGTGGGTAAGAGCCGGGGCAAAAACTTATTTTTCTCTACCGAAGTGGAGAAAGCTATAGACGAGGCAGAAATGATTTTTATATCGGTCAACACGCCAACTAAGACCTACGGTAAAGGCAAGGGTCAAGCGGCAGATCTAAAGTACATTGAGTTGTCTGCAAGAACCATTGCCAAGGTGGCCACCAGTGATAAGATTGTTGTAGAGAAATCAACCTTACCCGTTCGCACTGCCCAAGCCTTAAAAAACATCTTAGAGAATACCGGAAATGGCGTAAAATTCGAGATTTTATCAAACCCTGAGTTTTTGGCTGAGGGAACGGCTATAGAAGATTTACTACACGCAGACAGGGTGCTTATTGGCGGAGACAACACGCCCTCAGGCCAAGCTGCAAAAGATGCCTTGTCAGCTATTTATGAACAGTGGCTTCCGAAAGAGCGCATTTTACAGACTAATGTATGGTCTTCAGAGCTCTCCAAGCTGGTGGCCAATGCATTTTTAGCACAGCGTGTTTCTTCTATAAATGCCATTTCTGCTTTGTGTGAAAAAACCGATGCCAATATAGACGAAGTAGCACGTGCCATAGGTCATGACAGTCGAATAGGGTCTAAGTTTCTTAAAGCCTCAGTGGGATTTGGTGGGTCTTGCTTTCAAAAAGATATCCTCAATCTAGTGTATATCGCTAAGAGCTACGGATTAGACGAAGTAGCAGATTATTGGGAACAGGTCATACTGATGAACGATTATCAAAAAAAGCGATTCGCCGATCGCATTATCCGCACCTTATATAATACCGTGTCGGGCAAAAAAATTGCTTTTTTCGGATGGGCCTTCAAGAAAGACACCAACGACACACGAGAGTCTGCTGCCATTTATATAGCCGATGCGCTCATTGAAGAGCGTGCTCACATAATGGTATTTGATCCAAAGGTAACACGCGCTCAAATGCTTCATGACCTCAATCAATTAGGTACTCGTGCCTCTGAAGAGAACGAGCGCTTTCTTTCGGTAGCAGAAGATGCTTACCAAGCGGCCGACGAATCACACGCCATTGCCTTACTCACTGAATGGGACCAGTTTAAAACGCTTGATTACGGGCTCATATATGAGAATATGCTCAAGCCTGCGTTCGTGTTTGACGGAAGGCGCGTACTAGAAAGAGAGGCACTGAAGTCTATAGGGTTTAGAATGTACACCATAGGAGAATAATGGCGATGACTATACTTGTCACCGGGGCTGCCGGATTCATAGGATACCACTTAAGTAAAAAACTTCTTGAGGCCAATCATCAGGTCATCGGGGTAGATAACATAAATACGTATTATTCTACTGAGCTCAAATATGCGCGCCTAGAGCAGCTAGGGGTGGCAGAGGTTGATGCAGCCATTGAAGGTATAGAGTGCAGCTCAGAACGCTATCCAAACTTTAAGTTTATACAACTAGAACTTTCTGACGCTGCTTCCGTTAAGCAATTATTTAAGAAATATACCTTCGACAAGGTCTGTCACCTAGCTGCGCAAGCAGGGGTTCGCTACAGTATCGAAAACCCTGAAGTATATATTCAAAGTAATTTGGTGGCTTTTGGTCATTTACTAGAAGCCGTTAGACATAACGCAGTCGATCATTTTATTTACGCCAGCAGTTCTAGTGTCTACGGAGAAACGAAAGAGGTTCCATTTAGCGTAGATCAGCGGGTAGATCACCCTATCAGCTTATATGCCGCCACAAAAAAGGCCAATGAACTAATGGCGCACACCTATAGTCATCTCTACGGAATAGCCACTACAGGACTGCGATTTTTTACTGTTTATGGCCCCTGGGGAAGGCCCGATATGGCCTATTACTTGTTTACTAAAGCTATATTGAAAGGGGAGCCCATAAAGGTCTTTAATAACGGAGAGATGAGACGCGACTTTACTTATATAGATGACATTACCGAAGGTGTACAGCATGTTATTGAGCAGTCTACCCAAGGGCGTGAGCACTATAAAATCTACAATATCGGAAACAGTAAGGCAGAAAACCTGGCTGACTTTATAGAAATTCTTGAAAAGCATCTCGGAAAGACGGCACATAAAATCTTACTACCCATGCAGCCCGGAGATGTGAGTCAAACCTTTGCAGATGTAAGAGAACTACAAAAAGATTACGGTTACGCCCCAAGCACCACCATAGATGAAGGGCTCAAACAGTTCGCGAGTTGGTATTTGAAAACTAAAATAGGCTAGCTAGTCTTGGTTTTGGTGTCTTGACGCATAGGCGCTCTCATACAAACGCTCGTAAATAGGTACAATTTCAGGTAAATCAAAACGTCTGGCAGACTCAAGGGCATTCGTCTTCATAGTGTGTAAGAGATCACTGTCTTGAGCCAATTTTAAGGCATAGGCGCTCATCTGTTCTACATCGCCCACCTCGCAAACATAACCGGTATGCTCATGAATGTTTACCTCGGGCAATCCACCTGCGTTTGAAGAGATCACTGCTGTTTTATTGGCCATAGCCTCGAGTGCTGCAAGCCCAAAACTCTCCTCTGAAGAGGGTAGCAGAAATATATCTGACATGCATAGCACCTTGTCTATCTCCACGCTATTTCCAAGAAACTTTACTTTATCATAGACACCTTTCTGTTTAGCGAGTCGTTCGGCCTTTATCCGCTCGGGGCCCTCGCCAACCATAATGAGCACAGATGGGTGATGCTCATTAACTCGGGCAAATATTTCGACTATGTCTTCTACACGCTTAACAGCTCTAAAATTACTGACGTGGGTAAAAATAATCTCGCTCTGAAGCGCCATTAGCGTGCGATCACAGGGCTCTTTTGCTTTTTCTATATAACGCTGTATGTCAATGAAATTAGGTATTACTTCTATCTCTTTTTGGATATCAAACATGGCATAGGTGGTGTCTCTAAGATTCTTAGAAACAGCCGTTACCCGATCTGATTTGTTGATACTGAAGGTAACAGCTGTGCGGTAAAACGGATGGCTGCCTACTAGGGTAATATCGGTTCCATGAAGTGTAGTAATCATAGGAATAAAAATACCCTCCTCTTTTAGCATCTTCTTGGCCATATACCCTGCATAGGCATGCGGAATCGCATAATGCACATGCAATAGCTCTATTTGATAAGCTTTAATGGTATCCACTAATTTGCTCGATAAGGCCAAGTCGTAGGGTTGGTGCTTAAAGAGCGGATACTCGGGTACATCTACCTCGTGGTAATAGATATTCTTTTCTAGTAATGCAAGACGAACAGGCTGGCTATAGGTGATGAAGTGAATTTCATGTCCCAATCGTGCTAAAGCCATACCCAATTCGGTAGCTACCACTCCGCTTCCTCCAAAAGTTGGATAACACACAATAGCAATTTTCATGGGCGAGTCTCTTTAGGTAAAGATACCATTTCTGTTTGCTAGTAAAGGCGCGCGTCGTAAATAGCTTGCTGAATAACGGTTCGCATATCGGTCGAGCCTAAAAGATTATTGTCCATAGACGGATAGGTTCTATTCGACACAAAAACATAGGTGATCTGTGTGTCTGGATCTGCCCAGGAGTAAATTCCTGTAAATCCGAAGTGACCAAACGAATTGCGCGAAACGCATCCGCAGGTCGACCCTCTGCCCTCTAGTTGAGGCTTGTCAAACCCTACTCCTCTTCGGTTATCGCTATTGCAATAGTAACAGGTATTGAAGCGACGAATCGTTTCTGGATTCAAAAAACGCGAGGCACCGTATACCCCTCCCTGAAGATACATTTGCATAATCTTAGTCAGATCATTGGCATTACTAAATAATCCGGCGTGACCACTAACCCCGCCCAACATAGCCGCTCCCATGTCGTGTACATACCCTTGAACAGTGTCTTGTCTAAAATAACGATCGATTTCTGAGGGCACTATAACCGACTTTTTAAAGCGTCTCAGCGGATGGTAACCCGAATAGGTAGCACCAATGGGCCTATACAAAAAGGCTTGAATTTGTTCTTCAAACGGAGCGTCTTGTCGATTTAGGCGCTTAGCTATTAGGTAATAAGGCAGGTCGCTGTAGCGGTAGGTTTTTGATTCGAGCGCAACATTGTAAATGGTGTCAAAGATCTTTCTATCATAGTCCTTTATCAAAAACAGTGAATCTGCAACTTGCACGGGGTATTCGGCTGAATAGGTCTGGGCATAGTAGGTCTTGTCTGGGTGCTGCTGTACATCTAAGGTTTCTTTGTAAAAGGGAATCCAGGCTGGAAGGCGTGCATTATGCGAAAGCGCTGAAATCATATTTATTTCTCCTATTGGCTTGTCTCGAAGCACAGCAAACCAATCTTTAAAGCGGTCTGACAACGAAAGCTCCCCTTCTTCGGTTGCTTTCATGATCAAGGGCAGAGTGGCAGCAATCTTTGTGACCGATGCTACATCGTATACAGAATTCCATTGAACAGGCTGCTTTTCACTGTAAGTGTGGTGGCCAAAGTTTCTTTCATAGATCACTTTTGCGTTTCGGGTTACCATAATTTGTCCGCCCGGGCTCATTTGTTGGCTTAAAATTTCATCGATAAGCGAGTCAATCTTTGCCAATCGCTGTGACGAAAAACCCTCCCGCTCTGGAATAGCAGAATAGGTAAGCAAGGGCAGGTCTGCCGTCTCGATACTGCCTAACGGCTCACCCAACACCTCGATATCTACAGGCAAAACACCCTTACTTGGCAAAGCGCCAAACAAGACTTGAGCCAAAGCACGCTGAGATTCTGTTCTATTCTGATACCCCAATACCAAGGCATCTGGAGCACGATTCAATTGTAGGTCAAAAAAGGTGTAAGGAGTGCCAAAATGTGCTAGTATTAAAGGTGTGTCGCCCTCACCCAATTGATGAATTGTTTCCCAATCAGATTTGCTGATCTTACTGTTTTTCCAAGGGGTATCTGTGTTTCCAAAATGGCCTAAAATGATTCCTGCATACTCTTTAGTGCTCATCGCATCTATTTGATCGAGTTCAATACGATCTATCTTAGCGTAGCGCTGCAACGTTTCAAAAAATGTGCCTGACCGATCGGCCTGTTCCCCTAGAGAAATAAACAAGTAAGACTGATCTAATCTTAAAGGAAGCGTCTGCTCTGTATTTAACACTGTCGTAATAGCTGCCTCATAGAGCTCTTCACTGAGCAATTGATCTGCTGTGGCATTAAGCGCAGATTCTAAGTTTTTCTCCTCAATGGGTTCAAAATTATTTAACCCCACTACATATTTTGCTTTTAAAATTTTCTTAACCGATAACGCTAAGCGCTCTTCTGAAAAGCGTTTGTTTTTATAGGCAGCTTTAAGCACCTCAATAGATGCTTCTATATTTTCGGGATACAATAATATGTCGGCCCCGGCTAAAAAGGCCTCCAAGGCTACTTGGTTAACGTTTACGAATTTACTTACCCCCTTCATATTAAGGGCATCGGTAATAACCAACCCTTGATAGCCCAGCTGTTCTTTCAATAATTCAGTACTCACCTTATACGATAGCGAAGCCGGAGTAGTGCTGTCTCCTGTTATAGATTCTAAAGCGATATGCGCAATCATTACTGAAGCGATATTCGATTCTATGAGGGCCTTAAACGGAACCAACTCTTCACGCTCTAAACGCGCTTTGTCGGCTGTGATTACCGGAAGATTAAGGTGTGAGTCTGTTGCGGTATCTCCATGACCAGGAAAATGTTTAGCCGATCCCAAAACACCCTCACTTTGCATTCCTCTAGCCAAGGCAACCGAAAGTTTACTAACTCTCTCTACACTACTGCCAAAAGATCGATTACCAATAATAGGATTGCGTGGATCGGTATTCACGTCAGCTACGGGCGCATAGTTCATATGCACTCCAATACGTTTAGCGTGAGCACCTAGACGTTCGCCCACGCGATAAATGAGCTGCTCCTCTTGGATGGCTCCAAGGGTCATGTTATACGGAAACGCAAAGGTGTTTTTAAGGCGCATAGACAGCCCCCATTCCGCATCCATAGTAATGAGCAATTTCGTGGTAGACAACGACTGATAATGGTTGGTTAATTGCAACTGTGTTAGAGGATCTCCAACCGAAAAAAGCAATCCACCTATCGCATGCTTTTCGATAAGCCCCTCTATGCGCAACTTTTCTTCTGCAGTGCCCTTTGAATCGGTAAAGACAAATACCAGCTGCCCTAAGCGCTCATCTAGGGTCATAGACTGGTAAGTCATATCAACCCACTGCTGTTGCGCAGCGAAATCCTTAGCCCGAAGCGGATCTTTCGATCCTGTGATTTGAGCACTAGTTAAACCGATAAAAAAAAGGCTAAAAAGCCACGCAGAAATAAGGTCTTTCATATTAAAAATAGCGCTGATGCCAACTTTCTTGGGCAGGGATTTCCCAGTGCGACTCCATTTCAGACTTTGTAGTCACTAAGTTGTTGAATACTATAGTCTCTGGGGTTACTGAATTATTTTTTACTAATATTTTAAACTCAAGGATACTTTTGTGCACCAAAAATTCTCCTTGCTTAAAGGTTACATTCATTTTATCGAGTAGCACTTTAGAAAAATCGTGCTCTAGCTGCTGAATAAAGCGCACAGAGCCGTCAATAGAGCAGCCTGAAACTTGGTTAAATTCTGTATCTACAGCTAAAACAATAAAACGGCGGTATTTAATTATAAAGGAGGCTTTTAAGGAGGTATTATGGGCAGTCCACTGCTCCACAAATGCAGCTAGCCTTTCTTCTAAAATAGATATATCACTTGCTTTAAAGGGGGTATCCGAGGGATAAATCCACACTCTAGCATCCTCGTCTAACTGCTCAAAGGGTACATACATAATTCTTACAAATCTTTGGCTTCAGCAATAAGTTGAGCAATGTCTTTAACACTTACCGAAGACCCCTTCTGAGTCATTCCATCACTCAGCATAGTGTTACAAAAAGGACAGGCAGCAGCCACTAGTTGTGTTTGTGTTTCTATAACCTCTTCGCTGCGCTCTATATTAATTTCTTTATTGCCTTTCTCGGCCTCTTTAAACATTTGAGCCCCTCCTGCCCCACAGCACAAGGCATCTTTCTTGCAACGCCTCATTTCAACTAATTCGGCATCTAGCTTTTTAATAAGTGCTCGTGGGGCCTCATAGATCTCGTTAGCACGCCCTAAATAACAAGGATCGTGATACGTAATGCGCTTTCCTTTAAAGATTCCTCCATTTAAGGTAAGACGCCCCTCTTCTATTAGTTGCTTTAAAAACTCAGTATGATGAAGCACCTTATAGTTTCCGCCTAAAGAAGGATATTCATTCTTAAGGGTATTAAAACAATGCGGACAAGTGGTTACTATATTTTTAACCTCATACCCATTGAGTACCTCAATATTTGATAAGGCTTGCATTTGGAATAAAAATTCATTTCCTGATCGCTTAGCCGGATCACCGCTACAAGACTCTTCTTGACCTAGAACAGCAAACGAAACTTTTGCATCGATAAGTAGTTTTGCAAATGCCTTAGTGACCTTTTTGGCTCGATCATCAAAGCTTCCAGCGCATCCAACCCAAAAGAGCACTTCTGGAACCTCTTGGGTACGTATACACTCGGCCATTGTTCTTATCTGTAGCTCACTCATCTTTTGTGCATTAATCGTTCACCCAATTCATACGATCTTGAGCGTTAAAAGCCCATGGAGCTCCGTTATTTTCAATATTCGCCATCATAGCGTTAAGATCAGCAGGTGCCGCGGCCTCTTCCAAAACAATATATTCACGCATCTTCATGATGATAGAAAGCGGATTAATTTCAATCGGACAGACCTCTACACAGGCGTTGCAACTAGTACAAGCCCATAACTCTTCTCTGCTGATATGGTGGTCTAATAGAGTAGCTTCTTGAATCGATGTACTAAGATTGGATTTAGTCAGTATTTCGGCACGATCTCGCGTATCCATCATGATCTTTCGAGGCGACAACAACTTACCGGTTTGATTGGCCGGACAGGCCTCTGTACACCTGCCACATTCGGTACAGCTATACGCATTCATGAGCTGCAACCAGCTCAGGTCGGTAACATCTTTGGCGCCAAATCGCTCTATTTCTTGCGCAGTGTTTGGCTCTTGCATACTGAGCATAGCCCTCACTTCTTTCGTGACTACTTCATTAGAAGCAAATTGCCCTTTTGGGGTCAATTGAGCGTAAAAGGTGTTCGGGAAAGCGAGCAGAATATGAAGGTGTTTTGAATAATACAGGTAATTCAGAAAGGCTAAAATGCCAAGAATATGTGCCCACCAGGCTGAGCGCTCTACTAAAACAATACTTGATGTGGTCCAAGAATCAAACAAAGGCGCAAATAAAGAGCTTACCAGAAAATGTCCAGAACTCGGATATTGAGGTTCTTCTCTAAGCTGCAAGGCATAATCTGCCGCGTTCATGGTCAAGAAAAGAAGCATAAGCACCACTTCTATAACCAGTATAAGATTCGCATCCAGTTTAGGCCAACCTTTCATCTCAGCGCTTCTAAAGCGCGCTATGATTAGGACATTTCGGCGGAACCAAAAAATGACCACTGCTCCAATGACCGAAACTGCAAATACCTCAAAAGTCGATATCGCAATAGCATAGGATACTCCTAAAAAAGAGAGCACCCTATGGGTTCCAAAAATACCATCAATAAGTATCTCTACTAGTTCAATATTTATGAGGATAAAACCTAGATAGACCACAAAATGCATCACACCAACGAGCAGGTTTTTGTGCATTTTTTGCTGCCCAAAGGCTAAACGCAGCATATGCAAGAATCGCTCTTTTTTTCTATCAACCTTCCCTATAGATTTTCCTTGAAGAATAGCGCGAGATAAACGTTTACTATTTCGTACAAAAAGCCCTATTCCAAGACTAACGGCTAGTAAGAAAATGATATTATCTATACCCATTGACTTAATTATCGTTGTTCACTGCGGGATCATCAACCGGCAACTCATATGCTTTTTGTTTTTTACCAAAAACGGAAACTGACAAATAGCGTTTTGGATTTAATCGCACGTCTTGAAGCAACCATTCCATTTGATTCAAATTTGCTTTCAGCGTTTCATAAAGACCCTTGTCTGTTGCAAGCAAGCCCAAGGTTCCTTCGCCAGCGCTGATCTGTTTTAAAAGCGCGTCAAGCGAACTTAATGAGGAGTTTAATTGTGCTATAGAAGAGGCCACTGCTTCTCCATCTATTTCAGCGGTAGCACGAGAAAGATTTTGAGTAAGCTTGGCTGTGTTTTGCAGTGTAGTATCAATAGCAGAGGCATTAGCTGTAAGTAATTCACTAAAGACTCTAGTGCTCTGATTGAGTGCTTTTGCCGTTTCGCTGAATTGCTCTAAGGTTTGTCTTAAATTCTTTTGCGTATCAACGTCTAAAACTTCATTGAGCCCCCTGACCAAAATCTCTGTCTCTATGAGGGCTTGACTAACCTTCTGTTCAAGCGGATCTAAAAGGGTTTGCACCTTGTCAAGCATACCCGTTTGAATACTCGAGGGCAATGTATCCCCTGATTGAACAGGCCTTCCCCCATCATTAGCCACAATAATCTGCAAGCCCTTTCCGCCTAGAACTGAGGTATCATAGAGTTGAGCAATCGAATTCTTAGAGAATGAATAATCGGTGAGTAAGGTAAAGGTGACTAATAAATTGCCCTTAGGTTTCAAAAAATCAATGTCATCAACGGTGCCCACTACGAACCCATTTAAACTAACCGTAGTTCCGGTTTGAAGCCCCCCTACATTATCGTAAATCGCATAGAGTCTTTTTGAGGCGCCAAAAAGAGAGGTAGATTTTAAATAACTGAAGCCTAGAATAAGTGCAGCAACCCCTGCAAGAACAACTATACCGGCCTTGAGTTCATTGGATAATTTTATAAAACCTTTTTGATTCATACGAATAAGTTAACGTGTTTTTTTAACGATGAAAGCGTCAGAAAAACCCTTTTCAATTGCTTTTTTTCTAAGCATAGCACCTGATTCTTGCGAGCTTGCCTCTCCGTAAAAATAACGCTTTAAACCGTCTTTTTCTTCATACCAAATCGGATTTAACCCTCTAAATCGAGGGTCGCTTACCGGAATAGTTTTTTCCGATGCAAAGAGCTGCACGCTAAAGACTGTTTGAGAAATGGGAGTGTTTGCGCCAAGGGTGTTTAACGCGACCTCATCACGGTAGGTTAGAATAGCGTTCACCATAGCGCTAGCGACTAAATCTTGACCTTTAGAGGAATTCAAAAAAGCTCCTTCATTTGCATTGGATAAGAATCCTGTTTCTACGAGAACTGACGGCATAATCGTTTCGTAGAGCACCACAAATCCTGCCTGTTTCACCTTGCGATCGCGGCGCTTCGCTGTTGCCACCATTTCACGCTGTACATAAGAAGCTAAACGAATGCTCTGATCTAGATTTTCTTCTTGAATCGCACCTATGCCAATGATATCGCTATTAAACTTTGCGTATTTAGACTGGTAGTTTTCTTCGTTGTAGATCACCGCATTCTCCCGTTGAGCCACAGCTGAGTTTTTATCTGCTCTATGCAAGCCCAATACAAACGTACCTGCACCATAAGCAGCCGATTCATGTGCGTCACAGTGAATCGAAACGAAAACGTCTGCATTTATTTTGTTAGCTAATGGCCCCCTAGCGTAGAGGTCAACTGAGCGGTCGTCGGTGCGCGAATAATGCACCTTTATTCCAGGCTGTTTTGAAAGTAAGTCGCCTACTTTAAGCGCAATGGCTAAAGTTATTTTCTTCTCTACATATCCATTATGCATATTACCCGGATCTTTGCCCCCATGACCAGGATCCAAAAAAACAGTAAAGTTGCGGTTCGACTGAGCACTAGCCGAAACCCATGAGAGTAACAGTAGACTGAAAAGTAAAAAAAAGCGGCGTTTGGGCACAGTTTTACTCATACGAAAGGCGTTGAGTAAAATTAAGCAATAGCGGAGAGTTACCACAAATATTATGTAAGTTTGACCCGAGTTTAAACGCTTTAAACTCAATAAAAACCAAGGATTTCGTATTGCAGTTCTGGCGATTCTATTTTGTGCTCTGTATAGGGTGCTTACTTCATCCCACCCTTTCTTTCGGTCAGCAAGACAGCACCTACTTGGCTCCTCAATCTAAGGGGCTCTTTATTCAGCTGCCTAGCGGATTCGATCTGCCTAAGGTTAATCTTGAAAAAAAACAATTGCTTGACTCCATTGTTACTAGAGAAAGAAAAAATACGAGTATCGCTATCTCCTCTAAACTAGAAAGTCTTATCAAATACAATGCGAAAGACTCTGTGACAATACGTCAAGGGGAGAAGAAAATCTATTTAGCTAATGAAGCATCTATTGATTATACCGACACCAAACTCGCGGCAGGTGTTATCGCTATTGATTACTTAAAGAATGAAATTTTAGCCGGAAGATTTGTCGATAGCAAGGGCGTTAAATCTCAGACTCCAGAATTTACCCAGGGTGAAAACGAAGTGATCCCTGATTCTATACGCTACAACATCACCTCTCAAAAGGCACTCATTTTTAATTCTAGAACCGAACAAGGCGCTGGCATTGGCGGAATGGGTGGAGAAACCATGAAGGTGGTCACCGAAAAGACCAAAAAAGAAAATGACTCTGTATTTTACTTCGCCCAGGGTAAATTAACCACCGCAAGCGACTCTATCGATCCAGATTATTACATTAAAGTGCGTAAGGCCAAGTTCATTCCGGGCAAGCGCATCATTGCCGGATTTTCAAACATGTATTTAGTGGATGTGCCTACACCCATTGCCCTTCCTTTTGCGATCTTTCCGCTGAGTAGTGGCAGGTCTGGAGGTCTTATATTTCCGACCTTCACTAACGACCCTCAACGCGGGTATTCACTCCAAAACGGGGGCTACTATTTTCCGATCAATGATTATGTTGATTTAAACCTCACCGGAGACTATTTTACCAATGGAAGTTATGGATTCAGAGCCCAATCGGTATACACCAAACGCTACAACTATCGCGGTAATGTTAATCTGCGCTTTGAGAATTTAATCAATTCTCAAAAAGGGTTTGCAGATTACAGCAGAAACAGCATTTTTAATTTGCAAATCTCTCATACCCAAGATCCTAAGGCTAGCCCCAATTCTAGATTTGCAGCCTCTGTGAATTTAGGAAGCAGTAAATATTTTAAAAATTCTGCCAATCAGCAGAATTTAGCCCTTTCTCAAAACAACAACCTTTCTTCGTCGGTTACTTACTCAAAGACCTTTCCGGCATACCCTTCGGTGAATCTTAACTTAAGCGCCACGCATAACCAAAACACGAATACCGAAGAGATAAATCTTACTTTACCAACGGCTCAGATGAACATGGAACGCATTTTTCCATTTGCCAAGCGCGAGGGTATTAAAAAAGGCTTAATCGAGAATATTAATTTGCAATACACCAATAGATTCGAAAATCGCATACGCACCACTGACTCGTTGTTTTTAACGGCACGAATGTTTGACGATGCCAGAATTGGGGCGCGTCACTCTATACCCCTTAGCACTAACTTTAAAGTGGCTAAATTTTTAAGTGTTTCGGTAGGTGGCGACTATGAAGACCTGTGGACCTTTAAAACCTTTACACGAGGTCAAGACCCCAACGCAGATATCAATAGAGAAGTAATACTAGACACTGTGCGAGGATTTGATCGCTTTAACCGTTACGGACTTTCGAGTTCGGTAGGCACTACTGTTTATGGAACTTATACCTTTAAAGAAGGAAAAAAGCTTCAAGCGATTAGGCATGTCGCCAGACCCTCTGTTGGCTGGGGCTATGGCCCCTCTTTTGAACGGTATTACGACACCTATACGAATTTAGATGGAGAAGAAGTAAGCTATTCCCGTTTTGAGGGTACCTTAAACGGCTCACCCAGTTTGGGTCGATCTAACAGTCTTTCTTTTGGATTACAGAATACCCTTGAAGCTAAGATGGCTTCTAAAGATTCGACTAGAACCGAGCCACGAAAAATACCCCTCTTAAGCAACCTTAACTTCTCGAGTGCTTATAATTTAGAGGCTGACTCTTTGAAACTTAGCCCAATCAGTTTTAATGCAGCGACGGCTGTTTTTAATCAAGAAATGCGCATCAACTTGAATGGTACACTAGATCCGTACTTAACTAACGCAGACGGAACCCGAATCAATACCTTTCATCTGACCCAAAGTGGAAAAATTGCTAAACTCACCCGCGCAAGTCTAAATTTTAGCTATGCTCTATCTAACGACACCTTTAAACCTAAACGCGATGAAGGGCAGCAAGGTAGCTCACAAAGGGAAAGCCAAAACTACGACGACCAATACCGCACACAATCTGGGGGTGCTGACAACGATCTATTCGGATTTGGACTAACCGATGATTTTCCCGGACAAAATAGAGAAAACCAGGAGG
This sequence comes from Flavobacteriaceae bacterium, assembly GCA_018402205.1. GTDB lineage: Bacteria > Bacteroidota > Bacteroidia > Flavobacteriales > Flavobacteriaceae > UBA3478. Next base: position 291,639 of record JAGYIX010000003.1, read on the forward strand.
AGGAAGAATCAGAGGAAGAATCTGATAAGTTCTACTATAATCGTATTCCGTGGAATCTCAATTTACAATTTAACAGTAGCTACTCTAACCTTCAAGACGAACGTGAGATTACAAGTGCTTCACTTATGTTCTCTGGAAATATTGACCTAACTCCGGCCTGGAAGGTCAGGGTATCTTCTGGCTATGACTTTAAAAACAATGGATTCAACCTTACCCAAATCGGATTTATGCGCGACCTCAAAAGCTTTGATCTAAGGTTTAACTGGGTACCTTTTGGCAGAAATGCCCGTTGGGACTTTTTTATAGGAATTAAGAGCAGTATGCTTTCTGACCTTAAATGGGAAAGTCGCAGTCAGAGAAATATTAATCGTTAACCACTTTACATCTAATACTATGTCAAAAAAAGCCATATACACAGAACATGCACCTGCAGCTATCGGGCCCTACAATCAAGCTATTCTATTTAATAACACCTTATTTGTTTCGGGTCAAATTCCAATAGACCCTAAGTCTGGAGTACTGCTTACTGCTGGTAGAAAAGAGGAGACCCTACGATGCTTAGAAAACATTGAACAGATACTTAAGGCCGCTGAATTTGGTTTGAATGATGTAGTGAAATCTACTATCTACTTAACCGACATGAATGATTTTGGATTAGTAAACCAAGTATACAAAGACTTCTTTGCGGAGGTTATTGCCCCCGCTAGAGAAACTGTTGCCGTAACGGCTCTTCCAGCAGGGGCTCACATTGAAATATCGGTAATAGCTATGCGCACGGTTTCCTAGGGGAACCGCTTAAAGCGTGTTCTTGTGATACTGCACTAGCCCTTCTATTGGTCGGCGCAGCACGTTACCCATAACCAAATCGTTGTTGTGCAATACTTGCTCTAATTCATCTTTCAAGAAATAAGCAATGCTGCCCACGAAATGACATGGTACTTTGGTGGCCAATTCAAATTGCATGATGTAATTATTTACAAACTGTTGCAGCCCCTTCATAATAACCCCCTTACAGTAACTGTGCTCTTTATTCTCAATGATAAAGCGCGCAAAGGTTGCCAAATAGGTGTTAGGGTTGGGCTGCTTGTACAAGTGCTCTTTGATCGTGTCTGCCTCAAGATCGTATTCCTTAGCAAATCGAATGGCTAAATCTTGGGGTATTTTATGAAAATAGAGGTCGCGCAACAGCTTTCTGCCAAAATAGTTTCCGCTGGCATCATCCATTAAAATATAGCCCAACGAGGTGACCTTTTGAAAAGGTTGATGTCCGTCGTAATAAGAACAGTTAGAGCCCGTTCCTAAAATACACACTATACCTTGCTTTCCTATTTCAGTGGTGGCATAAATGGCCGCATAAGTGTCTTCTCTAACATCCACTTTAGCTTTTGGGAAAAAGTTTTTAAAGATCTTGCTTAGAAAACGCTTCATTCGATCAGTGCCGCATCCGGCCCCATAGAAATGAAGTTCAGTAACCTTTTGTCGGTGTTTAGAAATTTCAAAGTTATTTGCCAAACGATCTTCAATGACCTCCTGGGTAAGTACCTCTGGAGAAAGACCTAGAGTCTGGGTGGCAAAAAATTCTGAACCGTCAGGGTTCAGGGCTATCCAATCAGATTTAGTTGCCCCACTGTCAACGATAAGGATCATGTGCAGATAGAATTAGACCGAAGCTACATGTAGCGCCAAGTCAATCAGTTTATTGGAATATCCCACCTCATTGTCGTACCAAGAAACCACCTTAAAGAATGACGAATTCAACTGAATTCCTGCTCCTGCATCGAAAATAGAAGTCCGTGCATCTCCTATAAAATCCTGAGAGACTACTGCGTCTTCGGTGTATCCCAAAATCCCCTTAAGCTCGCCTTCGGAAGCTGACTTCATCACCTTTTTAATTCCCTCATAGGAGGTTTCTTTTTGAAGCTTAACCGTTAAGTCTACTACAGAAACGTTAGCATTTGGTACTCTAAATGCCATTCCAGTAATTTTACCCTCAAGGGAGGGTATAACTTTAGTAACCGCTTTAGCAGCTCCTGTAGAAGCAGGAATAATATTTAAAAGAGCCGAACGTCCGCCTCTGTAGTCTTTTCTAGAAGGACCATCAACAGTCATCTGTGTAGCCGTTGTGGCGTGAACAGTGGTCATTAAAGCTTCTTCTATTCCAAAAGCATCGTGTAAAACCTTAGCAATAGGCGCTAAGCAATTGGTGGTGCAAGAAGCATTGCTTACTATAGTATCTGACGATGTAACATTTTTGTGATTAACTCCCATAACAAACATAGGAGCATCCGCCGAAGGAGCCGAAATAACCACCTTCTTGGCTCCACCATCTATATGCGCCTGAGCCGACTCTTTGGTAGTAAATATACCTGTACATTCAGCGACTATGGTAGCGCCTACTTCATTCCACTTAAGCAGTTTTGGATCGCGCTCAGCAGTAATGCGCACGGGCTTTCCGTTGACTACTATGTGCTCGCCTTTAATCTCTACCGTTCCATCAAAAATTCCATGAACTGAATCGTATTTTAATAAGTAAACCAGATGATCCACATCTAAAAGGTCGTTGATAGCAACCACCTCTACATCTTGACGTTTTGCTGCCGCTCTGAATACCATTCGACCTATTCTTCCAAATCCGTTTATTCCAATCTTCACAGTTTGCATAATTTTATAATTGATTAGTGATTAAATACTCATGATATCTGAAACCCGAATCAATTCTTCATCGATTTCGGTCAGCCCACTAATGGCTTTCTCAATAGGGGTTAAAATCATTTTATTGGATTCTATTCCCACCATGTAATTCGAATGACCTTCGATAAGTGACTCAATGGCCTTTACACCCATTCTACTGGCAAGTACGCGATCAAAACAGCTAGGGCTTCCCCCACGTTGCATGTGACCCAATACAGATACGCGAACATCATAGATAGGCAAGTGTTTCTCTACGTATTCCTTTAGCTCAAATACATTTTTTCCTGTTTTATCTCCTTCTGCGACTACTACTATGCTTGAAGATTTGCCTGAGGCCTTACTTCGCTTTAGGGAATCTAATAAGCGGTCTAGACCAAGGTTTTGCTCAGGAATCAAGATCTCTTCGGCTCCGGCACCCACTCCGCTATTTAGAGCAATTAAACCGACGTTTCTTCCCATAACCTCGACAAAAAACAGCCGGTTATGAGAACTTGCCGTATCTCTTATCTTATCAATGACATCTACTACCGTATTAATCGCTGTGTCAAAGCCTATAGTATAATCGGTTCCTAAAATGTCGTTATCTATGGTTCCAGGTATACCCATAATTGGTATACCAAATTCCTGGTTTAATTTTAAAGCTCCGGTAAGTGATCCATCGCCACCGATAACCACTAGGGCATCAATAGAAGCTTTTTTGATCTGCTCATAAGCGGTCGCCCTTCCTTCAGGAGTGCGAAAAGTTTCACACCGGGCAGATTTTAAGATAGTTCCTCCTTTGTTGATGATATTGTTTACGCTTCTAGCGGTAAAATCTTCAAAATCACCCTCAATTAACCCCTGATAGCCTCGGTATATAGCCGTACACTCCAAACCGTGATACATACTAGTACGCACTACAGAGCGAAGGGCTGCATTCATTCCAGGAGAGTCACCTCCTGAGGTGAGAACTCCTATTCGTTTGATTGATTGATTCATAATCTTGTTGAGCCAAATCTAATAAATACTGTTTATTCTTCGGCAGTGTTTGATGATTTTAATACCCTTCTTACTAATTCTCTGAAATTATCAAAGTCTACCTGATAACTCAACCCTATACCTTGAGTATATCCAGGAATACTTGCTAAGAATTGGCTTAAGGTGTTCTCTCTGTTGAATATTTTGGCACTTAAGGTGCCCTCTTCATTGAGTATGAGCTGTAATTCTACATCCCCAGCAACCACGGTTTCGGTCACTCTACCCACAGGAACCCCAAGTTTTCCATTAAATAGTAATCGGTTACTTAGTTGAGTACTCACAGTAACGCCTATGCGATCTTCAATGGCAACGTTTGCATTGGGATTGCGATAGCCCTGTTCGTAAGACAGGCCAAGGTCTAGCACTTCAGAAGCCCCTAGAACTTCTTCAAGCAAACCTGAGGCAGACTGCAATAAATTACCGGTAAGCGCTTGCTGAGATAGTCCCATTTGTTCATTGACAAAATTACCTTGGGCCAGAAGAAAAAATACATTGCGCTCTAGAGTGGAACGATCTTGAAGTCTATATTCTATTTCACTGCGAACCACCGAATTTAATGTGGGGAATCGCAGCGAAAAATCAATGACCGGATTGAGTAGTTTTCCGCCAAGCTGAATAAGTACGTCGGTTTGAACAGGCCTTGGAAAAGAGCTTGAATCTAACAGGGGTGCCGGATTGGCGCTCAGCGTATAAACAGCCTCTAAATTAATATCGGCATCATAAGGGTCGCCATTCCACGTGAGTATACCTCCTGGAGCTAGCTCGAAATCTTTATCGATGATTCCACCGAATCGATAGTCATAAGAACCAGATGCCACGGTATATTCGCCATAAATAGAAAACTCTTCTGCCGGTGCTATTTGAAAACGAAAAAGTCCGGTTCCACGGCCCTTCAAACGTGAGCCCGAAATAGGATCAACAATAACCTCTACCGAAGCCTCAGGAGTTACCCTTAAATTAAAGTCTAAACTCACTCCTTTTTGTGCCTCCAATGGATTAAAAACCCTCTCCAAAGACTCTGGGCTACTATTGGTGAACCGAACAAGGTCGTCACTAAAATCAACAGTTTCGGAATTCAACGGAATAAATAGATTACTGCCTTGCTTGGTTTCCGCACTTACGCTGATCAGCGTATTTTGAGGGATGCCTTTTACTGTACCAGATCCAGATACAAAACCAGTACCATAGTATAAAGCATCTTCTCGCTGCCCTGTTTTTAAAACCAGAGCTGCTTCACTCAGGGTTTTTATTCCTAGATCAAACTGAAAATTAGTAAGGCCTTGATGATAGATGAATCCGTCTACCTCAGTGGCGGTATTAAATTCGGTATCTACTAATTTAATATGGTCAAAGTAGAAATCGGATGGATTTAATTCTATACGTGGATTATTTTCAAGGCGAAAGTCAACCCCCAAATAAGGAAAACTTAAACCCGCGTCTTCTAAAGAGATAGATCCTATGAGTTCTGGTTGCTCTAGGGTATTCAATAAGCTCACCGATCCGCTTGCGTAACCCCTTAAATTGGAGAAAGTGGTTCTTCCTAATGCAGAAAAAGGGGCGATATCAAATTGCGCCAACCGGGCATCTACATCAAGATCAAATGAGCCATTTTCGGTTTGATTTAAAAGTCCCGAAAGCTCTAATGTTGCACGACCAGAATTAAGCACATCAGCCTGAATAGTATAAATGTCGGCATTACCGCCACCTGCAACTACCCCATTAAAAAATCCTAAAAACTTATTGTTTACCAATAAATCATTAACACTCAAGTTAAATTTGGGTTCATATCGTCCGTCCTCTTTTTTAAATTGCAGTAGCCCAGTAGCATTCCCTTTTAAGGACAGATTTTTTATCCTCGGAGTAATCGTCTCAAGTGGAGCATTTTCAAGTTCTAAACTAATGGCGTAATTAGAATTATCGCTGAAACCCCCGTAAACAGAAAGATAACCGTTGTCGACTGTTTTTAGGTCTAAGCGATCAAGGGCCAAACTACGACGGCTTATATCAATGCTAATCTCCGCTCTTTTTTCAATCGTCCACTCATACTGCTTCAGCGTAAAGCGCGACGGATCAATGGCAATAAGCAGCTCTTCGTCTGATACTCGATTCCAGCTAGAGTTGAATAAAAAGCGATCTGCCTCGTCTCCAGTGGTAGAGGCTTTTAGTTCTAAGCGATTTCCCATTATATTGGCGTAGACCGAGGCTAATGAAAAATAAGGACTATTGAGCGATTCCGCTTCTAGCACAAAGCTGCCTGAAGCATTTGAATATCCGTGCAGCTGCTTCATATCAAAGACGTCATACCTAAATCGAGAAAGGCGTATATCCGATTTTAAAACCCCATCAGAAAAACGAATAAACCCACTAAGTTCGGGTAAAACCGTTGACCCTTTAATCAATTCAACCCATCTGTTGCCGGTTTGAATATCTGCGTCCAATTGGAGGGTTTTAGGAAATTTAAATTGAGTAAAGGCCTTTTGCCAATCAAAGAGGTGGTAGTTTCCTGAAAGCTCAAGGTTTACAAAATCATCAGAGACCACTTTAAACAGTCTTTCGTAACGATTCTCTGCCGTATGACTCATGCGCACTGAACCAATTTGAATAACGGGTCGATCATTAGGATAGAATCTTAAGGCATCTAAAGTTAACTGACCTTGAATATCGCTTAAAGAAGTTCCCCAAATAGAGAAGGAAGCTTCTGTACTAACGGGTAAATTATCGCGATCACGCAGAGCAAATAATGCATTCACTCTTTTAATAGTAGCTTCTCCTTCAATAGAATAGCTGTCGTTTGTTTTTTCTAGACTAAACTGCGTTTCAAAAGTTTGCCCTACAAAATCACTAGAAATAGCCACCTCATACTGTGCGCCACTAGGTGTACCTCGCAACTGTATTTGCTGTAGGCTAAACCCTTTTTCAAAATCTATATGGTCAATAGCAGCGTGCACACTAAAAGGTTGGTCTACATTGCGCTCTGCATTTAAAGTAGCCGTGAGTTTTTGAGTAGCACCTGGATACACCCATCCTAAATTGAAGGACTGAAATTGGGCACTCATCGATTCCCGATTCGCCCAGCGGTTATACAACCCCTTAATATGCGCACCGTCTATAGTTAAATCGGCAGAGGATGTGATTGTATTAGCTTCGCTAGCCAGACTCCATGACCCTTGAATACTGGTTTGTTCTTTAAAAAAAGAAGTGAACCCCAGCTTTTGCCGAAGTGGCTTTGAGAGCCATTTAAAATCAATCCACTTTATCTGAATATCTTTAGCGGCTATCTCATAATTTACTCTAGGTTCATGGAGATCTGCAAAACCCTTCACTATAGCCGAACTGCTTCCCCATTGCAGTATTAATTGGTCAGAGATCCACTTTTTATTATCGGCGGATAGCGTGCCTTGAAAATAAATTGCCCTATTCTCAGGGGCACCTAGCCCGAACATATTCAAACGTTTACTGCTCAAGAATGATGGTTCTATAATCGCATCTATACGCTTTGAATCTTTAAAATAACTCAACGATGAAATCTCTAGAGCGTCACTGTCGGTGCGAACATTTATAGCATTTATAAGTAGTGCGTTATCTACCGTTTTTAGCGTAGCAGAAGCACTCCAATCACGCTCAACAATACGCTCATTTTTTAGGTATGTACCCTCTAATTGCACCGATCCAGCAAGCGAGCGACCCGATGCGCTAAAGTTAGTAAGCTCCATACGGTTTAATTGCAACTGATGCACCTCTTCGGATGAGCTAGCACTAAAGTCAATCTGCACCGAACCCCCACGAATACGCTTGGCCTCAAATTGGCCTCTGCGAACTGTCGGTAACTGCTTTAAATAGTACTGTAAATTTGAAAGGGTATCTCCCTCATAGGTTTTCACCTTTAGATAAGTTTCTCCCAGGTCGTATTGTGCGGTAGATGATGCGCCCAACAACGCGCTCAAAGAACCTAATCGACCGCTTAACGAGCGTATATACAACAATGTATCCCCTTTGTGGTCTGGAATAAGCACATGCTGCACGGTGGCATTTAGGCTTAAAGGGTTAACCCGAACTGCATCTATAGAAAGGGTGAAACCGTAGCGACTACTGAGATCCGTAATTAATCGCTGGGCAATCATGTTTTGAAACCGAGGGGTAGAAGCTAAAAGAGTGAGCAAAAACAGCGCAATGAGTAGGCCGAAGAGAATGCGTAACCATAAAAAGAGTCGTTTTCTCATTGATTATTTGCGGTTATCTTTGCGCCTATGAGTCAGCTTAAGCGCCCTTATATTCTTGCTATTGAATCCTCTTGCGATGATACTTCTGCGGCGGTATTAAAAGGCACCGAAGTGTACTCAAACTGTATTGCCAATCAAGAAATGCACGCCCTTTACGGCGGAGTAGTTCCTGAACTAGCCTCTCGAGCTCATCAACAACACATTGTTACCGTGGTCAAGCAAGCTCTAGATAAGGCAAATATCGCTAAAAAAGACCTCTCGGCAATTGCTTTCACTAAAGGCCCAGGGCTGTTAGGTTCATTATTAGTTGGCATTTCATTTGCCAAATCTTTAGCACAAGCCCTAGGCATTCCGTTGATTGAAGTCAATCATATGCAAGCACACATTTTAGCTCACTTTATTAAAGACGTGCACCCTAAGCCACCACGTTTTCCTTTTTTAGCTTTAACTGTAAGCGGCGGACACACCCAAATTGTTCAGGTAAACGCAACGGACTCTTTCTCTCTTTTAGGACAAACGCTCGATGATGCAGTAGGAGAATGTTTTGATAAATCTGCAAAAGTTCTAGGATTTACTTACCCTGGAGGGCCACACATTGACCGTTTGGCTGCCTCAGGTAATCCTGAAGCTTTTGAGTTTAGTATTCCATCTGTGGCTGATTTGAATTTTAGCTATAGTGGACTCAAAACACAGTTTTCAAGGTTAGTTCAAACTTCAAAATTGCACAATGCTCAATTCATAGAAGAGCAAAAGCACCACCTAGCAGCATCGTTACAAAAAACCATAGTCTCGTCTTTGATACTTAAAGTGCTCAAAGCTATAGAGCAAACAGGCATAGAACAACTAACTCTTGGAGGAGGCGTAGCTGCAAATTCTGGGCTAAGGGCGGCACTTAAACTAGTAGCAAAAGAAAAGGGCTTTGAAGTATTTATCCCTGAATTACACTATTGCACCGACAATGCTGCTATGATCGGCATCTCTGCTTATTACAAATACCTTAAAGCTGACTTTACCGATCTTTCGGTAAAAGCCCAGGCAAGATTTTCTGTCCACTCATGAGTCAACGATTCTACGCCCCACAACTATCTAAAAATCAAAGCGAATACCAATTAGATGCTTTTGAAAGCAAGCACCTGGTGCGGGTATTGAGAAAAAAAGAAGGAGATACTATTGAACTTGGCAATGGTCTCGGAGACCTCTTTTTTGGAAAAATTCTCAAGGCCGATCCGAAAGCGTGCCAAATTGAGATAGGGTCTTTTACCGTTGAGCCTAAGCCTTCATGCAGCATTCATTTAGCACTTGCGCTGCTTAAAAATAATGAGCGTTTTGAATGGTGTCTCGAAAAAGCGACAGAATTAGGAGTCAGTTCTATAACTCCTTTAATAGGAGAACATTGCGAGAAAAGCAAATTCAATAAAGAGCGCGCGTTGCGTACCCTTCAAAGTGCATTTAAACAGTCTTTAAACGCTTATATTCCTATTTTACAGCCCGAATTATCCGTGTTAGATTATGCCGCATTAAAGCGCTCAGGAAAAACGCTCATGGGGCACTGTTACACTGAAGAATCTAAAACAGAATTGTTTTTCTTAGCAAAATCTTCTAGCGAGTACCACCTAATGATTGGCCCAGAAGGAGATTTTAGTCTAGCAGAGGTAAAGCGTGCCCAAGAAGCTGGAATATCTAGCTTCTCTATAGGAAATCAACGCTTTAGAGCAGAGACCGCAGCAGTCGTTGCTATTAATCGTATTTTGTGCGCACAACTATAGCCTAAGCCATAAATGAACCCAAAAGCACTGATAAAAGCGATTGTTCAAAGCGTACTTAGTCTGATAGGGCTTGTTGCCTTGGTCTATTCACTCTACCTGATTCGAGAAGTAATTGTTTACCTCTTGGTAGCTGCTATACTGAGCCTAGTAGGAAAACCCATTGTCACCTTTCTTTCTAAAAGATTAAGATTTCCTAATGCCTTAGCCGTAATTGCAACACTTCTGATTCAACTTTTAGTAGTAATCGGACTATTAGCCCTATTTGTGCCTGTGCTTATTAACCAAGGGGAGCAACTTTCGCTCTTAGACGTAGAAGATCTTTCTAGCAAGGCTTTGGTTGTGGTAGATCGAATTAATGAAGCTATTTTTCAGCAATTTCCTCAACTTTCTGACCCTATTAATAGCAAGGAGATACAGTTGCGTTGGTTCGAATCTATAGACCTTAATTTTCTCCCTTACCTCATAGAGCAAATCGGAGGTGCCTTTGGAAGTTTTAGTATTGGATTATTTTCTGTGCTTTTTTTATCCTTCTTCTTTCTAAAAGACCAACGACTGTTTAGAAGAGGTATTCTAACTCTCATAGCCGACGAAAAAGAGCAAAAGACCTTAGATTCTATTGATCAAATCGAGAAGCTACTTACTCGTTACTTTATTGGTATACTTTTTCAACTTTCTATTTTGTTCGTGGTTTATGCCATTGCGCTTATGCTAGGAGGGATTAAAAATGCCTTAATCATTGCTTTTCTATGTGCTCTATTCAATATCATCCCCTATGTGGGTCCGATCATCGGAGCAGCGGTGATGCTTTTATTAACTCTAATTGGAGATCTAAATCTTGATTTTGTTTCAGAAACCTTACCTAAGCTTCTCTATGTCTTTGGAGGTGTAATCATCGGTCAACTAATTGACAATTTCTTCTCTCAGCCTTTCATTTACGCAAAAAGTGTACGATCGCACCCCATAGAAATTTTCTTGGTTATTTTGTGTTCAGGATTACTATTTGGTATTGTCGGCATGATTGTGGCCGTTCCGGTATACACCAGCATCAAGGTGATCTTAAAGGTTTTTTACCGCGAACATTCGTGGGTACAAAAACTCACTAAAGACCTCTAGATGAATGTGCGTCTAGCTGAAGAAGCCGTTCAGCGGTTTATCAGAGAACAATCGCCCGTTGATGTAGCTAATTTGGTGTTTCAACCTCCGCTTTTTAATGGCATTTCTAATGCCGAAATCACCTATCAAATAGAAGCTCGAGAAAAGCTGCGAAAAAAACAGCCTGAATGGGCTGAAACCTATGGGTTACTACTCGCCCCGCCCAAGGCTATTGAGCAATGCAGCTCTGTATTTACCGCAGCGTACAAAGCTGAAGTGGCTAGAACCTTAGTCGACGGGGCAGCCAACACGGCCGTAGATTTGACCGCTGGTTTCGGGGTCGACGTCCACGCTATTAGTAAAAGCTTCAGCGCAGTAATAGCTGTTGAAAAAGAGGAGCAACTTGCTGAATTGAGTAGGCATAATTTTAAGCAACTCAATGCCCTTAATATTCAAGTGAACACGGCCTCTGCAGAGGCCTATCTAGCCGAGATGCCACAAGTCGATTTTCTGTTTTTAGACCCCGATAGGCGCGATGATACAGGTGCGAAACGAATCGGATTTGAGTATTATTCTCCAAATATCATCGAGCAGTACGATAACCTCATCAACAAGGCACGTTTGGTGGGCATTAAGGTGTCTCCTATGATAGACTTGGGCTATGCGCAGAAACAATTACCAGACCTCATTCGTATAGATCTGATATCTGTCGAGAACGAACTAAAGGAACTTGTTTTATGGCTAAGTAAAGATTTAAGCGCAGCACAAAAAACTCTAGTGCATGCCTTTATTTATAAGAATAAGCCTAACCAGCTATTCGAAGTATTGCTAGAGGAGAATTTCCAATACGCCAAACCCATGCTTTCTTTTGAAGAGGCATCTTACCTGATTGATCCTGCCGCTGCTTTTCTGAAATCTCGACGCTACGAAAGCCTATTGCAGCCAAATTCACCAGCGCATCTCGCATCTCACGAGGTCCTACTGTTAACTTCTAAAGAAGTTGTTTTGAACCTTCCAGGTAGACTTTTTAAGATTGAAGAAATCATGCCTTATGCCAAAAAGAATTTAAAGAGATTTAGTAAAAAGGCTTTTAGTATTCAGGTTAAAGGAAGAAAACAGCGGGCGGATGAGGTACGTAAAGCTTTAGGACTTAAAGAGAGTGAAACCGAATTCCTTTTTATAGTGGGTACTGCACCTGGGCTGATCATTAGGGCTACTAAAGTGAACAATTAATGTATCTTCGTTTTCACCATGGAAGCCTTCGACTTTTTTCAAATCGCTGTTATAGTCATCGTCTCAGCAATCGCCGTAGTGGTGATTTATAAAATTCTTAAAATTTTACTGACCCCATTACGTATTCTGATACGTCTTATTTTGGCCTTAATCGCCTTTGCTGTTCTGGCTCACTTTATCGCACAATACTTCGGTTATGATCTGATGGGTATGTTGCTGAAACTCATGGAGCAGCCTTCTCAAGAAGTGATTATTTAGCTTTACGCTTAAGAAAAACTACTGCACTCACGCACAGGATTACCCGAAGCTAGCGCTTCGTGTTTTCCTTTGCGCTCCGTAGTCTACATCAAGAAAATGCTTCCCTCACGCACAGGATTACCCGAAGCTAGCGCTTCGTGTTTTCCTTTGCGCTCCGTAGTCTACATCAAGAAAATGCTTCCTTCACGCACAGGATTACCCGAAGCTAGCGCTTCGTGTTTTCCTTTGCGCTCCGTAGTCTACATCAAGAAAATGCTGCTGCTGCGCAGCACCTAGTTTTTTTATGCTAGTTACTTTGACAAGCGAGCTTGCCACGCAACTAGACATAAAAAAACTGGCACCCTTCGGTGCCAGCATTTTCTTGATCCTTAAGTGATCGCGGCAGGATTCGAACCTGCGACCGTCTGCTTAGAAGGCAGATGCTCTATCCAGCTGAGCTACGCGACCGAAATCGAGGCGCAAAGATACATTTAATTCGGGCGAAGTCAAACAGTTGATTTTCTCAAAATCAAACAGCACCCTAGTAGTTTGATTTGGGGAGTAATATGGGGAGTAGCTGCTTTTTGAAGGCAAAATAAGCTGACCTTAAACTGAGCAGGATTGCTTTGCTTTAGCAAAGCATCCTAGAGGGGAGTCGAATCAGAAAAAAGCCCGCAGCCCGCTCTGCGGGCGAGGTCTTTTCATTTGAGCCCCGTTGCTTGAGTACGACTCAGCTCGGGGTACAAATGAAAAGCCCGCAAACCTTTTCAGGTTTGCGGGCTTTTTCTGACTTAAAGTTCGAGGTTGATACTATTTATTAAAAACTGAAAGAAGATGAAACAATCAAAACTGAATCCTGAAGATGTTCAATGGATTAAAGAACATCCTAAGGAGTTTATCGAAGAGTTGAAGTATAACATTCAGAACTCGTCAATAACTTCTCTCACTTACTTGAACCCTATCGAGTAAATGGACAGAGAAAAGAATACAAGAAACGATTTAGAGAACTATTAAAACAAGAAAGAGAAAAACATGGAAGAACGAATAACTAAACAAGAACTAATGAAACTCTACGGAGTAGATAGAGTAACTATCGAAGAATGGAGAAAGAACTTAGGATTACCACTTATCAGAATATCCTCTCATTCAAAGTATATCAGAAAGAAGGATTTGATTGAATGGGAGAACAGTTTGATAGGGAGTAGTGGTAAGATAGGTTCAGAGAATTAAAGTGTATCAAAATGAATCTGAGTGAGGATTTGATATACTCTACAGATGGGTCTGAACCTTAACTGTCTATCAGAGATTCAAAAAGGTTCTTTGACCACTGTCTTAGTAGATACTCCTAACCTACTACTGATATCACGAACGGATTTTCCTTTATCTAAAAGTGAGATGATTCTCTGAGTTCTCTCCTTTTGAAGGAAATCCTTTCGGTTCTCAGTAGTTCCAACCTTCCTACCCAACTTACCCCCATTCATTACATACATCTTTCTACCCATCTCGGTTCTCTCTACAATGGATTCTCGTTCCAATTCATAGAGGGAACTCATCACAGAGGTAATCAGATTCCAAATAGGGTTTTTCTTACCATTAACGATGGATTGAAGGTTACCCATACCTCGAACTACTACATTGACATTGAAATCTTCAAACTCCTTCAGAGTAGTCAGAACATCTAAGGTGTTTCTACCCAAACGAGAGAGTTCCTCTACCACCACTTCTTCTACCTTACCACTTTGAACGAGTTCTAAGAGTTTGAATCCTCCTTCTCGTTCAGAGAATGGAATCTTACCTGATACACCTTTATCGAAGATGGTCAAATCATAACCATCCGTATCAAGTTTGAATCGTTCCCCCTCTTGTTGTAAAGTAGATGTTCGGTTGTATTTGATTCTCATATAATGTTGTCATTTTTTATTCAATCTTAATTTACAACAATATATCCATATATACAACTATATTGGGGGTTTAGGTGTGGTATAGTTTATTTTGAATTAAAGGGAAACCGAACTTTTAGTGTATCAGTGGTGGTAACAGAGATATATTTAGAAAACTCAGAGAATGTTTTGTGACCACTTAACTTCATTATGGTCTGATAATCCATATCTCCCATATCAATCGAATTCTTTACAAACCCTCTCCTTCCCGAATGACTTGAAATCAATTCGTGTAAAGGTTTTCTTCTTTACCCACTACCTCAGAACCTACTCTTCTCGGTCTTGAAATCATTCGATTGAACTTTAAATCTTTCAAGAGGTTTTTAGTTGTTTATTGAATTTTTGTTGAGAGATTGGTGGGAATAACGGTTGGGTCAGAGATTTACCACTACTAAACTTCTTGTATATAAACCCACCAATATCATTTAAGGGAACAGATACTTTTTTATCTGTTTTTTGTTGAACCCAAGTGATTAACTGAGTCTTCTTATCAAAATTCATATCATTCACTTTGAAGTGTGGAATATCCCCTATCCTACATCCTATTGAATTTTGAAAAAGAAATATATACTTCACAAGTTCCCAATTGGTAACTCGTAAGACACCTCCAAATTGTTTTCTTCTTTTACCCTCTAATTGTTGTTCAATGATGGTAATGTGTGGATTTGTCAAAAGTTCATCTAACCTACTCTCTTCATAATCCCACTTTTTAGAATTGAATAACTTAATAACCTCATCGGTTCTTAAATAAACCTTCTCATCATTATCAATAACTGGTTCTAACCTAAGTTTTGGTTTCTTAGAGATATAACCCATTTGATGAGAGAAGAAGAGAAAACCACTCAGGTTATCATAGAGTTTATTCAGGTAAGAGTTTGAAGTTTTCTTCTCCTTCCACATATAATCATTGAACTCACTCTGAAAAACAACGGTCTTTAAAACCACATATTCGAAAGACATTCTTTTGTTTCGTTCTCTCTTCAAAATCCTTAAGATGATTTTTTAGTGTATTGATTGTCTTTCGATAACCATAAGAGGTATTTTTCTTAGTTTCAATATATTCTTCAAACGATTTCCAAAAAGATTGAATCTGTGGTGTTTTTAATTCTCTGAACTTAATTCGTTCCTCATACTCAGTTTTAATGAATTTCGGATTAGGTTCTAAACCTTCCTCTACAACCTCACTAATGATTCTAGATAATTCATCCAGAATACCATTGATTATTCTTTGTTTATCCGTGTAGTTTGAGGTTTTTGAAGATACACTTCCCTTGATAAAGTGTTTTTCTAGTAAATAAACACCCGTATTGATTGAAGTTTCAGAAACCTTTCCATTAGGAAGTTTACCTCGTAATCTTACATACAAGGGATGTTCTCCTTCGAGACTCTTGAAATTCTTATCTAGTTTGAGTGAAATATTCATTACTCCCCTAAGATAAAAATATTTGTGATTTGGGGAGTAATATGGGGAGTAGTGACTATTTTAAACGAATAACCCCTTGAAAATCAAGGGGTTACAATTTAAAAAGTCGGGGTGGCAGGATTCGAACCTGCGACCTCCTGCTCCCAAAGCAGGCGCGATAACCGGGCTACGCTACACCCCGAAAAACAAAGGGTCTTTCGCGGAGAGACTGGGATTCGAACCCAGGCAGCACTTACGCGCTGACAGATTAGCAATCTGCTCCGTTACCACTCCGGCACCTCTCCTTTGCGCCTAAGCAACTCAAATGAGCTAAAGGCGGGTGCAAAAATACTTTTTAGGGTCGAGTAACACAACATTTTTAGCACAATATTTATTACTCCGGGTATTCTATTCGAACGTGATAAATATTGGTGAGCTTCTTCTTTAAAACCTTTTTAATTTGTTCAATCTCCTTAAGCGTAATAGATGCTGCATCAAATTGTCCACTCTCTACTTGGGTGTCAATAATACGCTCAACAAAAGTATCTATAGCCTCGTAGGTGGGCTGGTTGAGACTCTTACTCGCAGCCTCAACAGCATCGCACATCATCAAAATAGCTGATTCTTTAGAAAAGGGCGTAGGGCCGGCGTACCTGAAGTCGTCTTCGTTAGCCTCTCCGTTTAGCTCCATTTCTTTTTTGTAGAAATAATAAATTAGGCTATTTCCGTGATGAGTGCGAATAAAATCAATAATGCGATCCGGTATATTGTGTTTTCGCGCAATTTCAACACCTTTAAGAACATGCCTTCTGATAATATCAGCGCTCTCTTGAGGTTCAAGATCTTCATGCGGATTGGTTCCTAACACCTGGTTCTCTGTAAAAAACTCAGGCTGCGCCATTTTACCTATATCGTGATAAAGCGCCCCCACCCTAAGCAATAAACTGTTTGCTCCAACTGCATTGGCCGAAGCCTCACATAAATTAGCCACCTGCAGGCTATGGTTAAAAGTTCCGGGGGCCTTTTCACTAAGTTCTTTTAACAGCTTAGAGTTTGTATCTGAAAGCTCAAGTAATGAAACGTCAGAAACGAGTCCGAAGATCTTTTCAAACAGATAAATCAGTGGTTGAGCAAACAGCGTAATCATTCCATTGAGCACAAACAATAAAAGAATCTGGTAGTCTATGGCAACATATCCGCCTTGGTTAAGACCGTGAAAGGCTATATAAGAAATGAGGTATACGACAGTAATTTGAAAGGCGGCCGTAAATAAATTCGTGCGTTTTTGAAGTTCATTAGACCCTATCATAACCACCACCCCAGCTACGATTTGTAAGAAAACAAATTCGTAGGCGCTTGAAATAGTCATAGCGATGATCAGAATAGTCAGAATGTGGGTAAACAGCGCCACTCGTGCGTCAAAGAAGTTTTTTAATACAAGTGGAAGTATGCTTAGTGGTGAAAGGTATACAAAGCGCTCGTCTATATCTACAAGCAGTGTGGTTATCAATACCATGAGCACAATGTTGAGGTAAACAAAAGCCAATTGGTTGCTATTCTCAAAAATATCTCTTCGGTATTTCCGCAGGTATAACATCAATAGAATAAGTACAAGCGAAACAAGCACACTATAGGCTAGAAAAATATACAGGGTATTTGATTCCTCAATTAGAGTAGATTGATATTCGTATTTTAAAGACTCCAATATTTGAAAGTTTTCTGCCTCAATAATCTCTCCTTTCGCCACCATTAAACTGCCTTCTGGAACAAGCCCACGAGTTAAAGAAATCTGCTCTAGTTGCGACTGAAATGCAGATTCGGTTAAGGATTGGTTGAGTCGAGCATTTACCCCTATTACTTCAGAAAGTAGCTGTTTTACCTGGCTGAACTGATTACTTGAAAAGTCAGACGAGCTAAGGTTCTGAATATTCTCTTTATGCTGAACAAGCGATCGGGCTTGCTCTTTCGGATAAATAATCGCCTGATTTTCTCGCACTAACTTCACCTGACCCACAAACTCGACTTCTTCTCCAAAAACAATAGCTTTTTGAATAGAATCTAACCAAAAGATCAACTGATTTTCAAGCTGCGTACGAAAGCTATTTGAAACGTTTTGATCTATAAAGCGCTCTTCAATTAGTCGTTTCAATTTCGTTGCCTGAATTAGCGCGACATTATCGTCATAGTCAAAGTAAAATACTTTGTTTTTGGCTACCGTCTCTCTCTCAGCCTTGAGCTGCTCTTCTGTTTTTTTAATCGAAAAATCAAAAGGAGCGTAGAGGGTTTCATAGCGCCAAGGTCGGCCCTGGGTATATTCGTAATTAAAGGCGCGCTGCGAAGGAAAGATCCATATGATAAGCGCTACAGAGCCGGCAACAAGAAATATTGAAAACAAAAGAAAACGCAGACGCTGGGCGTCAAACGAGAATCGAGACATAAATACGAATCAAAGTAGTTGTAAAAATAGGGAATATTGTTTTTTAGTATTTTCGCGCTGAACACTACCATAAACCCTTGAATAACAGCCACGGAATTTGCGCCCTTAGCGTTATCAATATGTACCGAGAGCCAAGCGAAGCAAGCGTTATTGTAAATCAGCTACTCTACGGTGATCACTTTGAAGTACTTAGCACTCAAAAGTTTTGGTCGGCTATTCGCATGCACTACGATAAAACAGAAGGCTTTATTCTCAACAGCTTGTACTCGGGTATTTCAACTGCCGCTGCTAACGGCTTAGAAGACTATTCTAAGGCCATTTACAACCAAAATCTCACCCATTACGCTTTAGTAGACACGCATGGAGCTTTGCCGCTTCTTATAGGTTCACGATTAGACACTATAGATCTTATAGGCCATACCTCTGACCTTAAGACCGATGACTTTCAGGCCAATGGTTTAAGTCTTAGCGAAAATCTAGTGAATACGGCACTTAAATACATGTATGCCCCCTATATGCTAGGCGGAAAATCCCCTTTTGGCATTGATGCGAGCGGTTTTACCCAGATGGTCTACAAAACCTGTCATTTATTTCTTTATAGAGACATCGAATCTCAATCAAAACAGGGCCAAACACTTTCATTTATAGAAGAAAGTAAACCAGGAGATCTCGCTTTTTTTGACAACAATGAAGGAGAATTAATTCATGTTGGTATTGTACTTCCAAATAATTATATCATTCACGCACATGGGTGTGTTCGTATCGATCGTTTAGACCATACGGGTATTTTTAATCCCGCATTAAGTCAATATACCCACACCCTAAGAGTGCTCAAATCACTTCAATAAAAAAGGCCCCCTTTTACGAGAGCCTTTAGCACTATTAGTTTGTTAAAATAAACTAGGATTGCTCCATAAGCTCGAGAATTCTCTTAAAGTTCTCGTTGTCGCCTAGGGCCCCATAAAGGTTCTTTAACTGAGTTAAAATATCATTATTCGACGGAAGATTCTCTAATGCAGACTCTAATACAGCAGCACTTTCTTTAAATAACTCTTCCTTCTGCTCTTTTAACGCATCGTACTTGTCTAAATCCGATTTCTTCGCTGACATGGCCAGTGTATTCATTTCATCCACAAGCGCGTTACCTTCGTTTACGTAAGTAGAAGACAAGTTTAAAACGGCGTTAATATAGGTAGGATCAATCTCCAAGGTCTTGCGGTAGGCCGCACGCGCCTCTTGAATATTTCCTTGCTCAGAGCTAATCACTCCGATGTTGTATTGCAAATCTGGATTATTTGGATCTATCTCCGAAGCCTGATTCATCAATTCTTTAAACTTATCCGGTTGCCCAAGGGTGTAGTATAGGTTCGCCTTGTTTAGCAAAAGTGCAACATCAGACGGATTTTGGGCCTGGGCCTCATCGTATGCTTTTAAAGCTTCTTCGTTGCGTCCTTGTTGCTGGTATATGAGAGCAATATTTTTTACTACCTCAGATCGCTTTGAAGGGGTCGTTTCGTCTTTAGAGTCTTTATGCGTTCCTCCCTTTACGTATAAATCGCGCGTTGCTTTGTCAAAATACTCCATTTCAGAGGTCTCCACATTGATCGCTCCGAAACGCTTCTCGCTTCCGTCGTAATTGATATCTCGCAATTGAATGTAGTAGTCTAAAGCCTGATCAAAGTCTGAACCATTAACCGCAGATCCAGCTGCATAATAAAGAAAAAGCGTGTCTCTAGGACTTAATCGGTAGCTCTGATACAATTTTCTGGCAGCATCTGAATAATTGGCAGCTTTCTGGTCTTCAACGGCCATGTTTACGTAATCGTTCGCAATCTGATTCATCGAACCCATTGCAGCATCTGAATACTTGGGTTTACCCGAAGCATTTTCCAAAGCAATTAAAGACTCATAAGCCTTAATAGCGGCGGGGTAACGCTCTACGTCTCCCGACTGAGCTAATTTTAAAGACGCGTCGCCTAAGAGTGAAAAGTAGTCTGCCTGATATTTATCTTCTGCAGATTCTATTGAAGCCGATAGCGGCTCGAGAATGGAGAGTGCTTCGGCAGCGTCTCCCTTTTTAAAAGCCTTAGAGGCATCTTTAAGTTCATCTTTTTGAGCCGATGCAGCAAGTGTAACTCCCACTGACAAGGCGAAAAGCACTATTTTTTTCATGATAAATAAGTGTCTAGATTTTACAAAATTTTAAAACGCAATTTAGTCTTCTTGCGGCGTATTACCAATAGGTGACTCGTCAGAATCTATGATTGGCAAATCTCTGAGATCATTTTCAGCTGCCACATCTTCATCTTTCATCACTTTAGCGACTGCAGCAATACTGTCTTCTTTTCTCAAATTAATCAGTTTTACCCCTTGTGTAGCACGGCCCATCACTCTTAAGTCAGCTACTGGAAGGCGTATAGCCACTCCTGATTTATTGATAATCATCAAATCATCCTCGTCTGTTACCGACTTAATAGCCACAAGAGCGCCTGTTTTTTCGCTAACAGTAATGGTCTTAACCCCTTTACCTCCGCGATTAGTAATTCTGTAATCTTCGAGATCGGAACGTTTTCCAAATCCTTTTTCAGAAACCACTAAAATGTGTTCATCAAAATTATTGACCGAAACCATTCCGATAACCTCATCTTTTTCGTCAGCCAAAGTGACCCCTCGAACACCTGAAGCATTTCTGCCCATGGGTCGGGTTTTGCCTTCTTCAAAGCGAATGGCTTTTCCTGATTTTAGTCCGAGAATAATTTGACTTGAACCGGTAGTGAGTCTTACCTCTAAAAGTTCGTCGCCTTCTCTGACGGTAATCGCATTAATGCCGCTCTGTCTTGGGCGCGAATATTGTTCAAGCGATGTTTTCTTTACAATTCCCTGCTTGGTAGCCATAATTACATAATGGCTATTCACATACTCTTCATCTTTTAGGTCTTGCGTACAAATCACTGCCTTAACATTGTCTTCAGTTTCGATTTGTAGTAAGTTTTGGATAGCCCTTCCTTTAGAGGTACGCGAGCCTTCTGGTATTTCGTATACCCGTAACCAAAAACACTTTCCGTTTTGGGTAAAGAACAAAATATATTGGTGATTAGTTCCCACAAATAAATGCGCGAGAAAGTCTTCATTTCTAGTAGCTGATGCCTTTTGCCCTACCCCACCGCGATTTTGAGTTTTATACTCTACTAGCGGAGTTCTTTTGATGTACCCGGCATGAGAGATAGTGATGACCACTTGCTCGTCAGGGATCATGTCTTCCATTCTAAAAGTTCCCCCTGAGTAATCGATTACCGATCGTCTTTGGTCGCCGTATTTTTCTTTGATCTCTTCGAGCTCTTCGACAATGATTTGCATACGGCGTTCTTCGCGTGCTAAAATATCTTTGAGGTCTTCAATAGTCGCCTGCAACTGCTCAAACTCTTCTCGAAGCTTGTCTTGCTCTAGACCGGTTAGTTGTCTTAGACGCATCTCTACAATGGCCTTTGCCTGCGCCTCTGAGAGTGTGAAAGTGCTCATCAACTTTTCTCGAGCTTCATCCACATTCGCGGAACCTCTTATAATGGCAATAACTTCATCGATGTTATCTGAGGCGATAATAAGACCTTCTACTATATGCGCTCGTTCTTCCGCCTTATTTAATTCAAACTGCGCGCGTCTAACAACCACTTCGTGGCGGTGCTCTACAAAGTGATGAATCATGTCTTTTAGATTCAACAACTGCGGACGGCCCTTGACCAAAGCAATATTATTAACACTGAATGAGGTCTGTAGCGCTGTGAACTTATAGAGCATGTTTAGCACTATATTCGGAATAGCATCGCGCTTTAACACGTAAACCACACGCATTCCTTTACGATCTGATTCGTCTCGAATGGCCGAGATACCCTCAATCTTTTTGTCGTTGACTAGATCCCAGGTTTTTTTGATCATTTCAGCTTTATTCACCTGATACGGAATCTCAGTGACTACAATGGCCTCTTTGCCCTGTACTTCTTGAATTTCAGCCTTACCGCGCATCATCACTCGACCTCTGCCCGTCTCAAAAGCCTCTTTTACTCCGTCGTAACCGTAAATAGTTCCGCCTGTAGGAAAGTCAGGTGCTTTTATGTACTGCATCAACTCTTCAATGCTGATATCTCTATTCTTGATAAAACTAATGGTTCCATCTACTACCTCAGAAAGGTTGTGCGGAGGCATGTTAGTGGCCATACCTACAGCAATTCCAGACGCTCCGTTGACTAAAAGATTAGGTACGCGTGCAGGCAATACCTTGGGCTCTTTAAGTGTGTCGTCAAAGTTTAGCTGATAATCAACGGTGTCTTTGTCGATATCGGCTAGCATTTCTTCAGCAATCTTTCGCATTCTTGCCTCTGTGTAGCGCATTGCTGCCGGACTATCGCCATCTACCGACCCGAAGTTACCCTGACCGTCAACCAGCATGTAGCGCAGTGACCATTCTTGAGCCATTCGCACCATGGTATCGTATACAGAGGTATCTCCGTGAGGATGGTACTTTCCGAGTACCTCACCCACAATTCTTGCAGACTTCTTGTATGCACTTGTAGACCGAACTCCTAAATCGTGCATTCCGTATAAAACTCTTCGATGCACTGGCTTGAGCCCATCTCTTACATCTGGAAGTGCACGAGAAACAATGACCGACATCGAATAATCGATGTAGGCCGATTTCATTTCATCATCAATGTTAATAGAAACAACCTTCTCTCCTTCGTTCATCTCGACTGAAATTTGTAGTATTTATTGAATAGGCCAATTTAGGCATAATGACATGCTTTGGAATGTCAAAAGCGGGGCAATAATTAAGAATTTATCAACAAAACTGAAAAGCTGTCAGGTGAATAAGTCAGGCACAGAAATTGCCCTGGAAGCTTTAAGTTTTACTATTTTTAGAACTCAATAAAACGCTATGGACGATAATTTTTCACCTCGAGTCAAAGAAGTGTTGTCATTCAGCAAAGACGAAGCCCTTCGTTTAGGCCATGATTTCATAGGTACCGAGCACCTACTTTTAGGTATTTTAAGAGACGGCAGTGGAAAGGCTATCTCCATTTTAGATCAATTAGACGTTGATCTTGAACATCTGAAACGCAAAGTGGAGATTTTAACTCCAGCAAACCCCGACGGAGGGGCGTCTATTCAAGACAAAAAGAATTTGCGCCTGACTCGTCAAGCTGAGCGCGCTTTGAAGACCACCTTTTTAGAGGCCAAGCTTTTTCAAAGTAGCACTATTAATACAGCGCATCTATTGCTATGCATTTTGCGCAATGAGAACGATCCGACCACGCGATTGCTTCAAAAAATGAACATCGATTACGATGGGGTAAAAGAACAATTTAAATCGATGATCACCTCTGATGATGATTTCATAGATAACCCTGGTGCCGAAACCTTTAACGACTCTTCTGAAGACAAAGAAGATGCTGAAGAAGCCTCCTACGCCGCATCCAAATCAACTGCTAAAAAAGGCCAAAAATCAAAAACGCCTGTGCTGGATAATTTCGGGCGTGATCTTACCGAATTAGCAGAGCAAAACAAACTAGACCCTGTTGTGGGTCGCGATAAAGAAATTGAACGCGTTTCTCAAATTCTTAGTAGGCGCAAGAAGAACAACCCTTTATTAATTGGGGAGCCTGGGGTCGGAAAAAGTGCTATTGCCGAAGGGTTAGCCTTACGAATCGTGCAAAAAAAGGTTTCGCGAATTTTATACAATAAACGCGTCATTACCCTCGACCTTGCTTCTCTTGTGGCCGGAACTAAATACAGAGGACAATTCGAGGAGCGCATGAAAGCGGTTATGAATGAACTAGAGAAAAACAAAGACATTATTCTGTTCATAGATGAAATTCACACCATTGTAGGTGCTGGTGGCGCTACAGGAAGTCTAGATGCCTCAAATATGTTTAAACCTGCTTTGGCTCGCGGAGAGGTTCAATGTATCGGTGCTACAACCCTAGATGAGTACCGTCAATACATAGAAAAAGACGGGGCATTAGAGCGCCGCTTTCAAAAGGTGATCGTTGCACCCACCACGATTGACGAAACTTTGGAGATTTTAAAAAATATCCGAGAGCGTTATGAAGACCATCATAATGTTACTTATACAGAAGAAGCCCTAGAGGCCTGTGTGAGTCTTACCAATAGGTATATCAGCGATCGATTTCTTCCCGATAAGGCTATAGATGCATTAGATGAAGCAGGATCTCGGGTACATATAATCAACATGAATGTACCAAAACAGATTCTTGAGCTAGAGCAAAAGCTAGAAGACACTAGAACCCTTAAAAATGAAGTGGTCAAGAAGCAAAAATACGAAGAGGCCGCTAAGCTTAGAGACGACGAAAAGCGGGTTGAAAAGGCTTTGGCTGACGCTCAGTTAGCGTGGGAAGAAGAAAGCAAGCTTCACAGAGAGACCGTGACTGCTGAAAATGTAGCTGATGTAGTATCTATGATGAGCGGAATTCCAGTGGCAAAAATAGCGCAAGCAGAGAGCTCAAAACTGGCCCAGCTTCCAGCTATTATTTCTTCGAAGATCATAGGTCAAAGCGATGCTGTGCACAAAGTGGCTAAGGCCATTCAGCGCAACAGGGCTGGTCTAAAAGATCCGAACAAGCCCATTGGCTCATTTATATTTTTGGGGCAAACCGGAGTTGGTAAAACCCAATTGGCTAAGGTGTTAGCTATTGAGCTTTTCGATAGTGAAGACGCTCTTATTCGCATTGATATGAGCGAATACATGGAGAAATTTGCCGTATCACGCCTAGTTGGAGCGCCTCCGGGTTATGTAGGCTATGAAGAAGGCGGGCAACTCACAGAGAAGGTAAGAAGAAAACCTTATGCAGTTATCTTGTTAGACGAGATAGAAAAGGCGCATCCAGATATCTTCAATATGCTTCTTCAAGTTCTTGATGATGGGTATTTGACAGACAGCTTGGGCCGTAAAATCGACTTTAGAAATACCATAATTATCATGACATCTAATATAGGTGCACGCCAGGTCAAAGATTTCGGACAAGGAGTTGGATTTGGAACAGCTGCTAAAAAAGCTCAAGAGAACGATTACACTAAAGGTGTGATTGAAAAAGCGCTGAAAAAGGCTTTTGCGCCTGAATTCTTAAATCGAATAGACGATGTAGTGGTATTTAACGCTCTAGAGCGAGAAGATATCGATCAAATCATCCAGATTGAGCTTAAAAAAGTAGTGAGTCGCATAGAGGCTTTAGGGTATCGTATTAACCTTTCTGATGCTGCTCAAAAATTTTTGGCAGAAAAGGGATTTGATAGACAGTACGGTGCTCGTCCACTAAAACGCGCTATTCAGAAGTACATTGAAGACACTTTAGCTGAGGAAATAGTTAATAGCCGTTTGGCCGAAGGAGATACTATAGAACTAGATCTCGCCGAAGACAAAGAGCATTTAGTTGCAAAAATGCATAAGACTAAAGATGCTAATGAGAAAAAATCCTAAATCGTGCGATTTCTTTAATTAAAGTATACCATCGTCACAAAACGTGAATTTCTTTCTAAAAAGAGCACCTTTTCTTGGGTGCTCTTTGGTTTTTAAAGTAATTTTTGCGCCTTAAATGTTACACTCAATTTAGCCTCATGGTCGTACTTAAGTTTGGAGGAAGCTCGGTGAAAAATCCAGAGGCACTTGGTAAGGTAGCTTCTATAATCAAAGTGCACGCTGATCAAGGCAAAGTGATCGCAGTCGTTTCTGCCTTTGGCGGAGTTACCGACCTTTTAATCCGTTATGCACAAGAAGCGGCAGCCAAAAGCACTACTTACCAAAACGCATTGGATCAAATTGCCAGTATTACCGCAGAAAATCTTGACTTCTGGGATGCAGATCCCTCTACAAGAGACGTGGTTTCTGCCATAGAAAATCGCTTATCCGTGTTGGGTAGTCAACTTTTCAATCAAGAGGTAGACCTATCTGAGGTTTACGATGAAATCTTAACCTTTGGCGAAGCAATTTCTTCCAAAGTTTTGAGCGGTTATTTGCTGCACCAAGGAATACCTAATACACTGAAAGATAGCAGTCAATTTATAGTTGCCGAATATGAAGGTCGCAGAGTACGCGTCGATTACCCATTGACCTATGCACGAATTAAACCCCTAAGTGAATCCGAAGATCTTTTAGTAATGCCAGGTTTTATGGCTAGAACCAAAGAAGGCAAACTAACCACCTTAGGAAGAGGCGGATCTGATTTTAGTGCAGCACTTATAGCTAATGGTGTTGACGCCCAAGAGCTGTATATCTATACAGATGTTAGCGGAATTTTCACGGCAGACCCGCGCTTTGTCAAGCAAGCTAAGCCTATAAAAAGACTTTCTTACGAGGAGGCCTTAGAGCTTTCTCATTTTGGAGCCAAAGTGCTTTATGCTCCTTCGGTGCAGCCCGCCTTTGAAAAAAACATCCCGCTTTTCGTAAAAAACACCTTTGATCCTTTGGCCGAGGGCACCTATATCTCGTCGAGCGAAGTGCTCATTGACCAAGACACTGTAATGGGTATTAGTCACCTGAGTTCTATTTCATTGATTACGGTAGAGGGAGCTGATCTCATCGGACAAATGGGCTTTACTACACGCTTTTTCGAGACGCTGTCTACCCATAATATCAATGTAATTTTAATTACCCAGGCTTCTTCTGAATATTCGCTATGTATAGCAATTGACACAGAAGATGCAGATAAGGCAGAACTCGCATTGCACGAGCGTTTTAAACTAGAAATATCTACCGGAAGAATGAAGCCTGTACGCATTGAAACCGGATTAAGTATAGTGGCGCTAGTGGGTGAAAACATGAAAAGCCATACCGGTGTTAGCGGTAAATTATTCAGCAGTCTTGGTGCTAATAACATCAATATAATCGCTATTGCTCAAGGCTCGTCTGAGCGCAATATCTCCTTTGTAATAGACGAAAAAAACGTCAAAAAGGCCCTGAATACCATACACGAGCGCTTCTTCGAAAAACAACGCAAACAGATTAACCTATTCGTAGTTGGGGTGGGTACCGTAGGCTCGCGTTTGCTAAATATACTGCACCTTCAACGCCAACATTTATTGGATAAACTTTCTATCGACATCCGCATTGTAGGGATGAGTAATTCCAAGAAAATGACCTTCAACGATGATGGGCACGACCTAAAAGATTGGAAATCACTCCTTGATAACGGTGACTCAGCCTCTTTAGCCGATCTTGTTCAAACCATAAAATCTCTTAACCTGCGCAATAGTATTTTAATCGACAACACCGCGAGTCAAGAAGTGTCTGAGGTGTATTTGCAACTGCTGCAGCATGGAGTGGGTGTCGTTACCTGTAATAAAATCGCCTGCTCTTCGGCTTTAAAAAATTACAAAGCGCTTCAAAAAGTCAGCATTGATCAAAAGGTTCCCTTTTATTATGAAACCAATGTGGGCGCTGGTCTGCCAATCATAGACACCTTAAATAATCTTATTGACTCTGGAGACAGTATTCGCTCTATCGTTGCAGTGCTGTCAGGTAGTTTAAACTTTATTTTTGACACCTATAACGCTACCACATCGTTCAAAGAAGTGGTAGAGGCGGCAATGCATGGCGGATATACAGAACCCGACCCAAGAATCGATCTCAGCGGATTAGACGTTAGGCGCAAACTACTTATTCTCGCACGAGAAAGCGGTTTTGAGCTCGAATTAGATAACATTCAAACCACGGCGTTTTTACCCGACGGGGCTCTTAAAACCTCTACAGTTAGTGAATTTTTAACGTTACTGGCACAAAATGAACAGCATTTTGCATCTCTATTTAATGAGGCCAATACCCAGCAGAAAAAACTCAAGTTTGTAGCTGAGCTTACTATTGGGCCCGACCACCAAATAGAAGCTAAAGTGGGGCTTAAACGAGTAGATTCTAGCTCGGACTATTACACGCTAAGCGGAAGTGATAACATTTTAATACTGTATACCGATCGCTATCAAAAGCAACCCCTAGTAATAAAAGGTGCCGGTGCCGGTGCTGATGTGACGGCTTCGGGAATTTTTGGCGATATTATTAGAGCGAGTAACCACAGATAACCTATGAAAAACCACTGTAGCATATGGTGCCCAGCCTCAGTATCCAATCTCAATGTAGGTTTTGATGCACTTGGTTTTTGCTTATCTGACGTCTTCGATGTAATGCATTTCAAGCGCGTAGACAAGCCTGGTATCTATCTTGGAGCACTCACAGGGTATTCGGTTCCCGATAAAGCTTCAGAGAATATTGCCTGTGTAGCCGCACAATCTCTTCTCAACAAATACAATAGAACGGATATTGGAATAGAAATCTCTATTGATAAACGCATCAAACCCGGCAGCGGAGTGGGAAGCAGTGCTGCCAGTGCCGCGGGGGCAGTTATTGGGGTAAAAACATTGCTTGAAGCTGACTTTAGCGACCAAGAATTGCTAGAATCTGCTTTAGATGGAGAACAAATCGCGAGCGGATCGCGGCATGCCGACAATATAGCCCCGGCCTTATTTGGAAAAATATGCCTTATTGTTACTCAAGAATCTCACCGCATTGTGCCCCTACCAACGAATCTTGATCTTCATTACGTAGTCGCTCATCAACAGATCGAGATAAAAACCTCAGAATCTAGAGGGGCACTACCCAATGAAATCTCTTTAAAAACAGCGGTTAAACAGTGGAGTTCTCTTGCCGGTTTTACCGCAGCGCTGCTTACGGATAACCTTGAACTTATGCAACACTGTGCGAAAGACTATGTGGCAGAACCGGTCAGAAAGGCAAGCATTCCACATTTTGAAAGCCTGCAACAAACTGCCCTTAGCAGCGGAGCCTTCATTTTTGGCATTTCAGGTTCTGGCCCGTCGGTATTCGCTTTGTGTGAAGGGCAGACTACTGCAGCAAAAGTGGCTACTTCTCTAAATCGTTTACTACTAGAACAGCCTATTGCATTCAAAATCTATTCGGGTGAAATACACCAACAAGGCGCTCATGAAATTTTATAGTATCTCCACTCCAAAACACCAGGTATCTTTTCGCACTGCGGTGATTGAAGGTTTGGCACCAGATCGTTCTCTATATTTTCCGAAATATATTCCTAAACTCGACCCATCACACCTAGACAATACTAGCAATCGCAGTTTTGAAGATCTCGCTTTTGATGCCTTATGGCCTTTTGTAGAAGCTGACCTTTCTAGAAATGAATTGGTTGATGTGCTTGAAAAAACATTGCATTTTGACCTGCCACTAGTTACTGTTGGAGAGTATTTATCCCTGGAACTCTATCATGGGCCTACACTAGCCTTTAAAGATATAGGAGCGCGGTTTATGGCAGAATGTCTAGGGCTTTTTAACCAAAAAGCACAAAAAACCAAAAAAACCGTAGTGCTTGTAGCTACCTCTGGAGATACGGGTGGTGCAGTGGCTAGTGGATTTCTAGGTGTAGAAAATGTAGAGGTAGTTATTTTATACCCAAATGGTAAAATCAGCGAAGTTCAAGAGCTTCAGATGACCACTTTTCACGAAAATATTAGAGCCATTGCGGTCGACGGATCTTTTGACGACTGCCAAAGAATGGTCAAACAGGCATTTGTTGATGTTGAGCTTAAAAGTGCTATTGATCTTACTTCAGCCAATAGCATCAATGTGGCGCGCTGGCTTCCGCAGATGCTCTATTACTTAAAAACCTTTCACCAATTAAGGGAATCGGGGGAGCAACGAGATATAGTAGTGTCGGTTCCATCAGGAAACTTTGGCAACTTATGCGCCGGATTGCTCACCCAGCAGATGGGCATTCCTTTTAAACGATTCATTGCCTCCACCAACGTAAACGATACCGTGGTTAGGTATCTAAACGGAGCAGATTACATCCCAAAAGCCACCATAGGTACTTTAGCTAACGCTATGGACGTTAGCGATCCGTCTAATTTTATACGTATTCAAACGTTATTTAGAGAAGGTGAGTTGAGAAAACTACTTTGCGGTTACAGCTTTACCGATAGCCAAACCCTTGAGGCGATAGCCTATATAGATCAGCACTACGGTTATTGCGCCGAGCCCCATGGAGCCATTGCCTATCTAGGCCTAGAACGCGACCAACTGAACACTGAAAAGGAGTTAGGTATCTTTTTGGAGACAGCCCACCCAATTAAATTTGCCGCTGCCGTTGAACAGGCGCTTAATCGCACTCTTGAAGAGCCTGAATCTATAAAAGCGCTACGCCTCAAGACACCTGAAACAGAACAGCTCTCGACTTATGAAGATCTTAAAGCGGTTCTTTTATCGTATTGAAGTTTTACTTCTACTTATTTTTACTAAAAGTTAGTTCATGAAAAAAGTGGCACTACATAAGCAGCACCTTGAAGAAAAGGCTAAAATGATCGCTTTCGCAGGTTTCGAAATGCCAGTTTCGTATACGAGCATCAATGAAGAGCATCTGCAGGTGCGCAACTCTTGTGGCGTATTTGATGTCTCACATATGGGAGAGTTTAGCGTAAAGGGTATGCATGCAAAAGCCCTTTTAGACCGGGTATGTAGTAATGATATCGGAAAGCTTGTTCCTGGAAAAGCCCAATACAACTACCTTCCGACCGAAAGTGGAACGGTCATAGACGACTTGATTGTTTACATGAAAGCCGAAGAAGATTACTTGCTAGTGGTCAATGCTTCAAATATAGATAAAGACTTTGCGCACATATGGGAGGCCAATTCTTCTATTGGGGCAAAAGTTGAAAACCTCTCAGATCAATTATCCTTACTGGCTGTTCAAGGGCCAGAGGCTGGCGCTTTGCTTCAAGAGTTTACCCATGTTGATCTTTCGCAAATACCGTTTTACCATTTTGCTGAGGCTTCGTTTGGCGCAATCGATTCCGTGCTGATTTCAGCGACTGGCTATACAGGTGCCGGCGGATTTGAGCTCTATTGCCGAAACTCTGATGCCCCTTTACTGTGGTCTATGATCCGATCCAAGGGCATTCGACCTGTAGGATTAGCCGCGAGAGACACCTTAAGGCTAGAAATGGGCTACTGCCTATACGGAAATGACATTGATGAAACCACTAATGCCTTAGAAGCTGGGCTAGGATGGGTTACTAAGTTCAACACTAATTTTATTGGTAGCGAGGCCTTGCTGCACGCTAAGAAAGTCGGATTAAGTCAAAAATTAGTCGCCTTTAAAATGCTAGATAAAGGCATTCCAAGAAACGGATATATTATAAAAAGTGGCGAAGGTAAAACCATAGGAAGAGTAACCTCTGGCACACTCTCTCCTAGCCTGGGTTACGGAATAGGCTTAGGCTATGTTAGCTTAAGCGCTTCAGAAATAGACCAAGAGCTGTTCATTGAAATTCGTTCAAAAGAGCTGAAAGCAGTTGTAGTGAAACTTCCGTTCGTGAAATAGATCAATGCGGCAAAAACAACGTATTCTTATTCTAGGGGCAAGTGGGTTTATCGGAT
This sequence comes from Flavobacteriaceae bacterium, assembly GCA_018402205.1. GTDB lineage: Bacteria > Bacteroidota > Bacteroidia > Flavobacteriales > Flavobacteriaceae > UBA3478. The sequence goes on from JAGYIX010000003.1 coordinate 323,136, forward strand.
GCCATTTATTCAAAGAACTCAGCGCCTATTTTGACACCTATGGAACTTATTGTAAGACGAACACCTTTAAAGTAAATAAGCGCTATGTTCACTATGATGCCGAAAGCGACGATGTAGTTGAACTGCTTAAAATGCTTAAGCCAGACCTTATTATATCTGCCATGCGCGGGCCAAAACAGGTACTAAACACGGTGCACGAGCATCTTTGCTCTTTTGTCACCACCGAATCGTGTACACTTTATGTGCTCAGTTCGGCTAATGTATTTGATGCCTATTCCAAATATCCGTCGTATGAAAACGACAAAACACTGTCTGAAAGTTCCTATGGGCGCTATCAAATACACATAGAAAACAAGGTCATGCGCCTTCCTAAAGAAAAATGGTTGATAGCTAGAGTGCCAATGGTTTTTGGAAACGGCTCACCTCGATTTCTTGAATTGAGAAATCAGCTATTCGCCCAGGAACCCATAGAGGTATTCCCTCATCTTTCGATTAACATTACCTATGTCGACAAATTGGTTCAGCAACTGCACTATTGCTTAAATAGAAAGAAAATGGGCGTCGTTCATTTAGGAAGCAGCGATCTAATTCTGCATGAAGACCTTACAAAAGCACTAGTAGATCGCCTGGGTAATTTTCATCCGCTTTATAAAAGGGTTTACACCACAAATGATATGCGCTACTTAGCCGTGTTGCCTAGAGATAATAAATTACCCAAGCATTTACAATTTAGTGCTCAAGAAGTCATAGAACACCATTTAGAACCCATGTCATAGACTAAAATTCTTATTTTTAATCTTCTAAATTTTACCTAGAATGGGAAGAGCATTCGAGTTCAGAAAAGCCCGAAAAATGAAGCGCTGGGCAGCAATGTCAAAGGCATTTACGCGTATTGGAAAAGATATCGTAATGGCGGTGAAAGAGGGTGGGCCAGATCCTGACTCTAACTCGCGGCTAAGGGCGGTTATACAGAATGCTAAGGCCGTTAACATGCCTAAAGATAATGTTGAGCGAGCGATAAAAAAGGCTTCAGATAAATCTCAAGGAGAATATAAAGAGTTACTTTATGAGGGCTATGGTCCTCATGGCATTGCGATACTTGTTGAAACAGCTACAGATAATCCTACCCGCACTGTAGCCAATATTCGCAGTTATTTCAATAAGTGCGGGGGCACTCTTGGAACGTCTGGATCTGTTGAGTTTCTCTTTGATCACAGCTGTAATTTCAGAATAGCCTCAGAAAATTGCGACCTTGAGTCGCTTGAATTAGACCTGATTGATTTCGGAGTGGAAGAAATTTTCGAAGATGAAGATGGGGTATTAATTTATGCCCCCTTCGGTGCATTTGGAAGCTTGCAGAAAGAATTAGAAAATCGATCTATTCAAATTCTCTCTTCAGGGTTTGAGCGCATTCCTCAAATCACCAAGGCGCTTTCTGAAGAACAAATGGCAGATATTGAAAAATTATTAGAAAAAATCGAAGAAGACGATGACGTTCAAAACGTATATCACACTATGAGCGAGTCTTGAGTAGCTGTTCGGCACGATCCAAATCTTCTATCGTATCAATTCCAATACTATCGTACGGGGTTTCCACCATCTGAAGCACCCGACCATGCTCTAGAAAACGTATAGCTTCAATACTTTCAGCTTTTTCAAGCGGCCCCATATGCAACTTAGCAAAATCTATAAGCGCCTTTTTGCGAAAGGCATAAACGCCCTTGTGTTTATATATCTTTAGATCATTAGATAGACTTCTATTGAAAGGTATGAGAGTACGAGAAAAATAAAGTGCTCTACCCTTTAAATCGGTAATAACTTTTACCACATTGGTATTCTCAGCGTCTTTAGTATGAATTATAGGGGTCATCAATGAGGCGACATCGATTTGTTCATCTATATCTGTTGTAAACACATCAATAAGTTGCTTAAGGCTTTGTTTGTCTATAAACGGCTCGTCACCTTGCACGTTGATAACAATATCCGCCTCTATCTTTGAAGCAGCTTCAGCCAATCGATCACTACCTGTAGCGTGATCTGTAGTACTAAAAAGAACTTCCGCACCCCTTGAGCGCACTAGGGTTTCGATCTTTTTGCTGTCAGTAACCACATAAACAGCTGAAAAAAGACCGGTTTGTTTTACTGCCTCATAGGTGCGTACAATGACCGGAAGACCTGCTAAATCACGGATTAATTTTTCTGAAAGACGCGTCGAGGCAAGTCTGGCAGGTAACATGGCTACAATCTTCATGGTCTTATCTACTTTCGTTCTCGTAAAAATAATCGTTTTCAAATCCCATTAGATATAAGCGTTCAGAAGCTCTAGTAAAAGCCGTGTAAAGCCATTTAAGATGATCTTGATCAAATCCGTCTGGAGCGTAGGGTTTTTCTACAAATATTCGCCTCCATTGCCCTCCTTGGGCTTTGTGACAGGTTATGGCATAAGAATACTTCACCTGAAGAGCGTTAAAATACCTATTGTTCTTAATACCTAAGTATCTTTTGTATTTCGAGCTTTCATGAGCGTAATCTTCGGCGACCTTTTGATAGAGTTTATTGCCGTCTTCAAAGCTTAAGGCGGGCTGATCAGCCTCAAGCACATCCAAAAGAAGCACTACATCAAATGGCGGTGACTCGTAGTCGAGTAATTGCACCTGCACCTCGGCGAACTTAAAGTCGTAAAGGGCTTTGAATCCGTATATCTGAAGTACCTCAAGAGCATCTCCATTAGCTATAAAGGCCACCTCGGCAGACTCAGAAAGCCAATAATAATTGTTTTTAACCACCATTAGTATGTCACCAACACTTAACTCATTGTCTAATTGAAGAATGCGTTGCCGAATATTTTTGTTGTACAGATTCGCTCTTTTATTAGAACGCACAATAATAGCCGTCTCTTGCATTCCAGCTTCTCTGTAGGCGTCTTCTAGGGCCTCTAATAACTCGGAGCCGTCTTGCATGCGAAACACCTCCGGGCCGCTTGTCGTATCGAGCTTAAACTGAAAGTTGTTTGTTATCAAGGCGTCTCGAATACGCGTAGCATTGCTGAGTATAGCACTTTCAGAGGCTTGACGAACTACCTCAGTAAGTAAGGCTGTAAAAGGGGCTAGCTCAAATCTTAGTGCCAATTGCTGCTCGTCTAAGGCGATACTTTGGGTTTCAGCAACCGGAGCTAGCTGAGCAGTATCTCCAATTAACAACAGTGAGCAACCTTGGCCACTGTACACATACTCAAACAAGTGCTGCAGTAAAGAGTCACTGGCAAACAATCCCTTATCGGGTTGACGGTCAGATAACATAGAAGCCTCGTCTACGATAAATAGCGTGCGCTTAAACTTATTCTTGGATAGGGTAAAGCTGATGGGCTTATTCCCTGAACGCTTGGGGTAGTAAAGCAGCTTGTGAATGGTTGAGGCGTTATAACCGGAATAGCGAGATATGACTTTGGCAGCTCTTCCGGTGGGAGCTAGTTGAATCGTTTGGTTGCCCATATGGTGCAAGGCCTGAATAAGCGCCTTAATCAAAGATGTTTTACCTGTTCCTGCATACCCTTTTAGTACAAAAAATTTTTTCGGATTTTCAGAAATGAGAAAACGAGTAATTTCTTCGAGCGCCTTTTTTTGAGAATGTGTAGGCTCAAAACTCAAAGCGTCAACAAGTAAACTGTATATTTTATGGGGATTCAAAAGCTAAACTTTGGTCGAAGATACACATCATTTCATTTCGAGCTAAAAACTTTGGTGATTGGAAAAAAATTGTAGATTTGTTCACGTTCAAAACAAAAAACCAAACGATGAAAACTGTTATCCAGTACGTTCTTCTTGTGGTCTCAGGAGTTCTTGCTTACCTTATTTATTTATCTGTGATGGCTCCTATTACTTTTAATAAAGTGAAAGAGGAGCGCTATACAGTAGTTATAGAAAAATTAAAAGAGATTCGGGATGCCCAGGTTGCGCATCGCAGTGTCACGGGCTCATATGCTAAAGACTTTGAGTCGCTTATAAACTTTATAGATACAGGCTATTATACCCTAACGCAGCAGAAAGATTCTTCCTTCATGCGTTATAATCGTGCTTATCGCATTGACATGCAGGTAGATACAGTTGTGGTAGATACCCTAGGTATAGTGGCAGTTAAAGATTCCTTATTTAAAGGAAATACCTCATACAAAACTCTTGATGTTATTCCTTTTGCTCAAAACAACGAGCGTTTTACTATCAAGGCAGATATAGTTAACAAGCAAGGCTTCAATGCGCCTGTTTTTGAAGTTTCTGCAGAAAAGAATGTCATTTTGTATGACCAACCCGAAGATATGTTGGCGAGTGAAAATGCACATATGAGTATTGAAGAAGTAAATGGTACAACCATTAAGGTAGGTTCGCTTACTGACGTGAGCACTTCAGGAAACTGGCCTTCGATCTACGACAAGAAAAAAAGTTCGAATTAAGTCTTTCTCGGCATTGATTTCTGCTGAAGGAACAATAATACCTCCTACTTTATCCATCCAGGTGCTCCTAGATGGATTTTGTGTTTTTAAGGCCTCGTCTAATGGTGCTATTGAACGTCACTATGTACATCATCTAGATGAGTTAATTCAGTGGCTTTTTGAACATAACTTAGCAGATCGGCAACTGAAACTGATCTATACCACTGCAGCATCTGTAGTTCCCGAAGAACTTTTCAAAGCGTCTAATTCTGCAGATTACCTTAAATTTAATGGTGAAGACGCCGCACACATAGCCTTTACAGAACTGAAAAATTTTGGCTTAACTATTGTGTTTGGAACCAATTTATTGCTCGAGTCTGAACTTCGAAAAATTGGTGCCGAAGTCTTTGTTACTCATAGTGCACATGAATTAATTAAGCGCGCCCTCGTAAGCCCAAATAAAGAGTGGATACGTTTAGTGAGTATCTTTCATCCAAAGCATATAGAAATCGTGTTTCATAAAGGGCAAGAACTTTTGGCATATAATCAATTTTCTGTTCAGGGTAATTTGGATGCAAACTATTATTTGCAATTGCTTCAAACGACCTCTAAATACACCAATTTTTCTGTAGACGACATCATCTGTTATGAAAACGGATCAAATTGGGGGGCTCAAAGCTTTAAACAAATCAATGACTCCGCCAAAGATGCGCAATACATCACTGAGGTATACCCATTTTTATAAGTCTTTAATACATGCGCATTATATCTGGGCTTCACAAGGGTCGAAAAATTATCGCTCCAAAAAATCTCTCTGCAAGGCCTACCACAGATGTAGCTAAAGAAGGATTATTTAATATACTTACGCATCGCATAGATATTGCAGATACCTCTGTTCTTGATCTTTTTAGTGGAACAGGAAATATAAGTTTTGAGTTTTGCTCTCGGGGAGCTAGAATGGTTACTGCTGTAGAGCAAGATAGATCGGCTTGTGCCTTTATCCGCAAAACTGCTGAAGTGCTTGATCTAAAGGCCTTGGATATTCGATGTACTAAAGTAGAAACCTTTCTTCAATCGTTGCCTTCCCCTTTTGATCTGGTATTTATGGATCCTCCCTACCAAATCGGTATACAGGGGTATTCAACAATCATTGACCTGATTTTACATCGCGGTTGGCTAAACGAAGACGGATTGCTTATAGCCGAGCATTTCTCTAAAGTCGAACTCAGTGGTTTAGAGTTTTATCAAGAAACCAGAAGCTATGGATCAAATTCTTTTAGTTTCTTTAAAAATAAAAGCAGGTCGTAAGCCGGATTCTGTCGTGCTCTATCATTTATCTAGGCCATAAATTACTCTATGGCTCTATCCGCCTACCCTTCAACATCAGGCGCGCTACCCTCAAACGTTGATATACATGGCGTTTCACCGCATAGAGTTTACCTGATTTCACTACAGCCTAACTGTACATTCTTTCTGTTGCACTTGTCCTGACCTCGCGGTCGACGGGCGTTACCCGCTATGCTGCGCTTTGGTGTCCAGACTTTCCTCTTCTGCGAAAGCAAAAGCGATAGAGAGACCTGCTTTAGAACAAAGTTACCACATTGTTGATAAGTCTCGCCCTTTTTAAGTAACAGCGATTTAACCGATTAATCGATCGACCCTATATTTGTGTATGGAGCATTTCGTCGTTTCTGCCTTAAAATATCGCCCTAAAGCATTTGAAGAAGTGATAGGTCAAGAGGCTATTACACGCACCTTAGAGAATGCCATTCGCAGTGATCAGCTCGCGCAAGCACTTCTTTTTTGTGGGCCTAGAGGAGTGGGAAAAACTACTTGCGCTAGAATAGTCGCTCGCCAAGTAAATGCATTTGAACAAAATGAAGCCAGCCCGCCTAACGATTATTCCTTTAATATTTTTGAGCTTGATGCGGCTTCTAATAACTCTGTTGACGATATTCGAGCGCTTACAGACCAAGTGCGCATACCTCCGCAAATAGGCAGCTACAAAGTATACATCATTGATGAAGTTCATATGCTGTCTACCGCAGCATTTAATGCCTTCTTAAAAACTTTAGAAGAGCCACCTAAACACGCTATTTTCATTTTAGCAACTACCGAAAAACACAAGATATTACCCACTATTTTGTCGCGTTGCCAGATATACGACTTTAAACGGATCAGTATTACCGACACCGTTAGCCATTTGCAACAAATAGCTAATGATCAAGGAATTATAGCCGAAGAGCAGGCGTTATTTCATATTGCCAAAAAGTCTGATGGGGCCTTGCGTGATGCACTTTCGCTATTTGATAGATTAGTCAGCTTTAGCCAGGGAACTCTGTCAATGGAGGTGTTAAGCGAGCAAATGAACGTCTTAGACCAAGAAACTTTTTTTACGGTCACAGCACACATAAAAGCTTCGAATACTTCGGCATTGCTCTTACATTTTGATGAGTTGCTAAAGAAAGGATACGACGGATTACACTTTTTGCTCGGTTTGTCTTCCCATTTCAGAGATTTACTTGTGGCTAAATCTTCAGATACCGAGGCCTTACTTAATGCCGCTTCTATTTTTAAGGGGCGTTACATAAAAGAAGCTTCAGCACTTGAAAAAACCTTTTTATTAGAGGCTATTGATCTTGTAACTGCGCATAGTCTTTCCTATAAATCTTCAGATAATCAACGCCTCGTTGTTGAGTTGTGCTTGTTGCAGTTGGCCTCTTTAGAAGAGGGCTTAAGTAAAAAAAAAAGCCTTACCTAATTTCGCCTAAGCCAGAAATTCAAAGCTCAGTCTCAGTCAGTTATGTCAAAGAGCAAAGCGAAGCAAAACCCTCGCCCATTTCAAGCCATTCGCTTGCTGCTATTAAAGCAAAACGCGCCCAGTTAGCCCAATCCAAAAAAGAAAGCCTAAGTATAGCGAAACGAGACACCCCTATTTCACTTACAGCGATTGAAAACGAGCTAGACGCCTATGCCGAAAGCCTAGAGAAATCAGGACAAAAGATACTCTCTACTAATTTTCAGCTTGCTAAATGCACGCTAGATATAGAAAATAATGTGTTGACTTTAGAGGTTCCTAATGACACCATCAAAAAAGAACTTCAAATGGCCTCTACAGATGCCCTTAATTTTTTAAGAGAACGTCTTTCTAATGACCTGCTTCAGTTTACGTTTCAACTATCCAAGGAATCTACTGCAACTGAATATGCCTATACCCCAGAAGAAAAATACCAAAAGCTAGCAGAAAAATACCCTCAGGTAGAGGCGCTTAGAAAACACTTCAACTTAGACCTTTAATTTATTTTGATAATACTCGTATAGGGCAAATTGCGCACGAATAGGGGCCTTTTTATTTCTTCGATAGGCGTTGTCTTGCTTAGATGAAAAAACCCGCGCTTTCTGATTGTCGCTCCAATAAAGGGCAAACACCTCAATCAATTCATTTTTTAAGTTTGTTTGATAAATAGGCACCCCTACTTCTACTCTATTTTCAATATTTCGGGTCATCCAATCGGCAGATGATATATACACCTTAGGATCTCCGTCATTTGCAAAAATGAACATTCTCGTATGCTCTAAAAACTTATCGACGATACTTATAGCGCGAATATTTTCACTCATACCACTCACCCCGGGAATGAGACAGTTAATACCCCGTATAATCAAGTCTATCTTCACCCCTTCTTGACTGGCTTTATAGAGTTTATCAATCATCTTATACGAAGTAAAACTGTTCATTTTAATACGTATATAAGCCTCTTTTCCCGCTTTTGCATTGGTAATTTCCTGCTGAATCAATCGCGTAAAAGTAGACTCGGTATAATGCGGAGAAACTATGAGATGCTTGTATTTACGCACCCGGTAAGTAGTTTCTAAAAAATCGAAAACTTTGAGAGTTTCTGAAAGTATTTCTTTATGAGCCGTAAATAGGGTATGATCGGTATAGATTCTCGATGTCGATTCATTAAAATTACCAGTGCTGATAACTCCAAAATATTCCAGCGATTTATTTTCTGTTTCTCGAGTGATTACACAAATCTTCGAGTGTACTTTAAGCCCGCGAATTCCAAAAACAAGACGTATGCCCGCCTCTTTAAATTTGTTGGCATAAATGATATTACTCTCTTCATCAAATCGCGCTTGAAGCTCAATTTGTACGGTAACCGCTTTACCATTCTTGGCGGCATTTATAAGCGCTGCAGCCACCTGAGAATTGCCGGCTAATCGATAAATGGTAATTTTAATATCCTTAACCTTAGGATCAAGAGCTGCTTCTTTTAAAAACCGAATCACGTAGGCGTAATTATGGTAAGGGGTGTAAAGCAAGTAATCGCGTTGGCGAATCTGATCAAAAACACTCACCTCCATTTCAAAGTTAGGCACAGCTAAGGGTTCAATTTTAGCATACTGTATTGCCGCTCTTCCAAAATTCGGAAAGTTCATGTAATCTTTCCGATTGTGATAACGTCCACCGGGAATTACACTATCGGTATTTTCTATTCCTATTTTATCTTTTAAAAAGGTAAGAGTATCTAGTTTAATTCGTTTGTCATACACAAAACGTACCGGGTCACTAATCTTTCGGTTACTTACAGAAGTGGATATTTTTTCTAAAAAGCTTTTGTCAAGGTCGTCATCAATATCAAGTTCAGCATCTCTTGTAATTTTAATCATATGGGCTTCGATAGCGTCATAATCAAACATAAAGAAGATACGATTTAAGCAGTGGCGAATCACATCGTCAAGCATCACTACATAGTTCTTCTGATCTTCTTCAGGGAGCACCACAAATCGGTTTAGACTACTCGGTATCTCGATGAGTGCGTAGTGCACTTCTTGTGTTTTACTTGATCGCTTTAATTTAGATAAGTTTTTAACCAACCGAACAGCTAGGTAAGCAGCAGACTCTTTGAGCATCGGAAAATCTTCGACCGTATTTAAGTCGATCGTAGTAAGTTCAGGATTCACCTTAGACAAAAAATACTCTGTTACAAACTTAGATTGGCCCGAACTAAGTTCGGTTTCATTGATGAGGTAAATGCTGTGAGATTTTAACTCCTCGGTAATATCTTTCAATATTTTTAAACTCTTACTCTGAGCTTCGATGCTAATCTTGGTAATTAAGGCTAATAAATCAGTGGCTAGCATACCCCCAAGAATCTCTTTACCCGAAGGATCATTGTCAACAACTCGTTTAACCGTAGCGTAACGCACTCTAAAAAATTCATCTAAATTATTACTGAATATGCCCAGAAATCGAAGGCGATCAATAATTGGCACCCGTTTATCTGCACTTTCTTGCAAAACGCGCTCGTTGAATTGAAGCCAGCTAATTTCACGGTTGATATAAGAGTATTTAGACGTAGGCATTACTTGATTTTTAAGGTGAAAATAAGGTTTACGGAGCAAGCCTCTCTAAATTCCATTGATCATTCACTTTTTGATAACGTATGCGATCGTGTAATCGATTTTCGCGTCCCTGCCAGAATTCGACACTTTGCGGTATAACCGCGTATCCGCCCCAATGCTCTGGTCGTTTAATTTGAGATTCATCTAAGTGCTCTAGAGCTTTTAATAAGTCTTCTCTTGACTCTATAACGCTACTCTGATTAGAAACTATGGCGCCCTTTTGACTGCCTACAGGGCGAGAATAAAAATAGCGATCTGATGCTGAGGCTGTTAATTTCTCTGCCGTTCCCAAGAAGATCACCTGCTTTTCAAGGCTTGGCCAAAAGAAAGAAACACTCACTTTATTGTATTGAGCTATGGACTTTCCTTTCTCGCTATTGTAGTTGGTAAAGAAGATCAGCGACTCTACTGAAAAAGACTTCATAAGTACCACCCTTGACTTCGGAAACCCATTTAAACCTAGGGTAGATAGATGCATAGCATTAGCCTCTTCTATCTGTTCAGACTGATCGGCCTGTTCAAACCAAGCACTAAAAAGCTCAATCCAATGAGTCGGTAGATCTGTTTCGTCTAGCGCTCCTTTTTGGTATGATTTTCGATAGTCATGCAGGTCTTTCATTTCCCTTAATTAAACTCGAAAAGCTTCTGGTCTTCGGCCAGCTCAATACGTTCGTTAGCCATTACTTTAGCTGCCTCTACTCGGAATAAATCAATCGACGTATACCGTGTAGAATAGTGACCTAAAATTAAGGTTTTAATTTCAGAAATTTTGGCCAATTGGGCAGCTTGAAAAGCCGTACTATGCCCGGTTTTTTCACACAAATGGCGCTCTGTCTCTAAAAAGGTAGACTCGTGGTAGAGCACCTGTGTACCGCTAATTAATGGAACCAGTGATTCGTTATAGGCTGTATCGCTGCAATAGGCGTACCTTTTTATGAAGTGATCGGATTGAAGGGTCTCAAAGAGGAAACCGTTAGTATAAATGCGGTGTTTTAATGGAAGGGTATATACCCGCACAGAAGAAGAGGCATAAATAAGTTCCGAGTTAGGTTGATCTAGCTCTACAAAGTGCAAAGGGTAGTTGGTCCATGAAGACGAAGACTTCAGAATAGTGGTCAATACCTCTTTAATTCCCTTTGGGCCATAAATAGTGAAGGGCTCTGTTCGCCCCATTAAGCCCATGGTGGTAACTAGGCCTGGGAGACCATAAAAATGGTCACCGTGTAAATGCGAAATAAATACCCGTGAAAGGCGCATAAAATTCACTTTTGCTATGCGCATTTCTTTTTGTGTACCTTCTCCGCAATCGATTAAAAAGAGTTCTCGATTTAGTTCAAGTACTTGTGCTGTGGGGTTGGTTAAACTTCTGGGAGTAGAGGCGTAGCAGCCAATTATTTGTAGCTTAAAACTCATTCTTCTAGATCGCGCTGAATGGCCTCTAGCTCAATGAGGTCGTGAGCTTCGTCTATAGTCGGACAAAGCGCTATACCCTCGTGAACATTTTCGTAAGTAAGGGCCGTAGAAACGAGAACAAAAGATAACTTTTGGTTACTTAGGGCCTTAGCTACGGCCAAAAATAAAGAAGAATCTTCAGCGTGTATTGCACTCTCATCAAAAACGTATATCAGGTGTTTTGCAGCGTATTCCCCTTTAAAGACTAACTGTTGCAACTCATCAACTTTTATCTGTGAAGAATACAAAATAACCTTTTCTAAATTCATAGTGTTAAGCCTTTAAGGATGCAGCTAACAGATATAAAACAGCCATTCGTATGGCCACTCCGTTCTCTACTTGGTCTAAAATAATGGCATGCTTAGAATCCGCAAGTTCAGAGCTCAGCTCTACCCCTCTATTAATAGGCCCTGGGTGCATGATTAAAGGAATGCGATCTAGTCGATTTAAGCGCTCCATGGTTAATCCGTATTGCATTACATACTCTCGGGTTGACGGAAAGTAAGAATAGTCCATGCGCTCGTTTTGAACCCTTAGCATATTAACCACATCGGCATTTCTAAGTGCCTGGTCTAAATTGAGTTCTACCTCAACCCCTAGCGTTTGTATATAACGCGGAATCAACGATTTAGGTCCGCACACCACCACTTCTGCTCCTAACTTTTTAAGAGCAAAAATATTGGAAAGAGCTACTCTTGAGTGCAATATATCCCCTACAATGACTACTTTTTTATTCGCTAAATCGCCTAAGCGTTCCCGAATAGAATAGGCATCTAGCAAGGCTTGTGTTGGATGTTCGTGGGCTCCATCACCAGCATTAACTATGCGTGCATTAATATGTTTCGCCAAAAAAACACAAGCTCCTGCTTGATGATGGCGCATAACCACCATATCTACTTTCATGGCTAAAATATTATTCACGGTATCCACCAAGGTTTCCCCTTTTTTCACAGAAGACTGCGAGGCCGAAAAATTAACTACATCTGCAGAAAGCCGTTTCTCAGCCAGTTCAAACGAGAGCTTAGTGCGTGTGCTATTCTCAAAGAAAATATTGGCGATCGTTATATCTCTTAAGCTAGGTACCTTTTTTATGGGGCGACCTAAAACTTCTTTAAACTGATCGGCGGTATCAAAAACGAGTTGAATGTCTTCCTCTTTGAGGTCTTTAATTCCTAATAAATGCGGTACTGAAAGCTGACTCATGATTCGCTATTTACAATATAAACGGCATCTTCGCCTTCATTTTCTTTCCAACATACCTTTACCCGTTCATTATTTATAGCATCTACCTGCCTGCCTCTATACGTAGGCTGAATAGGAAGATGACGACTAAATCTGCGATCAATAAGTACCATAAGCTCTACAGCTTGGGGCCGTCCAAAGGACTGAATTGCAGAAAGTGCAGACTGAATACTTCTACCGGTAAACAAAACGTCGTCAATAAAGACGACTCTCTTATTCTCCACTAAAAAATCAATTTTTGTTTGATTGGCCTTTAAAGGCTGTTGTGATCTTCTAAAATCATCTCTAAAGAATGTAATGTCAAGTACCCCTAATGAAAGATTCTTCACTTGGTATTCATCGCGCAGTAATTGGCATAGGCGATTCGCAAAAAAAACGCCGCGTGGCTGCAAGCCTATAAGCACTGTGGTTGAAAAATCTAGATGGTGTTCTAAAAGTTGATTAGCCAATCGGTGAAGCAGCAGATGGATGGCTTTAGAATCGAGAAGCAACGTTTCAGACATCAAATCAAGAACTTATTCATAGACAAAAGTAACAAAAAAGCCCGGGCTTTTGCCGGGCTTTTAGGAATTGGCATGAAAATACCTTTTACTCGTTAGACTCCATTTTGTCTTTAAGCGCCTGAAGTTGCGCATTAGCATCTCCTAAGGTCGTTTTAGACTCATCAGCTTGAGAATCAAGACGTTTTTTAGTCTCTTTAAGATTCTTAGCTTCTTGCTCTTTAAACATAGCCGTGTGGCTAGCCACAACGCGTTTGAAGTCTTTATTAAACTCGATAATTTTAAAAGAAGTCTCTTCCCCTTTATTTAATTTCGATCCGTCTTCTTTCTCTAGATGTCTAGAAGGAATGAATGCTACGATATCTTCGTTAAACGTTATGGTGGCTCCTTTATCTACGATGTCAGTGATTTTAGCCTCATGCACCGTGCCTTCAGCAAACTCTGTTTCGTATTTATCCCATGGATTTTGAGTGGTCTGTTTGTGTCCAAGACTTAATTTACGGCCTTGAACATCTAATTCTAAGACCTCCACCTCAAGAGTATCTCCAACAGTAACAAATTCAGATGGATGCTTGATTTTTTTGGTCCAAGACAGGTCTGAAATATAAATTAGGCCATCAATACCTTCTTCAAGTTCCAAGAATACCCCAAAATTGGTAAAGTTTCTGACAATACCTTTGTGACGTGAACCTGCTGGATATTTTGAAGTGATATCTGTCCACGGATCAGGAGTAAGTTGCTTGATTCCAAGAGACATTTTGCGCTCTTCTCTATCTAGTGTAAGCACTTGAGCCTGAACTTCGTCTCCAACGTTCACAAAATCTTGAGCAGATCTAAGGTGGGTAGACCATGACATCTCAGAAACGTGAACCAGACCTTCAACACCTTCGGCTACTTCAACAAAAGCTCCATAATCTGCGATTACAACAACTTTTCCTTTCACCTTTGAACCTATTTCAAGGGCATCTCCAAGAGCTTCCCAAGGGTGTTTTTCAAGCTGCTTAAGCCCTAATTGAATACGCGATTTATTATCGTCAAAGTCAAGAATAACCACATTGAGCTTCTGATCGAGCTCAACAATTTCAGACGGATGATTGATTCTGCTCCACGAAAGGTCGGTAATGTGAACTAGCCCATCTACACCTCCTAAATCAATGAATACACCATATGAGGTGATATTCTTAACTACTCCTTCAAGAACTTGACCTTTCTCAAGCTGTCCGATGATTTCTTTCTTCTGTTCCTCAATATCCGCCTCAATAAGCGCTTTGTGAGAAACCACTACATTTTTAAATTCGTGATTAATTTTCACGACTTTAAATTCCATGCTCTTACCTACGTACTGATCGTAATCACGAATTGGTTTAACATCAATTTGTGAGCCAGGTAAGAAAGCCTCAATGCCAAAAATATCGACAATCATTCCCCCTTTAGTTCTGCACTTAACGAATCCTTGAACGACTTCCTCTTTATCATGAGCATCGTTAACACGATCCCATGCTTTAATAGTTCTCGCCTTTCTGTGCGACAAAACAAGTTGTCCAGATTTGTCTTCTCTTATGTCAATCAACACCTCAACCTCGTCTCCTACTTTGAGATCGGGATTGTATCGGAATTCATTTAAAGAGATTACGCCTTCAGATTTTGCGTTTATATCAATAATCGCTTCGCGATCTGTAATATTAACTACTTTACCCATTACTACCTCTTCGTGAGCCGTGTCTACAAAGTTTTTGGCTACAAGGTTTTCGAATTCAGTAAGTTGAGTTTCATCCACCTTTTCAATACCTTCTTCGTACTTATTCCAGTCGAAGTTGTTTAAAAAGTCTTGGGGATTAATTGTTTCGGCGTTTGCCTTTGGTTGTTGCTCTACTTCTACCGAAGCCTCGTTTTGAGCATCAATCGTGTTGTTTTCGTCAGCCATAATGAGGGTCTAACTTTGTATTCTAAATCTATTAGGTGAAGGTTAACTACTTGATCAAGAAGCGGTTAAATAACATACAACCTTTTTTACCTTCACTTTCGTAGTTTAAAAAAGGTGTGCAAAATTAAGTAGAAATAGTGGGTGAGCAAAGAAAATTAAACGGTTATGTTTAATTTCTCTTGTAAAAGCCTCAGAACCCATTGCAGTTGTTCTTCTTGACTTAGATTTGAATTATCCAATACTACTGCATCACTAGCCATCTTGAGCGGGTCTACCTCTCTATGCTCGTCTTCGTAGTCTCGCATCTGAAGATTGGCCCTCACCTGTTCTAAGGTTATAGAAGACAGCTGTTGTTGCAATTCCTTATAGCGCCGCTGAACCCTGACTTCGGGGCTTGCAGTCATAAATAATTTCAACTGAGCCGACGGAAAAACTACCGTTCCTATATCGCGTCCGTCCATAACTACAGACTGATTAAAACCTTGTTGTTGCTCTACCAGTTTTTTTCGAACCGCAGCCACCTTAGCCACCTCGCTAACCTTTTCGCTAACCTCCATTTGTCTAATCTCTTTTTCAACCACCTCCCCATTGAGACAAATGCGCTGCAATTGGTCGAAATCAACCCGGATATCGTCCAGAACTTCTTCGATCTGATCTATGGCAATATGATGTTGTATAAGATACCAAGTAACAGCTCTGTACATAGCGCCAGAATCTATATATAGGTAACCTAATTCTTTTGCCAGCGCTTTGGCTAGGGTTGATTTTCCTGTAGAAGAATACCCGTCTATAGCTATATGAATTGGGCCTAACACCATCTTAAATTAAAGCTTTTTGGCCGCATTTACCTTTTGTCGTAAAAGGGCCAGATCAATCACTTCACTCATACTACTCACATAATGAAACTTCAATCCCTTAAGGTAACTAGGGTCAATCTCTTTGACGTCTTTCTCGTTTTCTTTAGAAAGTATAATCTCTGAAATAGAAGCGCGTTTCGCGGCTAAAATCTTTTCTTTAATACCTCCTACTGGCAAAACCTTTCCTCTTAAAGTTATCTCTCCAGTCATGGCTAGTTTACTGCGCACCTTTCGTTGGGTAAATAATGAAACGAGTGAGGTGAGCAAAGTAATACCCGCTGAGGGCCCGTCTTTTGGCGTGGCTCCTTCGGGAACGTGGATATGAATATTATACGCTTCAAATACCTCTGCTCGAATACCAAAATGATCGTGATTTGATTTGATATACTGAAGTGCAATAGTGGCTGACTCTTTCATTACATTACCTAGATTCCCAGTAATAGAAAGAGCCCCTTTTCCTTTCGAAAGACTAGACTCTATAAAGAGAATAGTGCCCCCAACAGCTGTCCAGGCAAGGCCTGTAACCACTCCGGCAACCGCATTAGTTTCGTACTGATCGGCACTAAATCGCGGACTACCTAGTACACGTTCTACTGTGGCCTCGTCATAGTTTTTGGCATACACCTCATCAGACGCTTTTTTAATGGCCGCGCTTCGAGCGATTTTTGCGAGCTGTTTTTGCAGATTACGCACCCCTGATTCTCTGGTGTATTGAGCTATAATTTTTTCAAGTAATTTCTTGCTCAACTTGAGATCCCCTTTTCGCAGCCCGTGGTCACTGAGCTGTTTTGGCAATAGATGTTTGACCGCAATCTCTATCTTCTCTTCTAGAGCGTATCCGTTTACTTCAATAAGTTCCATTCGATCGCGCAGTGCGGGTTGAATATCACCAATATTATTCGCCGTAGCGATAAACATAACCTTTGATAAATCGTATCCGGCTTCTAAAAAATTATCGTAAAACGAATCGTTTTGCTCCGGGTCAAGAACCTCGAGCAGGGCAGATGAGGGGTCACCTTGAGCACCATAGGCCAACTTATCAATTTCGTCCAGTACAAAAACTGGATTCGATACCCCGGCCTTCTTTATGTTTTGAATAATACGCCCAGGCATAGCGCCTATGTAGGTTTTTCTATGACCACGAATTTCAGCCTCGTCTCTTAATCCGCCCAAAGACATTCGCACATAGGGTCTTCCCATAGCCTCTGCGATCGACTTGCCTAAAGATGTTTTTCCCACCCCAGGAGGGCCATACAGACACAAAATAGGTGATTTCATGTCGCCTTTTAATTTGAGTACCGCCAAGTGTTCTAAAATACGCTTCTTCACCTCAGTCAAGCCATGGTGATCGCGATCTAATACCTGTCGCGCCTTTTCAATCTCAATAAAGTCGTTGGCCAAATCATTCCATGGCAACTCTAAAAATAATTCTAAATAATTTCTTTGAATGGCATACTCTGCCACTTGAGGATTCATGCGCTGCAACTTAGCCAATTCCCGATCAAATAGCTTCGCAGTCTGCTCAGACCAACTCTTCTTGCTCCCTAGCTGTCGCATCTCCTCAATCTCCTCTTCATGCGAAGCGCCACCAAGTTCCTCTTGAATGGTCTTCATCTGCTGGTGCAAAAAATATTCTCTTTGCTGTTGGTCGAGATCTGAGCGCACTTTTGACTGAATATCATTCTTTAGCTCAAGCCGTTGAAGCTCGACATTCATGAACTGAAGTGTTTTAAGCGCCCGATCTTTTAAATTGCTTAAAGCTAATAACTCTTGCTTCTCAGCCACCCTAAGATTGAGGTTCGAAGAGACAAAATTGATTAAAAACGATCCGCTCTGAATATTTTGAATTGCAAAAGAGGCCTCAGACGGAAGGTTCGGATTAATTTTGATTATGTTCAATGCCAACTCTTTTATTCCATCAACAATAGCCTCAAATTCTTTATTGTTGGGAATTGGCTTTTTCTCTTTAAGTTCACTTACAGTGGCGACCAAATAGGGCTTTTCTTGAACAATAGCGTTAATCTTAAATCGTTTTTTTCCCTGTATGATAATAGTAGTATTTCCGTCGGGCATTTGAAGTACCCTTAAAATTCTTGCTACCGTTCCTACGTTATAGATATCTTCTATTGTGGGTGTTTCTATAGATGCATCCCGTTGAGCGACTACACCAATAGTTTTATTGCCTTGATTCGCTGCTTTAATCAAGGCAATTGAGGTGTCGCGTCCGGCGGTAATAGGAATTACCACCCCAGGAAACAATACTGTATTTCTAAGAGGGAGTATAGAAAGCGTGTCAGGCACCTCTTCGCGATCCATTTCTTCCTCGTCTTCAGGAGAAAGGAGTGGAATAAGCTCAGCATCATCTTCAATTGACTGAGCCGACAAATTGTCAAATCCTAAGTATATCTTTGAGTTCATAAAGTCATTTACGTCATTTTGTCACCCGAACTGAATTAAAAAGCAGTAAGACCGCTCTTTTTTAAGGGGCGCAAATATAGGTTCAATTAATGTGCCAAGGTGTTTTTGTAACATTTAGAAACGTTTAACGTCTTTAGGATAAGAAAAACTATATTCAATGAAAACTTTATTTCTCTTTACAACTTCAGCGCTTTTTTCGCTCGTATTCACCACTATGAGCGTTGCGCAAGAACAAAAGCGCATCGATTTAGACACCTTCAACGAACTCATGATCGGCGGAGATTTTAACGTCATTCTCACTGACGAAGCCTCAGGTAGCCTTACACTCAAGGGCAGCAAAGAAGCTATAGAAGAGATTTCTGTGACCTTGCGGAATCAAAAACTACGCATAGAAAAGAAGAAAAGCAGTTATTGGATGAACTTTGGGAAAAGCAGTCAGCGCGTGACGGTAGAGATTCCATCGACCACCTTGAAAGGACTTTACCTTTCGGGCTCGGGTAATCTGAGTGGATCGATTAAAGCAGACAATCAGTTAAAATTGGTGGTATCTGGCTCAGGATCGATCGAGAGCGACCTTGGCGATGCCCAATCCATTAATGCTTCGGTTTCGGGCTCGGGAGATCTCACCCTTACCGGCAATTGCGACATACTTACGCTTCAAATAGCCGGATCAGGCAATATCAACGCCGATGAGCTCCGCGCTAAAGTAGTTGAGGCAAAAATAGCCGGATCGGGCAACGGACGCATTCACGTCAGCGACAAGTTAACGGCATCTATAGCGGGATCAGGAAATTTAACCTACTCTGGGAATCCTGAAAAAGTCGATCAAAGTGTGGCCGGATCAGGACGCATACGCTCTAAAAATTAAAACTAACTAGGCCCTCACTACATATTTCTTCAGACGCATAAGCAATACGGCTCCCACTAGAAAAAAGACTCCAAGAAACAGGGCCGCACCCCTCATGCTTCCGGTGAGCTGAGCGATGTATCCAAAGATAAAGGTGCCTATGACAATGCCTACCTTTTCGGCTACCTCATAAAAACTGAAGTATGAGGTGGTGTCTTGGGTGTCTGGAAGGTTTTGAGAATAGGTCGAACGCGAAAGGGTCTGTATGCTGCCCATCACCAATCCCACCCAAGCGGCAGCAAGGTAAAAGTCGCTTGGTGTTTCTACAAAATAGGCGTAAATGCACAGTAGTAGCCAAATACCATTGATCACTATCAGCATACTGATGTTGTTCAGGCGCTCTGCCAAGCGCCCAGTAATTATAGAGCCTACCATAGCGACGACCTGTATGAGAAGTATGCTTACAATCAATCCGACCGTGCGCTGGTTGTCAGACCCCCAGTCAATTTCTTGCTCCCCAAAATAGGCGGCGATGAGCAAAATGGTCTGCACTGCCATGCTGTATATAAAAAAGGCCCAGAGGTATTTTCGCAAAAAAACCTGCGTAGAGATTTCTAAACGCACCTTCTTAAGTTCATTAAATCCTCCCAAGATTAACTGTTTGCGCTCGCCCTGTTTTTTATTCCCTTTGGGCATGTGCCTAAAGGTATATTGGCTAAAAAGTATCCACCACAACCCCACGGTGATAAACGAGTAGCGCATGGCCATCATTTCAGCTGGGCTTTCTTCTGTGCCTGTAATGCCAAACCACTCTGGGCGCATCACCATGGCTAAGTTAACCAGCAGCAAAAGTACGCTTCCGATATACCCCATAGAGAATCCCTTAGCACTCACTCGGTCTTGCTGATCTTTATAGGCGATATCTGGTAAATAGGAGTTGTAAATGGCGATACTTAACCATGAGCCGACAAGTCCAAAAAAATAACACAGTAAGCTCAGGTAAATATGCTCTAGAGAAAACCAATACAGGGCTATGCACGACACAGCTCCGAGGTAACAAAAAAACTTTAAAAAGACCTTTTTATTACCCATGTAGTCGGCCACCCCTGAAATAAGAGGGGTTGCCAGCGCTATGAGCACGAAAGCGGCTGAGCTCAAATAACTGATGAGCGGCCCCCTGGCGATCATAACCCCAAAGACAGCCACCTGTTCGACTTCGGCCAGACGAAATAGTGCGCCGTAGAAAATGGGGAACACAGCCGAAGAAATAACCAGACTGTAAACCGAATTGGCCCAATCGTAGAAGGCCCACGCGTTTAAGACCTTCTTAGAGCCCTTCTCAAAAATAGATACTGCCATTCACGCGAAACTTAATGCGGCTGAAAATACAAATAATAATCAATCCGATATTTTGGCCTAATTTTTGAACCATAGCATTTTAAAAACGACCATGAAAAATCTATTCTACCTAGCGGCGGCCATCGTCTTAGCCGCATGCACCGGCCCCGAGGGGCCCCAAGGGCCGCCTGGGGCCGCCCTATTCTCCCAAGTGATTGAACTAGAGGCCGATTTCAGCGCATCTAACGGTTACGAAGTGTACTACGAATTTCCACAATCAATAGAAGTGTTTGAGGCCGATCTGATCATGGTCTATCTGGCCTACGAAACCGTCAGCAGCCCCCAAGGTACTCAAGACGTTTGGCGTGCGCTACCGCTCACCTTGATTACCGATCAAGGGCTGTTGCAGTATCAATTTGACCACACCTTCACCGATCTGCGCCTATTTGTTGAGGCGACCTATGACCTCAGATTGGCTACGTCAGCCGACCTAGAGAATCAGCGCTTTAAGATAGCCGTAATACCGGCCGAATTTGCCCAAGGCATTCAAGGGCTGACCGAGCTTACCGATGCTGATTTTACCGCCTTTTCTCACTAATTTTAGAAAAAATTTGCTATGAGATATTCTCTTATGTTTACGCTATTGTTGGCGGCTACTTTTAGTCTTCAAGCCCAAGAAAAAAGTACACCAAAGACTTTTCAGGTATATAAAAGCGATACTGAATGGAAAAAGCAGTTAAGCGGTATGCAGTATTACGTGCTTAGGCGAGGTGGCACAGAGTATGCATTTACCAGTGAACTGCTCGACGAAAAACGCAAGGGCACCTATGTGTGTGCGGCTTGTGAAAACCCAGTCTTTAGGTCAGAATATAAGTACGACTCCAAAAGCGGATGGCCCTCGTTTGACCGCCCTATTGAGGGGTCTTTGGTCTACGATATCGATTACGAGATCGGATACGAGCGCACCGAAGAAAAATGTGGCAAATGCGGATCACACCTTGGTCATGTTTTTGACGATGGCCCCTCAGCAACTACAGGCAAGCGTCATTGCATCAACGGAGTCGCTCTTAAATTTGTAGCCGATGAGTAATAATCAAAACCACGAAATAGACGAAGAGGTATTAAAAAATAGGTTGACTCCTATAGCTTATGCCGTATTGCGAAACGGAGCCACCGAACCGCCCTTCTCCGGTGCCTACAACCAGCACTTTAACACTGGAGATTACCACTGCCTGGTCTGCGGTAACCCTCTTTTTAAAAGTACCCATAAGTTTGAGAGTGGGTGCGGATGGCCTTCTTTTGATACCGCTGTTCCCGGAGCTATAACCTATATAAGAGATAATTCTCACGGCATGATTCGCACGGAGACGCGATGTGCACAATGCGACTCCCATTTAGGTCACGTATTTGATGACGGCCCGAATCACACAACTGGAAAACGCTATTGTATTAACTCTGTTTGTCTTGAATTTAGCCCCACTAATTGAATCGTATAGGCTCTAATGATTACTTTTGGGCCTCTCTTAAATGACATCCGATGCAAGAATTTGATTTAATTGTGCTTGGTAGCGGACCTGGAGGCTATGTAGCCGCTATTCGCGCTTCTCAACTCGGTCTAAAAACCGCCATTATAGAAAAAGAAAGCTTAGGTGGGGTTTGCCTTAATTGGGGGTGTATTCCGACGAAAGCTCTTATAAAATCGGCACAAGTTTTTGAATACCTAAACCACGCTGAAGACTATGGTTTATCAGCAAAATCAGTGAGTTACGATTTTACGAAGGTTATAGACCGCTCTCGCGGAGTGGCCGATTCGATGAGCAAAGGGGTGCAATTCTTGATGAAGAAGAACCAAATTACCGTCATTGAAGGGTACGGTACATTATTGCCCGGTAAAAAAATAAAGGTGACCGCTGCAGAAAACGAACAAACGATCAGCGCATCTCACATTATCATTGCCACTGGAGCTAGAAGTAGAGAGCTTCCAAACCTGCCGCAAGACGGTGTTAAAGTCATTGGTTACCGCGAGGCCATGACCTTAAAAACACAACCCAAAAAAATGATTGTGGTCGGAAGCGGGGCTATCGGAATTGAATTTGCCTATTTCTACAACGCCATGGGTACTGAGGTCACCGTGGTTGAATACCAGCCCAATATTGTTCCCGTTGAAGACGAAGAAATCTCTAAACAATTAGAGCGCAGTTTTAAAAAAGCCGGTATTGCTATAAAAACAGCTACTGAAGTAACTAAAGTAGACACCAAGGGTGCAGGGGTTAAGGCCACCATTACGCTCTAAAGACAAAGAAGAGGTAATTGAAGCAGACATCGTACTTTCTGCAGTGGGTATAAAATCAAACATCGAAAATATTGGACTTGAGACCGTGGGTATTACCACCGACAAAGACAAGATTGTGGTAGACGCATTCTACCAGACGAATATACCTGGATATTATGCCATTGGAGACGTCACCAAGGGTCAGTCTCTGGCGCATGTGGCGTCTGCTGAGGGTATTCTCTGTGTAGAAAAAATAGCCAATATGCATGTCGAGCCACTTGACTATGGCAATATTCCGGGGTGTACCTACAGCAGCCCAGAGATAGCCTCGGTAGGACTCACTGAAAAACAAGCTTTGGAACAAGGGTACGAGATTAAGGTTGGTAAGTTTCCGTTTTCAGCTAGTGGAAAGGCAAAAGCATCGGGGCATTCAGACGGATTTGTCAAGGTTATTTTCGATGCCAAATACGGCGAGTGGCTAGGATGTCACATGATCGGACAAGGAGTAACCGAGCTAATAGCCGAGGCAGTAGTAGCGCGCAAGCTTGAGACCACTGGTCATGATATTTTGAAGTCTGTTCACCCCCATCCTACCATGAGCGAAGCAGTAATGGAAGCCGTTGCGGCAGCATACGGAGAGGTAATTCACCTATAAGAAGGAGCGTATCGCAAGGCGATAACTTGCCAAACCAAAGCCGATAATCACGCCTTTGGCATTGGGTGCAATAAACGATTGGTGCCGAAATGTTTCTCGGGTATACGTATTTGAAATATGTACCTCTACCACAGGGACAGAAATGGCCGACACAGCGTCTGCAATACCTATTGAGGTGTGCGTGTATGCCCCGGCATTAAGCACTATACCGTCATGCGAAAAACCGTATTGCTGAATAGCGGTAATTAAATCACCCTCAACATTCGATTGAAAATAGTCTATTTCTAAGGGGTCAAATTCTTCTTTTAAGCCGTTGAGGTAGGTCTCAAAGTCTTGAGATCCGTAAACCTCAGGTTCTCTTTTACCTAAAAGATTCAGGTTGGGACCGTTAATTACTGCTATCTTCATACTGCTAAAATAGATGCTTTCAATGAATTGGAAACAAGCCATTGACGATTATATGCTCTACCTAAGAATTGAGCGTTCTAGCAGCGAAGCTACCATTTCAAGCTATCGTTTCGACCTTGAGCATCTAGAACAGTTTTGTAAGACAGCCTCTACAGCACAAACCCCACTTACACTCAACAGCGAAACCCTCAAGCAATTCTTCGCTCTAACCGCAGAAATTATCAACGAACGTTCACAGGCTAGAATGCTATCTGCTATAAAGGGATTTTTTAGCTATTTGAAGTTTGAAGGATACCGAAATGACCACCCTGCATCTTTGCTTGAAACTCCAAAAATTGGACGAAAACTGCCAGTACACCTAAGTACCGATGAGATAAATCGATTTTTTCAGGCCATCGATCTCAGCACTAATCACGGCCACAGAAATCAAGCATTATTTGAACTGCTCTATGCCTGCGGGCTGCGGGTTAGTGAACTGTTGAGTCTTAAACTCTCAGACTTGTATTTTAAAGAAGATTTTATTAAGGTAACCGGAAAAGGCAATAAGAGTCGCTTGGTACCCGTTCAAAAATTCAGCCAAGAACGGGTAGAATTCTACCTGCTATCGCGGGTAGAAAAATATAAACCTCAGCCCGCTTTTGAAGATGTGCTCTTTCTCAATCGCCGTGGAAAATCCCTTACAAGAGCCATGATTTTCACCTTAACTAGAAATATTGCCACCCTTGCAGGTATTAAAAAGAAAATCAGCCCGCACACCTTCAGACACTCATTTGCCACGCACATTTTAGAGCATGGTGGAGACCTCAGGGCCATTCAACTTATGCTGGGTCATCAAAGCATTGCTACCACAGAGATTTATCTACACAGCAGCGCTGAGAAATTGAGAAGTACCCTAGAGCTCTTGCACCCAAGGGCAACATTAAACCGCACTACTAAACCCTAATTCTGTATTTTTAGCATAAATCCCTTTCTATGAAACAGCGTGTTTTTCTCTTTACCCTTTTTTTAAGCACCACCACTCTATTTGCGCAGAAACATCTATCTATTATCGAGCACATAGACCAGCGCATTGATTCTTACGAAAAGGTGGCCATGCAAATATTTGATTGGGCCGAAATGGGATACCAAGAGGTGCAATCAAGTGCATTACTTAAAAAAACTTTAGAAGAGGCCGGGTTTGCCATTACCTCAGCTGTGGCAGATATTCCAACAGCCTTTATTGCCGAATTCGGAACAGTTGGGCCTATTATTGGTATTCTAGGAGAGTTTGATGCATTGCCAGGTATTTCTCAAAAGGCGGTGCCCTATAAAGAAAGTGCTAACAGCAGAGGCGGCCACGCCTGTGGCCATCACTTGTTTGGCACAGCTTCGGCCGCCGCGGCAATTGCTGTTAAGGCATGGCTTGAAGAAACAGGTACACAAGGAATTATTCGATTTTATGGCACCCCAGCAGAAGAGGGAGGCGGAGCCAAAGTTTACATGGCCCGTGAGGGGCTTTTTGACGATGTTGATGTAGTGCTGCACTGGCATCCGGGTGCCTCCAATCAAGTAAATGAGGCCGCCGCCCTGGCCAATATTTCAGCTAAATTCAGATTTAAGGGTGTATCGGCTCATGCGGCGGCGGCCCCAGAGCGTGGAAGATCAGCCTTAGACGCTGTGGAGTCCATGAATTATATGGTCAATCTCATGAGAGAACATATTCCGCAAGAAACACGCATTCATTACGTAATCACCGATGGCGGAAAAGCGCCAAATGTTATTCCAGACTTTGCAGAGGTTTATTATTATTC
Organism: Flavobacteriaceae bacterium; assembly: GCA_018402205.1. Lineage (GTDB taxonomy): Bacteria > Bacteroidota > Bacteroidia > Flavobacteriales > Flavobacteriaceae > UBA3478. The sequence continues at coordinate 348,674 of JAGYIX010000003.1, forward strand.
AAGACATCCAAGACGCGATGAGGTTAAATCGATTTTTGATCGCATCGTTAAGGCGGGCGAAGGTGCTGCCTTAGGTACGGAGACGACTATGAGCTATGAGATTGTAAATGGGGTTCATGAACTGCTGCCAAATGAGACCCTAGAGCGGTTCGTTCATAAAAGCATGTCTGAAATTGGAGGGTATACTTATAACGAACAAGAACGTGCGTTCGCTAAAGAGATTTCAAACTCTATGGGTCTTGCGCTGAACGACGAAATCACCCAAAGTATTCTCCCTTATCAAAAATCTGAAGCTGCTTTTGGATCGACTGATGTAGGAGACGTAAGTTTTGTCGCCCCTACGGTAGGGTTTAGAACAGCTACATGGGTTCCTGGTACCCCTGCGCATTCATGGCAAGCGGTTGCTGCAGGCGGAACATCAATAGGGGTTAAAGGAATGGCCTTAGCAGCCAAAACGCTTGCCGTTAGTGCTGCTAAACTTTATAAGAGTCCGAAAGTAATTGCAAAGGCCAAGGAAGAATTTGAGCAAAGACGGGGAAAAGATTTCACCTATGTACCGCTATTAGGCAATCGACCTCCGGCCCTAGATTACCGCAACTAGTGCATTATTAAAAAGTTTTAGTAGGTGTGATCCTCGTGGTCGTCTGTTTCATGATCGTCGTCGTCTACCCTAAATCTTCTCATTTTGTGGTCAGCCATGTAGGCAGCAAGCTCCTCTTCAGGAATAACCTTCAAAAAAGACGGATGCTGCTCTATAGCATATTCTATGCGCTCTATGATTTGATCCACATGCTCGTTTTCATAATCGATCACTAAAGGTTCCTTAATGATCATCGATTGAAGAATGCCCTTCTTTTTAATGTACAACCCCTTGCGGTCAAAAGAGCGTCTAAATCCGTCTATAACAATAGGAACAACTACAGGCTTATAGGTTTTAATGATGTGCGCCGTGCCCTTTCTGAGGGGCTTCCATGGGCGTGTAGTGCCCTGCGGAAAGGTGATGACCCATCCGTCGTTGAGAGCTCTTCCAATATTCGAAATATCACTAATCTTGACCTGCCTATTGATATCTTTATCTCCTGCTCGCCAGGTACGTTCAATACTAATAGATCCGGCATAGGCTAATATCTTAGCAATAAGGCTTCCTTTCATCGTCTCTTTGGCCGCGATGTAGTAAATATTGAGTTTGGGCTTAAATAAGTAAGAGACCTTCTTGATGGAATCTTCTCGGCCCTTAAGACTCGCATTAAATACGTGAAACATAGCTACCACGTCAGCGAAATAAGTCTGATGATTACTGACAAACAGCACATTTTCATTAGGGAGATCCCTAATCAACTGAGAGCCTTCAATTTTTAGAGTGTTAAATTGCTTATAGCGAGAATGTGTAATAATTCCGGCTACGATTATAATTAGCCTTTTTAGAAAGAGAATATGTCCAAATGGATTTCGCTTGAATAGAGGCATAAAAATCATTAAGTTAAACCCTAGGAAACTTCCTAAAATTCGAACCAAAAGTACAAAAGCTTTTATAGCTGCTTTATATTCGGATCAAAAGCTTTAGTTATGAGAGTTATTTCGGTGATGATGAGCATTTTATTATTGGCCTCGTGTCAAATAGAGAGAAAAGAGCAATCGACAGACCACTCCCAAAGTTCTATAGCAGTAACTAACTCAAAATCAATAGATAAAAAACGTGTCAATAGCGATTCGGCCAAAGTCTCAGCGATCAACCATGAGACTGCTCTGCGAAAAGGCCAAAGCCAAACTGACTCGACTCTTATGCTCACTGAAGAAAATGCCATACCCTTCTTTTTTGAGTATGAAAAGACCCTTACAGAGAAAAACGTGCGTTTCGAAACAAGTATGGGGTCATTCACGGTGCGTCTTTTCCAAGATGTTCCTTATCACCGTGCAAATCTTGTTTACCTAGCTAAAAGAGGCTATTTCGAAGGCACCCAATTTCATCGTGTAGTTAAAGATTTTATTATTCAAGGTGGAAACACCGACAATCGAAAAATAGCTCAAAAACGCGCCGATATTGGACGGTACCTTCTTCCCCCAGACACCGACAAAAACCACAAACATCACAGAGGCGTAATCTCTATGCCTAGTAGCGATACAGATAACCCTCACAAACTGGCCTCGCCTTACGAATTCTTTATTGTGGTAGCCAAACCCGGATCGTATCACCTAGACGGTAACTATACAGCATTTGGAGAGGTTATTGAAGGTATAGACGTGGTTGACAGTATCAACGGAGTAGCTGTTGACCAAGGAGATTGGCCCATGCAAAATGTCTATATTTTAAAAGCTGAAGCGTTTTAATCGCTATTGCTGGGGTTGCCAGGTTTTCTGGTATTCGAAAATTGATTGCGCTATAATACCTATACATTCATCTATTTGCGCCTTGGTAATGACAAGGGGCGGAGCAAAACGAATGATGTTTCCGTGTGTAGGTTTTGCCAACAAGCCATTTTCTTTCATTAATAAACAAAGATTCCAGGCGGTCTCGCTCTCGGGTTGGTCGGCAATAACAATGGCGTTGAGCAATCCTTTTCCACGAACGCGCTCTATAAGGGGCGACTGGGCGATCACAGACTGAAGCTGCTCTCTGAAATACACCCCCAAATCAAAAGCATTCTGAGCGAGTTTTTCTTCCTTAATAACCTCCAGAGCAGCTATAGCCACCACTGAAGCGACAGGATTTCCGCCATAGGTGCTTCCGTGAGATCCTGGTGTAATGACCTCCATAATAGCATCATTTGCCAATACCGCCGAAACTGGATAGGCTCCGCCCGAAATGGCTTTTCCCAGAATCAACACATCGGGCTTCACTTGGGGTGTTCGGCTGCAATGCCGGTCTTCACATGAGCAATTACCGCAACTTGCAAGCAATTTTCCGGTGCGGGCGATTCCGGTTTGGATCTCGTCGGCTATTAGCAATACATTATGTTCTGCACACAAGTCTTTGCACGCCTGCAAATAATCGTCATCTGGAACGTTAACTCCAGCCTCTCCCTGAATGGGTTCCACCAAAAACCCAACAATATTCGTATGCTGAGACAACACTTCGGCTAAGGCCGTTATATCGTTATAAGGAATCTGAATAAAACCTGCCGTATAAGGGCCGAAAGCGCGCTTAGCACCTTGGTCTGATGAAAACGAGATAATGGTCGTAGTTCGCCCGTGAAAATTTTGATCGCAAACTATAATAAGTGCCTGGTCTTCAGCGATTTTTTTCTTCTCATAACCCCATCTTCGGCATATTTTTATTGCGGTTTCTACCGCCTCGGCACCTGAGTTCATCAAAAGCACCTTGTCAAACCCAAAGGTCTGCGCTATGTAACGCTCGCTTTCGCCCAGCTTATCGTTGTAAAAAGCTCGAGAGGTTAGCGCTAGTCGCTTAGACTGTTCAACCAAGGCGTTTACAATTTTCGGATGACAGTGGCCCTGATTTACGGCTGAGTAAGCCGATAGAAAATCAAAGTAGCGCTTCGAGTCGGTATCCCAAACGTAGACCCCCTCCCCTTTTGTTAACACCACAGGTAGCGGGTGGTAATTATGGGCGCCATATTGTTCTTCTAATTGTATCGCTTTTGCTGCAGATAGGCTCATGTACTGAAATTTTAACTCCTGCAATTTACACCAAATGACCCGCTAGAACCAATTACCTTTGCAGCAATGAGAAGCAAAAACCCTATTATTTTACCTCAGGTGACCATAGAGGGTATGGCCGCCAAAGGAAAGGCCTTCGGACGTGCAGCTGATCAGCGCATTGTCTTTGTACCCTATGCGGCCCCAGGAGATATTGCCGATATTCGGGTCACCAAAAAACGCAGCAACTACTACGAGGGAGTCATTGAAACCCTGCATAAGGCCTCCCCTGATCGCATTCTACCGAAATGCACGCACTTTGGGCTATGCGGAGGCTGCAAGTGGCAGCACATTAGCTATGAGGCCCAACTAGCCGGAAAGCAAGACGAGGTTATTCAGCACCTTAAGCGCATCGGAGGGGTTTCTCCAGAGCATATAGGTGAAATTATGGGCTGTGAGGATCCGTATTACTACCGCAATAAGATGGAGTTTTCGTTCTCTGATTCGAAATGGCTTACCCCAAAAGAAATAGCGTCTGACAAAAATTTCAACAGAAATGCTTTAGGGTTTCACAAGCCTCAAATGTGGGACAAAGTCATCGACCTAGATGCCTGTCATCTACAAAGCGATCCCTCGAATGCGATTCGCAACTTTTGCAAAGAAGAAGCTGAGCGTCAAAACCTGCGATTCTTCAACCCACGACAACAAAGCGGAGACCTCAGAACACTGATGATACGCAACACCCAAAGCAACCAGCTCATGGTGCTCATTCAGTTTTGTGAGGCGAGCGAGGAGGCTATTCAGCGGTATCTGAGCGCTATAATCAGTGCGTTTCCGACCATACACTCCTTGCTTTACACCATCAACACCAAAGCCAACGACACCCTATACGATCAAGAGATCCGCTGCTTTCACGGGGCAGACTTCATTGAAGAAGAGATGGAAGGATTGCGCTTCGCCATAGATGCCAAATCATTCTACCAAACCAACAGCAAACAGGCCTATCGATTGTACCAAGTGGTGCGTGAATTCGCTCAAATCAAGTCGAGCGATATAGTCTACGATTTATACACTGGAACCGGAACCATCGCTCAATTCGTGGCAAAAAATGCCCAAAAGGTGATTGGTGTTGAATCGGTTCCTGAGGCCATTCAGAAGGCCCAAGAAAATGCGATTGTAAACGGTATTAGCAACGTGCATTTTGAGGTTGGAGACATGAGAACAGTGTTCAACGATGACTTTATTGCCCGCCATTCAAAGGCTGACGTGGTCATTACTGACCCGCCCAGAGACGGAATGCACCCCGATGTGGTCGAACAATTGCTCGCATTAAATGCCCCTAGAATAGTATATGTAAGTTGCAATTCAGCCACTCAGGCCAGAGATCTTCAGCGTTTAAGCACCTTTTACCGCACGCTCAAATCGCAAGCAGTAGACATGTTTCCGCAAACGCATCACGTAGAAAATGTAGTACTTTTAGAATTGCGCTGATGAGCCCCATCTTATGGTAAAACGCTTACGCCTTGCTGTACTGTTCATCGCACTTGCGCTAATCGGGTGCGAAAAAGATGATATTTGTGTCGATGGAGACTCCGCCCTGCTTCAAATCGAATTCAGAGACGCCAGCAATCAAGAGGTAGTCAAAACCGTACCCGGTTTGAGTGTATTTTTGAATGATGAGGCCTATCAGGGCATCACCAATAGCACCGTTTCTAAGATAGACCTTGCATTAGCCTCCGACCAAACCCTCTACGCCTTTGATCTATTTCAAGCCGATGTCGAGACGGCAGATCGCATTGTTATCAGTGTAACTCCTAAAATGACCTATGTTTCTAGGGCCTGCGGATTTGTACTTGAATTTGAGCAATTATCAGTTAGTACCCTATCTCAAAAGTCTTGGATCTCTTCTGTAGAAGTCATTACCGAATTTGTTAACGCCACTAATGCGCCGCATATTGTCATTTACCATTAAACGCTTTTTCGTTGCAGGGGCTCTCTTAAGCATAGCCTTACTACATGGGCAAACCACCTATGGGGTGCGCGTGGGTGCCGACCTACATCGCTTAGCTCGTACCGCACTGAGTGAAGACTATAGCGGATTTGAACTCAGCGGAGACTTAAGACTAAAGAGAACACTATTTCTCAGCGCTGAACTGGGCAATGAAACCTTTGAAGACCGAGAAATGCTGGGTGACTATTTGCTATACGAGACCACTTACAGTGGCAGTTACTTGAAATTTGGTGCAGACTGGCTAGTGTACCAGCAGAAGACAAAAGAAAAAAACCTAGTTACCGCTGGGGTTCGCTACGCCCTTTCAACCTTTAGTAGCGATCTAGGTGCGATTCACCTGTACGACAGCAATCGTTTAAGACAACCCGAAGGCTTCCCTTTGTTTACGCAAGACGGTCCTCGTTTCGAAGGGCTAAACGGCAGCTGGCTTGAAGGGGTAATTGCCTTTAAAACCGGATTATTTAATAATGTATATCTAGGGGCCAGTTTGCGTTTAGGGTTTTTGCTCACCGAAAAAAGTCCAGATGATTTCGATAATTTATGGATTCCCGGATTTAACAATGTAACCGATGGAGCCCGATTCGGTTTAAATGTCAACTACACCCTCTCTTACCTTATTCCGATTCTGAAGAAGTAGGCGCGGCGCGCTGCTTTGCGCTTCCGTCGTAAAGGCTATACCCCTGCAAGCGCGCCTCGAGCTTTCCGTTGTATAGCTTTATCTTTTTTGTAGGCTTTAATCCGACGTGTTTTAAGGCTTCGAGATTAGCGCTTATAATCCAGGCTTCGCTACCTGAATAATGGTGTTTTAAGGTGTTACCTATCTCGTTGTAAAACGGAATTTCATCAATGGCTAACCGCTCTCCGTAAGGGGGATTAAATACGATATGAAGAGGGCTTTCAGTGGGTGATAGTGTTTTAAAAAAATCGGCGCGACTCACCTTGGCGTATTGGCTTAAGCCAGCATTTTCGAAATTCTCTTCGGTCTTGCGCACCGCACTTGGCGCCTTGTCTTGGGCATAAATACTAAAGTGAAATTCGCGCACCTTGTTCAAGGCCGATTGCCTCACGGTCTCAAAGAGCGACTGATCGAATGAGTCCCAGTGCATGAATGAAAACTCCTTTCTGTGAATGGCATGGGGAATGCGACATGCAATCATTGCCGCTTCTATGGCAAGTGTGCCGCTTCCGCACATAGGATCGAAGAAATTGCGTTGACCAGTCCATCCGCTTAGGTGTAGAATACCCGCCGCCAGCACCTCGTTAATGGGCGCAATGTTCGTGACCGTCTTGTACCCCCTTAAATGCAGAGAAGTGCCAGAGCTATCTAAAGAAACCGTCATGTTGTCGCCGCTTAAATGAAGGTTAATGCGCACATCGGGTTCTATTGTATTCACATCCGGACGCTTTCGTGTAGTAGCTCTGAAGTGGTCTACAACGGCATCTTTAGCCTTTTGTGACACAAACATAGAGTTTGAAAAGTGATCGGAGAAAAGAACCGTATCAATGGCAAAGGTTTTATTCACCTCAAAGTATTGGGTCCACGGGATGCTCAGCATGGCATCGTAAAGCTGCGATTGATTTAGTACTCTAAATGTGGCTATGGGCATCAGAATGCGCAGCGCACAGCCCAAAGAAAGATTGGCTTTGTACAAAAAACCCTGATCCCCTTCAAACGCCACCATTCTATTGAGCTCGCTCACATTTTTGGCTCCCAAAGAGAGCAGTTCACGAGCTAAAACCGATTCAAAACCAAAAAAGGTTTTTGCTAAGAATCGCGTGTTTTGTTCAGGATTTTTCATGGGCCATTAAATTGAGCTATTTTTGCGAGGTGAGCGCATTTACGCTTTTTAGTTTTCCGATTTTAGCGGTGCTTATCGGTGTATTTCTAGCCGCTATTTTGGAGCGATTTTCAAAGTCGGCATTGTGGCTACTTCTACCCTTTAGCGGGTCGTTTTTGCTGTCTATCACCTTATTCGAATTACTCCCTGAGTTGTTCTCTCAACCAGAGACCAAAGTTATATCTCTAGCCGTATTATTGGGGATACTGCTTCAGATATTTTTAGAATTCTTTTCCAAAGGGGCCGAACATGGTCACGTGCACATAAACGATACTGAACCAGTAAGTCCCTATTTTTCATCCGTTTTTTTAGCCTTATTTATTCACGCATTCATTGAGGGTTCACCACTATCTCAGTACCAAAATCTCTCCTTCGCCATCTTCTTACATAAAATACCCGTGAGCATGGTACTATTTCAGTTTGTTCGCAAGGCCGGCCTTTCTACTAAAGCTGGCATCGCTGTGATTTTGATCTTCGCCTCAATGACCCCTTTAGGCATTTTACTAGGTAAAACTCTTGAAGGTCATCCGAGTCAGCTATACCTCAATGCAGTGTCTGCCGGAATATTTCTGCATGTATCTACAGTAATTCTGTTCGAGTCAGAGAAAGGACATCGGTTTAACAGCAAAAAAATAGCTGCCATTATCAGCGCGATTGTGCTGGCCTATTTTCTTTAGATATTCGCCAAACTCGTGTAACATGATCTTCAAATAACGCGGGCGCCTCAAGCACTAATTCAAAAGATTCAGACAGCCATAAGATATCCGCCACATCTTTGGTGTTAGTAAGTATATAATCAGTGCTATGATCAGCCATATATCGTTCTAAGGCTTCTTTAGTATCTAAGACCTTAAACGTGCGCTGCATTTGAATTAAAAAAGCAGGGTCTAACCGTTTAAACACGACTACCTGTTCGTTTTCTACCCATGGCCGCGCCTTTTCTACCGGAGAAAGTGTATTAATGGTCGGAAAGGCCCAACCCCAGAGTAACCAAGCGACGATCATCCAATTTAGACCGAGCAAAAGATGGAGATTATGAAGGGCCATAAACCTCAGGCGCCAAAGCAGCAAAGCGGGGCCTGCAACTAAGGGCAAGAGGCAGACAGCTAAATAGGTGGTTTCGCCTAACGCAGGGTGGGCTCTAAGCGCTAGATAAGCTCCTGCCAAAAGTATGGCCCCAATTAAGGCCAACACCACTAGCCCCCACTTGAAGGGCGATTTGCGATTATCTAGCTGCAGATGCTGCAGATAATCGGCCAAGATTACTCCCAAAAAGGCAAATGCGGGCATGGGGTAATTCGGGAGTTTAGTTTCTGAGAAACTAAAAAAAACCACCACAACAGCCGATACAGAGAAACAGAATTTAATAAAATCGCTAGAAGCACCTCGCTTAAATGCGAATCTCAATGCAGGAATAAGCCAAATGCCAAATGGAAGCAACCCTGCAATCACCAATAAAGGGGTGATAATGAAGGGCCCTCCGTGGCCTTCTTTCTGATCGCTAAATCTATGGAGGTTATGATCTAGGAAAAAGCCTTCTGTAAAGGCTCCATCAGTGGCAATATGAGCCATAATATACCAAGGAGACGCAATAAGCAAAGCTAAAAGTGCCCCCCGAAATGGGCGAAAACGAGCTATATTGGTCAGGCTTAACTTTTTAGACCAACCTAAGTAAAGTATTGCCGTAAGCAATACAATAACTGCTGCTATAGGTCCTTTTGAAAGAAGGGCCAACCCCAAAAAAATATAGGCTAGCCACAGAGCACTTTTTCGATTAAGTTGCTCAAATCTGAAGAAATAAAGTAAAGATCCGGTCACAAAAACAATCAAATAAGGGTCGGGCACGGCCATGTGAAATTCGTGGGCGAACAAAAGCGCACTAGTCAGTATAAGGGCCGTTAGTGCAGAAGTGACTCTGTTAAGGTAGCGATCGGTTTCACGGCTAATAAGCAGCACTGTAAAAGCCCCGGCTACAGCCGAGAAGAATCGGGCTGCAAAAGGTCCAACTCCGAAAAGGCTATACGAAAGCATCATGAAAAAATAATGCAGCGGAGGCTTATCTGTTCTTAGTGCTTCGTTAAAGGTGGGCTCCCAAAAATTACCCGAAATCCACATTTCGCGGGCGGCCTCGCTATTCTTAGCTTCATCTAAGATGTAGAGTGGGTAAGCTCCGCTAAAAGCCGAAAATAAGGCGAAGGCCACTATCCAGAGCAGCAGATATCTATAGGTTGAAAGTAAGCGCGCTAAAGCCATCGTCTGTTGTGCCAATTTTTAGGGAATTCCCAAACGATCCACAGCGATACCACAGAAGATGTTATACCAAATAGCGATCCTGCATAAATATCGATAAACCAGTGTTGCCCGAGGTAAACTCTCGAAATAGCCGCTGCAAACGCAAGTGCAAATAAAGCCATGTTGATCCATTTATTGCGCAGGTAACAAGCAAAAAAGCTAGCAAAAAAGAAGGCGGTGGTGGTGTGGCCCGACGGAAAGCTATTCAACAGTTTCATTGAAAGCCCCTCAACCCAATAAAATTCATCGGCTTGTAACAAAGACGAATAATAGCTGTAAGGCCTAAGCACTCCATGAGCCAACCATTGTTTAAATACGTGTACAAAAAAAGCGTGAAAGGCAAAACCAACCGTAAACGAAAAGGCCCATTTTAAGGGCTTCTTGTACAAAAAGAAAAGCACTAACACTATGGCGTATGAGGCATCTCCGAGATAGGTAACCCAGCTAAAGAGCTGATCTAAAACCGGATGATGCAGTCGATTAAGGCTCTCAAACACACTTCCCTTGGGCAAAAACACCAAAGGCGTAAAGGCCAAGACGCTCCATAAAAAGGGGTAAAGGGGCTTTAACGTAAGTAAAAACGAGCGGGTCATTGGACTCAAAATTAAGCATTAAACAGAGTTTGGGAGAGCGCATCAGATAACTATCTTTGCGACTCAATAAAGAAAAGTCATGATTAAAATCACGCTACCTGACGGGTCTGTTAAAGCATTCGAATCAGGAGTCACTCCACATGAAGTGGCAAGCGCCATCAGCGAAGGCCTTGCTAGAGTTGTTCTTTCAGCCAGTTTCAACAGCAAAACCACAGAACTCTCTACCCCGCTTACCGCCGATGGATCTTTGATTTTATTCACCTGGAACGACGATGAAGGAAAAAAGACCTTTTGGCATTCTAGCGCGCACATTTTGGCCCAGGCATTAGAAGAACTCTACCCCGGCATCAAGTTGACCATAGGGCCGGCCATCGAAAATGGATTTTATTACGATGTCGATTTCGGCGCGCACACCATTAGCGACAAAGACTTTAAGTCTATAGAAGACAGGGCCCTTGAAATCGCCAGAGAAAAACATGCCTTTAGCATGCGATCGGTGAGCAAAAAAGATGCCATTGCGCACTACAAGGCTCAGAACAATGAATACAAATTAGAGTTGATCGAAGGGCTTACAGACGGAGACATTACGTTTTGTGACCACAGCAGCTTTACCGATCTCTGTAGAGGTGGGCACCTACCCCACACAGGTTGGGTGAAGGCCTTTAAGGTAATGAGCATAGCCGGAGCTTACTGGCGCGGAGACGAAAACAAGCCTCAGCTTACTCGAGTTTACGCCGTTTCGTTTCCGAAACAAAAAGAGCTCACCGAATACCTAGAACGCATTGAAGAAGCCAAACAACGCGATCACCGAAAACTAGGCAAAGAATTGGAGCTGTTCACCTTCTCGGCAAAGGTTGGGCAAGGCTTACCGCTTTGGCTTCCAAAAGGAGCCGCATTACGCGAGCGCTTAGAAAACTTTTTAAAGGCAGCCCAAAAGAAAGCGGGATACGAGATGGTAGTATCTCCGCATATCGGGCAAAAAGAATTGTATGTCACTTCAGGGCACTACGCCAAGTACGGTGAAGACAGTTTTCAGCCTATTCGTACCCCCAAAGAAGACGAAGAATTCTTGCTAAAACCTATGAACTGTCCGCATCACTGCGAAATCTATAACGCTACGCGCTTTAGCTACAAAGATCTGCCCAAGCGATTTGCAGAGTTCGGAACAGTCTACCGCTACGAACAAAGCGGTGAGCTACACGGGCTTACCCGTGTGCGCGGATTTACTCAAGACGATGCTCATATTTTTTGTACCCAAGATCAGTTGCTTTCTGAATTTGAAAATGTGATAGACTTAACGCTTTATGTACTAAGTTCCCTCGGTTTTGACGACTTTACCGCTCAAGTAAGTGTGCGTGATTTGGAGAAGCCAGAGAAATATATCGGAGAAAAAGAGAATTGGGACAAGGCGGAGGCTGCCATTATCAAAGCCGCTCAAAACAAAGGGTTAAATTTTGTAATTGAGTCAGGAGAGGCAGCCTTTTACGGGCCAAAGCTTGACTTTATGATAAAAGATGCTCTTGGACGCAAATGGCAACTCGGAACTATTCAGGTAGATTATAATTTACCCGAGCGCTTTGATTTGAGCTATAAAGGCAGTGACAACCAATACCATCGACCTGTAATGATTCACCGCGCGCCCTTCGGTAGTTTAGAGCGTTTTATAGCATTATTACTCGAACACACAGGTGGAAACTTCCCGGTTTGGCTCATTCCGATTCAAGTAGAGGTGCTTCCGGTGAGCGAACGATTTGAAAATTATGCCCGAAAAGTTTTAAAATCGCTAGAAAATCACGAAATTCGCGCCCTCATTGACGCTCGAAATGAGACGGTTGGAAAGAAGATCAGAGAAGCCGAAATGAAAAAAGTGCCTTTCATGATCGTGATCGGCGAACAAGAAGAAGCCGAAGGGCTTATTTCTGTGCGTAAACACGGGGGTGAAAGTATGGGAAGTATGAGTGTTGAGGCATTTGCTTCACACATCAATAGCCTTGTGGCTGAGGCTGTGAAGCCTTTTAGAGAAGTGTAACTAAAATTTGATAAACCATAGCAATACGCAGAAAAAGAACCAAGCCGCAGCCTAGGCGCAGCATGGAGAACCCCCACAACATTAATGGGGACATCAAAGCAGAAGAAGTTAGATTAGTTGGAGACAACGTTGAGATTGGAGTCTATGCCGTCGCTAAGGCGCTAGAATTAGCTAGAGAGCAACAGCTTGATCTTGTAGAAATCTCTCCTAACGCCGTTCCACCGGTCTGCAAAATTATTGACTATAAAAAGTTTCTTTACGAGCAAAAGAAGCGTGAAAAAGTCATTAAGTCTAAGGCTACAAAGGTCATTATAAAAGAAATTCGATTTGGTCCGCAGACTGACGACCACGATTTCGAATTTAAAAAGCGTCACGCTGAAAAGTTTTTAAAAGAAGGCGCAAAGCTAAAAGCGTTTGTTTTTTTTAAAGGACGTTCTATAGTGTATAAAGACCAAGGAGAAATTTTGCTGCTGAGATTAGCGCAGGAGCTTGAAGAATTTGGAAAAGTCGAGCAAATGCCTCAGCTCGAAGGTAAGCGAATGACTATGTTTATCGCCCCTAAATTGGCCAAAAAGTAAGATTGCGGAACTAAAATAAATATCATGCCAAAAATGAAAACCAAGTCTAGTGCCAAAAAGCGTTTTACGCTTACCGGTTCTGGAAAAATCAAACGTAAACACGCGTTTAAGAGTCATATTTTGACTAAAAAATCGAAGAAGCGTAAGTTAAGACTCACGCATTCAGGTCTTGTTCACGATTCAGATGTGAACAGTATCAAAGAACAGCTTCGTTTAAAATAAACTTCCGATAGTCGGTATTTTTTAACCCTGGAGTTTGGCCTTAACAAGTATCTTTTACTAGATCGCCAACTACAAAAACAAAAACACGTATGCCAAGATCAGTTAACTCAGTAGCTTCAAGAGCTCGAAGAAAAAAAATAATGAAACTCGCCAAAGGATACTTTGGACGTAGAAAGAATGTATGGACGGTAGCTAAAAACGCCGTTGAAAAGGCCTTAGTTTATGCTTACCGAGACCGCAGAAACAAAAAGAGAAATTTCAGAGCACTCTGGATCACTCGTATCAATGCAGGTGCACGTATGCACGGGCTTTCTTACTCTCAGTTTATGGGAGCACTGAAGAAAAACAATATAGATCTAAACCGTAAGGTGCTTGCCGACTTAGCCATGAATGAGCCTGAGGCCTTCAAAGCAATCGTCGCGAAAGTTAAATAACTGTTTATTTTCCGCAAATCTTAAGCATCCCAAACCATCTCTGGTTTGGGATGCTTTATTTTTACAGCTATGATAGACTTCAAGCGCATTAAAATGGTGGTCACCGACATGGATGGCACACTGCTAAATTCTGCCCATCAGGTAAGCTCTCGTTTTTTTGAATTGTTTGAAGGCCTCAAACAGCGCGATATTCGCTTTGTGGCTGCAAGCGGTCGTCAGTTTCCAAGCATGCGGTCTAAATTGCAAACTATTGCGCACCAGATGAGTTTTATTTCTGAAAATGGCGCACTTATTGTCGAGCAAGAACAGGTGTTACACAAGCAAGCACTCGATCGCAATCAACTAGTGGCACTGCTCGAGAAACTTAAAGGGCTCTCTGAAATAGAATCTATTCTTTGTAGCGAAAAGACAGCCTATTCGTTGAGTAATAATTTACATTTTCATGGACTGCTTAACGAATACTATGAGGCGCACACCCTCATTAACAGCCTTGAACAAGCCCAAGACGACATACTCAAATTAGCCCTTTATCACAAAGAAGGAGGCGAGCAGCACATCTATCCGCATTTTCAAGAATACGACGGCCCCTTAAAAGTGAAGGTGTCTGGAGATTACTGGGTAGACATCTCAGACAAGAACGCCAATAAGGGTTATGCACTTGAGACTCTTATGAAAAAATACCAAGTAAATCCTGATGAATTACTCGTGTTTGGAGATTACAACAATGACCTAGAAATGTTAGCGCTTACACCCAATAGTGTTGCTATGGCCAATGCCCATAAAAAGGTTATAAAAGCCGCAAATTATACGACCCATTCGAACGATGCCTTTGGCGTAGAAAATATCCTAGAAGAATTAATCAGACACCGTTAGGTCTTTTCCATTAAAAGGGCATGTCGTCGTCTGATTCGAAATCAGCGGATGCATTAAAGGGATTGTTCGGACGAGGAAGAGGCGCCTCATCGTTCATCTTAGATTCGAATTCAAACCTACCAAAGGAGTCGTCTAGATTTTCGAATTTACCAAGCGAGCCAATGAATTTCAATCGAATATTATCTAGACCCCCGTTTCGGTGCTTTGCTATAATTAATTCGGCCTGACCTTCTGTCGGAGACTGTTGTTCGTCATCCCACTCCTCTATTTTATAGTATTCAGGGCGATAAATAAATGAAACAATATCTGCATCTTGCTCAATGGCCCCAGACTCTCTTAAGTCAGATAATAGAGGTCGCTTAGAGCCTCCCCTAGTCTCTACGGCCCTAGAAAGTTGTGAAAGGGCAATAACAGGAACTCCTAACTCCTTGGCTAGCGCCTTCAGATTTCTAGAAATAGTCGATATTTCTTGCTCTCGGTTACCGGCCTTCTGAGAAGAACCGATGGTCATAAGCTGCAAATAATCAATGATTACCAATTTTATACCGTGCTGAGAAGCTAGTCTTCGGGCCTTAGCTCTAAGATCAAAAATCGAAAGAGAAGGGGTGTCGTCAATAAATAAGGGGGCCTTTTCAAGGGTCTTAACCTTCACATTGAGTTGCTCCCATTCATGCTTCTCTAGACGACCCGTTCTGAGTTTCTCTGAAGAAAGCCCAGTTTCTGATGAAATTAAACGAGTGATAAGTTGCACTGAAGACATTTCTAGCGAAAAGAAAGCCACAGGTAAGCCTTTATTAACGGCAATATTTCTCGCCATTGATAAGGTAAGCGCTGTTTTTCCCATACCGGGTCTCGCCGCAATTATAATGAGGTCACTGGGCTGCCAGCCCGAGGTCACCTCATCGAGCTTATCAAAACCTGAGGGTACACCACTTAATCCGTCTTTATTCGAGATCTCTTCAATCTTCTTTTTGGCTTGAATAACTAGATCTTGAGCCGACTCAGCAGATCGTTTAAGGTTTCCTTGGGTGATATCGTAAAGGCGCGCCTCGGCTTTATCGAGCAGATCAAATACATCTTGGCTGTCTTCATAAGCCTCTTCTATAAGCTGGGTAGAGATTTTAATAAGGCTGCGTTGCACATACTTCTGTAAAATAATCCGTGCATGGTATTCGATGTGAGCCGACGACCCAACTCCGCGGGTTAGCTCAATAAGGTAAAAATCTCCCCCAACTACCTCGTGTTGCTTACGCTGTTTTAATAGATTGGATACGGTTAAAAGATCAATAGGCTTGGTTTCTTGAAAGAGTTCGTGAATAGCTGAGAAGATCTTTTGATGCGCATCTACATAGAACACTTCTTCATTGAGCATATCTATAACCTCATCTACTCCTTTTTTGTCAATGAGCATAGCTCCTAAGACTACGCGCTCGAGCTCAACGGCTTGAGGAGGAATCTTTCCACGCTCAAGTGAAATCACTTCAGCCGATTTTTGTCGTATTTGTTGCGCGCGCCCTGGTTCGGTCATAGCCATTTTTATTCTTGATAAACTCCCATTTGAGCATACTTCTCCATGCGCTCTTTTATTAGGGTTTTCACCGGTAAAGCTGAAAGTTCTTCGTATGTTTTTTCTATTTTCTTTTTTATTATTTGAAACATGAGATCGCGATCTGCGTGCGCACCGCCCAAAGGTTCTTTTATGATTTCATCAATCAAGGTCATTTTTTTCATGTCTTTAGCGGTAAGCTTAAGCGCTTCGGCCGCTTTCTCTTTAAACTCCCAGCTGCGCCACAAGATCGACGAACAAGATTCGGGTGAAATTACAGAATACCATGAGTTTTCAAGCATCATCACTCGGTCTCCAACCCCTATTCCTAAGGCTCCTCCAGAGGCGCCTTCGCCGATGATAAAAACCATGATCGGCACCTGAAGTCGAGCCATTTCTAGCAGGTTTCGCGCAATGGCCTCACCTTGTCCGCGTTCTTCAGCCTCTATACCCGGATAGGCCCCTGGGGTGTCGATAAACGACAGCACCGGTATGCCAAATTTCTCCGCCATTTTCATCAATCGCAGCGCCTTTCTGTATCCTTCTGGATTAGCCATACCAAAGTTGCGGTATTGACGCGTCTTGGTGTTGTACCCCTTTTGCTGACCTATAATCATGTACGATTGGCCAGCAATCTTACCTAATCCGCCTATCATGGCCTTGTCGTCACCAACGGTGCGGTCACCGTGAAGCTCTAAAAAGGTTCCCTCACATAATGCTCGCACATAGTCAAGTGTATACGGACGATTCGGATGTCTCGATAGCTGCACGCGCTGCCATGGTGTAAGATTACCGTAAATCTCTTTTCGTGCCTCTGTCAGTTTTTTATCAATCTGCTTACAAGTCTCTGTAACATCAACCTCACTTTCTTCACCGATAATCTGGCATTTTTGAAGCTGTTCTTCTAAGTCTTTAATGGGTAGTTCGAAGTCTAAATATTCCATAAAAAAGGCCCTAGCTAAAATTTAGTGGAAAGACAAATATACATATTAACGTTTTGCGCGCTGCAATAGAAAAACGGCAATTATCGCAAAGAAAAAAACCGGGATTAAAGCGGCCATGAGTGGCGAAAAACCGGCTTGTTCAGCAAGCGTAGAGAACACGCGATCAAAGAAAATATACACAAAAGCAATGGCGATACCAAAGGCCAAATTAAGACCAAGGCCTCCGCGGCGCTTTACCGATGAAACGGCTACAGCTATGAGTGTAAGTATATAGGCCGAAAGGGGTAGTGCCAAACGCTTGTACTTCTCTAATATATACGAATTCACTGTGGCTGAACCCCTTCGCTTCTGGTCATCGATAAATTGATTCAGCTCGAATAAATTCTTGGTCTCGGCAATGTACGAGACTGGCATTAAGTCGTCTATAGTAAAATCAAATACCGTATCTAAGCTACGCTGCTGTTCTACGTATTCAAACTCCTTGTTAAAAATGCGCTTTTTATAAGCAGTTAATCTGTAGGTAGAGTCAACCTTCATGTAGCGAATATTCGATGCAGAGAGCTTATAATCAAGCTTTCCGCTCTCGTCGAAGTGTTCTAAAGTAAAATTGTAACCAATGAGCCGCTCAGGGTCAAAGAAGCTAACATATACAAAATCGTTTTCAGCTACTTGATTGTAAATATTTCGGATTTGCCTGTCTTCTTTATTTTTTTGAAAATAAGTGTCTTCAAAGGCGTGGTATTTTGCACTGGCACTAGGTACAATAAAATTACTCATCAAAAATATAAGTAAGGCCACAAAAGTTGCCCCTATTAAATACGGACGTAAAAAGCGCTGAAACGAAATGCCAGAACTCAAAATAGCAACCACCTCTGATCGTGCGCTCAAACGAGAAGTGAAAAAGATAATGGCCAAAAAAAGCAAAATAGGCATGAGCATATTGCCCAACACCAGAGTAAAGTTGCCATAATACGTCCAAATCTCTTCTGCGGTGGCCTTGCTCTCGAGAATCTTGTTCACTTTCTCGGCCAATGAAGCCAAAATTCCGATGGGCACAAATAAAAACAGAATACCAAAAAAGGTAAGCAGGTAACGCTTTAGAATGTATTTATCGATGATCGTAAGCCGAAACATTAGCGTCTTTTATTCATTTGATGTACCATCTGCTCTTTCCAATCGTAAAAGTCACCCGCAATAATATGGGCTCGAGCCTCTTTGACTAGCCACAAATAAAAGGCCAAATTGTGAAGGGTGGCAATCTGTTTTCCCAAAAATTCGTTACACACGAAAAGATGCCTAAGATAGGCCTTTGAGTACTGGGTATCCACGTAAGAAAGCCCCTGGTCATCTATAGGAGAAAAATCATCTTCCCATTTTTTATTCTTGATATTTATAGTTCCTTCTGAGGTGAACAGCATACCGTTTCGCGCATTTCGCGTGGGCATAACGCAGTCAAACATGTCAATACCTAAAGCGATATTCTCTAATAAGTTGATAGGTGTACCCACCCCCATCAAATAGCGTGGTTTGTCTTGGGGTAGAATTTGGCAAACCACATCGGTCATAGCATACATATCCTCTGCTGGTTCTCCTACCGATAGTCCGCCGATAGCGTTACCTACGGCGCCTACAGATGCAATATATTCTGCCGATTTAGCTCGGAGGTCTGGATATACAGAACCTTGAACAATCGGAAAAAAGTGTTGCTCGTACCCATACTTAAAGGGTAGCTTATCTAGGGCATTGATGCAGCGATCAAGCCAGCGGTGCGTGAGATGCATAGAGTTTAAGGCGTAGTCTTTTGGGCAAGGGTAAGGAGTACATTCGTCAAAAGCCATGATAATGTCGGCGCCGATTGTTCGCTGAATCTCCATGACATTTTCAGGAGAAAAAAAGTGAGAAGAGCCGTCAATATGCGACTTAAACCGCACTCCTTCTTCGGTAATTTTTCGGTTGGCGGCTAACGAATATACTTGGTACCCTCCACTATCGGTAAGAATGGGACGCTCCCAGCCTATAAATCGGTGTAAGCCCCCAGCCTGCTCTAGAATATCCGTTCCAGGACGCATAAATAGGTGATACGTATTTCCCAAAATGATCTGGGCCTTAGTATCCTCTACGAGTTCATGCTGATGCACCCCCTTTACGGTGCCCAGAGTACCCACCGGCATAAAAATGGGAGTTTCTATAGTTCCGTGAGCTGTGGTAATAAGGCCCGCACGGGCTTTTTGGTCTTGGATTTCAAGCTTAAATTTCAAACGTGGGCGATTAAAAGGTAAAGATAATGGTTACTTTTGAGGGCAAATGTATTTCGAATGAATCTAACCTACCTCAACGATTTAACCATTCAAGTCAGGCGAGATATCTTGCGTATGGTACACCAAGTAAATTCAGGGCACCCAGGCGGATCTTTGGGCTGTACCGAATTCATAGTAGCCCTCTACCAAGAACTGATGGATCGCAACGATGGCTTCGACATGGACGGGCTCAATGAAGACGTCTTTTTTCTCTCGAACGGACACATATCTCCTGTTTTTTACAGTGTGTTGGCGCGAAGCGGTTACTTCGAGATAGCCGAACTCTCTACCTTCAGAAAAATAGATTCTAGGTTACAGGGGCATCCCACCACTCACGAACACCTTCCGGGGGTGCGCATTGCCTCTGGGTCACTCGGGCAAGGACTTTCGGTAGCCATTGGAGCAGCCTTGAGTAAAAAACTAAACAAAGACTCCAAACTCGTCTACAGTCTTCACGGAGACGGAGAAATGCAAGAAGGACAAAACTGGGAGGCCATCATGTATGCGGGTGCCAAACAGGTAGACAACCTCATCGCGACCATTGACCTAAACGGCCAACAAATAGACGGAAGCACCAAAGACGTGCTCGATCTAGGCGATCTAGGCCAGAAATTCGAGGTCTTTGGCTGGCATGTAGAACACATAGAACAGGGCAACAACATAGAGGCCATAATTAGTGGTATGAAAAAAGCGAAGGCGCAGACCGGTCAAAAACGTCCGGTCGCCGTTATGCTGCATACCGTCATGGGCAACGGTGTTGACTTTATGATGCATACCCATGCCTGGCACGGCAAGGCCCCGAATGACGATCAACTAGCCACTGCCTTAGCTCAAAACCCAGAAACCTTGGGCGATTATTAATCGAATACCTACTCAATGAATTACACAGATCAAGGACAAAAAGACACGCGCAGCGGATTTGGAGACGCCATGACCGAACTCGGCCGCAGCAATCCTAAAGTGGTTGCCCTATGCGCAGACCTTATAGGATCTCTCAAACTCGAGACTTTTATCGAGGAGAATCCATCGCGTTTTTTTCAAGTGGGCATAGCCGAAGCTAATATGATCGGCATAGCAGCCGGACTCACCATCGGCGGAAAAATTCCGTTCACCACCACCTTCGCGAATTTCTCAACAGGCCGGGTGTACGATCAGATTCGCCAATCGGTAGCTTATTCAGACAAAAATGTAAAAATTTGCGCCTCACACGCAGGTATCACCCTAGGAGAAGACGGCGCCACCCATCAAATTCTAGAAGACATCGGACTCATGAAAATGCTTCCGGGAATGACGGTGATTAACCCTTGCGATTACAACCAAACTAAAGCCGCCACCCTGGCCATAGCAGACTACCACGGACCGGTCTACTTGCGCTTTGGAAGACCTAAGGTTGCCAATTTCACCCCAGTCGACCAGCCCTTTGAGATCGGTAAAGCACTTATGCTTCAAGAAGGATCCGACGTGACCATCGCAGCGACAGGCCATTTGGTTTGGGAAGCGCTGCTAGCTGCCGAAGTACTCAACCAAAAGGAATTTCGGCCGAGGTGATCAACATACACACCATAAAACCGCTTGACGAGCAAGCCATTCTGCGCTCAGTACGCAAAACCCGCTGCCTAGTGAGTGCCGAAGAGCACAACTATTTGGGAGGACTAGGCGAAAGCATCGCCCGTACCCTAGCCCAACACGAGCCAACAGCCCAAGAGTTTATCGCTACTCAAGATACTTTTGGAGAAAGCGGTACCCCAGACCAGCTAATGGCCAAATACAAATTAAATGCTCCTGCTATTGTAGAGGCCGCCTTAAAGGCGATAAAACGTAAACCTTAGCACTATGAAAACACTCCGATTTATTGCTCTTTTTAGCCTGCTTTGTTCAGCCTTTGCTGCGAACGCACAGCGTTCAGGACAAGGCTCAAATTGGGGGCTTAGAGGAGGCCTCAACTACAACTCTAACGGAGAACTGCTCAGCGAAGCCTCAGATCTACCCAAGAACGCCAAATCGAATGCGGGCTTTCACTTGGGGGTGTACAAGAAAATTGATTTTTTAGGGTTTTTCTTGAGGCCTGAGCTCGTGTATACCGAGACGACCTCTTCGTATAACGGAGACGACTTCAGCATGAGCAAGATCGATCTACCCTTCAACCTGGGCTCTGGCTTCATAGGACCAACCTACATCTTCGCGGGCCCTAGTTTGCAGTATGTGCTTTCGAGTGAATTCGCCGACGTAGCAACAGCGACCTCTCTTAAAGATATCTCGGTCGGAGCTAATTTTGGGGTGGGCCTTTCACTGAATAAAATCAATATAGATCTGCGCTACGAAAGAGGATTAACCCAAAAAGAAATGCGCTTTTTAACCCAAAAAGTGTATCGAGAGGCCAGCATTGACACCCGTCAAGATCAATTGATTCTAAGTGTATTGCTTCAACTCAATTAAGCGGCTCTTAATCACAGCGATCGCAGTCTCCGTCTCCGTCTGCATCGTAGCACTCGTTAGGATCGAGATGATCTAAACCCAGTGAAATTTCACAGGCTGTAGGGGTGCCATCTCCGTCGTCATCAGGGTCAAAGTAATTTGGAAGAATAGTTCGTCTATTTTCGATCTCATCTTCTAGATCGGTATTGTCGTCAAACAGGTATCCATTTTGATTGAGGTCTTCGAGA
This sequence comes from Flavobacteriaceae bacterium, assembly GCA_018402205.1. Classification (GTDB taxonomy): domain Bacteria; phylum Bacteroidota; class Bacteroidia; order Flavobacteriales; family Flavobacteriaceae; genus UBA3478. The sequence goes on from JAGYIX010000003.1 coordinate 370,591, forward strand.
TAAGAAGGTATTCCATCCCCATCGTGATCTGTAATCTTTCTGGCTAAAACCTTGATCTCAAAAAACATAGGGCCATAGGCCGGAATGGTAGCCTGGGCGTTTTGATAAGAGCCTAGTGCCGATCCAAAAAAGAAAAAACCTCTACCGGCATCTAGAGCACTAAAAGTTCCGTCGGCATTATCGATAATCTCAGAGGCTGTTTTAAGCAGCGCTGCGCCTTCGGCAAAACCTCTAAATCCTTGTTGCGGAGCCTGAATTCTGGCCAAGTCAAACCACGATCCGCCTTGCTTGACCTGATCAAATAAATTGAGATCAAGCGTTCTACCTGCGTATTGCACGTAGACCGAATCAGCCGTGGTAACGGTGTTTCCAACACCCTCTTGAACTAAAAAATAATAGAGATTATGTGCAATTCCGTTGGCTATCTCATCTTCGGTGTACCCTTCAGTCTCTAAATTATGCTCTGACGGACGCACCATGACCTGCTTAACTCCTAATCGAGGATCGTCCCAAAGTGTCGCGGTCTTGTCAGGGGCCTCATCTATAGGCTTAATAGCTTCATCGTAATAATGAGTTTGCAAAAAAGCAACTAGCTCTGCTTCATTATTCTCATTAATCGCAGCCAGAGGTTCAATTGCAGTCGGAGTAAAACCGTCGTTATCATTATCATTGCCACAAGAAACAAACACTAAAGTCGCAAAGAGAAGCGAAAAACCCTTTTTCATAGAATCAATTGGAGGTAAACATCGCGACGCAAGATACAATTTTCCCCTATTTTTGCTCTGAGGGTACGTTCAATTTTAACAATATGCGAATAGATAAATTTCTTTGGTCGCTCAGGTATTTCAAGACGCGTTCTATCGCTACAGAGGCCGTCAAAAAAGAAAAGGCCAAGGTAAATACCTTGCCCGCAAAACCTTCTAAAGAAATCTTTCCTGGAGACCACATTAGCATTCGAATCAATCAAGTAGACTATGAACTCGAGGTGATGGGCATTCCTGAATCTCGAGTCTCGGCAAAGCTGGTAGATCAGTACCGCAAAGACGTCACGCCAGCAGAGGCATTAGCACATAAAAAGCAGGTCGAGGCTGCCCAAAAGCACTATCGCCAAAAAGGTTTAGGACGTCCGACCAAGAAAGAACGTCGCTCATTAGAATCCTATAAAGACAAGGGCGAATGAAAGAAGAGATATTAAACCACGATCAGATTACGCATATTTTGAGAAGAATGGCATTTCAGATCTTAGAATCTAACGCTAATGAGACCCATATAACCATTGCCGGAATCGATGGAAGCGGATACATTCTTGCTCAAAAAATAGCTGCAGAACTCACTAAAGTCAGTGATCTAAAACTTAAGGTTATTAAAGTAAGTCTTGATAAAAAGGCGCCCACGGCTGAAAAAATCACTCTTGATAGTGAAGATCGGCTAAGTGGTGAATCTGTGCTATTGGTAGACGATGTGCTTAATTCAGGGGCTACGTTGATGTACGGATGCCTTCCTTTTCTCAAACAAGGCGTACGAAAATTAAAAACGGCCGTTTTGGTGAATCGCAACCACAAACGCTATCCGGTAAAGGCTGACTTTAAAGGCATTTCACTTTCTACCTCTACGCAAACACACGTAGAGGTCTCCCTAGAAGAAAACGCCTATTCGGCCTATCTAGAATAGGGCAGTTATTTCTTCTACTAATTGTTCGACTGATTTACCAGAGATCAAAACGAGGTGATTAGCACGCTCATAAAAGGGCATACGCTCAAATAAATGTTTGCCGATAAACTCCATTAAATCTTCTTCAGAACGCCCGGCAATTAGCGGACGCTGGTCTTGGCCCTTTATAAGACGGCTAGAAAGCTCAGCAACATTAGCCTTTAGATATACAGATCGAACTCCTTCGGTTTGTTCTATAAACTTCATGTTCATGCCATAACAAGGGGTGCCTCCTCCTAAAGAAAGCACAAAATCTTCCTTATATTCAAGCAGCTCATGAAGGAATTTGGATTCTGTTTTTCGGTAAAAAATCTCTCCCTTTTGATTGAATATTTCAGCTACAGATGCCCCTAAAAACTTTTCTATCTCTTGGTCTAAGTCTCTAAACGGTAAGTTTAGACGCACAGAAAGCGCTTTTGCTACCGTAGACTTACCCGATCCCATATATCCTAGAAGGACTATTTTCATCGCATTCAGTATTGGATTATCAAATATAGCCCTTATATTTGCAGCCGCTAAATGACCTGGTAGCTCAGTTGGTAGAGCATCTCCCTTTTAAGGAGAGGGTCCTGGGTTCGAGCCCCAGCCAGGTCACAAAGAGTTAAGGCTTTTGTCTTAGCTCTTTTTTGTCTTAGCTCACGTGGTGGAATTGGTAGACACGCCATCTTGAGGGGGTGGTGTCCGATTGGATGTGCTGGTTCGACTCCAGTCGTGAGCACTTAAGGATCAAAAAAGAAAGCACTGCCGTTAGGCGGTGCTTTTTTGTTGGAACTAAACGGGCCCAAAACCATTGTTTTGAGGTCGGTTTGGTGAGAACAAAAGCGCATGCGCTAGCGTGTTCTTTTTTGATTTAGACTACGGGCAAGACTTGAGCTGCCAAAGGCGACCCCATGTCGTGAGCACTTAAGGATCAAAAAAGAAAGCACTGCCGTTAGGCGGTGCTTTTTTGTTAGAACTTTATTTTTACCGCCCCTCACGCTTCATTTATTTTAGCTACTTTTGTTTAAGATTTTTGAATGAAGAATGAACAGTAGCAAGAAGTATTTTAGTATACGAGACCTTGAAAATCTCTCCGGCATAAAGGCCCACACCATACGCATATGGGAGAAAAGATACCACCTCCTAAGCCCAGAGCGAACCGAGACCAACATACGCACATACTCCCTCGATAGCCTTCAGAAACTCTTAAACATAACACTACTTTACAACAACGGATTCAAGATTTCAAAGATTGCCAAGATTCAGGAAGTCCAGATTCCTACTATGGTCAATGAAATCATAGCCAAGAACAGTGAGAAGCACCATGCGGTGAACGCCTTCAAACTGGCCATGGTTAATTTCGATACGGCTCAGTTCTACAACACCTATAACAGTCTGGTTGCCGAGCGCAGCTTCAAGGAGATGTTTAACGACGTACTTGTGCCGCTTATGAACGAGCTTGGACTACTTTGGCAGGCCAAAGCCATAAGCCCGGCGCATGAACACTTTATTACGAGTTTGATTAAACAAAAAATCTATATACATACCGAGAAATTTCAAAAGCTTCCGCCGACCAGAGAAGATGAGGTGTTCGTGCTTTACCTTCCTGAAGGCGAGATTCACGAGGTAGGATTGTTGTTTTTAAATTACGAAATTGTCTCAAAAGGCTATCGCTCTATCTATTTGGGCCAAGCCAATTCATTAGAAAGTCTGAAAGAATTGCTGGGCTATTACAACAAAGTTCACTTTGTGTCTTATTTCACCGTTAGCCCTCAGAACGACGAGATAGAAAAATACCTTCACGACTTTAATAGCTCCCTGTACCGACCGGGCTGCAAGCTTTCGATTTTAGGTTATCAAACCCAGCGCATGCCTAAAAAACCACCATTCGATTACGTGCAGGCCTACGAGTCTATTGCCCATTTCTCTTCGATTTTAGAGGCATGAAAAAAGTAGTTGTAATCGGATCGGGCTTTTCATCGCTCTCGGCGGCCACCTATTTGGCACAGGCCGGATTCGACGTAGGCATTTACGAAAAAAACGACACTGTGGGTGGGCGTTGCCGCCAATTCACCAAAGACGGATTCACCTTTGACATGGGCCCCTCATGGTACTGGATGCCCGATATTTTCGACGATTATTTTGCCGATTTCGGTCGCAAAACCTCCGAATTTTACGCGCTAGACCGCCTAGATCCGGGCTATCAGATCGTCTTTGAAGACCGAAGCCTGCCCATTGGCGCGTCGGTAGAGGCCATTGCCCGCGAATTCGAAGCCATTGAGCCCAACAGCGGCGGCAAGCTAAAGGCCTTTTTGAAAAAGGCCGCGACCAACTACGAAATTGCCATCAAAAAAATCGTGCTCAGGCCCGGAAAGTCTCCGCTCGAGCTAATCACCCCCGAGACAGCGGTGCGCGTAGGCCAGTTTATTCAATCGGTAAGCGACGAGGTCAAGAAAAACTTTAAGTCGCCTCAGCTGCGTTCGGCCTTAGAATTTCCAGTTCTTTTTTTGGGGGCTAAGCCCGAAAATACTCCCGCGTTTTACATCTTCATGAATCACGCCGATTACGGGCTGGGTACCTGGCACCCCAAAGGAGGCATGTACGAAATAGTGAAGGCCATGAAAAAGGTAGCCGAAGACCTCGGCGTGTGCATTCACACCTCTAGCCCTGTGGCCAAAATTAACGTGAGTCCAAGCGGAAAGACTACCGGCATTAGCCTGCATGACGGCAGCGCAATTGAGGCCGATTACGTGGTTTCAGGGGCCGACTACCACCACAGTGAAACCCTCTTGGATCAGGCCTATAGGCAGTACAGCGAATCGTACTGGAGCAAGCGCACTTTCGCCCCCTCATCGCTGCTATTTTATGTCGGATTCAACAAAAAGCTCGATCAAAAACTCTTGCACCACAACCTCTTCTTCGACACCGACTTTAAGGCGCACGCAAAAAACATTTACGATGACCCAGCTTGGCCAGAAGATCCTTTATTTTACGCCAACTTTCCGTCGGCTACCGACCCCAGCATGGCCCCAGAGGGCAAAGAGGCAGGTTTCTTTTTGATACCCATCGCACCGGGCATAGAAGACACCCAAGCGCTGCGCGACCATTACTTTAAACGACTCATCGAACGCTTAGAGGCCTACACCAATGACGCGCTCGAGCCCCACATCGAATTCGTAGAGAGCTTCTGCGTAAACGACTTTATTGAGGCATACAATTCCTACAAGGGCAATGCCTACGGGCTGGCCAATACGCTCAGACAAACCGCATTTTTACGACCTAAATTACAGTCTAAAAAAGTGAAAAACCTATATTTCACTGGGCAATTGACTGTTCCGGGGCCCGGAGTTCCTCCTGCCTTAATTTCAGGTAAATTAGTGGCTCAATTAATCAAAGAAGTCGCCTCATGAAAGTCCACTTCGACAACGTAAGTTATGAATGCAGCGAACTGGTGACTAAGCGGTACAGTACCTCTTTTTCATTGGCCACACGTATGCTTTCTAAAGACATACGTGCCGCATATTTATAACATTTACGGATTCGTGCGCTTTGCAGACGAGATCGTAGACAGCTTTCACGAGTATCCTAAAGAGAAGCTCTTCAACCGCTTTGCTGAAGACCTCGAGGCGGCCTTAGAAGACCAGATCAGTCTCAACCCCATACTTAACGCCTTTCAACATACCTATCACACCTTTGGTATATCCAAAGATCTAGTAGATGCTTTTATGAAAAGCATGCGTCTCGATTTGCACAAAACCGAATACTTGACCTCAGAAGAATACAAGGCTTACATTTACGGGTCGGCCGATGTGGTTGGTCTTATGTGCCTAAAGGTATTTCTCGGGGGTGACCAGGTAGCCTATGATGCTCTTAAAACTTCAGCAATGGCTCTAGGTTCTGCCTTTCAAAAAGTGAATTTCTTACGCGATCTTAAGGCCGACTATGAAGCACTTGGCCGTACCTACTTTCCAAATGCCAATCTAGAAGCACTCGATGAAGTTTCTAAAGACGCGATTATCCAAGAGATAGAGGCTGATTTTGAAGCCGGATTCAGCGGCATAAAACAGCTTCCGATGAACGCTAGGTTTGGCGTGTACACCGCCTACCGCTATTACAAAAGGCTGCTTGACCGTTTAAAGAAAATACCTCCGATGGAGATCAAAAATAAGCGCATTCGAGTGCCAAACTACGAAAAGGCACAATTGCTCGCTCAGTCGTATATTGATATTAAATTACAACGTGTCTAAACTATGAACACCCTACTCTGGATCGCTGTTTTTCTACTCACCTTTTTGGCCATGGAATTTATGGCCTGGTTCATTCACAAGTACATTATGCACGGACTTCTTTGGGTATTGCACAAAGATCACCACCATAAAGACCACGAATCCTGGTTTGAGCGCAACGACGCCTTCTTTTTATTCTTCGCCGTACTTAGCATGAGTTTTTTGATGACGGCCAACGAGGCCTTCTGGATCGGCTTTCCGATCGGATTCGGTATTCTCGCCTACGGAGTCGCTTATTTTGTGGTGCACGACATCTTTATTCACCAGCGCTTTAAGTGGCTTAGAAACATAGACAACGCCTACGCCAGAGGCGTTAGAAGGGCGCATAAAATACACCACAAGCATCTTGGAAAAGAAAAGAGTGAAAACTTTGGGATGCTCTTTGTTCCCAAAAAATACTTCAAATAACCCATGACCCAACGCATCGGCATTATTGGTGCCGGAATAGCCGGGTTATCGGCGGCCATAAGGCTGCGTGCACAGGGCCACGAGGTCACCGTCTTTGAGGCCAATGATTATGTGGGCGGAAAGCTCCACGCCATAAGCCTAAACGGATACCGATTCGACTTAGGCCCATCACTGTTTACCATGCCGCAGTATGTAGACGCACTCTTCGAACTGTTCGGCGAAAACCCTAGAGACCATTTCAACTACCTTAGAAAAGAAACGGTATGTAATTACTTCTGGGAAGACGGCAGTCGTTTTAACGCTCCGGCCGACCGCTCGGCCTTTGTGCATCAGATGAGTGAAAAATTCGGAGAAGACCCCAAAAAGATCGACTCTTTTTTAAGGCGCAATGCCAAAAAATACAACCTGACCAATCCGCTCTTCATCGAACAATCGCTGCACCGCTTAAGCACCTATATCTCCCTGAAAACGCTCAAAGCTATTGCTCATTTGCCGCAACTCGATTTACACAAGAGCCTGCACAGCACCCTAAAGGGCTACTTTAAAAACGCCAAGAGCATTCAGTTTTTCGCTAGACATGCGACCTACAACGGCAGTTCACCTTACAAGACTCCGGGTATCATGTCGCTAATTCCGCATCTCGAGATGCACCATGGCACTTTCTATCCCGAAAAGGGCATGCACGAAATCTCTCAATCGATCTATCGCTTAGCACAGCGCCGCGGCGTAGTCTTTCATCTAGGTGAGCCTGTACAAGAAATTTTACTGAACTAGTTCGAACACAGCCTCTGGGCTGAGAACGGCCAAAGGCAGCTACAAATTCGACATAGTAGTGAGCAACATGGATGTGGTTCCTACCTACCGCAAGCTGCTGCCGCATACTAAGGCCCCCGAACGCACGCTGCGCCAAGAGCGATCTAGCAGTGCGCTTATTTTCTATTGGGGCATACAAAAGGGCTTTGAGCAGCTCGACCTGCACAACATCTTTTTCTCCGATCACTACCGCGAAGAATTCAAAGCTATTTTTGAAGAAAAGACCCTGCACGAAGATCCAACGGTTTATGTGAATATCACCTCAAAGCACACGCCCGAAGACGCCCCTGACAGCTGCGAAAATTGGTTTGTAATGATCAATGCTCCAGGAAATTACGATCAAGATTGGCCAGCGCTAATCGCAGGCAGCCGAGAGCGCATCCTAGCCAAACTCAGTCGTATATTGGGCGAAGATATCGCTAGCCTCATTGCGGTAGAACACGTGCTCGACCCTAGGGGCATCGAAAGCTCTACCCAATCGTATAGAGGAGCGCTCTACGGAGCGGCGAGCAATTCGCAATTCGCCGCTTTTTTAAGGCACCCAAATCATCGAAGCGCACTCTCAAACGTTTATTTTTGTGGAGGCTCTGCACATCCGGGCGGGGGTATTCCGCTTTGCCTGCAATCTGGAAAAATTGTAAGTGAGCTCATTGCACATGACCGAAGCACCTAAAATAGTCACCAAAGAAGTGCTGCTATTCATCTGGCTTCCGCATTTGGCTGGAGCTATAGGTATTGCTGCCGGATTTCAAGACTGGTTTGTGACCAAAACAGTACTCAATCTACTCGCCTCTTTCGGATTTTTCGTGCTTTACTTTCCGATTATTCGAACTTATCAGTGGATACTTCTAGGTACATTTTTTTCGGCTGGAATGCTGGTTGAATGGCTGGGTATTCACTTTGGATGGTTTTTCGGCACCTATAGCTACGGAGAAAATTTGGGCCCTAAACTTGATGGCGTACCCTTTATTATTGGCATTTTTTGGGCTGTGCTCACCATGATCACCGCTAAAATGGCCCAGGCCCTCACGGGGCGTTACCACTACGTGATTAGTTCGGCACTTATAGGGGCGGCTCTTATGGTGGGGCTTGACGCCCTGCTTGAACTCTTGGCGCCTCACTTTGATTATTGGACCTTTATTCCTGAGCCCCCTCTTGAAAATTACCTCAGTTGGTTCGGATTCGGATTTTTATTTCAACTACTGTATTTCAGTGTAGAGCGCAAACAGCAAAAAATGCAAAAAACCTCGTGGGTGATTGCCCTGCACATCTATCTGGCCCAAGTTTTATTCTTCGGAAGCTTGGCGCTCATGCGCTAAATTCATATCCAGCGAGGCGCCCTGATAGGTGCCGTAAACCTGATACGGCTGAAAACGGCTAAAGAGTTCCTCTTTGTACCAGTTGAATGCCCGCGTCTGCTCAATGGCTTTTTTATGGTGCGCATTAGAATAGGCAAAGTCTTTGAGCGCCTCTTCTGAACGCCAAATCGAAAAAGTGGCCATATTTCTAAACGGAACCTCTCCTATGCCCTTGGTCATTAGCAATCCGGGGTTGTCAATGAGATAACGCTGAGAATCGGGTACTGCACGCCAAAACTTAAACTGTAAACGCGTCTTAATAGTAGCTCTCGTAATAGCTGTAATGTATGGATTGTGTGGGTCTACGTCGCTGCTTCGCCTAAACGGATTCTCTGCGTTCCACTCACCGTGGGCCCTAAGGTTTCGCATCATCACACGCAGCACCTCGGTACTTTGACGCACATAAGCCGAATAAGTAGGATGACTATTAAAAAAATAGTCTGCAGCTTGTTGATTGCTCCACACCTGCAGTAGGGCATAAGTTTTCCAGTCGGGGCTGGGATTGAATCCCGGCTTACCCGTACCCATCAAAAAAAAACGCTCGAGACCCCCTACCTTTTTTAGAGGGGCTCGAGCGAACTGCATCATAAAAAAAGCCCAAAGCATAGACCTACGCGTTTCAAACCTAAAAAAGGTAAGCGAGGTGATCTGTTTGCTCATGTGCTCAATTTAGGCTGCGCTTTCACGTTTGATGACATTTAAGGCAGATCCGGCATTGAACCATGAAATCTGCGAGGCGTTGTAACTGTGATTCACTTGAATGCGATCAGAAGAACCGTCGCGGTGGTTCAATACTAAAGTCAATGGCTTTCCGGGCGCGAACTGATCGAGATCAACAAAATCAAAACGATCGTCTTCTTGAATCAAGTCGTAATCGGTTTCATTGGCAAAGGTAAGCGCTAGCATACCCTGCTTTTTAAGGTTGGTCTCGTGAATACGTGCGAACGACTTCACCAAAACAGCAGCCACTCCTAAATGGCGAGGCTGCATGGCGGCATGCTCTCTAGACGAACCTTCGCCGTAATTGTGGTCTCCCACAACTATCGAATAAAGCCCTTCTTTTTTGTAGGCGCGTTGGGTGTCAGGAACGGCTCCGTATTCACCATTTAATTGATTCTTGACAAAATTTGTCTTCTCGTTAAAGGCATTGACCGCCCCGATTAGGGTATTATTGGCAATGTTGTCAAGGTGGCCTCTGTAGCGCAACCACGGGCCGGCCATAGATATGTGGTCGGTTGTACATTTACCCTGTGCCTTGATAAGCAGAGGAATGTGCTTCATTTTGGCAACAGTCAATAGCCACAGAACGGATCGAGCAACTGCAGACGCTGCGACTCGAGATCTACCTTAATCGTAACCTGATTAGAGTCAGCAGCGGGGGCCACATAGCCAGAATCTTCAACCGCAAAGCCCTCTGGAGGCAACTCATACCCTCTTGGCTCATCGAGTCTTACCTCTTCCCCATCTTCATTGATGAGGGTGTCTGTAAGCGGATTGAAGTCTAAACGCCCCGCAATGGCAATGGCTGTAACTAATTCAGGTGAACCTACAAAGGCCAAGGTATTCGGATTACCGTCTGCACGCTTGGCGAAGTTTCGGTTAAACGAGTGAACGATGGTGTTTCTTGGCCCATCTGCTGCCTTATCTCCATAACGATCCCACATACCAATGCACGGTCCGCAAGCGTTCGCAAAAACGGTAGCACCAATTTTATCAAAGGTGTCTATGAGCCCATCGCGCTCAATAGTGAAGCGCACCTGTTCAGAACCTGGCGTTATGGTAAATTTTGATTTCGTCTTTAGATTTTTATCAGACACTTGTTTCGCAAGAGAAGCTGCTCGCGAAATATCTTCATACGAAGAATTCGTGCACGATCCGATAAGGCCCACTTCAACCTGAAGTGGCCAATCATTTTTCTTTGCGGTCTCTGCCATTTTTGAGATCGGAGTCGCCAAGTCTGGCGTAAACGGACCGTTTAAATGAGGCTCTAGCGTAGACAAGTCGATCTCGATAACCTGGTCAAAATAAGTTTCAGGATTAGCATACACCTCAGGATCTCCTGTAAGGTGTGCCTTTACTTTATTAGCCGCATCGGCCACATCGGCGCGACCAGTGGCGCGCAGGTAGCGATCCATAGACTCGTCATAACCAAAGGTCGAGGTCGTAGCCCCTACCTCTGCACCCATGTTGCAGATGGTTCCTTTACCCGTGCACGACATAGAAAGGGCTCCTTCACCGAAATATTCAATAACGGCACCTGTTCCGCCCTTAACGGTCAAAATTTCAGCTACCTTTAAAATCACGTCTTTAGGGGCCGTCCATCCCGATAATTTGCCCGTAAGTTTTACCCCGATCAGTTTTGGAAACTTAAGTTCCCAGGCCATTCCGGCCATAACGTCAACCGCATCTGCTCCACCTACTCCTATAGCGATCATTCCAAGCCCGCCAGCGTTCACCGTGTGCGAATCCGTTCCAATCATCATTCCGCCCGGAAAAGCGTAATTCTCTAATACTACCTGGTGAATAATACCCGCACCAGGTTTCCAAAAACCTATTCCGTATTTGTTAGAAACAGACTCTAAAAAATCAAATACCTCATTAGAGGTTTCATTGGCGCGCTTTAGGTCGGCTTTAGCCCCCTGTTTAGCTTGAATAAGGTGGTCGCAATGTACCGTTGTAGGAACGGCAACTTTAGGTTTGCCGGCATGCATAAATTGCAATAGAGCCATCTGTGCCGTGGCATCTTGGCAGGCCACGCGATCTGGAGCAAAGTCAACGTAGTCTACTCCGCGTTTGAAGGCTTCCGCTGCATGTTTATTCCATAGGTGGTTATATAAAATCTTTTCAGTAAGTGTTAATGGTCTTCCGATCAACTTGCGTGCAGCAGCGATGTTAGCGTCCATGCGATTATACACCTGCTGAATCATTTCAAAATCAAATGCCATAATATTTATTAGTTAGAGTGCGAATTTACGAAGAAGCACATTAATTCTTAAGCCAATTACTTGCAAAGTCACAGTCTTTTCGGGCATCATTAATCTGAATAAACGTAGCATCTATCTGCTTAGCAATCCACTTTTCAATATTACGCCGCTCTTTATCCGACAGCGCAAGATCTTTGATCTTCACATAATCTCTAGCAAAGTCTGCCATATGCTCATTGAACCGGTTGCTCACCCGCATAATCTTAAATTTAGGCGGGCCACCACGCTGATCTTCTTCTTTTATGGGCTGTGATATTTGATCATCTCTAAGTGCTGCCACTTGGTTATAGAGCACCGGATCCATATTGGTTAATTCAAAGCGTGCACTATAATCTTGTGGATTACGCAGAACACCTCCGTCAAACTTGGTTTCTTTCTCATCTGAGAATTGGCGAGCAGCGTCTTCAAAAGTGATAGAACCTGCTAAAATCTCCGTGCGCAGGCTATCTAGCTGCTGTTTGGCCGCCTCGACTTGATCGTTCGAAATTTCAGGAGTGAGCAATACATGTCGTAAATCGACTTCTTGACCGCGAATCTTTTCTAGTAAAATAATATGATAGCCAAAATCGGTCTCAAAAGGATCGGATATTTCGCCTTCGCGCAATGAAAAGGCTACATCTTTAAATTCCTTCACAAAAGGAGTCTCTCGATTCATAGTATAGAACCCGCCATTACTTTTAGACCCCGGATCTTGGGAATACAACATAGCTTTTATACTAAAGCTCGCTCCATTCTCTTCTACATCTTGTTTCATTTGATCCAAGCGCTGCACAATACGCACCTTTTCTTGTTCAGCAGGCTTAGGTTGTTTTACGATTTGAGCAATCTCTAGTTCAGCTCCAAATACAGGGCGCTTGGTGATCGGAATACTGTAAAAAAACTGTCTTACCTCTTCGGGGGTGATCTCGATCTCATCGACAATATCGCTGCGCATTCTATCGGCTAACATGCGCAACCTATTGATCTCATAAAGCTCGTCTTTAAAGGTCTGTAAATCAGATTTATTGTAAAATTCTAATACCTTCTCAACAGACCCTATTTGTCGTGCTAATTGCTGAATTTGCATATCACTGGTTTGATTCACCTCTGAATCTGACACTAATAAGCTGTCTTGAATAGCGTGATGGGCAAAAAGACGATCTTCCATTAATTTACCAAGCAACTGACATTCAGATATCTCGCCTAAATCTCCCCCTTGATTCTCAATATCGGCCTTGAGTTTCTCTACATCTGAGTCTAGAATAACAAAGTCGCCGATTACCGAAACCACTCCGTCAATTTTAATGCGTTTTACTGAAGACGTTCCTTGTGCGAAAAAGGGTTGGTTAGCTGCTAGAAATAACGCTAGGAGAAAAATAATTCTATTCATAAGTTTCATAGTTTTTTTTTCGGATGGCTTCACTGACCATGTCTTGCTTTTGGCGCTCTAGACGGTCAAATCGCTTTCTATTTTGTATAATTTGCTTTAACTCAATTTGCGCAAAGGCATAAGGTGCAATATCGCCTTTTTTTCGGGTATCTAAGACCTGACCAAAGTAAAAACCAGTACTATCGCGTATATCAAAAAACTGATAGTCTTGTAGATAGTTGGTTATATTTTGATAGGTTATAGGGTTGATTCTCTTGGCAATAGCTGAGCTTTTTAGCCAAACTGAATCGTTGAGTTGTATCTCTTTTAAATAATTATGAACCCCTAGTGAATCAATAAAACGCTGGTCTTCTTTATTGTAACGCTTAAAGCGGTTCATTACCTCATCTGGTTTTGTGTAGGTGGCATTTAAGGCGATGTATCTGAGCTTTACTATGTCTTGGTCTAGTCGCATGCTCTGCTGTTCTCTGTCGTATAGTGCCTGCAGCTCATTTTCTCCAATTAATGTATCGGCCGGGTTAAACGATATAAGGTCAAAGTACGATTTGGTATAAAGATCGATGCGGTAATTCTCCACAAGCTGATCCAGCTTCCACTGCACCTCTTCAGGCAAATTGTCAAGGGTATTCTGAACCATCAATTGCTTTATTGCCCAATCTTGAATAAATTGGTTTTTGGCTTCTTTAATCGCTTGACTATCTAACAGATAGTTGAAATTAGGTAAATCTGCAGCGTACAAAAAAGAGCGGCCAACACGGGCAACAGCCTCTTTGTTAGGCTCTGTAGTTACAAATAGATCGCATGCATGCAGAGTAAGGAGCCCTGTAAAAGCGAAAAAAAATCTTATGTATGCTTTGAAACGCATGTCCCAAAAATAGCACAAACTAGGGGTTCTACTTACCTTTGCCTTTGCACTTAACACAATTTTCGCAACTCATCTATGGTATGAGCCCTTTAAAATCTATTCAGTTATTTTGGGACTTTAGAGGTCCAGACGCACAGCACACCTCAAAACACTTTGAGCAGCACCTATTACAATTTTTAAAGACATACGCAGACAGAAAAGAACTCAATTGTGTTGAAATTATTCAGAACCAAGAGTTTTGGTACAGTTGCTCTCTAACCATAGAGGAACCACAACTTTCAGCTCTTAAAACCACGCTCAAGCCGCATAGAGGAATCTACCTATAAGCCTTCAACCACCGTTCCGTATAAGTCAAAATCACTGGCCTCAGCAATTTCAACATAGACGAAAGACCCCACTGTAAGAAAAATTTTTTCGGCATCAATCAGAACGGTATTATCTACATCTGGAGAATCAAACTCGGTACGGGCAACAAAGTAGCCGTCTTCATACCTATCTACTATACACTTAAAGCGTTTGCCAATCTTTTCTTGATTAAGTTCCCATGAAATTTGAGACTGTAATTCCATAATCTCAGCAGCTCTGCGTTCTTTTTCATCTTGATCTACATCATCGATAAGGGCATAGGCGTGCGTATTTTCTTCATGTGAATACGTGAAACATCCTAATCGGTCAAAGCGCGTTTCTTTTACCCAAGCCTTTAGCTCTTCGAAAGCAGCCTGGTCTTCTCCAGGATAGCCTACAATGAGTGTAGTACGAATAGCCATACCAGGTACTTTTTCTCTGAATTGAGCAATAAGGGTATCGGTTTTATTATGAGTAGTTCCGCGGCGCATGCTCTTCAAAACCCTATCTGAAATGTGCTGTAAAGGAATATCAATGTAGTTACATACCTTGGGTTCATCGCGAATAACTTCTAATACTTCTTCTGGAAATCCGGTCGGAAAAGCGTAATGCAGTCGAATCCACTCTATGCCTTCAACGGCCACCAAGGCCTTTAGCAGAGCTGCTAATTCTCTTTTCTTGTAAATATCTAGACCGTAATAGGTCAAATCTTGAGCGATTAAAATAAGCTCTTTTACCCCTTTTGAGGCGAGTATTTGCGCCTCTCTCACCAGATCCTCTATGGGCTTAGATTTATGTTTTCCGCGCATGAGCGGAATAGCACAAAACGAGCAAGGCCGATCACATCCCTCAGAAATCTTCAAATAAGCGTAATGGGTAGGAGTACTCATAACACGTTCTCCTAGCAGTTCGTGTTTATAATCGGCGCCTAACTCTTTCAATAAATGCCTGAGATGCTGCGTTCCGAAATAACGATCAACATCAGGTATTTCTTTCTCCAAGTCTTCCTGGTAGCGCTCACTTAAGCAACCCGTTACATATACCTTTTCTACTAAACCCTTTTGCTTTTGATCGACAAAATGCAGAATAGTATCAATACTTTCTTGCTTAGCGTTGGCGATAAATCCGCAGGTATTAATAACAACTACTTCGCCGGAGCCTTCGTGAACCACTTCTTTACCTGAGGCCTTTAATTGCCCACTAAGAACCTCAGAATCGTACAAGTTCTTGCTGCACCCTAAGGTGACTACATTGATAGTCTTCGACTTAATTGATTTGGTTCTCATAGATATAATTAGTCAAAAAGGGCGTCGACAAAGGCCTCTTTATCAAATACGCGTAAGTCTTCTATTCCTTCACCAAGCCCAATAAAACGAACCGGAATGGTAAACTGATCTGAAATGCCTAAAACTACACCGCCTTTGGCCGAGCCGTCAAGTTTAGTAACAGTCAATGAATTGACCTCTGTGGCTGCAGTAAATTGTCGAGCCTGCTCAAAAGCATTTTGCCCTGTAGAACCGTCAAGTACCAGCATCACTTCATGAGGAGCATTCTCTAAAACCTTGCCCATGACCCGCTTAATTTTGGTAAGCTCATTCATAAGGTTCACCTTATTATGTAATCTTCCTGCGGTATCTACAAACAGCACATCTACTTCTTCTTTCAGAGCTCGAATCACTGATTCATAAGCTACAGAAGCCGGATCGGCCCCTTCTTGCATACGCACCAAAGGAACCTTGGCTCTGATCGGCCCATACCTGAAGTTGATCAACAGCTGCGGCCCTAAAGGTATCGGCAGCACCTACCATGACCTTTTTGCCTTCTTGGGTGAGCTGATGTGCAAGTTTTCCGATAGTGGTGGTCTTGCCCACGCCATTCACCCCGACTACTAACACTACATACGGAGTTGAATCCCCTTGAAACCCTTGTTTACTTGAAGCGCTGAGTAACCCCTTAATCTCCTCTTTGAGAAGTCTTTGAAGATCTTCCGTCCCCAAGTATTTATCTTGAGCTACACGCCCCTCTATGCGTTCTATGATCTTTAGCGTGGTATGCACACCTACATCAGAGGCGATGAGCAGTTCTTCAACCGCATCGAGAGTTTCGACATCAACCGTAGAACGACCAGCTACAGCTACAGCCAATTTGGAGAAGAAACTTTTCTTAGTCTTATCTAGACCCTCAGAAAGCTTCTCGGGCTCTTGTTTTTTCTTAAATGCATCCAACCAACCCATAGTACAAATCTATATGTTCAAGCCATAAAAAAAGCCGCTGAACGCGGCTTTTTTCAAAACATTTATAGATGTTTATTTACTATCTAACCACCCTTTTACCACCTCAGGAGCCATCACCGACTCTACAAAAGTGTAGGCTCCAGTTTTCGGAGAACGCACCATTTTGATCGCTTTGGTTAATCTTTTTGAACTAGTCTGTAAGGATGCAACTGTTTTTTTTGCCATGTTACTTAATTTCTTTGTGAACAGTCATTTTCTTAAGAATAGGATTGAATTTCTTCATCTCTAAACGATCAGGAGTATTTTTCTTATTCTTAGTAGTAATATAACGAGAAGTTCCTGACATACCTGATGTTTTGTGCTCTGTGCACTCTAGGATTACCTGAACTCTATTTCCTTTTTTGGCCATCGCGAACTAACGATTTATTTAATGAAACCTTTTTCTCTAGACTCTTTTAAAACCTCAGAGATACCTTTTTTATCAATAACCTTGATCCCCTTAGATGAAACATTCAGGGTAATCCATTTATCCTCTTCAGGAACATAAAAACGCTTCTTACTTATATTCACATCAAAACGACGCTTGGTTTTGTTGATAGAGAACGAAACGTTGTTACCGAACATCACTTTTTTTCCAGTAACCTCACAGATCTTTGACATTGTATGGGCGTTTTACCTGATTTTAGAGTGTGCAAATGTAGTAGTTTTATTGATTTTGACCAAGTACCATACATTTATTTTATAATTTCTCTGTAAAGCATTTCTAGTGCTTTCAAGCTGGCCTTTTCGATGACGCGCTCTCTTAGATTGCCAAACATAAATTTTTGCGCATAGGTGCGCGCTTCAGTGCTGATGCCGATGAACACAGTGCCAATAGGCTCGTCTGAATCGCCTTTTGAAGGACCCGCATTACCGGTGGTCGAAACCGCCACAGAACAACCGGTTTTAAGCCTAGTATTTAGTGCCATTGCCTCAGCCACCTCGGCGCTAACGGTTGAATAAGAGCTTATTAAAGTGGCGTCTATGTCTAACAAACCTATCTTTTGAGCTGTTTGATAAGGCACAAAGCCTGCAGTAAACACCGAAGAAGCTCCAGGAATTTCGGTGATCGCCGCTGCTATTTGTCCTCCCGTGCAACTCTCACAACTAGCAATAGTCATGTTTGCATATTTAGCAGCTTTAAGCACTTGAACAGCCAATCCACCGTCTTCTTCATCCCCAAAATAAATATCTCTGATACGCGATACGAGCATGTCGCCATAATGGGCTAAAAGTTCTTTAACCTTGCTTTCAGAGGTATGTTTAGCCAAAAGACGCAAACGCACCCTTCCAAAATTAGGCAAGTATGATAATGACAATTCAGCCGGAAGCTCCTCTTCAATAGAGGCTATTCGCTCAGCTATGGCGCTTTCACCTAATCCGTAGGTCATTAAGGTTCTGTACCGTATTATGAGCGAGCTCATCGATTTTAGGCGATTGAGCACTACCGTTTCCATAAGGTGCTGCATTTCACGCGGAACACCTGGCAAAAATATAGCAGTAACCCCAAGATGATTAAACCACATTCCAGAGGCGGTACCTACTTCATTTTTGAGTACTTCGGCCTTCTTAGGAAGCAGTGCCTGGGTGCGATTAGCCGGACGAATGGGGGTTTGAATATAGGTGTCAAATAAAAACTCAATGTGAGCTAGCACCTCTGGGTCTTCTTCTAATTGATCGTCGTAAAAGGCGCATAAAGACTCTTTCGTTACATCGTCTTTGGTTGGGCCTAAACCCCCCGTTACCAGCAACAGATTGGCGCGCGAATGGGCCATAGTTAAAGCTTCTATTATCGCTTCTTTGGTGTCTGCACTGACCGAGATATAGGCTACTTCAAGCCCAATTTTATTGAGTTGCTTTGCCAAATAGGCCGCATTGGTATTAACCACCTGACCGATTAGTAACTCGTCGCCTATACTGAGCAATTCGACTTTCATAGCTCGGGGTCTATAACACCTTTAGATCAAAAAATGGCTCACACTCGACAAAACCTTCTAGATAGTCACCCGAGACTACCGCACCAACTCCAGCTGGGGTTCCGGTGAAAATAATGTCTCCTTTTTTTAACGTAAAGAAAGACGAAACATAGGCGATTAGCTCGTCTATTTTCCACAGCATCAGCGAGGTACTCGCCTGTTGAACTACCTCTCCATTCTTTTGAAGGCTAAAGGTCAAATCGTCCATGGATGCGTATTGGCTTTTTGAAACCCATTTTCCGATAACCGCCGATCCGTCAAAGGCCTTGGCCTTTTCCCACGGAAGTCCTTTTTGCTTTAATTGATCTTGAAGGTCTCTCGCCGTAAAATCAATTCCAAGACTCACCTCATCGTAATACTTATGGGCAAACTCCTTGGCAATATGCTTACCTACCTTGTGAATTTTCACCAGTATTTCTACCTCGTAATGCAGCGACCCTGTGAACTCTGGAATATAGAACTCTTGATCTTTAGGCAGAATTGCAGAGTCGGGCTTCATAAAAATCACCGGGTCTTTTGGGCGCTCATTGGCGAGTTCTTCGATGTGTGCCGTGTAGTTTCTGCCTATGCAAATGAGTTTCATGCCTCTAAAATTTAAAAGGTACCCAATTTTATCTGTGTCAATACTTTTTTAGTATACAGCGGAAAGTCTGCATTTAAGATCCATCCGAAATAGCCGGGCTCATTTTCGAGTACCACCCTTACCTTAGCTCCTTTGTGCTTGCCAAAATTAAAGATTGGATCTCCGTCTTCATCTAGGGCCAGCTGACCTGCGAAATCAACGCGATCACGTCTAGCAGTAAACTCAGCCAATTCAGCTACCGTGCTAGGCAAGTCGCTGTATCGCTCAAGCTGAGCCAATAAGACCTCGTAAGTGGCTAGCGTATCGGCTTCGGCCGAATGGGCGTTCTCGAGCTGTTTACCGCAATAAAAGGCGTAAGCAGCAGCAAGCGTACGCTGTTCCATTTTGTGAAAGATGGTCTGCACGTCTACCGATTGCATTTTCTTGAGGTCAACATCGATTCCCGCCCTTAAAAACTCTTCTACCAATAGTGGAATATCAAACCGATCGCAATTAAACCCAGAGAGATCACTGTCTTTGATAAGGTCGTAAATGGTCTTTGAAAGCGCCTTAAAGGTGGGCTCATTAACCACTTTTTCGTTAGAAATTCCGTGTACGGCAACCACTTCAGCCGGAATCTCTATTTCAGGATTCACCAGCCAGGTAAACTGCTGTCGATTGCCATTTTGAAAAACCTTTAAAATCGCAATTTCAACGATACGGTCTTTTACAATATTGGTTCCGGTGGTTTCTAAATCAAAGAAACAGATAGGTTTTTTTAGTTCAAGCGCCATAGGTTTTCTACTGTTTTAACTTAAACCGACCTATTGACATCCCATTTTTCGAGATAGTCGGCGATGAATTTTATGAAGAGTCCGCCTAGAGCACCATTAACAACACGGTGATCATAAGAATGCGAAAGGTACATTTTGTGGCGTATACCCAGAAACTCTCCTTGTGCTGTTTCGACTACTGCAGGCACCTTTCTAATGGCCCCAATAGCTAAAATTCCCACTTGTGGCTGAGGAATAATAGGTGTACCAAAAACACTTCCAAAAGAACCAATATTGGTAACCGTATAGGTCGCATTCATCACTTCATCTGGTTTTAATGCTTTACTTCTGGCCCGTTGTGAAAGATCATTCACTTTCTGCGCTAGACCCGAAAGATTCAATAGATCGGCCTCTTTGATAACAGGAACAATAAGGTTTCCGTCTTCTAAGGCCGTAGCCATTCCAATATTTATGGCTTTCTTTTGAATAATCGATTCCCCGTCAAATTGAATGTTCAATTGCGGATACTCCTTGAGTGCTCGGGCAACCGCCTCCATAAAGATGGGTGTGAAGGTCAATTTCTCTCCCTCAACACGCTCAAATTGTTGTTTTACTGAAGCCCTCCATTCAACCACTGCAGTCACGTCTACTTCTATAAAGCTCTGTACGTGAGCCGAAGTTAAGACGCTCTCTAACATATTTTTTGCGGTGAGCTTGGCCATTCGATTGAGCTCTATGCGTTCATCGCCCGAAGCTAATTCTGCGGCCGGCATAGACGCAAGCAGTGGCGCTGTCATGGGCTTAGCTAATTGCTGGTCAATAGCATTACTTGACTCTTGCCCTTGGGTCGCTTTAGACTGAGACCCGAGCTGCGGACGATTAGCAACAAAGTTCAAAATATCTTCTTTGGTAATTCGCTCGTCTAGTCCAGTCCCTTTTATAGAAGAAAGTTCTACTTCAGTCACTCCCTCTTCTTCGGCGATACTGCGCACTAATGGAGATAGAAATCCTCTAGATTGTGAAAGTGAAGAAGGTTGGCGATAGGTGCTGCGCATTACCTTCTCTGTAAACTGGGCGGCACTCTCCATTTCGGGCTCATTTTGCGGCCTGGGTGCTGACGGTTGGCTAAGAGGTTCTGCGGTAACAGCCAGATTTGCCTCCGGCGCATTTTCTGTGCTTTGCTGACGGTCTTTAGTGTCTTTGGGTTCTGAGGCCTTAGATTCGGTATCTACCACAAATAACACCTCTCCTACTTTAACCACTTGGTCTATTGCTGCGCGTCTTTCAACAATTACTCCGGCGTATTCCGAAACAATCTCAGAATCGACCTTATCGGTGGCTACCTCAACGACCACCTCATCAACTTCGACGGTATCTCCCACATTTTTCAACCAACTGGTGACGGTGGCTTCTACGACACTTTCGCCCATCTCGGGCAAGACAACTTCTAGGTGTGGCATAGCCGCAAATTTAGCAATAAACTTAAAGACTAATCGCTCAATAAGACCCTATTACTAATACTGCGACCTAAGGTGATTTCATCGGCGTATTGCAACTCGTCTCCTACTGCAAGACCACGCGCCAATGTGCTGCATTTAAGCCTAAAATCTTTGATGCTTTTATGAATATAAAACTGGGTGGTATCCCCCTCCATAGAGGCGCTTAATGCAAATATTACTTCAGAAATAGTTGCGGTTTTTAACCGCTCGAGTAGACTGACTATAGCTAAATCTGAAGGCCCAATACCGTCCATGGGAGAGATCTTTCCGCCCAACACATGATAAAGTCCTTTGTACTCTGAAGTGGCCTCAATGGCCAATACATCGCGAATATCTTCAACTATGCAAATAAGCTGCTCATCGCGTCTAGGGTCAGCACATATTACACACAAATCATCATCAGAAAGGGCGTTGCACTGTTTGCAGTGTTTAATATCTAAACGCAGGCCCTTCAGCGCATCGGCCAGGTCGAGGGTTTGCGTTTCTGGGCGTTGTAATAGGTGCAATGCCAGTCTTAATGCCGTTCGTTTGCCGATACCTGGAAGCTGGGCGATGTGATCTACCGCTTTTTCCAATAACTTAGAGCCGTATTCCATAATTTCAAAAATACGGCGAACGCCTATGAATTCATTTCAAATTAGCATACTTCTTCTGCTCTATTTCGGCTTACTTTTCTTGATCTCATATCTCACAGGAAAAAACGACAGCAACGAAACCTTTTACAGTGCGGGCAAAAATTCTAAATGGTATCTGGTAGCCTTCGGAATGGTCGGGGCTTCGCTCTCAGGAGTAACCTTCATATCGGTTCCGGGATGGGTTGGGGCAACACAATTCACCTATCTGCAAGTGGTCTTGGGCTATTTTTTTGGATACCTGGTCATCGCCTACATACTGCTTCCGCTTTATTATCGCATGGGTCTTCGCTCTATTTACGAATACTTGGGCGAACGTTTTGGCCCAAAAAGTCAGAAAACCGGAGCCTTCTTTTTCTTTCTCTCGCGTATTCTAGGGGCCTCTTTTAGATTGTACTTAGTGGCGCTCGTCTTACATCATTTTGTACTCAAGTCTTTTGGGGTTCCTATAGAAGTTACTGTGGTAGTCTCGGTGGCCTTGATTTACGCCTACACTTTTAGGGGCGGAATCAAGACTATTGTAATCACAGATACCTTGCAGACCTTTTTCATGCTTTCAGCACTAGTGTTAGCCATTTTTTTGATACTCGACGATCTAGATCTCTCGGCTGTGGCCTTTATTAGTAGCGAAGCCTTTGAGGGGTATAGCAGGGTGTTCGTTTTTGACGACCCCATGCAGAAAAACTACTTTTTTAAGTCTTTTATTGGCGGAGCCTTCATCACCATCGCCATGACCGGGCTCGATCAAGACATGATGCAAAAGAATTTAAGCTGCAAAAACATCAAGGAGGCTCAGCTCAATATGGTGGTATTCAGTATGATTTTGATAGTGGTTACCGGGCTTTTTGTATTCCTCGGTAGTTTGCTTTTTCATTACAGCGAGGTCAATGGCATAGACCTTCCGATGTCAAATGGCACAGTTAAAACAGACCTTCTATTTCCAGAAATAGCCTTAAATCAGTCTCTAGGGTTAGGCATAGGAATCACCTTTTTCTTAGGACTCATTGCCGCCGCTTACAGCAGTGCTGACAGTGCCCTTACGGCGCTTACTACCTCTTTTTGCCTAGACTTTTTAGATCTGGAGCGCTACCCGAAAGAGCTACAAGTCAAGCGCAGAAAGCAAGTACACTTGGCTATCTCTGTGATACTGGTAGCAGTTATAATCAGTTTCACCTACCTGCTTAGCGACAGTGTGATAGATAGCTTACTCACTATAGCGGGTTACACTTACGGACCACTCTTGGGCTTGTTCGCCTTTGGCATACTAACCTCTTATCAAATCAAAGAGCAATGGGTTGCTTTGGTGTCGGTGATTTCGGTAGCCACAATTGCGGTGCTAGGGTCGCTAGATGCGAGTGTGCTAAGTGGATACCAACTGGGCTACGAACTTCTGCCGTTAAATGGGCTTCTAACCTTTATTGGGCTTTATTTTATTCGCGAGTCAGACATTAAAACCGCATAACTACACTCCCCCAAGTAAACCCGCTTCCGAATGCAGCTAGAACTACCAGATCGCCTTCTTTAATTTTACCCTTCTCCCAGGCCTCAGTCAGGGCGATTGGAATAGAGGCGGCAGTAGTATTTCCGTACTGCATAATATTATTGTACACCTGATCGTCACTGAGTTTAAACTTATTTTGGATGAACTGAGCGATTCTGAGGTTCGCCTGATGCGGAATAAGCATATCTATATCTTCCGAAGTCAATCCGTTATGGGCTAAACCTTCATGAATAACCTCTGCAAAACGCACCACGGCATTCTTAAAGACAAACTGGCCATTCATGTATGGCATATACGAGACATCGTCTGGATCGTTGTCTGCCAAAATATCACTCACCCATCGCTTACCCATTCCGGGGGCGATCAGTGAAAGTTCTTCAGCATGCTGTCCTTCGGAGTGCAGATGTGAAGATAAAATACCTCTACCTTCTTGAATGCTTCTTGAAACGACTGCAGCGCCAGCACCGTCCCCAAAAATGACCGAGACATTGCGTCCACGGGTAGTCATATCTAATCCATGCGAATGCAGCTCAGAACCAATGACCAAAATGTTTTTGTACATGCCAGTGCGCACGAATTGATCAGCTACCGAAAGGGCATATACAAATCCAGAGCATTGATTGCGCACGTCAAGGGCGCCCACTGTTCCAATACCCAAATCGCGTTGAACAAGTACGCCAGGCCCAGGAAAGTAATAGTCAGGACTAAGTGTCGCAAAAATGATGAAATCTATTTCGTCTTTGGCGATCTGAGCCCTTTCTATGGCCTTCTCAGCAGCCTTAACTCCCATAGAAGTGGTTGTGTCTTCGCCTTTAATGGCAAAGCGTCGTTCCTCAATACCTGTGCGCTCTTGTATCCACTCGTCACTAGTTTCCATGAGCTCAGAGAGGTCGTTATTAGTCACTCTGTTTTCGGGTACATAAAACCCCAAACCTTTGATGTAAGACGTATACATAAATGTAGTTTTAACGTAAAAAAGTTACGATTAAATCTTAAAGATAGCGTCTAAAGGCTTGAGTGTCTACCTTGGCCTTAAGGTCATTAAGCAGATTGTACAAACCAAAAAAGGTGCGATTCATATAAAGAAAATGCTGAGATCCCCTATTGGAATTCATCTTTCTAATTTCTTGGTCATTGGCAAAAAAATCTGCCGTTTTTCCGATTCCCTCCCAAAATTTAGGATCTGCAAAATCGAAAGTTTCTGCATTGAAAGGTGCTGTGAAAACGGCAAGAAGTTCCTTGAATAGCTTTGTGAAGTATTCCACCTCGCCCGGACCATCTGTGGCAACCAGCATCTCTAATTCATAGAGCTTTTCGGTAAATGCGGCATCGTTTTTCTGAGTGGCGTGATTGGCCAACTCAAAATAAGGAATATAAAAAGAGTCGGGTATCACTTTAATACATCCGAAATCAATCACAACCAGCTCGTTGTTTTTATTGATCAAGAAATTACCCGGATGCGGATCGGCATGCACCTTTTTGAGTCCGTGAATTTGATACATGTAAAAATCCCAAAGTGTTTGCCCTATAGAATTTGCCTCTTTGACACTAAAATCAGACTTTACCCATTGCCCCAAGGGAAGCCCCTCTATGTAACTCATGGTCAATACCCTCTCTGAAGACAAAGCGTCGTAATACTCTGGAAATTGAATATTTTTCAGATGGGCACAGGCCTGGGTAATCTCTTTGCTTTGCGCTAATTCTATGCGATAGTCGGTTTCTTCAAGTAGCTTGAACTCTACCTCCTTAAAATACTTTTCAGAATCTTTGGCGCTCATGTTAAACATGCGAAGCGCGATAGGTTTAACCAGCGCTAAGTCGGTCTGAATGCTGTCTGCTACCCCAGGATACTGCACCTTGACGGCTAGAGAAACTCCATCTTTGGTAGCTCTGTGCACTTGCCCTATAGAGGCGGCGTTAATCGCCGAGTAATCAAACGAATCAAACAGATGTTCGGGGTCACTGCCTAAATAGCGCTTTAACGTCTTTTTTACTAACGGAGCCGAGAGCGGCGGAACCGAAAACTGAGATAGCGAAAAACGCTCTACATAGGCCTTAGGCAAAATATTGCGCTCCATGCTGAGCATCTGCGCCACCTTCAAGGCACTTCCTTTCAGATCTTTGAGAGAATCGTAAATATCCGATGCATTGTTCTCGTCGAGCTGTCCTTTGGCTCCTTCTTTATCGAGCACGCGTTGGCCGTAATACTTCAAATAATTGGCGCCTAACTTAACCCCGGTTCCTACCAGTTTTGAGGTGCGCTGCAATTTGGAGGTTGGAATCTTATCGGTTGACTTCACTAGGCTGTAAAGGCTTCTTTAAACAGAAACTTTCCTAAGTCAAAGGCATTTTCTAAGGGCGTATTATCGAATACATCAAAGATGGTATTTACCGATTTTTCGATCACCACGTCAGTCTTTTCAAATCCCTTAGAGCGGTCTTCAATAAAAAATTTGAGTAGAAACAACAACTGGGCCCATCCGGCTTCG
Organism: Flavobacteriaceae bacterium; assembly: GCA_018402205.1. Classification (GTDB taxonomy): domain Bacteria; phylum Bacteroidota; class Bacteroidia; order Flavobacteriales; family Flavobacteriaceae; genus UBA3478. The sequence goes on from JAGYIX010000003.1 coordinate 396,413, forward strand.
GCAAAAAATCGCTTATTGTACTTAAAGGCCTCTAAAGTTTTTGATTGATTTTCCTCTTCAATTAGCGACTCTATAAAAAGCTTATAACCGCTCCTTAAGCCCCTTAAAACTTTAAGGTCAGATAGATTTTTGTGCGCTCCCTGAAGTGCAAACAACACGTAAGAACGATTTAGGGTAAGGTTTTCGAAAAAGTAAATAAATAGCTCAGTACTTTCTCGCGATTGCTGAAACCTTCAAACTCTTTACTCTTTTGCAGAGTAGCCAAAGCCTTGTGGTGAAAAGTCTCCCACACAGATTCTGCAACGGCATCTAGCGATGAAAAATGAGCATAAAAAGCAGTTTCATCTATAGACAGTTCTTTGCAGAACTTGTAAACTGACTTAGGAGCTGTTTCGTGTTCTAGTGAAAAATGGATATAGGCAGCAAGAATATCATCTTTGACATTCGTTTTTTCTTTTGCTGTAGACTTTGCCATAAACAGATGTATTGTTTATTCAAATTTACAATAAAGTAAACAATGAATTGTTCTAAATGATGAAGTAAAATCGTCTTAAACGCAGAAAGCATCCTATCAAGAATGATAGAATGCTTTCAACAACCTAACCAATAAATAAACAAAATCGTTGAATGAAGTTTTCATAGCAAAATTTCCTCAACCAATCAAATATACATTTTGTTTATCAAAAACAAAAAATAATTAAACATTATTGAAAATTTTTACTTCTTATTCAAATGTCAAGTTGTCAGCCATTGACTAAATGGTACTCTTTTTGAAAAGAAAGATTGAAACAAACTATTTATCATGGAAAAAGGAAAAATTAATGTTTCCGTAGACAACATCTTTCCGCTGATCAAGAAATTTCTCTACAGCGATCAAGAAATCTTTTTGCGCGAACTGATATCCAATGCTACAGATGCCACACTCAAATTAAAACACCTCACTGGCATAGGTGAAGCTAAGGTAGAATACGTTTCGCCCCTTATTGAGGTGAAGGTCGACAAAGAGGGTAAGACCCTTCGCATCATTGACCAAGGAGTTGGGATGAGCGAAGAAGAAATTAAAAAGTACATCAACGAGGTAGCGTTCTCTGGCGCCGAAGAATTTTTAGACAAGTATAAAGACAGTGCCAAAGATGCCGGTATCATTGGACATTTTGGTCTTGGTTTCTACTCGGCTTTTATGGTGGCTGACAAAGTAGAGATCTTTAGCAAGAGCTATACCGACGCTCCTGCCGTGCACTGGTCTTGTGACGGATCTCCAGAATTTAGTCTTGAACCTCACGATAAAACCGAGCGCGGAACAGAGATTGTGCTGCACATTTCTGAAGACGCCGTCACTTATTTAGAGGAGTCTACTATTCAACGGCTTCTCAATAAATACAGCAAGTTTATGCCTATTCCGATTAAATTTGGAATGCGCACTGAAACACTAGATAAACCCGAAGGGGCTAAAGAAGACGATCCAGCACCAACACAAGAGGTTGATGCCATCATCAATAACCCTGACCCAGCATGGACTAAGGCTCCTTCAGATCTCAAAGAAGAAGACTATAAAAACTTCTACAGAGAGCTCTACCCTATGCAATTTGAAGACCCGCTCTTTCATATTCATCTCAACGTAGACTATCCCTTTAATTTAACAGGAATTTTATTCTTCCCTAAGCTCTCGAACGATCTTTCCATGCAAAAAGATCGCATTCAGCTTTACCAAAATCAAGTTTTTGTAACCGACAACGTAGAGGGCATCGTGCCAGAATTTCTAACTATGCTAAAAGGGGTTATTGATTCACCAGATATTCCTCTTAATGTTTCGCGCTCGTATTTGCAATCAGACACCTCAGTAAAAAAGATTACCTCTTATATTACGCGAAAGGTGGCAGACAAACTCCAAAGTCTTTTCAAAGAAGATCGTAAAGATTTTGAATCAAAATGGAACGACATAAAAGTGGTTATCGAATACGGAATGCTCACCGAAGAAAAGTTCTTTGAAAAAGCGCAAAATTTCGCCTTATACCCCACTACCGATGAAGAGTTTTTAACCTATGAAGAGCTCGAAGCGCGCATCAAAGACCTTCAAACCGATAAAGAAGGTAAAACCGTAATTCTCTATGCATCAAATAAAGATCAGCAACACAGCTACATAAAATTGGCTACCCAAAAGGGCTATACGGTTTTACTACTTGACTCTCCAATCGCTCCTCACTTGATCCAAAAACTAGAGGCAGAACTCAAAGATGTTCAATTCGCAAGAGTAGATGCAGACGCCATTGAAAATTTGATCAAAAAGAAGACGCCAAGATTTCTAAGCTCGACGAATCACAGCGCAGCGAATTAAAAACCTTGGTAGAAGAAACCGTTAAATCCTTCGGATACAGCGTTCAGGCTGAAGACCTCAGCAGTGAATCACTTCCATTTATGCTTACCGAACCAGAATTTATGCGCAGAATGAAAGACATGCAGCAGACAGGTTCTAGTGGAATTATGGGTTTAGGTTCTATGCCAGACATGTACAATTTAGTGGTTAACACTAATCACACGCTTATAGGAGAAATCTTAGAAGCTAAGACAGAAAAAAAACGCAAGAGACTCGTTCAACAAGGAGTAGATTTAGCCAGACTTTCTAAAGGAATTCTAAAAGGAAAAGATCTAGCGGACTTTATTTCGAGAAGCGTAGATATGATCAAATGAGATAGGTCAAAAAAAAGGCCCTCCATGAAGAGGGCCTTTTTTACCTTAACAATTAACTAAACTATTGTACCTCAACAATTTGCCCAACAGCTATTCGCTTGTAAGCTACAACAACCTTATAGTCATCGCGCTGCGCTTTTGAAAAATCAAACGCCCTTTGCACAATTAACTCACCGTCAAATTCTTGAGAGAATAGGAGGTTATTTTTTGAGTCTGTAATGCGAATTTCAACGGCATCCAGATCGGTATTTAAAAAACTAATAACTAATTTTTCTCCTTTTCTTACGAAAGTAGGATCTTCAGTGAGCCTACTTTCAAACCCTCCAATTGATGAAGTGTTGGTCAAAGTAACTGATGAATTAGCAAATGATAGTGAAACTACTGCTGAAAGCAGAAGTGTAAGAAATGACTTTTTCATAACGGTTCGTTTTTTGAATGATGATTGATTATGCAAATTTACGCTACAGTACCTGTGTGTTACTTTTCCTCGATTGTCCAGTTTATGCACTATTTTACCCTTATTTTATAAAAAATAGGCTAAAATGAGTCAATTAAGGATTAATTTTGTCTTTAAACAAGAACTTCATTCCATTTAAAATATATGCAACAGCTTGCTTTTGAGGTGATTACACCTATTTTCGGAAATTCGTTCAAGCTAGAGACCTTCGACGAGTATCACGTTAACCACTATAAGAGCTGGCACTATCACCCCGAAATTGAGCTGGTGTACATCAATGGAGGCGCTGGAAAACGACAGATTGGATCGCATATGTCGTACTTTAACGACGGAGACCTTATTCTTATTGGAAAAAACTTACCTCACTGCGGATTCACCGACCGCTTTACAGGAAATAAAAAAGAAACCTTAATACAATTCAAAGAAGATTTTCTAGGACCACAGTTCTTCGCGGTTCCCGAGATGGAACTAATAACTAATCTATTTACTCTTGCAGAACAGGGGTTAGCCTTTCACGGAGAGATCAAGGTGCACATAGGTAGTGTCATGGAAAATCTGAAAAATCTAGATGACTTTAAGAAGCTACTTAGCATTTTAGATATCCTTCATGAATTGAGCCAATCTAAAGAAGTGCAGATTTTAAATGCAGAAAAATTTGCCATCTCCACTGAAATTAGTGATCAGAATCGCATTAATAAGATCTTTAACTACGTCAAAAATAATTTTCAGCAACCCATACCGCTAGAGACCGTTTCTTCTTTAACAGGAATGACCGAACCCTCCTTTTGCCGTTACTTTAAAAAAACCACCAGTAAAACTTTTACGCAATTCGTTAACGAATACCGACTCGTTCACGCTTCAAAATTGCTCGCCGAAAAACAACTGGCCATAAGTGATATCGCTTTTGAGGCCGGGTTTCAAAATGTTTCGCACTTTACACGGCTTTTCAAGCAATTTGCAGGAATGCCTCCTTCGACTTATAGACACGAAATGAAAAATATAATTTCGACCTAATGATTGACCTTTCTATTGGATCAGCAACCCTTCATTATTGGCCCGATTTTCTTTCGCCTGATCGTGCCGACTACTACTTTAAAAGATTCTACACAGATAGCCCTTGGCGCTCAGAAAAGGTTACTGTTTTTGGCAAGGTTTACGATCAACCACGGCTTACCGCCCTTTATTCCAATAGTCCTAGAAGCTATAGTTATTCTGGTCTTACGCTCGATTCTCACCCTTTTCACCCAGAGCTCAGCGCGCTCAAAGAACAACTAGAAAAACAAGTAGGCTATTCATTCAACAGTTGCTTATTTAACCTCTACCGCGATGAAAATGACAGTAACGGATGGCATGCCGATGATGAAAAAGAACTAGGCGAGCTGCCTGTTATCGCTTCATTAAGCCTTGGAGAATCACGCCTATTTCATCTTAAACACAAAACGGATAAAACTTTAAAACGCAGTATAGCTCTTGAGCACGGAAGTCTTTTACTCATGGCCGGTAAAACCCAGAAAGAATTCAAACACCAACTACCTAAGACCAAAAAGCCAAAAACCGCACGTATCAATCTAACATTTCGCTATATCTTTGAGGCGCTATGATAAACGGTAATCTTCAGCCCGATTTAAGTGCGCAGCACATTGACCGAATAATAGAAATGGCATGGGAAGACCGTACGCCTTTTGAAGCGATTACCTTTCAATTTGGGCTCAGCGAACGAGACGTTATTGACCTTATGCGTCGAGAGATGAAAGCCTCGAGTTTTCGCATGTGGCGCGAACGAGTTCAGGGGCGCTCTACAAAACACGCCAAGAAACGCAACGGTGAGGTTACGCGATTTAAATGCAGCAGACAGCGGCAAATTTCGATGAACAAGGTTTCGAAGCGTCGCTGACTTACTTAAAGACTTCGTTTAAGAGTTTGGCTAAACGGAATCCGCCCTTTTTGAGTTGTTCGAATACTAGTGGATTAAACTCGTACCCGTAGCGGTAGCTCAATTTATCTCCGCTAGAAGCCGAGGCGTAAATCTTCTCGGCAATTTGATGAGACTCTTCTACCCAATCGAGATAGTTGCCTTCTTGCAATGCAAGAAGCTCAGTCTTACTGGTTGAGCGCATAAGCTCTTCGGCAAGTTCTTCATAAGACATATTGTAACCGTCAATCAAATCAGAGTCCCATACCCGGTGTAAATTAGAATTTCTAGAAAACCAACTGACCTGAATGCGATTTCCGCCCTGATCTTCAGCTTGACCTACGTGAAGGGGTTGATGAAGATCTCCAATGAAGTGAATCAGCAACTTGAGGTAAAAGCTTTTGTCTGCCTCACTACTTTTCTCATTAGCAAGTACTTCTATGCTTTTTCGAATACCGTAAACTATGTCTCCTCTGTCGTCGGCATTGTTTGGGTCATAACGTTTATCTATGTCGTAGTTGACATAATGCCATGGGCCATAGGCGTCGTAGGCTTTATCTGACTTGATCTCGTCAGCAAAGGTGGAGGCATAGGCCAAGCTATGCCCTTCGAGAAGAGTATTAATGGTTTTTTGGCGCGCTTACTTAGGTGTTCTTCTGCGATTAATCCTACTACACGATGTCCTGTTTGACCCCAAACAAATCCTGAATTAATTGAAAACGTGGCATTAACTTCTAACCCCATTGTGTTAGGAGTATGAAAAAAGGTAAAAAGTAAAAAACTACTGCCTAAAAGATTTAAAAACACATGCATAAGCGCCAAATATTTGACCGTAAATATAAAAGAAGCACCAGGGAAAGCAGGTAAGCAGAGAATTAAGTTTGTATGAATTTCAAATTTTAACATCTTCAATACACAAATCTTTTATTTTTGGGGTTTGTTGTTTATGAAAAAGTGCCTAATTAACTTCTTGGTCGTAATTCTTATGGCCACTTCTACCCATGCCCAAGACCGAAAGAGCATAAAGGCACTTTTCACTGAAGAAGCTTTTGAGATTGACGGAAAATTGCTTGAACCTCAGTGGCAGAAAGCACCTACGCAAAGTAATTTCGTACAAAACTTTCCGACTGATACACTTCCGGCTACCAAAGACACTGAATTCAGAATCTTGTATAATAACGACTTTCTCTATGTAGGTTTAGTAATGCAAACCCAGTCTAACGAATTTGTAACCAATTCGCTGCAGCGCGATTATAGAGCAACAGGAAGCGACAATATCAGCATATCTATCGACACCTTTAACGACGGTGCAAATGCCTTTATATTTGGTATCAATCCCTTTGGAGTAGTGCGCGAGGGCCTTATTACCAACGGCGGATCAGACTCGAGAGATTTTAGCACCTCATGGGATGTAAAATGGTGGGGGGAAGCTCATATAGCAGACGGGTACTACAGTGCCGAATTTGCCATTCCGATGAACTCTCTCAAGTTTCAAAACGGAAGCACATATTGGAGTATCAACTGCTACCGCTTTGACACCCAAACCAATGAGCGCACTATATGGTCAAGCGTACCTCAGAATCAAATGATTGCAAATTTAGCCTTCACTGGCATTCTAGAATTTGAGAAACCCCTCGGAGATTCAAGCACTTCAATTGCACTGATTCCGTTTATAGCTGCCGGTATGAGTAAAGATTTTGAAAATACCTCAGACTTCAACAGCTTTAATTCTTTCGGTGCAGACTTTAAGGTACCTGTCGGAAAGGGCATGAACCTTGATCTCACCTTAAACCCAGACTTTTCTCAAGTAGAAGTAGATAATTTCATCACTAACCTGACCCGATTTGAGATCTCACTACCTGAGCGCCGGCAGTTCTTTTTAGACAACAACGATCTGTTCGGTGGATTTGGAGGCGGAAGAAATGCCAATCCGTTCTTTTCACGACGCATAGGAATAGCCGAAGACAAAGAGGGCAATACCATTGAAAACCCGATCATAGCCGGAGCCAGGCTTTCAGGAAAAATAGGCGATGAATTCAGATTAGGCGTGCTCAATATTCAAACCGAAGCTGATTTAGAGAACGGCATTCCGGCCACTAACCACAGCATGTTAGCCTTTCAGCAAAAGGTCTTCGCCCGTTCAAACTTTGGAGCGTTTTTTATTAACAGACAGCACAACGAAGATGCTGACAACGCTCGGAGAAAACGCACCCCTAAAGTACAACCGCGTTCTCGGTCTAGACTATAACCTAGCTTCTTCAGATAATACCTACACAGGTAAATTCTATGCCCACAAGTCATTCTCTCCCAATGACAGCCAAGGCAACGCCTCTTTAGGAGCCACCATGCGTTACAATACGCGCACGTGGAATGGGTTTGCAGATCTTACTTATATAGATACAGAGTTTGTTTCTGACCTTGGGTTTATTCCTAGGAACGATATTTTCAGAATGGCCGCCAGACTCGGATATACCATTTGGCCTCAAAATGGAGCCTTTATTGCCCATACTTTCGATTCGTTTCAGAGCTATACCCACGTGATCAGTAGAGATTACCAGCAAACCGACATCTTCAGAAACTACGGATACGAAGGGCGCCTCAAAAATTTGACTCAAATTGAGTTTTCGTACAATCAGCGCTACACGTTTCTTGTTGACGAATTTAATCCATCTCGTAAAGACGATGCAAGGGCCTTAGAGGCTGGTACCGATTACACCTACGATTCTGCGCGTTTTCAATACCGATCAAATCCTCAAGAGTTATTTTCTTTCACTACTCAACTTGATTTAGGCGAATTCTTTAATGGAAGCCGCTACTCTTTAGAGCACCGCATGACTTTGCGTATACAACCCAAAGTCAACCTGGGGTTTAATACCAATTTTGACCATATCGCCCTTCCTGAAGACTACGGAATGGCCAATATTTTATTGTTAAGCCCTCGCATTGAGTATACCTTTAATCGAAGTGTTTTTTGGTCTACGCTCATTCAGTACAGCAATCAGCGCGACAACTTAGGCATAAACTCTAGGTTACAGTGGCGGTTTGCGCCACTTTCAGATCTGTTTTTAGTGTATAACGACAACTACTTTACCACCACTTGGGGGCCCAGAGGGCGCTCGATCAATTTAAAGCTGACCTATTGGCTAAATATATAAAGTAATGCTTACCAACGATGCTACCATTTTGGGAGCACTTGCCCTTGCGCTCGGACTCATTTTTTATACGAAAGAACTGCCTTTATTTAAGCGTTTCTACGGTATTGTTCCGGCCGTATTGCTTTGTTATGTTATTCCATCTCTATTGGTGAGCAGCAAAATCATTGATCCTTCACAGTCAAATCTCTATACAATTGCAAGCCGATATCTTTTGCCCGCAGCGCTTATCTTAATGACCTTGAGCATTGATCTCAAAGCGATTATAGGGCTGGGTTCTAAGGCCCTAATTCTCTTTTTCACCGCAACGATTGGAATTATTTTAGGCGGACCAATTGCTCTTTTTATCGTTTCATTTTTTGAGCCTTCGATCTTAGAATTACAAGGTGCTCAAGAACTTTGGAAAGGATTAGCCACTATAGCCGGAAGTTGGATTGGGGGCGGAGCCAATCAGGCCACTATGTTAGAAGTTTTCGAGTACGACAGAAGCCTATATGGAGCCATGGTACTGGTTGATATTTTGGTGGCCAACCTTTGGCTAGCCCTACTTATGATCAGCACCTCTAAGAGAAAAAGGATTGATCAATGGCTTAAAGCAGATACATCCGCCATTGAAGCGCTACAAAAAAATGTAGAGCACTATCAAGCCAAAACCTCAAGGCTAACTACTCAGCCTGATCTTATCGCCTTATTTGCCATCGCATTTAGCGGGGTAGGCATCGCTCATCTGCTTTCTCCACAGATCGTTAATCTTTTACTGTATTTTATTCCATCCCTCAATGATCCTGGGCATTTACTAACCTCACTAACCTCTGAATTTTTATGGATGGTGGTAGTAGCTACGACTATTGGAATCGGTGCCTCATTTACTCCTATTAAGCGTTACGAGGGTATTGGAGCCAGTAAAATGGGGAGCGTATTTATCTATATTCTAGTAGCTACTATTGGCATGCAAATGAACTTGCTTGAAGCTATTAATCATCCGGAACTTTTTGCCATCGGACTGATTTGGATTTGTTTTCACGCACTATTACTAATTCTGGTAGCGAAACTTATCAAAGCCCCTTTATTTTTTCTAGCCGTCAGTAGCCAAGCTAATGTTGGGGGAGCTGCATCAGCTCCAATTATCGCGGCTGAATTTCACCCTGCACTATCGTCAGTAGGAATACTATTAGCGGTTTTAGGCTACGTTGTGGGAACGGTCGGGGCTTATTTATGTGCCCTACTGATGCAGACTATAAGTTTATAACTATTTTTAGTCCAAATTTTAGATTCATGATGAAGCGAAACGCTCTACTGCTCTCAACCACTGTACTCATGCTAGTTCTTTCTTGCTCCACTGCATCTAAGAAGAACAGTACTGTTGAAGTGAATATAGTCGGACTAAAGAAAGGTAAACTCTATCTAGAGCAGGTAGTAGATAGCACTTTAATCGTTTTAGATTCTTTACGTGTTTCAAGAGAAGAGACCCATATCTTAAGACTTGATTTAGCACATCCTGAATTCCTCATTTTACGTCTCGATAAAGAAGACTTTAATCCGTTCAATGATCGCATTAGTTTCTTTGCTGACCCCGGAAAAACATCCATAAAAACTACCCTAAATGGTTTCGAAAAAGATGCCGTAATAGTTTCTGGCCCTCATCAAAAAGAATTTGAGAACATCAATAAGATGCTTAGTGATTTCGATATCAAATCTATACAGCTTTATCAGCTTTCTCAAGAGAAGGAGTATTTATTTCCCGACCGTCAAGACTCCTTAATTCGCATTGCTCAAAGAAATGAGTTAAGAAGATATCAGTACCTGGTCAACTACGCCCTAGCGAACACAGATAATTACCTGACCCCATTTGTGATTGTAGAGCAAGGAGATTTTCTTCAGCAAAAATGGAAAGATTCTATATACAACTTGTTAACCGATGACATAAAGTCTTCAACCTACGGTAAACAATTAGCTATACAACTGCAGCCTTAATTCGAAAGAGATTGTATTTCTTTCTGTATAGCCTCAGTCTTTTCGTCGAGATAAGTACGGATCTTTGAGAAGTGCTCTTTCTTTAACTCAACCTCCTTATCGTTTACGAGCTCAATGAGTTCGTCATACACCTGAATGCATTTATCAATTAACTTATTTCCCTCTTCAGAACTAATCTTTTGAGTGCTCGCTTCCCAGTGATACACCTGTTCTATAAGGTCGCCCAAAACGTAGTTAATCTCTTTTTTGAGCAATTTAATACTTGCCATACTCTTTTATTACTTTAAGAACAAGTTAAACAAAAACCTCTAAGAGCGTACAAGAAAATGTTTCTATTGTAATTTTTTTACAGCAGGCCGGAAATAATACCGTCGTACCCTTTGACGCATGCACCTTATGGCCAGGCGACCTAAGATCCCCAATAGTAGCACTACCCTCAACTACTATGTAAATGACAAAACTATCTACATGCTCTAGATCAAAAGTATCGTTAGTCGAAAGTGCGATCTCATTGGTCTTAAAGTAAGGCGTCTGCGCAAGACTAAAAGAATCGACCGGTCGGTTTTGAAGTAGTTCTTTAGCTAATCTATAAGAAGAATTCGTTTGGTAGTTTAACGCCTCTAAAGCCAATTGAGTATGCAATTCGCGGTAGTTTCCGTTAGTATCTTTTCGATCAAAATCATAAACCCTATAAGTTATATCACTGGTCTGCTGAATCTCAGCCAATACCACACCGGCGCCTATAGCATGAATAGTTCCGGTTTCAATCAAGAACGCATCTCCTTTTTTAACAGGGTGATAGGCCAAAAGATCAGTAAGGCGATTTTGGGCGAGATAATCTACATAGATTTCTTGATCTATATTATTTTTAAAACCAATGATCAATTGCGCCTCTTGGTCTGCCTCTAGAATATACCACATCTCGTTCTTTCCAAAACTATTGTGACGTTTCTTGGCCAAATCGTCTGACGGATGAACCTGTATAGACAGATCTAACCGTGCGTCTAAAAATTTAATGAGAATTGGAAAAACTGTTCCAAAACGCTCTACCACCGAGTCTCCTAGAAATTGACGATCAAATTGATCAATGAGATCAGTCAGCAAAGCTCCTTGGTAAGGCCCATTGATAACTGTAGAGATATTCTCACTAACCCCTGAAATCTCCCAGCTTTCACCAACAAGGTCAGAAGAAATATCTTTTCCCAGTACGCGTCTCAAATGACTACCTCCCCAAATGCGCTCTTTAAAGATTGGAGAAAATAAAAGAGGGTAAGAGTACATGGTCTATCCTGTGTAGGTCACAAAATTTCTTGGGGTCTCGTAGAGAACGACCTCGAGTTCTTGGCTAGAATCAAGATGTGGTTTAAGCTTGTTGTAAATGACCACAGCAATATTTTCAGCGGTAGGATTAAGGGTTTGAAATTCAGGAACCTCTACATTCAGATTCTTATGATCAAAGGCCTCCTCTACTTCGGCCTTTATAAGGTCTTTAAGCAGCTTCATATCCATAACGTAACCCGTTACCGGGTCTATATCACCCGTAACACTAACAATAAGCTCGTAATTATGACCGTGATAATTAGGATTATTACACAGCCCAAAGACCGACTGATTTTTATCCATATCCCATTCTGGATTATACAAACGATGCGCCGCATTAAAATGGGCTTTTCTACTAACCTTTACCCGCATAAATCTCTTTTTTTAAATGATTGTAGAACTGTTCAAAAATAATTTTGAACCATACTGTATACTGTTCAGGACGGTCTGCGATATCCTTTTGAATAAACTCTATCGAACTATACTTGAATGCTGCTACCTCTTCTGTATTAATGGTTGGGAGCTTATTGTAATACCCTATTAGCACATGATCAAATTCGTGCTCTGTAAGGCCATTCTCAAAGGGCGCCTTGTAAATAAAACTAAAAAGCTCCTTCAGCGGAACCTCAAAACCCATTTCTTCTTTCAGTCTTCTTCTTCCTGCCTCGAGCGAACTCTCACCTTCACGTTGATGACTGCAACAGGTATTGGTCCAAAGCAAGGGTGAATGGTACTTTTGTGCCGCACGTTGTTGAAGCAACAGTTCACCTTTATCATTTAAAACAAATACCGAAAAGGCCCTATGAAGCACTGCTTTTTCGTGCGCTTCAAGTTTAGGCATAAGCCCAATGGCACGATCATTTTCATCTACCAAGATGACTTGTTCTTCGTTCATAGCTTGCATAAAATAAAGGTAGTACAATTCGTTCATCTAATAAAAGTCAAGAAGAAGACAAGCTATTAGATTCATCTTACTTAGCAATTTAACCCCTATTTTTGCCCCGAATTAAGCGCCACTGGTATTCATGTCATTTACCGAAGAAATAAACAAACGAAGAACGTTTGGCATCATATCTCACCCGGATGCCGGAAAGACTACCCTTACCGAGAAATTATTGCTTTATGGAGGGGCCATACAAGAGGCCGGTGCTGTTAAGAATAATAAGATCAAAAAATCAGCGACCAGCGATTTCATGGAAATTGAGCGGCAGCGGGGTATATCGGTGGCTACTTCAGTACTTGCGTTCAAGTACAACGATACCAAAATCAACATCTTAGATACACCAGGCCATAAAGACTTTGCCGAAGATACCTTTAGAACGCTCACTGCCGTAGATAGCGTTATTGTGGTCATTGATGTGGCTAAAGGGGTTGAAGAGCAAACCGAAAAATTGGTTGAAGTATGCCGCATGCGCAGTATACCAATGATTATCTTCATCAATAAAATGGATCGCGAAGGTAAAGACGCCTTTGATCTGCTTGATGAAATAGAGCAAAAATTGAATCTTAAGGTTACCCCTCTGAGTTTTCCTATCGGAATGGGCTACGACTTTAAAGGTATATACAATCTATTTGAACAAAATATTAATTTATTTACGGCTCAAAGCAAGCAATACAAAGGAGATACCATTGCAATAACCCATGTTTCTGACCCTAAATTAGACAGCTTGATCGGAAAACAATCCGCCGATACGCTAAGAGAAAATTTAGAACTGGTAGAGGGAGTGTATCCACCCTTTTCAAGAGAGGCTTACCTAAAAGGCGAGTTACAGCCGGTGTTCTTCGGATCGGCATTAACTAACTTCGGAGTCAGAGAGTTGCTCGACTGCTTTATAACTATCGCTCCCTCTCCCAGGCCTAAAAAGGCCGATGAAAGAGAGGTCAACCCTACGGAGAAAGAATTCAGCGGATTCGTTTTTAAAATCCATGCCAATATGGATCCAAAACATAGAGATCGCCTCGCTTTTGTTAAAATTGTTTCTGGCACTTTCGAGCGCAATACACCTTACCTGCACGTGCGACTTCAGAAAAAATTGAAATTTTCTAGTCCGAATGCCTTCTTTGCAGAGAAAAAAGAAATTGTAGACGTTTCTTATCCCGGAGATATTGTTGGGCTACACGACACGGGTAATTTCAAGATCGGAGACACCCTGACCTCGGGAGAGAATTTGCATTACAGAGGCATTCCTAATTTTTCTCCTGAGCACTTCAGGTACATTAATAACGCCGATCCGATGAAGGCCAAGCAACTCTTCAAAGGAATTGATCAGCTTATGGATGAAGGAGTCGCGCAATTATTTACTCTAGAACTGAACGGAAGAAAAATCATAGGAACCGTTGGAGCACTGCAGTACGAGGTTATTCAATACCGCCTAGAACACGAATATGGCGCCAAATGTTCTTATGAAAATTTTGCTGCCTACAAGGCCTGTTGGATAGATGAGTCTAAGTCTAAACCCGATGAGCTCAAAGAATTTAAACGTGTAAAACAAAAGTTCTTAGCAAAAGACAAGTCAGACCAACTCGTGTTCTTGGCTGATTCTCAGTTTTCACTACAAATGGCACAACAAAAATACCCTTCGGTACAGTTTAGGTTTACCTCAGAGCTTGTAGAATAGCCTCAGGCTTCTCCAACAGGGCCAAAATTGATTGGTAAATTTTGGGGATGTTGTTCTTTAATCGTTCCGTGATTCTTTTCAAATCCTGCAATATTCTCTTCGAGTGCCTTAACAAAGCGTTTAGCATGTTCAGGAGTAAGCACAATCCGGCTCTTCACTCGAGCCTTAGGGGTGCCCGGCATAACACTAATAAAATCGATCACAAATTCAGAGGCCGAGTGATTGATAACCGCTAAGTTCGAGTACACTCCCTCAGCGGTTTTCTCATCAATCTCAATATTTAACGATTGCTCTTTGGCGTCCATCCTTTGGTTTTATGCGTTACGCCTTAAGCGCTTCTTCATCCACAAAAGTAGGCACATTAGCCTCGTACTCATCTTTAGAACCAACGATGATATGATCGTACTCACGAAGACCTGTACCCGCTGGAATCCTGTGTCCTACAATCACGTTCTCTTTAAGCCCTTCAAGTGTATCTACCTTACCACTAACCGCTGCTTCGTTGAGCACCTTAGTAGTCTCTTGGAAAGATGCTGCAGAAATAAACGATTTAGTTTGTAGAGAAGCACGTGTGATTCCCTGCAGAATAGGTGTAGCCGTAGCAGCAACCGCATCGCGCCCAGAAACAAGGGTTTTGTCTTGACGCTTAAGCAATGAGTTTTCATCACGGAAATGACGCGCCGAAATTATCTGACCAGGTTTTAATGCTTCAGAATCTCCTGCATCTTCAACTACTTTCATTCCAAAAATCGCATCGTTCTCTCTGACAAAATCGTCTTTGTGAACAAGCTGATCTTCTAGGAACAAAGTATCACCTGCATCTTTAATTTGAACTTTTCGCATCATCTGACGCACAACAACTTCAAAGTGTTTATCATTAATTTTCACGCCCTGAAGTCGATACACTTCTTGAATTTCGTTCACCAGGTATTGCTGAACGGCAGAAGGCCCTTTGATCGACAAGATGTCGTCAGGTGTTATTGAGCCATCAGAAAGAGGCATACCCGCTTTTACGTAATCGTTTTCTTGAACAAGAATTTGATTTGATAGTTTCACAAGGTATTTACGAGAATCACCGAGTTTAGACTCGACAATAATCTCTCTGTTTCCGCGCTTAATCTTTCCGAAAGAAACGACACCGTCAATTTCCGAAACAATCGCCGGATTCGAAGGGTTACGTGCTTCAAAGAGCTCAGTTACTCTTGGAAGCCCCCCAGTAATATCGCCGGCTTTAGCTGATTTTCTTGGAATCTTAACGAGTACTTTTCCTTCTCGAATATCATCATTCTCGTTGACCATAAGGTGTGAACCAACAGGAAGGTTGTATGAACGCAGTGTGTTTCCCTTTTTATCTTGAATTAACAAAGTAGGGATCAGTTTTTTATTTCTAGACTCAGAAATTACCTTTTCTTGGAAACCAGTTTGCTCGTCAATTTCCACTTGGTAAGTAACCCCTTGCTCAATGTTTTCATAGGATACTTTACCGGTAAATTCAGAAATAATTACCCCATTATAGGGATCCCACTGACAAATCACATCTCCTTTTTTGACCTTATCTCCGTTTTTAATAAACAGTTGTGATCCATATGGGATGTTATTTATACTCAACACCGCCTTGGTTTTAGGTTCGATAAGTTTCATCTCAGCAGTTCGAGAAATAACAATATTAGCTTTTTCTCCATTGCTGTTTTCACCGTCTACTACACGTAAATCTTCGATTTCAGCGATTCCGTCAAACTTGACGGTTAGCGTACTGTCTTCTGATACGTTACCGGCAATACCCCCTACGTGAAAGGTTCTCAAGGTAAGCTGAGTTCCGGGTTCTCCGATAGACTGGGCAGCTACTACACCAACGGCTTCCCCTTTTTGAACGGGTTTATTGTTGGCTAGATTTCTTCCGTAACACTTGCCGCATATTCCTTTAGACGCCTCGCAGGTAAGCGCAGAGCGAACCTCTACACGGTCTACGGCAGAGTTCTCTACTCTGATAGCGTCGGCCTCATTAATCTCTTGACCAGCACTTAGCAGTTGATCACCGCTGATAGGGTCGTAGAGATCAACTAAGCTAACGCGCCCTAATATGCGCTCACCCAATGTCTCAACGATTTCTTCGTTTTTCTTGAGTGCCTCTACTTGGATTCCTCGCAGTGTTCCGCAATCTTCTTGGTTAACAATCACGTCTTGGGCTACGTCCACTAATCGTCGAGTAAGGTATCCGGCATCAGCAGTTTTCAAAGCCGTATCGGCAAGACCTTTACGCGCGCCGTGAGTAGAAATAAAGTACTCGAGAATGGAAAGCCCTTCTTTAAAGTTCGAAAGAATGGGGTTCTCAATGATTTCTCCTCCTCCGGCCGTAGATTTCTTTGGCTTCGCCATTAATCCGCGCATACCGGTTAGCTGACGAATCTGCTCTTTAGATCCACGTGCTCCTGAATCAAGCATCATGAACACCGAGTTAAACCCTTGTTGGTCTTCACTTATGCGCTTCATGGCCAATTCAGTAAGCATAGCGTTGGTAGAGGTCCAGACGTCAATTACCTGGTTATAGCGCTCGTTGTTGGTGATGAGACCCATGTTGTAGTTCATCATAATTCCATCGACCTGCTGATTCGCATCATCAATCATTATTGTCTTTTCAGCCGGAATTATAATATCTCCTAAACTGAAAGACAATCCGCCCTTGAAGGCAAATTCGTAGCCCATCTGCTTCATCTTATCTAAGAATTCCGCTGTACGTGGTACATCAGTGACCGCCAAAATCTGTCCGATAATGGTTCGTAATGTTTTCTTGTTAAGCACCTGATTAATAAATCCGGCCTCTTCAGGAACTACGTTATTGAAAAGTACACGCCCTACAGTGGTTTCAATAATTTGAGGAACGAGCTCCCCAGCTTCATTGAAATCTTTGACGCGAATTTTAATAATAGCATTCAGATTTACACGCTTCTCATTAAAGGCGATGATTACTTCCTCTGCAGAATAAAAAATGAGACCCTCACCAAGCACAGGCTGCTCGGCAGTAGACTTTCTTGCTTTGGTCATATAATAAAGACCCAAAACCATGTCTTGAGAAGGCACAGTAATTGGCGAACCGTTAGCAGGGTTCAAGATGTTTTGAGAAGCAAGCATTAATACTTGTGCCTCTAAAATAGCCTCTGGACCTAGTGGTAGGTGCACTGCCATCTGATCTCCATCAAAATCAGCGTTAAATGCGGTACAGGCCAGTGGGTGCAAACGAATTGCTTTACCTTCAATTAATTTCGGTTGAAAAGCCTGAATACCTAATCGGTGAAGTGTGGGGGCGCGGTTCAATAAAACCGGATGCCCTTTGATCACATTCTCAAGAATATCCCAAACTACTGGCTCTTTTTTATCTATAATTTTCTTGGCCGATTTTACGGTTTTTACAATACCTCGCTCTATCAGTTTTCGAATAATAAATGGCTTGTACAATTCTGCCGCCATGTCTTTAGGAAGACCGCATTCGAATAATTTTAAGTCGGGTCCTACTACGATCACTGAACGTGCAGAATAATCTACACGCTTACCAAGTAAGTTCTGACGAAAACGCCCCTGCTTCCCTTTCAGCGAATCTGAAAGAGATTTAAGCGGACGGTTCGATTCTGTTTTAACGGCAGACGCTTTGCGTGTGTTATCAAATAAAGAATCTACTGCTTCTTGTAACATACGCTTCTCATTGCGCAGAATAACCTCAGGAGCCTTGATCTCCATCAATCGCTTTAAACGATTGTTGCGGATAATAACGCGACGGTAGAGGTCATTCAAATCTGAGGTAGCAAAACGACCACCATCTAAAGGCACGAGCGGACGTAACTCTGGCGGAATCACCGGAACGACCTTCATGATCATCCATTCAGGAAGATTCTCTCTATTGAGTTGTGCCTCTCTGAATGATTCTACCACCTGAAGACGCTTAAGGGCCTCTGTCTTACGTTGTTTAGAGGTCTCGGTATTGGCCTTGTGACGCAATTCATACGAAAGCGCTTCAAGATCTAGTCTCGAGAGTAAGTCAATGAGACACTCCGCACCCATTTTAGCAATAAACTTGTTCGGATCAGTATCATCTAAATACTGGTTTTCTTGTGGAAGCTCATCTAAAATATTTAGATACTCTTCTTCGGTTAAAAAATCAAGCATTTGCAACACTTGACCTTCTACCCCTTTAGCTATACCCGGCTGAATTACCACGTATCGCTCGTAATAAATGATCATATCGAGCTTCTTCGAAGGTAGACCTAGCAAATAGCCTAACTTATTTGGAAGCGATCTGAAATACCAAATATGTGCCACAGGTACCACCAAACTAATATGCCCGACACGGTCTCTTCGCACCTTTTTCTCGGTGACTTCAACCCCGCATCGATCACAGACAATACCGCGATAGCGAATACGCTTATACTTTCCACAAGCACACTCGTAGTCCTTAATTGGACCAAAAATGCGTTCACAGAACAGTCCGTCTCTCTCGGGTTTATGCGTTCTGTAGTTAATCGTTTCAGGTTTCAATATTTCTCCTCTAGAAGCCCCAAGAATAGATTCAGGAGAGGCAAGCCCTATAGAGATTTTATTGAACCGCTGTTCTGTAGTTTCGTTTACTTTAGCCATAGTGTCGTAACGCTTAATAATTTATAAGAGAGCGAATTATTCTTCAAGTCTAATATCTAGTCCTAATCCTTTCAATTCGTGCATAAGCACATTGAACGATTCAGGTAATCCCGGTTCAGGCATAGTCTCACCCTTAACGATAGCCTCATAGGTCTTTGCACGTCCAATAACGTCATCTGACTTAACCGTAAGAATCTCACGTAAGGTAGATGAAGCACCATAGGCTTCAAGAGCCCAAACCTCCATCTCACCAAAACGCTGACCTCCAAACTGAGCTTTACCTCCGAGGGGCTGTTGCGTAATGAGCGAGTAGGGTCCAATAGAGCGCGCATGCATCTTGTCGTCAACCATGTGACCCAGTTTAAGCATATAGATTATCCCAACAGTTGCGGGCTGATCAAAACGCTCACCAGTGCCTCCATCGTAGAGATAGGTGTGACCAAACTTAGGAACTCCAGCCTTTTCGGTTAGCTCGTTGATCTGATCAATAGAAGCTCCGTCGAAAATTGGGGTAGCGTATTTCTGATTGAGCTTTGCTCCAGCCCATCCAAGAACCGTCTCGTAAATTTGACCGATGTTCATGCGCGAAGGAACCCCTAGTGGGTTCAACACTATGTCTACCGGTGTACCGTCCTCTAAGAAAGGCATGTCTTCGTCTCTTACGATTCGAGAAACAATACCCTTGTTTCCGTGGCGCCCTGCCATCTTATCCCCTACTTTGAGCTTGCGCTTTTTGGCGATATAGACTTTGGCCAACTTCATGATTCCCGATGGAAGCTCATCCCCCACTGAAATCGTGAACTTATCGCGACGCAGATTACCTTGAAGGTCATTCAATTTAATCTTATAATTATGCAAAACGTCAGCGATGAGTGTATTGGTTTCATCATCTACTGTCCAGCTTCCGCCGACTAAATGTGCAAAATCATCAACGGCATGAAGCATTTTCAAGCTGTACTTCTTACCCTTTGGCAACACCTCTTCTCCAAGGTCGTTCAACACTCCTTGAGATGTTTTTCCGTTGACAACGGCGAAAAGTTTATCTACCAAACGGTCTTTAAGCTGCTGAAACTTCACCTCATATTCGAGCTCTAAGGCCTGAATGGCCTCCTTCTCTTCGGAGCGCTTGCGCTTGTCTTTAATAGAGCGGGCAAACAACTTTTTGTCGATAACCACCCCTCTAAGTGAAGGCGAAGCCTTTAAGGAAGCGTCTTTGACGTCTCCGGCCTTATCTCCAAAAATGGCGCGAAGCAGCTTCTCTTCTGGAGTCGGATCAGACTCTCCTTTCGGTGTAATCTTACCTATCAGAATGTCTCCAGGTTTAACCTCGGCCCCAATGCGAATCATTCCGTTTTCATCAAGGTCTTTAGTCGCCTCTTCTGAAACATTAGGAATGTCATTGGTGAGTTCCTCTGCTCCTAACTTGGTGTCTCGCACTTCAAGTGAATATTCATCAACGTGAATAGAGGTAAAAATATCCTCTCGAACCACGCGCTCAGAAATCACGATTGCATCCTCAAAGTTATACCCTTTCCAAGGCATGAAGGCTACCTTCATATTTCGTCCAAGGGCCAATTCGCCTTTTTCGGTGGCATAGCCCTCGCACAACACCTGTCCTTTAGACACTTTGTCTCCTTTAGAGACAATAGGCTTAAGGTTAATGGCTGATCCTTGATTCGTTTTTCTAAACTTAATCAATCTATACTCTTTATACTCGTCTTCAAAGCTGATCAGCTTTTCTTGCTCAGTCATGTCGTACTTTATGACAATGCGCTCTGCATCAACATATTCTACGACACCGTTGCTTTCAGCATTGATGAGTACCCGTGAATCTTTGGCAACCTGTCGCTCTAAGCCTGTTCCTACAATAGGCGCTTCTGGACGCAATAATGGAACGGCCTGACGCATCATGTTTGATCCCATTAGTGCGCGGTTAGCATCATCGTGTTCCAAGAAAGGAATAAGTGAGGCAGAAATGGAAGCAATTTGATTAGGAGCTACGTCGGTGTAATGGATCTCTTCTGGAGAAACTACTGGAAAGTCTCCTTCTAATCGAGCAATCACTTTGTCTGCATCAATAGTACCGTCAGCAGAAAGTGGAATATTGGCTTGTGCAATCTTCATACCTTCTTCTTCTTCTGCACTTAAAAATACATGCCCAGAGAGATCTACTTTACCATTAGAAACTTTGCGGTAAGGGGTCTCCAAGAATCCCATGGCATTAACCTTGGCAAATACAGAAAGGGAAGAAATAAGACCAATATTTGGACCTTCTGGGGTCTCAATAGGGCATAATCTTCCATAATGCGTATAGTGAACGTCTCGAACCTCGAATCCTGCGCGTTCACGCGATAGACCACCTGGCCCAAGGGCAGACAGTCTTCGTTTATGCGTAATCTCAGCAAGCGGATTGGTTTGATCCATAAACTGAGAAAGCTGATTGGTTCCAAAGAACGAATTGATAACCGAAGAAAGTGTCTTGGCATTTATCAAATCGATAGGCGTAAACACCTCGTTATCTCTAACATTCATGCGCTCTCTTATGGTTCTTGCCATACGTGCAAGTCCTACGCCGAACTGCTGAGACAATTGCTCACCAACCGTGCGGATGCGTCGATTTGAAAGGTGATCAATATCATCGATCTCAGCCTTTGAATTGATCAACTCGATCAGGTGTTTGATAATGGTAATGATATCTTCTTTGGTCAATACCTGATTATCCATTCCGATATCAAGGCCCAATTTTTTATTCATTCGGTAACGCCCTACTTCACCTAGGTTATAGCGTTGATCAGAGAAGAATAACTTGTCGATGATACCTCTAGCGGTTTCTTCGTCAGGTGGTTCTGCGTTACGCAATTGACGGTAGATATGCTCTACAGCCTCTTTTTCAGAGTTAGTGGGGTCTTTTTGAAGCGTATTGTGAATGATCGCATACTCAGATTGCGCATTGTTCTCTTTGTGAAGCAGAATGGTTTTAACATCTGCTTCTACAATTTGATCAAGGTGCTCCTTATCTAGAACAGTATCGCGATCGAGAATGATCTCATTGCGCTCTATAGAAACCACTTCGCCTGTGTCTTCATCTACGAAGTCTTCATGCCATGTGTTTAGAACACGAGCCGCAAGCTTGCGACCCTGTACTTTTTTGAGTCCGGTTTTTGAAACCTTCACCTCTTCAGAGAGATCAAAAATCTCTAAAATATCTTTATCACGCTCATAACCAATAGCTCTAAAAAGAGTGGTTACCGGCAATTTTTTCTTGCGGTCGATGTACGCATACATCACCCCGTTAATATCCGTTGCGAATTCAATCCATGAACCTTTGAATGGGATAACGCGAGCAGAATATAATTTGGTGCCGTTCGCATGAATAGATTGACCGAAGAATACCCCTGGAGAACGGTGAAGTTGAGAAACAATAACGCGTTCGGCGCCATTAATTACAAAAGTGCCTGAAGGGGTCATGTAAGGAATGGTTCCCAGGTAAACGTCTTGAACTATGGTCTCGAAGTCTTCGTGTTCAGGATCGGTACAATAGAGTTTGAGGCGCGCTTTTAATGGAACGCTATAGGTTAACCCTCGCTCGATGCACTCCTGAATATTGTAGCGCGGAGGATCGACAAAATAATCCAAAAACTCAAGCACAAACTGATTGCGTGTGTCGGTGATTGGAAAATTCTCCATGAAGGTGTTAAATAAGCCTTCGTTCTCGCGTGCATCCGATTTGGTCTCTAACTGAAAAAAGTCTTGAAATGACTTGATTTGAATATCCAAAAAGTCAGGATATTCTGGAATACTAGTAGCGGATGCAAAATTTACTCTCTCGGTCTGATTCGACAACATGGAACGGACAGTTTATAAAGTGAATAAAAACAGGTGAAGGCCTTACCAATATTAGCATTGGAAAGGCCTTTACCCTAAGTAGTTAGAACAGTAGAATTACTTAAGCTCAACTTCAGCACCAGCCTCTTCTAAAGAGTTTTTGATACCTTCTGCTTCGTCTTTAGAGACTCCTTCTTTTACCGCTTTAGGAGCGCTATCTACGATTTCTTTAGCCTCTTTAAGTCCGAGACCTGTTAGTTCTTTAACTAGTTTTACTACAGCTAGTTTGCTAGCTCCAGCTGCTTTGAGAATTACATCAAATTCTGTTTTCTCTTCAGCTACAGCTCCTTCAGAAGCACCAGCACCACCAGCCGCTACAGCAACAGCTGCTGCCGCAGGCTCGATACCGTATTCGTCTTTAAGAATAGTAGCTAATTCATTCACCTCTTTTACGGTGAGGCTAACTAGTTGTTCTGCAAAATCTTTTAAATCTGCCATTTTCTATCGTTTTAATAAAGTTTAAAATATTGAGTATTGAGTGCGTACAAATTAACGTTCAGACAAGGTTTTTACAATGCCAGCCAACTTACCTCCGCCTGATTTTAGTCCAGAGATAACATTCTTGGCAGGCGATTGAAGCAGCGCAATAAGTTCTGCAATCACCTCGTCTTTAGATTTGATACTTACAAGAGCGTCTAAGTAGTTATCTCCTATATAGACAGACTCTTCTACAAATGCTCCCTTCAGTACCGGTTTACTCGAATTCTTTCTAAAGTTTTTGATCAGTTTTGCAGGTGCATTTCCGGTTTGAGCGATCATAATCGATGTCTCTCCCTTCAATACACTAGACAAATCACCAAAATCTCTATCTGAATCCTCCATTGCCTTCTCAAGCAAGGTGTTTTTAACCACCGAAAGACTTATGTCTGCTTTGAAACAGGCTCGTCTTAGATCGGCAGTAGCTCTTGCATTTAATCCGGAGATATCTGCAAGATAGATCGTTGAGTTCGACGCAAGGGTATCCTTCAACTGCTCTATTACTTGTGCTTTTTCTTCTCTAGTCATACTGTTGGTTTCTTAAGGTGTGTTAAAGCGCCTTTACGTCTAATGGAACACTTGGGCTCATGGTTGATGAAAGGTAGATGCTCTTCATATACACCCCTTTAGATGCCGCAGGTTTTATGCGATTCAATGTATCGATAATCTCCTTGGCATTTCCTTCAATCTTTTCAGCTTCAAAAGAAACTTTGCCAATGGCGGCATGTACAATACCTGCCTTATCTACCTTGAAATCAATTTTACCCGCCTTAACTTCTGAAACCGCCTTAGCGATATCCATAGTTACCGTTCCTGTTTTGGGGTTAGGCATCAAGCCTCTTGGGCCGAGTACACGACCTAAAGGTCCTAATTTACCCATAACACTAGGCATAGTAATAATCACGTCAACGTCTGTCCAACCTGATTTAATCTTGTCTAGATATTCGTCAAGTCCGACGTAATCAGCTCCTGCAGACTTAGCCTCTTCTTCCTTGTCAGGAGTTACTAAGGCCAAGACACGTACATCTTTACCTGTACCATACGGAAGCGTCACCACACCGCGAACCATTTGGTTTGCCTTGCGTGGATCAACTCCTAAGCGTACAGCGATATCGACTGAAGCATCAAAGTTTACGTTGGTGATTTCTTTTACTAAAGCAGCGGCTTCTCCAAGTGAATAGAGCTTGCCCTGATCGACTTTAGCGCGAGCGATTTTCTGTTTTTTCGTCAATTTTGCCATAACTAAGTCGATTCAATTAAAAAGGTTTTTGTCCTGAAATTTTGATTCCCATAGATCGAGCAGTGCCCGCGATCATCATCATTGCAGACTCTACAGTGAACGCATTAAGGTCAACCATTTTGTCTTCTGCAATAGATTTAATCTGATCCCAGTTTATGCTAGCCACCTTTGATCTGTTGGGTTCTCCAGAACCTTTTTTAATTTTTGCTGCTTCCATGAGCTGAATGGCCGCCGGAGGTGTTTTTACCACAAAGTCAAACGACTTGTCGGTATATACGTTGATGACTACAGGTAAAACTTTACCTGGTTTATCTTGGGTTCTAGCATTAAACTGCTTACAGAACTCCATGATATTGACACCAGCGGCACCTAAGGCGGGTCCAACCGGTGGCGATGGATTCGCAGCACCTCCCCTAACTTGTAGTTTAACTACTTTACCTATTTCTTTTGCCATGATTAGTGTTTAAAATTGCCGTTACACAATTGGAAGCTGTGCAACTAAGCGACTTATAGTTGTAACATTTAAACTTTCTCTACTTGTAAATAGCTCAATTCTAGAGGGGTCTTTCTGCCAAAAATCTTAACCATCACCTCAAGCTTGCGCTTTTCTTCATTTATTTTATCAATAGTACCATTGAATCCATTGAAAGGACCATCAATAACCTTAATCGTCTCTCCTATTACAAAAGGAATCGATACGTCATCGGCAGTAAGTGCTAACTCGTCAACCTTTCCTAGCATTCTATTTACTTCAGACTTACGAAGAGGCACAGGGTCTCCCCCTTTAGTCTCTCCCAGAAATCCAATAACATTTGTTATAGAGCGAATAATATGTACCATTTCACCAGCCAAATTGGCCTTAACCATTATATAACCAGGAAAATAAGTACGCTCTTTCTGTATTTTTTTTCCGTTGCGAATCTGAACTACTTTTTCGATAGGCACTAAAACCTCTTCAAGGTGATCTTTGAACCCTTGACGTTCAACCTCGGTTTCAATGTATCCTTTAATTTTGTGCTCTTGTCCGCTAACAGCTCGCACTACATACCATTTCTTATCTAACACCTCAGCCATAGCTTACTTATTTCAATAGGTTGAAATACATTTGAATCAAACGGCTAAATACGGTATCCACACCCCAGGTCATCAAGGCGAAAATCAACGAGAACACAGCTACAACCACCATTAAATTTGAAGCTTGTTCACGAGTCGGCCAAGAAACATTATTCTTTAGTTCTTCTACTGATGCCTTGATATATGTAATCATCTTTAAACTTTAAAATAAAGGCGCAAGCGCCAAACCTTCGCACGGGAGGAGAGACTCGAACTCCCGACACCTGGTTTTGGAGACCAGTGCTCTACCAACTGAGCTACACCCGTTTATATGTATGCCAAAAGGTATCTCGCATGCGAGACACCCTTTAGACATACTTTATTGATTAGACTTAGTCTAAAATTTCAGTTACCTGACCTGCTCCAACGGTTCTACCACCCTCACGGATTGCGAAACGAAGACCTACGCTTAGCGCAATAGGCTGAATTAAGTCAACAGTAATAGTCAAGTTATCTCCAGGCATTACCATTTCTACTCCGTCAGGAAGCACAATGTTTCCAGTAACGTCAGTCGTACGAACGTAGAACTGCGGACGGTAGTTATTATGGAATGGCGTGTGACGGCCACCTTCTTCTTTTTTAAGGATATAAACCTCCGCCTTAAACTTAGCGTGTGGCTTAACAGAACCTGCCTTACAAATTACCATACCACGTTTGATATCGGTCTTTTCGATACCGCGAAGAAGTAACCCTACGTTGTCACCAGCTTCCCCACGGTCAAGAATCTTACGAAACATCTCAACACCTGTGATGGTAGAAGTTAGCTTCTCAGCACCCATACCAATGATTTCAACAGAATCTCCAGTGTTAGCTACCCCTGTTTCGATACGACCGGTTGCAACGGTTCCACGACCAGTAATAGTAAACACGTCTTCGATAGGCATCAAGAACGACTTATCAATATCACGAGTAGGAAGCTCGATCCAGCTATCCACAGCTTCCATCAATTTCATTACGGTATCTACCCACTTATCTTCACCGTTAAGTGCTCCAAGTGCAGACCCCATGATTACAGGTCCGTTATCTCCATCATACTCGTAGAAAGAAAGTAGTTCACGCACTTCCATTTCAACTAGTTCTAAAAGCTCTTCATCATCTACCATGTCTACCTTATTAAGGAAAACAACGATACGTGGAATACCTACCTGGCGTCCAAGAAGAATGTGCTCACGCGTCTGTGGCATAGGACCATCAGTTGCAGCAACCACTAAAATAGCACCGTCCATCTGGGCGGCACCCGTAACCATGTTTTTAACATAATCCGCGTGACCTGGACAGTCTACGTGTGCATAGTGGCGATTTGCAGTAGAATACTCTACGTGTGAAGTGTTGATAGTAATACCGCGCTCTTTTTCCTCAGGAGCATTGTCGATAGAGTCAAAACTTCTCATTTCTGAGAGTCCAGCCTTCGCAAGCACTGTAGTTATTGCAGCAGTAAGTGTGGTTTTACCGTGGTCAACGTGTCCAATAGTACCAATATTTAAGTGGGGTTTTGACCGGTTAAATGTTTCCTTTGCCATTGTTAATGAATTTAATCTTAGTTTATATTAGTGTACAATCTTTATAATGTTTGCGCAAACATGCACTCTCATTCTGTTTATAATTTGAGCCAATGACGGGATTTGAACCCGTGACCTCTTCCTTACCAAGGAAACGCTCTACCCCTGAGCTACACCGGCCTATTAGCTACTATCGCTCTTGAGCAATCAGCCCTAATTTAGAGCGGGAGACCGGGTTCGAACCGGCGACATTCAGCTTGGAAGGCTGACGCTCTACCAACTGAGCTACTCCCGCAAAAAACCTTTTCAAAAAAGGCTAGAATCACCATTTCAATGTGGTGGGGAGAGCAGGATTCGAACCTGCGAAGGTAAAACCAACAGATTTACAGTCTGTCCTCGTTGGCCGCTTGAGTATCTCCCCGGCATTTCATCATCTGGGATAAACTCCCCACTTTTTTTATGGAGCCGGTGGAGGGACTCGAACCCACGACCTGCTGATTACAAATCAGCTGCTCTAGCCAGCTGAGCTACACCGGCATAACGCCTTAACGCCACAAAAAAAGCCCGTTATTTCTAACGGACTGCAAATGTAGCTAATTATTTTTTTTATCAAAACAATTAGAAACAATTTTATACGTGGCTAAAATCCGCGTATGGTCTTCTTTTTCTTCACCATTCTGGCCAACGCTTTTACGCTTTTATCGGTAGCTTCTTCAAAGCTGTTTGATAGCTTCCGCACCAAGAGCTTGCCTTTAGGAACTACCAATTTAATCTCTGCCACTTTGTTGGTCTTTTCTTTGGTATTCTCCACCTTTAAAAATACTTCAGCCTCTAGTATTTTTCCGTAAAAGCGTTCCAATTTCTTTAGGCGTTTTTCAATAAAGTTTTTGAGCTTAACATCGGCTTTAAAATTAACAGCATGCATCTGTACAACCATGGTAAAAAAATTAGTAGGGGAATACCCCCTGTTCGACTTACGAAGAAAAGCGTTCCCCTCTTGGATGCGATGCTTTGTAAACCGACTTCAGCTCCTCAATACTGCTATGGGTGTACACTTGTGTAGCCGCCAAACTAGAGTGGCCAAGTAATTCCTTAACGGTATTTAGGTCAGCTCCGCGATTTAATAAATGCGTCGCAAAAGTGTGTCTGAGCATGTGAGGACTCTTCTTCTGTTTAACGGACACCTCCTTAAGATACGAATTTACAAGACGATATACAAATTCTGGATAGAGCTTTTCACCCTTATCTGTAGTGAAAAGAAATAGACTAGGGTGCTCAAATTGCAATTTCTTGAGCAGAAGATACTCCTTAAACAAATTGACTAATGTTCCTATCATTGGCACTAGCCGTTCTTTCTTTCCTTTGCCTAAAATTTTCAAGACACCCTGCTCCATATCCAAATCAACGGTCTTCAAATTAATGAGTTCTGCCCTTCGCATTCCAGTTGCGTACAACGATTCTACAATCAAGCGATTGCGCAACCCCGAGAAACCGGTATCTTGACTAGCCCAGTGTTCATCAAGATGCTCCATCTCATCTTCAGAAAATGGAATACTTAAAGATTGAGGGGTCTTTAGGGCTTTGTGAGCTTCTAATGGATTTTGAATCAAACGCTCATTTCTTCGCTCGAACTTAAAATATCCGTTGAGTACACTCATTTTTCTATTGATACTTCGCGCACTCACACCCTGCGCATTTAAATACGCTATATAGTTTCGAATTAACGCATAGCTCAAAGAGTTGAGCTCAAGGCCTGAATCAATAGTAAATCGGAAATACTCTAAAGCCGCATTAAGGTCTGAGGTGTACGCCTTAACCGTGTGAGGAGAATACTTTTTTTCAGTAGTTAAAAAGCGAATGTATTCCGCAAATGGATCCATGATACCAAAATACGATTTAAATAAAAAAGCCCGAGGCTGCCATTAGCTTCGGGCTTTTCAACATGTATAACGGTTACAAACTATTGAGCCTCTTGGTCTCTTAAATTCTGGATGTACTGCGCTTTTTGAATCTCTTTACGACGTTCTACCGATTTTTTGGTGAACTGCTGGCGAGTTCTCAACTGACGCATTGTACCTGTTTTGTCGAACTTACGCTTAAAACGTTTTAACGCTCGATCAATATTTTCGCCTTCTTTAACTGGAATTATTAACATATCAAAGCACCTCCTCTCTTTTGGTGGCTGCAAATATACCTTTTATGCATTAGAGTGCAAGAACTAAAGTATATTTTTAGCAATAACCACCTTTTGGATTTCTGTGGTTCCCTCTCCAATGGTGCAAAGTTTCGCGTCACGATACAATTTCTCCACCGGATAATCTTTGGTATACCCGTATCCTCCATGTATTTGAACGGCCTCACTTGAAGCGCGAACGCATAACTCTGAGGCAAACATTTTGCACATGGCACTGTTTAGCGTCATTTTGCGGTTTTCATTCTTTAAAAAGGCCGCCTTGTGCAAGAGCAATTCTGCCGCTTCTATTTCTGTAGCCATATCTGCTAGCTTGAACGAGATTCCTTGAAAAGCGCTTATTGGTTTTCCAAATTGCACGCGTTCCTTACTGTATTTGACTGATGCCTCAAAAGCTGCCTTGGCAATGCCTAAAGAAAGGGCTCCAATAGAGATGCGCCCACCATCTAAAATCTTCATGGATTGAATAAAACCTTCACCTTCCTCTCCTATGCGCTGATCGTCTGAGATCACGCAGTTATCAAAAATCATTTCGGCGGTTTCGCTTGCGCGCATGCCTAACTTATCTTCTTTTTTTCCCGCAAAAAAGCCTGAGGTGCCTCGCTCAATAATAAACGCAGTCATTCCTCGTGAATCTCCCTTTTCTCCTGTACGTGCTATGACCACCGCTATGTCTCCACTCTTTCCGTGGGTGATAAAATTCTTTGTTCCGTTTAGAGTCCAGTTGGATCCGTCGAAAACGGCTGTCGTATTCATGCCTCCTGCATCGGAGCCTGTGTTGTGTTCTGTAAGACCCCATGCACCAATATGCTCTCCAGAAGCAAGGCGAGGCAAATAGCGTTGCTTTTGCGCTTCAGATCCGAATGCTAGAATATGATTCGTGCAAAGCGAGTTGTGAGCCGCCACCGAGAGCCCTATAGACGGATCAACCTTAGATAATTCTTCTATTATCACTATATACTCATGGTAACCTAGCGCTGAGCCTCCGTAAGCTTCAGGAACCAAAATTCCCATAAAACCCAATTCTCCAGCCTTTCTAAGCACATCTAGCGGCAAGTGCTGCCTTTCATCCCACTCACGAACATGAGGGGCTATGTATTGGTCGGCAAATGAAGCCGCCGAAGAGGCAACCATTTGACAGGTTTCACTAAGGTCAAAATTCATGGTCTGAAGGGAATCAGTAAGCATATATCTTTGAAATTTACAAGGTCAAATATAAGAGAATAAAAGGCTTTTTGTTTAAAGTTTTAATAAATAAGTTAGTCAGATCTTCTTCTGTTCTGAACTCCCCACGTACTCGACGCACCTCTAAAATCCAATTGATTTCTTGACTAGAAAGATAAGGTAAAGCACTTAATTCTTCCTTAGAAGCGCTGTTAATAGCTATCTTATTTAGGGCACTAGTGTCAAGAGAAAATTGTGATTTGAGTTTTATGTAAACCGAATCGGGCAAGTGATAAACCTCCTCAAGTTGCTCCATAGCTACAAAGTGCCCTAGATACTTTCTATACTTGACGATGCGCTGGCTCAAAACAGAACCTATACCAAAAATGCGTTTCAATTTAGTAGTGTCTGCTGTATTGATATCCCCAAGATGCGCGGGGGAGGGTTTTGAGGTGGATAATTTGTGTGAGCTTGATCGGTATTTGCTTGAGGCATCGTTTGAGTAAGGAGTTTTAGCCTTAAATCCTTTTTGACCTCCTGAAATATAAATTGTATCCGATGCCAGCCATTCAATTGGCTGTTCATAAACTGCAGTGCTCAAGTGGAATATTGTCGGCTCTATTAACTTGAAAATGCATAAAGCAAGCAGGGTAAACATCACCCCTGTTCGTTCTGCAGCAGAAACGAAGAAGGGCGATTTCTTTGGCATAGGCTACCTTGCCACTTTGATGGCTTTTAAGTATCGATTAAGTTGGCGTTTAACTTCAGGAAACAAGAAATAAAGCCCTACCATATTCGGAAATACCATGGCAAAAATCATAGCATCAGAAAAAGCCCAAATAGAGTCCATACTTGCAGCAGCACCAATGACAATGAAAACAAGAAATAAAAATTTATAGGTAAGATCCATCGCTTTTCCTCTACCGAAGAGAAACTTCCATGCTTGCAGGCCATAGTACGACCATGAAATCATGGTAGATACCGCAAATAGAACCACGGCGATGGTTAGAAAAACGTCTGAAAAGGGGATGTAATTCGCAAAGGCCTGCGAAGTGATTCCAGCGCCTTCATAGGGTATGCCCTCTATGTAGACTACCCCGCTTCCATCGCCTCCGTATTCGAATACACCGCCCATATTAAAAATAACTATTACCAGGGCAGTCATAGTACAGATCACTACCGTGTCAATAAAGGGTTCAAGCAGCGCAACAAGTCCTTCTGAGGCTGAAAACTTTGTTTTTACCGCAGCGTGAGCGATGGAGGCCGATCCGGCTCCGGCTTCGTTTGAAAAGGCTGCGCGTCGAAATCCTATAAGCAACACGCCAATGACTCCTCCAACTCCAACGGCTTTGGGCTCAAACGCCTGAGATATGATTTGACCTATAGCGTCGTCAACGTAAGAAAAATTTGATCCGATAATGTAAACGCAGGCCAATACGTAGAGCACGGCCATCAATGGAACCACTTTCTCGGTAACAGCAGCAATTCGCTTAATACCTCCGATAATTATAATACCTACCAAAATAGCTATGGAAACTCCAATAAGGGTTCCGGCCATGGCGCTCTCTAGGCCAAAAAGATCTTTTAGTACTATAGTAGCTTGATTCGATTGAGCAGCATTACCTCCTCCAAATGAACCCCCTATGCAAAAAATAGCGAAAAGCACCGCTACAACTTTACCTAATGTGGCGAAACCCTTAGATGCTAAGCCTTTTTTAAGAAAATACATGGGCCCCCCATAGACTACTCCATTTTCGTCAACATCTCTATATTGCACTCCAAGGGTGCACTCTACAAACTTGGTAGACATACCCAACAATCCACAGACAATCATCCAAAAAGTCGCACCTGGCCCTCCTAAGGCAATGGCTAAAGCTACTCCAGCAATATTTCCATTTCCGACCGTACCCGAAACGGCGGTGGCTAACGCTTGAAAATGGCTAACCTCTCCTTCTTTTGACTCGTCTTTGATGGTGCCTACAACATCTCCGTCTACAATATTTAATTCGGCCTGTTCTGCCTTGTGGGCGTCTACTTCATCGTATTTGCCGCGAACTACATTAATAGCTGTTCCAAAGTGACGGATATTAGGAAACTTAAAGTATAGGGTAAAAAATAACGCGCTTCCGACCAGTAAAATAAGCACGAAAGGAGTGTCGAATACCTCAAAGAAAACAGCGTTAGTGACTGTATCTGAAATTGGCTTAAATGCCTCGTCAATGCGCTGATCTAGTCCCTTCTCTTGAGCACTTAACTGATTATTTACAAATAAAAGTGTCGAGAGTAGTGTAAAAGCTTGCTTCATGTGCACAGAAAAAGAAATTGAACTTCTTAAGAAGCGCTGAAGATGCTAAAAATTTTACAGTTTAACAACGAAAGCATCATTTAACAAAGAAAATAAACTACAGTGCAAAAGGCATTCAGTGCTTCGTTTACAGATCAAATACGGATGATCTTTTAGTGTAAACGAGGTCTTTTATACGCATCCAAAAAGCGACAAAAAGATAAAGCGCAAAACCAAAACCTAGCGTAATAAAGGTAAGATAGACAAAACTTAGTCGCACTACTTTTGGACGAATGCCCCAAGAGTCTCCTAAACGCTGGCACACCCTGAACCCCCATAGCTGAAAGAAATGCAGTAAACGCTGAAAAAATGTTGGCATGAGGTAAAATTAGCGCTTTTAGACCAATGGTCCGTCCCAGCTCATCACTCCACCCGTGAGATTAAATGCGTTTTCAATTCCTTTTGAGCGCAGTACAGCACAGGCTTGCCCTGAGCGATTTCCCGAACGGCAATACACAAAATAAGAGGCAGAAGGGTCAAAACTATCTACCGCCGCCATGAAAGCCTGAGGGTTAAAAATGTCGTGATGAAGAGCCCCTTCAATTTTACCTTCGGCCACCTCTTGTGCCGTGCGCACATCTAGAATAATGGCATTATTGGTTTGGGCTAACTTTTCTTTCCACTGCTCTTGAGTCAGATCCATAAAGTTGAAATTTTTGACAAATATAAGGGCTGCTTTACTAGTTGTTGTGTAACTCAAGTAACGCAGCTTCTAAATCTTCTTCGCGTGTTGCACCCATAAAGAAGACCCTTTGGTCTTTATAGGTAAGCAGGGTTACTGGAATAGCGGGTATAACCCACTGATCAGAAACCTCCATGCGCCAATCGAAATTTGGCGTTTGATGCACTAACCAGATCGGATGCGTAATCTCTAAGTTTTTTGCGGCCTCTACAACGGCTGTTTCCCAAACCTCTTCGCGGTCAAGGTTCACAAAATAAAGATCTACTTCTTGACTGTGGCGACTAGCAAACGCTTCAAAATCGGGCATTTCTTTTATACAAGGTGTGCACCAGCTTGCCCAAAAATTAAAGATTCGAACACGACTTATGGTATCTATAGCTGTTTCTGTTGTAAGGTGGCTAACAGAAATCTCGGTAAAAAGGTCTTGATCTCGTCCTGAAGGCTGGCATCCGATTAAAGTAAATGCAAAAGCAAAAAGCGCATTTTTTAAGCTAACTGAAGATTTTAAGTAAGTATGCATAAACAGCTAAAGCACCACTAAGGTTTTAGGTACCTTTGCGCCAAAATTAAGCAATGAAAACCGAATCTTTTCTCTCTTCTAGATTGTGGAGGTATGCCACCAAACGTTTCGATACTAATCAGAATCTGTCTGAAGAGCAATTGCATCTGATTCTCGAATCTATACGCCTTACCCCTACCTCTTACGGCTTGCAGCCGTTCAAGGTGTTGGTAGTGAATAGTATAAACCTAAGGGAGCAACTGCGATCAGCAGGTTTTGATCAACCTCAATTTAGCGATGCTTCTCATCTTTTGGCTTTTGCGCACTACGACGGGTTCTCAGAGGATCTAATTGACCGTTATATAGATCTAACTATAGAGATTAGGCAAGCAGACCCTGCAAAAATTGAAGGGTACCGCAGCTTTTTAAAAAATCTTTTTGGCGCATGGTCTACCGAGCAAAAGTCGCATTGGGCAGACAAACAGATGTACCTCGCGCTGGGGAGTGCGCTGCAAGCAGCGGCTGAGTTAAAACTAGACAGTTGTGCTTTAGAAGGCTTCGATTCAAAAAAGGCTAATGAAATTTTAGGGTTGACTGAAAAGCACCTAAAAGTTACCGCATTTCTAGCCCTTGGATATCGATCTTCAGAAGACGCCACGCAGCACCTGCCCAAGGTGAGAGTCCCCTCATCTGTTCTAGTTGAAATCATTTAAGCAAAGACCTAAAATAGTCTTGCCATTTTATGTGCAAATTGTATATTTGGCCTTATGTTAAAAAATCAGTTTATCTCTAAGTGGTGGTCATGGTCTACATTCAGACGGTGATGCAATGCTTATATCCATAATTTTAGAGCCTGTCATCACGACAGGCTTTTTTATTTATACCTCATGACTTTTAAACTATATACACAGTACAGAAAGATTGTCGCCGATACGCTGACTCCGGTGA
Source organism: Flavobacteriaceae bacterium (assembly GCA_018402205.1). GTDB lineage: Bacteria > Bacteroidota > Bacteroidia > Flavobacteriales > Flavobacteriaceae > UBA3478. The sequence goes on from JAGYIX010000003.1 coordinate 431,202, forward strand.
GTATTTTCTTGAAATTACGGGATCAGTTTGAAGGCAGTTTTCTGCTGGAGAGCAGCGACTACCACACTAGCGAAAACAGCTTTTCGTACATCTGCTGTAACCCCATTGCTTCGTTTAAGGTTGAAAGAGGTGCCTTTAAAGCAACCTATCCAAACGGAGATGCCACTGTGCAGGCGATTGCACAAACCGAAGACCTCATCGCCTCTATTCAGCAATTCACTTCGTCTTTTGAGATAGACCCTTCAGAATTCAAGTTTCTCTCTAACGGGCTCTTTGGCTACACTCAATACGATGCAGTGCGTTATTTTGAGCAGGTAGATTTCGATCTAGACAAGCCTGGTATTGATATGCCTGAAATGCAGTACACCCTGTTTCAGAACATCATTGCTATTGATCACTTTAAAAACGAGGCCTACCTATTTTGCCATAGCCAAGATGAGAAAAGCAACAATCTAGAAGTCCTTGAGAAGCTGCTGAGAGAGGCCACCTTTACCACATACGAGTACACAAACGTAGGCGATACGGCCTACAACATGAGTGACGAGGCTTTCAAAGAACTAGTAGTGAAAGCCAAAGAGCATTGCCAACGTGGAGACGTCTTTCAACTCGTGCTCTCCAGGCGTACCGAGCAGCAGTTCAAGGGCGATGAATTTAACGTATACCGCGCCTTGCGCTCTATCAACCCAAGCCCTTACCTCTTTTACTTCGACTACACCAACTTCAAGCTATTCGGATCGTCGCCTGAGGCACAACTCATTGTGCAGCAATCGATCGCTGAAATTCATCCCATAGCCGGAACCTATAAACGCACCGGAAACGATGAGCTAGACGCGGCGCTGGCAAAAAAATTGTCTGAAGACGTGAAAGAGAATGCCGAGCACGTTATGCTCGTTGATTTGGCGCGTAATGATTTGAGCAGAAACGCTGAAGAAGTGTCGGTAAAGACCTTTAGAGAGGTGCAGTATTTCTCACACGTGATTCATCTGGTTTCTAAGGTGATCGCCAAGAAAAAGCCAGATGTGTCGGCCTTGCAGCTCATGGCAGATACGTTTCCGGCCGGAACCTTGAGCGGGGCCCCAAAACCAATGGCGCTGAAATTGATTGATCGCTATGAACCCACTAAAAGAGGGTACTACGGAGGAGCCATTGGGTTCTTCGATTTTAACGACAATTACAACCATGCTATTTTGATTCGGTCTTTTCTCAGTCACCAAAACACGCTCTACTACCAGGCCGGAGCAGGCATTGTAGCCTCTTCATCTCCTGAAAATGAGCTTCAAGAAACCTACAACAAACTAGGGGCTCTTCAAAAGGCCCTAGAACTGGCTGAAAAACTATGAAAAAGCAGCGCATTTTAGTCATCGACAATTACGACAGTTTTGTGTACAACATCGTGCACTACCTGAAAGAACTGGGGTGCACGGTAGAGGTCGTTCGAAACGATCAGTTTGAGCTTTCAGTCTTGAAAAATTACGATCGCATCGTCTTGTCTCCGGGGCCTGGAATTCCATCTGAAGCCGGAAAGCTCATGGAGGCCATCGACTACCTCAAGACCCTTGACAATCCCATTCCTGTTCTGGGGGTGTGCTTGGGTCATCAAGCTATCGCTGAATCGTTCGGAGACCAGCTAATCAACCTGTCTGAGGTCTATCACGGATTGAGCTCATACCATTAAAGTAGACAGCTCTCAGCCCATTTACCGCGGGCTAGGCCCCCAAATTGAGGTGGGGCGCTATCACTCTTGGGTAGTGGCCGGATCTAAAGACACCGGGCTAATAGTCAGCGCTACAGATGAGCACGGCACCGTAATGTCGTTTTCGCACGAATCACTTCCGTTTACCGGGGTGCAGTACCACCCAGAGTCGGTACTCACGCCAGACGGATACCAGATATTAACGAATTGGATACAGTCATGAAGCACGTACTCAACCGCCTAATCGCCCACGAGAGCCTAAGCAGAGAAGAATCGCGCCAACTGCTCATTGAAATTGCAGAAGGAGCCTACGATTCCCATCAAGTGGCCTCCTTTATGACCATTTTCATGATGCGCAGCATTACCGTAGACGAACTTACCGGATTTCAAGAGGCTCTACAGTCGCTTTGCGTGTCCATAGACGTTTCCGCTTTTGACCCCATTGATTTGTGCGGAACCGGGGGCGATCAAAAAGACACCTTTAACATCTCTACCTTGGCTTCTTTTGTGACGGCCGGAGCGGGCGTGCCTGTAGCCAAACACGGCAATTACGGAGTGAGCTCAAGCTGCGGAAGCAGCAATGTAATGGAGTATTTAGGCATCCGCTTTACCCCTGATCTAGAGGTACTCAAGCGCTGCCTAGACCAGGCGAATATTTGCGTATTTCACGCTCCGTTATTTCATCCGGCCATGAAGGCTGTAGCCCCGATCAGAAAGGCCTTAGGGGTAAAAACCTTTTTCAACATGCTCGGGCCTCTGGTCAATCCTGGAATGGTGAAAAAACAACTCGTGGGGGTTTTTAGCCTAGAGTTGGCCCGCCTCTACGCCTATCGATTTCAACAGACCGACATGCGCTACACCATCGTACATGCTTTAGACGGCTATGACGAAGTGTCGCTCACCTCTGCAGCAAAATTGATAAGCCCAAAGGGCGAGCGCCTTATTGAACCCTCAGATTTTGGATTTAATCCTTTAAATTCCTTAGCTATTGCGGGCGGAACTGATATTCAGGCCTCCGCACAGATCTTCATGAATGTGCTCGAGGGAAAGGGTACGCCTGCTCAAAATCAAGTGGTGCTCGCCAATGCCGCTTTGGCTATAGCCACCGCCGAAGACCTTACTATAGGCCGCGCCCTTGAGCGAGCCAGCGAGTCGCTTGAAGAAAAGAAGGCCCTCACTGCGTTTAACACACTCAAAAAAGTCGCTGCCTTATGAGCATACTCGACCAAATAATGCAGCAAAAGGTGGTAGAGGTAACCGCCAAGAAGAAAGCGGTCTCGGTAAAGGCGCTAGAAAGCTTTGCGTATTTCTACCGTCAAACCCATTCGGCAAAAGCGGCGCTCTTAGGCGGAGGCGTCATAGCCGAGCACAAGAGAAGGTCTCCATCAAAGGCGGCTATCAACACCCAATCAAAGGTGCAAGAGATGGTGTCTGCCTATGATAGCGGAGGGGCAGCGGTGCTTTCAATCTTGACCGACACCGTGTTTTTTGGAGGCAGTCTAGACGACCTAATCACGGCCCGTAATCACACAGAGAAACCGCTATTGCGCAAAGACTTTATCTACGATCCGTATCAGGTCTATGAAGCAAAGGCATACGGAGCAGACGTGATCCTACTCATTGCCTCGGTTCTGACTAAAAATCAAATCGACGAACTCAGCGCGCTGGCCCACGAATTGAACATGGAGGTCTTATTAGAAGTACACGACAAAGAAGAGCTGTTAGAAAAACAATCCCCCGAAATCGACCTATTGGGGGTTAATCACCGCAACCTAAAAACCTTTGAGGTCAATTTAAGCCTAGGCGAAGAACTGCTGCCACTAATGCACAAGACCCAAGTGGCTGTGGCCGAAAGTGGCTTAAGCGAATTAGCGCAAATAGAACGACTCTACAAGCTCGGTTTCAAGGGCTTTTTAATCGGAGAATTCCTGATGAAAGAAGATCATCCGGCACAGACATTAAGAGCCATAAATCAACTGTTTCAATGAGTAAAACCCTGCAAATAAAGGTATGCGGCGTTCGCGACCAATCCGAGTCGATTGACGCCCTAGGCGTTGACTATATCGGGCACATTTTCTGGGAGCACTCATCGCGCTACCTCGATCGGGCCGCAGCAGAAGCTGCTTCGAAGATCCCTGTAGAAGCCAAGCGCATAGGAGTCTTCGTAGACGCCAGCCTCGACGAGCTTATGTCGCAGGTTGAGAAGTACCATTTAGACGGCGTGCAACTGCATGGCAACGAAAGCCCTACCGCGCTCGCCCAATTGAGACAGCGTTTTGGCGGGCTGATCTTTAAGGCCTTCTCGATTGATGAACATTTCGACTTTAGCCGCATGGCAGCCTATTCAGAAAGTGTCGATATCTTTGTATTCGATGCAGCCGGAAGGTTGCCCGGCGGAAACGGTCACACCTTTAACTGGGCGCTGTTAGCATCGTACCAAGAGACTCGTCCGTTTTTACTCAGCGGCGGAATCGGTTTAGATCAACTGGGCGACCTAAACCTATTTTTTAAGAACAAAGCAAGTGAAAAGTGTATCGGACTAGATCTCAATAGTAAGTTCGAACACCAGCCCGCTCAAAAAGACATCGCTAAACTAGCTAACTTCATCACTCAAATTCAATCGCTATGAAAACCACGAGTTACCACGTAGATGCCGACGGATTTTACGGAGAGTTTGGAGGCGCTTTCATCCCTGAAATGCTCTACCCTAACACCGAAGAACTGCGCAATACTTACCTTGAGATTAGCTCTAGGCCAGAGTTTCAACTCGAATTTAAGGCCCTGCTAAAAGACTATGTAGGACGCCCTACACCGCTCTTTTTTGCCTCGCGTTTATCGGAGAAATACCAAACAAAAATCTACCTCAAACGAGAAGACCTTTGTCACACCGGAGCGCACAAAATAAACAACACCATCGGTCAGATTTTACTGGCTAAGGCGCTGGGTAAAAAACGCATTATTGCCGAAACCGGAGCCGGCCAACACGGAGTAGCCACCGCCACCGTTTGCGCGCTAATGGGAATAGAATGCGTGGTGTACATGGGTGCTCTTGACATCAAACGTCAGGCCCCTAACGTGGCCCGCATGAAACTGCTGGGGGCCACCGTTCGCCCGGCCGAATCGGGAAGTAAAACTTTAAAAGACGCGACCAACGAAGCCATTAGAGATTGGATCAACAACCCCGTAGACACCCATTACATCATCGGCTCGGTGGTCGGACCACACCCCTATCCAGATATGGTAGCCCGGTTTCAATCGGTTATCTCTGAAGAAATCGGAGCCCAACTTCTCGAAAAAGAGGGGCGAGAGCTTCCCGACTACGTCATTGCCTGTGTGGGCGGAGGAAGTAATGCCGCCGGAATCTACTACCACTACCTCGACCTACCTCAAGTGAAATTGGTGGCCGTCGAGGCCGCCGGAAAGGGAATTCATTCTGGGCATAGCGCCGCGACTTCTGCCTTGGGAAAGGTAGGTATCATTCACGGCAGCAAAACCCTGCTCATGCAGACCTCCGACGGACAAATCACCGAACCCTACTCTATTTCGGCGGGCCTAGATTACCCCGGAGTGGGCCCCATGCATGCTCACCTCTATGCGAGCAAACGCGCTCAGTTTATTTCTATCTCTGATGACGATGCTATGACCGCGGGGCAAGAGCTAGCCAAACTAGAGGGTATAATTCCGGCCATAGAGACCTCGCACGCCTTTGCCGTATTCGATCAGCTAGATTGTAAAAAAGACGATATAGTCGTGATCAATTTATCGGGAAGAGGAGACAAAGACCTTCAAACCTACATCAATTACTTCGACCTATGAACCGCATAAAACGCGCATTTAAGCAAGAAAAGCCGCTCGTTTCTATTTACGCCACCGCTGGATTTCCGGCCTTAAACGACACCGTTGAGGTTATTCAATCGTTAGAGGCCGCAGGTGCAGATATGATAGAGATAGGATTGCCTTTTAGCGATCCGCTTGCCGATGGCCCCACTATTCAGCAGAGCTCTACCAAGGCCTTAGAAAACGGCATGTCAACCAAAGTGCTATTTGAACAGCTTGAGGGTATACGCGACAGCGTGTCTATTCCGCTGATTATAATGGGGTACTTTAATCCTGTGCTTCAGTTTGGTGTGGCCGAATTCTGCGAAGCCTGCGAAAAGGCGGGCATAGACGGTCTCATACTGCCTGACCTTCCGCTAGAGATATACACCCGCGATTACCAGACGATATTTGAGCGCCATGGGCTATCCATGATTTTTTTGATCACCCCTCAAACCAGTGAAAGTCGAATTAGAGCCATTGAAGCCGCGAGTAATACCTTCATATATATGGTGAGTTCTTCGAGCACCACCGGAAGCACTGCAGGTTTTAGCGAATCGAACATGGCCTATTTTAAGCGCATAGCCGACATGAACTTATCGGTCGAGACCATTGTCGGATTCGGCATAGCCGATGCACACACCTTTAGTCAAGCCAGCCAGTACTCAAGAGGGGCCATCATCGGCTCTGCCTTTATAAGACATCTCGAAGAACGAGGCACACAACACATAGCTGATTTTATTAATGCCCTAAATGCCAAGCATGTTTAAGAAATACAAGTCTTCACTGTTAAATGCATTGCTTTTTTGCGTGGTTCCAGGTCTCTTGCCCTTTTCGTCAGAGCCCCACATCATTGGAAAAGTGCGCTGGGTAATGGGCGGAGCCAATGGAATGCAAGCCCTAGACTACTTTGATCTAGTCATGCACGGAGCTCCTTTTGTCTACCTGCTTTACGTGCTGATCAAAATGGGCAATGAAGCCCTTCAGTCTAACGGGTAAATACCGGTTTTAGAGCGTCTTTGGTCTGCGCCGCATCTAAGCGGTAGCCCTCTGCCTCAAAGGCATGAATGGCCTCAAGTGTTGGGTTTTCAAGCTCAACTAGGTATCGCGCCATAACTCCGCGCATGCGTTTAGCGTAAAAGGAAATGATCTTGAGATTTCCGTCTTTAAAGTCTTTGAACTCAGGATGCACTGCGGGTTGTTTCAGTTTGCTTAACGCAACCGCTTTGCTGTATTCTTTGCTAGCCAAATTAACCACCAGTTCATTTGGGCCGAGTTCTTTCTCGAGGGCCTTGGTGAGTGTGCTTGTCCAAAATGCATAGAGTGAGCGCGATTGAGCAATTGACAGAGACGTACCCATTTCTAATCTGTAGGGCTGAATAAGATCAAGTGGGCGAAGCATTCCGTATAGTCCAGACAAAATTCGCAGTCGCTCTTGCATGGCTTCTACCTGATCAGCACCTAAGCTATACACGTCTAGCCCCTTGTATACATCTCCGTCAAAGGCGTAAACCGCCGGACGTGAATTTTCAGTAGTAAACGGCATTGAAAAGGCCTCAATCCGCTCCGCATTGAGTGCGGCCAAATCGGCCGAAATATGCATGAGCTGCTGAAGGTCTTTAGCCTTGAGTTTTTTCAATTCACGGTGCACCATTTTGGTCTGCTCTAAAAAACGCGGCTCGGAAGGCGCAAGAGCAGGAAGCGGAGATTCAAAGTCTAAAGATTTGGCAGGCGAGAGTAAAATTTTCATAGCGTTATTAGGCATTTGTGTAAGACCTCCATTTTTCAATGCAGGCCACAAAATCGTCGGGCAATTCAGACTCAAAAGTTAAGAATTTTCCAGTAACTGGGTGCTCAAAGCCCAGAGTTCGCGCATGAAGCGCCTGTCTAGGAAGCACTTTAAAACAGTTCTGAACAAACTGCTTGTATTTGGTAAAGGTGGTTCCTTTGAGTATGGCGTTTCCGCCATAACGCTCGTCGTTAAACAAGGGGTGCCCTATGTGTTTCATGTGCGCCCTGATTTGGTGAGTGCGCCCCGTCTCTAAAATACATTTGACAAGGCTTACATACCTAAACGATTCCATCACCTCATAATGAGTGACGGCTGGTTTTCCGTAAGATCCGTCTTCGAAAACATCCATCTGCAGGCGATTTTTATAGCTTCGGCCAATAGCCCCCTCGATGGTTCCTTTCTCTTCTTCAAATGCTCCCCAAACCAGTGCGATGTATTCTCGTTTCGAAGTCTTTTCAAAGAATTGCCTAGTTAAGTGTACCAATGCGGTGGCGGTTTTTGCTACCACTAAAAGACCTGAAGTGTCTTTATCAATTCGGTGTACCAGCCCCGGACGATCGTCGGCGTTCAAGGGCAGCCCTTCAAAGTGATGCATAAGCGCGTTGAGCAAAGTGCCTGAATAGTTACCATGACCCGGATGAACGACCATTCCGGCAGGCTTATTAACAACGACCACTTGATCGTCTTCATAGACCACCTCAATCGGTATGGCCTCGGCAACTAATAGATGCTCGTATGGCGGATGTTCAAAAAGCACCTTCACCACATCGTAAGGCTTAACCTTGTAATTCTGTTTTACCGGATTTTCATTTACCCAAATATTGCCATTTTTGGCCGCCGCTTGAATCTTTGTACGCGTTGCATGTTCAATGAAATTCATCAGAAACAAGTCTACCCGAAGGGGTTCTTGTCCTTTAGCCGCTTCAAAGGCGTAGTGTTCGTGAAGCGCTTCAGCTTCGGGGAGTTCCTCGAATAATTCGTGCCGATCTTCGCTCATTCAATACTGTCCTTTCCATTTCCTAAGACCAAGGTGAGTACATCGTTTTGACCCAATAAGGCTCCTGTTTGAACAGGAGCTTTACCTAGCCGTACTTCATAGACCATATTTCTGCCAATGGCATCTATATACTCCGCAGAGTCATTCACCTTTAATCCTAAAGTAGCCAGTTTGGTTCTGGCATTTCGTTCTGTAGATTGTATTACTTCGGGCAACGCAATACGCTCGTAGTCACCCCGATTTATAACCAGGTAAATTTTTCGGTTTGACTTCACTTTTTCGAAGGGTTTTGGATTCTGCTCCCTAACCGCAAACGGCTGAAAATCAGCACTAAATGCGATAGTATCATAGACCTCATACCTCAAAGACAAAGCGTTAAGTGCGTCAGCTACCTCCTCTAGTGATTTTGCGCTTAAATCTGGAACACTCACCTCTTGATTATGCTGTGTATAACGGGATAGCCTCCAACCAGTAAGGCCTACTAGCAAGAAGACGAGTAGTGCGGCGAGGCCCAATTGAATCCAAAAAATTCTTGAAGTAAAGAAAGAGATCAGCCTCTTCATAGAGAAAGTTTCAAGGAGCAAAGATAGAAAAAGGGGTGATTTTTAGTACTTTTCATGCGTCAAGATCTTGAACATGGCCAAAAACGTAGAGCGTTTAAAAGTAGCAGTAGTAATGGGGGGATTCTCGGCAGAAAGAGAAATATCACTGTTAAGCGGAGCGCATGTTTGTGAACACCTAGATCGGTTGAAATTTGAAGTCTTTCGCGTCGATGTGAATAAAGCCTCGTGGGATGTTTTGATGAATGAAAGGCGCATTCCGATTGATCGGCACGACTTTAGTTTCACCTTAGATGAAAAGCGTATTCGTTTTGATGTCGTTTTTAACGCCATTCACGGCACCCCAGGAGAAGACGGGGTGCTCGCAGCCTACTTCGAGCTACTTGGAATCAAACAAACAGCCAGTGACCATTACGCTTCGGCCTTGAGCTTCAACAAACGCGATCTTTTACGAATAGCACAGCACCTCGAAATACCAGTAGCCAAGTCATTTGCGGTGACTAAGGGCGAACCCATAAACCTTTATGCCATACTTCAAGCTGTAACACTACCTGTTTTTGTAAAAGCCAATCGCTCTGGTAGCAGTTTTGGTATTGAAAAAATAAGTGAGCCAGAAGATCTGCTGGCAGCCATTGACCGTGTTTCAGAAATAGACAAAGAGGTACTTATTGAAGAGGCCTTAATTGGGCCTGAGATTACCGTAGGGGTCATTAAACTCAAAGACGAACTTGTCGCATTACCCGTTACTTTAATTGAAACCGAAAACCCCTTTTTCGATTTTGAGGCCAAATACCTCGGCGCCTCTAGAGAGATTACTCCTGCCCCACTGCCTGAAGCACCAATAGACCGTGCGAAAGAGTGGGCCGTTAAACTGCATAAACACCTCCATTTAAGGGGGGTTTCAAGATCTGAATTTATCCTTGTCAACGGAATCCCGCATTTGTTAGAAATAAACACCACGCCCGGACTCACTAAACAAAGTATTATTCCGCAACAGGTGAAGGCAGCTGGGCTCTCACTTGCTGAATTGTTTGAGACAATGATTGAGCAAGCACTCAACGATTAATTTGTACCTTTCTAACATGAAAAAGGCCTTATTTCCGGGATCGTTTGATCCTATAACCCTTGGGCATTACGACATCATTCAAAGGGGCCTTTCTCTTTTTGACCATTTGGTGGTTGCTATTGGGGAGAACAGTGAAAAAAATACCGCTTTAGCCTAGAGCAGCGGCTAGATTTTCTACACAAAACTTTTGCCCATGAGCCAAAAATAGAGATTACTACCTATGCCGGCTTAACCGTAGATTTCTGCAATACTATTGATGCGCAATTTATTCTCAGGGGGCTGCGCAACCCGGCAGATTTTGAATTTGAAAAAGCCATTGCACACACCAACCGCACCCTCGCTAAAATTGAAACAGTCTTTCTGCTCACCGCATCTGACAAGGCTTTTATAAGCTCATCTATTGTACGTGATGTACTAAAACACCATGGAGACATCAGTGCCTTAGTGCCCCAAACAGTAAGCGAAATGATAGCTAATCTTGACCGTTAAAAAGGGCTATGATATTTTTGTACGAATGGCGTAAGGCTACGCGCTGCTCTGCATCATTCAACCAAACCACTTCTGTAATTCCCTCGTCGCATTGAGGATGCAACGCACCCCTATACTCGGAGCGCATTTCGTACCAGAAGGTCGTTTTCAAACGCACCTCGCCTTTTCGCTTAAACAAATGATAAGTAACCGCGTTTTGAGGCCCTAAAGAAACCTCTGGGAGCCCTGTTTCTTCGCATACTTCTCGAATAGCAGTCTCTTCTAAGGTTTCATTCTTTTCTACCTTTCCTTTAGGAAGGTCCCATTTATTATTGCGGTAAATAAAAAGTACCTCGCGTTTTTTATTGCGAATAAGTCCGCCTGCAGCAATAACTTCTTTGAAACAATCTTTGAAAAGGTCTAAAGGGTCTGATGACTTCTCAAATCGCAAATAGGTGGAGCTTTTCTTGGATTTATCGAACAATAAAGAAACAAGAGCTCGAAGCTCTTTCTTAGAGCGTATTTCTTTGGTTTTTTCATGCTGTACACAAGCATGTGACTGAAGAACTAGTCGATTCTCATTGACGAAAACTTCGTACATTCGCGCTATGATTTTTGACAAAGAAACGGCCTTTAAAACGGCAGAGCTTCTGCTACAAATAAAGGCAATTCAGCTGAATCCTGAAACACCTTTTACATGGGCCTCAGGCATGCGGTCTCCTATTTATTGTGATAATAGGCTAGCCCTGTCATTTCCGGCGGTTAGAAACTACCTAAGACAGGAATTTGTGCGAAAAATAGAGCAACATTTTGGCGCTCCTGAGGTGATTGCTGGGGTGGCTACTGGAGCCATTGGCATGGGTATATTGGTCGCTGAGTCTATGGGACTACCCTTTGTTTATGTGCGACCGGAGCCAAAGGGTCATGGCCGTATGAACCAAATCGAAGGGCTACTTCAGAAAGGGCAAAACGTAGTGGTTATTGAAGATCTCATTTCTACCGGAAAAAGTAGCTTTAAAGCTGTTGAAGCGCTAGAAGAGGCCGGAGCAAAAATTAAAGGAATGGCCGCTATTTTTACCTACAATTTCGAGAAGGCCAATCAACTGTTCGAGGCCAATGACCTTAAGATAGTGACTCTTAGTGATTACAACCACCTTATTCAGTTCGCCCAATCTAATGACATGATCACTGTAGAACAGCTAGAATTGTTGGCCGAGTGGCGAGCTAACCCCTCTGATTGGAACCCTTCAACAAATTAACCTATACCTCCCACATCATGGAAATATCTACGGAACAGAAAAGCGTTAATGCCTCAAAAATAGACCTCTACACCTTTTTATCTGAGGTTTCAAATTTCGAACACATCATGCCCGAAAACACCAGTGTATTTAGTGTTATTGATGAGAATGCCTTCAAGTTTGCCTTGAAAGGAATGCCCGAGATTGTGCTTAAGTTCGAAGAGCGTACTCCAAACGAACGCATTATTTTAGGATCTACTAATGAGCAGTTTCCTTTTCAATTAACAGTCACTATTGGAGGAACTGATGCGCAATCAACGCTATCGCTAAATTTCAGCGGATCGTTTAATCCTATGATCAGTATGATGATCAAATCGCCCTTAACTAGTTTTATTGAAACCCTCTCATCAAAGACGATTCAACATTTTGCGGCATAATTGAACTGCGTCTCGGCGCTATCCAATAACCGCAAGTGTAACTGCGTATCTTGAACCTTAAGTCTTCCGTCTTCATTAACTCCAAGAATTTTTACGGTCTCGAAAGAACCTTGATTAATAGAGACTTCGCAGTGATTTCCCTTTTGGTAAAGCAACTCCTCAAAGCGCATGAGAAGAGAGGTATACACTTGGTCTTCGAGAACTACGCGTTGGGTCATTACCTCTTCAACAAGAGCCGCCAATCTTCGAGCAAGATCGTCTATAATATGTACCTGATTCGTTTCTAAGGCTACTGAGGTGACATGAGATAATGCGCCAAACCGCTGCTGATTTACGTTGATACCCACTCCCACCACGAACGGACTGCTTTGGGACCTCATTAGTGCCCGTTCGACAAGTATTCCACAGATCTTTTTAGAGCCTGACATTATGTCGTTCGGCCACTTAATCGCTAAATCGGGCACCTTGAGCTGTTCCAAAAGTTGCATTACCACCAATGAGGTTTGCATGATTAAGGCAAAAGACTGTGCCGCATCTTTACTACAATAATCTAGTAAAAAACTGATTGTGAGGTTTTTATGAGGATCACTTTGCCATTTCTCTCCACGGCGACCTCTTCCGGCTGTCTGATGGCTCGTATAGACTGCAACTGGCGGAGCAAAAATTCCTTGGCGCCATAAAGCTGACAAATAGCTGCTAGTTGAATCTATGGCATCTAGTTTGATTATAGTCATTTAACAATATCTTTATGAGAGTATTTGAGAGAAAGAATAACGCAGCACTGCAAAATAAGCTAATTTTGTGTTGCGAAATTAAATCGTTTTAATGCAAGAAAACCAACGGTCGTCAGACGAGCTAATTGCCTTAATCATCGATGGAGTCGAGGATGTAAAAGGAGTAGAAATTAATCTTTTAGATCTGCGCGAAATAGACAACACTGTGTGTGACTTTTTCATCGTCTGCAATGGAACTTCAAATACTCATGTAAACGCTATTGTTTCTTCTGTACAGAAGAAAGTAAGCAAGGCTATCAAAACTAAACCCTGGCATGTTGAGGGCACCGATAATAGCGAATGGGTGCTCATGGATTATGTAGATGTAGTGGTGCATGTTTTTCAAAAGCACATTAGAGAGCGCTACGATATTGAGGGATTGTGGGGAGATGCCAAGCTCACCGCCATTGAGAGAACTTATTCTTAAAGTGGTTATCGGTAAATTCAAAAAGACATTATGAGTAAAAGCACTAAAAAACCTTCGAAATACGGTTGGATCTTATATACGGTCATTCTCGTATTTATTGCGATCAACCTTTTTGGTGGATTGGCGTTCAATAGTACCGAAAAAACAACCACTTCGCAGCTTGAAGAGTATATGAAGCAGGGAGATGTAGCAAAGGTGGTCATTATAACGAATACCCGACAGGCAAATGTGTACCTAACCGCTGAGGCCCTTAGCAAAGAAGAACACCGCAAAGTTTCTGACGGACCTTTAATTCCGTCTGCTGCTTTAAGCCCACAGTACGTTTTAGATTTCGGAGACCTTCAGAACTTTGAAAACAACATTAACCAACTGAAAATCGAATACGGTTTAAGTACGGTTTTAGACTACGATAAAGAAAATAATTATCTGCTAGAGCTGCTTATTTCTATACTGCCTTTTCTCTTAATCATCGGCGTTTGGATTTTTCTTATGCGCAGAATGTCAGGATCTGGGGGTGGTGGTGCCGGCGGACAAATCTTTAGCATTGGCAAATCAAAGGCTAAGCTTTTTGATGAAAAGAAAGACACGCGTACCTCCTTTAAAGATGTCGCAGGGCTTGAAGGAGCTAAAGAAGAGATTCAAGAAATCGTAGAGTTTCTAAGAAACCCTGATAAGTATACGGCTCTGGGCGGAAAAATACCCAAAGGGGCTCTTCTAGTGGGGCCTCCAGGTACTGGAAAAACACTTTTAGCCAAGGCCGTTGCCGGAGAGGCTCGAGTACCTTTCTTTTCCCTTTCAGGTTCTGACTTTGTTGAAATGTTTGTTGGGGTGGGTGCTTCTAGAGTGCGCGATCTATTTAAACAAGCTAAAGACAAGGCACCTGCGATCATCTTCATTGATGAGATAGATGCAATTGGAAGAGCTAGAGGAAAAAACAATTTTACGGGTTCAAACGATGAACGCGAAAACACTTTAAATCAACTGCTTACTGAGATGGACGGTTTCGGAACAAATACTAACGTAATTGTTCTTGCCGCTACAAACAGGGCCGATGTGCTCGACAAAGCACTGATGCGAGCCGGAAGATTTGATCGTCAGATTTATGTAGATCTGCCCGATTTAAATGAACGCAAAGAAATTTTTGAAGTCCACTTGCGCCCTATTAAAACTGCTGAAGCTTTAGATGTTGACTTTTTGGCCAGACAAACCCCTGGGTTTTCTGGAGCCGATATTGCCAACGTTTGTAACGAAGCAGCACTGATTGCAGCAAGAAACGAACACAAAGCAGTTATCAAGCAAGACTTTTTAGATGCTGTAGATCGCATAGTCGGTGGGCTTGAAAAGAAAAATAAAATTATCACCGCCGAGGAGAGAAAAACTATTGCTTTTCACGAAGCCGGACACGCTACGGTTAGTTGGATGCTTCGCTATGCCTCTCCATTAGTAAAGGTCTCGATTGTACCTAGAGGGCAATCATTAGGGGCCGCCTGGTACTTACCAGAAGAGCGCCAAATTGTTCGACCCGAGCAACTACTCGATGAAATGTGTGCCACCATGGGAGGACGCGCAGCCGAGAAAGTAATTTTTGATACCATCTCTACCGGTGCGCTAAGTGACCTAGAAAAGGTTACCAAGCAAGCGAGAGCAATGGTTACCATTTATGGACTGAATGAGAAATTGGGCAATATTACCTTTTACGATTCTTCCGGTCAAAATGAGTATGGGTTTACCAAACCCTACAGCGAGGTAACCGCAAAGCTTATTGATGACGAGATCTCTAAAATGATCGAGGAACAATACAAGCGAGCTATAAGTATTCTTAAAGAGCACAAAGACAAATTAATCACATTGGCCAATCGTCTACTGGAGAAAGAGGTTATTTTCAAAGACGATCTAGAGCATATATTCGGAAAAAGGCCCTTCGATGTTCCTGAAGAGCCTTTGGGAAAAAAACCCAAAAAAGTAGATAAAACCTCAACTTCTAGTGAAAAATCGGTAAACGAAGAGGGCAATGAATCAACAAACGAAGGAGACGTAACTCCGGCCCTTGATCAAAGTATGCCAGAAGAAAAGTCTTAAGCTAGCAGCGGAGCGTATGAATTTTTTAAAGCGACTTTTTGGTTCAACTAAAACGGTAAGCAAGCAAGCTCTGCCAGAACCTCAAGACGCTAATCAAGAAGAAACTGCGATCGATCTGCTTTTTCTTCAAGAATTCAAAAAGAATAAAGGAAAGTTTCTATACTGCACCACTAATGAAGAGATCAGTCAGCATTTAGACGCCATTTTAGAAGAAAATAGTTGGCGTGCAGAACAGGTGTTGTGTTTTAGCGATATGCTTAAAAAGGCACACGAAGATCAGCTGATACTCACCCGTGATGCCTCAGCTTCTAAGATTTTCTTCACCGAATGCGAGCACCTTATTGCCGATCAAGGTTCGGTGCTAGTCTGCTCGAACCAGCTAAAGAGTATTAAACAGGAAGAGCTCCCCGAAAACCTAATCATTTTTGCGAAAACCTCTCAAATTGTACGCTCGATTTCTAGTGCGCTAAAATCTATTAAGCAGCGCTACCAGGGAACCCCTCTACCTACCAAAATCACTTCGTTTAAGAATAATAAGATCACCGAAGAGAACCAAGACGATTTTATGCATTATGGGTCAAAAACGAAGAACCTATATTTGCTGCTTCTTGAAGACTACTAGTCAATGAACACCTTGATCCTAAGAAGTGCGAGTGGCGCATTATACGTTTTGTTATTTATTGGAACGGTGCTTTCGCCATACCCTGTACTTTTCTCGTTATTTGTAGTTGCCCTAACGGCATTGGCGGCCTTTGAGCTAGCGAAAATGCAATCCAAACCCGCCTATTGGGCGGTGATCATCGCCCTTACACTTTTGGCCATAAGCACTCAATTACTAGGACTTCTATGGACCGCGAACATAGCGGTTCTGCTAGCTTGCCTTTCGTTAATTAGTTTAAGACCTTCCTTTACGCCACCTCCTTTTTTTTGGCTCTTTACGCTTCTTTATATGAGTTTTGGAATTGGAAGCTTCTATGCACTATATTCTTATGGGCAATGGCTTTGTTTAGGAGTGCTTTTGGCTCTGTGGGCTAATGATTCCTTTGCCTACCTCATTGGGTCACAGATCGGAAAAACCAAAGTCAGCCGCATATCCCCCAGCAAAAGTCTTGAAGGCTATTTAGGCGGATTTATCTTTTGTATTCTGAGTACCGTACTGGCTAATCATTTTTTAGAACTTAAGCTTTCACTGATACATGGAATAGCTTTAGGTGCATTGATAAGTGTAAGCGCTCATCTTGGAGACTTAGTCATTTCAAAGCTTAAAAGAATGTACCAGCGAAAAGATTCCGGGCGTCTGATTCCAGGGCATGGGGGCATTATGGACCGTATTGACAGCCTTATTTTTAGCATTCCATTTACCTATATTTACTTGCAGTTTATACTACCTTAATAAAACCTCTATGTTTCACAAAGAAGGATACCCCAGTATACTCATTGCCTCTGTTTTATTCGCCGCCCTATGGTGGATATCCACTGCCATAGCCCATCCGATTCTTCAATTCATTCCGACACTAATTGGCGCTTCAATTTGGATTTTAGTGCTGCAATTTTTCAGAAACCCTAAAAGAGAGGCCGCGCATAGCGAGGAGACTATTGCAGCTCCAGCCGATGGAAAAGTGGTGCAAATCAAACGAGTAAGTGAAGACGAATTTTTTAATGACGAGCGACTCCTAGTATCTATTTTTATGTCGCCGTTGAATGTACATGTCACGCGATACCCTTGCGACGGAGAGGTAGTTTATTCGCAGTACCATCCCGGAAAATATTTGGTGGCCTGGCATCCTAAGTCAAGTACGCTAAACGAGCGCACTACCGTTGTTATTCGCAACCAACAAGGCCATGAGGTGCTTTACAGGCAGATCGCTGGGGCTTTAGCTAGGCGAATAGTTAACTATGCTAAAAAAGGAGATCATGCACAGCAAGGAGCCGACGCAGGTTTTATAAAATTTGGTTCTAGAATTGACGTTTTTCTGCCCCTAAATGCAGAAATAACGGTCGTTGAGGGTCAAATCGTAAAGGGATTCAATACCCCTATAGCAAAGCTATCCTAATTTAGAAAGGGTAATTTCAATAGTTTGTATCTTCTCTTGAGCATCTGCTGCTTTTTTGCGCTCTGCCGCAACCACTTCGTCTGGAGCACCATCAACAAAACGCTTATTAGTAAGCTTTCGATTTACAATCTCCAAGAACCCTTTTTGATACGTTAATTCTTTCTGCAGCTTCTCCACTTCTTCTTCTACATTTATTTGTGTCCCGAACGGAATATAGTATTCGGTGGTTTCTACACGTACACTAAGCGTATTATCACCAGCGGATTCTATTATTTCGATAGATGAGGTGAATCCCAATTTAGATAACACCTCAGGAATTACCAGTAGGTGATCGGATTTTTGAGTTTGTATTTCAAGTATTTCTTTGGGTTTTATGTGCTTCTCTTTACGCATAGTGCGCAGCGCTGAAATAAGGGATTGGGTGTGGTTGAAACGACCAATAAGTGGCTGATTTATTGGACCAGATTGGGGCCAGTGTGCTACACAAATAGAGGACCCTTCAGGTCTAGCATCTAGCTGCTGCCATAGTTCTTCGGTTAAGAAAGGCATAAATGGATGCAACAGCACTAGTAAACGCTCCATAAGCTCAAAAGCTTCTTTTTTAGTAGCTTCATCTACAGGCTGTTGGTAGGCTGGTTTTATCAATTCAAGCAACCACGAGCAATAGTCATCCCAAATCAATTTGTAAAGAGCCATAAGCGCATCAGAGATGCGGTATTTGGCATACTGATCTTCAATAAAGTCGAGCGTGCTGTTAAACTGTGAGTTAAACCATTCTATACCAATTTTGTTTGCCTCGGGTTGAGCAATAGGAGCCCCCTCCCAGCTCGTAATCAGTCGAAAAGCATTCCAAATTTTATTGGCAAAATTTCGACCTTGTTGACATAAAGACTCATCAAAGAGAAGGTCGTTTCCGGCGGCTGAGCTTAACAGTAATCCGACGCGAACTGCATCGGCTCCATACGTATCAATGAGCCCCAGCGCGTCTGGAGAATTTCCCAGAGACTTAGACATCTTACGCCCTTGCTTATCACGCACCAGTCCGGTTAAATAAACGTTTTTAAACGGATAGGTCTTGCGGTATTCGTAGCCCGAAATAATCATACGTGCTACCCAAAAGAATAGAATATCCGGGCCCGTAACCAGGTCTGAGGTCGGATAGTAATAATTGATCTCTTTATTATCGGGCTCAAGTATTCCATTAAACACGCTAATCGGCCACAACCAGGAAGAGAACCACGTATCTAATACATCTTCATCTTGCCGCAAATCAGCAGCGGTGTAGCGCTTATTACTTTGCTGCTCGGCTGCACGCTCGTTTGCCTTTTCAAGGGCCTCTTCAAGGCTCTTGGCCACTACAAAGGTGTTGTCGTAATAAAAGGCTGGAATTTGCTGTCCCCACCAAAGTTGCCTAGAAATATTCCAATCGCGAATATTTTCTAGCCAGTGCTTGTAGGTATTGTCGAATTTTGAGGGGTGTAACTTGATCTCCCCATTTTTTAATACCGCATCGATGGCGGGCTTTACCAACTCTTCCATCTTTAAAAACCACTGGTCGAGTAATCTAGGTTCTATAACAGCCCCTGTACGTTCTGAAGTACCCACCTTGTTCAAGTGCTTTTCTACCTTAAGCAGCAACCCTAATGCCTGCAGTTCTTCGGCGATTTTGGGGCGTGCCTCAAAGCGGTCTAACCCTTCGTAATGCAAGGCATGTGCGTTTAAGGTAGCGTCGCTATTAAGGGCGTCAATAATCTCGAGATTATACTTATCGCCAATAGCCTTGTCGTTTTGGTCGTGTGCTGGGGTTATTTTCAAACAGCCCGTTCCAAATTCAGCGTCTACATAAGTATCGGAAATTATAGGTATTTCTCTATTTACTATAGGTACAAAAACAGTCTTTCCGAGCTTGTCGCTATAGCGCGGATCTTCAGGATTTACACAGATAGCTACATCTCCAAAAATGGTCTCAGGACGGGTAGTGGCCACTGTAAGCGCCCCCGAACCGTCTGTGTAAGCGTATTGTATGTAATAAAGATTTCCCTCACGCTCTTGATAAATTACCTCTTCATCTGACAAGGTGGTTTTTGCCTCTGGATCCCAATTCACCATGCGGTATCCGCGATAAATATGGCCCTTCTCATAGAGGTCTATAAACACCTCAATTACCGAGTCGTACATGTGCTGGTCCATGGTAAAGGTCGTTCTAGACCAATCACAAGAAGCGCCTAGCCGCTTGAGTTGCGCTAAAATGACTCCTCCGTATTCTTCAGTCCAGTCCCAGGCATGCTTCAAGAATTCTTCTCTGCTCAGGGTTTCTTTAGCAATTCCTTGCTGCTTTAAACGAGCTACCACTTTGGCCTCTGTCGCAATAGAGGCGTGATCTGTTCCAGGAACCCAGCAGGCGTTTTTCTGCTGCAAACGAGCGCGTCTTATAAGTACGTCTTGAATAGTATTATTAAGCATATGCCCCATATGCAGCACGCCCGTTACATTGGGTGGCGGAATTACAATGGTGTAAGGCTCACGGTCATCTACTTTAGATTCGAACAGTTTGCGTTCTAACCAGTAGGCATACCACTTTGATTCAATTGCACTGGGATTATAGGCTGTTTCCAAAACTGTATAGTGATTTTGATGACTTATTGCTAAGCGACAAAAATAGGAAACATCATATCATAACTAAAAGTTATTTGCTTTCTTGAACTATAAGGGTAGCTTTAAAATAATTAAGTTAATCACTTGCTTTATGAAAACTTTAGTTATCAGCATGTTAACCCTTTTTATGTCGGGGGTATGCTATGGGCAAGATCTTGTTCTCTTAACAGGTGAGACCGTAGTACAATGCGGCACACTAACCAAGAAAAGTAAGCAGCCGTTGTTTTTTACATTTAAGAACAACGGAGATCAAACCCTACTTATCAGCGAGGCACGCACTAGTTTTGGGTACGAAGTGGTTTATTTTCCAACTGAATTAGCTGCTGGGGCTATGGATAGTATTGGCTTTACCATTGACTTAAAGAATCTCAATGGACCGTTTCGCAAAACAATCACTCTAGTCACCAACGCTGTTAATGGACTTTCGGTGATCTCTTTAACCGGAAGAATCGAAGACTAAATTGCCTTACCTTTGAGGTAAAAAGATATGCCTAGCATCTCTCAGAAGGCCATGCATATGCCTTCTTCTCCCATACGCAAATTAGTTCCGTACGCAGAAGACGCCAAAAAAAGAGGTGTTCACGTGCATCATCTCAACATAGGTCAACCAGATATTAAGACCCCCGAAAAGGCGTTGCGCGCCGTGCGAGAGGCTAAAATTGACGTGCTTGCCTATAGCCGCACCGAAGGATCAGAAGTTTTTAGAGAAAAGATCGCTAACTATTACCAGCGATTAGACCTCAAGGTGAGGGCCAAAGATATTGTCGTTACTACAGGTGGTTCTGAGGGTCTTTCATTTGCGCTAGGCGCACTTCTAGATCCTAATGACGAACTCATAGTTCCCGAACCCTTTTACGCCAATTATAGCGGGTTTGCGGGGGCTCATAATATCAAAATTGTTCCGATTACCTGCAGCTTCGATACCCAATTTTCACTGCCTAGCATTGGAGAATTTGAAAAACTTATTACCCCAAGAACTAAGGCGATTCTTATCTGTAATCCGTCTAATCCGACTGGTTATGTCTACAGTAAAGAAGAATTAACTCAGTTAGCCCAGATTGCTTTAAAACACGATCTTTTTATACTATCTGACGAGGTGTATCGCGAATTCGTCTATGATGGAGCTGTACATTATTCTATGCTCTCGTTTGATGCGTTAAAAGAGCATGTGGTGGTTATCGACTCTGTATCTAAACGCTACAGTATGTGTGGAGCGCGAATCGGTTTTGTGGTTACACAAAACTCCGAGTTAAGAGCAGCCGTACTTAAATTTGCTCAGGCCCGATTATCGCCTCCTACCTATGCACAAATTGCCAGTGAAGCTGCGTTAGATACCGAAGCACACTACTTCGAAGAAGTGCTCAGAGAATACAGCGCCCGAAGAAATTTTTTAGTGCAAGCCTTACAAAAGATTCCAGGGGTACAAACCGCGGTTCCAAAGGGAGCCTTCTACTGCATCGTCAAGTTGCCGGTGAAGAGCGCAGAAGACTTCGCGCAGTGGCTTCTAGAACATTTCGCGCTCGATAACGAAACGGTTATGGTAGCGCCCGCGGCCGGATTCTACAGCACCAAAGGACTGGGAGAAGATGAAGTACGCATCGCTTATGTGCTCGAGATCGACGCACTAAAAAGAGCCGTAGACATACTCGAAAAGGGCCTAGAGGCCTATTTGGCCTAATTTCATGAATACTTCAGTGCCTTTACTAACCGATTACAACACCTTTAAGGTCGGCGCTAAGGCCCGATCGGTTCACTCTTTGAGCTCTATAGCTCAGCTTCGTCTATTTCTTGAATCACATGTATCAGAGCCTTATCTCTTTTTAGGTCAAGGCAGCAATGTGCTATTTACCAGAGACTACCCTTATGACGTAGCGCTTGTGCGTTGGAGGGGTAAACAGGTTAAACTACTTTCAGAAACTGAGGCTTTACTAATCGCTGCGGCCGGAGAGCCATGGCACGAATTGGTGATGTGGTCTTTACAGCAAGGACTAGGCGGATTAGAAAACCTTGCCCTAATTCCCGGATCAATGGGAGCAGCTCCCATTCAGAATATTGGAGCCTATGGCGTTGAGCTTAAGGATGTGTTTGAATGGTGTAAAGCGATGCATCGAACAACTCTAGAAGAAAGAACATTCGCCTTTGAAGAATGCGCGTTCGGCTATCGCGATTCAGTTTTCAAAAATGAACTCAAAGACCAGTACGTAATTACAGAGGTTGCGCTTAGATTGAGCCGAAATGTGCACTCTATAAATATCACTTACGCCCCTTTGCAAGATTGGTTTGCCCAGGCCCAAACAACAACACCTATTAGCCCCCTTGCTGTTGCTGAGGCCGTTTGTTCTATTCGAAAGGCAAAATTACCTGATCCCAAGGTCATTGGAAACGCAGGTAGCTTCTTTAAAAACCCAGTGATCTCTTCCGAGAAGGCTAAAGAACTACTTTCGCAAAACTCAGAAACGCCTATATACCCTCAGCCCAACGGAAGCTTTAAGGTGGCCGCCGGCTGGCTTATTGACCAGTTACACTTGAAAGGTTTCAAAATGGGTAAAGCCGCCGTTCACGACAAACAAGCCCTTGTGCTAGTAAATACAGGGGGAGCAAGTGGAAAGGAACTTTTTGATCTAAGCACCCACATCAAACAACGCGTATCAGAAACTTACCGCATCGAACTCGAAGAAGAGGTTACTATTTTCTAGCAGAGTGCGTACCTTCGTAAGATGAAATTAGTTCTACTCACTGCGGGCTTACTCTTACTCTCATTTGCGGGCATAGCTATAAAGCTTTGGGCCAAAAAAGACGGAAAATTCTCGGGCACCTGCGCCAGCCAAAGCCCCTTTCTAAATAAAGACGGAGAGAACTGCAGCTATTGCGGAAAAACTCCTAGCGAAATGTGTAAAAAGGAAGCGGTTAATTAGCGATTTTGAATACAGAATCTAACACATCGCTCATCGATCGGGCATTAAACGGGGATCAATCTGCCTTTAACTCTCTACTTAATAGGCACTGGCAAGAGGTCTACTTCTTCTTGCTCAAGCGCACTGCAAACGAATTAGACGCAGAAGACATCGCCATTCAAACCTTCTCGCGCGCTTTTGAAAAGTTGACTAGCTACGATGCCACCTTTCAATTTAATACTTGGCTCATATCTATTTCCAAAAATTTACACATAGATCTTATTCGCGCTAGAAATAGATCACGAACCGAAGAGCGGTTCAATGCCGATACCGAATTAGTGCTCGATGACAGTCCAAATCACGAAGACCAGCTTATTCATGAGCAAAGCCAATACGAGCTAATAGAGCACATTCAAAAACTCCATCCGCGATACCGGCAACTTATAGAACTATTTTATTTCGAATCTAACTCTATTCGCGAGATTTCTGCACAGCTAGATGAAAGTGAAAACAACATTAAGGTTTCCCTTCTTAGGGCAAGGCGAAGTCTTGCTGAAATTCTAAGGAATATCCCTTAATTTTGATAAAAATTGTCGCATGGAATCTGCCGTAGAAAATAAATCTGAAGAAACACGGGTATCTAAACCTAAATGGATCAGAGTAACCCTACCAACAGGTCAGAAATACAAGCAACTTAGATCGTTGGTCGACACCTATAACCTCAACACCATTTGTACCTCTGGAAGTTGTCCAAACATGGGAGAATGCTGGGGCGAAGGAACGGCGACCTTTATGATCTTAGGCAATATCTGCACGCGCTCTTGCGGATTTTGTGGCGTACAAACGGGCAGACCCGAAAAGGTAGATTATGCCGAGCCCGAAAAAGTGGCGCGCTCTATAAAAGTGATGGGTATCAAACACGCCGTACTAACGTCGGTAGACCGAGATGACCTTAAAGATATGGGGTCTATTCTGTGGGCTGAGACCATTCGCGCCGTCAGACGTATGAATCCTCATACCACTATGGAAACATTGATTCCAGACTTTCAAGGCATAACAGAGCACCTAGACCGCATTATAGCTGCAGCACCAGAGGTTATCTCGCACAATATAGAAACGGTAAAAAGGCTTACTAGATCCGTTCGCATTCAAGCGAAATACGAAAGAAGCATGGAGGTTTTGGCCTACCTAAAATCAGCTGGGGCCCGACGCACCAAATCGGGCATAATGCTTGGGTTGGGCGAAACCGAAGAAGAGGTTTTTCAGACCCTAAAAGACTTGAGATCCGTTGATGTTGACGTGGTAACTATCGGACAGTACCTGCAGCCATCAAAAAAACACCTACCTGTCTCTTCGTTTATAACTCCCGAACAATTCAAGGTGTATGAAGCCTTTGGATTAGAACTCGGATTCAGACACGTAGAAAGCGGCCCTTTAGTGCGCTCTTCGTACAAAGCACACAAGCATATAGATTAACCTTCTGCGGGTTTTCGATCAAACAAGCCCTCTTCAATGCGTTGTACAAACTGTGCGTGGGAATCAAATAGTAGCTGGTGCTCTACCTCAACTATTACGCGCTCAGGAAGGTGAGATTTCCATAACGGGGCCAACTTAACTTCATCTTTTGAAGTAGTAAGTACGCATTCATATCCCTTTAATACTGCGAGATCTGAATCGGTATAGTGATGGTGATCTGGCTTTTCGAAAAAATCAAAAGTCAACCCTAAGCGCAACAAGTCTTCCTTCAACTGCTGTGCATCTGCCAAACCGGTTAGCAAAGCAATGCGTTGATTTACCAAAAGAGGCAGCTGACTCAAAAACCGCTCACTGTATCGAATGCAAGCGAAAAATACTTCTTTTGAACACTTTCTGTTAATTCGCGCCCTAATAGCTTCTGCCTCGGCCCTGCTCAACTGTTCTGGGCATTTAGTCACTAGCACGAAATCGGCTCGTTTTAATTGATTTTTATGATCTCTAAGTCTGCCCATTGGCAGATAGCGGTCTTCATAGAACGGCTGTTGATAGGTGGTAAGTAATAAGTTTAGAGAGGCCTTTAAGCGTCTATGCTGAAAAGCATCATCTAGTATAACCGCATCGAGTGACTCGTTATTGAGCAGCTGTTCAATGGCATTTAGCCGATCTGCATCAACGGCAACCGCAACTTGTGATTTGAACTGCTGATAGAGCTGAAGGGGCTCATCGCCCACACTGAGGGCCGTGTCGCTTTCAGACACGCGTCTAAACCCTTTAGATTTTCGTTTATAGCCCCTTGAAACTACGGCTACTCGGTGATCTGCGATGCAATAGCGCAGAATAAACTCAATCATGGGCGTCTTTCCTGATCCGCCTACCGAGAGATTTCCCACCACCAAAGTGCTCACGCTAGGCGTGAAACTTTTTAGCCAACCCCAATCGTAAAAGACATTACGTAAAAAGACTACCAGTTGGTAAACCAACGATATGGGCCATAATAAACGTGTAATAAAAGGCATCCCGGCGAAATTATGATAAATTCGTAGAACCGTTAATTCATTTCTGGTATGCGTGTGCAAGATGTTTGCGATCAATTAGCTCTATGGGCTCCTAACGAACTCGCTGAAGATTTCGACAACGTAGGTCTATTGGTGGGAAACCCTGACGAACCAGTTACTCACATTTTGGTTTGCCATGACGCTCTTGAATCGGTAATTGACGAGGCTATTGCATTAGGGGCTTCGATGATAGTATGCTTTCACCCTATTATTTTTTCTGGTTTAAAAAAAATAACTCCAGATAACTATGTGTCGAGAAGCGTAATGAAGGCCATACAACACTCTATAGCGATATATGCCCTGCACACCGCTTTAGATAAAATAAACGGAGGCGTTAGCGACCTTATGGCCGATGCGCTAAAATTAGAGCGGCGCCAAATACTCATACCTGAGGCTGAGCATTACGGATTTGGTAGAATTGGATTTTTGCCAAATCCGCTAAACGCTGCAGAATTTTTGGCGCAACTCAGTCACGTATTCAAGTCATCTGCAGTAAAACACTCGGCCTTGGGCCATAAAAGCATTCACAAAGTGGCAGTTCTTGGAGGAAGCGGAGCCTTTGCTATTGAAAAAGCTAAAGAACAAAGTGCAGATGCTTATGTCAGTGCCGATCTTAAGTACCACGACTTTTTCAAAGGAGATTCTGGCTTTTTATTGGCCGACATCGGACATTACGAATCAGAGCGCTTTACAAAAAACGCAATAGCCCAAAAGCTTAGGGAAAAATTTCCTAATTTTGCCGTCACTTTATCAGAACTCAACACCAATCCGGTCAAGTACTATACCTATGGCTAAAGCTAAAGAAATGAGTGTCGAAGAGAAACTAAGAGCACTCTACGACCTGCAGTTAATTGATGCACGAATCGATACCATTCAAAACTTAAGAGGAGAGCTACCCATGGAGGTCGAAGACTTGGAAGACGAAGTAGAAGGTCTCAAGACTCGTTTAGCAAAGCATGAAGAAGACATAGAAACACTTAATGGCCAAATTTCAACTAAGAAAAATGCCATTGAAGATTCTAAGACACTTATAAAGAAGTATACCGATCAGCAAAAGAATGTGCGCAATAGTCGAGAGTTTAACTCTCTAAGCAAAGAGGTTGAATTTCAAGAACTTGAAATGCAATTAGCAGAGAAGCACATCAAAGAGTTTAAGGTAAAAATTGAGCAGAAAAATGAGGTCATAGAGCAGAGCAAAGTAAAATTAGAAGAGAGAGAAGCGCACCTCAACCATAAAAAAGCTGAACTCGATACCCTACTAGAAGAGACTGCTAAAGAAGAGCAAGCGCTAGTTAAACTTTCTGAAGAATACAAATCAACTATGGACGAGCGTCTCTCAAACGCTTACTCGCGAATTAGAGCATCTGTAGCTAATAAGTTAGCCGTAGTTTCTGTGGAGCGCGGGGCCTCAGGAGGGTCTTTCTTCACACTTCCGCCTCAAGTGCAAGTAGAGATCGCTGCTAGAAAACGAGTTATCACTGACGAGCACAGCGGGCGCATCTTGGTAGATCCGGCTCTTGCCGAAGAACAGCACAAAAAAATGCAAGCGGTTTTCAAAAAACTCGCCTAACTTTTTCGTAGAAACAGGGTTTGATCAAATAAATGACCTACTAGTGCTCCAAACTAGTATTTCTTTACTGTATTTTTGTTTAATGATTAATCTTAAATCTTAAACAAATTGATTACCATTAATGCAGACTCCTTAAAGCAATTACCCAGCCGTAAGCGTGCAACTCTACTCAATAATGTGTGCGGACTGCGCTCAGCAAACCTCATTGGTACTCGAGGAGTTAGCACCACAAACCTGGCTATTTTCAACTCTGTAATACATTTAGGAAGTGACCCGGCCTTAATTGGGGTAGTTTTCAGGCCCCTTACGGTAGAGAGGCACACCTACGACAACATCAAAGAGTTTAAGGCATTTACCATTAATGCCGTAAACCAGTCGATCATCTCCAAGGCCCATCAAACAAGTGCGAAATTCCCTGAAAATAGATCAGAGTTTGAGGCTGTTGGCCTGACTGCACAATATCGAGAAGAATCGCATCTTCCGTTTGTAGCCGAAAGCCCTATTCAACTTTTGTGTCACTTCAGTAAAGAACATTTGCTAGAAAACGGATGTGTGCTAGTCACAGCCACTATAGAATCTATTTATATTCAAGAATCGGCCTTAGATGACGATATGTTTGTGAATCATCAGCTGGCAAATTCAGTAGCCATAGGAGGTCTAGATGCCTACTACAGCGTTGCCCTTGAAGGTAGGTATGCCTATGCGACTGTAGATGAAACCCCAAAATTACTTTAGGAAGTGGCTCATTTGAAACCAAACCTTCCTGAAAAAATATGCGTAAACTGCCGACGCCCCTTTAGCTGGCGCAAAAAATGGGAACGTGACTGGCCTCAAGTCAAATATTGCAGCAAAAAATGTGCGCATGAGCACCGAAAAAAATGATGGAATCCAACGCCCTAGTACTGCTTAATGAATGCCTTAGAATTCAAGATAACCCGCTTCTAGAGCTAGGGTCTAAACACTTAGGGCTAAAGGCCGTGTACCTGTTAGAAAATAAGCCGATTCAGTTGTTAAATGAAGTTTTTCTTCCGAAAGCATACTATGCACGCAAATTTGAGTTGGAGTGCATTAAAGACACTCAAGAAGCGTTGTACCCCTTAGGAATTAACCTTCATGTTTTAACAAACGATTCTGAATCTCTGCTTCAATTCATAAATGAGCACCGAATTACCACAATTTACAGCAGCCTTTTAAGCACCACTTATGAACTTGAACTAAAGCGCGAATTAATAGCTTTGTGTGGGCCTGAGGTGCTCACATGGGATGAAAAACCTCTCGCCTTTTTGATTAAACCCCAAAACGCACCCTTCTCGATTGAAGCACTTCCGGAGATATTCACAGTATTTCGGAAAAAATTGGAGGTAAAACTTTCAGTAGACATGCCCTCGAAGACCATCGAGAAAATGAAAAATAACGGCCTGTTTACGAATCAAGCAGCTACGCTGCCTACCTTAGAAGAGTTGGGCTATAATAAGCAAGCCATAGACGATAGAACAGCGCATCCGTTTATTGGAGGAGAGCGAGCGGCACACGAACGTGTAAACGATTATTTTTTTAAACGAAGATTAGTCTCTCGCTATAAACAAACACGTAACGGTCTTATTGGAGAAGCGTACAGCACAAAATTCTCAAGTTACTTAGCCATGGGGTGCATAAGCCCTCAGTCGGTTTATGCCTACCTCAGAAATTACGAGCAATCGATAGAGAAAAATGAAGATACCTATTGGGTGTTTTTTGAATTATTGTGGCGCGATTACTTTAAGTATCTGAGTCTAAAACACGGCGACCGAATTTTTAAGCTAGGAGGCATAAAGAATAGAGATTACCCTTGGCAGCAAAACAAACAGGCCTTTAAAGATTGGGCAAATGGCCACACTAAAGATCGATTCGTTAACGCCATAATGCGCGAACTAAGGCAAACAGGATATACCAGTAACAGAGGGCGCCAAAACGCCGCTAGCTATTGGGCAAAAACCCTGAAGCAAGACTGGCGCATTGGTGCAGCCTATTTTCAGATTCAACTCATTGATTACGACGTGCACAGCAACTGGGGAAACTGGAATTACGTAAGTGGTGTGGGTAATGACCCCAGAGACCGCGTATTTAACACCGAGCTTCAAGCAGAGCGTTACGATCCAAATCAACGCTATCAACAGTTATGGGAAAACTAAAAAGAATAAGGCTCATCTTAGGTGATCAATTAAACCCGAGCCATTCATGGTTTGACCAGGTGTGTGATGACACCCTTTATCTTATGGCTGAAATGCATCAAGAGGCCCTGCACCCTACTCAGCATATTCAGAAGATCGTCGCTTTTTTTCATGCAATGAGAGCATTTGCAAGGCAGCTAGAGACTGAAGGTCACAAGGTCAGCTATCACTTTATAAGTCAAGACCCTGAACGGTCACTAAAAGAGCGTATAATAACCCTAATAGAGACCCAACAAATAGACTGCTTTGAGTACCAACTACCCGACGATTATCGCCTAGATCAACAACTTTTAGCGCTTAGCACACACCTCAAAGAGCGAAATATTGAAGTCGTCTCTGCCGACACAGAACACTTCTTGACCAGTCGTCTTGAACTAAAGCAACTTTTCGGAGATAAGTCTCTACTCATGGAGCGCTTCTATCGCTATATGCGCAAGAAACATAAGGTATTGATGGAGGGTGACAAGCCCCTCGGTGGAAAATGGAATTTCGACCACGACAATAGAAAGGCCTACGACTTTAAAACCCCCATAATTGAACCTCTGCAGTTTAATTATGACGTAAGTGCTATAACCGAAGAAATAGAAAAGTCTGGTGTAACAACCTTCGGTGTAATAGACAGCCAACAATTCAATTGGCCCAAAGATTACGCTGACGCTAGGCTTCTATTAGATTATTTCTGCCAACATCTGCTTCAACACTTTGGCACCTTCCAGGATGCCCTTTATTCAGAGCATAGCTTTCTGTTTCATTCACGCCTATCGTTTGCCTTAAACACCAAAATGATAAGCCCAAAAGAAGTTATTAGCACTGTCATTGAGGCTAAAGAAACGGAGCCGCGTATCTCATTAGAACAGGTAGAGGGTTTTGTAAGGCAGTTATTGGGCTGGAGAGAATTTATGCGCGGCGTATACTGGAAAGAGATGCCCGAGTACAAAAAGCTCAACTTCTTCAACCACAGCCGCCCACTTCCTGAATTTTACTGGACCGGGAAAACCAAAATGAAATGCGTTTCGCATGCGGTTACCCAAACCAAAAAAGAGGCCTATGCACACCATATTCAGCGCCTTATGGTTACCGGAAATTTTGGATTACTCTCCGAGATCGATCCTGATGCCTTAGACCGATGGTACCTTGGGGTCTATGCCGATGCCATAGAATGGGTAGAAATTACCAACACACGCGGCATGTCTCAATTTGCTGATGGCGGAATTATCGCCACCAAGCCTTATATCAGTAGCGGTAATTACATAGATAAGATGAGCAACTACTGCAAGCAATGCCATTTTAACCCAAAAGAGAAGACTGGAGAAACGGCCTGCCCCTTCAACGCACTCTACTGGAATTTCTTAGTGAAAAAGAGAGAAGTATTAGCTAACAACCAACGCATGTCTATGATGTATCGCATTTTAGATAAAAAGTCGAACGAAGAGCTATCCGCTCATTTAGAACGCGCTGAGATGTTATTAACCGACCTAGACAGACACTTAGGCGAGTAATTCATCTACGATACCGTATGCGAGCGATTCTTGCGCATCCATCCAATAATCACGGTCAAAGTCGTTCATTACTTTTTCTAATGGCTGGTTGCAGTTCTCTGAGAGAATGCGGGCGCCGATCTCCTTGGTTTTGATGATTTCTCGAGCCTGTATTTCAATAGAAGAGGCCTGCCCTTGTGCCCCACCGCTAGGCTGGTGAATCATTACACGAGCATGAGGTTGAATCATGCGTCTGCCTTTGGCTCCTGCAGAAAGCAAGATACTGCCCATAGAAGCGGCCAAGCCTGAGCACACAGTAGCCACTGGACTCTTCACTTGCAGCATAGTATCGTAAATGGCAAAGCCTGAAGTAACGTATCCGCCAGGGCTATTGATTATAAGCTGAATTTCATCATTGCCCATTGAATCGAGGTATAATAAACGCTCAATTACGTGTTTGGCGCTATCGTCATCGACCATTCCCCATAAGAATATCTTGCGCTCTTCGAGTAACTTATTTTCGATCAACTCTTTAACCTTTGACTGGCTCATACCTTTTACTATCTGTAGCTACAAAAATACGGTGTATGAGTGTTCTAGCCTACTATTGCTTATTTTTAAAAGAAAAATGAAGAAGTTTTTTTTGTTTCTCATTTTGGCCTCGCTGACCCTAGTGTCTTGCGCCGAAAAACCAGACACCTTAAGTAAGGCACAATTAAGAGCTCAGGCCGTGGCCAAAGCGCATGGAATCGATGCCTTCAACACACTAAATCAGATCGCTTTTACCTGGGGCGTAGCTCGCGAAGGCGGAAACTTCGAGAGACGATGGATTTGGAACACCCAAGAAGATCTTGTAACCCGAATCGCACAAAAAGACACGGTAACCTATAATTGGAAGGCTCTTGACTCGGTGAGTAACGAAATTAATAAAGGGTTCATCAACGATAAATATTGGCTTGTAGCTCCGCTGCAACTTGAATGGGATAAAGAGAGCTATGAAGTCAGTCTTGAAGAAAATGTGGTCTCTTTAGGCAATGAAGAAGTTCTTGACAAGCTAACCATTACTTATGGCAATGAAGGCGGATACACCCCGGGCGATGCGTATGATTTTTATATAGACGACACCAATACAGTAAGAGAATGGGTATTTAGACGCGGAGCGGCTGAAGAAGCTTCAATTGTCTCTATATGTGAAGACTACCTAAGCCTAGGTGGGCTTCTCATCGCACAAAGACATCAAAGAGCAGGTCAAGACGGCTACCTATACCTTACTGACATTCAAATCGAATAATCTTCTGAATGCATTTCTTTTCAGACCAACTTGAAGAATACCTTAATACGCAGCTCGACTCAGAGCCTGAATATCTGACGGCGCTCAGGCGTGAGACGCATCTAAAGGTGGTGCAACCGAGAATGCTCAGCGGAAAATACCAGGGGCGTCTTCTCGCGCTTATTGCCAAGATTTGCGGCCCACATCAGGTACTTGAAATTGGCACCTATACCGGATATAGTGCACTGTGCTTGGCAGAAGGTATAAAGCCCGGTGGAGAACTGCTTACCATAGAAGTTAATGAAGAACTCAGCGATCTACAGCAACGGTTTTGGAAACAAAGCCCTTATGCGTCTATTATTCAACCCTTGGTTGGCGATGCCATTAATCTTATTCCGAGGCTAGATAAAACCTTTGATTTGGTATTTATAGATGCGAAGAAGGCAGATTATACCCGCTACCTAGAAGTGGTTATTCCAAAAATGAACGACGGATGCTTATTGCTATCAGACAACATACTCTGGTCAGGAAAAGTGGTAGAGGCTTTGGATGAGCGAGATAAGGCCACGCAAGAATTAGTGGCATACAATCAGTTGCTTACTGACGATCCGCGATTTGAGCAAGTCATACTTCCGGTAAGAGATGGATTGAGTGTAGCGAGGTACAGTACTACTGTCGTTTGATGGTACCTGTAACTTCTTCGACCGATTTTTTAACCTCATCGGCGCTCTTTTTTAAGTCTGAGGCTATACTAGAGTCGATTCCACTTTTCTCTGCAGATTTTTGAATTTCTCGCTTAATATCGTCTGTTGCATCTCTTAGCTGACGCATACCCTTTCCTAGACCTCGAACGATCTCAGGTAGTTTATCCGACCCAAAGACAAGGATCACGATAAAAACAATAAAGAAGATTTCAGCTCCGCTGATAAAAAGAGAATGCATATTAGGTGCAAATATAAAAAATCCCGCAGCCAAAGCTGCGGGATTGTGAAATAGCTATGTGACTGCCTACTGTTTTATAGCTTCTTTGAGTTTTTCAAACTCTGAGCCCTCATTCGCTCTGGGCCAGCTGTTGTTTGAGGTGTCTATATCGGCAGTCTCTAGGTTAGGGTCAACAGTGATTCCCGCAAGCTCCTTATCCGATGAAAACACTCTCTTTACCTCCGCATCATTCTTACGCCAAATCTCTGCAGGGTAACGAACGAGTTCTTTGGTTCCGTCTGCATAGGCATATTCTACGATAAGAGGCATAGGTATTCCTCCTGGTTTATCGAAAGTAACCTCGTAAAAGTATTTGGGTTGTTTCACTTTTGCGCGCTCGGCTTCTGTCATGTTATCAAGCATAAACTCAGACAGAGTCGAAGAGGCCTCAACAGGAGATTTAATTTCGGTATCTGTATCCTTAGCGTCTAGGTCGGCTAAGTAGACCAGTGGGGGCAAATCAGCAGTAGTAAGTCCATTAGTCGCCATATATTCCTTCATTTGAGCAGTAGGCTCATCAGACACGTAATACTTTTTCACCTCAGACACCCCAATATCCACATAATCCGTGGTATAGAACCATGATCTCCAGAACCAATCAAGATCTACCGCAGAGGCATCTTCCATAGTTCTGAAAAAGTCTTCAGGTGTAGGGTGTTTAAACATCCATCGCTGCGCATAGGTCTTAAACGCATGGTCAAATAACTCTCTTCCCATCACCGTTTCACGCAAAATATTTAAAGCAGTGGCTGGCTTGGCGTAGGCATTTGGACCAAGTTGATAAACGTTTTCAGGATTCGACATAATTGGTGAGATATAACTTTGGTCTCCTGCCATATAATCAACGATAGCAGAAGGAGCTCCTCTTCTAGAAGGGTATTTTTCTAACCCCTCAATAGCCGTCGGATATGCCTCACCAAACTCCTGCTCAGCTAAATACTGCATAAAGGTGTCAAGCCCTTCATCCATCCATCCCCACTGACGTTCATCGGAATTCACGATCATCGGAAAGAAGTTGTGACCCACTTCGTGAATAATCACACTCATCATTCCGAACTTGGTGCGGTCCGAGTAGCTTCCGTCTTTATTGGGGCGCCCGTAGTTCCAGCAAATCATAGGATACTCCATTCCCTGATTCTTCGCATGAACAGAAATAGCCTTGTGGTACGGGTAGTCGAATGTGAAAGAAGAATACGATTTAAGTGTTGAAGCAACTGCTTTGGTTGACCACTCTTCCCATAAAGGGTTTCCTTCTTTAGGGTACAACGAAACGGCCATTACGTCGCGATTTCCAATTTTAACAGCCATCATATCCCAAATAAACTTTCTCGAAGTAGCAAAACCATA
This sequence comes from Flavobacteriaceae bacterium, assembly GCA_018402205.1. Taxonomy (GTDB): domain Bacteria; phylum Bacteroidota; class Bacteroidia; order Flavobacteriales; family Flavobacteriaceae; genus UBA3478. Next base: position 465,538 of record JAGYIX010000003.1, read on the forward strand.
ATCGCGCACGTTATCGGCTCTAAATTTCCAGGTCTTGGTCTTTTTAGCAAATGACTTCTCTGCGGCTTCTGCCTCTTCTTGAGTAACGATCATCACCGGCTCATCATAACTCTTTTTAGCCTCTTCGTAACGACTCATCATTTCTTTGGAGAAAACTTGTTTGCGATTTAAGAGCTCTCCAGTGGCGTCAAGCACATGATCTTCTGGGACAGTGATAGACACGTCGTAATTTCCAAAAGGAAGCGCAAACTCTCCACTTCCCCAAAATTGATGATTCTGCCATCCTTCAACATCGCTGTAAACAGCCATTCTTGGAAAAAATTGGGCAATTACATAAGCCCTATTTCCGTCTTCTTCAAAGTACTCGTACCCCGAACGGGCTCTGTTTACAGTATGATCAGGAATATTATACCACCATTTAACCGAAAAAGAGTAGGTCTGGCCAGCAAGCAATGGTGTAGGTAAATCAATACGCATCATCGTAAAGTTAATTACGTGCGGGAGTGCCGCTCCTCGCGCGTCTTTCACCCATTCGATGTTAAACCCGCCATCAAATGGTTCTCCCATAAAGGTTTGGGCAAAGTTATCAGCGGTATAAGCCATGCTTACTCCGCTGCCATTGCGCAGTGGGGCCTTCGAATCTTTAGCGCGAACATTCTGATCGAGCTGTAACCATAAAAACTCTAATGCATCTGGAGAATTATTCGTGTAGGTAATAGTTTCTTCGCCATAAATACGTGCATTTTCATCGTCAAGTCGAATATCCATAACGTAATCCGCTTGCTGTTGGTAATAGTCAGGGCCTGGGGCTCCTGAAGCGGTGCGAAAAGTATTTGGCGTAGCAAACTCCTCATAGAGTTGCTTGAATTTATTGGTGTTGTAGTGTCCGGGCTCTCGCTCTTTCTTCTCTTCTTGCGCCATTAGGCCTGCAGAGAATAACACGAAAGCTGAAGCAAACCAAGCAAATAAGTGTTTCATCTAATCATCGATTAATATTAAGATGGTAATTTAGGTTGTTTTTGGGAGGTCTACAAGTTTGAATTAAGGTAGAGTAAACTCCCATTTAAAGGAGTCTCTTTCTCTTGACAACACTACACTCTTTTTAAAGCTAGGCAGAGTAAAGTGAACCAAATTTTGTTGCTCGTCAAACACATCAGTCAACAACCTATTCTGGAATTCTATATTCGTTGACGTGGAAAAAGTAATACTCTTAAATTCTACCAGCAAAAGAATCTGATCTGCCTCATAGGTATACCCTATAAACTGAGATTCTACTAGTTCATTATTAACTCGCAACTGCAGCATACGCGTAAGATAACGGCTAATGGTCTGCTGAGCCAGTGCCTTTTGTTCGGCCTCAGTGTCTAGTGCTAACGCGACTCCATAGCGCTTATTAAGGGCCAATTCTAAATCGTCTATAAACACCCGCGACACCATCTGAAGGGCTTTATCCTCTTCGCTGTAGTTTACCTTTGAAACGCTGAGGTAAAATTTATGTTCGAAAGCTTCAACTGTGTAGGTCTTGCTACTAAAAGTTAGTGTTAGAAACAGAAAGGCTAGTGCCTGAACAAATGGTATCATTGATCTATTATTTTAAATTCATCACTCTTTTTTTTCAGAAACTCCAGAAACTTGAGCTCATCTCTTAGCTCTACTAACTGATTATATATCGAATCGCTCTCACAGAAATATAAAAAACGTAATATTTGACTGGGCTGAAGGTTTAAATAATCCTCAAATAAGGGCTTTTCGTAGCGCTTAACCACCCGGTCAATAGCCGTATTTTTTGCCTCTAAAGCAATGCGATTTTTTAACATTTTGGTCCTACCCGTCAGTGCATTGAGCAATGGATTAAGCGGAATAAATCCAACTCCAGAGGTAGCTTCATAAAGCAGCCTTTCACTCTGTGTGAGCTCGGGGGCATTAGCGTTAGGTAAACCGAGAGATTTAGCATCTAGGGGGTCGGCGACTTTGATTCGATTCAAATCACCAGATAGGGCTCGACTAAGCCCGTAAGGGTTCAAGGTTACCTCATCGAGTTCGTTTACAAAGGGCTCTAAGGGAATCAGCAATCTCGTTGCAGCATAAATAGAAGCATCAACAACGATCACTTTGGGCTTAATTTGCACCGAGGTTAAGCGCAGGGTATCTCCTTTACTCACCAGAATTTCAAAATCGCCGAAACTATTGGTTACTCCCCCCGTTTTCTTGGTTAGATTCTGTACGCTAATATCCGAAAGTTGAATGTCTTCGCCGCTCACCGAGGCGCGCAGCAATTTTTGGTTTTGAGCATATCCGCTGCAAACCACTACTAAACAAAGTAATGTAAAGCCGTTAAGCTTCACTTCATCTCTTCTTTAAAGGCTTCTGCGGTGGTCACTAAAAATTCGAGTAGCTCAAATTCATTTTCTTTTCGCAGCAACTGAAAGGTGGGTACACGCTCATCGCAGTAGGCTAAAAAATCAGGTATTTGAGCGCGTTGAAGACGTAGGTCTTCCATGAAAAAACGCTCGTCATATACCTTTGCCAGGGCTTCAGAAAGCTTAAAACTTGGGGTGTCTTGCTGATCGTTAGTTGCCAATAAAGACTTTAATAATTTAAAGACCGAAACCACATCAATACCGTCGCGCATGCCTCTAACCGCAGGCGATAGCGCAATATTATCTACCGCCGAAGCTCGATCAACTTCATACTCGAAACCCTTAAACTCTTCATTCTTGATCTCAATAAAAGCTTCTTGATTATCCGGGGTAAGCACCACCTCGTCTAGCTGCCTCACCTTCTCGGTCACCTCAACCACCAAGCGGCCATTTTTTAAGATATCCTCGGTAATCTTTATAACTTCAAGTTGGTAATTAACCGCAGTGAACACCAATTCATCTCCGATCGCCACCTCAATACTAAAGGCTCCGTTTTCGTCAGTGATCGTACTTAACTCTCTAGTAGAGTTTACCACCGCTTCGTCTGAAACAAAGCTATTGCGGTAAAGCACCTGACCTTTAAGCCTGACTAATTGGGCTTGAGAAAATGCACTTAGGCTTACCCATAGAACTACAAAAAAGAGCGTATTTTTCATGCGTTGTGCTTACTTGCAATAAATTTACTACAAAGCAGTCAGTATATGGCGGATATTAGCGAAATCAAGCCGCATGAATTAGTGCCTATTCGGCAGGCAGTGTTAAGACAAGGCCTACCGGTAGAGGCTAGTATTTTCGATGGAGATTATGCCGAGCATACGGCACATTTTGGCGCCTTTGAAAACAATCAGCTCATCGGGTGCGCCAGTCTAGTAGCTAATCAAACAACTAGGCTCGAAGGGCAGACTAATTCTATGATGCAACTGAGGGGAATGGCCGTGCTGCCTGAGTACCGAAGTAAGGGGGTCGGAGCCCAATTGCTTCGAGCAGCAGAAAAACATGCACGCTCAATAGGCATAGACACTTTGTGGTTCAATGCTCGAATAAGAGCAGTAATCTTTTACGAACGAAACGGTTACTTAAAAGTAGGAGCTCCTTACGAAATTGAAGGCGTAGGTACACATTACTTTATGTTCAAAAAGCTCATTCCGTATGCATAGACGAGACTATTTAAAATTGCAGAGCTTGGGTTTGGCGGCGGTTGTCATTCCGCAATTCGATGGTGATCTCACCAGAAGATTTAGCGTAGAACGGCTAATGGGAATAGAATCTACTAAGCTTTTCGGACAAGAAAATACGCAGCTCAGTCGAAGAGCTTACAAAGCCTTTAATCGAATGAAAATGGCCGCATGGAACGACGGCATACTCATAAAAACGGTCTCTAGCTACCGTTCTTACCGCGATCAAAAACGCATTTTTGAGCGTAAGTTCAACGCCTTTACTAAAGAGGGAGATACTGGTCAACAAGCCATCGAACGCATTATTGAGTATTCAACCATTCCTGGAACATCACGTCACCACTGGGCGACCGACATAGATATCATTCAAGCCGCCAAGCCCATTGAGGGCGATTCATTGCTCGCCGAACATTTTGCGCCACAGGGTGCTTTCTTTGAGCTCAAAGAATGGGTAGACGCTAACGCCTCTGATTTTGATTTCTACCTGGTCTACACCAATAACCCCAATCGAAAGGGTTTTAAATACGAGCCCTGGCACCTGAGTTATGCGCCTGAATCGGTGCCTCTGCTCAAAAATTACCTCAAAAAAGAGGTGATCAAATTGGCCTATACACAACAGGTCGAGGGCTTTTCTTTCTTAACCCCAGAGCGCATAGAACGATACTTAGATGAGCATGTATTGGGCATAAACGAGGCCCTTCTGCCTTAATAGTTTTAAATTTGCTCGGTCATCAATTATAATCCCATGAATAAAAAGGTACTTCTAATGATTTTAGACGGATGGGGCATGTCGCCCGACCCTAAAGTCTCTGCCATTGATCAGGCAAACACTCCCTTTATAGATAGTCTTTACACCCAATACGCCCACGGTAAGTTGCTCACCCACGGCATGAATGTTGGGCTTCCTGACGGCCAGATGGGCAATAGCGAAGTAGGGCATATGAACCTAGGAGCCGGACGCATCGTATATCAAGATCTAGCGCGCATCAATAAAGCGGTAAGCGATGATAGCCTAGGACAAGAAGAAACCATACGAAAAGCCCTTGAATATGCGCAGAAAGAACAGGTAAATGTTCACCTGCTTGGTTTGTGCAGTGACGGAGGTGTGCATTCGCACATCGATCACCTGAAGGCCTTAATCACGATTTGCGAGAAAAATAATCACCCAAATACCTTCATTCACGCCTTTACTGACGGAAGAGACGTAGACCCCAAAAGCGGCTCAGGTTTTATCGCAGACCTTTTGCACTATCTAGAAAAGGGCAAAGCTAGGCTAGCTAGTGTAACCGGAAGGTACTATGCCATGGATCGCGACAAGAGGTGGGAGCGCGTAAAGGTTGCCTATGACGCACTAGTTCACGGACACGGAAATCAAGCAAAGGATATCGTAAACGAACTAGAAAGCTCCTATGAGAATGGGGTTACTGATGAATTCATTCACCCCATCATCGCTGTAAACGACGATCAAACAGCGGTCGGGACCATTCAACCTAAGGATGTGGTACTCTTCTTTAACTTCAGAACCGATCGGGGCCGTGAGCTTACCGAGGCACTTACGCAACGTGCCTTTGAAGAGCAGCAGATGCATCCGCTCGATTTGTACTACGTCACCCTGACCAATTACGATAGCTCGTTTAAGGGCGTGCATGTGGTTTTCGATAAAGACAACCTGACAGACACTTTAGGTGAGACGATCTCGAAGGCCGGCAAAACCCAGTTGCGCATGGCCGAAACCGAAAAGTATCCGCACGTAACCTTCTTCTTCAATGGAGGCCGTGAAGAACCCTTTGAAGGAGAAGCGCGCATCCTATGTCCTTCGCCCAAAGTAGCTACCTACGACCTTAAACCCGAGATGAGCGCATACGAGCTTAGAGATGAGCTCTTGCCGCATCTAAAATCGTCTACCTACGATTTTGTGTGCTTGAATTTTGCCAATCCAGACATGGTCGGTCACACCGGAAGCATGGAGGCCGCCATCAAGGCCTGCGAGACCGTAGATCAGTGCGCTAAAGAGCTGGTTACTCAGGCGCTAGATTCGGGATACACCACCTTAATCATCGCCGATCACGGCAACTGTGACACTATGGTAAACCCTGATCAAAGTCCGAATACGGCGCATACCACCAACCCGGTTCCGTTTATTGTAGTTGATCCCGAAATAAAAAGCGTGAATGATGGAGTTCTCGGAGACATCGCTCCTACCGTACTCAAGCTAATGGGATTAGATAAACCTGCGGCCATGACTCAAGATTCGCTGATTTAATGAGTGCCATCGTATTAAAATCGGCCGAAGAGATTGCCCTGATAGAACAGAGCGCCCAGCTCGTTTCCAAAACCTTAGGAATGCTAGCTAAAGAGGTGGTTCCGGGAGCCATGCCACTCGAATTAGACCGACTAGCTGAGACTTTCATTAGAGACCACGGTGGGGAGCCTGGATTTTTAGGCATGTACGATTTTCCGAACACCCTGAACTGGAGTCCGAATGATCAAGTGGTGCACGGCATTCCTGATCACACTCCCCTCAAAGACGGAGACATCATTTCGATCGATTGCGGAGTGTACATGAACGGATATTACGGCGATCACGCCTACACCTTCGAAGTGGGCGAAGTGCATCCCGATACCAAAAAGCTTCTAAAGACCGCCAAAGAATCGCTCTATATAGGAATCGCCCAATTTAAGGCCTCAAATCGCGTGGGCGACGTAGGGTACGCCATTCAACACTACAATGAGCGCGAAGGCTATGGCATAGTGCGCGAACTGGTCGGTCACGGGCTGGGTAGAAGCCTTCACGAAGGCCCCGAGATGCCCAATTATGGCAGGCGCTCTCAAGGAAAGCAGTTCAAAGAGGGCTTAGTCGTGGCCATTGAGCCCATGATTAATCGCGGAACCCACCGCATCGTTCAAGGCAAAGACGGATGGACCATTAAAACAGCCGACGGAATGCCCAGTGCCCATTTCGAACACAACGTGGCCATAGTAAACGGAAAGCCTAAGTTATTATCTACCTTCAAATATATCTACGAGGCGCTTGGATTGCATTCAGAAGAAGAAGCTCCTTTTAAGTTCTAAAGTGGTATGCTAAACAAACTTTTCGGTTTAGGTCTAGCAGTAGTTCCTCGGCCCCTACTCATAAGGCTTAGTCTTTTTGCCCAACCACTAATGCGCGTCTTATTTAGGGGAGACCGCTACACCGACCCTATTGACAATCGCTCTTTTCGCAGATTTTTACCCTACGGCTACCGAAGTCAGCGCCAAAATGTGCTCTCCCCCTCTACCCTTTCGTTGGAGCGCCATCGCTTTCTCTGGCTCTATCTTGAAAGGCACACTTCATTTTTGAACAGCACCCCAGAAAAAAGACTGAGTGTGCTGCACGTGGCACCTGAGCAGTGTTTTTATGGGCGCTTCAATAAACTTTCGCATCTAGAGGTAGTCGGCTTTGATCAAAATTCGCCGCTGGCCGAAGTCAAAGGCGATTTAAGGGCACTTCCGTTCGAAGACGAACGATTTGATGTGGTATTCTGTAATCACGTTTTAGAGCATATCGCTGACGACCTCACAGCCATGAAAGAACTCCACCGCGTTATGAAGCCAGGGGGGTGGGGAATCGTTCAAGTTCCTATGAAAGCCGACTTGCTGGAGACTTATGAAGATCACAGCATTAGAACTGCTGCGGAGCGCGAGAAACATTTTGGTCAATACGACCATGTGCGTTGGTACGGGCGCGAAGATTACTTCGCACGCTTAGAACAAGCCGGATTTAAAACAGAAGCACTGCGGGTTTCTGAACTTTTCACCGCAGACGAAATCGAGCGATTTGTGCTCGATATCCATGAAATTCTTCCTATTATTCGACGGTAGCCTGGTCAAAGTAACCCTGAGAAATTCGCTGCGTTTGGTTATACTCATCGACATAGATGATAAAGGCCGAAAAATCAGGACGCTCTTTTAAAAAAGCCTTGCTCATCTCTAGGGGCATCGCCATCAATGCAGTCGCGTAGGCATCAGCCTCTGCGCAGGTTGGCGCTATCACACTAGCCGAAAAGACATTAGTAGGTTCGGCCATTCCGCTAAGCGGGTTAATCGTGTGCACGTATTTGTTTTGGGTGATAGAGTCTATGCGATACTTTCGGTAATTGCCCGAGGTCGCCATTGCCTGATCAGAGAGCCCAATAATCTTGGTTAATGAATTTGATTCTGGAGACAGCGGGTCGTCAATTCCAATTCTCCAGGCAGAATTTTTCTGCTTATTTACTCCTCTTGCAACAATCTCTCCACCCAGCTCGATCAAGTAATTTTCAGCGCCTAGCTCTTGCAATACCATTGACATTTTATCAAGCGTGTATCCCTTGGCAACGGCATTAAAATCAAATTGAATACCTGGCTGACTCATTTGAATCTTGCGGTTAACTAAAGACACTTTATCGAAACCTACAAACTGAAGCAAACTATCTAGATGCGTTGGCCGTTCTGAACTTGGCCCCTGAGGACCAAAACCCCATGCGTTTACGAGCACACCCACCGTGGGGTCAAAGTAGCCTTTAGATTCGCTAAAGACACGCTCCGAGAGCCAGAAAACGTCTTCAAACAGCTCATCGACCACTACCGTAGTGTCTCCCGCATTTATTCGCGATATGCTTGAATCATCTTGGTAGGTAGACATAGAGGCGTTGACCGCAACAAACAACGAATCAAAGGCCTTACGCAGGGCTACGTCATCGCCCTTTAGCTCGTTCTCAAAAACCGAGACGGCATAGGTGGTTCCGAGTGCGTTCCCCTGAACAATTTTCAGCTCGTTTGAAGGTTCGCAGCTTACAACCGCGAATAGAGCGAAAAGAAGAAGTGAAAACGGTTTCATAATGCGTGAATTAGAGTAGTTCGTCAACCAAGAAGAGTCCCTTAAAATCAATATCGCAGTCTTGACCCTTTGCGACAGGGAGGCTTTTATCGCTGGCATTGTAAACGCCGACCCCAGCAAAGTAGGTGGTCGCCTCAAAGGCTACTGCGTGATCTTTCACCTTAGTCAGTAGAGCGCGGTCAACGGCCATTGGATCTTCAGGAAAGCGCGAAGCCCGAACGATGATAAAGTGCAGCTCTTTATCTTTAAGACAGACAAATTGAGGGTCTTTTTTAAACTCAGAATTTACCCCTAAGAACTCGTAGCCCGCCTGCTCAAGCTGTTTACCTACTACGTTCATAGCCATACGGTGCAAATCGTGATCCGAAATCATAGAAGTACCACACTAAAAAACCGCTGCGAAGCAGCGGTTTTATTACTATCCTCCGAAATCATCGAAACGAATATGCTCATCTGGAATTCCATAGTCTTCGCCCATTTTCTGAACGGCTTGGTTCATTAATGGAGGACCACAGAAATACAACTCAATATCTTCAGGAGTCTCGTGATGCTTTAGATACTGATCAATAACACAGTTATGGATAAATCCAATGAATCCGTCTCCATCAGTGTCGTTAATATCTTTTTTTACCTTCCAATTATCTTCTTCTAAGGGCTCTGAAAGCGCCATATAAAATTTGAAATTTGGAAATTCAGCCTCTAGATTCTTAAAATGATCGATGTAAAAAAGCTCGCGCTTAGATCGGCCCCCATACCAGTAGGTCACCTTGCGATTAGTTTTTAGGGTCTTAAATAAGTGGTAGAGGTGAGAGCGCATTGGCGCCATTCCTGCACCACCGCCTACATAGAGCATCTCAGATTCAGATTCATTGATAAAAAATTCTCCGAACGGACCAGAAATGGTAACCGGATCTCCAGCCTTCAGACTAAAAATGTAAGAGGAAGCTACCCCCGGATTTACATCGGCCCAATCGTTCTTTTTACGATCGAATGGAGGGGTTGCGATGCGTACATTTAACATAACTTCTCTTCCTTCTGCCGGAAAAGAGGCCATAGAATAGGCGCGTTCAACGAGTTCTGGATTCTTCATCACAAGAGGCCATAGCTTGAACTTATCCCACTCGTTTTGAAACTTCTTAGGGTCATCGTGTTCTTCGGGGTGAGCGGTAATGTCTATATCTGAATACTTCACCTCGCAGGGAGGAATCTCAATTTGAATATAGCCTCCGGCCTTGTAGCCCATATCTTCAGGAATCTCCACTACAAACTCTTTGATAAAAGAGGCCACATTGTAATTGCGCACTACCTTTCCTTGCCATTTCTTAATACCAAATACCTCCTCTGGAATCTCAATTTCCATGTCTTGCTTAACCTTCACTTGACAAGCCAGTCGCGCACCTGAAGTCAGCTCCTTTTTAGAGAAGTGCGGGGTCTCGGTAGGCAAGGCCTCGCCTCCACCCGACAACACATGGCATTCGCATTGAATACAGGTTCCACCGCCCCCGCATGCAGAAGGCAAAAACACTTTCTGATTTCCTAGGGTAGAGAGCAAAGAACTGCCAGAAGGCACCTCAATTTTTCTTTCGCCATTAATGGTAATGGTCACCGGGCCCGAAGGCGATAGCTTTTCTTTTGTGTAGAGCAATACCCCCACAAGCAGCAATGTAAGCACTAGAAAAGCAACGACGGTGATAAGAATGGTACTTCCGATAGCAGCTAAAACCATATCAATTCTTCTTAAAGCAATTATTAATTAATACCCGCAATAACTTCTTTTTGGTCGTCTTGCGATTCTTTTTTCGGTTCTTTCTCTTCTTTTTGCGATTCTTCGATCTTTACTACGGTCTCTTCAACGGCAATAGGAGGCTCGTTATCTCCCGTAAGCATTCCGCCAAAACTCTGAAAACCTATACCCATTAATCCGGTAATAATAAAAGTGATTCCCAAACCTCTTAGAGGGGCTGGTACTGCAGAATAACGAATTTTCTCGCGTATAGCCGCGATGGCTAGAATCGCCAAAAACCATCCGATTCCAGAACTCAATCCGTAGTTAAAGGCCAAATCAAGTGAAGGAATTTCTCGGGCTTGCATGAATAAAGAACCTCCTAAGATGGCGCAGTTCACGGCAATAAGCGGCAAGAAAATACCCAAAGAGTTATAGAGAGAGGGAGAGAATTTCTCTACCACAATTTCCACCAACTGCACCATAGTAGCTATGGTAGCTATAAATAATATAAACGACAAAAAACTCAAATCGTAATCGACATATTCAGCACCCAACCAAGTTAGCGCACCGGGTTGAAGTATGTATTGGTCTAATAGCCAGTTAAGCGGAACGGTAACGGCAAGAACAAAAATAACGGCAAAACCGAGTCCGACAGCGGTAGCCACCTTTTTTGAAACGGCTAAATAGGAACACATTCCTAGAAAGACCGCAAATACCATGTTGTCAATAAAAATAGACTTGAAAAATAATTCTAAATGCTCTAACATTTCTATACGATTAAGCTTCTTCAATTAATAAAGGGTTCTTCGCGCGCTGCACCCAAATTAGAATACCTACCACAATAAGTGCGGCCGGAGGTATGATCATGAATCCGTTGTTTTCATAGCCAAAGGCATAAAGCCCTGTTTTGGCAATCGGATCTCCGAGTACAGGAGCTCCAAAAAGAGTTCCTGAACCCAATAATTCTCTGAAAAACCCAACGATCACCAAAATAACCCCATATCCTAAGGCGTTTCCAATGCCATCGAGAAAAGACCTCCATGGCCCGTTACCCAAGGCAAAGGCCTCAAAGCGACCCATGATGATACAGTTGGTGATGATAAGCCCAACAAAAACAGATAAGGTTTTACTTAGCTCGTAGGCAAAGGCTTTTAAGGTCTGATCTACCACAATAACTAGAGTAGCTACTACTATAAGCTGAACAATGATGCGAATTTTTGATGGAATCATATTTCGCATGAGCGAAATCACGACGTTTCCGAAACCAAGCACAAACAACACCGATACCGCCATTACCACAGAGGCTTTAAGCTCAGCCGTGATGGCTAGGGCCGAACAAATACCCAGAACCTGAATAGTGATCGGGTTATTATCGGCAAGGGGGTCAAGGATTAACTTGGATTCTTTTTTTGAAAGTACGGGCATGACTTACGATTTAATTAACAGCTCGAACAGTGTCGAAATAAGGTTCATATAAACGGATGCTCTCTTTAATCATAGCACTTACCCCGTTTCCGGTAATGGTGGCCCCTGCAAGAGCATCAACTTGGGCGTCAGACTTGTCTACATTCAACGGGTCATTATTTCCTTTTACTACTTCGATAGCGCGGTAACCTGAATCAGCTGATAATAGACTCGCCAATAAAATCATCCATAAAAAAGCGCATCTTAATGTTAGCGCCTAGTCCAGGTGTCTCTGCTTTGTGGTCAAAATACACCCCTGTAATAGTGAGCGATTCGTCTACCGACATATACCCCCAGATGGCGTCCCAAAGGCCCTTTCCGTACATTGGAAAAATATAGTAGGTGCTTCCATCACGTTCACCAACAAAAAGAGGTAATCTACCTGGCTTACCTGACTTAATTAGGTCTATCTCTTTCTTTAGATCAATCATATAAGCATTCTCGGTAGAAATAGCCTCTCCATTCTTAATAACATATTGACCCTTGATTAATTCGTCGAAGCGTTGACTTACCTCTGTGGTGGGTATAAAATTTACGCTAGAGTCGTCATCATTATCGTGCACGCCCATCGCATAAAGTATGTTTTGCTGCTTTTCAAAGCGCTGGTTTTCGGTGATTCGATCTTTTAATCCAGTAGCCAGATAGGCCAAGATGGAACCCACCACGGTCACCATTGCTACTGCAAATACAATGGTATAGGTGTTTTTATCGGTATTTATTGCCATTTTGCTAAGCGCTTAAATTAAACGGTTTGAGTTTCTAGATGAGCTGGCTCATTTACTGGATAAATCTTTGCGTGCTGCGCACGCTTTAATCTACGCTTCACATTAGCTTGAACCACATAATGATCAATGGTAGGTGCAAAGACATTCATAAGTAAAATAGCTAAGAAAACACCCTCTGGATATCCTGGGTTAAAGACACGGATCATCACCGAAATAAACCCAATTAAGAATCCGTAAATCCATTTACCTCTGTTGGTCTGGGAACTTGTCACTGGATCGGTAGCCATAAAGACAATTCCAAAAGCTAGTCCGCCAACGATCAAATGCTTCCAAAAATCAAAGGCCATAAGACTGTAAAACTTAGAATACGACTGTATCCAACCTAAATCGACCACCGCATTGAACACAAGCCCCATGGCCAAAGCCCCCAGCACAGCACTCAACATGATGCGCCAACTGGCGATCTTGGTAAAAATCAAAAACAGTGCCCCCAGAGCGATTAGAAGCGTAGAGGTTTCTCCAACCGAACCAGGTATAAATCCATAAAACATTTCACTCAAAGAGTAGGTCATTTCATCGGTTTTGTTCTGAGCCAAATACCCTAAAATGGTTTCTCCTGAAATAGCATCTGTGGTGTTTGCCTTTGTTAGGCCATCAACAGCTCCGTGAACCCAAACCTTATCGCCACTCATCCAAGTTGGGTAAGCAAAGAATAAAAAGGCTCTTATAGTAAGTGCGGGGTTTAAAATATTCATTCCAGTTCCTCCGAAAACTTCTTTTCCGATGACCACACCAAAGGCGACGGCAATAGAGAGCATCCAAAGTGGTGTATCTATAGGTACAATAAGTGGTACCAACATACCGGTAACTAGATATCCTTCTTCTACTTCATGGCCTTTGATCACCGCAAAGACAAACTCTATAGCCAACCCAACGCCATAAGAAACGATGAGTAATGGCATAACCGTGGTCAATCCGACTACTAGGTTTCTCCAGGTAATAAAGTGTTCAAAAAGAGAGAAGTCTTGAGGTAACCCTTCTATGGCTCCGAAATGTTGATAACCAGCATTAAAGATTCCGAAAAGTAAACACGGAACCAATGACATAATAACCGTATTCATGGTTCGCTTAAGGTCATCTGCTGCCTTCACATGGGTTCCGCCCTTATGAGTCACCTCATTAGGGGTATACAAAAAGGTGTGAATAGCGTTAAACGCGGGAGCCCATTTTTTGTCCTTAACGCGTTCTTTGATTTCATGCAATTTCTGTTTCATAGTGCCGAATTAACCTAATTCTTGTTTCAGTACATCAAGACCTTCTCTAATAATGGCCTGATGAGATTGTTTGGAAATACAAATAAATTCAGTGAGTGCAAAGTCTTCTGGAACCACTTCATATAGGCCCAATTGCTCCATCTCATCTAAGTCTTTAACCATACACGCTTTAAGCAATTGCATGGGGTATATATCTAACGGAAACACCTCTTCATAGCTACCTGTTACCACGAAGGCGCGATGTTCTCCATTAGTGTTGGTGTTTAAATCGTAAGCTTTTTTCTTGTTTAGCCACGAGAAAGTAAGGGCGCGTGTAGGAGAAACTTTGTCAAAAACAGGCTTGTTCCACCCAAAAAACTCATAATCATTACCCTCAAGAATTACCGTGAGCTGCGTAGCGTAATACCTCAAATGCTCATCAGGCTTTACCTTAGAGCCGCTTAAAACATCCCCCGCAATAAATCGATTATCTCCCTCTTGAATGCCAATAGCTTCGAAAATAGGCCCTAGTTCAGCCCCGATTTTTGTCTTGATATATTTAGGATTCTTTACTCGTGACCCAGTAACGGCAACTATTCGAGCGGCATTAAACTGACCGGTTAACAGCAATTCACCTATAATTACAAGATCTTGGGCGCCAACCACCCAGACCACTTCACCCTTGTTAATAGGGTCTATATGCGCAATCTGTGTTCCTGCTAAACCGGCGGGGTGTAGCTGATTGATTTCGTGCAATACGATATCTTCAAGCGCAGAAAAGACAGAATTTTTCTTGGAGGCCACCGTTACGTGAACGGATCCTGGAGTCAACTTATTGAGTGCTGAAAGCGCCGCTTGGAGCTTTTCTTCACTGCCTTTAAGCACAAAATCAAGGTCTGGATTCAAAGGGCCTGTATTTAAACCCGACACAAAAATCGCTTTTGGGATTTGCTTGGGATCTGCAATAAGATCAAAGGGTCGCTGCTTTATAAATGGCCACAATCCGGTAGTCAAAAAATACTCAAGCACTTCTTGCCGGCTTGCATTGTTTATAGGTAATTTTTGGTGCTTAAGATACTGCTGGTCTTTGTCGGCTAAGATTCGAATCGAGAGAATTTTTCTGCGATCTCCTCGCTCAATAGCAACAAGCTCTCCACTAACTGGCGAGGCAAATTGAATCTCTGGAGTGTTTTTATCGTAAAACAACGGTTCACCAGCCTTCACTTCAGCACCTTCTTTTAGGAGAAGTTTAGGGATCAACGCATGAAAATCATCTAGGTAAAAACCAAAAGTAGACGACGAAACTTCTTTTTGAAAGGCTTGTTCGGCAACTCCGACCAAATTTAGATCTAAACCTTTCTTAATTCGAATGTCTTGAGACATGAGCAATTTTCCTTAGGTAATGTTGTGTGCAAAAATACATCGAAAAGACAACTTAGAGCAAGCCAGTTTAGAAGATTTTCTTTGTTAAAAAATGAGGCGTAAAACAATTCTTACCTTTGTAGAAAACAGCTAAAAACTTTCAATATTTAAAACTATGAGTAACGCTCTTTTCGAAGTACCACAGGCGGTCAATGAACCCGTATTATCTTACGCTTTAGGCAGCACTGAACGCGAAAATGTACTTGCCTCATACAAAACTCAATACAAAGAAGTTGCCGATGTCCAAATGATTATTGGGGGGCAACGCTATAGCTCAGGCTCGAAAAAAATACTGAGCCCACCCCATCAACACAAACACATCATAGGTCACTATTATGAGGCCACCAAAGAACACGCACAACTGGCTATAAAAGCGGCCTTAGAGGCCAAAGCTCAATGGGCCTCACTGCCATGGGAACAGCGCGCTGCCATTTTTCTAAAAGCTGCAGACCTTATTGCTGGCCCATACAGAGCGCGTATTAATGCAGCAACCATGTTGGCGCAATCCAAAACCATTCATCAAGCCGAAATAGATGCCGCTTGTGAATTTGCAGATTTTTTGCGCTTCAATGTCGAATTTGCCACGCGAATTTATAGCGATCAACCAGAGTCTTCAGAAGGTCTCTGGAACCGTCTTGAATACCGCCCTCTCGAAGGATTTATTTACGCAATTACCCCCTTTAATTTTACGGCAATTGCCGGAAACCTTCCTGCCGCCCCTGCGCTTATGGGCAATACCGTAGTGTGGAAGCCCAGCGATGCACAGGTGTATTCAGCGCGAGTGATCATGGAGATTTTTGAAGAAGCAGGGGTACCTGATGGGGTTATTAATTTCATCACTGGTGATCCCCAAATGATTACCCAAGAGGTTTTAGACTCTCCCGATTTTGCTGGATTGCACTTTACGGGCTCTACTTTTATTTTTCAATCGCTTTGGAAACAGATAGGCGAACGCATTAGCCACTACAAGACCTATCCGCGCATTGTTGGCGAAACGGGCGGAAAAGATTTTATCGTAGCACATAGCTCAGCTCACCCCAAAGAAGTAGCCACCGCCATTGTAAGAGGTGCTTTTGAATTTCAGGGCCAAAAATGTAGTGCTGCCTCTAGGGTTTATTTGCCGGAGTCAAGCGCGCAAAAGATTTTGGACTTTGTTAAAGAAGACCTGAAACATATTGGCAAACCTGGATCTCCTGAAGACATGAGCAAATTTGTAACTGCAGTTATTCACGAGGGTGCCTTCGATAAATTGGCCGCAGTCATTGAGCGGGTAAAAACAGACAATGATGCAACAATTGTGGCTGGAGGAAACTACGACAAGTCTGAAGGCTACTTCATAGAGCCAACGGTAGTGGTAACGACCAACCCCAACTACTACACCATGGAGACCGAACTTTTCGGCCCCATAGTTAGCGTGTACATCTACCCAGACCAGGCTTGGGAAGAGACCCTTAAGCTAGTAGATCAGACCTCTATTTACGCCTTAACAGGAGCTGTTTTTTCTAAAGATCGTTACGCGGTAAATCAAGCACTTGAACAACTCAAAAACGCAGCCGGAAATTTTTACATCAACGACAAACCTACCGGTGCCGTTGTAGGTCAACAGCCATTTGGGGGAGCAAGAGCTTCTGGCACCAATGACAAAGCAGGTTCAGCCATGAACCTCACGCGCTGGGTGTCGCCAAGGCTCATTAAAGAGACCTTTGTGACCCCTAAAGACTACCGCTATCCTTTTTTAGGTTGAATCGGTAGATAGACTAATTTTTTCGTTTCGAAAAAAGGTAAAGGAATGCGCTCGTGCAGCGAGTACACCTTTACCTTTTTTTTATACGGAGCCAACTCCTCAGCCAAATCGCCCCCTTTGAGGTACCAAATTCCATTGGCATAGGCATGCTTACTTTCTGTCTTAACTCGTTGACTCACCCAGCGCACAAAGGTGGGCATGGCGGCCACTGCGCGGCTCACTACAAAATCGAATGTTTCTGGAACCTGTTCTATGCGATCGTTTATGGTACGTATATTTTTTAGAGACAGTGCCTCTACGACCTCGTTGACCACCTTTAATTTTTTTCCGATAGAATCTACCAGGGTAAACTGTACCTCAGGAAAAAGTATGGCTAGCGGAATACCCGGAAAACCTCCGCCCGTTCCTACGTCGACCACAGAAGAGCCAGGCAAGAAATCAGTGTACAACCCAATACTCATCGAGTGCAACACATGCCGTTCATAAAGCTCTTCAACATCTTTTCGTGAGACCACATTGATTTTTTCATTCCAGTCGCTGTAAAGCAGCGCTAGCTGCTCGACTTGATTTTGTTGCAGATCTGACAATTCCGGAAAATACTGATATATAAGGCTGTGGTTCATGGCGCTTCAAAACACAAAATTATCATTAACATTGCAGTTCAAACACGCTTTATTTAAAAATCATGTCATCAAACGTTTCGTCACGCATTCAAAACATGGAGACCTCGGCCACCCTAGCCATGGCTGCCAAAGCAAGAGAACTTAAAACACAAGGAATAGATATCATTGGCCTAAGTTTAGGAGAGCCTGATTTTAACATTCCAGACTTCATTAAAGAGGCCGCCAAGAAGGCCATTGACGAAAATTACAGTAGCTACACCGCTGTTGATGGATACACTGAACTTAAAGTAGCCATTGCGCACAAGTTTAAGAGAGACAACCTACTGAACTACACGCCCAACCAAATCGTTGTGTCTACCGGGGCAAAACAGTCGCTGTACAACGTAGCCATGGCTGTGCTCAATCCAGGGGACGAAGTGATACTTCCGGCTCCTTATTGGGTCTCTTATCGCGATATTGTGAAACTAGCCGAAGGAGTACCTGTAGAGGTCTCTACCTCTATTGAGGCAGATTTTAAAATGACTGCCGCACAATTAG
Source organism: Flavobacteriaceae bacterium (assembly GCA_018402205.1). Classification (GTDB taxonomy): domain Bacteria; phylum Bacteroidota; class Bacteroidia; order Flavobacteriales; family Flavobacteriaceae; genus UBA3478. The sequence continues at coordinate 483,485 of JAGYIX010000003.1, forward strand.
AGCAAGCCATTACCCCAAAAACAAAGATGCTTTGGTTCAGTTCACCGTGCAACCCTAGTGGATCGTTCTACCACAAAAGCGAGCTAGAGGCTATAGCTGAGGTGCTGAAGGCCCATCCGCAGATCATTGTGGTCTCTGACGAGATCTACGAGCATATTAATTTTTCTAACAACGGGCACTGTAGCATAGCCAGCATTGACTCTATGTACGATCGAACCGTAACTGTAAATGGAGTTTCTAAGGCCTTTGCCATGACCGGGTGGCGAATTGGGTATATAGGTGCTCCTGAATGGATAGCCAAGGCCTGCACTAAACTGCAAGGTCAAGTAACCAGCGGAGCAAATTCGATCGCCCAGCGCGCAGTAATTGAGGCCCTTATGGCTCCGGTAGAACGCATTCAATACATGGTAGATGCGTTTAAAAATCGCCGTGATCTCGTGCTTAAGCTACTCGGTCAAATCGAAGGCTTTAAGCTGAACGTTCCCGAAGGAGCCTTTTATGTTTTTCCAGACATCTCGTATTATTTTGGCAAAACACTAAAGGGAATGCACATAACTAACGCCTCAGACTTTGCCTTGTTTTTACTAGAGCACGCCCAGGTGGCTACGGTTAGCGGAGAAGCATTTGGCGATGAAAACTGCATACGTATATCGTATGCAGCTTCTGAAGAAATACTCGCCGAAGCTATTCATCGCATTTCAAAGGCGGTATCGTAAGACCCTAAAAAATCGGATTGTATCTTTGCCGTTATATGCAGGTAGTTCCGTATAAAGACTCCACCCAGTCTAAAAAATCGCAGGTTTCCGAAATGTTTAACGGCATTTCTGGACAATACGACCAAATGAACCGACTTATCACTTTTGGGGTAGACCTTAAGTGGAGAAAAAGGCTCATCCAAAAGGTAGCTTCGCTTTCGCCTAAAAACGTACTCGATGTGGCCACCGGAACAGGTGATTTAGCTCTAGCTATAGCCAAAAAAACTAAAGCTCAGGTAATTGGTTTAGACATTTCGGCTGGAATGCTCGCCGTGGGCGCTGAAAAGATTAAAACGGCCCATTTAGAGAGCCGAGTAGAAATGATTCTTGGAGACAGCGAATCTATAGTCTTTGACGACCACAGTTTCGATGTGGTAACCGTAGCTTTTGGGGTGCGTAATTTCGAGCACTTAGAGCGCGGACTTCAAGAGATCAAAAGAGTATTAAAACCAGGGGGAATGCTGGCTATTTTAGAAACCTCTGTTCCCACTAACCCCATTTTTAAAGTCGGATATCTCTTACACACACGACTTGTGCTTCCGCTCATAAGTAAACTCTTCGCGACCGACAAGCGTGCCTACAGTTACCTTGTGGCCTCTGCCTCTAGTTTTCCGTATAACGAAACTTTTACGGCCATATTGAAAAAAGTAGGGTTCAGCAAAGCCTACTACCAACGACAAACCTTTGGAGCCGCCTGTATTTACTATGCGACAAAATAAATTTCTCTTATTCGTTTTGTCTATGCTTTTTTGTAGCCTAAGTATTCAGGCTCAAAAAAAGTTTAGACCCTCGCTTAACCTCACCGGATCTGATGAAGAACTATGGAATTTTGGGGTGCTTTTTGGGTATGATCCTTTATCGTCTCACGCTCATATTTGGATCGAAGGATTCAACGCGCGATTGCTAGTGGAAAGGAATCTGTTAGAACGCCTAGACGTAAGAATTGAACCTGGTATTATCTTTGAAAAACCACTACTAGACACTACTGACACTACTTCTTCACCTGAGAAGCAATCTTCTTCAGAAGTTCAAATTCCGCTGCTTTTAAAATACCGTTCAAATAGAGCAGGAAACGTAAACCCTTTTATAGTGGGGGGGTATCAGCCATCTTATCGTTTTGAAAATCAAAAACTTATTCACTATGTAGAAGTCGGCTTTGGATTCGATTTTTACTTGCGCAAAAGCAAGGCCGCCCTTCATATGCGCCTAAATAAGAATATTTCAGGCGCAGCTACCAGCGGAATTTTTATCGGACTCAGCGTAGAAACCCGAGACGGCTGGAAATTGTATAAGCAATAAGCGCACCAGAAACAGCGGCATTAAGACTCTCCACCTCAGAGCCCTTAGCTCTAGGAATAGTGATGCGTTGGGTAAGAATAGAGGCTATCTGATCCGATATACCGTGACCTTCATTACCCAAAACTAGCACTCCTTTAGTTTCTACCTCGAAGTGCTCTATAGAAACCCCATTCAAATCAGCTCCAACTATGGGCCTGTTTAATCGTTTTAGGGCAACCGAAAGATTATCGTACACACAATTCATTCGGGCAAAAGAACCCATGCTTGACTGCACCACTTTTTCGTTATAACAATCAACGGTATGCAGCGAACAGAGTACATGTTTAAAACCAAACCAGTCTAAGGTGCGCATCAGTGTTCCCATATTGCCGGGGTCTTGAATATCATCAAGTGCGATGATCCACTCATTTTCAGGTAGTGGTTTAGGTTTAGGTTTTTCAAATATCCCTAGCACCGCAGAAGGAGTGCTAAAATGAGACATCTTTTTCATATCGGCTGCACTAATAGGCTCTGCTATTATACCCTGTGCATTTTTTAAAGATTTTATAAGGCTCTCATCGGTAACAAAGCAATGTTTAAGTTTGATTTCGCTCTTAAGACCCTCGTGAATAGATTTGACCCCCTCAACACAAAAAAGACCTTGTTCATCTCTGTATCTTTTATGCTTTAACTGCTGAATTTGCTTGACTATGGCTCGAGTAAGCATGAGTTTTTAGTTTAATTTTGCTCCATGAGATTCAGGCCAATTACCTGTTCAAGGGCGATCCTAAAGGTAATTCTATTTCTTTCTTCGGCATGGATAGTTTCTTGCAGCGCTGTAAGAAAACTTCCTGAAGGCGCTGCGCTTCTAACTAAAAACGAAATTAGCGTTGACGGCGAATCTGCAGCAGACCCGGCTCTTAAGGCAGTACTAAGGCAAAAAGAGAATAATCGGATTTTGGGTGTTCCCCTGAAGCTTTTGTTATATACGGCGGCAAAAGAGAACGATAACCGCTTCAATAGATGGCTCCGATCTAAAGGCGAGCCCCCTGTTATTTATGACTCTATTGAATCTGTGCTAAGCCTCGCTAGGCTAAACCGCGCTTTCCGAAAGTTAGGATATTTTAATACCGCTTCGCGATTTGACCTAAGCTACACAGAAAACCAACAAAAGGTAAAGCAGCGATTCTCGATATCTCCAGGAGATCGATTTACTGTAGATTCCTTAAAACTTAAAATAACAGATCCAACGTTGCGCGCACTCGTTGAGGAGCACAATAATGAAGGTGTACTCGCTCCAGGTACTTTTCTGAATATAAATGATCTTGAAAAAGAGCGCAGTAGACTATTGACTCTTTTGCGAAACCGCGGTGCATTTGGCCTCCAAAAGAGCAGTATTCATTTTGAAATAGACGGAGACACCACTCAAACCAATACAAAAAGAACTCTAAATGTCTATTCCGTTATAGACAGCACTAGCGATAGCCAGTTATACCAAATAGGTAATGTTAAATGTATTTGTAGATCAAGCAAACGAGGTCTCAACTACCCCGTCAGACACCATTAACAATCTTCTATTTTATTCGGCAAATGACCCTATTGACCTCAAAGAAATTGAAAGCCGCATTGCGTTTAAGCCTGGAACTAGGTATAGCGACGCCTACCGCTCAACAACATTAGATCAACTGGGGCAATTGAATTATTTCTCTTACCCCTCGTTCAATTACCAAATCAGAGAAGATCAGCTGGTCGACCTCAACTTATTTTTGCGCTCAAGAAAGCGGTACTCTTTAACTGCTGACTTTGACCTTACGCACTCTGCCATTCAGCAGATTGGAACTTCGTTACGGTCTTCTATACTCGCCAGAAACGTATTTGGATCTTTTGAAAACTTAAGCCTCTCTCTTAGTGGAACCATAGGTAATTCTATTATACCTGGCGCAAATATCACCTCTGAACTCGGAGTAGATCTAAACTTAAGTTTTCCGAGATGGTGGTATGGAATCTCGTTAGACAAGCTTGCTTCTAAAGAAAAAAATCCACTGAGCACTTTGCAACTGGGTACTGTTTTTCAGCAAAACTTAGGCTTAGACCGGCAAACTATCAATAGTATTTACCGATTTAGCTTTAGAGATAGAGGCGCACAGCACACCTTAGAGTTTCCAAAAATCTCTTATGTAAACAATCTAAACCCAGATAATTTCTTTTCGATCTACAGAAACACCTACGAAACCCTTGATCAGCAGGCTAATTCTATTAAAGACAATGCGTTTTATGCAGAGTTATTTGAGCCTGCAGAGGCCACTACCGAAAGGCAGCTTCGCATTCCTGAAGGAACTACTGCTTTTATTTCAGGAGTACAAAACGGAGAAATAGTACTCGAACCAGAAGCAACCTTATTGGTGAGGCGCATAGAAGAGCGTAGAGCGCGATTGACAGAGAACAACTTTATTTTGTCTTCGAGTTACGCCTATATTAAAGAAAATACTTCTAATCGAAACGCCTCAGACTACAAGCAATTCTTTACTAAACTCGAGTTCTCTGGATTTTTGCTAGACGCACTAGAACCCTTCAATCAACCAGGAGAGCTGTTTGATGTAGCCTATGCTCACTATATAAAATCGGAGTTTCAATTTATACGACATTGGCCTTTAGGCCAGCGATCTAGTGCAGCGGTAAGGGCCTACGGCGGATTAGCGATTCCGTTTGGCCGCTCCAACACCATTCCATTTGTTCGAAGTTTTTTTGCGGGCGGAACTAATGATATTCGCGCTTGGAATGCCTATACTCTCGGACCAGGAACAACTAATCAAATCAATGAATTTAACGACGCCAACTTAAAGCTTACTTTAAGTGGAGAATGGAGATTTCCGTTGTCGCGAAGCCTATACGGAGCCTTATTTACAGATATTGGAAATATTTGGAATGCACTCGATGGCACCGAAAATGAAGAAGCACTCTTCTACGGATGGAGTTCATTAAGAGATAGCGCCATAGCCTCTGGACTTGGACTTAGATACGATTTTGACTTCTTCATCTTTAGATTAGACATGGCCTGGAAAGTGCATAATCCGGCGCTTAACGGCAGTGAGCGCTGGATTTTTAACCGCTCACAAAACAATGCACTCTTCAATATTGGAATCAATTATCCGTTTTAAAAGCATTTAGTACATTTGACCTCTAACATCAATAAAAAGCGAACTAAATGTCTTTACACTCCATTTCTGCTGGTGTAGCCACCGGCGATACCGTTCAATCTATATTCGCCCTGGCTAAACAGAAGTCTTTTGCCCTGCCCGCCGTAAATGTAACCGGATCTAATACCATAAATGCCGTACTAGAGACAGCCGCTGCGCTTAACGCCCCAGTGATCATTCAATTTTCAAACGGAGGATCTCAGTTTAATGCAGGAAAAGGCCTATCTAACGAAGCCCAGAAAGCCGCAATTGCTGGCGCTATAGCAGGTGCAAAACACGTTCATCAATTAGCAGAGGCATATGGAGCCACCGTTATTCTACACACCGATCATTGCGCAAAAAATTTACTTCCTTGGATAGACGGTCTTCTAGAGGCTAGCGAAGCACATTTTAAGGCCACCAGAAAACCCCTTTTCTCTTCGCATATGATTGATTTATCTGAAGAACCTATAGAAGAGAATATTGAACTGTGCAAAGCTTATCTAAAGCGCATGAGCCCAATGGGTATGACCCTTGAAATTGAGTTAGGTGTAACCGGAGGAGAAGAAGATGGCGTAGACAATACTGATATTGATTCGTCAAAACTCTATACGCAACCCGAAGAAGTGGCTTATGCCTACGAAGAACTCTCTTCAATCAGTCATCGATTCACCGTCGCTGCCGCATTTGGTAACGTTCATGGGGTTTACAAACCAGGTAATGTTAAACTAACCCCTGTCATTCTTAAGAATTCGCAAAGCTATGTAATCGAGAAATTCGGTATTGACCAACCTAACCCTATTGACTTTGTTTTTCACGGAGGTTCGGGCTCAAGCGTTGAAGAAATTAGAGAGTCTATTGGCTACGGAGTGGTAAAAATGAATATTGACACTGATTTGCAATACGCCTTTACCGAAGGAATTAGAGACTACATGTCTGACAAAAAAGAATACTTGGCCGCTCAGATTGGTAACCCTGAGGGAGACGATGTTCCGAACAAAAAATATTACGATCCTCGCGTTTGGTTGAGAAAAGGAGAGCTTACCTTTATCGATCGCTTAAAGCAAGCATTTGAAGACTTGAATAACGTCAACACGCTGTAAACAAATACTCTATGTCATCTCTGTGGTTTAAACGAAAGGCGAAGGGCATTCAAACCGCCACCGAAGAAAAAAAAGACACTCCTATAGGGCTATGGTACAAATCGCCAACAGGAAAAATTGTTGAGTCAGAAGAACTAGCTCGCAACGCGTACGTATCTCCTGAAGACGATTATCATGTGCGCATAGGAAGCAAAGAATACTTCGAATTACTGTTCGATGACAATGCCTTTACCGAGTTCAATGCCAACCTTTCCTCGAAAGACCCTTTGAGGTTCGAAGACACCAAAAAATACAAAGACCGTTTGGTTGACGCTCAAAAGAAAACAGAGCTTACCGACGCAGTTCGCACGGCATACGGAAACTCTATGGGTCGAGAACTGGTCATCGCTTGCATGGACTTCAGTTTCATTGGCGGATCTATGGGCAGCGTAGTGGGCGAGAAAATTGCCAGAGCTATTGATGTGGCGAAAAAACGCAAATCTCCACTTTTAATTATTTCTAAATCTGGAGGAGCACGAATGATGGAGGCTGCCTATTCCCTGATGCAAATGGCCAAAACAGCAGCAAAGTTAGCGCAGTTGGCCGAGGCGAGAATTCCTTACATATCGTTGTGCACTGATCCGACTACCGGAGGTACAACCGCTTCATACGCCATGCTCGGAGATATTAATATTTCTGAACCTGGAGCACTTATTGGGTTTGCAGGGCCTCGAGTAGTAAAAGATACGACCGGAAAAGAACTGCCTGATGACTTCCAAACGGCTGAATTTTTGCAAGAACACGGTTTTTTGGACTTCATTTCGCACAGAAACGAATTAAAGAAAAAAGTCAATTTATATATTGATCTTATATTAAATCTACCTCTGCGCGAAGAAATAACTACCAAGGAATAGTTTAAACAAGAATAAACGCTATCTTTGCGCCCTCATTGAAAGTCAGTGAGATACATAAAAATCATTAACACAATATTGGAATGTATTTAAGTAAAGAAAAGAAGACCGAAATCTTCAAACAGTACGGGGGTGCCGAGAACAATACGGGCTCTACAGAAGGACAAATTGCGCTATTCACGTACCGCATTAACTACCTAACAGGACACCTAAAGAAAAATCACAAGGATTATAATACAGAGCGTTCGTTGGTAAAACTAGTTGGTAAGCGCAGAAGCTTACTCGATTATTTAAAAGATAACGACATTGAAAAATACCGAACACTCATAAAAGAGTTAGGTATTCGTAAATAAATATAAAGCACCGCCTTTCGCGGTGCTTTTAGTTAAAGCCCATCCGCTTTTCTTAAAGTTTTTCATTGGTCATCGCTACTTAGCAACAACACAACAACAACGGCCTAAAAGCCAAAAGACCAAATGTTTAACTTGAGGCCTAGCCTCCAAACTAAGGGGATTTCCCCCAATCTTATGATTCCAAAAACCTACCAAGAGGTCATTGACCTCGGTGACGGTCGTTCGATAACGATCGAAACCGGAAAACTTGCCAAACAGGCACATGGCTCTGTAATGGTTCGCTCAGGCAACTGTATGATGCTATGCACCGTTGTGTCAAACTATCAAGCTTCAGATGTTGATTTTCTGCCACTTACCGTAGATTACCGAGAAAAATTTGCTGCCGCCGGAAGGTATCCCGGAGGATTCTTTAAACGAGAAGCTCGCCCGAGCGACGGAGAGGTGCTTACTATGCGTATAGTAGATAGAGTACTGCGTCCGCTGTTTCCTAAAGACTATCACTCAGAAACTCAGGTTATGCTTCAGCTAATGTCATTAGATGACACTATCACGCCTGACGCTCTAGTTGGTCTGGCTGCATCTACTGCATTGCAACTATCAGACATACCCTTTGAAACGGCTATCTCAGAAGTGCGAATTGGTCGTATAAATGGAAACTTTATACTCAATCCGTCGCGAGAGCAACTTCAATTATCTGACCTAGACATGATCATCGGAGCCTCTGCAGACTCTGTAATGATGGTTGAAGGTGAGATGAAAGAGATTAGTGAAGAAGAAATGGTTGAGGCCATCAAATTTGCTCACGAAGCCATTAAGATACAGTGTGCCGCTCAGCATCGCCTGGTAGCCCAAGTGGGTAAAAAAGAGGTGCGCGAGTTTGAAGAAGCCGCTGAAGACACTGCGCTAAAAGCTCGTATTCGCGAATTGGCTTATGACCGCGTTTATGAAGTAGCCAAACAAGGCTCTTCGAAAAAAGAAAGAAGCCAAGCTTTTGGTGAGATCAAAGAGGCAGTTAAGGCAGCCTTCAGTGAAGAGGAGCACGAAACCTATGGAGCTTTAATCTCTAAGTATTTCTATAAAATTGAAAAAGAAGCTGTTCGAAACCTTACCCTTGATGAGGGGCTTCGATTAGACGGTCGTAAAACCGATGAGATTCGTCCTATTTGGTGTGAGGTAGATTACCTACCTTCTACTCACGGATCAGGTATTTTTACCCGTGGCGAAACTCAAGTTCTTTCTACCGTTACTTTAGGTACTTCTCGAGAGGCTAGTATCATTGACATGCCCTCACTAGAAGGCGAAGAAACCTTTTACTTGCATTACAATTTTCCGCCGTTCTCTACCGGAGAGGCGCGACCCATTCGCGGAACTTCTAGAAGAGAAGTAGGACACGGAAATCTAGCGCAACGAGCACTAAAGAACATGATTCCAGACAACTGCCCTTACACCGTAAGAATAGTTTCAGAGGTACTTGAATCTAATGGTTCGTCTTCAATGGCCACGGTTTGTTCAGGAACACTTGCCTTAATGGATGCCGGTATTCAGCTCGTTAAGCCCGTATCTGGTATTGCTATGGGGCTTATCACAGATGTTGAAACAGGAAAATACGCAGTACTTTCTGATATTCTAGGAGACGAAGATCACTTAGGAGACATGGACTTCAAAGTTACCGGAACCGCAGACGGAATAACCGCTTGCCAGATGGATATCAAGGTTAAAGGACTTTCTTATGAGATTCTATCTAAAGCTTTACACCAAGCAAAAGAAGGTAGACTTCACATTTTAGAGAAACTTGTAGAAACGCTTGACACTCCAAGAGCCGAAGTTAAGGCTCATGCTCCAAAAATTGTGACTACCCAAATTCCAGGCGACCTTATTGGTGCTTTTATTGGAAGTGGCGGAAAGAATATCCAAGAGCTACAAAAAACCACCAAGTGTACCATTGTTATCAATGAGACCGAAGAGGGTGAAGGTTTAGTAGAGATTCTGGGAACTAGCCAAGACGGTATAGATGCGGTTCTCACAGCCATTGAATCGCTATTGTTCAAACCAGAGGTCGGAAACAGCTATCTCGTAAAAGTGATCAAAGTATTAGACTTTGGTGCCGTAGTAGAATATGTTGAAGCTGCAGGAAACGAGGTGCTTCTGCACGTATCTGAACTCGCATGGGAACGCACAGAAAACGTCACCGATGTGGTTAATATGGGTGACGAGTTCGAAGTCAAGTACATGGGCTTTGATCCGCGCACCAAAAAAGAGAAGGTCTCTAGAAGAGCTCTTTTAGAAAAGCCTGAAGGTTACATAGAGCGTCCACCGCGTCAAGACCGCGACAATAGAGGTCGAGGCTCAGATCGCAACGGAGGACGTCGCGACTCTAATTCTAGGGGTCCGAGAGACCACGGAAGAAGAGACGACAACGAAGGCCGTTCGTCAGACAACTAGGCTTAAAACAGCCACCTTACTAAAAGCCGCTCCCAAAAAGAGCGGCTTTTTTTATGATATCTATATGCGCACTGTAACCTTTTAAGTATTCGAACGTATAATAAGGCGTACTCTTAAATTTTACGTTTCATGAGACAGCTTAAAATAACCAAACAAGTAACCAATAGAGAGACCGCCTCTTTAGATAAATACCTTCAAGAAATTGGTAAGGTAGATTTAATTACCGCTGAAGAAGAGGTTGAACTCGCACAGAAAATAAAGGCCGGAGACCAGCGTGCCTTAGAAAAACTAACCAAGGCAAACCTTCGCTTCGTGGTTTCTGTGGCCAAACAATACCAAAATCAGGGTCTTACCCTACCTGATCTTATCAACGAAGGAAACCTAGGTCTTATAAAAGCAGCACAGCGATTTGACGAGACCAGAGGATTCAAATTCATTTCTTACGCCGTGTGGTGGATTAGACAATCTATTCTTCAGGCTTTGGCCGAACAATCGCGTATTGTGCGTTTGCCCTTGAATAAGATCGGATCGATCAATAAAATAAACAAGACTTTTGCCCACTTAGAGCAAACCCATGAGCGCATGCCCTCTGCTGAAGAGATCGCTCAAGAACTAGACATGACTGTTGAAGATGTAAAGCAATCGCTGAAAAATTCGGGGCGCCACGTTTCTATGGATGCTCCATTAATTGACGGTGAAGATTCTAATTTGTACGACGTTCTGCGCTCTGGAGAATCTCCAAACCCTGATAAAGAACTTCTACACGAATCGCTTCGTACCGAAATTGAACGCGCTCTTGAGACACTTACCCCAAGAGAGGCAGACGTGGTACGCCTTTATTTTGGTCTAGCCGGGCAGCACTCTATGACCCTTGAAGAAATTGGAGAAACCTTTGATCTGACTAGAGAACGCGTGCGCCAGATAAAGGAGAAAGCTATTCGCCGACTAAAACACACTTCTAGAAGTAAAATTCTTAAAACGTATTTAGGATAATATTTGTATATTTCGATTACTTACAGTTTTCGTGGCTGTTCGTTTTTTGATTGATGATTATGGAAACGCCGGCTAAAGCCGGCGTTTCTATTTTTAGCCCTTAAATCTTTACCTTTGCCTTCATGTCAGTAGAAATTGCACCTTCGCTATTAGCCGCTGATTTTGGGGCTTTAAGCCACGAAGTCACCCAGCTGAACTCTAGTAAAGCTACCCTTTTACATCTCGATGTGATGGACGGCAGCTTTGTACCCAATATCTCTTTCGGACCTGTGGTTATTGAGTCGGTTGCTAAAGCATCTACTCTTGAGCTAGACATTCATCTCATGATCGAAGATCCTGATCGTTATATTGCCGATTATGCCAAATTTTCGCCTAAATACATCAGTGTACACGAAGAAGCCTGCAGGCATCTAGATCGAAGCATCGATTATATCAAGTCATTTAAGGTGATGGCCGGAGTCGCCATAAATCCGCATACCCCGATCACACATATCACTGAAATACTGCATAAAGTTGACCTGGTTTGCGTAATGAGCGTGAACCCCGGATTCGGCGGACAGAGCTTTATACACTACACTCTAAAAAAAATTAGCGCCCTCAGAACTCTTATTGACCGACAAGGGCTTTCTACAAAAATTGAGGTCGACGGAGGAGTCACTTTAGCCAACGCAGCCGAAATAAAAGCAGCCGGTGCAGATATTCTTGTGGCCGGAAGCTCGGTGTTCAAAGCTCATAATACGCTCAAAGCCATAGAAGAATTGCATAATGCATGAACCCCGTTTTTTCGAGGTAATTATCGTAGGGGCAGGCCCGATTGGGCTGGCATGCGCCTTAGAGTGCACCTCTAGAAATCTGAGTTATTTAGTGCTCGAGAAGGGAGCTCTAGTAAACTCCCTTTATCACTACCCAAAGGGAATGCAGTTTTTCTCCTCCTCTGACAAACTATCTCTTAAGAACACCCCCTTTATCAGCAAAGAACCCAAGCCTTTTAGAGATGAAGCACTGGCCTATTACCGAGGCATAGCCCAAGGTGAAAACCTTAATATTCGACTTTTTGAGCGCGTAGAGCAGATCCAAAAATCAGGCCGCACATTTACGGTTAGCAGCTCAAAATCTGCCTACCGCAGCAACGCTGTCATCATCGCCACCGGATTTTTCGATATACCTAACCGTCTTAAAATAGCCGGAGAAGAATTAGATAAAGTCAGCCATTATTTTGAAGATGCCCATTTTTACGCCAATCAAAAAGTGGTGATCGTTGGAGGCAATAACTCGGCAGTTGACGCGGCACTTTCTTGTTATAGAGCGGGTGCCCATGTAACTATGGTCATGCGCGGCCCCTCAATAGGAGAGCGCGTTAAGTACTGGGTGCGTCCAGAAATCATCAACCGCATTGAAGACCAGTCAATTAGTGCCTATTACGAAAGTACCCTAGAGGAGATTCAAGACAATCATGTGGTGATTAAGACGGTTTCCAAATCACTCACCATAGAGAACGATTTTGTGCTGCTAATGACCGGCTATCGTCCCGACTACGATTTTTTGCATCGCATTGGAGTTGCCATAGACCAAGATGCCAATAAAACTCCGATTTGCGATGAGCATACCCTTGAATCATCCGTTTCTGGACTATACCTGGCCGGAGTCGTCTTAGGCGGATTAAAAACCAACCTGTGGTACATAGAAAATTCTCGTGAACACGCAGAACGCATTTGTGATCATATCGAAAAGCAGAAAGAAGCATACGCATAAATACTACCTTTAACCTCAACATTAGATACACTATGAGTTTACAAGAACAGGTGATGGACGCCATGAAAATGGCTATGAAAGCCAAAGACACCGTTGCCCTAGAGTCTCTGAGAGCGATCAAATCGGCCCTTCTTCTTCAGCAATCGGAAGACAGATCATCAGCTATGACCAAACAAGATGAAATCAAGCTACTTCAAAAACTGGTAAAACAGCGCAAAGACAGTGCGAGCATATACACAGAACAAGGTAGGCAAGACCTCGCCGACCCAGAATTAGCTCAGGTCGCCGTAATCGAAACCTTCTTGCCCGAGCCCATTAGCGAAGACGCCCTTAGCAAACTGATCGCCGATTGCATAACTGAAACAGCTGCATCGGGCATGAAAGATATGGGTAAGGTAGTTGCCTTAGTAAACGATCGAGCCGCTGGCCGCGCAGAAGGAAAGCTTATCGCCCAGCTAGTAAAAGCATCCCTTTCTTAGAGATTTTGGTCACTTTACACAAAGTAGCCTCGATTTTTTTCACACTTATCTCTATCGTTGGTTTAATTTTGCAGCGATAACAAAAAGGCCGCGTAGTTCAACTGGATAGAATATCAGATTTCGGCTCTGAGGGTTGGGGGTTCGAATCCTCCCGCGGTCACTTAAGGATCAAAAAAATGCGGGCACCAATGGGTGCCCGTTTTTTATGTGCGATAGCCGTCACAATCTTGCTTGTGTAAGGGCAGAGCGCAAAAAACAGTGGCTGCGTGAGCAGTCGCATTTTTTTGATTTAGACTACGGAGCGCCAGAGGATCAGGGCGACGCCTTTAGGGCGGCGCACTAATCCGAAACGTGGGAGGTTGAAAACCGGAGCGCCAGAGGATCAGGGCGACGCCATTAGGGCGGCGCACTAATCCGAAAACGTGGGAGGTTGATTATCTTTGTGACAGCTATGAAATCAATACACCTAAACTCACGCCTAACCACCCTGCTCCTGCTCGTGGGCACCCTATGGCTAAATGCACAAAATTCAGGCTATCTAAGAGGTAGAGTAGTAGACGAATTAGGCTATCCGATCAGTGGGGTATCCGTATTCATCGAAGGCTCCCAAATAGGGGCTCAAACCGATCTAGACGGCTACTACACTATAGAGCCGCTAACACCGGGGTCGTACAATCTAACCGCCTCAGCACTGGGCTACCAGGCCCAAACGCTCTTTAATGTGCTGGTAAAATCCAAAGGAACACAGAGCTATAACTTCACGCTACTCGAAAGAGTTGAGGCACTTGAAGGGGTAGTGCTTGACCTACAGAACCGTATCTCAAGGCCCAAAGAAACTCCACTTTCGACCCAAACACTTTCGGCAGTCGAACTAGCCACCTACCCCGGAGGCAATAACGATGTGGTGCAGGTCGCCCAGACCCTACCGGGTGTATCGCCTTCAGTCGGAGGATTCAGAAACGACCTGATCATCCGCGGAGGAGGGCCGAATGAAAACGTGTATTACCTTGACGGGGTAGAAATACCCAACATCAATCACTTTAGCACTCAAGGGAGCGCTGGAGGCCCTGTGGGTATGATCAACGTTTCGTTTATAGAAAGCGTCACCCTCTCTGCATCGGGTTTTGGAGCGCAGTACGACAATCCGCTATCCGGAGTGCTCCAATTCAATCAGCGCAAAGGCAGCCGTACCGAATGGAATCGCAATATCCGCGTGAGTGCTAGTGAAACAGCCTTAACCTTTGACGGGCCTATTCAAATTAATGACAAGAGCGAGACCACCTTTATTGGCTCGGTGCGCAGAAGTTATCTTCAGTTTTTATTCGAACTCATTGGCCTTCCGTTTAGGCCTAGTTATTGGGACTATCAGTACAAAATCGACCACAAGATCGATGAACGCAACACCCTTGCCTTAATTGGCATTGGGGCCATTGACGATTTCACCGTAGAAGCTCCGCAGACATTCGATGCCGAGCGGCAGGCGCAGCTTGAGCAGGCACCCTTTATCGATCAAAACTCTCATGTGATTGGTCTGAGTTGGAAGCATTTGTTTAAAGAAAAGCCCGGTGTATTGCAACTAACGCTTAGCCATAACCGTTTAAATAACAGATTTACCCGATATCTTGATGCCGAAAACCAAGAAGGTATACTTTTCTTAAATGATGCCCTTGAGGCAGAAACCAAGTTTCGCCTGCATCATACGCAATTCATTGGTAATTTAAGGTGGTTTAGCGGGCTAAACCTGCAGCATTCAGCTTATGAAAACAATACACAGATAACCGCCATCAATGCTGTTTACAACACCCAGCTCGACTTTCTTAAATACGGAGCATTTACCAACTTCTCTACCACCATCAACGACAAACTAGAGCTCTCTGCTGGGCTGCGCCTAGATGCCGATAGTTTTACCGGCAATGGATTGTTTAGGCAGTTTTCTCCAAGAGCATCGATAAGCTACGCCTTAAGTTCGCAGGTAAAACTAAGCAGTAGCTTGGGTAGGTATTTTAAAATTCTACCCTACACCACTCTTGGATTTCAAGAAAATGGCATTTTCATAAATGCAGAAAATGCCTACACTCAGGCCAATCACTATGTGGTAGGTATGCAGTACTACAAAACCCCTTCTACCCTATTTTCTGTGGAGGCCTTTTTAAAACAATATTCAGATTATCCTGTTTCGGTCATTGATCAAGTTTCTTTGGCCAACAAGGGGGCCGGATTTGAAGTTCTTGGCAATGAGGCCGTTTCAAGCAATGGAAGGGGTAGATCTTATGGCTTAGAATTTTTGTACCAACAAAAACTAACGAATCGATTTTACGGCATTTTCTCCTACACCTTTTTTTACAGCCAATTCTCAGGATTAAATACAGATCAATATCTAAGATCTGTTTGGGACAGCAGACATCTTAGCTCTTTTACTGGCGGATATAAGCTAGGACGCAATTGGGAGGTAAGTTCTCGTTTTAGACTAAGCGGTCGAACCCCTTTTGCTCCGGTAAACCAAGCAGCCACTCTAGAACGCTATCCCGAAATTGTACTCGATTACCAGCAAATTGGTTCATTAGATAACGAATTAGGGGTATTCAACCAGCTCGACTTGCGCATAGATAAAAAATGGAACTTTAAGTCAAGTAGTTTCAACCTCTTCTTTGAGATTCAAAACCTATTATCTAGCCAAATTCCAACTCCTCCAGACTATGCATTAGCTAGAGATTCTAGCGGATCATTGCTTCAACCTTTATCTTTAACTGCTTTAGAGCAGTCACAAGGACAATTTATTCCAAGTATCGGTCTAGTTTTTGACTTTTAATCGACGTTGTCGTGCAAAAAAGAGTTGTTTGAGCGTATCTGCTGATTTCCGTTACCATCATCGCTTAAAGTGGTTCTTGAAACCCTAGCATCTGCAGGTATTTCATCGAAAGATACCCCCGCACGCTTATATGCCGGAACGTTTTCAAAGTCTTCTATCTTGGCCGTTTTAGCATTGAATTGGTGATTAAACTCTTTGAACACCTTTATGCGTTGCTCTTTGCGTGCAGCCAAAATTTCTTGGGTTTCACTAAGACTCATCTCGTAAGGACTGTTCTGAGTAGCGGCGGATGATAAAGCTTTACCGGGCTCTTGTAGCTCAGAAGATGGGGTAGCCGGCGCTTCAACTTCTTTTGTTTTCAATACCATGGCCTGCTCAAAATCAGTGTCAAAGTCTAGTTCGTAAGCACTTATCGTCTTAATTTTCATGGGTTGTGAAGCTTGCTCGTCTTTTGCAGACTCCACTGTTAACTCGTTATTGGAATCGTCTAAATCGAAAACAACCGTTGTTGCCTTTTCTTCAGATTCATCGTCTTCGACACTTACTACAAGGGGCAGCTCGAAAGCTAAATCTGCATAATCGCTCGCATCGGTCGATAACACCTCTTCAGCAATTACCTCTATATTTTTAAGCAGCTCAGTGGTATCGATTATAGTGAAATCTTCATATGGGTATAAATGATCCTCTTGCCCATGTATAGTCTCAAAATGCACCTCAACATCTCTTAAAGCTTCGATATCGACATCAGGCTGTTCTTGCTCAAAAATAGATAGATCAACCTCTAATGACGATTCATTGACCTCTTCTAAGGCGTCATTATCGTAACCACTTACTTCTTCAAGATCAAAATCTAGAGTGTGAACAACACGCTCTGAAGTTTCAGTTTCATCGGTCTCTTGCTCTGAAATATCCGGCGAATAATTAGAGGTTTCAGGCGCATTAGCCACGGCTTCTTCTTTGACCTCTATCGCCCGAATATCTACAGTGGTGTCAAATCCTAAAGACGCAAGGGCAGGCGCTGGCTCTCCGTCTAAACTGTGAATGATACGCTGGGTTTCATGACTCACAATGTAATCTTGCTGGTCGAGATTAAATCCAGTGGCAATCACGGTCACTGAAATAGTATCTCCCAGACTGTGATCTTCACCTACACCCATGATGATATCCGCATTGTATCCGGCCTCTTGCTGAATAAAGTCGTTGATCTCTCCAATTTCATCGAGGGTGATTTCTTCGGTGCCTGAAACAATCAATAGCAGTACGTTTTTGGCTCCTTTAATTTTATTGTCGTTGAGTAAAGGGCTATCAAGTGCATTCGATATAGCTTTAAAAGCTCTATTCTCTCCAGACTCTCTAGCTGCACCCATTATAGCCGTACCGCTGTTAGAGAGCACCGTTTTGGCATCTCTTAAATCGATGTTTTGAAGGTAGTGATGAGTAATAACCTCGGCGATGCCTTTGGCTGCAGTGGCAAGCACCTCATCGGCTTTTCCAAAACCTGATTTAAATCCTAGGTTACCGTATATCTCTCTGAGCTTGTTATTGTTGATCACAATCAGTGAATCCACGCAGGCCCTAAGTCGATCAATACCCTTTTGAGCCTGAGCGTGGCGGGTATTTCCTTCGAACTTAAACGGAATAGTTACAATCCCCACGGTAAGAATCCCCAAGTCTTTAGACAGTCCGGCAATCACAGGAGCTGCTCCGGTACCGGTGCCTCCGCCCATGCCTGCTGTAATGAACACCATTTTGGTGTTGGTCTCTAAAAGCCCCTTAATCTCCTCTAGCGATTCTAGTGCTGCCTGTTCGCCTATTTCAGGGTTGGCGCCAGCCCCAAGACCTTCGGTAAGGGAAACTCCTAACTGAATTTTGTTAGGCACCGGACTATTCTCTAAGGCTTGACGATCTGTATTACAGATTACGAAGTCTACGCCATTGATCCCTTCACGGTACATATGGTTGATGGCGTTACCACCACCGCCACCGATACCGATGACTTTAATTACGTTACTCTTGTGTTTAGGAAGATCAAATGTGATGGATTCAAAGTCTTGACTCATAGTTGGAGATTTGTAATTGATTTATTCTGATAGGTCGTCGATAACATTTTTTATCTGATTCATGGTTTTTCCGAAAAGTCCGCCAAGGCTCTTTTTCTCAGAAGGCTGTTCAGGGGGAGTTTGTGACAGATCTGGTTCTACCACAGGTGGAGATTCTTTGTCTTTCATTTCCTGAATCTCAATAGCCTCCATCAACAATCCTACGGCTGTAGCGTATAGCGGGCTAGCGATTTCATCGCTTGAATCTCCTGCTAAGTGCTCATTGGGGTATCCTATTCGGGTATCCATACCCGTGATATATTCCACCACCTGCTTTAAATGCTTTAATTGGCTTCCGCCCCCGGTAATTACGATTCCGGCGATGAGCTTTTTCTTTTGCTCGTCTTGGCCGTAGCGCTTTATTTCTGCAAATACCGCTTCTATAATTTCTACCACTCGGGCGTGAATGATCTTCGATAAGGTTTTTAACGTAACCTCTTTTGGTTCTCTTCCTCTTAGTCCAGGAATAGACACTACCTCGTTATCTTTATTTTCACCGGGCCAAGCAGATCCAAACTTTACCTTCAGCAGTTCGGCTTGTTTTTCAATAATAGAACACCCCTCTTTAACGTCTTCTGTGATTATATTTCCGCCAAATGGAATTACCGAAGTATGGCGAATGATTCCGTCTTTGAAGATGGCTAGGTCAGTGGTACCCCCACCAATATCGATAAGGGCAACCCCCGCCTCTTTTTCTTCCTGGCTTAAAACCGCTTTTGCAGAGGCAATAGGTTCAAGGCAAACATCGTCAACTCCTATGCTAGCACTCACAATACAGCGATGGATGTTTCGAATAGAAGCTACCTGACCAACCACTACGTGAAAATTGGCCTCTAGTCGACTTCCATACATTCCAATAGGTTCCTTGATTTCGGTTTGCGTATCTACCTTGTACTCTTGTGGAAGCACATGCACAATCTCTTCACCCGGAAGCATCTGTAGCTTCTTCACCTGCAGCTGAAGCCGCCTTAAATCAGCCTCATTAATCACCTCTTCGGCATTTTCTCTGGTGATGTAATCAGAATGTTGCAGCGAACGGATGTGTTGACCTGCAATTCCGGCCACCACAGAGGCAATTTTCAGTCCGGATATTCCTTCAGCTTCTTCAACGGCACGCTGAATAGATTGCACGGTCTGAGTGATATTATTCACTACGCCTCTATGCACCCCAAGACTCTTGGATTTGCCCATACCAAGCACCTCAACTTTGCCATACTCATTGAGGCGTCCAATGATCGCCACAATTTTGGTTGTTCCAATGTCTAACCCTACTGAATAGGTCGATACTTCTTGCATAGCCCTTATATTTTTGTACAAACCACCTGACCGTCAAACGCTAAACTAATTTTGCGATAGCGTTCTAATAACACGTCTTTTTGCGCCTTTATCATAAAGGCAGAATAATTATTCATTTTAGATTGTAGGCTCTTTAATTCTCCTAATTCGATTTCTAGTTGTTGCGAACTCAGCAGCAAATGATACCACGAATCTCTTACCTCTACTAAGCCTATAATCTCTTCTCCGTATACCGGATGCGCCTTTAAAAATGCAACGGCATCACTCACTTCTCGAAAATGCTCTTCTCTTAAGTTTCCTCTAATGAGCGGCACCGAGGCTGTGTACGATGGTGACAGTGGCATTTTTTTTCCATTGGCATCTATATAAAACACCTCTTTACCAACCACTTTAGCCACTGGTTCTCGCTGAAAAATTTCAGCTACAAGCTTCCCTGAAATAGTGGAATACAACTGCGCATTAAAGACCATTTTATGGGCCCTTAACTGATTTTCGATCTCATTCAAAGCTATCCCATCTTTAAGGGTGGCAGTGGAGGATTTCATTTTTTGTATCAACAATTTATTAACCGTGTCGGCTGTTATAAATGGAGTTTCAGCAGGAAAAATAGCCACTACAATCTCTTGATAAGGCCTTCTACCAAAAGTGACCTGTGCCTTTATGTAACACAAAGTGCTCAAGATCAATAGACTTACTAAAAACAATAATTTAAACCAGGCATTCATCGGTCATCCATTTTTTAATAGGTTCTACCAAATCGGCGATGTCTCCAGCTCCCGCTGTAATCAACACTTCGCGCCCTAATTGTTTTACACGGTTTAATACCTCTTCTTTGGCACATTCCTCCGCTTTTGCCCCCAGCTCTAGAACAAGCTGTGCCGAGCTAATCAACTCATTTGGTTGCTCCCGGGCGGCATATATGGGTAAAATGATGAGGCGATCAAACAGGCTTAAGGCCTGAATAAAGTTTTCTTTTAAGAGCAGTGTTCGACTATACAAATGCGGCTGAAAAATCAAGGATAGTTTTTGTTTAGGGGCCACCCCTTTGGCGAAGGAATGCAAGGCTGCAAGTTCACTAGGGTGATGGGCATAATCATCGATATAAATCCCGGCACTCGAATCCACTACTACATTAAACCTGCGTTGAATTTTTGGTAAGGTCTGAAAGGCTTCTATTAACTTGGTTTCTTCTGTGAATTGGGCTGCTACCGCAAAGGCGGCAACGGCATTAAGCGCGTTGTGAAGCCCTGTAGTATTTGTCTTAATAGCGTATACACCCTTTGGGGTCTTCAATAGATAATCCCTAAAATCGAGTGAAGCTGTTGAGGTAAGTATTTGATAATCTGACCGATCACTTAATCCGTATCTAAAACCCTTAAAAGCATCTGAAAGCGATTCATGAACCACGCACTGCTTAAGTGTTTGTGACTGAAATTGGAGAAATGCATCTTCTAGGTCGCCAAAATCGGCATAGCAATCTAAGTGATCCACTTCTATATTCGTAATCAAAGAAATTTCGGGGGTCAAGGTCAAAAAAGAACGATCGTATTCATCGGCCTCGACCACCGCATAGTCCGTTCCATTATTGAAATAATTCGAGCCAAATTCAGCAGAGACTCCTCCCAAGAATGCGCTGAAATTTAGACGGGCCATTTTCAAGAAGTGCGCAAGAAAACTAGAGGTGCTTGTTTTTCCGTGAGTTCCGGCCACCGCTATGGTCTTGAAGTCTTTCAAAAACTGGGCAAGAAGTTCAGCGCGCTTAATTACCGGTATTTTGCGGGTAACCGCATATCGACAATGAAGATGTTCTAGCGAAACAGCCGATGTACGCACCACAACCGATGATGAATCTAATTGATCTATAAGCGAAACATCGTCCATTTCATAGGTGATATTGGCACCCATAGCTTCGAGCATTGAGGTCTGATCGTTGGCGTTTCTGTCGTATCCAAAAACCTCGAAACCCGTCTGAATAGCGTGTTGCGCTAAGGCAGACATGCCAATACCACCAATACCAATGAAGTAAACTTGTTTAGTGCTCATGAAGTATTTCTTGGATCAATTCGACAATTTCTTGAGCTGCATTCGGACGTGCATGTTGCTTTAAACGTTCACCCATTCCCGTTGGATGATTTATCTCTTCAACCAACTGCTGTATCAACGATTCACTTTCGGTATTCATTTCGGATTCTCTAAGCAGCAAGGCAGCCGATCGCTCGGTAAGTGCCAATGCGTTTTTAGTTTGATGATCCTCGGCAACATTCGGAGAGGGTATAAACAGTACGGGTTTTCCAAGTATAGAAAGCTCTGAAACAGCCCCAGCTCCAGACCTTGAAATAATCGCATCTGAGAGGGCATAAACCAAGTCCATTCGTTCTATAAATGAAGTCACTCTTACCGATTCGCTTTCATACACCTCATAGGTTTCGAAATAACGCGGACCACATTGCCATATCACCTGAAATCCTTTAGCAGTTAGCTCCTTTAGCTGTTCTGCCATCCAAGAGTTCATGCGCGCTGACCCAAGGCTTCCGCCAAGCAAAAGAAGCACCATTTGATCTGGATCTAATCTAAAATGTTTGGCTGCTTCGGCCCTAGAGGCAGAAACATTCATGAGCGTTGGCCGCACCGGATTTCCAGTGATTTCAATACGCGTCTTCTTAAAATATCGCTGCATATTTTCATAAGCCACGCAAACTACTTTGGCTTTGGGCGACAGCCATTTATTTACTAATCCGGCATATGCATTTTGCTCTTGCAATAAAAAGGGTATTCCTCTTCGAGAAGCAGCATATAAAAGAGGTGCACTAGCGAATCCTCCTGTACCAATAACTACATCAGGCTTAAACGTATCTAATAGTTCGTGCGAGCGCCCTATACTGCTCCAAAACCTAAAGGGCAGCAATAGATTTCGCCTGCTTAATTTTCGATCTAGTCCTGTGATATTAAGACCTTCAATGGCGTATCCTGCCTGAGGCACCTTCACCATCTCCATCTTATTTTTCGCTCCTACAAATAGAATAGAGCAATCAGGAAACTCCGCTCTAAGGGCATCAGCAATAGCGATTGCCGGATAAATGTGTCCTCCGGTGCCACCTCCCGATAAGATGAAGGCATAGCTCATGAGACCACCGTCTTTTTTTGTTTATGCTGTGCAGCACTAAGCACAATACCTATGGCAATACAGGTCATCCAAATAGAGGTGCCTCCCATACTAATTAGCGGTAAAGGCTGCCCGGTTACCGGAACCAACTCTACCACAACAGCCATATTTAAAAGCGCCTGAAACACTATAGGTATCCCAAGACCAACTACTAATAGTTTAGCAAATACAGCCTCAGACGAGTGCGCAATCACAACAATACGTATCAAAAAAACGATATACAAAAGCAATAGAAATAGACCGCCTACTAGACCGTATTCTTCGACGATTATTGCGTATATAAAGTCTGATGTGCTTTGAGATATTCGGTTCTTAATAACGCTCTTACCAGCACCCTTTCCAAAAACTCCTCCTTCGGCGACAGCTATTTTTGCCAAGGTGATTTGATGTCGGCTGTCGGTAGAAGCCGTTTCGGGGTGTAGATAGGTTTCTACACGATTCTTCCAAGTCAGGGCACGGTCAGACGGAATAGACTCAGGCGATTTCATAAGCACCGTCAGAAACAAAGCCGCTCCAGCTAAAAGTGCCATAGAAATACCTACCAAGTACTTAAGAGGATATCCGCCTATAAAACACAAAACAAAAGCCATAAGCCCAATAATGGCAGCCGTTGAAAAATTCTGACTAAAGACCAATAAGACCGTAAGCCCAATGGGAATCCAAAGCGGTAAAATACTCTCTGTAAACTTTATCGTTCGTGCTTTATTCTTAGCCAAATAACTTGCAATACACACCATGAGTACCAATTGGGCGAGCGTCGAGGGCTGAAAATTCATATTGAGAAGTGGCACGTTTACCCAACGATTTGCACTCACCCCTCCGATAGAATTTCCCATAGTTAAGGTATAGGCCAGCAAAGCAACTACGGGGATGAAAAACAACCACCCTAGTATGGCTATGCGCTCGATAGATAGCTTGTGCGTGAGATAAATCAGAAAAAACCCGGCCAAAAGCAAGAACATATGCTTAAACAAGAGCGTTCGAATCACCGAAATTCCCTCGTCTACACTAATCTGTGTGCCTGCACTATATACTGGTAAAAACGAAAATATAGCCAAGAGCAACGTGATCGCCCATAACGTTTTATCTCCCTTAAGCAGGTTAAACAATTTCATTTAATCTATGGCCTTAACCGTTTTTATAAACTCTTCCCCTCTGTGCTCGTAGTTAGTAAACAAATCAAAACTGGCACATGCCGGAGATAGCAATACAGTGTCACCGCGCTCTGTATAAAGCATAGCCTTGGCGACCGCATCGCTCATAGAATTTACCTCTACTATTTGATCTATTACGCGAGAAAAGGTGTCTATAAGCTTGGCATTATTCGCGCCCAAACAGATAATAGCTTTAACCTTCTCGCGAACTAAAGGCATGAGATCGTTGTAATCGTTTCCTTTATCAACACCACCTGCAATCCAAATAATGGGACGCTTTACCGATTCCAAGGCGAAATAGGTAGCATTCACGTTGGTAGCCTTAGAGTCGTTGATAAAGCGAACACCAGAGAATTCTTCGACTACCTGCATTCGGTGTTTAATACCCGTAAAGCCTTCAATGCTCTGCTTAATGGCTTCTTTGTGTATAGATTTAAGCATACCAATCATGCCGGCAGCCATGGCGTTTTTAAGATTGTGAAGCCCCTCTACAGGCACTGCAGAGGTTTCAATTTCAATACTGTTGTCTAGTACGTTCATAATCATTTTGTCTTGGTCTAAATAAGCCCCTTGGGTTAGCTTTCTCTTCACACTGAAGGGAAGCTGCGTGGCTCTAATTTCATGCACAGATGCTTCTAGATGTTTTTGAATGACTTCGCAGTCGGCATCGTAGATGAAATAGTCTTTTTCGGTCTGATTCATGCAAATGCGAAACTTGGCGTCGATATACGAAGAGAAATCATTGCCGTATCGGTCAAGGTGATCTGGAGTAATGTTGGTGATCACAGCGATATGTGGTCTAAAGTCTTTGATGTGATCTAACTGAAAACTACTCACCTCTAATACGTATAAAGATTGTGGCTTATCGGCTAAAAGTCGTGCAAAACTATCTCCAATATTTCCGCCTAAGGCTACGTCTAGTTGTTGATCGGCAAGTATCTTATGTGTAAGTGCGGCTGTAGTCGTCTTACCGTTAGTGCCAGTTATTGCAACTATTTCAGCCTGGGTATGCTTAAAGGCAAACTCTATCTCAGACACCACTAGAGTACCGGCTGCCTCGAACTTTCTGATGACTTCTACATCATTAGGAATACCCGGACTTTTCACCACAAGATCTGCCTGTTTTAGACGATCCCAACTATGCCCCCCAGCCTCAAATTCAATCTCGTAATGAGCCAAAAGACCTTCATAATGAGCATTCACCTTGCCCTTATCGCTCACAAAAACGCGATCTCCGAGCTGCTTTGCAAGTATTGCCGCACCCACTCCACTCTCTTGAGCGCCTAAAACAACTATATATCTTGAACGACTCATTATCTAATTTTTAGGGTGACAACACTTAGAACAGCGAGCAAAATGCCCACGATTAAAAAACGGGTAACAATTTTACTCTCGTGATACCCTTTCTTTTGATAGTGATGATGCAAGGGAGCCATTAAAAATATACGCCTGCCTTCACCGAACTTCTTTTTGGTATACTTGAAGTAGCCTACCTGTCCCATCACTGATAGCGATTCGGCCAAGAAAACCCCACATAATACGGGTATAAGCAATTCTTTGCGCACAATAAGTGCAATAACCGCGATTAAGCCTCCAATAGTCAAGCTTCCGGTATCCCCCATAAACACTTGAGCCGGATAGGCGTTATACCACAAGAATCCAATCAATCCACCAATAAAAGCTCCTGAAAACACCACTACTTCTCCTACCCGAGGCAAATAGAATATATTGAGGTAATCGGCAAACAATACATTACCTGAAACCCATGCCATAAGTAAAAGGGTGAGCACAATAATTACAGACGAGCCAGCAGCTAATCCGTCTATACCATCGGTCAAATTGGCCCCGTTAGAAACCGCCGTAATAATAAAGATGACCACCAAAATAAAAACCACCCATGCGTATGGAGCCAAATCTTCTGAGAAGAAGGTCAGAAAGTCGGCATAGTCTAATTCATTATTTTTAAAAAACGGAAGGTTGGTCTTCACAGACTTGACCTCAACGCTCTCTCTTAACGACACTCCCGCAGACTCTTCCCTTAAGGTCACTTGCGGATGAAAGTAGAGCACCGCGCCCACCACCACACCAAGACTCACCTGGCCAGCAATTTTAAAGATTCCTTTTAATCCGTTTTTATCGTTCTTGAACTTTTTTATGTAGTCATCGATAAATCCTATACTCCCCATCCAAACGGTAGTTAGTATAAGTAATTGTATATACACATTAGTTAGGTCAGTAAACAGCAAAGCGGGTACAAGGGTAGCCCCTATGATGATGAGCCCACCCATAGTTGGCGTACCGGCCTTCTGCGCCTGACCCTCTAAACCCAGGTCACGAATGCTTTCGCCTATTTGCTTTCTGCGCAAGAAGGCAATGATAGACCTTCCGAAGACAGAGCCAATGATAAGCCCTGTTAAGGTAGCTAGAGCCGCCCTAAAAGATAAAAACTGAAAGAGTGAGGCTCCCGGCAGCTGGTAATTACGTTCAAGAAAATCAAACAGGTGATAGAGCATAGGGTTAAGCGTTTAAAAGTTCTTTTACGATTTTCAGATCGTCAAAATCAAACCGCTGACCATTGATTTCTTGATACTTCTCATGACCCTTTCCAGCGATAAGCAGCAGATCGTTAGGTTGTGCAATGGTCACAGCCATCTTTATGGCCTCAAAACGATCAGGCTGCACCAATATCTTCTTGTGTAATTCTACCGAGACACCTTGGTTCATCTGTTTAATAATCTCCAAAGGGTCTTCATTTCTTGGGTTATCTGAAGTAAAAATGACTAAGTCACTTTGTTCCGACGCAATCTTTCCCATTTCTGGGCGTTTTGCCCGATCTCTATTTCCGCCGCAACCCAACACTGTTAGAAGTCTTTCATTTTTGGTGCGCAATTGAGCTATAGCCTCAAATACATTACCAAGAGCGTCTGGAGTATGAGCAAAATCTACAATAGCGTATACCCCATTAGAACCCTTAACTACATTAAATCGACCTTCTACCGGTTTAAGTGCACTCATGGCTACTACAACTTCGTCTCTCTCTAACCCCAAAAGAGAGCATACCGCGTAAACGGCTAAAAGATTAGAAGCGTTAAATGCCCCAAGAAGAGGAGTGTACAACTCTTTATCTTCTATGCGAATAAGCATTCCAGTAGACTGATTTTCAATGATTTGTGCTTTATAATCACTCACCGATTTAATGCCGTAGAAATGAGAAGTAGCTTTAGAGTTTTGCAGCATGTACTTCGCGTTTTTATCGTCGGCATTTGCTAGAGCAAACGAGCGAGTTTCAAGCTGATCAAAAAGGCGTTTTTTGACATCGCGATAAGCCGCAAAAGTTTTATGGTAATCTAAATGATCGTGAGAAAGGTTGGTAAATACGGCTCCTTCAAACTCGATGCCAAGGTGGCGCTCTTGGTCGATACCATGAGAGCTAACCTCCATAAAACAATAGGTACAACCTCGATCGCGCATTTGTGCTAAATGGTACTGAACCACTAACGGATCAGGGGTAGTATGCGTAGTTTCAAAAACCTCATCGCCGTAGCAGATCTTTATGGTAGAAACTAGTCCAGCATCATAGCCCAAACTACGAACAGTCTCAAAGAGCAGGGTAGAGACCGACGTTTTTCCATTAGTGCCGGTGACACCTACCACTTTTATAGTAGACGAAGGGTGGTCGTACCAATTAGAAGCTATCTTAGATAAGGCGGCGCGTGTATTATCTGTTTGTATATAGGTAACCCCTTCTTTTAAACTGTGGGGTAACTGCTCGCAAATTATAGCCGACACCCCTTTTTCAATAGCGGCATCTATAAATTGATGCCCATTAACGCTGACCCCATTTATAGCTACAAACAAAGCGCCTTCACTGCAACTGCGTGAATCGGCAGTAACTAGGTTTATGGCACGATCTGTAGCCCCTGATACTGCGTGAAGCGAAACCTTATATAATAGCTCTTTAAGGATTTTCATTTTATAGGCGTATCAACTTGGGTTACTTCAATAGGTAAAAGCGGTGTAACGCTTACAAGGGGCTTTGAAGGAAGCGGTTCTGAAGACTCGGTAACTTGTGTTTTCAAGTGCACTTCATCTACAAAGGGTGAAGTAGCATAGATCTTCTGAGCGATAGATTTAAACACAGGACCCGCGACGTCTGCCCCATAGATTTTATCGTTCTTATCTGGTCTATGAACTACCACAATGCACGAGTAACGCGGCTCATCAGCAGGAAAATACCCAACGAATGACGACACATAATCGACATTCTCTTTGCCCAATTGGTAATTCACTTGAGCGGTACCGGTTTTGCCCGCTATGGGAAAATGTTTATCGTAAAGTTTATGGGCCGTTCCGTAGGGCTTTTCGACTACGTCGGCAAGTAAGCGCTGGGCGATCTTAATGGTCTTCGCACTAGCAAGAGACGGATGAATCACCTCTGTTTCAAACCTGCGCACCACTTGATCCCCTCGTCTGACCTCAGAAACAAATTGCGGTTTGATATAGCGTCCGTCATTAGCAATTGCATTGTAAAACGCAAGCACCTGAAGCGGTGTCATGAGCACCTCGTAGCCATGAGACATCCAGGCCAACGAAAGACCCGACCAGCCCTTATCGCCCGGATAACGTATAAGTGGTGCCTGTTCCCCTTCAATGGGCAAGCCTAAAGGCTCGTGCAGCTTCATAGAATACAAACGATTCACAAAAGCTTGAGCACTACCCTTGTACCCTTCATTAATCAGTTCTGCAAAAGCAGTATTAGAAGAAACAGCAAAAGCCGTGGCCAAATTTATAGCCCCGTAACCGCCCCTGCGAGAATCGTATATATACTTATCGTAGACCTTGTATTGACCGTATTTCGCATGAAACGTGGTAGCCGTGTCGGCCTTTTTATCTTCTAAGGCTGCAATAAGTGACATTAACTTAAAGGTCGATCCGGGCTCGAATAAATCAGCTACCGCAGCATTATAGGTCTCGCTATAGGTAGAATCTGCATTCATGTTAAGATTAGACATGGCCCTAATCGCACCAGTCTTCACATCCATAACAACCGCTAATCCGCGCTCGGCGCGATACTTACGCAGCACTTGACTTAAAGTAGAATGCGCGATATCTTGAATATTACTGTGAATGGTAGTCACCAAATCGTATCCGTCTTTAGGCTCTTTGGTATTTTCAAGATTCACTGGCTTCCAAAGCCCTTTTTGAATGCGTTGCACTTCTCTGAGACCGTCCTCTCCTTTGAGCACATGATCGTTAAATCCACCTTCTAACCCTACCCTATAGGTTTTGGTGCCTTCATCGAGAAAGTAGCCTACTAATCGAGAGGCTAATGGGTCTAAGGGCTTTTTTCGAGTAATCTTAGAATCTACGATTATACCTCCCTTACCTCTGCCACGCACAAAGAGCGGAAAACGCTGAAGGCGCTTAAAGTCTCCGTATTCTAAATTAGAAGCTATGCGCACGTAGCGATCTTTAGACTGACGAGCTGCTCTGAATTTTATCTCTAAACCCTTAGAATCAGTTGAGAGCAATTGAGCCAAAGAGTCGCAAAGCGCACCTATTTCTTGCTCAAATAGATCGGCGCGCGCTACGGTAGGGTCAAAATGCACTGTATACGCAGACACCGATGTGGCGAGTAGCGCACCATCAACCGAATATATAGAGCCCCTTTTTGCCTCAATAGGCTCCAATTTGCGGTTATCAGAGAGTGCCGATAATTGTAATTCGTCTTTTTCTACCCATTGAATCTGAAACAATTTATAAGTGATAAGCGCTCCGAAGACCAGTAAAAACGCCGATACCAGCACAAGACGTCTCATCATAGTTGTTACCTTCTGATCCATACTATTTAACTATAATTTTTACCGGCGGAACCACTGATGGGCGCAACCCTTTACTCTCTAAACTTATTTTCATAGACGACTCAAGTCGCATTTGCTGAACCGCTCGGCGGCCTTCGATATGCTCGTTTCTAAATCCTTGAAGCTCATTATTTAGGGTGTCTATACGCACTACTTTCTGGTCGGAACTATGTGCCGCATAAATCATTAATGCGAAAAGAGAAAACACATAGAAAATGAATCGCCAATTCTTTGCGGCGTCTTCACTTACTAATGGGCTTCCTTTGAATACTTCTACAAACCAGTTTTTCATGACTCCTTAAACGTATTTTCTATGCGTTCTGCCACCCTAAGCACCGCACTTCTAGATCTTGGGTTTACCCCTATTTCATTGTCTGAAGCCTCCATTGGCCGTCCGACTTTCTTAAAAAACAACCGTGGATTTCCATAGAAATCTTTTTCGATCGCCCCATCTACCCTAGAAGCACGAATAAAATTCTTAACCAAGCGGTCTTCTAAAGAATGGTAACTCATTAAAGCAATGCGTCCGCCTTCTTCTACCACATCAATTAATTGTGGAAGCATTTGTTCTATGGCTTCTAATTCGTTGTTAACCTCAATGCGCAAGGCTTGAAAAACTTGCGCGTTTTGCTGGTTGCGCTTTGGCACATACAAAACAGCTTCAATAGCCTCTAAAAGTTCAAATGTGGTTGTAATAGGCCCCACCGACCTGCGAACCTCAATAGCTTTAGCTATAGAATAGGCGTTTTTGAGGTCTGCGTATTTACGAAACAACAGAGCGAGAGCATCGACCGAGTAAGTATTGACAATATCGGCTGCAGAAATAGGCATTTGTGCGCTCATGCGCATGTCTAGAAGTGCATCAAAACGTGTAGAGAATCCGCGATCTGCAGTATCAAATTGATGCGATGAAACCCCAAAATCGGCTAAAACTCCGTTTACCGTGTCGCATCCATGAAAACGAAGCTGGGCTTTAAGGTGTTTAAAATTAGACGCGATAAGGGTAAATCTCGAATCATTAATTAAGTTGCGCTGCGCATCAGCATCATGATCAAAGGCAAATAACCTGCCCGAAACTCCAAGTTTTTCGAGAATAGCGCGAGAATGGCCACCGCCGCCAAAAGTCAAATCTACATAAGTGCCACTCGCACGAATCGATAGCGCCTCGACACATTCGTTAAGAAGAACCGGACTATGATAGGTTTGTGTCATCTGAGAATATAGATTCAGCTAGATCAGCGTATATATCTTGACCTTCTGTCAATACTGCCTCATACTTTACTTTATCCCATATTTCAATGCGATTGATCGCTGAAGCGAGCACTACCTCTTTGCTAATAGAAGCAAAAGAGATTAGCGATTTTGGGATTTGCAGGCGCCCATGGTCTTCAAGATTAACCTGTTGAGAGCCGGCAAGAAAGTTTCTTAAGAAGGTGTCGTAATTTCTACTGAATTGATTTTTCGCTAAAATCTTGGTCATAAGCTCATCGTATGCTTGTTTAGGATAGAACTCTAAGCACTGCTGAAAGACCGAACGCTTTATCACAAAACCCTTGTCAAGAACCGGAAATAACTGCGTCATGAGCGAAGAGGGAATATTTACTCTACCCTTCACGTCTGCCTTACACTCGTATTGTCCGATTAAATGGGTCATACTCATTGAGATACTCTTCAAATATAGGGGTTATATATCCACTTTTTTACACTTTTTTACACTTTTATCCACAATTTGAATAAAGTTATCCCCAGCACCGTAGTTGCACTTATTTTCTATATTTGAACTTTGCAATCGCACAGTATGCAGCAAGGTCAGAAGACTAAGAATGCCGGTAAGTTTCAGTATTTAGATCAAGGAGAGGGTACCCCTATCATCGTGCTGCACGGGCTAATGGGAGGCTTAAGTAATTTCTGTGCAGTAGCTGATCATTTTTCAAAACTAAACTACCGGGTAATTATTCCTGTGCTCCCTCTTTACGACCTCCCCATACTAAAAACAACGGTGAAGGCATTTGCTCAGTATATAAACGAATTCATAAAGCATTTAGAGCTGAAAGATGTCATCTTACTTGGCAATTCATTAGGCGGACACATTGGACTACTTCATGTAAAGTTATTCTCTTCTAATGCCAAGGCTTTAGTCATAACAGGTAGCTCTGGACTTTATGAGAATTCTATGGGAGACAGCTATCCTAAACGCGGAGATTACGAATACATTAAAAAGAAAGCTGAAGAAGTATTCTACGACCCTGAGGTAGCTACTAAAGCACTAATAGATGAAGTGTTCGAACTCGTAAACGATCGAGGTAAATTGGTAAAAACCTTAGCTATTGCCAAAAGTGCTATTCGCCATAATATGGCCAAAGACCTTCCTAAGCTCAATACTCCGACCTGCATTATTTGGGGCAAAAATGATAAAGTCACCCCTCCTGAAGTTGCTGAAGAGTTTCACAAGCTCTTACCAGATTCCGAACTTTTCTGGGTCGATAAATGCGGCCACGCCCCAATGATGGAGAATCCCGAAGAATTCAATCGCCTACTAGAATCTTGGCTTAAAAAACGCCAACTATAAAAACTCCCAAGGCATGAAAATTCATTCGGCACAGTTCGTGATGAGCAACTCATCAGTTGAACAATGCCCTTCTCAACCACTTCCAGAATACGCTTTTATAGGTCGATCTAATGTGGGTAAATCATCGCTGATCAATGCGCTGACTAATCACAACTCACTAGCTAAGACCTCTTCACGACCTGGAAAAACTCAGCTCATCAATCACTTTATCATCAATGAAAATTGGTTTTTAGTCGACCTTCCGGGTTATGGATATGCGCGCGTTTCGAAATCTGCTAAAAAAGAGTTTCAAAGCTATATTCGAAGTTACTTCAAAAAGCGCACCCAATTATTTTGCGCTTTTGTGCTAATAGATATTCGACATAAACCCCAGCCCATCGATCTCGAGTTTATGTCTTGGCTTACTTCGAATCAGATCGCTTTCTATATGGTATTCACTAAAGCGGATAAACTGAAACCCGGAGCTATAAAAACTAAGGTAGAGGCTTACTGCCAAGAAATGACAGCGTCTTTATGGGAAACACATCCGCCCTATTTCATTACGTCTTCTACGACTCGAGAGGGTTGCGACGAAATTCTGAATGAAATAGATCGCCTAAACGGTGAGTTAAGAGCTCATCTATAAGGGCTATTGATCCGTATACAAGTTCAACTTATCTGCAAAATAAGCAGCAAATTCTCGAATAGATCCAGACACTTCTTGCTCTTGCGTAGCCTTGTCAAAGGTTGAAGCCATGCGCACTAAAGTTTGGTGAAAAAAGAGTTTCATTTCATCCACAGGCATATCTTTTGTCCATAAATCAATACTTAGGGTTTCCTTGGCTTCAGGATCCCATATAGATAATAACAAGGCCTTAGTGGGTGCTTGGTTTACCCCACCATCTTCAGCAGTCCATTTCAAAGTTTCCGGAATTTTATTCTCATCCAAATCGACGTGCAAGGTTATTTCTGATTGATGTGTAGAAGCCATAATAACTAGTTTGCACAAAATTACCCATTCTAAGTCTTAACTTTGCACAAAAAGAGTTCATGAACGCTTCAGCTATCTCTGACCACATCGTAAGCTGGCTCACTCAATACGCAACAAAAGCAAAAGCAAATGGCTTTGTTGTAGGAGTTTCTGGGGGTATTGATTCGGCTACCACCTCAACACTTTGCGCCCTAACTGGACTAGAGGTAACCTTGATTAACCTACCTATTTATCAAGCCAAAAATCAAGTCGATCGCGGTCTCAACCACATGAATTGGCTGAGCAACACCTACAAAAATGTAACTACGCATACAGTGCTCCTAGATTCGGCCTTTGATGCCTTTAGAAATGCACAGGTTATTCAAGGTAATACTAACGAACTCACACAACTTGCTTTAGCCAATTCTCGGGCTCGGCTGCGTATGACCACTCTATACTACATTGCGCAATGCCAATCAGCACTTGTAACCGGAACTGGCAATAAAATAGAAGATTTTGGTGTAGGTTTTTATACCAAATACGGAGACGGCGGAGTAGATCTTAGCCCTATTGCTGACCTTACAAAGACAGAAGTTTGGAAACTAGGAGAATATTTGGGTGTTGCCCGCGAAATCGTAGATGCTCCTCCTACAGATGGGCTTTGGGGAGACAATCGCTCTGACGAAGACCAAATAGGCGCGAGCTATCCAGAATTAGAATGGGCCATGCGCATGCACGAACAAGGAAAATTGGTAGCGGATTTTAATGGAAGAGAAAGAGAAGTTTTTCAAATTTTTACGAAATTTCATCAGGCCAACAAACATAAAATGGACCCTATTCCGGTCTGTCATGTTCCGCAAGAGCTGCGTTAGATTACACGGTCAATACACGATTGAGTCGCTTACTTAGTACCTTATTGAGCATCAAGTAATCCATCACTTCTTCCAGTATATTGGTATCTACCTCTTCTACACTTCTCTTTTGCAATTCACTTAAATGCTGCTGCACCCAATGTGATCTAAGGGAGAGTATGGTTTCAGATACCTGTTGCGCAATCTGATCTTTTCGTTCTTTTGGATAGATATTCTTTCGTTCCCATTGATGCAATGCATACTGCTCGTATTCAAAAACTATAGAAGATACGTGCTGTATAAGTTCTTCTTTTTGCTGCTTTTCTAAAAACTTTAGCAAATCGGCAATCTCTTCACCCTGCTGCTCGGTATAAAAGCGAATTACCCAATCGAACAAACTACTATAAACAGGGTCTGAAAAACGCATCTCGTCTTGCTGCAGATCGAGATAAATTTTCTCGTACACCTTAGACTTTATTAAAGATCGCTTCGAAATCAATTCACCGCTCTGTTCGTCGGCTTCTAAAAATGCATCGTCAAACACTTCTAGTTTAGAACCGTAAAGCAATAAAGATTCAATCAGCGAGCGTTCTAGCTCTTTTTGCCTGTCTTTGGTTTCTGTCGGCTTGCTGTTAGCAGCAATAACCTCTAAACCTGAGATGTTGTTCTGAGAATAGCTTCGAGAACGTGCATCGCGTTTTTCTTTAGACTCTAGGTCAGCCAATGCAGCGTAAACAACAGCCTCGCTCAATTTAAACGTGTCTACACACTGTTTTATATACAATTCTCTTTTAATCGGGTCACCTATGTGCCATATACTCTTGACAATTTCTCGAATGGCCTCAGATTTGGTTATCGCATCTTTAGCTTCACCCAGTAGAATTTGAGATTTATAGGTAATGAAATCGATTTGATGCTGCTCAAAATAGGCGGTAATCTCTTCATAATCGTGACTTCGGGCAAAGCTATCTGGGTCTTCCCCTTCAGGCAGTGAAAGAACCCTAACATTCAATCCCTCCGCTAGAATGAGATCTATGCTGCGCATAGATGCGCGAATTCCTGCCTGATCTGCATCAAAAATCAGGGTTATCGTTGAGCATAATCGCCGAATCATTCGAATCTGTGACTCGGTTAAGGCTGTTCCGCTTGAAGAAACGACATTTTCAACGCCGCGCTGATGCAGTTGAATCACATCGGTATACCCCTCCACTAGGTAGCAGTTATTTAATTTTGCGATAGCTGACTTCGCAAAGTGAATGCCATAAAGTGCTTTGGCTTTGTGATATATTGGGCTTTCAGGTGAATTCACATACTTAGCCACCTTTTTTTGAGTGTCTAAAATGCGGCCCCCGAAACCAAGCACGCGCCCACTAGTACTCTGAATCGGAAAAATGACCCGATCTCTAAAACGATCTCTTAATTCGGGCTGGCCACTACTACTGGCTGCAGGGGAGTCTACCTTAAAACAAACACCGCTTTCTTCGAGTAACTCCGCTTTATATCCTTGGGCTAGTGCTTCTTTGGCAAGACCCTGCCAGTCTGTTCCTCCGAAACCTAATCTAAAACGTTTAATCGTATCCTCGGTAAACCCTCGCTCTCTAAAATAAGAAAGCCCAATAATTCTACCTTGTGCATTCTCGTTTAGTTGTTTTTGAAAATACTCTTGTGCGAATTCGGTCACTAGGTATAAACTCTCTTGGTGATCTTTGGCTTCTTTTTGCTCTGAAGATTGAGCAGTTTCTTCTATTTCTATATTGTACTTCTGCGCAAGATGCTTAATAGCCTCTGGATAGGTATACTGCTCCATCTCCATAAGAAAGGCTATAGCGTTACCACCCTTTCCGCTACTGAAATCTTTCCAAATTTGTTTTACCGGAGACACCATGAAACTAGGGGTGCGCTCGCTAGTAAAGGGGCTCAACCCCTTAAAGTTGGCACCTGATTTTTTTAGCTGCACATAGTCTTGAATTACCTCCTCGACTCGAACTGCTTCATAAACCTTATCTATAGTCGCCTTCGAAATCATTCGTTCTTGCTGTCTACTTCGTTAATTTTGTACAAATTACTACAATGTTCTTGTTTTTAGGCACCCGTGAATTAAACAGAAATGAGACTTTGCTCACAGGGTCTCAATGCACCTATTGCGACCAAGAAAATACACTTATCGAAACCCGATACGACACCTATTTTCACCTGTTTTGGATTCCCTTGTTTAAAGTAGGATCGCAAGGGCACACCCAATGCACGCATTGCAAGCGGATTGAATTTATTGAATAGCTATTTATTTTTTGCGATCTACCACGTAATTCACCAGATCTACTAAAGCGCTTTTATAGCTGCTTTCAGGGTAATTCACCAGCATACCCAGTGCTGCGTCGCGATAACGGTTCATTTGAGAAGTAGCATAAGACAATCCCCCATTTTCTTTGACGTAATCTATGACCTCTTTCACGCGCTTCTTGTCTTTGTGGTGCCTTTTTACCGAATCGATAATCCAGTTTTTCTCTTTGGTTGAAGCCTTATTCAGCACATAGATGAGCGGAAGGGTCATCTTCTGCTCTTTGATATCGATTCCTGTGGGCTTACCTATAGCTTCATCAGTGTAATCAAACAAGTCGTCTTTAATCTGAAAGGCCATTCCAGCGTATTCTCCAAACGATCTAAAACGCTCAATCTCTTCATCACTTCTGCCCACAGAAGCTGCACCCATAGCGCAGCAGGCGGCAATCAGAGTTGCTGTTTTCTGTCGAATAATATCGTAATACACCGACTCATTAACATCGAGCCGTCTTGCCTTTTCTAGCTGTAACAATTCTCCTTGACTCATGTCCCTGACTGCCTCCGATACAATCTTTAGCAAATCAAAATCATCGTTGTCTAAAGAAAGTAATAAGCCTTTAGAAAAGAAGTAATCCCCTACCAAGACAGCAATCTTATTCTTCCACAAGGCATTAACCGAGAAAAATCCCCGACGCTTATCACTGGCATCTATAACATCGTCATGAACCAGCGAAGCGGTATGTATAAGTTCAATTATAGTAGACCCCCTATAGGTGCGCTCTGTTACTTCACCCTCACCTAAAAGTTTGGCTACTAAGAAGACAAACATTGGTCGCATTTGCTTGCCCTTTCGACTAGCGATGTAATAGGTAATACGATTGAGTAGGGCCACCTTTGAAACCATAGCCTCTTTGAACTTGGATTCAAAAAGATCCATTTCAGCAACTATAGGTTGACGTATTTTGGCAACGGTCTGCAAGGTCAGAAAAGGGCTATGATTAGTGTTCTAAAGGTACCAATTTATTGGCCAGTTGGCCGCATGCGGCATCTATATCTTTGCCTCTTGAACGTCTTACCGTAACGGTTATTCTTGCGCGCTCCAAAGCCTGTTTATAGCGCTCAATCACCTCTTTATCGGCGGCCTTAAAATCTGCTGCATCAGTAGGGTTATATTCAATAATATTCACCTTTGAAGGTACTTTTTTTGCATAGGCAACCAACGCATCAATATCCATTTGCGTATCATTTATCCCCTTCCATATGAGGTATTCGAAAGTGACCTTAGATTGAGTTTTAAGATACCAATACTGAAGCGACTTCAATAAAATAGGCAGCTCAAACGACGTGCTAAATGGCATGATCGAATTTCGAACTTCTTCTCTAGCCGAGTGCAGCGAAACAGCCAATTGAAACTTAGGGTTTTCATCTGCCAACTTCTCTATCATTTTGGGAATTCCTGAAGTTGAAATGGTAATTCTCTTTGGCGACATACCCAAACCCGCTGTGATTTTATCGACTGCCATGATGACATTCTTATAATTCATCAGTGGTTCACCCATTCCCATAAACACAATATTAGAAAGAGGGCGGTCAAAGTATAAACGACTTTGGCTATCGAGAGCCATAACCTGGTCGTAAATTTCGTCAGGATTAAGATTTCGCATGCGCTTTAGCTGTGAGGTCGCACAAAAGGTACAATCAAGACTGCATCCTACCTGACTAGATACACAAGCCGTGCTGCGGGTTTCGGTCGGAATAAGCACCGATTCAATCGTTAATCCGTCGTGCAAGCGAATGGCGTTCTTAATAGTCTTATCGGCACTGCGCTGCTGCCGATCAACCGCTATGTGATTAATGACAAATGAAGCATCTAGCAATTCACGAGTTGCTTTAGATAGGTTGGTCATGACCTCAAAGCTGTGAGCGCCTTTTTGCCATAGCCATTGATACACTTGGTCTGCTCTAAATGCTTGCTGGTTATGAGACTCAAAAAACGCCCTTAGGGCCTCTAGGTCAAGTGCTCTTATGTCGCGCTTAGAACTATTGTCTATTGGCATTACTACAGGATCATCATTGCGTCTCCGTACGAATAAAAGCGATATTTTTCTTTTATCGCTTCTTTATACGCATGAACAATCAACTCGTGATCGGCAAAAGCAGAGATCATCATCAGTAATGTAGACTTAGGAAGGTGAAAATTAGTCACCATGCAATTGGCTATAGAAAAGTCGTGAGGCGGAAATATGAATTTGTTTGTCCACCCTTCAAACTCATTGAGCATACCATTTGAAGACACCGAACTTTCAAGCGATCGCATCACTGTTGTTCCGATGGCGCATATTTTCTTCTTTTCACGTTTTGCGTGGTTCACAATCTCGACGGCCTTAGCATCAATCACCATCTCTTCACTGTCCATTTTATGCTTAGAAAGATCTTCTACTTCTACAGGATTAAAAGTGCCTAAGCCCACATGCAAAGTGATCTCTGCAAAATTGATCCCTTTAATCTCTAAGCGCTTTAATAGGTGTCTTGAAAAGTGAAGACCTGCTGTCGGAGCAGCCACAGCCCCTTCGTATTTGGCGTAAATGGTCTGATAGCGCTCTTCGTCTTCAGGCTCAACGTTTCTTTTAATGTACTTAGGAAGAGGTGTTTCACCCAATGAGCGCAGCTTTTTTCTAAACTCGGTATACGACCCGTCATACAAAAACCGCAGAGTGCGCCCACGAGAAGTGGTATTATCAATAACTTCAGCCACCAATGAATCATCGTCTCCGAAGTAAAGCTTGTTTCCGATACGGATTTTCCTGGCCGGATCTACAAGCACATCCCATAACCGTTGTTCTTGATTTAATTCTCTAAGTAGAAATACCTCGATGCGAGCGCCTGTCTTCTCTTTATTTCCATATAATCGAGCCGGAAACACCTTGGTGTTATTAAGTGCCATCACATCTCCTTCATCGAAATAGTCGATGATATCCTTAAACATCTTGTGTTCGATTTTACCGCTATCGCGATGCAAAACCATTAATCGCGACTCGTCGCGATTTTCTGCTGGATACTCGGCTAATAATTCTTTAGGAAGGGTGAAATCGAATTTGGATAGTTTCATAAATACATTCAAATTAAGAGCGGCAAAGATACGCTCTCGAAAAGGGCAAAGTCAAGCTATTTTCTATTAATCTGCTTGTAAACTGCAGTCAAAACCCAATACGGCCAAGTCTTTCCAAAAGTCTGGATACGACTTTTCTACAACCATTGGGTCTTGAATTTCTAATGGAATCAGGGTCGCTAGGGGCGCAAAGGCCATAGCCATTCTATGATCGTTATAGGTGGCAATAGTAGCGCTGCTTAAAACCGACTTGCGCGCGAAAACCTTTAGTGAATTTGGGCTTATACCCACAGAGAGGCCACATTTCTCAAGTTCAGTCTTCATTGCGGCCAAACGATCGGTTTCTTTAATTGGCAAAGTGTGCAGTCCGATCATGGTACATTCTACCCCCAAACCTGCGGCGGTAACCGCAATGGTTTGCGCGATATCAGGCGCGTCTTTTAGATCGAAAAAGTAAGCCCTAGGCTGCGGTTGATAACTTTTGCGCAACACAACGTGCTGCTCGTTCTCAAAAGTGGTCTCGACCCCAAATTCAGTGTAAATATCGGCAAGCACTCGGTCTCCCTGAAGCGAGTCATTCTTCAGCACACTCAGCGCCATCTCGGTTCCTACTGGCGACAAAGCAAGTATACTAAAGTAATAGCTTGCGGCGCTCCAATCCGATTCCACAGATAGCGACTGGCTTTCTATTTCAGGCATCGGAGCGATTCTAAGCCCTTTAGAATCTAAATAGGTCTCTACACCAATCGCGTCGAGAAGTTTTAAGGTCATTTTAAGGTACGGAATAGAGGTTAAGGCTCCTTCAAAGACCAATTCAAGACCTTCACTAAACCTCGGAGCCACCAAACAAAGAGCCGATAGGTATTGACTGCTAATATCCGCGCGAATATTTAACCTGCCTCCTCTGAGCTGTTTTCCGCTTATACGCAAAGGCGGAAATCCATGATGCTCTAAATAGCTTACTTCAGCCCCTAGTTCAATCAATGCATCCACTAACACTTCAATAGGTCGCTGCTTCATGCGATCACTACCAGTTAAGGTGATTGAAGCCCCCTCTAAAGAGGCAAAATAGGCCGTTAAAAAACGCATTGCTGTGCCCGCGTGATGAATATCTACCGTTCCAGAAGTCTGTAGTAGGCCGCGCTTCATCATTTCTACATCGTGTGCATTAGAGTCGTTGATCAGCGATAAATTCGGATACAACGCCTGCAATAAAAGAACTCGATTTGTCTCACTTTTAGAACCAGTCAATCGAATCTTGGCCGGTTTCAGATCTCCCTTCAGCTGAATACTTAGGTGATTCATGACTTAAGTTTTGGGTTATTGTGATGTCGATCGCGATCGCGTTCGGTTTTCAGCTCTAGCTTTTTATCAAAGGCCTGCTGAAGATTTACACCTGTCTGATTGGCGAGACACAACAGCACAAACAATACGTCGGCTAACTCTTCTCCCAGATCTTTCTCTTTGTCAGCGGCCTTTTCACTTTGCTCTCCATAGCGTCTAGCGATAATACGCGCTACCTCACCCACTTCTTCGGTTAATTGAGCCATATTGGTAAGCTCGTTAAAATAGCGTACCCCGTGTGTCTTGATCCATTGGTCAACGCGCTCTTGGGTTTGGGTTATGTCGTTCATTATTCTTTGTTTTTAGTGTCTATAATCAGGGTTACAGGTCCGTCATTCACTAACGAGACCTTCATATCGGCTCCAAATATGCCACGCTCAACCGGCTGATTTAAGAGCTGCTCTAGTAGGTCAGAGAAATAGGTGTATAGGTCATTGGCTTTCTCAGCGCCAGCAGCTTTTATAAACGATGGTCGATTACCTTTCTTTGTCTCCGCAAAAAGTGTAAACTGAGAAATCACTAAAATTCTACCCCCTACTTGGCTAAGGTCTAGATTCATTTTACCCTCATCGTCGCTAAAAATGCGCAACTGAGTCACCTTTGATGCGAGCCAATTGGCATCTTGCTCTGTATCTTCATGTGTAACCCCAAGCAAAATAAGAAACCCAATATCTATGCTTCCAACACACTGACCATCGACGGCCACAGACGCGTTACTAACGCGTTGAATAACTGCTCTCATGCTTCGTAAATATCTGTTCTATACGGACCATCTGGATCGTCTAATAACCCCCTGTAGCTGTCGTAGCGGCTTTGAGCAATTGATTTAGATTCAACGGCTGCTTTAACCGCGCATTGGGGCTCATTATCGTGAAGGCAATTGTGAAATCTGCACTGCGACTTTAAGGCGAAAAACTCCTTAAAATAATCCCCTATTTCGTGCCGCTTTAAAGTGGCAATTCCAAAGCCTCGTATTCCGGGGGTATCTATGATTCTGGCTTCGAAACTCAAATCAAACATCTGGGCAAAGGTTGTAGTGTGTTGCCCCTGCTGATGTTGCTCAGAGGTGCGCGCCGTCTTTAGATCTAATGAAGGTTCGATTGCATTAATCAGCGTAGACTTACCCACGCCTGAATTACCTGCAAACATACTGGTCTTACCTTTCATTAAGTGCTTGAGTTCATCACAACCCTGGCCCGTTATAGCACTGCTCGATAAGGTCTTGTAACCAACGGTTTCGTAAACAGATTTTAGGGCGATGGCTTGCTCTTTTTCTTCTTTCTCATACCTGTCCCATTTATTAAAAACAAGTACCACCTCTATGTGATAAGCCCCAGCACTTACCAAAAAGCGATCAATAAAGGCCGGATACGTAGGTGGATTTTTTAGAGTTACCACCAAAAATATTTGATCGATATTGGCGGCAATGATATGTAATTGCTTAGACAGATTAACCGACCGCCTAACCAGGTAATTCGCTCTAGGCTCAATGGCCGAAATCACCCCCTGTTGCTCATCTGAATTGGTATCGATAGAGAAAACAACCCAGTCGCCTACGGCGACTGGGTTGGTAGACTTTATTCCCTGAATGCGAAACTTGCCCTTTATACGACACGAATAGAAACGGCCATCTTCAGCCTTGACTTGGTACCAACTTCCGGTCGATTTATAAACAAGTCCGCGCATACCCCTTATGGGTTCATGATCTTTTCTTGATGGCGAATAGACTCTTGGTGAATGCTCTTAAAGAGTTTTAAAATAAACTCTTCACTCAAATTACGCTGTTCTCCTTCTAGAATCATTCTGCCCAGTATTTCATTCCAGCGGTTAGACTGCAATACAGCAACATTGAGATCTTTCTTCAGCTGACCTATAGACTTTGCTACGGTCATGCGCTCGCCAAGTGTGTCTAAAATAGAAGCATCAAGCACGTCAATTTGAGCGCGCAACTGATCTAAAGAATTGTGAAAATCAGCCTGGTCAGATCCGCGTTTACGCACCTTCAGGTCTTTAAAAATTTCTTGAAGTCTTGCCGGAGTCACTTGCTGCTCTGCATCGCTCCACGCTTTATCTGGATCGCAATGCGTCTCTATCATGAGCCCGTCGAAATTCAGATCAAGGGCGGTCTGTGACACGTCAAAAATCAAATCTCTTCTTCCAGAAATATGGCTAGGATCGTTGATAATGGGCAAATCTGGATACTTAGACTGCAGATCAATGGCGATTTGCCATTCGGGCAAGTTGCGGTATTTGGTCTTCTTGTACGAAGAAAATCCCCTATGAATCACCCCGAGCTTTTCAATATTGGCATTGTGAAGGCGTTCTACTGCTCCTATCCATAGTGAAAGATCTGGATTCACCGGGTTCTTAACCAGAATAATCTTGTCAGTTCCTTCTAAGGCGTCTGCTATTTCTTGCACAATGAAAGGGCTTACCGTTGATCGGGCACCAATCCATAATAGGTCTACATCGTATTCTAACGCCAGTTCAACGTGTGCTCGGTTAGCGACTTCTGTAGCGGTTTTGAGACCTGTCTCTTCTTTAACGCGCTGCAACCATTTAAGCCCTATGGCTCCTACCCCCTCAAAATTTCCAGGACGGGTTCTGGGCTTCCAAATACCTGCTCGGTAGTAATTGACGTCTGTATCTTTTAAGTCGTGTGCAATTTGCAACACTTGAGACTCGGTCTCGGCACTGCAAGGCCCCGCAATAACCAGCGGATGCGACAACTTCATTTCATCTAACCAGCTACGAAACTTTTTCGAATTTTCCATGATTGTGATTTAAGGCTTTAAAGGTAAAGGGTTTAATATTTTTTCTATGCTATTAATATGCTTCATTTCTTCGGTAAGGGCCTCAACAGCTTCTTCTTCAATAAGGCCCTTAAAGGCCGTTAAATGTTCAATGAAGGCTTCAAGTGTCTCTAATAAGGGCTCTTTATTCTGCACAAAAATAGGAGCCCACATCTCTGGAGAACTTTTTGCTAGGCGTACTGTAGAGGC
This sequence comes from Flavobacteriaceae bacterium, assembly GCA_018402205.1. GTDB lineage: Bacteria > Bacteroidota > Bacteroidia > Flavobacteriales > Flavobacteriaceae > UBA3478. Next base: position 527,192 of record JAGYIX010000003.1, read on the forward strand.
AAATCCGCTTCCGGCCAAATCAAATATGGTTCGGTCGTCTTTCTCTTTCTCCATAACGGTTTTTCCTAGCATAAAGGCGCTAATGTGAGAGAGGTGTGAAACATAAGCCACATGTACATCGTGTTCTTTAGCCCCCATGTAACGCACTCGCATTCCCAAGGCAGAAAAGGCCTTCATAGCACGTTCTTGCAGATCGATAGCTGTCTTTTCTATCTCGCATACTATGGCAAGTTTGCCTTGGTACAAATCAGCTAGAGCTGCTTTTGGACCAGAAAATTCAGTGCCCGCAATAGGATGAGCAGCCAAAAAATGGGCCCTTTTAGGATGCTGAGCCACCGAGTCACAAATGGCGCGTTTGGTAGAGCCCGCATCTATAACCAAAGTAGACGGTCCGACATGATCTAAAATCTTTGGCAATTCAAGTACTAGTTGATCTACAGGTATACTAACAAATACCAGATCAGCCTCGGCAAGCTGGCTATAATCTATTACACGGTCAATAATTCCAAGCGCTAAGGCCTGATCTAGGTGCTCTTCGCTTCGATCTATTCCTAGAACCTCAGATACCTGAGACTGCTCTCTGAGCGCCTTTGCCCAAGATCCGCCGATCAATCCGACGCCAATGACTGCTAGTCTCATAATTTTTTTGTCTTTACACGCGTTATCGCCTTTTCGATCTGATCTGCGGTAACACAAAGTGAAAAACGCACGTGATGCTTACCCTCAGAGCCAAATATGAATCCGGGTGCACAAAACAGGGCATATTCACTGAGAAGTTTATCGGCAAAGGCTTCACTCTTCACTCCCTTGGGCAGTTTACACCACACAAACATGCCTGTTTGCCCGGGTTCAATCTCTAAATTCAGTGCCCTAACCAGTACTTCAACTAATTTTCGACGCTGCATATAGACTTCATTGAGTTGAACAAACCAAGACTTAGGCTCAGCTAAGGCCTTAACCGCGGCGCGTTGAACACCAAAAAACATGCCTGAGTCTATGTTCGATTTAACCTTAAGCACCGATTGAAGCAACGCCTTTGGGCCTACTACAGCCCCGACACGCCACCCAGCCATGTTGAACACTTTACTCAAAGAATTGAGTTCAAGTATATTTTTATAGCCCTGGGCGTGCGCGAGTATAGAGGTAGGATTATCGTTACCAATAAAACTATACGGATTGTCGTTTACTACGAGCAAATCGTGCTTTTTAGCCAGGTTGATGATGTGTTTAAATCCGTCGGGGCCTATGGTGATTCCGGTAGGCATATGCGGATAGTTCACCCACATAAGCACCGCTCTCTCTAGCAACTTCTCATCAATAGCCGAAAAATCAGGTAGCCCCTTCTCGTCTAAGGGATAAAATACAGCTCTTGCCCCCACCAATCGGGCCACCGATTCATAGGTCGGATAGCCAGGATTAGGAATGAGCACCACGTCTTTGGCGTTGAGAAAAGCCATGCTGATGTGAAAAATTCCCTCTTTAGATCCGCTGAGCGGAAGAATCTCGTTGGTAGGGTCTAAAGTCACCTCATAATGGGTCTTATAAAAACGCGCAAAGGCATCTCTTAACTCGTCTCGCCCAATATAGCTTTGGTATTGATGTACCCCTTTTTCAGAAAGAGCCTCAATGAGTCCACCAATAGCCGACGAAGGCGCTTCAAGGTCAGGGCTGCCGATACCCATATTTATTATTGGTGATCCGGCGGCGGTTAAACCCTTTATCTCTTTCAACTTTTTAGAAAAGTAATACTCACTTACATGCTTGAGTCGCTTGGCTTCTCTCATAATTCGCTCGTTTTAAGTTGATTCTTATAAACCCCTAGTAAAGTGAAGCTATCTGACATGATCTCAAGTGCCGCCATGGCCTTTTGAAAATGACCTAGTTGCTCAAAGGTTACATCTACGAAAAAAGCATACTTCCACGGAGTCTCCATAATCGGAAGCGACTGAATCTTGGTGAGGTTTAGATTGCAATCACTCATCACGTTGAGCAGTGTGGCCAAACTACCCCGCTTGTGTCCAGTAACAAATCTCAATGAGGCCTTATCGGCAGAATCAGTAATTGTATCGTCTTTTTTACCCTTTGTTATGCGAACAAAACGCGTCGCATTCGAACTAAGGGTTTGAATATCATTAGCCAAAATTTCTAATTGATAGAGTGAGGCGGCTTCTAGGGGGGCAATTGCGGCAACTCCCTTAAGCTGGCCCTCATGAATACGCTGCGCGACAGAAGCAGTGTCGTCAGCCTCAACTAAGGTCATTGATTTGTGTTGTTCAAAAAAAGAGGCACACTGCAATAGCGCCATTGGGTGCGACTCTACGCGCGAAACGGTCTGAAGCGATTGACCCGCCAAAGCCATCAAGTTATGCGAGATGCTCAAATAGTACTCTGAAGTAATCTTGAATGCATTGGTATAAATAAGTGTATAGTTCGGAAGTATGGCCCCCGCAATAGAATTTTCAATCGCCATTACGGCTTCTTCATACAGTCCGCGTTTTAATCCATCTGCCAATTCTGCAAAAGAATCACAATACACGCAATTCACCTGCGGCCCATAAAGCTGAATTGCCACCTTATGGTGATTAGATCCGGCTATACCTTGAATTCCTACCTTCATAGTTTAATCAAAAAAAAAGCCCCGAAAAATCGGGACTTTATTGTTTTTTGGCACACTAAATGACAAAAGCCCCTTTATCGCAATCTGCGGTAAAAGGTAAAATAGGCAAATGACTTTTGTAGTGTGTTTTTCATATATCGCGCTAAATACAGAAAAGCATTTATAAAAAGCAAGCCTAGTTAGATAATTTCTTTGAAAAATAGATTTTTTTTGCCGCCTTAAGTTTAGACCAAGCATCAGATTATAGCTATATTGAGGGGTCAAAAAATTGAAGTATGCATATCGCGGTTGCCGGAAATATAGGTTCAGGAAAGACCACACTAACTGACCTGCTAGCTAAACATTACAAATGGGAAGCTCACTTTGAAGAGGTAATTGCTAATCCGTACCTCAACGATTTTTACAACCATATGGAGCGCTGGAGCTTCAATCTGCAGGTTTACTTTCTCAACACTAGGTTCAGGCAAGTACTCACTATTCGAGAAGGAGAAAAAACGGTTATTCAAGACCGAACCATTTACGAAGACGCCTACATCTTTGCGCCAAACCTGCACAGTATGGGGCTAATGACCAATCGCGACTTTGAAAACTACCTCAGTTTGTTTGAGCTCATGGAGTCGTTAGTAGATCCGCCCGATATCTTGATTTACCTGAGGAGTTCTATAGAAAACTTGGTCAAACAAATACACAAACGCGGAAGACAGTACGAAAGTGGCATATCCATTGACTACCTCAGTCGATTAAACGACCGCTACGAAGAGTTCATAAAAGGATATTCTAAGGGTACTCTTTTAGTTTTTGATGTAGACGAACTCAATTTTGTAGATAATGTCGAAGACCTAGGGTTTATTGTTAACCGCATCAACGCCGAAATTCACGGACTGTTCAAATAAGATTTTTGCAGAAACCGCAAAACAAAAAGCCCGGGCGAATGCCCGGGCTTTTTAGTTTTAACTAAATTCGTAGTTAAGACTGCACGTCGACCGCAATATTTGACTTGACCACATTCAGTTCAATATCTGGGTAATTCTTTTTCACCTCAGCTATAACTTCTTCGGTCGAGTTGCCTTCATAAGTGACCTCTTCAACCTCTTGAACACCATTCAGTTCGCTTACAGTTCGAACCACTATATAGGTTTTCGAATCCTCGCCAGCGGTTGTGGCCCGAATGTCAACAGTAACTTCTTTGTGCACTTCATCGGCAGTATAAACAGCTAAAGCGTCAGCATTAACCAAACTAGGAGCAATAACCAGTGCAACCACTGACATTAATTTTATCAGAATGTTTAATGAGGGGCCTGAAGTGTCTTTAAACGGATCTCCCACAGTATCTCCAACTACAGCAGCTTTGTGAGCGTCTGATCCTTTACGGCCTTGTTTCTCGATAGTTTTTTTGGCATTATCCCAGGCTCCACCAGCGTTTGACTGAAATATAGCCATAAGCACACCCGATGAGGTGACTCCGGCTAATAAACCTCCCAGCATCTCAGCGCCTCCAACGAATCCAACAACTACAGGAACAATAATGGCGAGTAGCCCCGGCATTACCATTTCTTTAATCGAAGCTTGTGTAGAGATTGCAACACACTTATCGTATTCAGCAACCCCATCGGCGGCATCAAATATGGCTCTGTCTTCGGCAGTAGCCTTAGAGAGATCTGAATCGTACTTACGCATTATTTCGAGCGCGGCTTTAAGTGCAGGAATTTCTTTGAATTGACGGCGCACTTCCTCGATCATGGCCATTGCGGCACGACCCACCGCATTCATCGACATAGCCGAGAAAACAAATGGAAGCATTGCTCCAACCAACAATCCGGCCATAATAGTAGGCTCAGAAACATCAATAGCCTTTACCTTGGCCGTTTTCATAAAGGCTGCAAAAAGTGCAAGCGCGGTAAGTGCAGCTGAGGCAATAGCAAACCCTTTTCCGATGGCCGCCGTCGTATTTCCGACTGCATCAAGTGTATCTGTGCGATCGCGAACTTCGGCAGGCAGTTCGGCCATTTCCGCAATACCACCAGCATTATCTGAGATCGGGCCATATGCATCCACAGCTAACTGAATACCCGTGTTAGCCAACATGCCCACGGCTGCGATTGCAATACCGTATAGTCCAGCAAAGTGATGAGAAACTAAAATTGCAGCGGCAATTAAAATAATCGGAATGGCTGTAGACATCATACCTACACCCAGTCCGGCAATTATATTCGTAGCAGAACCAGTTTCAGACTGGCGTACAATAGAATTCACAGGCTTAGTGCCTGTTCCTGTATAATACTCAGTAGCCTTACCCACTAGCAGGCCAGCGACCAATCCGGCAATGGTAGCCAAGAACACGCCAAATGAGGTAAATGTTTTTCCGTCTTCTACCCAAGACTCAGGAAGCATTTCATTAATCATAAAGTAAGAGGCCACGAGCATCAAAGCCGCCGATCCAAACTCCCCTAAATTAAGGGCTGTATGAGGATTACCCCCTTCTTTAACGCGAACAAGAAAGGTTCCGATAATAGACATTATAATACCAACAGCTGCAAGAGCTAAAGGAAGATACACCGCCCCAAGACCGTTAAACGAGTTAGCAAATTCAGGAAGTGTGGCAAAAGCCGCTCCCAGAACCATCGTTCCAATAATAGATCCAACATACGACTCAAAAAGGTCAGCACCCATTCCCGCAACGTCTCCTACGTTGTCACCAACATTGTCAGCTATGGTAGCCGGGTTAAGCGGGTGATCTTCTGGTATACCGGCCTCAACCTTACCTACAAGGTCGGCTCCGACATCGGCTGCTTTGGTATAAATACCACCACCAACGCGGGCAAATAAAGCTATTGAAGATGCTCCTAGAGAAAATCCTGACAGTACGTTAAGCACTTCATCAATTCCCCATCCTTGAGCGCTATAGATTGCAAATAATCCACCTAAACCTAGAACGCCTAAACCTACCACGCCAAGACCCATAACAGATCCGCCGGCAAAGGCTACTTCTAGCGCTTTAGCTAAAGAAGTACGCGCGGCATTGGTGGTTCTCACGTTTGCTTTTGTGGCAACGCGCATGCCGATGAATCCGGCTAAGGCCGAGCAAATGGCTCCCACTATAAACGAAACGGCCACAAGACCATTTGATCCGGCCTCATTTTGCCCTTTGAAGAACAGTAAAATAGCCACGGCGGCAACGAATATGCTCAGGATCTTGTATTCAGCCTTTAAAAAAGACATCGCCCCATCGGCGATATTTTTGGCAATTCTAGCCATTTTTTCGTTTCCTACTTCTTGCTTGGTAACCCAAGCATTTTTGAAGAAAACGTAAATGAGCCCAAGAATACCAAAGGCCCACAAGAAAGGAACTACTGCCTCCATAAATATTAGTTTAGTTTCGGTTAGTTTAAATGACGCCCGCAAAAGTAGTAAAAGTTAAACTTTTAGGCTTTTGAAATTCCGAGCGGTGACTCAAGGTTTAAGCTACTGCCGTTTGATATACGTTTAATCGCGATAAAGAACCTTTTTGACCGCTTTAATCACATCGTCTTCATTAGGCAACCACTCCTTGAGAAGCACGGGTGAATAAGGAGCTGGAGTGTCGGCTGTGTTAAGCTTCACCACAGGTGCATCTAGGTAATCGAAAGCCTTGTCTTGAACGTGATAAATGACTTCAGTGGCTACGTTTCCAAACGGCCAAGCCTCTTCTAAAACCACCATACGGTTGGTCTTTTTCACTGACTTGATTATGGTATCGTGATCCATTGGTCGAACTGTACGCAAGTCTATAATTTCAACTGAAATTCCTTCTTGAGCCAATCGATCGGCTGCTTTATAGGCCTCTTTGATAATTTTTCCATAAGAAACAATAGTCACATCGCTGCCTTCTCTCTTTATATCTGCCACTCCCAAAGGAATGGTATAGTCACCCTCTGGCACTTCGCCTTTATCTCCATACATCTGCTCCGATTCCATAAAAATAACCGGATCGTCATCGCGAATAGCTGATTTTAATAAACCTTTTGCATCCGCTGGATTTGACGGAACAACCACCTTTAAACCAGGACAGTTGGCAAACCAACTATCAAATGCCTGCGAGTGCGTAGCACCTAGCTGACCTGCAGAGGCAGTTGGACCTCTAAAAACAATAGGAATATTAAACTGACCAGCAGACATCTGACGCATTTTAGCGGCGTTATTGATAATCTGATCTATACCTACCAAAGCGAAGTTAAAGGTCATAAACTCGATAATGGGGCGATTGCCATTCATGGCCGAGCCTACACCAATGCCAGAAAAGCCTAATTCAGAAATAGGGGTGTCGATAACTCGCCTAGGGCCAAATTCATCGAGCATGCCTTTTGATGCCTTGTAAGCACCATTGTATTCGGCTACCTCTTCTCCCATTAAATATATAGTCTCGTCTCGGCGCATCTCTTCAGACATGGCCTCAGCAATTGCCTCTCTAAACTGAAGTGTTTTCATAGTATTTTTATACAGTGTGTGGGCAAAAATAAGACATTTTAATCGTTGTCTATACCCCTGCCGCTAGGAATAAATTTATTATGCATGCATAATAAATTAAACGGTTTTAGTATATTTGTTTACAGACGATTAACCCAGATTACCTATGAAAATATTGGTTTGTATTAGCGCTGTTCCAGACACCACCTCAAAGATCAATTTTACCGATAATGACACCCGCTTCGATACGCAGGGAGTTCAGTTTGTCATGAACCCCAACGACGAATTCGGGCTTACTCGGGCGATTTGGTTTCAAGAAAAGCAGCAGGCCGAAGTACACATAGCCACAGTGGGGGAATCTCAGGTAGAACCAATAATGCGCAAGGCGCTGGCTATTGGAGCTACCAAGGGTTATCGCATAGACGCAGCTCCTGTTGACGGATTCTTTGTAGCCACTCAGTTATCTGCACTTATTAAAAAAGAAGCTTACGATTTAGTCATCTGCGGTAGAGAATCCATTGATTATAACGGGGCCATGGTTCCCGGGCTTATTGCTCATGAGTGCAACTATGCCTTTATCAATACCTGTGTACACCTAGAAATTGAAGGGGGCCAAGCCAAAGCCATTCGTGAAATCGACGGAGGAAACGAAAAATTGAGCACATCACTTCCGCTGGTTATTGGGGCTCAAAAAGGTCTAGTAGAAGAATCTGACCTTAAGATTCCTAATATGAGAGGTATTATGATGGCAAGACAGAAACCCATAGAGGCGATACCTGCAATTGAAGTTGCTCCTCGCACCTTTGATGTGCATTTTGAACGGCCTAAAGTCAAAGGTCAAGTCACTTTAGTCGACGCAAATGACTTAGACACGCTCATTGACCTATTACATAAAGAAGCTAAAGTTTTATAACCATGTCTGTACTTGTATACCTAGAAACCGAGAACCAATCGCTAAAAAAATCTTCTGCAGAGCTAGCCTCTTTTGCAAAAGCGCTAGCAGGTTCTGAAAAGACTATTGGCTTATGCGTTAATGCCTCAGATGCTGCCAATTTTACCTCTTATGGGCTAGACGAGCTCATTGTTATCGATCACCCCGCACAGACCCTTAGTGCCGAAGAGGTAGCCCAATTGGTAGCTGCTATTGCCGAAGAGGTTTCCGCAATTAAGGTTATCATAGGCTCTAGCGCAGACGCTCGCTATTACGGATCTCTTATTGCTGCCCGATTAAGTGCTTCTTATATTCCAAACGTGGCAGCAATACCAGAGCAGCGCGACGGAGAGCTACTCTATAAACGGAGTGTATTTACCAATAAAGGATACGCCTACACTGCAGCCAAAGCTTCAAGAATAGTCATTGGACTTTCCAAAAATGCTTTTGGGATTCACGAGAATAATCAACCCTTGACCCTTAGCCAAAGAAGCCTCGATTTGGATACGCCCAAAGTACGTTCAGAAGGAGTCGAAAAAGCCAGCGGAAAAGCCACCATAGCTGACGCCGACGTGGTTGTCTCGGCCGGAAGGGGGCTCAAAGGCCCTGAAAACTGGGGAATGATCGAAGAACTAGCCGATATATTAGGTGCCGCCACTGCCTGCTCAAAACCAGTGTCTGATTTAGGTTGGAGACCGCACGGAGAGCATGTAGGACAAACAGGGAAGCCCGTATCCACGAATCTCTACATCGCCATCGGCATTTCAGGGGCAATTCAACATTTGGCAGGAGTTAACACCTCTAAAGTCAAAGTAGTGATCAATAATGACCCTGAAGCACCTTTCTTTAAAGCTGCCGACTACGGAGTGGTTGGCGACGCCTTTGAAGTAGTGCCGCAGCTCATAGAAAAATTGAAACACTTTAAGGCCCAAACCGCCTAAAAACGCGTATTTTGCCCCCTAATGAGTACGGTACAACTAATCATAAAGGGGATTTCTTATAGCCAGGCTCAAAACGGGGCCTATGCACTCATTCTCGAAGAAGAGTCAGGTGAAAGAAAATTACCCATAGTCATTGGTGCTTTTGAAGCGCAATCTATAGCCGTTGCCTTAGAAGAAGATTTAAAACCACCTCGCCCACTTACCCACGACCTTTTTAAAAACACCCTTAACCGATTTGATATTAGCCTTGACTATGTGCTTATTCACAAATTGAAAGAAGGGGTCTTTTATGCCAGCTTGATCTGCCAAAAAGACGGAAAAGAAGAAATCATTGATGCGCGAACCAGTGACGCCGTAGCTTTAGCAGCGCGTTTTGGAGCGCCAATTCAAACCTATTCACAGATACTAGACCAAGCAGGGATTACCTTTTCATCTCTAGACATGAACGTAAAAAAAACCGCCCCGTCTGACCTAGAGTCTATGAAAAACTCTACCCAATCTACCCAATCAAACTTCGGTTCATACTCAGAAAAGCAGTTACATGCCGCCCTAAAAAAGGCGGTTACAGATGAAGATTACGAGAAAGCTGCTGCCTTAAGAGACGAATTAGAGCGAAGAAATCTTTCATAACTTAAGTTCCTTTTAAAATGGCCATACTTAGAGGACTTATCGGAATTGCCGTATTGCTGGCAATAGCTTATTTGCTAAGTTCAAAACGCACAGCCGTTAGGTGGAAAACCGTTTTCATTGGTCTTGCCCTTCAATTTACACTAGCATTTGGGGTACTTCGCATAGAATGGGTTAAACAAGTATTTAATGTAATGGGTGGTTTTTTCACAGCCATACTTGAATTCACTGAAAGCGGCAGTCTTTTCTTGTTTGGCAATCTTATTGATGCTTCTAACCCCACCATAGGGTATGTTTTCGCCCTTCAAATTTTACCTACCATTGTATTCTTCTCTGCACTCACCTCTATTCTGTATTACTTTGGTATTATACAGCGGGTAGTCAAAGCCTTAGCCTGGCTGCTGACCAAAGCGCTCGGAATATCTGGTGCTGAAAGTCTTTCGGTAGCCGGAAACATATTCTTAGGCCAAACAGAGGCTCCTTTATTAATTAAGGCTTATTTGCCTAAAATGAATCGCTCAGAAATACTACTGGTGATGACCGGCGGCATGGCAACAGTTGCCGGGGGAGTACTTGCCTCTTATGTAAGTTTTCTAGGCGGATCTGACCCAGAGCTAAGACTGTCTTTTGCCCGTCATTTAATTGCCGCTTCAGTAATGGCAGCACCAGGGGCTATACTTATTTCTAAACTGATGCTTCCGCAGACCAAAGTTGTAGACGAGGCCATTGAAATTTCAGACACCTCTTCGGGCTCTAATGCGCTAGATGCTTTAGCAAATGGAACTACAGAAGGATTAAAACTAGCCTTAAATGTAGGGGCAATGCTGCTCGTGTTTATTGCCTTCATAGCGCTAATTAACGGCGTGTTGAATCAGTTGGGCACCATAGGAGGTCTAAATGATTTTCTCGCTCCTTTATGGGGGTATGAAAAGGTATCTCTAGAGGCAATTTTGGGCACCCTTTTTGCACCACTAATGTATATAATTGGTGTAGCTAAAGAAGATCTTAGTCTTATGGGGCAATTATTAGGTATCAAATTGGTAGCCTCAGAATTCGTAGCCTACACTCAGCTTGCGAGTTTAAAAGACATGAACAATGCCGTTCACTTGGCCTATGACAAATCTGTTTTAATGGCCACTTATATGCTCTGCGGATTCGCCAATTTCGCCTCTATAGGTATACAAATTGGTGGAATTGGCACTTTAGCCCCTTCCCAAAAGAAAACCTTGTCAGAATTGGGCTTCAAAGCCCTTATTGCGGGCTCACTCGCCTCACTGCTATCTGCTACCATCGCCGGAATGATCTTGGGTTAATTAAGCCGTTGATAACCTGAAGATAATCTGTTACTCCTATAGGCCTCAACCACGTTTGTAGTTAATATCTTTACTTCATACTTATTCTACTAAGAACGCATGCAGGCATACCATCAGCTTTTACAACACATCTTAGATCACGGACACCACAAAAGCGACCGAACAGGAACAGGAACTCTAAGTGTATTTGGTCATCAAATGCGTTTTGATTTAAGTCAAGGGTTTCCGTTGGTTACTACAAAAAAAGTGCACCTAAAATCGATTATTTACGAATTGCTATGGTTTTTAAAGGGAGAAACCAATATTAAATACCTCACAGAAAACAATGTGCGCATTTGGAATGAATGGGCCGATTCTCACGGAGACCTTGGTCCCATTTATGGGCATCAATGGCGCAACTGGAACAGCGAAGGAATTGATCAGATTAAAACGGTGATAGATACCTTAAAAAGTAATCCAGATAGCCGACGTATGCTGGTGAGTGCCTGGAACCCAAGTGTGCTTCCTGATACCAGCTGTTCTTTTGAAGCCAATGTAGCCAACAATAAGGCAGCACTTCCGCCTTGCCATGCCTTTTTTCAATTTTATGTTGCCGACGGCAAACTGTCTTGTCAGCTCTATCAGAGAAGTGCAGATGTATTCTTAGGGGTGCCATTTAATATCGCCTCTTATGCATTGCTCACTATGATGGTAGCGCAGGTCTGTGAATTGGAGGCCGGAGACTTTGTGCATACATTGGGAGACGTTCATATTTACAGCAACCATCTCGAGCAGGTTACTTTGCAACTGAGCCGTGAGCACAGACCTTTGCCGGTAATGAAAATCAATCCGAACATTAGAGACATTGATGGCTTTAATTACGAAGATTTTGAATTGGTGGGATACGATCCGCATCTGCCTATCAAAGCCCCTGTAGCCGTTTAATACACGTAGATGAAAGAAATTATTATTGTAGCTGCCTTAGCCAAAAACAGGGCAATGGGCCTGAACAACACCCTCCCTTGGCATCTACCTAAAGACTTTGCTCATTTTAAAGCACTTACTTCAGGGCACCCCATAATCATGGGAAGAAAAACCCTAGAGAGTCTTCCGGCCAAACTCAAAAATCGAGATCACATTGTGGTGACCAAAAACAAAGCCTATCAGCCGAAATTTGAAGTGGAGCAAATTGCACACAGCCTTGAACAGGCCATAGCGTGCTCTATCGACCAAAAGGTGTTTATTGTGGGCGGAGCGCAAATCTACTTCCAAGCACTGCCCTTAGCTACCGAAATGGTGCTTACCCATGTCGACCATTCTTTTGAGGCCGACACGTTCTTTCCTGAGTTCTCCAATCAAGAGTGGAAGCCTATAAATAGCGAGTTTCACGCCAAGGACGAAAAAAATATGTACGATTTTAACATAGTGACCTACAGGCGTATTTAGGAGCTTACAGCACAAGGTGGGTTACAGATCGCAGCTGTTTAAACGACATTTGTCTTGCGAGTTTTGCTAAGTGTTCAGACGATCCACTAGTATAAAGGCGCAGCTCGGGATCGGCATTGTAAGCGTTCAAAGTGAGCTGTTCGACCCTTCTAGCAACTGCATCAGACGCGCTAAGCACCTTCACCTCTTGTCCTAGTAATTCACTAAATAAAGGCGCCACAAGCGTATAATGCGTACAGCCCAAAACCAGCGTATCTATGTCGTAAGACTTAAAGTCGTCTACAAAAAAACTAATGCGCTCTCGCAATACATCACTTGTCCATGAAAGTTGCTCTATAGCCTCAACCAAGCCTATTCCTGCCCGCTCTATCAGCATAACTTCAGAAGCATATTTTTGGCAGGTTGAACGGTATCCTGCACTTTTTAAGGTACGTTCGGTAGCTAGCACCCCTATTCTTCCATTGACTGTGCTCTCTGCTGCTGGTTTTACAGGAGGCTCAATACCCACAAAAGGCACGTCGAAACGCTGACGCAATTGGCCGATAAGTTCTGTGGTAATCGTATTACAGGCAACCACTATAAGCTGAGCGCCTTGAGACAGTAAAAAAGACACTATACGCTCACTGTAATTCAAAAGCGTTTCGGTATCTAGAGATCCATAGGGGGCGTGTAGTGAATCGGCGTAATAGGTATACTTCACCTTCAATCTCCTTGACTGTAGTGCGTTGAGCACACTCAATCCTCCAAGTCCCGAGTCAAAGACTCCTATATGAAAGGTGTTTTTTGCACTCATAAAGGCTCATAAAAAAACCGCCACTTGGGCGGTTTAAATTACGGTATTGCGGGCATTTAAAAACCTAATTCTTTTTTTACTTCAGCCATAAGATCCTTACCAGTAAAAACAATTAATCCTGATCCTGGGCTGGCATCCATAACGTAATCAAAGCCTTGAGCTTGGGCCACTTTTTCAATAGCCAGTTTAGCCTTTTCAGAAATAGGTGCAAAAAGGTCTTGCTGTTTGCGTTGCAATTCACCCATTGCAGCTTGCTCAGCGTTACCAATGTTGCGCTCTGCTCCTTGTAACTCATCTGCTCTAGCCTTATTTTCTTCAGCTGTTTTCGAAGCCGCTTCGTTCTGATAAGTAACCAGTTTTTTCTGAAGCTCGGCTACAGAAGATTCGATATCGGCTCTATAAGTGGCTTCAAGCTTTTTTAATTCTTCTTGTGCCGCCTTCATTTCAGGCATATCCATAAGAAGTTGCTGCACATCAATGTGCGCTACTTTAGACTGTGCATAAGTCGCTGTTGACACTGAAATCAACGCTAATAGTGCTAATAAATACTGTTTCATGGTGATTAGATTCATTTAATTGAGTCGTTGTTTTTAGTTTTCTGTGCTTCCATTTCTTTCTCTCGGGCAGCCCGAGCCTTTAAAACTTCTTCGCGCTTGCTAATATAAGCCTTTCTGCGCTGCTGTCGTTCACTTTCTAAACGATCAAGAGCCTTTTTTCGTTCTTCTTCTGCTTCGGCCGCAGAAGGTCTTTCAGGACCATACGTCTGGTCGTCTACGCTGCTTGCTATTTCGCCTTTTGCACCTGTAAGTTTTACCTCATGCTCTCGTTCTAACAGCAATAGAACCTGATCACTTAGATCAAACTGATTGTCAGCAAAAAGCAATACAACATCTGAAGATTTATCCATTATGAGATCGAATTTTCGCGTTTCGGCAATTTCTTGAACCACTTCAAAAATAAGATCTTGAAGCGGACGCACTACATTCATTTCTTGGGTAATAAAATCACCCTTTGGCCCAAATCTGCTTTGTTGATATTGGCGAAGTTGCTGCTCGAGCGACGCAATGTCTCGTTCGCGGTCTTCAATAACCGAAAGCGGAAGCAAAATGCGCCTATTCATTAGTTCGCGTTTTTGACGATCAAGCTGCTGTTGCATAGAATCTATTTCTACAGACCATTGATCGGCTTGAAGCTGAATACGTGCCCTCATGTCATTGTAGCTCGCCACTTTAGAGAGAATATATTCAGTGTCTATATAACCTACCCGAGTTGCGCGCTGCGCGTTAACCGCCTGCGCCACAAAAAAACACCCCGCAAGTAAAAATAAAAGACGCATTAGAACTGCTGACCTATGATAAAGTGTGTCTGCCATCCGCTCGGGCCAACTGACCCCGGAATGGCATCGGTGTCAAATCCGTAACCAAAGTCGATTCCGAGAAGTCCAAATGCGGGCATAAAAATGCGCACACCCAAACCTGCAGAACGTTTAAGCTGAAACGGGTTAAACGTCTTAAAATCTGTAAAGGCATTACCTGCCTCTAAGAATGCTAGGGTATATACAGAGGCCGCAGGCTTCAAGGTTATCGGATAACGCAATTCAAGAGAGAATTTATTGTAAATGGCCCCTCCATCTTGTTCTTGACGACCACTAATCGGATTAATGGTATAGGGGGTTATAGAGCTGTTCTCGTAACCCCTGAGTTGAATGTTCTCGCGACCGTCTAAAGTAAAGTTACCTAGTCCGTCTCCTCCCACATAGAAGCGTTCGAAAGGAACGTTTCCGATCTCATCGTTATAGGCACCCAAAAATCCAAACTCTGCGTTTGTGCGCAATACGAGCTTATCGACTAATCGGGTGTACCAGTCACCCTTGAACTTGACCTTATAAAATTCAAGCAACTTAAAGCGCTCCTCTTCTAAAGCCTCAAGATCTCGACTGAGCTCAGAATAATTTGGTCCTTCTATACCGCCATTTAAAAGCTCTCGGGTTACATCGGCAATCTCATCTCTAATTGCTCCAAAATCTTTATTTGAAAAAGCCGAGAACGGAGGAGTTACACGTACAGTAAGTTCGAAGTTTGATCCCGTAAGCGGGAAAATACGACTAGGCCCCTGAGAGCTGCGTTGCAGTCCAAAGCTATAAGAGAACGAGTTCGAGCTTCCATTTCCGAAGTTGAAAAGCCCGAGATTGTAATTCTGAAAATTATAGTTCTGAAAACTAAGTGCGTGTGAAACTACAAAAAAGTCGTCGGGCCACTGTACCCTCTTCGAAAGCCCGGTATTTATGCCGATGATTCCAAATCCTCTAGTCTTATCTACGTCGAAACGGCCATTTCTAAATTGCGAAGCAAATTGTTGCGTTTGCTGCAGAGAAACGTTGAAGCGCACTGGTTTTTGTCCGCCCAGCCAAGGCTCGGCAAAGTTTAGGCTATACACTCTAAAAGTTCTACTGGCTTGAAGTCTAAGCGCAAACGTTTGACCGTCACCCATGGGAACCGGTTTGTACGATTCTTTATCGAGAATATTGCGCATAGAAAAGTTGTTGAACGAAAGCCCCAAGGTTCCTATAAATCCGCCACCTCCAACACCGCCTTGAAGTTCAATTTGACTGGATCCTGCTTCTACTAAAGAGTAATTAAGGTCTACGGTACCCGAATTTGGATCGGGGTTTACTACATCAGGAGAAATTTGCTCCGGATCAAAAAAGCCCAACTGGCCCAATTCGCGAATGGTTCGAACGATATTATCTTTGCTGTATTGCTGCCCTGGCTTTGTGCGTAATTCTCTATAGATAACGTGGTCGTTCGTTTTATCATTACCCGTCACCGCTACGTGATTCAAAAAAGTCTCTTTACCCTCAATGATCCGGATTTCAAAATTGATCGTATCGTTCTGAGCCGAAACTTCAACCGGATTTATACTTGAAAATAAGTACCCGTTGTTCTGATAGAGATTAGTAATGTCTTCTCCATCTGGCTTGGAATTATCGGCTATACGCTTTTTAAGCAGCACTCCGTTGTAGGTGTCTCCTTTTTCAATACCTAAGACCGAAGCCAACACATTGTCGTCGTAAACTGTATTCCCAACAAAGTCAATTTCGCCGAAATAATACTTATCTCCTTCTTCCAAAGAGATTTTAATTCCTATACTCTCTTCATTTATGGCGTATACGGAGTCTCCTAAAACTCGGGCGTCTCGATAGCCCCTCTCGGCATAGGCATCGACAAGAGACTCAAGGTCTTCTTCAAAATCTGAGGTGATGAATTTAGATTTTTTCCAAAAGCGGTAGACTTTCTTTCGCTTGGTATTTTTAAGCGCTTTTTCTAAAACTTGAAGCTTAAGGGCAGATGATCCCGCAAAATTAATCTCAGCAACCTTCACCTTACTGCCTTTGTTGACATTGATTACCATATCGCGGGAATTGGTGATTGTGGTATCAATCTTGGTGGCAATTGTTACATTGGAATTGAGATATCCCTTTTCTCGATACGTTTTTTCCAGGTAATTCTTCGTATTCTCAATGAGGCTTTCGGTTATTTTTTTGCCTTTTTTAAGGTCTGTGTCGTCAATTAATCCCTCGATCTTATTGTTTTTAACCCCATAAAAAGTGACGTTATTTAAGGTCGGACGCTCCACTACCGAAAGTTCTAAAAAAATGGAGTCGTTTCTAATATCTGTGTAGTAAAGCGCCACATCACTGAAAAGCTCTAGATTCCAAAGCTTTTTAATACTCGCACTAACCTCTTCGCTAGGAACAGTCATAAATTGACCCTCTTTGAATCCGGCGAAGCTCTTTACGGTTTGCTCGTTGTAACTCTCTAATCCGGTCACTCGAACCTCTCCAATAATATAAGTGGGTGGGCGTTGCACCATGTCGGCAGAATCTTGGGCATGAAGCCCAGCTACCGACCAAGCCAAGAACAAGGCAAGGCTATAAAGCCATTTATACTTCGGGATTCTTCTCAAGCTGTTCGCTGGTCTTTCCAAATCGACGTTCTCTATTTTGGTAATCCATTAGCGCCTCTTCAAGGTGCTCTTCTTTAAAGTCTGGCCAGAATCGCTCTGTAAAAAATAGCTCTGCATAAGCACTTTGCCACAACAAAAAATTACTAATACGCCGCTCTCCGCTCGTTCTAATAAGCAAATCTACATCGGGCAAATTAGCGGTGTAAAGATGCTCATTTACCACAGACGCATCGATATGGTCTGGGTGAATTAAGCCATTTTTAACTTTTTGGGCCACAATTCGCGTCATTTCTGTAATTTCTTCGCGGCCTCCGTAACTTAATGCCAAGGTGAGTACCATTCCCGTATTTTCAGCAGTTTGATCCACAGCCCGCTCTAATTCGTTTAAGATTACTTCGGGTAAAGTAGAAATGCCTCCTACGGTCTGCAATCGGATGTTATGTTTTAACATGGTATCCAATTCTGATTTAAGCGCACTTAACAAAATGCGCATTAAAATGTCTACTTCTTTTTTTGGTCTAAGCCAGTTTTCAGTAGAAAAGGCATAAAGGGTCAAATAGGGAATTTTCTTTTTAGCACAGGCCTCTACAACCTCCCGTACGGCCTTAAAACCAGCTTCATGACCAAAAACTCTCGGTTTACCTTGTTTTTGAGCCCAACGTCCGTTACCATCCATTATGATGGCGAGGTGATTAGGTAAGCTATGGTTAGGAAACTTGCTCATTCGCAGTAGGGTCATAGAGCTATAAAAGCCCTTCAAAAGTTGGGGCCAAAGGTATAAGTTATTGTGAAATTAGGAAACACATACCAATCATTAAGTATTGATTTCTCTCTTGTTGCTATGCGAATGCCCGAAGCTAGTTCAGTAGCCACAATAAACCGATTGCGTTTCATCTTTGCGCCAAAGCTGAAAATTGCAGACGGGTTAAAATCACGTTTATTGGACAAATCAGAATCAACAAGACCACTAATCACAGAAAATCCTAGGCCTAAATAAGGTACTACCGGGGTTCTAGTTCTGTAAATATTGTAGTCGTTGAAATGAAATTCTCCTAAAATGGAAATAAAACTATCCTCATTCACTGTTTCATCTACATTATCTATTTTTTTAAATAAATCTCTTTCTAGAGCAGAAAAAGTTGCTCTGATGGCAAATCTATAGGGCATGTTGTAGCGCATTACTAAGGCAGGTGAAAAACGCAGCGAACCAAACATCTCTTTTGGCGATGCATTCAAGTCTACATACTCAGAAACCGCCTGAGCACTAAACCCAACGTCTACACGGTTAAATACCGATTGGGCCTTTAGAGTATTTAAAGTTAAAGTGCACGCTATAAATAGGGCTATAAATGTACTCTTCATAACCGATTAGTTTCTTTTGTCTTCGCCCCATAATAATTTGGTGCGCAGAGTTTTAAAGAAGTGATCTTCTTCAAAAGCAATAGTTTTTAGCGTAAAGTCGGCTTTTTTAATATGCAGCTCTACCCCATTGGCGACTGTTTCTATGCGCGAATCCATAGAAACTAGATGAAAAGGCTCTCTAGAATCTACAATTAAACGAATACGTGTAGCGTCATTAACTACCAATGGTCTGGCATTCAGATGATGCGGGGCTACCGGAGTTATTACCAAAGACTTGGCGTCTGGAGTAAGTACAGGCCCTCCACAACTCAACGAATAGCCTGTAGAGCCGGTGGGTGTGGCCACTAGTAATCCATCCGCCCAATAGGTAGTTAGATAGACATCGTTGAGCCATGCCTCTATAGTGATCATGCTAGTCGTGTCTTTACGACTAACAGCCACCTCATTTAACGCAAAATTATGTTCTGCAAATGCCTTAGTGTCACCCACCAGATTAAGCTGCAAAAGCTGACGTTCCTCTAATCGGTAATTATGAGACACAAAGCGATCGAGCAGTGCTTCGGCGTCTTCTTTAGAAATGAGTGATAAAAATCCTAAACGGCCTGTATTGATACCCACTAAGGGTATATTTTTTGGGCCGATATAGGTTACCGCTCTGAGCATAGTTCCGTCTCCGCCCAAGCTGATCATTAAAGCCACTTCTGCGTGTAAATCGTCTTGCGATCCAAATGCCTTAACCGACTTTGACAGCTTACATGGGGTTAACTGTGCCAAGTAATTTACCTCTACAAGCGCTTCGAAACCAAGGGCTTCAGCTCGGTGAATAAGTTCCGCTACTAGCGTACAATTTTCAGGTTCAAATTGAAGTCCAAAAAAGGCAATAGCTTTAGGCATAGGTACTTATGGATTTAAGAATTTTTCAAAGTAGGCCGATCGCTCTTTTAATTGCTGGGCAAAAAGATCTTCATAAATGGCGCTTTCAATTCGGTAATCGTACCGCCTTAACTCAGTAAGTAGCGCACTCATCGATTCGGTAATCACCTTAAGAGTAATTTCAATGCGCGCACCGTGATCTGCGGTCTGTATCACCCCTAAAACGCGCGCATTATTGCCTTCAACCAATTGCGTTAACTGGCTTATTGAATAAGCCTCTTTCAGCACAGAAACAACAATAACGGTTCCGCTTTCAGTGAGAAAGGGGGTGCGGGCTAAAAAAACTTCTAAATCTTCAAGCAGATAGTAGCCTAAGAAAGTGCGCTGCTCGTCTACCACTGGAATAATATCTGCCTCGGCAAGAAGCACTTTTTCTAGTGCGTCGAGCCAATAAGCGGTATCTAGAACATAAAAATTCTCTAGCTCATCGATAAGCTCTGCAATCTGCACATCTTCTTCATATGGGGTTAAAACATAGTTCGGAACGCACCCTACTAGCACCCCTTGCTGCGTAATTGCAGCATGCGAATAATTCGAATGCTCAAAAAAAGAATGGAGCTCTCCTATAGGTTGCGATAGCTCAAAGTAAGGTAAGCCGTCGTTTCTGAGTTGCGCTAAAGTGAAATCTTGATAATCCACGCTGCAAATTACGCATATTCACAAGACTTTAATCCTTTTGAGATTCGCTATTTTTGCACTGTTTTACTCGACTCTCAATTAGAGCTATGGCCACTAAACTAAGTGTAAACATCAACAAATGGGCTACTCTTCGCAATGCGCGCGGAGGCAATAATCCCGACCTTCTAAGAACTGTTCAAAAATTGGAGCAGTATGGAGCACAGGGTATTACCGTTCATCCCAGACCTGACGAAAGACATATTAAATACCAAGATGCGCGCGATTTAAAGGGGGTAATTACTACAGAATTCAATATAGAAGGCAACCCCATATCTTCCTTCATAGATTTAGTGCTCGAGGTACGTCCCACTCAAGTGACCCTTGTTCCAGATGCTGAAGATGCGATCACCTCTGATACCGGATGGGACTGCAAAACCCACCTCAAATTTCTCAAAGAAAGCATCGCTCTATTTAAGAATGAGGGTATTCGCACTTCTATTTTTTTAAATGCCGACCCGCAGATGGTCGCCTATGCCGCTGAAACCGGAACCGACCGCATAGAACTGTATACAGAACCCTATGCGCAGGCTTATTCGAACAGCAGAGAAGCAGCTATACAACCCTTTATTGAAACTGCACTAAAAGCACAAGAGTTTGGCCTAGGCTTAAATGCAGGTCACGACCTTTCCCTTGAAAATATCGCCTTTTTCGCCCAACACATACCTCAACTTTTAGAGGTTTCTATAGGCCATGCTCTCATTTGTGAGTCTATCGATTTCGGATTAAAAACGGTAGTAGACCGTTATCTTCATGCGTTAAAAAATTTCGCTTAATGCACTTACATTCCAATATAATTGGCAAAGGAAAGCCACTATTTGTGCTCCACGGCTTTTTAGGCAGTGGAGACAACTGGAAAACCTTTGCAAAAAAGTGGAGTCAAAGCGGAAGAAGTGTGCATCTTCTAGATGCCAGAAATCACGGAAAAAGTTTTCACGACAACCAATGGGATTATCTTACCATGGCCGCCGACGTGATTGCGCATGCCGACAGAAAAGGGATATCTAGTTTTGAAGTTTTAGGTCATTCGATGGGCGGAAAAACCGCGATGTTTCTCGCTGCTACCTACCCTAACCGCATAGAAAAGGTAGTGGTGGCTGATATAGCCCCTAAAACCTATAACAATCAGCACAGCGAAATACTCGACGCCCTTTACGCGCTAGATCAGCAAAATTTTGAACAGCGCAAAGAGGCCGAAGATTTTCTCGAGCCCTTTTTTGAGAGCCTTCAATTGCGCTATTTTTTACTGAAAAACCTTGAGCGCGGACCAGATAAAATTTTGCGTATCCGTTGTAATATTAGCCAATTTCGCGAAGACCAAAACACAGTAACTAAAGGGCTTGAGCCCCAAATGCGCAGTGAGGTAGCTATTCTATTTATTCGCGGATTAAACTCCCCTTATATACTAGACGAAGACCGCCCTCTTATAAAACACCATTTTCCCAATTACCAACTGGTTTCGATCAAAGATGCCGGGCATTGGCTTCATGCCGAACAACCCGATGCTTTCGATGCAGCTGTAAGTCACTTTTTTGATTTGTAAGCCGCAGTGAAATAACCTAATTTTGCGGCTCGTTTTTAACCCCTTCAAAGACTCATGGAGATTAGTAAGAAAGAACTCAATGCATTACATGCAGTATTGACCGTTACCGTTTCTCAAAACGATTACCAAGAGAAGGTCGATACCCTACTTAAAGACTACCGCAAGCGCGCAGCCATTCCCGGTTTTAGAAAAGGGCAGGTTCCTATGTCTTTAATCAAAAAGCAATACGAGCAAGGGATAAAAGCTGAAGAGGTCAATAAGCTTTTACAAAACACTATAAGTGAATATATTCAAAAAGAACAATTAGACCTTCTAGGCAATGTTCTTCCCAAAGAAATAGACGGCTTTGACTGGAACCATGAGCTCTTAAACTTTGAATTCGAAATAGGGCTTGCTCCTGACTTTGAACCGGCCTTTCCGTCTAAAAAAACACTCACTCAATACGAGATAACCGTTTCAGACAAAAGCCTAAAAGAGCAGGTCGAACGCTTGAGAAACCAATACGGATCGTTAGAAACCAAATCTGAAATAGCGGCAGACACTGAAGTAGTTACATCGGTTACTTTTGAAGAGAAAACCAATCGTGCCACCTTCAGCATAAAAGAGCTTAAGGGAAAGAAGAACCAAGCTGCTTTTATAGGTAAAAAAGTAGGCGACACCGTGGCGATCAGTACCAAGGGTTTATTTGAAGAAACTTCTGTGTTAGCTAGGGTACTGGGAATGGCAAAAGATCAGGTAGAAAAGCTTAATACCCCTTTAGAATTTACCCTAGAAGAAGTTAATGTGAGAAAAGCAGCGGCTCTAGACCAAGCGTTTTTTGACAAGTTATTCGGTCCAGATAAGGTAAAATCTGAAGAGGAAATGAAGACCCGCATTAAAGAAGATTCAGAAGCGCAGTTCGTGCAGCAGTCTGATCAGAAATTGATGAATGATGTCACTGAAAAACTGATCGAAGAGACCAAATTCGACTTACCCAAAGCATTCTTGATCCGCTGGATGCAGCACGGAGGTGAAAAACCACTTACTGAAGAAGAAGCTAAAGAAGAATACGAGAGAACCGAAAAAGGTATTCGCTATCAACTTATAGAATCCAAGCTGATCGCCCAAAACGATATAAAAATTGCTTTCGAAGACCTCAAAGAATTTACCAAAGGATATGTGGCTAGCCAAATGGCACAATTCGGAAAGATGAACCCTACCGATGAAGAACTCGATTCGATTTCGGCTTCTATTATGCAGAACGAAGAAGAGGTAAGGCGTCTTTCTGGGCAATTAATAAATGAGCGCATTCTTGAATTGTTTAAAGAAAAAGCCAAGCTGAAAAAGAAGAAAGTCACCTTTGAGGAATTCATGAAAGAGGCGTACGCCTAATTTTTAAAGTATCTTTGATAGACGCACTAAAAGCCCACTTTACATAACATGGATATTAATAAAGAGTTTAAAAAATTTGCCATTCAAGATCAGGGAATTAATTCGCTGTATTACGATCAAATCGTTTCGAGCATGTACCCTATGGCGATGACTCCGAACATCATTGAAGAGCGCCAAATGAATATTGCTATTTTCGATGTGTTTTCTAGACTCATGATGGATCGTATCATATTTCTAGGAACAGGAGTAAATGATCAGGTAGCTAACATCATACAGGCGCAATTACTTTTTCTAGAAAGTACAGACTCTACCAAAGACATTCAGATTTACATCAATTCTCCAGGCGGAAGCGTCTATGCCGGTTTGGGAATATACGATACCATGCAATTTATTCGCCCTGAGGTGGCCACCATATGTACTGGTATAGCAGCATCTATGGCCGCAGTACTTTTGTGTGCAGGTGCTGAAGGAAAGCGAAGCGGGCTTGAACACTCTAGAGTAATGATTCACCAACCTTTAGGTGGAGCCCAAGGACAAGCATCAGACATTGAGATCACCGCTAGAGAAATTTTAAAACTCAAAGACGAACTCTACGAAATTATTGCAAAGCACAGCAAACAAACCTTCGATAAGGTATATCATGACAGCGACCGCGATTACTGGATGCGTGCAGAGGCGGCAAAAGAATACGGAATGATCGATGAGATTCTATCGCGTCAACCGAGCAGCTAAAGGCTATAAATGAGTGCTGAAAATCTACAATGCTCGTTCTGCGGGCGCAAGAAACAAGAGACTAATCTGCTTATCGCGGGTATAGACGCTCATATATGCGATGACTGCATCGAGCAAGCTTACCACATTGTCTCAGAAGAACAAAAAGGACGCCAAAAAGAAAGCATTGAAGAGGCTTTTGAACTTCGTAAACCCAAGGATATTAAGGCCTTTTTAGACGACTATGTCATAGGCCAAGAAAAGACCAAGCGCGTACTTTCTGTGGCGGTTTACAACCACTATAAACGATTACTCAAACCAGTTGCTAAAGACGAAGTTGAAATTCAGAAGAGTAACGTCATGATGGTGGGTCAGACAGGAACCGGAAAAACACTCGTAGCCAAGACCATCGCAAAATTATTACACGTGCCTTTAGCTATTGTAGATGCCACTGTACTTACCGAAGCTGGATATGTAGGAGAAGACGTAGAGAGTATATTAACCCGCTTACTTCAGGCAGCAGACTACGATCTAGAGAAGACACAAAGGGGCATTGTATTCATCGATGAAATAGACAAAATTGCGCGTAAAAGTGACAATCCGTCTATTACAAGAGACGTTTCTGGAGAAGGGGTACAGCAAGGTTTGCTTAAACTTTTAGAAGGAACTATCGTGAATGTTCCACCAAAAGGAGGACGCAAACATCCCGACCAAAAATTTATCGAAGTAGACACTTCAAATATTCTCTTTATCGCCGCTGGAGCATTTGACGGAATTGAGCGACATATTTCTCAACGACTCAATCGCCAAGCGGTAGGCTACAGCAGTGCCGTTGCAAAAGATAAAATTGATGCAGAGAACCTACTGCAATATATCACCCCTAGAGATCTTAAAAGCTTTGGACTAATTCCGGAAATCATCGGACGCCTTCCTGTGTTAACACACATGGACCCTCTAGATAGAGAAAGCCTTCTTATGATTTTGACTAAGCCAAAAAACGCACTACTCAAACAGTACGAAAGACTGTTCGAAATGGATGGAATCCAGATAGAAATCGATGAAGAAGCAAAGGAATTTATAGTCGATAAGGCTCTTGAATACAAACTTGGCGCCAGAGGATTGAGAACGCTCTGCGAGGCAGTTTTTACAGATGCCATGTTTGAGATGCCCTCTGGTGAACTGAAACTGCTTAAGGTAGACAAAGCTTATGTTGAAGAACAGCTTGGTACGCACTCAAAGTCACTGAATACGCTCAAAGCTGCTTCATAAAGCCCATTAATTCTTCTAGGTAATCTCTTGAATTGGAAAGCCTTGGTATTTTGTGTTGGCCACCTACCTTTTCTTTCGATTTTAACCACTGATAGAACAAGCCCACTGGGGCCAAGCGTATGACTGGCATTTTCAAGGTAATATCTGACTGTCGTTTGGCTTCGTAATCTGAATTGAGGTGTTTTAGCGCATCGTCAAGCACAAGAGTAAATCGCTTTAAATCGTTAGGAGGAGTTCTAAACTCTATAATCCACTCGTGAGCGCCCTTTTCGTTTTCACTCATGTAAATAGGTGCTGCCGTATAGTCGGTTAACGAAGCAGAAGTTTGCTCACAGGCTGTTCTTAAGGCCTGCTCGGCGTTCTCAACGATAAGCTCTTCTCCAAAGGCATTAATGTAATGCTTCGTACGGCCGGTGATTTTTATGCGAAAAGGTGAGAGAGAAGTGAATCGTACGGTGTCGCCTATGATATAACGCCATAGGCCCGCATTAGTAGTAATAACCATGGCGTAATTCACCCCCATGGTCACCTCCCACAATGGAATAGCTTTTGGCTGCTCTGAATCAAGCGTATTCGCATCGATAAACTCATAGAAAATACCGTAGTCAAGCATAAGCAAAAGATCGTTGTGGTAGTTGCGGTCTTGAATGGCAAAAAAACCTTCAGAGGCATTGTAGATCTCGTAATACTTGAAGTTTACTCGAGGTAGCAATTTCTCGTACTGGGCCCGGTATGGGGTGAAGCTCACTCCGCCGTGAAAGTACACCTCAAGATGCTCCCAGATCTCAAAGAGGTTTGCGGCCCCTGAATCTTCTTTGAGCTCGGTCAGCAACACAAGCATCCAAGAGGGCACTCCAGCAAGTGAGGTGACATTTTCTTTGGTGCTTTCGTCAATGATCGCTTTCAGTTTCTCTTCCCAATTAGACATGAGTGAAACCTTGTTACTCGGGGTGCTACTATATTCAGCCCACTTGGGCAGATTGTCGATGAGAATAGCCGACAAGTCTCCGTAGTAAGACCCGTTCTCTTTGTACAACTCTTTGCTGCCTCCAAGCCTCAAATTTTTTCCAGTGAAAAGCTTAGAATTCTCATTGTTATTTAAGTAGAGTGAGAGCAAATCTTTACTAGACTTGTAATGACAATCGTCTAATGCCTCTTGACTTACCGGAATAAATTTACTCTTAGCATTGGTTGTTCCGCTGCTCTTGGCAAACCACTTTATGGGGGTTGGCCAAAACAATTGCTGTTCTCCCTCTCTGCAGCGTTGTATGAGCGGAGCCAAGTCTTCGTAATAACTCAGAGGAACCTGTCGTGCAAATTGCTCATAGGTAGATATTTCTTCAAAGCGATAGCGCTTACCGATCTCAGTATTTGCGGCCATATCGACCAATTTGAGCAACAATTCGTACTGTACATCAGCCGGATACTTTAAAAAAAGTTCAATCTGATGCAGGCGTTTCTTGAGTAACCAAGAGGCAATCGAATTAAAGAGAGGCAGGTTCATAAATCGTATCTTTAGGCTACTTAGTTTTCAAAGATACACACAGGGCGTATGCTTTATCAAGGAGTATTAACCAAAATGGAGGCCGAACCTTCAGCCACCATTAATTACTTTCTTCATTTAGGAGAAGACTTTGTCAAGTTAAACGACTGCGTTGGAAAAACCCTTCGCTTTACCCATCTGGGCTACAACTGCCTAAGCTGTGGAGATGATGCTCCTATTTTTAAGCAAGGCTTTTGCAAGAAATGCTTTTTTGAATCAGCCAAGGCGGGAACATGGATCATGAAACCCGAAGAGAGTAAGGCCCACCTCGGAATAGCTGATCGCGATCTGGCTTATGAAGAGCGCATGCAGCTTCAACCCCATATTGTTTATCTATCAAACACAGGGGCTATCAAAGTTGGAGTGACACGAAAAAATCAGGTACCTACCCGTTGGATAGACCAAGGGGCACATCAGGCAATGGCTGTATTAGAGGTGCCCAATCGGTATTTAGCCGGAATAGCCGAAGTAGCCCTAAAAGAACACATTAGCGACAAAACGCAGTGGAAGACCATGTTGTCTCAAGAAGAGAAACCTAGAGACCTTTTTCAGCAGTTTCAAGCTCTTAGAAACTATTTGCCCGTCGAGGTAAAGCCCTACATCATAGAATCGCCCTCGCTAATGGCCATAAACTTTCCGTATACTCCTGAAGGAAAACTAGGAAATAGACTAACATTAAGCAGTGAAACGCCCTTAACAGCTGTCTTAAGGGGCATCAAGGGGCAGTATCTTATTTTCGAAGACTTCAGTGTATTTAATGTGCGTTCTTACGAGGGCTATGTCGTCGGGTTAGATGTCTACTAGACCAACTTCGCATTCGTTTCCAAAAGATCCATCTCTTCATTGGTCTTAAGGTTAAATCTTTTTTTCAGCGCATAAACTAGCACATAGAGTACAGGGGTGTCAGCCACAGCAATCATTACCTTAAAAAGAAATCCTGCAATTACTAGCCCCCAAAAGCGTTCCCATGCAATTTCTCCGAAAGCGCTGAGTAGAAATACCACTGCGAAGGTGTCGATAAACTGAGACGAAAATGTAGAAAAGTTATTGCGCAGCCATAGGTGCTTTCCTTGAGTCACCCGCTTCCAGTAATGGTAAATTTGTATATCCACAAACTGTGCAAGCAGATAGGCCATCATTGAGGCAAACACTGCTACAATCGTGTTTCCAAATACATTAGAGAACTGAGAATCAACCACTGGAGACCAAGCAGTAGCTGGAACAGCAGTTGCAGTATATACGATGAGTAGCGAGAACACAGAGGCAAAAATTCCAGCCACCACCACTTTGTTCGCCATCTTTTTTCCGAAAATTTCAGAAATTAAATCGGTGATCAAAAAAGTGATTGGATACGGAAGAATGCCCACAGAAACCTCAAAAATAGGAGCGCCAAACACCTCTATCTCGCCAAAAGGTTGCCAAACAAAAAACTTCTGAAAAATCAGATTAGAAACCACCAAAGAGGTGATAAACAAAGCCGCTAAAAATAGATATAACGTAAATGCCTGTCGCCGCATTGATGCCTCCATCTAGTCGATAATCAGTTCGTAAGGCATTCGAGCTTGTACCTCATAGGCGTCGGTATCTAATGAAGAACGCTTGTCCCAGAAGAGCCTATAGCGCTGAGCCCAAGAGGGCGTGTTCTCGGCAAACCAACGCTGAACCAACGCATTGGGAAGATCGCTGAACAACCGCTCAAAATCTGACTTAAATCTGGGGTACTTGCGTACTTTATAGGTATCTATTTCGGCCAGTGCTGCTGCCTTTTCAAGGGCTATCTCTAGTCCGCCAATCTCATCAATTAACCCTATTTCTAAGGCGTCTTCTGCGCTCCATACCCTACCCTGGGCTATGGCATCTACCTCAGCAGCCGTCATAGAGCGACCCTCAGCTACGCGATCAATGAAAAGATCGTAGGTGCGTTCTACTCCGTCTTGCAATTCAGCTCTAAACGATTCACTCAACGGCTGAAGTACCGAGTAGGTTACGGAGCGCTCATGGGTGCCTACGCTATACGAATTGATGCCCCACTCTTTGGCTAAAGCCGAGGCGTTTGGCAAAGTTCCGAAAACACCTATAGAACCGGTTATGGCAGACCTATCGGCAATTATATAGGTAGCGGGGGTAGCGATGTAATACCCTCCTGAAGCTGCAATGTCAGAAATGGAAACCACCACGGGCTTCACCGATGCAGTTTTTTTAACCTCTCTCCAAATAAGATCTGAAGTCAAAGCGCTTCCGCCTGGTGAATTGATGCGTAACACTACCGCTTTAACTGTTTTGTCTTCTCGAGCAGAGATCAGAGCTCTATTCATTGTGGTTTGGCCCATAATAGTGGGTGAACCCTCTCCATAAAGGATTGTTCCTTGGGCATAAACTAAGGCGATGCGGTCTTTAGTATCGGCCGATTTCATCGTAAGCGTGCGGCTATAAGAAGCGACACTTAATTCGTTCAGTTTAGAAGCTGCACTCACCGGATTGGCATCGGTTTTCAGGGCGCGTTTTAAGGACTCTTCATAATCGTCTTTGTAGAGAATGCCGTCAACCACTCCTTGCTGAAGAGCTTTTTCTGGATCTCGAGCGATAGCTGTTGACACTACATTGTCTAGCTGCGTTTGATCTAGTTGCCTTGAGGTGCCTATGGCCTCTGAAACTCCTGCCCATAAAGAATTTAAAAGGCGCTTTACTTGTTCCAAATTTTCTTCGGTGGGGGCATCTTCGAGATAAGGCTCAACGGCGGCCTTGTATTTTCCGTGACGAATCACTTCCATTTTTAGCCCCGTTTTATCTTGAAATGATTTGTAATAAGTTAGTTCTGAGGCTAATCCCCTAAGGTCAATAGCGCCTGCAGGTGGCACAAAAACACTGTCGGCCACACTCGCTAAATAATAGGCTCGCTGGGTGTAGGTGTCTGCATAGGCGTATACAAACTTACCGCTGGTCTTAAACCGCTCAATAGCATCTCGAATGAGGGTGGTTTGTGCCCATCCTCCAATGATTACAGGGCTTTCAATACTAATGCCTTTAATACGATCGTCTGTAGCTGCAGCATCTATTGCTTCTACCATCTCGTCTAGCGCAATAAACTCCTGAAAAAGAGCGCTAAAGAGATCGTTTTTAGTGGATCCTCTATAATCGATTAACGGACGATTGAGTTTAACGCTAAGCACTGTTTTATCAGAAACCGTCGGAGCCGTGTCTAATTGACTCATTCCAACAAGCAGAAGCAGACCAACAATAAAAAAGAACCAAATGGCTGCAAGAGCTCCAAGAAAGGTGGCAAAAAATCGCTTTAAAAACGTCATGACTCAAAGAGTTATAAGCTATAAATATACTTAAAGTTCGGCGCTTTTTGTACTTTCAATTTGTGAAGTTAAACAGGTATTACTTAGGTTTTGGAAGCAATGAACAAAGGCGTCTTACACATATTCAAAACGCGATTTTTGAGCTCAATGAAAATCAAATAAACGTAAGAGCCTGTTCAACGATTTACGAAAATGCAGCCCAAGGATTTTCAGGTTACCCCTTTTATAATGCTTGTGTTGCCATAGACACCAAATTAAGTGCGCAACAGCTTCTTGATCGCTGTTTACGCATTGAGAAAATACATGGAAGAGAACGTCAACGCACCTCCAAGGCTTACCGCAATCGACCTTTAGATATCGATCTTCTGCTCGGTCCTGAGCAGATGAATGACCCCCACCTCACCTTACCGCATCCTAGAATGACTCAAAGGCGATTTGTACTCGAGCCCTTAAGAGAGGTAGCGACTGCTCTTGCCGACACCACCCACCTAATTAGAATTGAAAAATGGCTGAGCCAGTGTACCGACTATTCACCAATCTCTCCCCTAGAGTATACGTTGCTTACCTCTATATCGGCGCTTTGGAAAAACTCAGGTACGATTGTCATTGAAGGGTGTATTGGAGTAGGAAAAACTAGTTTGTGCAAACTGCTATCTGCGCGGTATTCGATAGATACGCATCTAGAAAGCTTTGAGTCTAATCCGTATCTAAGTCAATTTTACGCAGACCGAAAGGCCTATGCTTTGCCCACAGAGCTCCATTTTTTGGCGGATAGATACCAAGCCCTTAAAGAACTTGACAAGAAGAAAGGAGTAGTTGCTGATTACCACATCTCTAAGTCTGCGCTTTTCGCCAAACTAAATCTAAACACTCAAGATTTTAAGCTTTTTCATCGTTTTTATGATTGGTCTCAACAACTCACGCAGGCCAGTGCCCTATACGTGCTGCTCGATGCCCCGGTCGAACAACTAAAAAAGCGCATTAAGCAGCGCGGAAGGTCTTACGAATCCCAAATAGATAGCGCTTACCTAGAGCGCATTCGATCAGCCTATCTCCAAGGACACGCCTCAGAAGAAGCTCACCTAGTCATTGACACCTCTGCGCTCGATTTTGTGCACCAAAGTGCTGATTTCGATACCATTTGCGAACAAATGAGCCGAGCACTTCTAGCGCAGCGAATAAAGAATCACAAGCTAGAGTAAGGGTTTTTATTTCATTTACCTAAAAACCGGTAAAAATGCCAGAGCACGATGCCGGCGCTTACCGATACGTTTAGCGAATGCTTAGTGCCTGACTGCTTAATCTCTACTACAGCGTCGCAGTGGTCGAGCACTGCTTGATCGACTCCGTTCACCTCGTGTCCAAAAATTAGGGCATATTGTTTTTTAGTATCCACCGCAAAAGAAGAAAGATCTATAGAATGCTCGGTTTGTTCTGCCGCCACTATAACGTATCCCTCAGATTTTAGGCGCTCTATAGCTTCTAGCGTAGTGTTGGAGTATTCCCAAGAGACGCTCTCAGTGGCTCCGAGGGCTGTTTTTCGAAGTTCTTTGTGTGGTGGAGTAGCCGTGATTCCGCACAGAACCATATGTTGAATACTAAAGGCGTCGGCCGTTCGAAAGACTGCCCCAACATTGTGCAGGCTGCGAATGTTGTCTAGCACTGCGACTATGGGTGTCTTTAGCGCTTCTTTGAAGGTCTCTACCGAAACGCGCTCTAGGGCATCCATCGACTTTTTAGGAAAGGGAGTTTTCAATAGCTGGGATCAAATTTCTATTTTCGATAAAATTATGGCAAAAAATAGCAAAACCACGACTCCCCTGATGCAGCAGTACAATGCGATCAAGAGTAAACATCCTGAGGCACTTTTGCTATTTAGAGTGGGCGACTTTTACGAAACCTTTGGTGCAGATGCCGAAGAAACGGCTAAGCTTCTAGGAATCGTGCTTACCCAGCGCAATAACGGAGGAGATCAAACACCACTAGCAGGGTTTCCGCATCATGCGCTCAACACCTACCTTCCCAAATTAGTGCGTGCTGGCAAGCGCGTGGCCATTTGCGATCAGCTCGAAGACGCTAAACAGGTTAAGGGCATTGTTAAGCGTGGAGTCACCGAACTCATTACCCCGGGCTTAACGACAGCCGATGAGCTCTTAGACGCCAAGAGAAACAACTTTTTAGCAGCACTTTCTAAGGTAGACGAGCATTTTGCCCTAGCCCTGCTCGACCTCTCTACTGGAGACTTTAAAGTGGCCGAAGGAACCGCCGACTATATCGAGAGTCTGCTCGCTCAATTTGATGCCGCCGAGGTGCTACTTCCTAAACCTCAACGCCAACATCTAACTGAGCGTTTTGAGTTGCAACATCCTTTTAACCTAGAGCCTTGGGTATTCGATAACCGCTTCGCCTATGAACTGCTTCTAGATCATTTTCAAACCTCTAGTTTAGACGGATTCGGATTGCACTCATCTGCCAAATCAATTGGGGTTGCAGGAGCACTTTTGCACTACCTCAGTGAAACACAGCACCATCAAAAGGCCCACATTCAGTCCTTGTCGCGCATTGACCGCAATCGCCACCTCTGGATGGACGCCTTTACCATAAAAGGTTTAGAGCTTTTCTATCCGCTTCACCAAGGAGGCCACACCCTGCTATCGGTCATAGATTTAACCCAGACACCAATGGGTGCACGTGCTCTTCGGCAATGGATTGCCAGACCACTCACTCAAATTGAACCTATTACAAAGCGGCATGACACGGTGGCTTTTTTCAAAGAGCAAAAGCTGCTACGCCAAAATGTTAACGATGCACTTAAACACATAGGCGATCTCGAAAGGATAAGCATGCGCATCGCTACCAGACGCATAGGCCCGAAAGAGCTGAAGGCTCTAGAAAAAACACTGCATCATTGCCTAAAAATTGAAGCCGAATTGGCCCAAACACCAACTGCTTTAGCTGTAGATGTCGCAGCAGTACATAAAATAAAAACAGGTATCTCCACTACGCTTAATGCTGAAGTGCCTGCCCTGCTGGCCAAAGGAGGGGTCATAGCCAATAAGGTTAATGACGAACTCGACGGGCTTCGCAAGTTGGCCTTTCAGAGCGAAGTAGCCCTTAATGAAATGCTGACCGAAGAGATAAAACAAACAGGGATAAGTTCGATGAAAATCGATTCAAATTCCGTTTTTGGTTACTATTTCGAGGTGAGAAACACGCATAAAGACAAGGTGCCCAGTCATTATGTTCGAAAACAAACCTTGGTAAATGCAGAGCGCTATGTTACCGAAGAGCTCAAAACGTTTGAGCAAAGAATTGAAGAAGCCAAGCAGCGTATTGGGCATTTAGAATTTGAACTCTACGAGCAATTACTCGATACCCTTCAACCGCATATAAGAGCGATTCAACAATTAGCTGAGGCCATTGCACAGCTTGACTGCTTACTAAGTTTTAGCATACTGGCAGAGCAGAACAATTATGTACGACCAGTAATTAATGATCAATCCCCTTTGCTTTTAAAGGCTGCACGCCACCCAGTGATTGAACGCCTTCTCGAGTCTAAGCAAGCCTACATTGCCAACGACATTCAATTAGACACCGAGCAGCAACAAATTATGATGATTACCGGACCCAATATGAGCGGAAAGTCGGCCTTGCTTCGTCAAACCGCACTGTGCGTGATCTTGGCACAGGCCGGAAGCTTTATTCCCGCCCAATCGGCCCAGATGGGTATTGTAGACAAACTGTTTACGCGCGTTGGAGCCAGTGATAATATAAGTGCAGGCGCTTCTACTTTTATGGTTGAAATGAATGAGACGGCCGCTATACTGAATAACTTGAGCGATCGCAGTCTAGTACTCATGGATGAAATTGGCCGTGGTACCAGCACCTACGACGGCATCTCACTAGCCTGGGCAATAGCGGCTTACCTTCACCATCACCCCATGCGCCCAAAGACGCTATTTGCGACCCATTACCACGAACTGAACGGAATGAGCGCGCAATATGAGCGCATAAAGAACTATAACGTAGCAGTTAAAGAGTCGGGCAAGAAAGTGGTCTTCTTAAGAACCCTAAAGCCAGGCGGATCTGAACACAGCTTTGGTATTCACGTAGCTAAGCTAGCCGGTATGCCGCAAACGGTGATTCAAAAAGCAGAGCAGCTACTGAAAAAACTGGAACAAAGTGAGGCTCGTGAAGGGCATCGAGAAAAAATTAGCGCTACAGCATCTGATCTTCAATTGAGCTTTATTCAGCTCGAAGACCCAGTGCTGCTAGAGATAAAAGACGAACTCGCTGACCTAGACATAAATCATCTTACTCCGGTTGAGGCCCTTATGAAACTGCAAGAAATCAAAGGTAAGCTAGGTAAAATCTAGCCCTATTTTTGACTAGAAAATTGAGGAGGATTCTTTTAAATTCGTTTAAATGTTTTAAATTTGCGATCCTCTTGAAAGCTTAGCTACAGAGACTTTATTGATAGTTTGCGAAAATAGCTCAGTTGGTAGAGCGCAACCTTGCCAAGGTTGAGGTCGCGGGTTCGAATCCCGTTTTTCGCTCGAAAGCGCTGCGCCAGTCGCGGCGTTTTTTTTGACAGCTCACCGCTTTGGTGAGATCCGGGCTCGGGTGGTGGAATTGGTAGACACGTTGGACTTAAAATCCAATGGCCATTAGGCTGTACGGGTTCAAGTCCCGTCCCGAGTACAAATTAACCCTGTAATTCACTGATTTACAGGGTTTTTTAATTTATCTGCCAGTATTTTAGCAACACATTGGCAACAAAAGCCAAAAACTTACTACCCTAATTATTTATTTCAGACCCCCTGGCTTTGTAAAAAGTGATTTTTTTCCTTCCTGGTATACGCCTAAAAGGAGATAAATCAGTTTAATTTTTTACTATATCTCATTTAACACCATTGATCACAGTTCATTATTCAATGATATGATCTCCCCTTCTTCAGCTACATCGAACCCCAATTTGATCAGCTCATTTCTCTCAGGACCGTTGAACAAGATCGGATTTGTATGGTTCATATGAATGAACAAGATTTTGTTGCGTAAACGACTGGATGAGGAGCGAAACAATTCAACAGATTCAGAAACAAATGGGTGAGGGACTTCACTCATATTCCGGTGAGGAAGTTCATTAGCCCCATAAAAAGTGCCGTCGATTAAAGCGAAATCTACTCGGTCTACCTCGGAGAGAATATCGCGATCCCACAAAAGCCATTTGTCGATATCAGGAATGTATAATGCACTTCGTTCGCTAGACTGAATGCTAAATCCAACCGTCTCAGAAAACTCATCTCGATGCGGGACGAGCATTGGAGTTACCTGAAGACTAGCGCTTAGTCGAATTGGTTTGTTGGGTTCGATCAACACCAACTTTATATTTCCTAGGGTAACTAGCTGATTCCACGGAGCATTGTTTTCCAAGAATTGTTTCATTTTTGGAAGCACATACACAACAACCCCTGAGGCCCCTTGAGCTTCTCTACCTAGGTTTAATAAACCTGCATAATGCCCCATGTGTGCGTGTGTTAAAAAAATCCCTGAGAGATTAGTCAATCCGGACGTTTCTTGGAGCTTTTGAAGTTGGTAGGTAAAATCTGGGGTGGCCTCAAACAACCAATTTTGTTTGCTTTGATGATCGGTGAGTCCCAGGCTTACAACATGGCGCTTTTTTTCCTCTCCCCGCCAATGGCGCATGCAAAAATCTTCTATGCACCCTGCTTGGGGATACCCTCCATCCTGTGCAACACCTAAAACGGTGATAAATTGCTGAGCCTTACTGTTTATTGAAATTGACTGACCGCTGGTCAGAAGCGGTAGAACAAAAAAGAGTGTTCTGAATAAAAATTGATTCAAATTCATGTTTACTTAAACAACAATTAAATTATAAAAAAACTAACGCTTGAACACTTTTATGATTTTATTCACTCTGGGTACTTGGACCTATAAGATGTAGGTAAAACAAAGTGAGGTAGTTAAATAGAACAGCCGCCAAATTAGGATGAAAGTCGATCACCATGAGGTAATGAGTAAGTGCGTACAGACTAAAGAGGCCAAGGTATAGGCCAAGAAAGGCGGAGTAAGCCCCCTGCGGTAAACCGCAGAGGGCTTTTTTGCTTCTTGAACTTTATTTATCTCAGATTTATTGCTTTATCTGAAAAATTCAATCCTATTTCATAAAAATTTTATCAAAAAATATACTCCCCCTCTTTTAACATCGGATTCGTTTTTAAATTAAGTTTGCGCGCTTTTGCATCTAGTATATGAACCACAACCTTTAGATCTTTTCTGCTTAGATCACATTGAAAACAAAGCAGTTACGAGACGAAAAAAGAAAGTTTCTTTTTGTCTCTAAATGGGGCGACTCACTCGATGTCGCCTACGGAGTGCAGCAAGAGGGCCACAAGGTGCTCATGTATATTGCCGATAAACGCTCCCGGGAGATTGGTTTCGGATTTGTCAAGAAAACCAATGACTACAAAAAACATATCGATTGGGCAGACATCATCGTGTTTGACTATACCGGATTCGGGGCAGAAAGCGATGCCCTTAGAAAGACGGGGAAAATTGTTTTTGGCGGATCCGCCTACACCGATGAGCTTGAGCTCGATCGAAATTTCGGGCAAGAAGAGCTGAAGCGGCACGGCGTAAAGACACTTCCGTTCAAAGAATTCGAAAGCTTTCAGTCTGCGGTTCAGTACATTGAAAAAAACCCCGACGCCTATGTGATTAAACCGGGCGGAGAAACCCAAGAACTCAAGCAACTGCTTTTTGTAGGACAAGAAGAAAATGGCGACGACGTGATTCGGATGCTCAAGGCCTATGAAAAGTCTTGGGGCAATAACTTCGGAGCCTTTCAACTGCAGCGCAAGGTAAAAGGGGTTGAAGTGGCCGTAGGGGCCTTTTTAATGGTAACACCTTTTTGCCTCCGTACAACATCAGTTTTGAACACAAGAAACTGTTTCCCAATGAGTTGGGAGTTTCTACTGGTGAAATGGGTACGAGTATGTTTTGGGCAGAAGAGTCGGTGCTCTTCGATCGCACCCTTAAAAAGCTAGAGCCTTCGCTCAGAGCGCAGAACTTTAGGGGGCACATAGACATCAACTCGATTGTGAATCACCACGGAATTTATCCGCTCGAGTTTACTTCGCGCTTTGGTTATCCACAGGTGCATATTCAACGCGACGGTCTACTCACTCCCTTCTCGAAGGTGCTCTGGGATACGGCTGCCGGGGCGCATGTAACCTTCAGCTCACGCATTGGATTTCAGGTGGGTGCCTACATGGTAGTACCCCCCTTTCCGTATGACGATCCGAAAAGCTTCAGGCTCTTCTCCAAAGATTCGGTGGTCATCTTTAAGAAGCCCAATGAGGTGGGTATACATCCGATCAATGTGAAAAAGGTAAACGGACATTGGTTGGTAACCGGCGACCGCGGAATCGTCACGCTGGTTACCGGTCAGGGCACCACCATGAAGGAGGCGCAAAAGCACATGTACAACCGCATTTCGAACCTGCTCATAAATAATTCCTATTACAGAAACGACATAGGTGACAGGTGGACCGAAGATTCCGACAAACTTAGATCATGGGGGTATCTGTAAAGACGGCACAGCTGGTCAACATCGAGCTTTCTCAGCGCGATATTCGTTCTCTATACCCATCAGACTGGGCGGCCATTCTTGAGCCTCAATGGCTGCATTTGCGCAAAACCGCAGAGGTCTATGCCTTGTACACCGGCGAAAGCCTAAAATGCATCGGTATTGTTTTTCCAGATGAACTTCCGGCGCTTTCGCCCATAGAATCGGCCGTTCAATCGCGCTTTGAAGACTACGATTACTTGGGCTACTTGTTCACTCCAGAAGCCGAGCGAGGCAAAGGATGGGGTACGTTGTGGATGAAGAAACTATTCGAAAAGCAGGCCTACCCTAAGCTCTGGCTGTCTATTGAATCTAAAGAGCTCGAGTACTTCTATAGAAAACTAGGCTTCAAGCCCGCTGACCTAAAGGGCTCGGTAGCGGAGGAGTACGTCTTGTATTACGAATAAGGCCCAACTAAAGGGCGGCTAGGCCCTCAATGTGATTGCACACTCCTTTTATAACCGCGGCCACTTGACTGTGCTCAATTAAGAAGGCGTCGTGCCCGTGGGGAGAATAAATCTTGAAGTGATCTACCTTTTTTCCGAGTGCCTTTAATTGTTCGACGGTTTTGTCGTCTTCGGCCGGAATAAAGAGCAAATCAGAGCTAATCGTCACTATGTAAAAGCGCGTATTTAAGGGGGCTAAACGCATGGCGAAACTCTCCCCATCAGGTACAGCATTAATTTGGCGCAAAATCTGATTAAGGTGCCGATAGGCCTTCGCGTGAAAGCGCACCGAGAGCGCATCTCCGTGGTAATCGAGCCACGACTCAACCGCGTATTTCGAGCTGCGTCGCTCGCGTTGAAAACGGGCGTCGAACGATTGCGGACTGCGGTAGCTCAGCATGGCCAGTTGGCGCGCCAATTTGAGGCCCCAGTCGCTGTTTTCTTGCAGCAGCCGCTCTTGAATATGGCAGTGCGCGATGATCCAGTCGGTAGACTTCCAGTCGGTAGCGATGGGCACAAAATGCCTGAAATCGATGCGGTTTTGGGTGAGCATGCTCCAGGCGATGCCTCCGCCTACCGAACCGCCGATAAACAGATCAACGGTTTGAATGCCCAGCTGCTCTAGGCCCTGCAGAAAAATCAGGGCGACATCAGTAGCCGTTAGTTGAATGTGATCTTCAAAGAAGAAGTTGTCGTATCCATTACCCGGAATGTTGAAGCAGAGCACGGCGGCCTTGTTCGTGTCTATGGCCTTTTCAGGGCCCACGATTTCACTCCACCAGCCTTGCTCTCCGGTCAGGGTCGAATTGGCGGTAAGCGCGTGATTCACCAAAATCAGGGGAGCCTCAAAAAGCGGCTTACCAAAGAGCTCATAGCTCAGCGGAAAGGGCCCGAGAGACACCCCTGATAGAGTAGTGAATGCAGGTATGGTTAACGTCTGAAGCATAGATCTGCTAGGCCTTGAT
Organism: Flavobacteriaceae bacterium; assembly: GCA_018402205.1. Classification (GTDB taxonomy): domain Bacteria; phylum Bacteroidota; class Bacteroidia; order Flavobacteriales; family Flavobacteriaceae; genus UBA3478. The sequence continues at coordinate 566,019 of JAGYIX010000003.1, forward strand.
TGCGTGTGCTAAATCGTCAATGAGGTCTTCTACGGCCTCTAGGCCCACCGATAAGCGAATAAGATCTGGAGTAACTCCAGTAGAAGCTTGCTGCTCTTCGGTTAACTGCTGATGCGTGGTGGATGCCGGATGCACTATAATCGATTTAGAATCGCCAAAATTAGCGGCAATCTTAAACAACTGTGTGGCGTCGGTTAGTTTTTTGGCCGCGGCGAATCCGCCCTTTAGTCCAAAAGTGAGCAGCCCGCTCACCCCCTCTGGCAAATACTTCTGTCGCAGCTGTTGTTGACGCTCGTCTTTGGCTCCCGGAAAGTTCACCCAGGCCACCTCATCTTGCTGCGCAAGCCATGAGGCCAGCTTTAGCGTATTCTCGCTGTGCTTTTTTATGCGCAGCGAAAGCGTTTCTAGCCCCTGCAGAATATGAAAGGCATTAAGGGGGCTTAGTGCCGAGCCAAAGTCGCGCAGTCCTTCGATGCGCACCTTAGCAATAAAGGCGGCAGGGCCCAAGGCCTCGTGATAAACCAAGCCGTGGTAGCCTGGAGAGGGTTGGGTAAATTCTTCAAATTTTCCGCTTGACCAGTCAAAGGTTCCGGCATCGATGATGGCGCCTCCGAGCGCCGTACCGTTTCCGTTAATGTATTTAGTCAGTGAATGAATGACTATGTTGGCTCCGAACTTGATCGGATTCAACAGGGCCGGCGTCGGCACCGTATTGTCGACAATCAATGGAATCTTGTGTTTGCGGGCTATTTCAGCCACACCTTCGATATCCAGTACATCGAGCTTTGGGTTTCCGATAGACTCCAAGAAAATCGCTCGTGTGTTAGGCTGAATAGCCGCCTCAAAGTGACCCAAATCGCTAGGGTCTACAAAGGTAGTGGTGATACCCAGTCTAGGCAGGGTGACCCCGAGCATGTTGTAGGTTCCGCCATACACACTGTTTGAACAAACGATGTGCTCGCCACTTTTCAGTAGGGTTTGCAGCGTTGTTGCCACCGCAGCAGTCCCTGAAGAGGTCACTACTCCAGCGATACCGCCCTCTAGGGCAGCAAGGCGTTCTTCAAGTACCGCATTAGTCGGATTGGTTAGCCGCGTGTAAATGTTTCCCGACTCACTGAGGTTAAACAGCGCCGCCGCGTGATCGGTTGAATCAAAGCGGTAAGCGGTAGATTGGTAAATCGGAACAGCGATGGTCTTTCCATGCTGAGACAGGTCGTGACCGGCAGTTAAGGCCAGCGTTGACAATTGGTGATGTGCACTCATTACGATGTAATTTTTTTAGGTTAATAATGAATGAGGCAACTGCTAAAAAGAAAAGATGGGCGGCCGTAAAACGGCTTGCATCGTTATCTCTCCCTTGCGGGGTAGAATGTAGCACCTTCTCGTAAGAACGAGGGTTGCTAAGGCTTCATAGGGTCTAATCCCTTCACCTTTCTTGATAACAATTACATCATGTGAATGAACGGCACAAATATGAGCGCAAATTCAACAACTTCCAAATACATCTGAAAAAAAAGATGCGATTAGGCAGAGTTTCTAGAGGCATTGATGTTTCCGAACATCGAACGGGTGACCATCTTCTCGTACCAATCTCGGCGCTCTGGGTCTTTGGTTATGGCCACGCGCTGAAGCGCGTACTGCTGAATGGTGAGCAGCGGATGTACGATGCCCTCTCGAAGCTGAATAGACGCCTTGTTGGCCCGTTCATTCTCGAGCAGGGTGCTAAACCCGCTAAGTTCGAGCACAAGGGCTTTGGAGCGCGTATACTCCTGGTGAATTTGAGACCAAAATTCGCCGAATCGCTCGTTGTTGGCCATATATGAGGTCAGTTCAAACTGAGACTTAGTCAAGCTCATCATCGAGTTGGCGATGAGCGTTCTGAAGAATGCATTGTTCTGGTACAGGCGTTTTACACGATCAAAATCTCCGCTCTTTTTGAACGATTCAAGCGCGTACCCCACCCCGTAAAAGCCGGGTACATTTTGACGCAATTGGCTCCAGCTGCCCACAAACGGAATGGCGCGCAGGTCTTCAAACCTGAACTCTTTCTTTTGTCCTCTTTTAGAGGGCCGGCTTCCAATATTGGTTTTGGCATAATAGGGCAAGGTGGTCATTTCTTGCAAGTAGGGCAAGAACAACTCGTGGTTCTTAAAGGCCACGTAGGCGTCGTATGAGACCTGAGCCAAGGTTTCAAGGGTTTCTCGATCTTCAGCGCTCAAGTTGTTTTCTCCTCTTGCAAACAGCTGGTTCTTAATGCCCGAGCTCAGCAATTGTTCTAGGTTGTATTGAGAAGACTCCAAGGTTCCAAAGTTTGAACTGATGGTTTGGCCCTGAACGGTGAGTTGGATGTCGTCTGCTTGAATCTGCTCGCCCAGCGAGGCATAGAATTCGTGGGTGCGGCCGCCGCCTCTGGCCGGCGGCCCACCCCTTCCGTCAAAAAAGGCTACGCTTACCCCAAATTCAGTCGAGAGCAGACTCAATGCCTCTTTGGCACTGTAAATACCCCAGTTGGCCATAAAGTATCCGCCGTCTTTGGTTCCGTCTGAAAAACCGAGCATAACCGTCTGCTTCATGCCCCTTGATTCCAGATGGGCCCGGTAGCTAGCGTTTGAATACAGCGCCCGCATAATATCTGGGGCGGCACGCAGATCGTCTATCGTTTCGAATAGCGGAATGATGTCTACCGAAGGGTTCGACCATCCGCATAGTCTAATAAGCGCATAGAGTTGCAATAGATGCTCAAGCGATTGGCAATTGCTGATGATGTAGCGATTCGATCCGCGCTCTCCGTTTCGCTGCTGAATCTCACGCATCACCGAAATACTCTCCAAGGTTTGAGCCGTTATCTCATTGGCATCAAAAAGAGTCGGATCAACCGTTCCTTCTACACGCGTCAGCAGTTCAAGGCGTTGCTCAAGGCTTAACTCTTCATAGCTGCGCTCTTTTAAGGCTCCAATCGTTGCACGCACCATCGGGTGATTGATCACTTCTAAAAACACCCCTTCATGCACGCGCGAATCTTGACGTATATCAAGGCTTGCGAAATGGTATCCAAATAGTTGCACCTTGTCTATAAGATCTAGTACGCGGTCTAGATAGAATCTGTTGTGGTCTATCTTTAAGTCGTTTGCAATCTGCTGAAGCCCCTCGGTCAGCTCATCCAATGAAATGGGTGTTTTCTTTGGAAAGAATAAGGTGTGATATAGCGCCGTTTCAAGCGCTTCTACTTTCTGAAGAACGCCATCAAAGGTCAGCCTCGTTTTCAGAAAGCGCAATTCGCGGTAGTAATTTCTCAAGATGTGGTGACGCAGTGTCTCCGCCGTCTTAAGGGTAATCTCGGGGGTCACATAAGGGTTTCCGTCGCGATCGCCTCCTGGCCAAAATCCGAAGTCAAAAACGGTGTGATCTATGGGCTCGTTTTGGAAAATATTTTTTCTAAGGTAGCTCGCAATCGCTCCTGCTGAATGGTAAAAGACATTTTCGAGATACCATATGAGGCTGTGCGCCTCGTCAAGAGGGGTGGGCTTCTTCTTGTTGTAGAAGCGCGTAAGCCCCAACTGATCGAGCAACTGTTTAATCTCGTCTAATTCATTTTCGCGAATGGCCTTCGCCAAATTGCGAATAATGGTGAGCACCGTATTGGGGTAAAACTGGGTCGGATGGGCCGTCAAAACAATGCGCACCTTGAAGCGTTTGAGGTACTCCTTTAAGGCCTCTAGTTTGTTGTTGTTTTGGGCCTCTTCTTTTATAAAACGCAATGTTCCGCGGCCATGCATGTTGTTGACGTACGAAAACCCAGCATCTTCAATCGCGTCGAACAATACCACCTGGCGCTCTATGTACTTGATGAAGGCGAATAAGACGTCTTTTTGAGCTGCTTCGTCAAGCTCTGGTAAGAAATTCTTAAAAAAATCGGCAACGATCTCATCCGGGGTTAGCTGCTGCTCAAACCCCTTAACGCAGGCATCAGCGAAAAGCGGAAGCATTAGCGAAGTGTCTTTAATTGTCTTAAACGGCAGCGTTAAAAACAGACTGTTGTAGACCTGGTATTTGGACCGAACGACCTCGTCAAAACGTTCAATTTGTAGTTTTCGTGCCATAAGAAGTGATTGATGACCCTCAAGTTATGGTATTTCACTGCGAAATCGAAAGCTGAATCCCTAGAAATGGCTGAAAACCTAAAGCATTTCACATAAGGATTAAAAAAAGTAAGAGGTATTACCTCATCGGAAGCTTTACCACCTCTTTCAAAAAGCGACGAGTGGCCTGATAGACGCCTTCAACATCTTTCGATGCCAGTGGGTTGGCCAGAATATGGTCTTTGGCCTCAGGAAACGCGACCTTCTGCTTTAAGCTATCTGGAGTTCCCAAATATTGGTACATCTCTAGCATTGCCTCTACTGAAACCACCTTGTCTTGCTCCTCTTCGTTTTTGTAGTAATAGCCAAGAAATACAGGTGCCTTTACGGCTCTAAAGGTACCCGGACGCATGGTGTAATGCACAAAGGCTTGCAAATGGGGCAGGCTCTCAATTCGGTACTTACTGTACCAATAGGCCTTTCGTTCATCGGACATCTCTATCTCGTTGAAATCTGAACCCTTCACTAGGCGTGCCAGCTGCAGCCCCCAAGGGTCATCTAATAATTTAGCCGTCTTGATCGTAGATCTCAATATTTGGAGAATACAGCACGATGGCCTCCAGATTGGTTACCGCTCGAGCCAGATGCAGTGCAAGTGCCCCCCCGTTTGAGGTAGCTATAATAATCACCCGTTCTCCGAGTAATTGGGCTATAACAAGGGCCTCTTTGGCGGAGTCAATCAATGCGTCTGCGGTTATAGTCAAAAGCGGATTTTCTTCGTCTAAACCGTGACCCTCTAGTCTGGGCAAATAAAGATTCGCCCCTAAGTCGGCTGCAATGTTGCGGTGTACTGGATTACCCTCTTCTGCCGAGGCCGACCATCCGTGCAAGTAAACCACTGAATAAGGGGTCTTAACTCCAGGCTCAGCCGCCCAGACCACTCTAGACTCGTTACCCGGTTTAACCGGAAATGACGCCTCTTTAGCCGTTAGATACGCATCAACATTCGCTGTGCTTAGCTGCAAGTCAGGCAAGGTTACATCCATAGAAACCGGGGCGACTCTTGGACCCAAAACATAGGCTAAAAAAAGCAGGTCAAAGGCAATTACCGCTCCAAAAAAAATCCGTCTTGCTTTCATAAAGAATGAGGCTATAAAGAAATGAAATATATTGGCAAGAAGTTTCTCTCATTTAGTGAACTAAAAGTGAATATACGTCGATTTTTTGACCGCCTTGGTCCCGGATTGCTATTTGCCTCTATGGCCATTGGAACCTCTCATCTTGTGCTTTCAACCAAAGCCGGGGCTGTTTACGGGCCGCTCATGGTCGTACCTATTCTCTTAGCTAATCTCTTAAAATTTCCGTTTTTCGAATTCGGTGTGCGCTTTACACATGCTACACAAAAGAGCCTCACAGAGGGCTATGCAGCTCACAGTCGTTGGTTTTTATACCTCTACGCCATGGTGAATCTTGTTAGCGCATTTACCATATTGGCGGCACTCTATAGCGTGACTTCAGGCATGACCGTAAACGTATTTAACGGCCTTATACCCTCAACCAATACAGCCACTTTATTATTGTTTGTGGTCATTAGTATTCTCCTTATCGCAGGGCGCTACAAGCTCTTAGAACAATCGTTGAAATACATTGTATTGATACTGTTACTAGCCCTAATGGCCACCGTGGTGCTTGTAACCGCCAATCAAAAGGTAGCCGCACTGCCTGATTTTAGCCCTCCAGAATGGTTTAACGCTGTGGGCGTCTTGTTTATCATAAGCCTGGTCGGATGGATGCCTACCGCGGTTGAAGCCTCGGGCTGGGTGAGCCTTTGGAATCTCGAAAAAATCAAGCAAAGCACAGAAAAAATAACGGTTCAATCGGCTCTGAAAGAATTCAACCTGGGATACCTGCTAACCGCATTTTTGGCGGTGCTTTTTTTCTACATCGGTTACATGACCCTCTATGGCTCAGGAGTGATTCTTAGCGACAATAGTGTGAAATTCGCCGCCGAACTAACCGGCATTTTTACCACAGAGTTAGGGGCCTGGGCCAAACTATTTATTTCAATAGCCGCACTAGCCGCCATGTTCAGCACCTGCCTAAGTGCTCACGATGCCCTTGCTCGGGTGCTTGTTGACCTATTGCAACGCTTGGGTATAACCCAAAAAAATCCATTCGCGTTAGCAGTACTCTTTCTAGCACTATCTAATTTTGTAGTGATAGCCTTCTTCTCTACCTCTATGGGGGCGCTAATTGCCGTAGCCACTTTCGCCTCTTTTGTTTTCGCTCCTATTCTTGGCTACATGAATCACGCTCTAGTTTTTTCAGACCAAACACCCTTGATTCATCGACCTTCAACTGTACTAAAAACACTAAGTATCGCTGGTATTGTTTTCTTAGGGGCTTTTGCGCTTTACTACCTGTACCTAGTTATTACTACTTAACTAAGATTCACTGTCGAAGTTTCGGCCAAAGGCGCTATTTTTTTGATGAGACCTTGCAATACATTGCCTGGACCGCATTCCAAGAATTGATCATGTCCGTGGCTAAACATGTTCTGCACACTTTGCGTCCATTTTACTGGAGCAGTGAGCTGTGCTATCAAATTCTTTTTTAAAGTAGCCGTATCGGTGACTGCTTCAGCAGATACATTCTGGTAAATGGGAATTCTAGGATGCGCAAATGAGGTATGCTCGATGGCCTGGGCCAGCTCTTCTCTAGCCGGTTCCATTAAAGGAGAGTGAAATGCCCCAGAAACCGGGAGTATAAGCGCGCGTCTTGCCCCAGCCTCTTTTAAGGTCTCACAAGCGCGTTCTACGGCATCATAAGCTCCAGATATTACGAGTTGTCCGGGGCAATTGTAATTGGCCGGAACCACCCTGCCTTCTGTAGAAACACAGATGGCCTCGACCACAGCATCTTCAAGGCCCAAAACGGCTGCCATAGTTCCGCGTTCGATACCGCATGCGCGTTGCATGGCAGAAGCGCGTTTAGCGACCAAGACCAATCCGTCTTCAAACGATAGCACTCCGGCGGCAACAAGAGCCGAAAATTCGCCTAAAGAATGGCCAGCAACCGCTTTTGCATCAAAGGCCGTTTCGAGCACTTGAGCAAGGATTACCGAATGAATAAAAATAGCAGGTTGGGTTACCTCAGTCTGTTTAAGGGCATCAGCATCTCCCTCAAACATCATATCGGTAATTCGAAATCCAATTACCTCATTAGCTCTCTCAAAAAGCGCCTTGGCCTTTTCATTGGATTCGTACAGGTCTTTTCCCATGGCCACAAACTGCGATCCTTGTCCGGGAAATACATATGCTTTCATACACGTTACGTTTAAAACCACAAACTTAAGCCAAGCTCATGAATTGCCCTAGTTCGTACCTTTGTAGCAAATGACACCCCATGGAATATAACATCACTACCATAGAAACCTCTAATGAAGCTATTTTAAAATTTCAGGCTAATCACTTTTTAGTGCAGCAAGCGCACGAGTTCAAGTCTATAGAGGAGGCTAAAAACGCCCCTTTAGCCTATGAGCTGTTTCAGCTTCCATTTGTGAAGACCATTTACATAGCCAGCAATTTTGTAGCCATTGAGAAGTACGATATCGTTTCTTGGGCAGAGGTAAAAGACGCCATTGCGCAACAACTCGTAGAGTACCTCAACGCAGGAGAGCCTGTGGTTCATGAAATGGCCTCTAAACAGGCTAATGCAGTAACGGTGTATGCCGAAGCCACCCCGAACCCCTCTGTAATGAAATTTGTGGCTAATAAACTCATTGTTCCAGCCCTTTACGAGTTCAAAAATATTGATGAGGCCAAGCACTCCAAACTCGCCACCGAACTGTTTAAAAAGCCCTACGTCAAACAAGTTTTTATGGACGAAAACTACCTCTCAGTTACCAAATACGAAATAGGTAATTGGGATGAAATAACCATAGAGTTGCGCGACCTCATCAGTGAATTTATAGGGTCAGGAGCCCAGGCTGTAGACTCACACCAAGCCGGAACTCAGAAAAACGCGAAAGATGTATCAGCCGAGGCTACTGATGAAGCTGAGGTATACCTAAAGACCGATGACCCTATCAGTGAGCAAATCATTGCTATTTTAGAGGAATATGTAAAGCCCGCAGTAGCAAGTGATGGCGGAAATATTCAGTTCGAGCAATACGACCCGGAGACCAAAAAAGTGCATGTGCTGCTTCAAGGTGCGTGTAGTGGATGTCCTTCTTCTACCTACACCCTAAAAAATGGGATAGAAACCATGTTAAAAAATATGCTGGGCGATACGGTTTCAGAGGTCGTTGCGACCAATGGATAGTAACCAACATACCAAAACCAACGCGCTAGCTAAGGCCTCTTCATTATATCTTAGACAGCATCGTTTTAACCCTGTGCATTGGGTAGAATACTCTGATGCCCTGTTTGAAAAGGCGCATAATGAGCAAAAACTGCTGCTATTTAGTATAGGGTATGCAGCCTGTCATTGGTGTCATGTCATGGAGCGTGAGTGCTTTGAAGACCAAGACGTGGCCGCAGTAATGAATCGCCATTTTATCTGCGTTAAAATTGACCGAGAAGAGCGTCCAGATCTTGACCATATTTATATGGATGCGCTTCAATTGATGACCGGATCTGGCGGATGGCCCCTGAACATTGTAGCCTTGCCCGATGGCAGACCTTTCTGGGGGGCAACCTACCTACCAAAAGAGCGCTGGATGGCAGCCCTTAAAGATCTTCAGCAGCTCTACATGAAAGATAAAGAGCGTGTCTTAGAATATGCGACAAGCCTATCACGAGGCCTAAAGGCCATGGCAGAAACTCCGTCGGCAGATACTCTAAGCGAACCGTGGCTTAAAGATGAATTTGAGACCCTTATTCAACAGTTTTTAGCCGCTGTAGATACCGAATACGGGGGCTTTAAAGGGGCGCCCAAGTTCATGATGCCCAATACATTAGAATTTGCGCTGCACTACCACCTGCTTTGCCCGAATGAGCGCGTGTTTGACCACGTTCAAAAAAGCCTTGATCGCATGTCTTATGGGGCCCTATTCGACCAAATTAACGGCGGATTTTCGCGCTATAGCGTAGACAATCGCTGGCACGTGGTGCACTTCGAAAAAATGGCCTACGATAACGCACAACTGCTAAGCCTTTATGCCAAAGCCTTTGCGGTTACCAAAAACAAATGGTTCCAGCACGTGGCTTTAAAGACTATAGACTTTTTAGAGCACTGGCTTTACGATCCGCTTTCAAAAGGATTTTTCGCCTCAATAGATGCAGATTCGTCAGACGAATTAGGCGAGCAGACAGAAGGAGCTTACTATCGGTTTACCATAGCGCAGTTGAAGGAGGTGTTGGGCGATCTCTATGAGTTATTCGCTGAGGTCTATAATTTCAACGAACTTGGGCATTGGGAGCATGGTCAGTATTTATTGCACCGAACAGATACCAATGAGCAAATCGCAGGAATATTAGGTGTTTCTGTCGAATCGATAGAAAATGCTCTAATTCAAGGATTATCAAAACTCAAAAAATACCAACAACAGCGCAAAAAACCAGCTTGCGACGACAAAATTATAAGCTCATGGAACGCCTTAATAGTGAGTGCACTTGCACACAGCTGTCGCTATCTCGATTTAACTGAAAACGAGAAAAACAAGTATGTACACCTATGTTTGGGGGCTGCACAGATGCTTGCTGAGCGTATTGAACCAGATGGTCGTTTACTGCGCATAAAGAGTGCTACCGCCAACAACATAGATGGATTTCTAGAAGACTATGCCTTGTGCATTCAATGTTTTATAGACCTCTATGAACTCACCTTTGAACCTAAGTATTTAGACCAAGCGTCTGCTCTAAATCGCTATGTTTTAGCTCATTTTAATGCGCCCGAGGGTTTCTTTTATTTCACTGATGACCTTCAAAAACAAGTAGTTAGACGAACCCTAGAACTAGAAGACAACGTCATAAGCAGTTCAAACGCGCTAATGGCTAAAAATCTTTTTAGGTTAGGGGCTCTTTTAAGTAAACCTAATTACAGCAAGAGGGCCTCGGCTCTATTACAGGCTATGAAGCCACAGGTCATCAAACATCCACGAAGTTATTCCGCCTGGTTACAATTGGCCTTATTTGATCAATTTGAGTTTCACGAAATTGCGGTCATAGGCACTAATTTTGAGCAAAAAGCAAGCGCTATAGGCCGCCATTATTTACCAAACAGTGTTCTGGCAGCAGCCAAAAAACCAACTGAAAAGGGCTTGTTGAATAGAGCAACTGATTTGAGTGAAACTGCTATCTTTGCGTGTGTCAAGGGAAGCTGTTCTTTTCCTGTATTTGAGACCGAACAACTACTCAACCATCTACACCATGATCAAACAAACCTTTGAAGACTACGAGAAACACCTAGAACAATTATTTTCGCTGCTATGGGAGGTTCTCCCAAATATTGCCAGTGCAATAATCACTGCTTTTGTCGGATGGTGGGTGATTCGATTAATCGACATGGCCGTTGCTAAATTCTTTGCACGTAAAGATTACGATCGCACTTTAGAGCAATTTTTAGAAGACTTCATAAGCATTTCGCTTAAAGTCGTTCTCATGGTGATGATTATTACCCAATTGGGTGTTCAGACTTCGTCGCTTATTGCTATGCTTGGTGCTGCTGGATTAGCTCTGGGTTTAGCGCTTCAGGGTTCTTTAGCCAATTTCGCCGGAGGAATCTTAATTCTAATATTTAAACCCTTTAAGGTTGGAGATTTTATATCTGCTCAAGGAGTGGAAGGAACCGTGAATAAAATAACGGTGTTCAATACTAAACTCACCACCTTTAATAATCAAGCTGTAATTATTCCCAATGGCAACCTGTCGAATGATAAGATTACCAACTTTTCTTCTGAGCCGCTTCGAAGAGAGAATCTTATTATTGGAATAAGCTATGCAAGCAATATTAAAAAGGCTAGAGAAGTGGTGCTGCAGTTGTGCGAGGCCGATGAGCGCATTATAAAAGAAGAAGAAAAGATGCCTGCCGTTTTTGTTCACGAGCTAGCCGAAAGCTCTGTAGATCTTGCCATACGCTATTGGACAAATACCGACGTTTTTTGGGCGACTCGTTTTGAGATGATTGAAAATATAAAGGGTCGCTTCGACGAAGAGGGTATAGATATTCCTTTCCCACATCGCGTTCTGATAAGCGCTGCAGACTAGGTAGTTGCCTATTCATTAGCCTGTCTTAGGAGGAGTAATGTGCACTTCTTTCAAATAATTGGGCTCGAAGTATTCGGTAGAAACAAAATCTTGAGACCTGAAACGATTTAATGCTAGACCTCCCATGTGTAACGCATTTGGAAAGGTGTGAATAAATCTGAAGTCATAACTATCGACATAATCAGAAAAAAAGAGGTTAAGTTTATCAGAAGCGTCCCCAATTACATAAATAGTTTTATGGGCACTTAGCATTGCCTGCGTATTAAAGTCTTCAAGAAGTAAAAGCTGTGAGGGCATAATAAGCTGCCCCTTGCCCGACTGAATTCTGGCGTATACCTCTTGTCTTCGGGCGTCTATAGCCGAAAAGATTAAGGTTTCTTCTAATTCTAGGTCTTTGATTTGAAATCCAACAGATTCAGCTAATAGCTCAAGACTATCCAAGGCAATTAAAGGCTTTTCTAACGCAAAGGCGTATCCTTTTGCAGCAGACGCACCTATTCTTAGACCGGTATATGAACCAGGGCCTGCTCCAACAGCGAAGGCATCAATAGTTGAAAAATCATATCGGGTATGCTCAAATAAGGATTCTATAAGCAAATGCAACTGTTCGGCATGAACAAACCCGTCTTCAATAATCTGCTTATGCGCTACGCAATGTTCTTGATCAAAAAGGGCTGCAGAGCAGCCCTTTGTTGAAGTATCAAATGCGAGTATTAACGACATAATCAAATATATACTAAAGACTTCTAATTGTCTCCTAGTCTAAAACAGCAATTGGAATACCAAAATAGAATTCAAGAATTTTTAGTCTAAATATATAATCATATTTAGCGCGAATAACGGTTGCTTCTGCATTGTCAAGACGCGCTTGTGCCTGGCTAAAATCGAAGGAGTTCATAAGGCCTACCTCAAAACGCTCTTTTGCATAGTCATAGGCTAGTCGTCGGGCGTCTAACGATTTTTGTGCGGCCTCGTAAGTTTTTGCGAAGGTCTTAACATCGTTATAGGCCTGATTCACGGTGTTCTCTAAATCTAGTTTTGTCTGCTCGTATTGCAGCTCAGATCTTTTTACATTTAAGGCCGCGCGCTTAATGCTATTTGAGGTAGAAAATGCGTTGAAAATGGGGATATTCATAGACAATCCATAAGAAATTCCATCGTTAGCTTCTAACTGAGCAATTAAATCAGGTCGTACAAGGTTACCCGTAGATTGGTCTATTTGAAAACGGTCACTAGCAAAAGTATTGTAATTCATAAACGCATTTAAAGTAGGCAATGCTGCTCCTTTGGCAATTTTTAGATCTTGTTCAGAAAGAACAACACTTGTCTCCGCTAATTTGATGTCATTCCTAAAACTCATAGCCTTAGTGAAGATCTGTTTTGGAGACTTCTCTAATATGGTTGAACTGGGAACATCAAATGTCTCATCAACAATATCAAAATTTTCATAATCGGTGATTTGAAGCAATTGCGCCAAATTAATTCTAGCTAAAATTACCCGAGCCTCTGAATTTACTATTACTTGCTCTTGATTAGCCGCAGTAGCCTCTATTTCTAAAAGATCTCCGTTTGGAACCACTCCGAGATCTACAAGCTGTTTAATACGGTTCAAATCTTGTTCGGTGACCCCATATTGCGCCTGTGCTACTTTTAAGGATTCCTTCGAAGAAATAATATTCAGATAGGCATTAGCTACGCGCAGTCGAATATCGTCTTTCAAATTAGCCAATCGATACTGATTTGAAATAGTGTTCATTTCAGCGCGCTGCGCTCTCCTAATATTCCTTAAACCATCAAATAGGGTGTACCCTACTGAAAGGTTTAGATTTCCTTGCAAAACCACTAAAGACGGATTTGCAGCGTTGGTTCTCGGATCAATACCGAAACCCTTACTTTCATTTACTCCCATCGAGCCGTTAAGGCGAGGTAAAAACTGTCCGAGACCTTCAAGCTCTCCCAACTCTGCAGATTCAAGGTCTAGCTCAAACTGCTCTATAGTCAGGTTGTTCTCTAGCGCGTATTCAACGCACTCTTGGAGCGACATTTTTTTGGTTTGGCCAAAAGCAAGTGTTACAGAAAGTGTCAGTATACTAAATAATCGGAACTTCATTGTGCTTTGTATGTTAGTTTAATAACTGAGTGTTATACACCGCGCTCTGGTGCATCGTCTGAATCTATTTTAATCGGCTCTGTCTTATTCCATTGCTTCACCTTATCGGTTTCTGTAAGCCCCTCTAAAATCTCGACATTGATGCCGTCTGAGATGCCAATTTTGATATCGCGCCTCTCAAACTCCTGTTCTCCAATTTCTAGCTCAACATAGGGCTCGTCAGTAACTTTATCAAATTGCAATAAGGCCTCTGGCAACACCAAAATATTCTCTTTTCGATCGAGAATGAGCGAGGCATTTGCACTGTATCCAGCTCTTATAACAAAATCATCTTCAACAGTAACCTCACCTTCTATCTTAAATTTCACAGCACCAGACTCTTCAAGCCCCTTAGGAGCAATAAATCTAAGACGTGCGTCAAACTCTTTATCGCTAATAGCCCCTAGACTTATCTTTAGAGGCATTCCCACTTTAAGCTTACCTACTTCACCTTCGTCTACATTACCCTCGAAAACCATCTTGGTCAAATCAGCCACGGTGGCAATGGTTGTGCCTGCGTTAAAGGAGTTAGACTGAATCACTTGGTCTCCGATTTCTACAGGGATCTCTAAAATGGTTCCAGTTGTAGTTGCTCGAATATTGGTGTTTGCCGAAGACGAGCCTCCAATAGACCCTTCTTTAATAATTTGATAATCGGCCTCTGCGTTTCGCAATTCTTGGGCGGCCTGCTCGTAGGTGAGTTTCAAATTATTGTACTCTTGGTTAGAAATAACTTGGCGCTGAAACAGTTCCTCATTTCGGTTAAATTCAAGCTGTGCATTATTCAAACGCAACTCGCCGTTCTTTACTCGCCCCATTGCCGCAATAAGCGCTTGTTCATTGGGCACCACTTTTATAACGGCAATTAGATCTCCTTGGTTCACAAAATCTCCTTCATATTTGGCGATATAATCGATTATTCCTTGAATCTGAGGTTTTATCTCTACCTCATCTTCTGGAACAACAGAGCCCGTTGCAACGGTTTTTACTTCTATGTTTCCGTAAAATGGGCTTAGCGTATCATAGGTAACCGAAGCTTTACTATTCGATTTGACAAAAAATGCGGCTGCCCATAAAGCGCCCAAGGCAACAATTGCGATGATACTGTACCGAACGGCTTTTTTCATAGTATTGGATATTAGGTAGATGGATTAGATTATGGTGTTATATTCATTATTCTTCTCTTAATGCTTCAATAGGTCGAATACTTACAGCTCTCTGCGCTGGAATGAGCCCAATTAAGGTTCCCAAAACCACCATAAGCAATAAGGCTCCTAGCACATATGGAATGGGAACGGTCGGATTGGTATACGGAAAATCAGTGTCTTGGGTAAGCTTATTTACCAAACTCAAAGCACCTGCACCTAAAATGATTCCCATAACTCCTGACACTACCGTTAAAAAAACAGACTCTAAAAGGATTAAATTTCTTACTTCTGACGGAGTCGCTCCTAAAGCGCGTCTTACACCGAGCTCTTTGGTGCGTTCTTTCACAGATATCAGCAAAATATTTCCGATACCAACTACTCCGGCCAAAATGGTAGCAATACCAATAACTAGAGACAAAAAGGTAAGTCCGTTAGCGAATCCCTTTATGCGGCCAAATAGTTCGCCCAGATTGAATGAGCCAAAGGCCCTCTCATCAGTAGGGTCTACTTGGTGAATAGACTTAAGTACTGCTTTAACATCTTTTTCTACCTGCACAATATCCGCATCGTCAAAAGCAGCAATACTCATAAAATCTACCTCGTCGCCCTTATTATACAGCTTATTAAAGGTGGTAAATGGAATGAAAATGTCGCCGTCTGATTCAAAACCTCCGCCCGGAACAAACTTGTGTACTCCTACCACTCTAAAGTAGATATCATTTATGCGCAAAAATGAGCCTACAGCTTCTTCGCTATCCTCAAACAGCTCTCGTTTGGTGCGCTCCCCTATAATACACACCCGACGGTCGTAATCAATGTCAGATTGATTGATAAAACGTCCTTGATCGAATATTTTTTTGGTAGCAATTTTAGTGTACACCGGAAAATCTCCGTAAACATTATAGCTACCTGATTTCTGTCCTCTGACAGTCAAGGCCGGAGATCCTCCGAAAACACCGGTAGCGTTGCGGGGGGCAATGTATTGAATCTCTGGAATACGTTTTTTAAGCACATCTACATCCGACAACTTAAGTTGAATGCGCCGCCCTGTTCTAAAACCCTTATACGGCTTACTTGTAGACTGAGACCATGCAAAAAGAGAGTTCATAGCCACCGACTCAAACTGGCGCTCAAATCCATTATCTAATCCCTTTGCAGCTCCTGACATCGCGATGTAAACGAATATTCCCCACAACACCCCAATCACCGTAAGAATAGTACGCACTCGATTTTTATTAATCGAGCTAAAGATCTCATCCCACGTATCTGCTTTAAATAACAACTTCATTATTCGTCTCTTAGGGCTACAATAGGTTTGATTCGAGCTGCTCGTTTAGCCGGCACATATCCGGCTATCGTTCCAAAAACAATGAGCACAAGTGTTGCGCCAATTGCAAAACTCATATCGATATACGGATTCGTGATAAAATAGTCTTCTAGCTTATCGCCTAGGTTTTGCAAAATAGCTACCCCTAAGAGCATCCCTGAAAATCCAGATAAGATAGTGATTGTGGTAGCTTCTAGTAAGATTCCGCTTATTACCATTCTAGGAGTTGCCCCAAGTGCCTTTCGTATTCCAATTTCTTTGGTGCGCTCTTTCACCACAAATATCATGATATTACTTACTCCTATGATGCCGGCAATAATAGTGCCAATAGCAAAAAATAGAGCGATAAATCCAAGTACCTGAGCAAATTGTTGGTTTTGCTTGAGTTCATCGGCAATGTTTCTGATAAAAATACCGCTGCGGTCTTCCCGAGCAATCACCTTCTTTTCTTTTAGCAGTTTTAGGATACTTTTCTCCAGACCCATGGCCCCAGCGTATCCTATAGCTGGATTGAATCCGACAATGATCTGCTCAATGCGATCTGTACCTTTCTCGATAAGTTGTCTTGTGGTATACGGAATATAAATGAGGCGCTCTTCATTATCACCACCTTCGTCTTGAAATACTCCAATTACTTTAAACGCGCTGTCGCCTAGGGTAATATATTTTCCAAGAGGGTCTTCTCCATTAAAAAGGTCTTGCTCTACTAATCTACCGATCACTGCATACTTTGCGTTGAGCTTCACATCGTTTTCATTGATGAATCGACCTTTCATCATAATAGTCTTCTCGCTGTATTGGTGAGATGGTGCTACAGCTCGATTTGTATAATTATTAGACTCTCCCCTGTACTTAACCAGACTTGAACGCGTTATTCGTGGAGAAGAATACTGTAACAAAGGAGCAAAATTCGACTCTATATCTTCAAGATCAGCGTTCTCAAATTGTATTTGGCGATTCGACTTGAACCCTTTATAGGGCATAGAGGTGCGTCCGGGAAAGATAAAAAAGGTGTTGGTGGCGTCATCGCCAAAAAACTCTTCAAACGTATTTTGAAGTCCATTGGTGAATCCTACTAAAATTACCACTATAAAAATTCCAATGGCCATCGTAAAGCCCGTCAGAAAAGTGCGCAATTTATTCTTGCGTATAGTGTCAAATATCTCTTTCCAGGTATCCCTGCTAAACATAACTCGATGCGCGAACCTGATCTACAGGTTTGTCTTCAATAATAACTCCATCTTTTAGGTAGACTATACGCTTACACATATGAGCGATGTCTTTCTCGTGAGTAACCACTAGAATCGTATTTCCCTCATCATTGATCTTTTGTATTAGATCCATAACCTCGTAAGAAGTAGTACTATCTAAGGCCCCCGTAGGCTCATCTGCAAGAAGCACCTTTGGTTGAGAGGCCATTGCACGAGCAATAGCTACCCGCTGTTTCTGCCCACCAGACAATTCACTTGGAAGGTGTTCTGCCCATGGCTTTAAGCCCACCCTATCTAGGTAATCTAGTGCTATGGTGTTGCGCTCTTTTCGCGCTAATCCTTGGTAATAGAGAGGTAAGGACACATTTTCTTTAGCAGTCTTGTAATTAATTAGGTTAAAGGATTGAAAAACGAATCCCAAAAACTTATTTCGATACTCCGCTGCCTTAGTTTCATTTAGGCCTTGTATTGGAACTTCGTCAAGGGTATAAGATCCTTCATCCGCCTCATCAAGCATTCCCAAAATATTCAAGAGGGTAGATTTTCCTGATCCAGAAGAACCCATGATAGCCACAAGTTCTCCCTTTTTGACGGAGAAATTGATTCCCTTCAAGACGTGGAGTGAATTACTCCCCATCTTGTAAGATTTATGTAAATCTTTAATCTCGATCATAGAAGATAGCCGGTTAGGTACTTTATAGACGTTAAAGATCCGAATTTGTTACAGTAAAGACGCAAAAGAATATGTTAAATCAGGTAGTTACGACTTTGGGTCTGATGCACATAAATACCCCCGTCCAAAATGTAGAGAAGGTTTTCTTGCGTATAAAACTTAGTTTTCCCAATGCCGGATCCATCACAACCAGAACATCACCCCTAGATTCATACACGAGCCAGTAGTGACGAAAACCCAAGAACTTGACCGAAACTATACAAGGATAACTCAGTGATTTTAAGTCAGTAGTCTTATAAATCAATGATTCAAACCCAAAAGTATTCGTAAAATTAACGAGTTCGTAAAAGGACGCCCCAAATCCCTTAATTTGAAAAATTGGGTGCTTATAGGTATATAGCTACTCCATGGTAGCGCAATAGTGCAGTCAGGCAGGCTGTTCCGCAATCGAACAGCCCACGCTGTCTAACACACTCATAGCTCATAGTCGATAAATCCATGAGCCTGCATAAAAGGCTACTGCAAAAAGCAGCACCCATCCAATAACTACTAAGATCTTCCTATTCGTGATCACAGTTTCTATGATAAAAATTCTGTCCTTCCATAAAAGATTTAGCGAATAGCTCTATCACTGCTGCCTCCCACGACCTCTTACTCAATGCCTTTAACCACATCATTAATGATCGCTAGTGTAAGATTCGTAGATATATCCACTCATAAAACCAAGAACAGCCGCGTCAATAGCAATGACAAGCAGAAAGGGCAGAAACCCCGCCTTAGTAGTTTTTACCTCTTTGTGATTTAATTCAAGTACTTGCATGTGTTTTTTAATTTTTGGTTACCCCAGCAAGGTATTTTGGCAGGCTGTAAATAGCTTGCAGTAGGAGTTTAAACAGATGAAAAAATGCCAAAAACTCAATTGCCAGCATCCCGCCAATTTTAACTGTACCTAAGTCAAGCTCATACAGACTTAACGCAAAAATTTGTCGAAGGTGCACGGTTAAACGCTGTATAAGAAAAACCGCAAATACTATATAAAAGCTCAGGTGAACTAAGGCGTATATACATAAGGTACGCTCGTCTTTTAGCAGGGTATTTTTGCTGACCAAAAATCTACCTAGACATTGATAGGCCGAATCTCTGAGTTGATGTATTTGCAAAAAGTCACTAAGTACCCAATAACCGTCTGTCTTAAAAAATGGATTGAGATTATAAAAGCTCTTTATAAGCACTATCAAACCCGCCTGCGCAAACACTTGAACACCCCATATCTGAAAGCAACTTAAGAGTATTAAAGCATAAATCCACTCAAAATAGATACCAGCAAGACCTATAACTAGGCGCTTAGGCCTTTCTAAAAGATAAGCAGATGTCATATCGGTAAATAGTACGGGAAAGAAGTAATAAATGCCTGCACCAATAGAAATACGTTTTAAACCATAATCCTTTGCAGCCTGAATATGCCCTAGTTCATGCCATAACGTGCTAAAAGCAAGTAAACAAAGCATCCAATAGGTTGAAGAAGAAAAAAGAACCATAGTCGAAAAAGCTTCTTGCACAGCTGTGACTAAAAGCAATGAAAGTGTAAGCCCAATCAATACACCAATGACTTTAGGGGTAAAAAGTGAAGGTAATGAAAGCTTCCATCGAGCAGCATCGCACGTAATTTGAACTCCCACAAGGGCGTCTTCTCTAATGAAATGCACTACCCCTTTAGAGTGCTCGTTCTTGCCAGAAACAGTAAAAAAATCTCTAAGAAAAACCAGTTTCTCAGCCATTTCATTCGGCGATAAGTGTACACTAGATGAAGCCTCTATAACCGAATACTCATCGTTTCTCTCTTTTAATAAACTTAGTACTGCATAACTCATTGAACACATCTCAAAACTTTGTCCAGAAAGAGAGTTATAGGCAATCAGGCCATATTCCGTTTCTTTTAAGGTCAGATAATTCCAGTAGGGTATACTTTTCAAACTATTTAATTATCAAGTGTGCGCCGCACCGAGGCCTTAAACTCGCTCAGCATTTCAGTGTAATGAGAATTTCCTAATGGTTTAATTAAATGTTGTGCAGCACGAAGCAAGTCAATAACCTCTAGCATGAGTTCATTAAACAGGGTTGATCTAAAAAAATGCGCTGCGTCAGGCACTTGTGCGTATTGAGAGGTATAGCGATGATTAGCCCAATTAAACTGATCCTTTTCAAAGTCTTCTTTGAAATCACTACAATCGTCATAAAGCTGAAAAGCCTCTACAAATTTCTCGTGACTTCGTTTGAGCAGATGCCAGTGGTTTTGATCTTTTGCTAGGTGTGAAAGAGCGTCTAGGGCTACTGAGGCCATGGCGGCTCTAGAAATTGCCAACTGCCTGTAATGATCGAGAGACGGAAACCGAGCGCAACGCTTTTCATAGTGGTT
This sequence comes from Flavobacteriaceae bacterium, assembly GCA_018402205.1. Classification (GTDB taxonomy): domain Bacteria; phylum Bacteroidota; class Bacteroidia; order Flavobacteriales; family Flavobacteriaceae; genus UBA3478. The sequence goes on from JAGYIX010000003.1 coordinate 586,230, forward strand.
CCTTCTAGAGTAAAGGGTTTGAGCTCTTCTGAAATCTTGCCAAAACGAGTGCGATGGCCCAAAGACTTCGTTGAGCAGTAAAATAGATTCTAAATGCAAGTCTAAGCTTATACTCATATTACTCTCCTGGTCGTCTTCTTGGCGATCAATATGCATCACCATCTGAAAAAGACAATGCCCAGCGCGATCTAGAGTTCTAAAAATACCCTTGTCGTTGGTGTCGACGTAAAACTGAAACATGCTCGCGTATTGACGGTAAAAATGAGGAGACAAATCGGCTTTTAGCAATTGCTCTAAATCGTTTTCATTCATAGTACACAAGTAGGCTTAAGGGCTTTTGTTAGGTCAATTTGAAGCTTGGTGTGATCTATGCGTTGCTTCTCCTGAAAATTTTTTGAGTGCATATGTTGTCTAAAAATCAACGGCTCTAGTACGCGCTTTTGTCTAGAATGCATAGCGGTGTGAGCTTCATAACTATGCGCCAATCCATTTTGAAAGGCAATTTCAATAGAGAGTGTTCTTGTGCGCCATTGTTCTGCATTCGCCTCATAATTAGGGTCAATGATAAGACTAAGACTTATGCGGTTTATGTGCTTTGTATACTTGTCAATTTCAAAATGGGCTGAGAGTCTATCAATTGCTCCCAAAGCCTTAGACACAACCTTGAGGCTGACGTTTTTATCGCTTCGGGTTTCTTCGGCAATAACAAGCCTATCTACAAACTGCATAAAAAGCTGCTGGTAGAATTTCAGGTGTAGTGTCTGATTTAAAAAAACCATATCGGGATATGGTAGCTTATTGCTCATGCAGTGCGCTACTTGCTCACCAAGCATACTCCACCTTAATACCTCTAAATTAGAGGAATGACCTTTGGGTATATATTCCAATTCAAACTGACGAGTAAGGGCCAATTGAAGAATGTTATGCTCAATGAACTCTTGATAATTGTAGGTTTGTATTGGGTTATTTTCAAGAGATGTATTCGCCATTTGAATGCTTGATTTAAAAGCCGACCCCAGATCATAAACAGTGAGTTCTACCTCATCCAATTGCACTACATCCACAGACTGCCCAGATAAGATTTGCGAAAAAAAAGCAAGCCCTCCTATGCATAGGAGGGCTTTAACCATTGAAATCATTAAAACCGAAGTTTTCCGGTTACTCTGAATTCACCATCGGATTCAATCGTTGCGCCGATTTCTCCGCTCTTAAACCATCCCATTTCGAAGCGTCGTTCAAGGGGTTTAATCTGTAATTGATGTAAAGTAGTTTCCATAATTTCTGATTTTAAATCAAACCTAGCTTGGGCTAGTGCATAATGCTTGCAGTTAGTGAAAAACCTCCACGCACTGATTATTGCTGAAAACTCTTATAGATACATCCACTTCGAGATCAAAACTATCGTCATAGAAATAGGTGCGTCTCGAACGATCGTATCCAATCTTTGCATCAAAGTCTTTCAACTGTTCTACCAGATGATACACTAGTCGTTCACTAATTCCAAGACGTCTAGAAAGTTCATAAGGAGATCCGGTGCATTCCGATAGAATAAAGCCGTGCAGGCGCTCTAGGCGCTTAAGATTTTTAATACTGTTCATAGTGAGTTTATTAGTTTTTTGTCGAAACTATCTCACTATCAGTATTTTAAAAAATAATAAAGAGTGGCTTTTATAAAAAGCCCGGCTAATTGAAAAGGAGCGAATTATTTGCTCTTAGAGGCGCTTAGTTTTCTATATACTGCATAAAAAACCGCAGCCACAAGTATGTACGGTAAGGCCATTAAATAAACAATGCCATTATTTATACCTTCAGCCACAGCCGTGTCTGTGCCACTCTCTAAGACAGCACGACACATAGCGCATTGCCCAAATGTTGCGCTAAAAGAAAAAAAGGCAATGAAGCTAAAAATTAGTCTAGTGCGCATAGTAGGGAGAGATCATCAGGTAAACTATTACTCCTGTTATGGCCACATATAGCCAAATAGGAAAAGTGTAGCGCGCCAATTTTTTATGCTGCACGTATTCGCCTAGATAGGCTCTTAGATAGGTGTGTAATACAAAAGGAATAACCACTATAGACAGTGCTATATGAGTGATAAGTATAAAAAAGTAGAGATAACGAATAAATCCTTCCCCGCCATAACTGGTAGAATCTGAGGTCATATGATACGCCACATACATCACCAAAAAAGCCACTGAAAAAAGAATAGCCACATTCATCAACTGGTTATGCAACTTACGATTGCCCCTTTTTATTGCCCATAAGGCACTAATTAGCAGCAATGCGGTAAGCCCATTAATCGTAGCGTAAATAGGCGGAAGAAAGCTTAAGGATTCTACGTTAGGCAAGCGCACTCCAAACAGAATGGCCACAACAATCGGAATTAGAGCCGAAATAATGTTTATACCTAAACGTGCTTTTTTTGCTTCAATTTTTGGCATTTGTTTCTTCTATTAAACGATTAATATCTTCATTAAGCAGCGTTATTTGTTCACTTTCACCGTTATCATCGACTTTTTCTTCGGGTGTAATCGTTGCCCTGTAGTAGATCAAAGGGTTGCCGAAATTATCTATGCTAGATCTCAAAAATCCGTTAGTGTCAATTAACGCAAATAAACCAGAATGCTCAAACCCGCCTGGCGCCTCTGCTTCTTCTTTGGCGATCATAAAAAAGCCATCTCTGGCCAAGGCATACACTTCATCTACGGGGCCGTTGAGTAAAAACCACTGATCAGTAGCGGTGTTGTACTTTTCTTTGTAAACCGCGAGCCGATCTACCGTATCGTACCTAGGGTTAATGGATATAGATACGAATTGAATATTTTGATATTCATTGAACTCATCAGCTAATTGACTCATATTCGAACTCATAATCGGGCAAATGGTCGGACAGCTGGTAAAGAAAAAATCTAATACGGTTATTTTTCCTAAGAGGCTATCTCTAGAAAAGCTGTCTCCATTCTGATCAACAAAGTCGAAATCAGGCACTTTTCTAGGACCGTCTTCTCCCATAATATAGCTGAGTTTAGACTCAGGATACATAGCATCTTGTGTCATGGCCATACGATTAATGTCAACGACTTGATCGCTTTTTAACCGTTTGGCAATAGAGGGAATCACAATGATTCCGAAGATCAAAACGATCGCCGAAATCCAAATGATGGTCATCTTTCGCGAATGCTTATGGGTTGTTGGCATTATTTTTCTTTAGGGCAAGACGGTATTCGGCAAGTATGATCTTCATATCGTCTTCCATCTTATTATTTAATTCGGCTACCGAACGCATATCGTAAGCGTATTTAACGCCTTCGTCTTCGTCATCTTTACGACCTCTGAGCGCAGCATTTTTATCAGATATAAAAACATACGAACTAGAAAAATTACCGTCTAATTTGTAAGGAGACTGTAAAGCCCCAAACATCTCTTGGGCTATTTCATTCGAGGCAAAAACAAGGCGATAACGAGACACGTCTGTAATGGTTGCTAATTCGGTTAAGACATCGTTTAGGACCAATTCTTGATCAGGGGAGCTTATCAGAATAGTTTGAAAATCCTCGAATTCAGAAAATCGCTTGTAAATTTTTTGGTTGAAGTTAAACAGGTAGCCCTTGTTTTCATCTACAGCATTACCAAGAAAGATGATTAGGCTAATTTTACCTTCTAGCGCAGAGGCTGACGATGCCTCAGACCAAGAAATTTTAGGATTTAAAGTCGGTAGTTTTCCAAAGTTGTTTACCCCAGAAGCAAAGAATAAATAAACCACTAATGGAAGTATAAAAAGCACACCTAAAACAACCGTCTTTTTCATAGCGCAATTATGGTACAAAAATAAAAAAAGGCAACCACATGAGGGCTGCCTTTGTAGCATTTAAATAAGTCTCTTATAGCCTTAAAAATCCCAGGTCAAAAAGGTTGAATTAAAAATCTCATACACATAGTTCGCCTCAAAAAGGAGTAAGGTTATCAGGTAAACAATCAAAAATACAGGTGTCCAAACTACCACTCTTCTCAAAGAAGATCTTTCATCTCTAAGATGCATAAAATCCCATGCAATATAATAGGCCTTGACCAGGGTTAAAATGATAAATATCCAATTCAATAATTTTGTCCCCATAAATGACCCTCTAACAAGAAAGTCAGGCTTAATGATTCCGAGAACAACCTCAATGGCGGTTACCACCGATAAAAAGACTAGTACACCCCATATTTTTTGCTGATTATTCTTAAAAGTGACTAATCCGCGGAAGATTGAAAGCTTATGCTCGTGTGCCATGATTATACCAAATAGAAAAAGGTGAATACAAAAACCCAAACAAGGTCTACAAAGTGCCAGTACAGACCAACTTTTTCAACCATCTCGTAGTGTCCTCTTTTCTCATAAGTGCCTATAAGTACATTAAAGAAGATAATCACATTAATTGCGACCCCAGAGAATACGTGAAAGCCGTGAAAGCCTGTTATAAAAAAGAAAAAGTCAGCAAAAAGTCGGCTTCCGTATTCATTGCGAATAAGATTAGCGCCCTCAACCACCCTAACGGCATCGTTTAATTTATCAACAGCCTCTGCACGAGAAAGAACTGTTTTTTCTCCGTCTTCGTTAATCGTTTCAGTGCGTATAGTCAATGATTGGTCAGCGAGAAACCCGTTTCTGACTTCAGTTAAGCTATAAGTAGAAGGTTCTTCGCCACTGTCAAACCAAATACCTCTAGATGACTCGTGATAGATTTCGGTTTCTGACACATCAACTATTGCTATTGCATCAAGCGCAACCCGCTCCCCAGTATCAGCGTTCACAAACTGTAGAATACGACCGCCTTTGGTCTCTAACGCTCCGTAATCTCCTTTTATAAATGTAGCCCATTCCCAGGCTTGAGAGCCCACAAAAATAGCGCCACCAATGATGGTTAAAAGCATGTATATCACCACCTTTTTTTTATTCATATGGTGCCCAGCATCAACCGCCAACACCATAGTAACCGAAGACATAATAAGCACAAACGTCATGAAGGCAACGTAAATCATCGGATAATTTCCATGAAAGAAAGGCACGTGCGTAAATACCTCATCGGCTATCGGCCAGGTTTCAATAAACTTAAATCGAGAGAAGCCATATGCAGCAAGAAAACCTGAAAAGGTCAAGGCATCAGAAACGATGAAAAACCACATCATGAGCTTTCCATAACTCGCCTTTAAAGGCTCTTGATCTCCGCCTCCCCAGAGGTTTTCTTCAGTGTGTTGTGAGATTGAGGTGTCCATAATTAGGTGTTAACTGCGCAAAGGTAATGGTTTGGTTTATTTTCAAAAATAGCTTTAAAGAATTACTTTACGAAATGCATAAACAACACCAGGTAAAGCCATAAGACACCTAAAAAGTGCCAGAAGGTTTCCCCAATTTCGAAACCAAGCATTTCTTCTGGTGTGTAACGCTCTTCAAAAGTCTTAAACCCAAGAACAGATAATACGATCAAACCTGCGAATAAATGAACCAAATGCACAAAAGCAATTAAAAAGATGTACGATATTTTAATGCTGCTGGTTGGACCCGTAAAATAGTATCCTTCAGCTATCATTTGGTTGAACCCCATAAATTGCAACACCACGAAAATTAATCCCAAGAAAGCCGTAATAGAAACGAATATTTTTGCACGACTGAATTGGGTAGATACTATTTGTTTTCTAGCCACAATTAATGTCAGACTGCTAAGGATAATTACCAAGGCAGAAAACCAGAAGGTTTGAGGAAGGTTTATTTCAGCCACCCAATCTTTGCGCTTGCTGCTTACAATGTAGGCACTAGTCCATCCGGCAAACCCCATGACTAAGCTAATCAGGGAAAACCACAGCATCATCTTCTTTGCGCGTCTTTGTTTTGTTATTTCATCAATGGAGTCCATGGTATATTTGCTTTACAGAATAAAAAATCGATCTAAAACATAAATTATTTGAATCAGCGTCAAGTAGATAACGCTTCGCAGCATAAGTGACTTGGCATAGCGCACTTCAAGAGTCTGAAAAAGTTTAAAGGCGGGCACAAGCATGTAAATTCCCAAAATAAAAATCACCAAAGCACCATATACCGAAAGTTGCAATGCACCGGTAAAACCAAACACAGGAACTATTGAAGTTACTATAGTCCAAAGCGCATAAACCACAATTTGAAATGCCGTTTTACGGTCGCGATCACCAGTAGGAAGCATCCTAAAACCTCCTCTTTCATAGTCTTCATGTAAAATCCATCCTAGTGCCCAAAAATGAGGAAACTGCCAGAAAAACTGAATCATAAACAGCGTTCCCGCCTCTATTCCAAATTGATTCGTAGCCCCTACCCACCCTAACATAAATGGAATAGCTCCGGGAATGGCTCCAACAAAGACTGAAAGAGGAGTCTTTGTTTTGAGTGGGGTATAAGCAGCCACATAAATAAGTACCGATAGCAGGCCAAAAAACGCAGTCTTAAAATTCAAGACAAATAGCATGGCCGTGCCGAGTAGGGTAAGACTCACAGCCACCACCATAGCAAACGAAACACTCATTCGTTCAGTGACAAGGGGTCTCATTCGTGTGCGTTGCATCTTCGCATCTAATGCGCGCTCAATTACTTGATTAAAGGCATTGGAAGCAGAGACCAAGGCCATGCCGCCAGACGCAAGAAAAAACAAATCGTAAAGTGAAAAAGGAGAAGCTGCAAGCAAATATCCAGCAACAGCAGAAAAAACAACGCTAATAGAAAGTCGAATCTTAACTAAAACTTTTAAGTCAGTTAAGAACGCATTAAAGGAAGAAAGCGCAAATCGATCCAAGGTTATCATTCGATGCGCAAAGATAAGACCTAGCTCAAGCACAAAACAAAAAACCGGGCAAAAGCCCGGTTTTTTGTTTCATTTAATGCAAGAATCTATTGAAGCCTAAAGGTAATAGGAATACTAAAGGGTACCTTAACAGCTCTTCCACGCTGCTTACCTGGAGTCATATCAGGCAATAATTCAATGATTCGAAGCGCTTCAGCTTCCAAATTTTTATCTGGACCTCTCATTCGAATACCTCCAATCGATCCGTCTCTTTGAATCACAAACATAACATTTACACGCCCCTGAACACCCATCTCTTGGGCAATTTCTGGGTATCTAAAGTGTTTGCGAATATGCTTTTGCATTTGCTCTTGAAAACAGGCTTTTTTATCACTTGCCCCTTCACAACCTGGAAAAATAGGTACGTCTTCGATAACCGCAAAAGGCACTGAAATGTCTTCGTCAATTTCATCGACTTCAACTTCTTCAATTTCTATGACCTCCTCGTCTTGAGAAGTCTCCGTAGATTCTATGATGGTTTCTTCAACTTCTTCCTCATCTTCCACAACCTCTATAACTTCGGGCGCAGATGGAGGTGGCGGTGGCGGTGGCGTCTTAATTTGTTCGGTCATTGGAACTTCTTCATCCAATTGATCTTCAATATTGAGGGCAATATCATAATTCGCTGACTCATCGTACTTTTTCCATTCGAGAGCTCTCCATACAACAAACATGGTAAAGGCCAATCCTATAGCGAAATACAATCCACTGTTACGGGTTATATCGGCTTTTGGATTCTTTTTTGGTTCCATAGACTACGTTTTGATGATCGCTAATTTAAATATTAATTCGAAAAAGGGACTAATTATTTCTGCTTTTTGTATTTATCAGAAGGGTTCGTATCCAAGGGTGAATCAAGACTCCCACAAGCACCCCTATCGTATTGGCTAAAAAGTCGTTCCAATCGGCTTGCCTAAACGTAGTTAACCACATTTGAGCTAACTCCATAAGGCCTCCATAGAATACACCATACCCGACAACCCAAAACCGCAGTGTGTTCTTTCGCAAATCAGAGAATGCCTCAAGAAAGGCTTGGGCCAAGAGCACACTAAACCCTAAGTAGAAGCAAAAGTGTACCACTTTATCAAATCCATCAAAAAACTTAGGTACCCCTGGGGTATTCCCAATATTTACCAAACTCAAAGCCGCAATAAGGGTGGCATACAAGGCGAAACCTATGCGATATAGATAGGCCTTCACAAGTAAAAATTAGGCAGAAACAAGAGCGCGGTAGGCATCTGCATCTAACAGCTGGTCGTACTCAGCCGAGTCAGAAACCTCCACTTTAATCATCCAACCAGATCCATAAGGGTCTGAATTAACTAGCTCTGGTTCTTGGTCAAGTGTCTCGTTAAGTTCAATGATTTTTCCTGTCATGGGCAAGAATAAATCAGACACCGTTTTTACGGCCTCTACGGTACCAAATACTTCGTCTTGACCTAGAGACTCCTCTAGGGTTTCTACCTCTACATAAACGATATCACCAAGTTCAGATTGAGCAAAATCAGTTATGCCAATAGTGGCAATGGAGCCTTCAAGCTTAACCCACTCGTGGTCTTTGGTATATTTTAGTTCAGCTGGAATATTCATATTGGTTTTCAATTAAAGCACAAATGTAATTAAATATGCTAGGTGATTATAGTTAGTCGCCAAATCGATATCTCAGACTCAATCCGGCCCTAAGGGTCATCTGCGGAAAGGCGGTAGACACCTTGAATCTTGAAAATGTGTGATCGTAATAGGCCATGATGTTAAGTTGATTCGAAAAAGCGTAATCGGCAGTAAATCGACCCGAAAAACGATCTTGACCAGAGGTAACTTGCCCTGCCAATGATTCTTCAAGATTTCTCAGTATAGTGCTGTTTGTTCTGTACGATATATCACCGCGAATTAATAAATCACCAGAAAAATACTGTCTACTTCCGCCAAGCATCGTACTCCATTTAAGCTGGTTAAAGCGCTTACCTAATCCGAATACCCATTCTTGCCCCCTCACTTCGGTAAGTAAATTATTAGAGAAGCTAAAATTCAGCATTCTATCGGTTATAAGGCTAGTTTGAATTTGCCATAGGTCATTGGTTTCTATATCCATACCTATAAGCGGATTAAACTGGTCGTTAAGCACCACCGATCCTATAATAAAGTTGGGTTTGATGTCTCCATTGTCCACGTTAAAAAGACCCTCATTTATCGCTAGGTTATTCTGAAACTGGTTGATAGAATATGCAGCCCTATAGGCATGGTTTAGTGAAAAGCGAGAGAATATTTTGGGAAATAACTGATTTATGGCTATTGTCCAACTAGGAATAGAGAACTTGTGAAAAGGACTTAGAGATGTTTGATCTACAGGTCTACCAGAGTAGGCAGACACTAAAGAAGTAAGTAGCACCTCAGGATGCGTAGGACCATATGCTTCAGGAAACCCGTTCTCGTCTAGGGTGTTCGCATCGAAACCATTAGAGTCTGCAAGACGCCTCGCCACAGCCAGCCGCTGTGTTTTGAATTGTTCAAAGGCCTTTGATTCTTCTGAAGCATTGGATCGTCCGAATGCCGAAGCCAGCCATATAGCAGTGCTGCTATAACTTCCAACCTGATTAGCTAATAACGATTCATAACGCAACGATTGACCATCGGTTCTAACTCTAAACTGTTCCTGCAACCGATCGCTTCGGCGTTGTTCGTAATCGAGGTTAATAGCAATGTTTGCACCTACAGTAATTGAAGCGTTGGTGCTTAATGATTGATTGGTGTCGCTGATAAAAGGAGTATTAAACTGATCAAATTGGGTAAGGTACCCTCGCTGTGCAGCCTCAAATCGGAGATCCTGACTCAGGCGCCCAATAGAAAGTTGTCTATCTAAAGTAAATAAGCTGCGATCATTTATACTTCTTATGTATCCGGGCAAAACACTTCCCTGATTCTGAGACCAGTTCGATCGAATACTAGCAGAATATTTATCTGATTTCAGTCCTAATTTTTGCAGGGCGCTACTCAAATCTAATGCGCCAGAGGTATTAATAGTGCTTGCGGTTTGAAGGGTATGAATAGGCTCATCGGCTAGTTGGGCTAGGGCATCAGAACCGCGCTGCCAATTGAAAGTACCTGTATAATCTATCTGTGCACTTAAAAAGTCGACAGCCTTCCATGCATCTAGAGGTAAAGAATACGAAGCTCGTATCGATTGATTGTAGGTATTCGGCTGCCCCCAATTCAAAAACGAATCCCAGATAGATTGTTGTGCTAAAGGGTCTTGGCTATTTGCCAGAATAATATTGTTTTGAGATGCATTTACCGCCACGCTGAAACCCATTAGTGGATTTGCCGTTATAGACCCTTGCCAGTCAGCTCTGTAATTTTGTTGCGTTAGCAGTGGGGTGTCTAATAGCTGAATGTCTGGATCAAACAGTTGCCTAAAGCGCTGCTGATTAAGTGCCCTATTTACCGAGGTCTGAAGCGAGGCGCTGACTGCGGTTCCAGAAAAAGCATAACTCAACAGCCCATTAGCAGAAGATCGTTCTGAGAAAGCGGTTTCGAAGTCGCTATGGGCGGTGCGTGTGCTGCTCATAGAGGCCGAGAAATTTTCTAGATCAAAAAAGTCTTCTCTGCTATCTGACTTTCGTTCGATGCGCACCCCTTGTATAGATAGGCTTTGGATTTTCGTGAGGCTTTGTGCTTGCTCTTTGATAGCAGCGGCTATCTCATTTGACTCGGCCGCACTCATTCGATCATTAAGCGTAAGATCTTCGTAAACCGGATCGTATTCAGGTGTACTTCTAGAATCGACAAAAGAATAGCTAAGCGGAGCACTTAATCTCAGTTTTTGAGGCAAAAAAGCACCCAAGTTAGAACTCAATGAAAAATCAAAATTCTGTGCATCATCAAGACTTCTGAGGTTGGGGTTATCGTCAATAGATCCGAATCCTACTGTTGATTTAGAGTATCCTGAACCGAAGGCAACAACATCAGAAAAATTTAGTTGTGCGTTAGCGGTGGCTGCCCATCCGCCTTGATGATTAATGCCCGTTAATCTCAACTCATTAAACCATACTTCTGTATCCATTGATACTGATGAACGATCATTATGCAAACCAAGCATTGCTGCGGTTACGTGACCAATCGACGGATTACCTCTTACTCTTACACTATAACGCTCAAAATCTACTTTATGATCAAGTGATCCACTAGCTAATTGAAGTGACTTGGCACGACTTAAATCACTGAGATCGAGATCTAGAGCATTCTCATCAGGCCAAATCGATTGGGCATCGACGCTTCCGTATGGGGTAAAGCGCAAAGGCCATTCAATCTCGTAAAAATTGTCTGTATAATCGGTACCTATGCGTAAAAAAGCAGTTAAGGCCTGGTCTCTTGCTGCAGTAGTTGCCGTTTCGGCATGCACAAAAAGTTGTAAGCGGTCATGTCGCCGCATATCGAATTGCACTCTTCTAAATACCGCTTTGCGCTCTAAAGGTTTTAATGCCTTAATAGTCACACTTAATGACTGTTCGTTTTGTCTAACTATAGTGTTTGTAGTATTGAGACGTTCTCTATTTACCCCGGGAGGAAGCACATACGGAATAGGGCTTCGATTGCTATTTTCTTCAATATTAACAGCTCCAATCTCTATATTGGTAACAGAAGATGGCATTAAAGGCGTGTCTAATTCCAAAGGCTTATCGTAAATTCTCCAGCTTCCTTGAATGAGATCGATTCCTGCAAAACGAAGCACAACAGGTTCATTAAATCCTTCAAGGTGCATGCGCACAAAGGGTATAGACCTAAAGTCACTAATGCCTCCTATAGCCTTGGTAAAATCTCTTAGCGGTATCTTATATTGAACCCAAACTGCGCCGTTTGCTTGCTCTGAAGATCTCACGGTATTCACATAAGGCATTGATTCGGTAACTACCGCGCTCAGGGGTATTTCATATTGAAAGAAGCTCTCTACCGTATTGGTGGCAAAATCACGGTCAACATCTTCTACATCAGGCAAAACTGTAGCTCCTCTAGTAAAGTCGCCAGACTCAATAGGCGAGTTGCCTTGGGTATTATTAAAAAATTTATAACGCTCTATTATAGTACCCTCTGCCTCCAAATAATTTTGGTAGTTATCGCGGGCAGGATCAGACAATGGGCCAGGGTAAATAAACGCCTCCTCAGCATCGTTAAGCCCATCAAGACCCACATCTTGAATAGCTCTTAAGCCTGCATCATTATCAAAATTATAGATAAGCGCATTTCGCAGTGGCACTTTTCCGAAGGTTACAGCAGTTGCCTGATCATTAATACCATTTTCAAACTGAGTTGCCTGATCGGGGAGTATGTCTTCTGATACATTACCTAAATCGATAATAAGCCTTCCTGAAGCTATGTCGCCAGGGGTCAACGGATGCATCATCCAAAACTGTAAATACTCAATATTGGCCTGCTCGAAGTTGGTTGTCGTTAGTGCACGCATAGTACCTCCCCAGCGATTTGCGGTCGCAAGCGGATTAAAATCAGTATCTGTATTATACGGGCCCGGTTCATTTGGAAAATAAGCCATATCAAAAGTGCGTTGTATAGCAGTTTGGCCTTGAACCACATCGGTCTCAGGATACACTTCAGAAATAAATACACGCCGCATACTATTCAAATTGAGCATGACATCTGTGATTTCTGCAGGCCTTGATCTTCCGTAAAAAATAGGGTCTATGGTATACCATGCTAGCCTAGCTCTGTTTTGCATAGCCTGTAAACCCGTTTCTCCAAATGGATTACTTGAAAGCACCCACTCTCTAGGATCAGTAAGATCGATAAACTGCTGCGTGTCTTCAAAATCATCAATATAACTGGTTACTTCTTGATTGAATGAAGTGTTTGCAGGAGCACTCGGAATTAGAGCAGCTACCTCTGCCTGAATAGAAAATTCAGAGGGAGCCTCTGTGTCAATGGTAGGCCACTGGTTTATTAGTCGAGTTAAGAACGGAAGCTGTTTTCGATAGCGCAGAGAGGCCCCCAGCATAGTGTTATTTATGGGTTCTACCCCGTAAGCTGCTTTTTGCGTTAAAGGGCGCTCTCTTAAATTGAGTAATGCACCTCCTAATTGAAAGTCGTCTGAAAAAATATGGTCTACAGTTAATCCAAAAAACCTACGAGTAAGTTGGCCTAGCTGCCCTGCATCTTCTGCGGTTACTTGAATAGGAATAGCCCCAGCGCTTAAACTAGGATCAAGAAGCTCAACGGTTGAAGTGGTATAATCTACCCTATAGTCTATACCTTCTGTAAGCAATCTGCCTGCTGCTGTTACCCGAACAGATCCTGGAACCGCGTATAATACTCCTAAAGGGATCCTTTTTTGATTATTGGATTGACTATCGGCAAAAGAGCCCTTCAAAGCAAAACGGTTTACACTGGCATCTTGCTGAGCTGCTGCTTTTGTTTGAGCATAAAGACTCTTGTATACAAACTTGCGCTGATTGGCATTGTAGCTGCTTTGATCTTGGTACTCTTCTGATGGATTAGCTCGAAGTTTCGTGAACAAAAACGATCCAAAAGGTTCGGTTTTAGTGAAGATGACTCTTCCATTAGCTGCATCTACGGTAATACCATCTATGAAATCAAAGAATCCATCGCCATTTTCGGCTAAATTCTCGTAGGCATCAAGTCTATCGAAGTTAAAAATGCGCAAAAGACTCTGGTCTTCGAAAGTACTTGGCCATGGAAGATCTTCGCTGGCACTGGTTAAGAAATTTCTTGGGCTAGGGTCATTGTAAAATAGTTGCATTTGAAAATCATCTGCGCGCAATCCAAAGGCTCCAACTGCATAGATGTTTTTCATCATCAAATCCCATATAGGATCTTCAACTCGGGTAATGTTACTCTTCAGCATTTTCAATACGAGGGTTTCTTGGGCGTTTAGGGTATTGTCATTTGAGAATTCACCCACCGTATATACTTGACCATTGTAGATATACTGATAAGCCACGGCCAATACCTCATCGGTAGCCAGTGGCTGATTTAGTGATATATACCCCAACTGTTGGTTTAAGGTATAATTGACCCCTTCCTCTAGTTTACGTGCATTGCTCAAATTGGCAAAATGAATGCCGTTGGTCAGAGACTGACCCAATACACTAATATTTCTAAGATTCGCTCTTGGAGCACGAATCTCAGACGTGAGTCCAGACGCTCCAAGTTGTGCAGGATCCAAAAAATTTACGGTATTATCGGGCAGCAGATTTAATCCAGTGTAAAACGATTCAGGAGCAGCAAATGATATATTTTCAGGAATAGACTCTGCAAGATCTTGAAAGGCAATAATACTTCTAACATCATCTGTCTGTTGTTGCCTATTGGTAACCCATACTTCAATACGCGTAATCTGGGTGGGGCTAGCAATAAACGGATAGTTTTCTAAAGCCTTATCGTAAGTATCCCGAAAGAAATGCGCCAAAAAAAAGTGGGTGTTTTCTTCATAATCTAAAGCGCTAAGTTCAAAACGATTAATTACGCTGCCATTTTCACTGCGCACCGATGAGCGTTGCGAACGCTGCTCGCCATAGACGGCAGAGACTTTAGTTCTGCCAAACTGAAAATCACTGCGCACACCAAAAACATTCTGAGCTCCTGAAAGCAAACTACTTCTTAAGGGCAAGCTCACGTTTCCAAACTCTAGATTCCTCAGCCAATCATCTTCATTAGGCGTATAGGTTAACTTGAAGAGATTGTCGAAATTAAAAGTTGATCTGCTATCGATAGCAGCACTAATTGCAAGCCGATCTCCTACCTGGGCGTTTAGGTTAAAGTCAAATTGCTGATCAATATCAAGTATGGTTGAACGCTGATTGCGAATTGCTAGCGCAGGATTTTCAGTACGTTGAATCAACGATCCAGCATCAAAATTGAACCCCCCACTAGTAGCCACGGTTATGGTGTTTCCTCCAAATACCGACTCAAAAAAATCAGAATTGACATAATACGTGGGTAATAGGTCTTTTCGCATACCACTAATACTGTCATTAGCCTTTGAAAGTGCTCTTGTTTTCTGCTGAAAATTAGTCTTAAGCGTCTGCCTTCTTAAGGCCTCATAAAACTCGGTGAACGACAGGTATAGCGGGTAACCAGAAGTTTGTTCAGCCAGGGTCTGACGCTTTACAAATCGCTGATTTAGGGGGTCGTATTCGTAAACTTCTTCTAGAGGATAAGGCAGTATTGAGGGGAGTGCTTGCGTGTAAGACTTCTGTATCAAAACCAAACAGGAGATACAGAGAAATAGAACAATACGATCCGCTCTACCTACAATCAAAGTGCGTTTAAGGTATTTTTAATAAGCTCCTCTACCGTAATATCAGGCTGCTCTTTGGCAAATTTCTCTACCACTTTTTCAATGGCCTTTCTGGCAAAACCTAAGACCTCTAGGGCCGCCATGGCTTCGTCTATATTTACCCTATTTGCCCGGCTAGCAATTGACATGTCTGGTTGATCGTAAGTCAATAAAACGGCCTTATCTCTGAGATCAATTATAACCCGCTGGGCTGTTTTTTGACCAATACCCTTTACAGCTTGTATCTTGCCAGCCTGCTCATTTACAATGGCGTCGAGTATTTCTTCAGGGGCCAAAGAAGATAGCATGGTGCGAGCAGTATTCGCTCCTATTCCACTTACCGAAAGCAATAATCTAAATACAGCCCTTTCAAAGGTCGTGGAGAATCCAAACAAACTGTGGGAATCTTCTTTAATTTGAAGATGGGTATAAATTCGCTGATGCTCCTCATCCGATAATTGCTGGTAGGTATGTAGAGATATATCTAAATGATAACCCACCCCACTGCAATCTATTACCACGTGTGTAGGACTCTTCTCTACCAATTTTCCTGAAAGCTGCGTGATCATCAAAGCAATTTACCTCATTTTTTCTCTCAACTGAGCATCTATAACCGCTATAGCAGTCATGTTGACGATCTCCTCTACGCTAGCACCTAACTGTAAGATGTGTATCGGCTTCTCTAGACCGAGCATAACCGGGCCAATAGACTTCACCCCGTGTAATTCTTTCATCAACTTATAAGTGATGTTTGCGGCATCTAGGTTTGGAAATACCAAAGTGTTCACGCGTCTATTTGTCAACTTAGAAAAAGGAAAAGTATTGGCGCCCATCTCTTGATTAAGGGCAAAATCGGCCTGAATCTCTCCGTCAACAACCAGTTCAGGATGATTTTGGTGCAACAGTCTCACTGCTTCTTTAACCTTTTTGGCCTGCGGATGCTTCGATGACCCATAGTTTGAGAAAGAGAGCATAGCAATAATGGGCTCGAATCCGAATGCCCGCACTTCTTTTGCGGTCATTACGGCAATTTCGGCCAGTTCTTCAGCTGTGGGGTCAATGTTAATGGCCGTGTCTGCCAAGAACATAGGGCCTCGTGGGCTAATCATGATATTCATAGTTGAAGCGCGCTTCACCCCTGCCCCTCTACCAACCGTTTCAAGAACGGGTATCAAGACTTTCGGAAACGATCGTGAGTATCCCGAGATCATGGCGTCAGCTTCTCCGCTGAGCACCATCATGGGGCCGTAGTAATTGCGGTGCTCCATGCGCACTCGTGCACTGTAAGGCTGAACCCCGTTGCGCTCCCCGCGATTCCAAAGCAGATTCGCGTATACATCTCTTCTTTCTTGCTCTTCATCTTCACCAGGATCAAGTACAAGTAAGTCAGCATCAAACTCAAGCTCTTCCTTGAGGCTGCTGATCACTTCTCTGTCTCCAAGAAGAATAGGTATAGCGATTCCTTCATCGTATACGAATTGAGCCGCTTTTAAGACATCTATCTGATCTGCCTCAGCAAAAACCACTTTCTTAGGATTCGACTTTGCCTTATCGTGAAGTGAGCGAATAAATTTATTGTCGTTCCCCGATCGGGCCATTAGCTCGTCTTCGTAACGCTCCCAGTCTGTGATCTCGAGCTGAGCCACTCCCGATTCTATAGCCGCCTTTGCCACAGCTACCGGAACCTTACTAATTAGGCGTGGATCAAAAGGTTTGGGAATAATATACTCTCTTCCGAAGGTAAGCCGAGTAATATCATAAGTGATATTAACTTGTTCAGGAACGGGCTCTTTGGTGAGTTCAGCGAGGGCGCGTACGGCAGCCATTTTCATCGCTTCATTAATCTTTGTAGCCCTAACATCTAAAGCCCCTCTGAATATAAACGGAAACCCCAACACATTATTAACCTGATTAGGATGGTCTGAACGGCCCGTAGCCATAATTACATCTTCTCGGGTACGAACGGCCAAATTATAATCGATTTCAGGGTCTGGATTAGCCATGGCAAAAACAATTGGATTCTCTGCCATGCTGAGTAACATTTTCTCTGTCACTATATTAGCAATAGAAAGTCCGATGAACACATCGGCATCTTTCATAGCCTCCTCTAGGGTATCAATACTTCGATCAGTGGCAAATTCTAGCTTGGAGGCGTCGAGGTTTTCTCTTTGTTTGTGAATAACCCCCTTGCTATCCAGCATAACAATATTTTCTGCACGAGCTCCAAAGGCCTTGTACAGTTTGGTGCATGAAACCGCGGCAGCTCCGGCCCCACTCACCACAATCCGCACCTCTTCTATGCGCTTCTCGGCGATCTCTAAAGCATTGAGCAATGCAGCGGCAGAGATTATGGCGGTGCCGTGCTGATCGTCGTGCATCACCGGTATGTCTAGCTCTTCCTTTAAACGACGCTCAATCTCAAAGGCTTCAGGAGCCTTTATGTCTTCGAGATTGATACCTCCAAAGGTGGGTGCAATAAGTTTAACGGTATTTACAAATTCATCAACGTCTTTGGTGTCAATCTCAATATCGATTCCGTCTATATCTGCAAAAATCTTAAAAAGAAGGCTTTTACCCTCCATCACTGGTTTAGCAGCGAGTGGACCAATATCACCTAATCCTAAAACAGCAGTTCCGTTAGTGATAATTGCGACCATGTTGCCCTTAGCGGTGTACTTGTATACATCGGTCGGATTTTTTTCAATTTCCAAACAGGGCTCTGCAACCCCAGGAGAATATGCAAGGGCTAAATCGCGCTGAGTCTGATAAGGTTTAGTTGGAACAATCTTTATTTTACCGGGCTGAGGTTTGGCGTGATATACCAAAGCTTCGCGCCTTTGTCGCGCATCACTCATATGCTTTCTTTGTTAAAATAAGGGTAATCAAAGATAAATTAAATTGGCAGCCTAGCCTTTCAAAAATTCGATATTGCGCTTAAGGCCGCTGAACTTAGTTCGCTTCACGGCCGACTTGGCGAAGACCCGTCCGAAGGTTTCCTCTGTAAGCTCAATCATAGCCTCTTTATCTATATCGATCAATTCTTGTGAGGGCAATAAGCGCGCCTCATTATGAGGTGAAGCAAAACGATTCCATGGGCAAACGTCTTGGCAGGTATCACAACCAAATACCCAATGATCGAATTGATCTTTAAAAGAAGTAGGAATAGCCTCCTTTAATTCAATGGTAAAATAAGAGATACACTTATTAGCGTCTACCACTTTTGAGCTAACAATGGCCTGAGTGGGGCAGGCATCTATGCAGGCGGTGCACGTTCCGCAGTGATCTGTAGTGATCGGATGGTCATATGCGCACTCTAAATCGATTATAAGCTCGGCTAAAAAGAAAAATGAACCCAGTCGCTTATGGATTAGGTTACTACTCTTTGCAATCCAACCCAATCCTGATCGCTCCGCCCAAGCCCTCTCAAGAATAGGTGCTGAATCTACGAAAGCCCTGCCTCCAACTTCACCCACCTCTTCTCTAAGTTCAGCTAGTAAGTTATTTAGTCGCTCTTTAATAAGGTGGTGATAATCTTCGCCATAGGCATATTTAGAGATCTTAAAATGATTTTGTTTAAATCGCGCTGTTTCGGGCGGATAATAATTAAAGAGCAACGAAACCACCGTTTTGGCCCCATCTACAAGCTTTCTGGGATCGAGGCGCTTATCTATGTTGCGCTCCATATAAGCCATTTTACCTTGCATGCCCTGTTTTAACCAACGCTCTAAGGCTGGGGCGTGATCGCTTAAGAATTCGGCGCGAGCGATTCCACAAGCCTCAAAACCATGACGTGTGGCAGCCTCCTTAATCCATTGAGATCTTCGAATAAGGCGCTCATCTTTTTGCATAAAAAGCAGGCATTGAATTAAAAAAGTCCGGTTTGAGTACCACTGCGATCCTTTCCCAGATGCTTATACGCCAAAACTGTCGCTTCTCTGCCGCGGGGAGTACGCACTAAAAATCCTTCTTGAATTAAGAAAGGTTCATACACCTCTTCAAGCGTTTCTGCATTTTCAGAAACGGCTGTCGCAAGGGTGTTTATTCCAACAGGGCCCCCTTGAAACTTGTCGATAAGAGTAAGGAGTATTTTATTATCCATTTCGTCCAATCCAAAAGCATCTACATTAAGTGCCTTAAGTCCATAACGCGCAATATCCAGATCTATTTGACCATTACCTTTAATCTGTGCAAAATCCCGGATTCTTCGAAGTAGGGCATTGCAGATACGCGGTGTTCCTCTACTTCGTCTGGCAATTTCAAAAGCTGCATCTTCAGTAATAATCACCTTTAGAATCTCTGCGCTTCGGCTAGCGATTGTCGAAAGTAACTCTGTATTGTAGTAAGAAAGTCTAGATTGAATACCGAAGCGGGCACGCATTGGCGCGGTCAGTAATCCTGATCGTGTAGTGGCTCCAATAAGCGTAAACGGTTTTAAATGAATCTGTACTGATCGTGCATTCGGGCCTGTTTCGATCATGATATCGATCTTAAAATCTTCCATAGCCGAGTACAGGTACTCTTCAACTACGGGGCTTAATCGGTGAATCTCATCAATAAAAAGAACATCGCGTTCTTCAAGGTTTGTTAGCAATCCGGCCAAATCACCTGGCTTGTCTAAAACGGGGCCTGAGGTCACTCGAATAGAGACGTCTAACTCGTTGGCTAGAATATGAGCCAAGGTGGTTTTACCTAACCCTGGTGGGCCATGCAACAGCGTGTGATCTAAAGCTTCGTCGCGCTGATTAGCCGCTTCAACAAAAACCTTAAGGTTTTCTAATACCGCCTCTTGGCCGGCGAAATCGTCAAAGCCTTGAGGGCGCAAAACGCGCTCTACTTCAAAATCTTCACGCTCAAAATGTGCCCCTGATGGATCGAGATTTTCATTCATAGTCAACAGACATCTTCCTCTAAAGGTAGTGCATTCATCAAAAAAAGGCCCCGCAAATTTGCGGGGCCCATACACGTTTTATAAAAGAGAAACTCTAATGATTAAGCTCTTCTTCATTTTTTTGAAGAGGTATGTGTTGCGGAACAAAATCTTGACCTTCGATAATATAAGATCCGTCTTCGTAAGTTTTGCTGTAATCGTAAGACCAACGGTGAACTTCCGGAATTTTTCCGGGCCAGTTACCGTGAATATGCTCTGTTGGCGTAGTCCACTCTAAGGTATTCGATTTCCAAGGGTTTTGCTCGCCCTTTTGACCGTAGAATATAGAATGAATAAAGTTATAAACGAAGACCAACTGAGCGGCGGCAGCA
This sequence comes from Flavobacteriaceae bacterium, assembly GCA_018402205.1. GTDB lineage: Bacteria > Bacteroidota > Bacteroidia > Flavobacteriales > Flavobacteriaceae > UBA3478. The sequence continues at coordinate 606,642 of JAGYIX010000003.1, forward strand.
ATCAGAGCAAAAACTGTCATTAGTATTTGAACATCAGTAAGTTCGTCAAACATTGGAAAGGCTGTATTCTGGTAATATCTTCTTGGAACACCTGCCATACCTACGAAGTGCATCGGAAAGAATACCCCGTAAGAGGCTACTGCGGTAACCCAAAAATGCACATAACCCATATTTTTATTCATGAGACGCCCTTGGAACAGTTTAGGGAACCAATGGTATACCCCTGCAAACAATCCGTATAGCGCAGAAATACCCATCACCAAGTGAAAGTGGGCTACTACGAAATAGGTGTCGTGAACGTTAATATCAAGTGTGCTATCTCCTAATATGATCCCTGTAAGACCTCCGGTGATAAAGGTCGAAACTAGGCCAATTGAAAATAGCATGGCCGGATTCAGTTGAAGGTTACCCTTCCAAAGCGTAGTGATGTAATTAAAGGCCTTAACCGCAGATGGAATAGCGATTAACAGCGTAGTAAAGGTAAATACCGAGCCTAAAAATGGGTTCATTCCAGAAATAAACATGTGGTGGCCCCAAACAATAGTTGACAAGAAGGCTATTCCTAAAATAGAGGCGATCATAGCGCGGTATCCGAAGATTGGCTTGCGTGCGTTAGTCGACATTACTTCAGAGGTAATTCCTAAAGCCGGAAGTAGCACGATATACACCTCAGGGTGTCCTAAGAACCAAAACAAATGCTCGTAAAGTACAGGAGAACCTCCTTGATAGTGGAGCACCTCGCCCTGAATAAAGATGTCAGATAAGAAGAAAGAAGTTCCAAAGCTTCTGTCCATGATCAGTAGTAATGCCGCCGAAAGTAGAACGGGGAACGATACCACCCCAATAATAGCGGTCACAAAAAATGCCCAAATGGTAAGCGGAAGACGCGTCATGGTCATTCCCTTAGTTCTCAGATTCAATACGGTAACGATGTAATTCAATGAACCTAACAGCGAAGAAGCAATAAATATGGCCATAGAGACGAGCCAGAGCGTCATACCCAAGCCCGATCCGGGTTGTGCTTGCGGAAGAGCAGATAGTGGAGGGTACACCGTCCATCCGGCTGCTGCAGGGCCAGCTTCAGCAAAAAGTGAACTTATCATAATTGCACAAGAAATAAAGAACAACCAGTACGAGACCATGTTCAAAAATCCTGATGCCATATCACGCGCTCCGATCTGAAGCGGAATGAGTAGGTTTGAAAAAGTTCCGCTTAACCCAGCTGTAAGCACGAAGAAAACCATGATGGTTCCGTGAATAGTGACCAGGGCTAAATAAATGTCGGCGTCCATGACGCCATCAGGAGCCCATTTTCCGAGTAATGCTTTAAAAACTACAGAAGATTCACCGGGCCAAGCCAATTGCATTCTAAACAGAAGCGACATGGCAATTCCAATAAATCCCATGATAAGACCAGTTATCAAATACTGCTTAGCGATCATCTTGTGATCTTGACTAAAGATGTATTTAGTAATAAAGGTTTCTTTGTGATGGTGTTCTGCTGCGTGGTCCATAATAGGTATACTATTTTTCTATTTTCTTTTTCAATTACAAAATTAAGGAAGAGCAGTTACAGTTTCACTAAAGGTCTTTTGTTCTTTTAACCATTTATTGAAATCTTCTTCTGACTCGACTATAATTTTCATTTGCATATTGTAATGCGATTTTCCACAGATCTTATTGCACAACAGCACGTAATCAAACTCCCACGGGTCGCTGTCTGGATCCCCTGCAGCCGCGCGTTGGGCACGCAAACCGTTGGTTCGCTTAACTTTATCGATAACATCAGGGTTCAATCGCATTTCTTCTGTAGTAACGGTTGGGGTAAATGAAAACTGGGTAACCATACCAGGAACGCAGTTCATTTGTGCTCTAAAGTGAGGCATATATGCTGAGTGGAGCACATCTTGAGAACGCATTAAAAAGTTAACCTTACGTCCAACAGGAAGGTGTAATTCTTTTACGATAACGTCGTCTGAAGCATTAGGATCTCCTTCATCAAGACCCAAAACATTCGCTTTATTGATATCAATTAAACGAACACTAGCGTCCCCTAACACATTATCGTCCCCACCGTATCGAGCGGTCCAATTGAACTGCTGCGCATAAAGTTCCACTATCAGAGGGTCGTCTTCGTCATTGATGTCCATAATGTTCACCCACGAGTATAATCCATACAATATCAAAGCAGCCAGGGTTATTACTGGAATAATAGTCCAGATAAATTCGAGTCGATCGTTATCGGCATAAAAAAGAGCTTTTTTTCCTTTTTCGCCGCGATACTTATACCCAAAATAGTGAAGTAAGAATTGCGTAAGGGTTTGCACAAAGAAAATAATGGCAAATGAAATCCACATCAATCGATCGTAATCTACTCCGTGTTCAGATGCCGAAATAGGTAGCAGCATCTTGCCGTATTTGGCAAAACTGAAGATGGTGATTCCGTAGATGAAAACAAGAAAGGCGAATAACAAGTACCCATTGTACTTATTATCTGAATCATTGGCAATTTGGTCGTTTGCACGATCAGCACCCATCTGAGAAAGTTCAAAGATTTTAGCCAGTTGCCAAATGGCAATTGCAACTAAAACTAGAACGGCAAGAATCAAAGGTGTTGTCATAGTAAAAAACTAAGGCGTTTCAATTAATAGTGAAAATGTTTACTCTCTTCAAGTAGCGGGCTTCCTTTGGGGGTAACCGGAACTTTGGTTAGTGCCGTGGCTACGACAAATAAAAATAAACCAGAGAAAAATAGTATACCTCCCAATTCAGGAACTCCAATAGACCAATGAGCGCCTACGCTTCCTGGCATAATCATAATATAAAAGTCTATGTAATGACCTATTAAAATAACTATACCCACCGTTTGTACAAACCAAGGTATTCTTTTGTAATCGCTGCGCATGATCACCAACAATGGAAAAAGAAAATTAAGCACCAACATCCCTAAAAAGGGAAGGTTGTATTCCTCAAAACGCATGACATAATAAGTTACCTCTTCAGGGATATCTGCATACCAAATAAGCATGAATTGACTAAACCACAGGTAGGTCCAAAACACGCTAATACCAAACATGAATTTAGCTAAATCGTGAATATGGGAAGTATTTACCTGCTCCAAAAGACCTTTAGATTTGAGATAGAGTGTAAATAAAGCAATAACCGTAATTCCAGAAACAAAGAAACTAGCGAATACATACCATCCAAATAAAGTACTAAACCAGTGCGGATCTATACTCATAATCCAATCCCAAGACATAATCGATTCTGTAATCAAAAAGAAAACCAAGAAGCCTGCTGAAAGTCTAAAGTTCAGAACAAAGTTTCGGTTATCTGTGGCAGTTTCTTGAGCTAATGAAAGCTTTCGTGAAAACTGGCGATAAAAGATCCAACCGCCCATAAAGAAGGCGGCGCGAATTAAGAAAAATGTGGGATTCAGGTAGCCGCTTTTATTGCGAATGAGTTCGTCGTGTGCAACCACTTCAGGGTCCATCCAAACAAAAACATGATTCAAGTGCAAGGCCGATAGAACAAAAAATACAAACAATATTATTCCACCAGGAATCAAATAACTCGTAATCCCCTCCATCACTCTAAATAGCAGCGGAGACCATCCGGCCTGAGCTGCTCGGTTAATAGCATAAAACGCTAAAACACCCAAAGCAATTAAAAAGGAGAAAAGCGCACTGACGTAAAATGCCGACCAAGGGCGATTTCGCATCTGATCTAATAAGTGTTGGTCATGGGCTGTTTCGTGGTCGTCTGCGTGAGCAGCTGTCTCGTACCCTGGAGCATGGGAATCTTGAGCGTGAGCAGCCTCTGCACTATGAGCATCTGCTGCTGTGTGAGACTCATCAGCATGGTCTGAACCGTGCCCATCTGAATCGTGAGCAGCTACCATGGCCTTAGCCTCTTCAACGGTGCTCGGTGCAGAGAGAAATCCATAGGCCAATCCCAGCAGGCCCAAGGCCATAAGCACATAAGTAGTTAGTTTAAAACGTTGCGAAAACTGATACATGTTCACTTCAGTTATTTGGTTAGGTCATTTTTTAACTCCATCACGTAGGCAGAGATTTGCCAAATCTCCTCTTCACTGCTCAATTGGGCTGCATACGAGCCCATTGAATTTAATCCGTAGTAGATGGTATGATACGTGCTTCCAATATTAATATTACGCGCCTGATCGGCGTAGCTAGGAACTCCTAATATTTTTTCACGCTTCACCAAATGGCCCTGGCCGTCACCTTTTGGCCCATGACAAATAGCGCAGTACACATTGTATAGCTCTTTGCCTTTGGCGAGATCTGTTGAGCGATTTTCAGCCAGTAATGTTCCTTGATCTTCACGAGCTAACGACTTGCCTGCAGGGGTGTTATCGAATTCATAAGGCAACCATCCTCTAGGAATAGTGTTTTCAGCAGGAGTGAGCGCCGAAGTATTTTCAGGCAAAAAGCCCACTTCTGCATAGGTTTCATAACCAATAGGCTCATACATATCAGGAAAATACTGATAGTTCGGATTGTTCTTATTAAAACAAGCCGAGGTTAACAGGGCAACGAATACCGTTAGTAATAGCGTACGTATAGCGTTCATAAACTTATTCTTTTGGTAGTTGAACCTCAACGGCTCCTGTATCTAATAATAATTCTGTAAGCGCCTCTTCTTCTCCTTCTTTCACCGCAATTTCCATTAAGAAGGTGGCGTCAGTAGTACTTGGAAGCGGATTCTCTGCCTTCTTAAAAGGCCACATCTTGCTTTTGAGGTAAAAGGTGATCACCATAAGGTGAGCGGCAAAGAAAATGGTCATTTCAAACATCACCGGTACAAAGGCGGGCATGTTTTGAATAAAAGTGAAACTAGGCTTACCTCCAATATCTTGTGGCCAATCTTCTATCATGATGTAGTTCATCATCACGGTAGCCACGGTTAATCCAAGGCATCCGTATAAAAAGGCAGCCATCGAAAGTCGGGTCTCGTCTAGGCCTAGGGCCTTATCTAGACCGTGTACCGGAAAAGGAGTATATACCTCTTCAATGTGGTGCTTTGCTTCACGAACTTTCTTAACGGCATTCATTAGAATGTCGTCGTCATTGTAAAGTGCTCTAAAAATCTTTGATGCCATAGCCTTTACTAGTGAGTTTGGTTAGATATTGAATCAGCCTCAACAGAGTAAGTCGTTACCTTTCCTCTTTTTGGCATAGTATAAAGTGGCTTACCTTCAGCACGAAGTGCTTTGTACTGATCTCCCGAAGACTTTAATATAGACTTCACCTCTGCTTGCGCAATCACTGGGAAGGTTCTAGAGTACAACAAGAAGAGCACAAAGAAGAATCCGATCGTTCCGATAAAGATTCCGATATCCACAAAGGTCGGAGAGAACATAGTCCATGAAGACGGAAGGTAGTCTCTGTGCAACGAGGTCACAATGATCACAAAACGCTCAAACCACATTCCAATGTTTACCACAATCGAAATGAAGAAAGAGAACATAATACTTGTGCGAAGACGCTTAAACCACATGAACTGCGGAGAAAACACATTACACGACATCATCGCCCAGTAGGCCCAAGCGTAAGGACCAGTAGCCCTGTTCAAGAAGGCGTACTGCTCGTACTCTACGCCAGAATACCAAGCGATAAATAGTTCTGTTATATAAGCACAACCCACAATAGAACCCGTGATCATAATCACCAGGTTCATCAATTCAATGTGTTGAACGGTAATGTAGTCTTCTAGTCCCACCACTTTACGCATGATGATAAGCAGTGTATTTACCATGGCGAATCCAGAGAAGATGGCTCCGGCTACGAAGTAAGGTGGAAAGATGGTGGTGTGCCATCCGGGTATTACCGAAGTAGCAAAGTCAAAAGATACAATGGTGTGCACCGAAAGTACGAGCGGAGTAGCCAAGCCAGCAAGCACTAGCGAAACCTCTTCAAAACGCTGCCAATCTTTAGCTCTTCCTGTCCAACCAAAACTCAGTAGGCTATAAATCTTTTTCTGAAACGGTTTTACGGCGCGGTCTCTGATCATGGCGAAGTCAGGCAATAAACCTGTCCACCAGAATACCAAAGACACCGATAGGTAGGTCGAAATGGCAAAAACATCCCAAAGCAGTGGCGAGTTAAAGTTCACCCAAAGCGAACCGTATTGGTTCGGGATAGGCAACACCCAAAAGGCTAGCCATGGGCGCCCCATATGAATAATGGGAAACAACCCTGCCTGAATAACTGAAAAGATGGTCATCGCCTCCGCAGAGCGGTTAATTGCCATACGCCACTTCTGTCTGAATAGAAGAAGTACCGCCGAGATTAGCGTTCCTGCGTGACCAATACCAACCCACCACACAAAGTTGGTGATGTCCCAGGCCCAGTTAACGGTTTTATTCAAACCCCAAACTCCGATACCGGTAGAAATGGTGTAGATGATACACCCTAGCCCCCATAAAAAGGCTACCAAAGCTAGGCTAAATACAATCCACCACTGCTTATTAGCACTGCCCTCTACAGGTCTTGCGATATCATTGGAAACATCACTGTAACTTTTTGACCCAGTTACTAGCGGTTTTCGTATGGAAGCTTCATAATGCGACGCCATAAATGGTATTATTTATTTATTAGTTAGGCTTTTTCTGTATTACGCACTTTTACGTGGTAGAACACATTTGGCTGAGTGCCCACATGCTCTAGCAAGTGATACATTCTTTCACTTTCTTTGAGTTTGGCCACTTCACTTTCTTTGTCATTTACGTCTCCAAAAACTAGAGCTCCAGTATCACAAGCGGCAGAACAAGCCGTCTGGAATTCAGCGTCTTTAACGGCACGCCCTTCGGCCTTAGCATCTAAGATAGACTTCTGAGTACGTTGAATACAGAACGAACATTTCTCCATTACTCCGCGTGAGCGCACGTTCACATCAGGATTGAGCACCATACGACCAAGGTCGTTGTTCATATGAAAATCGAACTCGTCGTTCTGATTGTATCTAAACCAGTTGAAACGTCTCACTTTATACGGACAGTTGTTAGCGCAATAACGGGTACCAATACAGCGGTTGTAGGCCATGTGGTTATGCCCTTGACGCGAGTGCGAGGTGGCTGCAACAGGGCAAACCGTTTCGCAAGGGGCGTGGTTACAGTGCTGACACATCACAGGCTGGAAGGCCACTTGCGGATTGGCAGACGGATCTTCTAGAGTTCCAAAGCCTCCAAGACTTCCGTTTTCACCAAATAATCCGTTGAAATTGTCTTTCTTCTCATCGTCAGCAGCAAAGCTCTCTTCAGAAGAATAATAACGGTCAATACGCAGCCAGTGCATATCTCTTGAAACGCGTATTTCTTTTTTACCTACTACGGGTACATTGTTCTCAGCATGACAAGCAATAACGCATGCTCCACAACCGGTGCACGCATTAAGGTCAATCGAAAGGTTAAAGTGGTGCCCTACTGATCGGTCAAACGACTCCCATAAATCAACCGTATTGGCTGGAACCTCTTGGTGGTCTAAAGAGACTACAGGCACCTCGTTCCATTCTGAGGCCGGCTTACTGATAAAGTCTTCTAGCGTAGTTTCTTTAATGATATCCCCTCTACCCATCAAGGTTTTGTGCAACTGCACACAGGCAAACTCATGCATTCCTGATTGCTTCTCTATGGTTACCTCTTGAACCTTAGAGGATTCGAGATACAGCTTGTAGGCGTTTACTCCTGTTTGCATTTCGGGCTGAAGGCCCACTTTACGGCCGTAACCCAATGCGAGTCCGACGGTACCTTTAGCTTGGCCTGGTTGAATGAACACTGGAACCCGATCTAGAGTTACCCCGCCAACAGTTAGTTTAACGTAGCTTCCGTCTAGACCACCATTAGCTACGTTCTCGTTTTGGAGTCCGTAACTTTCGGCATCTGCCTTTGAAATGGTCAAATAGTTGTCCCAAGAGGCTCTAGAAATTGGGTCTGGAAATTCTTGTAACCACGGATTATTGGCCATTTGACCGTCTCCCATACCGGTTTTGGCGTAGAGCACTAACTCCAAGCCGGCCGAAGAGGCTGAGGCCAATTGACGCTGTGCTGCAGCCAAAAACTCACTAGCTATAGCTGTTTGTCTAGACCTGGCTGAGATTTCAGTCTGAAATAAACCATCTTGTACAGCTTTGTTCCATGAAGCCCCCTGAAGTACATTAGTTCTCCAATTTTCTTGGATAAAATCGTGATAAGAACCTTCAATACCAGACCACTTCATGAGGCACTCCTCGAATTGTCTAGTGTCAAAAAGGTTGCGTATAGTAGGCTGTGTAATCGTGTAATACCCTTTTTTAGGCGTAGTATCTGCCCATGATTCTAGGTAATGAGAATTAGCTGCCACAAAAGAGGCCAATTCAGCGGTCTCGTTTAGTGCAAAAGAACTGCAAACCGTAAATCCTACTTTTTGCATGGCTTCGGCAAATTCAACACCATTTGGTAGGCTGTATACCGGATTCACCTTATCGATAAACAAGGCGCCGATCTCACCCTTATTCATTTGGGCAATTAGATTTTGAATAGATTGATGACTGGCACTTCTCAAATAGCGAGGCGCATTGCTGTCAAAAGCTTCACTTTGAAGCATGTTGTTTATAGCTAGGGTTAGAAGCTGCGCATTTACATCATCTAGGCCGCAAACAACAACTGATTTCGAACCGGCGGCAACTAGTTTTTGAGCCATTGCCTGAACGTGTCCAGAAATGCTAGTATCCGAATCCGTAATAGACTCCCCTTCGAGCGCGCGATACAATGCTGCAAGCGCACGCTTTATTTCGGCAGAGGTCATAGGTAAGCGCTTATCTGCATTTGCTCCAGTTAATGTCATGTTCGACTCTAACTGCACGTGATGCGACATTTGACCTTGTTTTGGCACCCGATTCGCCACATACGATTTAGCGTAAGATCCGCCTTGCCAATCGCCTAAGAAATCGGCATCAAACGAAACGATTAAATCGGCTTTCGAAAAATCGTAATCAGCAAGAGCGCGCTCTCCGTACATCTGCTCGAAAGCATCTAATGCAGCACTAGAAGAGATCGCATCGTAAGCAAGGTGCTCAACAGCAGGATAAGACTCTTGGAGACTAGCTATCAGTGCCTTGTAGGAAGGACTGGCATTTGTACCCGAAAGAATTACCGCCTTTTGGCCAGAAGCACTCAATGCATTCAGTCGAGCGATCACTGCAGTATCAAGGGCATCCCAAGAGACATCTGACCCAGCAGCTAAGGGCCCTTGAAGCCGGTATTTATCGTAGAGGTTAAGTACCGAGGCCTGTACCCGAGCATTAGCTCCTCCAAATAGAGAAGCACGGTCATTATTTTCAATCTTGATGGGGCGACCCTCTCGTGTTTTAACTAAAATAGAGGCAAAATCGTACCCATCTGAAATGGTTGTGGCATAATAGTTAGCTATTCCCGGAACAATTTGATCGGGCTGAATCACATACGGAATAGACTTTCTCACCGGGCCTTCGCAAGCCGCCAGTGTGACAGCAGCAGTACTAAAGCCAACGTATTTCAAGAAATCTCGTCGCGAGGTATCCGAAGCCTTTAAGGTAGACTCATCTTCTAGAAAATCATTCACTGGAAGCGTTTCAGCAAATTCATTTTGCTTTAACTGAGCAACGACCTGATCCTTTTCAGACAGTTCAGCTTCGCTTTTCCAATAGTTTTTATGTGACGCCATAATCAGTTAGGATTCCGAGTAATTAATAGTGGCATTTACCACATTCAAGTCCGCCCATTTGAGCAGCGGTTAATTCTTTAACTCCATATTTTTGAGAAAGCTCTTCGTGAATTTTCTCGTAATACGGATTCGTTGTCAACTGCACATTGGTTTCTCTGTGACAGTTTATACACCAGCCCATGGTTAAAGGGGCGTGCTGATACATAATTTCCATCTCTTCAACTGGGCCGTGGCAGGTTTGACACTCTACTCCAGCCACGCTGTAGTGCTGTGCGTGATTGAAATACACAAAGTCAGGAAGGTTGTGAATGCGCACCCACTCTACTGGCTGAGATTCGCCGGTGTAGCTTTGGGTCTCTTCGTCCCATCCAACGGCTTTGTATAACTTTTTAATCTCGGCTGTGTAAAACTCATTCGTATAGCCATTGGCCAAATCTTCAGCCGAAGGGCCTTCTGGATTGCCCTTGTATTCATAGATCGACTTGTGGCAATTCATACACACATTGAGCGCTGGTATACCAGAGTGTTTTGAAACGCGCGCGGAGCTATGGCAATAAGTACATTCGATCTTGTTGTCTCCTGCATGAATTTTATGCGAATAATGAATAGGCTGAACCGGAGCATAGCCTTGATCAATACCTATCTGCATCATATAGGCATAGGCGAAATAAGCGCTTGCAAGTAGCAGCACTATTACAGAAACAAATACTAAAAACTGATTCTGAACGAAGGCCTTCCAAATAGGAGTTCTCTTAGCGCGCTCTTGAATTTCGATACCGTTAGCCGTGGCGATTTGCCTTAAAGTCTTATTGACTAAATAAAGCATAGCTATAAGCACGATAAGCACAAAAGAGAGAACGGCTAATACAAGGTCATTGGTGCTTGAATTTCCATCAGAAACAGCTACCGCTTGAATGGCAGTGGCCGCCACTGGAGCCGCAGGAGGCGGAGCAGCTGTGTAAGCCAAAATATTGTCGATATCGGCGTTAGAAAGCGTTGGAAACGCAGTCATCGCCGCTTTGTTGTATTCGTTGTAAATGCGGTTGGCGTAATCATCCCCAGCCGAGATCATACCCGCACTATTCTTAATCCATGTGTATAGCCACTCTTTGTCTAACCCTTCATCTTCGTAAAGACGCTGCTCGACATTAGCCAGTGCCGGACCAGTCATTTTGCGATTAAGGGCATGGCAGGCAGCACAATTTTGATTGAACAGCTGTTTCCCTGCAACAGGATCTCCCGAAGCTTCGGCATCTTGGGCCAAAGAAGGAGTTATTATCAGCGCAAAGAGCAGTGCCGAGAAAATAGTTGAAAGGCGGCTAGGTATAACTTTCATAAACTCTCAATTAGACAAAATGTCGAACAAATTAAGATCCTATTTGATCTTCTTTAAATTGGCACAAAAATACGGCCAAGAGGAGTTAAAAAAAAGTACCTAAACCCCATAATTCAATTTATTTTTATTCTAAATAATTAAACTGTTTAAGGAGTGCTTTTTGCGTAGAATACTATCTTTACTGCATGCTCAAAAAATTAACATCTAATCAAATCTACCGCTTATCTATAGGAGTATTCTTTCTTGCTTCAACTGGATTATTTGCTCAAAATCAGCAACTTAAAAAATCGGGTTTTGACTCTAAGATAGAAGTGAAAATGACGAAACAATACGAAACAATGGCAGCCATTTATGCCGATCATTTAAGGTCTTTACCCGATTATCAGATACAGTTGGGTTTTGGAACTCTTGAACAGTCTACTATTTTGATGAAAGAATTTCACGCCCTTAGGGAGCGCAACGACTCCTTTTTTTCTCAAAAAGAACTGAAGTTAACTTTTGAGTCACCTACTTATAGGGTGCGACTTCAGTATTTCGCTGACCGCATAGAGGCAGAAAAGGCGTTTTCTGAAATTAGAAAACTATTTCCTTCGGCCATCTTATTAAGACCTGGCAGTCGAGAAATAAACTAGAGTTTTTTCTGAACAGCGACTTCGCTGTATGCCTCTATTTGATCGTTAATCTGAATGTCGTTAAAGTTCTTGATTTGAACCCCGCAGTCATACCCTTTGGCCACTTCTTTAGCATCGTCTTTAAAACGCTTGAGTGAAGAGAGTTCTCCGTCGTGAATAACTACCCCCTCGCGAATAATTCGAATGCTTGAATTTCTGAAGATTTTTCCTGTTAGAACCATACAGCCCGCAATTGTTCCAATTTTAGAGATTTTAAACGTCTCGCGAATTTCGGCTGTTCCACTGACTTCTTCTTTCATCTCTGGGCTAAGCATGCCCTCCATGGCCATTTTAATATCGTCAATGGCGTCATAAATAATAGAGTAGGTGCGCACATCAACTTCTTCTCTCTCGGCAATAATGCGTGTATTACCCATTGGCCTAACGTTAAATCCGATCACTACAGCCGAAGAAGCACTAGCTAATAAAACATCCGATTCGGTAATTGCGCCAACACCTTTGTGAATAATCTTTACTTGAATTTCTTCAGTAGATAGCTTTTGGAACGAATCACTAAGAGCTTCTACAGAACCGTCTACGTCCCCTTTTAAAATAATATTTAACTCTTGGAAATCTCCAATGGCAATACGTCTACCAATTTCATCAAGTGTTAATTGACGCTGTGATCTTACGCTCTGCTCGCGCTGCAGCTGCATACGTTTTAAAGCGATCTGTTTCGCTTCTTTCTCATCTGTTAAAACCAGAAATTTATCTCCAGCCTGCGGAGCTCCGTCAAGTCCTAGGATAGATATAGGCGTAGCCGGATCGGCCTTTTTGACCGCATTTCCGCGCTCATCTTGCATCGCTTTTACTTTACCGCTAGAGGTTCCGGCTAAAACAAAATCTCCAATAGATAGTGATCCGTTTTGCACAAGCACAGTAGATACATAGCCCCTTCCCTTATCTAAAAAAGCTTCTACCACAGTACCTGCTGCTCTTCGATCAGGGTTCGCTTTAAGTTCTAATAACTCTGCCTCAAGCAATACCTTTTCTAAAAGCTCGTTTACTCCCTGACCTGTTTTAGCCGAAATGTCTTGAGACTGAATTTTACCCCCCCAATCTTCCACTAGCAGGTTCATTCCTGCCAAACCTTCTTTTATTTTTTCTGGATTAGCCTCAGGACGGTCTACCTTATTAATAGCAAAAATAATTGGCACTCCGGCCGCTTGAGCATGGGCTATAGCCTCTTTGGTTTGAGGCATAATATTGTCGTCTGCAGCAATAACAATGATCACAATATCGGTCACTTGTGTACCTCTTGCACGCATTGCCGTAAATGCCTCGTGACCTGGTGTGTCTAAAAAGGTCATGCGCTGACCGTTTTCAAGGGTAACCGAATAAGCCCCAATATGTTGGGTTATTCCACCGCTTTCTCCGGCAATTACATTTTCTTTTCGAATGTAGTCCAACAAAGAAGTTTTTCCATGATCAACGTGACCCATTACAGTAACAATGGGTGCTCGTGGCTTCAAGAGTTCTTCAGGGTCTTCGGTGTGGTTAACTAAGTTTTCTTCAAGTTCTGTTTGCACAAACTCCACTTCAAAACCAAATTCTTCAGCTACAATTGAAAGTGTTTCAGCATCAAGACGCTGGTTCAGCGTCATCATTATACCCAAAGACATACAAGCCGAGATGATCTGAGTAGTTGAAACATCCATCATGGTGGCCACCTCGTTCACAGTAACGAATTCTGTGACTTTCAAAATTTTACTGTCAAGCTCTTGTTGCTCGAGTTCTTTATCAGATTGCTGTTTATGCAGGTCTCTTTTCTCGCGACGGTACTTTGCCCCTTTACCCTTCGAACTCTTTCCTTGCAGTTTTTCAAGGGTCTCACGAACTTGTCGCTGCACTTCTTCATCACTAGGCTCAGCCCTTACAGTAGGGGTTTGTTGTTTGCCTTTGGCTAGCTGGTTGCGCTGGTTAGTATCATTCTTATCATTGAGAATACGCTTGCGCTTTCGTTTTCGATCTGCATTTTGAGCGGCAGATCCGGCTGCTGCAGGCTCTTTCTTTTTCTTTTCAAATTGAGAGAGATCTATAGTGGTCCCGGTAAGTTTTGGACCAGAAAGCTTTTTATACTGCGTCTTGAATTGATCAGATACACCCTCTGCCGCCTTAGGTTCTTCAACCACTTCAACCACTTCTTCCCCATTTTCTACTATCTCTGTACCTTGAACCTCTGCCTCAACAACTGTATCTACCTTTTCAATTTCGGTAGTCTCTACTTTAATTTCAGGTTCCTCTTTGACTTCTACCTTCACCGGTTCTTCTGCAGGCTCTTGAACGGGTTCGGGTGTAGGTTCGGGTGTAGGTTCGGGTATAGGGTCAGATTTTTTGGGCTCAAGATCAATTTTTCCGACTGTTTTTGGCTTAATTAGGTTGGTCTTAGCCTTAATAATCTCGTTGTCTTTCTTCTCTTTGGCTTGTCGCCTTTCTTCTTGCTCTTTTTCAATCTGTTGAAGTAACGCCTCTTTCTCTTTGCGTTTTTCTTCACTCACCTCTTGCGAAGCAGCCTTTTTAGACATGTCTGTCTGAAACTCATCTAAGAGCACTTGGTGCACCTCGCCACTGATTTTAGTGGTCGGGCGGGCCTCAATCTCATGACCTTTCTCTTTTAGATGCTCTACCGCACGATCGAGTGAGATATTGAGTTCACGAAGTACTTTGTTTAATCGTATGGTTTCTAATTCAGACATAAAATGTGGTTCGTCTATTGTTTTTTAAAGGCGGAGGTACTAATGCAAATATAAAATTTAGTCTTCAAATTCAGATTTTAGTATTCTAACCACCTCACGTACAGTCTCTTCTTCAAGATCTGTGCGTTTAATTAGGTCTTCTATGTCGAGTTCTAAAACACTGCGTGCAGTGTCTAATCCGATCTTTTTGAATTCCTGAATGATCCAAGCATCAATCTCATCCGAAAATTCAGTAAGCTCAACGTCTTCTTCGACCCCTTCTCTAAAGACATCAATCTCATATCCGGTTAATTGGCCTGCAAGCCTAATATTATGACCACTTCTTCCGATCGCTTTAGAAACCTCTTCAGGCTTCAAATAAACCTGAGCGGTCATATTATCGTCATTCAATTTAACCGAGCTTACCTTAGCAGGACTAAGTGCTCGAGTAACTAAGAGCTGCTTATTATTCGTCCAGTTTATAACGTCAATATTTTCATTACCTAATTCACGAACAATACTGTGAATTCTAGACCCTTTCATCCCCACACAAGCTCCTACAGGGTCTATGCGATCGTCGTAAGAATCTACCGCTACTTTTGCTTTTTCGCCAGGAATTCTCACTGCCTTTTTAATAGTGATGAGTCCGTCAAAAACCTCAGGAATCTCTTGAAAGAACAATTGTTCTAAAAATTTAGGCGAGGTACGTGACATAATAATGGTCGGCTTACTCCCCTTCAACTCTACGCTTTCAATAACTCCTCTGACGTTATCTCCTTTTCTAAAAAAGTCAGATGGAATCTGGCGATCTTTAGGCAAAATTACCTCGTTACCCTCATCGTCTAGCAATATAATAGCCTTGTGACGAATGTGGTGCACCTCAGCAGTAAACAACTCTCCTTCTAAGTCTTTAAATTGCTTATAAATGGTAGTGTTATCGTGCTCTTGGATTTTAGCGACCAAATTCTGTCTTAGAGCCAAAATAGAACGGCGCCCAAGGTCTATGAGCTTAACTTCTTCAGAAACGTCTTCGCCCACTTCAAAATCGGGCTCTATTTTGCGCGCTTCTGAGAGCGAAATTTCTTCGTTTTCGTCTTCTACCATTCCGTCATCTACCACAACGCGATTACGCCAAATCTCTAAATCTCCCTTATCTGGGTTGATAATGATATCGAAATTATCATCTGAACCAAACTTCTTTTTAAGCGTATTTCTAAACACCTCCTCAAGAATCGCCATTAGGGTTACTCGATCGATAAACTTATCGTCTTTAAACTCCGAAAATGATTCTATAAGTGCTAAATTTTCCATGATCAGGGGTTAAAAAGTTATTTCTATTTGTGCTTTAATTATATGGTCAAAATCAATTTTTTGTTCGCATTCTACGGTTACCTTTCCCTTTCCAATAGCTTTGGGCTGACGTTCCTTCCAGTTTAAAGTAATCATTTGATCACTAATCTCCGTAAACTCCCCCTTAAAACTACCTTCAGCAGTCTCAACTTTCAAGGTTCTACCTACATGCTGCGGGTATTGCCTTAAGAGTTTCAAAGGAGCCGAAGCCCCTGCCGAAAGAACGTCAAGAGAGAAGTCATACTTTTCTCTATCTAAGTGATGCTCAATAGCTCTAGAGACTTCAATACAATCGTTTACGCTAATTCCACTATCACCATCTACAACCACCTTTATACTAAGGTCAGAGCCAATGTTCAGTTCTATCAAAAAAATATCTGGACGCTCTGTAAAAAAAGCATCTAATAGCGCTGTAACCTCTTTTCTAAACGTTTCACTCATCCTATAGTAACAAAAGAGGGGACTGCTGTCCCCTCTTTTAAGCTCTTTCAGCGTTCACAAGAACACTCATGAAAAAGATGTTGGCCTACAAGGACTCGAACCTTGAACGACTGAACCAAAATCAGCTGTGTTACCAATTACACCATAGGCCATTACTCAATCGAGGCTGCAAATTTAAACTATTCTTAGAATCTGCAAAAATTAAAAACGCTAATTTCGTCGAGCTAATATGGGCTTGAAAACAGTGTTATGATGCAGTTAGAACTCAGACGATCTGAACGCCTATTATCGTGGGGTGTGTTTTTTGTTGCGCTTATGGTTTATGCGCTAACAGTCGAACCTACGAGTAGTTTTTGGGATGCTGGCGAATACATTTCGACCTCAGCCAAACTACAGGTAGGTCACCCTCCAGGGGCACCTTTGTTTCAACTCATTGGTGCTTTTTTCGCCTCTTTCGCTTTTGCGAACCCCCTGAAAATAGCACTGATGGTAAATTGGGTCTCCGTGGTTTCAAGCGCTTTTACCATTTTCTTTACCTTCAAAATCATCTCTAATCTCGGAGAGAAGTGGGTCAGAAGTCGATTCAAAAACAAGGCAAAAGAAGAAGCTTTAGATCAGGCCTCTATTATCGCCATTCTAGGGGCTTCCTTAGTCGGTGCGCTAACCCTTTGCTTCTCAGATAGCTTTTGGTTTAATGCCGTTGAAACAGAAGTCTACGCCATGGCAAGCCTTGTAATGGCACTGCTGCTTTGGCTTGGTATATTGTGGACCGATCGATTATCAGAGCCTCAAGGCGACCGCTACCTAGTTCTTATTGCCTTTGTCATTGGGCTTGTATTTGGTATTCAATTCATGGGTTTTCTGGCGATCCCCTCTATCGGGCTTCTTTACTACTTTAAGAAAACAGAGCGCATTACTCCCAAAAACTTTGTCTTAGCCAATATAGGTGTAGTCGCCCTTCTTTTTCTGGTTTATCGATTCTCCTTAACCTATATACTAAAACTCTTTGGTGCCACAGAAGTATTTTTCGTCAACGAAATAGGGCTTCCATTTAATTCTGGATCTATTATCACCGCAGTAGCTATCTCAGCTCTACTTCTCTACATAATCCAACTTAGTAAAAAAAGACAGTTAGCCAACCTACATCTGACGGCTCACATGGTTCTTTTTTTGATTCTCGGATTCTCTACCTGGCTGTTGTTACCTATTAGAGCCAATGCCCAAACAGTGGTCAATGAAAACAATCCAGAAGATGCTCGTGCGCTTTTAGCCTATTA
Source organism: Flavobacteriaceae bacterium (assembly GCA_018402205.1). Taxonomy (GTDB): domain Bacteria; phylum Bacteroidota; class Bacteroidia; order Flavobacteriales; family Flavobacteriaceae; genus UBA3478. The sequence continues at coordinate 624,093 of JAGYIX010000003.1, forward strand.
TAATCGCGAGCAGTATCCGGCGCCAGAAAGCCCTTTCTACGGTTCTTATTATTCAGACTACTTCGCTACCGCAGGCCCTGATCAAGACGGAACTCCAAAGTACGAGAAGAACGAAAAGTTAAGGCGCTACGAAATCGTTAACACCTACAAAGACGCATTACAAGGACCCAACCCAAATCACGTAGGTTTATTGCCTCGAATGTGGAGCGCTTCTTCTGCAGAGAATTATATGCGCTACTACGGAAGGCTCGACTTCAGTATTAACCCACGTTACCAAGGAGACGCTGAGCTAAGAAGCGCAATCGCCCAGTTTAAACAAATGAGCAATGAGGGTGAAATAGATACCGCTCAATACCTGGATTTTTTAAAGAATTTCGCAGAGTATATAGAGGTGAAACCTCCGACGTTTGGCCAAAATATGAGTTATCTCATCGATTTTCAGTTTAACTATATGTACTGGCGTTATTTCTTTTGGAATTTCGTAGGTAGGCAAAACGATGAACAAGGGCGCTTTAACGCTAATGGAGAATGGTTGAGCGGCATTACATTTATAGACAGTGTTCGCCTTGGCAATCAATCAAATTTACCCGACGACCTTTTAAATAACAAGGCTCGAAACACGTATTTCTTTTTGCCGCTTTTGCTCGGATTGATAGGTATCTATTATCACGCGAGGCATCAATGGAAATCGTTTTATGTGCTTTTGGTTTATTTTTTATTCACCGGGCTAGCTATTCAATTCTACACCAATCCGACCATCTTTCAACCTAGAGAGCGCGACTACTCCTTGGTAGGGTCGTTCTTTATTTTTAGCCTGTGGGTAGGTTTTGGGGCATTAGCACTTTTCGACCTCGTAGCCTCCGCGACTAAGCAAAGAACCACCAAGTTAGCTTTGGGTACAACCGCAATGTGCTTGCTAGCGGTTCCGCTACTAATGGCCTTTGAAAACTGGGATGATCACGACCGGTCTAACCGCAAGACTGCCCGATCTACGGCTATGGCCTACCTCGATTCTTGTGCTGAAGACCGAGGATCCCTGCTTTTTACCATTGGAGACAATGACACCTTTCCACTTTGGTATATGCAAGAAATTGAAGGATATCGTACCGATGTTAGAGTGGTTAACTCTAGCTTATTGGCCACCGATTGGTACATCGATCAAATGAAGCGCAAAGGCCTACGAGAGTGAACCCATTCCGTCTCAACTCACGCATAATCAATACCGATTTGGAACTCGAGATGTAATTTATTATCAGCCTGTCCCAGAATTAGCAGAAGAACGATGGGAGCTCAGCAGATTCATGGACTGGGTCAGCAGCGGAAAACCAGAAACCAAGCTTAGTTACCTCATGCGACAGCAGGGAGCAGACATGAGTGACTTTAAAGAAGAACAGCTAGACATTGTTTATTACCCTACGCATAAAATACGCGTTCCTGTAGATAAAAACGCCGTACTAAAATCGGGTATAGTCTCTGCTAAAGACTCCACTCTAATTGTGGATCATATCGACATTGATCTTCCCAAGAGTGCGCTTCCAAAAAATAGACTATTGATGTTGGATATGCTCCATACTAATAATTGGGAGCGTCCGATCTATTTTTCAGGCGGAAGCCTTGATTCGGGAGAATACCTTTACATGAAAGACTATCTGCAGTTAGACGGATTAGTGTATAAACTAGTTCCTATTTTTTCTAAAGACAGCGGAGCATTCGATATGGGTAGAATAGATACCGAACTTATGTATTCGATTGTGATGGATTGGGAATGGGGTAATTCAGAAGACCCATCGGTGTACATAGACCCACAGACTAGAGCGCAAGGAATTTCTTTTAGAAGCAATATGGCCAGATTGGTCGAGCAGCTGATAGCAGAGCAGCAGTTTGAAAAAGCCGAAGAAGTCATCGACAGAGCAGTTGAAAAAATGCCGATAAGTGCCTTTAAATTCTATGCATTTGTCGAGCCCTTTATTCAAGGATATTACGCCGTTTCAGCTGTAGAGAAAGCGCAGAAATTATCCGCTGAATTATTGACCCTATATCTCGATCATTTGGCCTATTACACGACCTTGAATGCCGAAGAGAGCTACCGGCGTATTGAAGAAATTTACAGTGATTTAGAAGCCACACGAAGGGTATTAGACCTATCGACCGAAGCAGGCGACGAAGACTTTGTAGCACCCTATACAGTCCAATACAATAGCTATATTAACGACTTGGTTATTATTTTAGAAAATACCCAGTACGAGGCAGAGGAGTGATCAACCTAAGACTAAACGTACTCGCTAATTATACCTAAAAGAGTGTTGGCATCGAGTTCACCGCTTTGTCGCCACATCATTTCCCCCTTTTTGTAGATAATTAAGGTGGGCAGTCCCTTAATGCGTAACGCCTGAGAAAGTTCTTGGTTTTTGTCTACATCAATCTTGATTACCTTTGCCTTATCGCCTAAGGCTGCGGCTACATCTTTGAGCACAGGCGTCATTGAAAGAGAAGCGTCGTTCCATTCTGCATAAAAATTGAACAGAACTGGAACTTCTAAGTCGATTAAATCACCAAATTTTGACATGCGTAAATCAATTGGTGCTGCAAGTTAGTAAAATTGCTATTCAACCGTGCCGTATTCACTCGATTTTAGCCTAATACGGGTGATTTCGGGCCAAATTCCAAAACGACCAGGATACCCCAAAAAACCAAAACCGCGATTCACATTTAAGAGTAGGTTATTCTTCTCGTACATTCCAGCCCATTGGGGGTACCTGTATTGTATCGGACTCCATTTGTATCCAGCGATTTCAACACCAAATTGAAAACCATGGGTATGACCGCTCAAACACAAATCGATCTTTTTATCGTGCCCAAGCACCTCAGCCTCCCAATGCGAAGGATCGTGTGACATCAAAAGTGTAAACACGCTTTCATCTATATCTGCGGTGGCCTGCTTCAAGTCTCCCGCCTTTAGAAATCTTCCTGTTCCCCAATTCTCTACACCTACCAAATTAAAGTAGTCTTCTCCTCTATAAATCCTTAGGCTTTCATTATTTAAGGTCTTAAAGCCCATTTGTTGTTGTATAGACAATAAATTACGCACATCTTCACGGGCCATCTCTTCATCAAAATCACGATTATAGCTTCCGTAATCGTGATTGCCAAGCACTGCAAACTTTCCGTCTGTAGCACTCAACCCAGCCAATGCTTCAATGTATGGTAACGCCTCTGCAGATTGATTATTTACCATGTCACCTGTGAAAAGCAGTAAATCAGCAGCTTGATCATTGATACTATCCAGTCCGGGTTGAAACTCTTCAAGGGAGGCAAAGCTGCCTAGATGAAGATCTGAAATCTGCACAATCGTGTATCCATCGAAAGACTTAGGTAATCGATCAAAAACAAGATCATAGGTGTGCAGAGTATATTTATTACGCGCACCCATGCCAATTATCAAAGACGAAAACGGAAGTGCTCCTACCGTAACCGCAGTGGCACTAATAAAACGCCTTCGATCTATACGAGTAGACTGAGGCGCGCCAAAAAAAGACTTTAGCTTACTCTTGGTCCATGCTATTAAACGAACAATATCTTCGAGTATCAAAAAGAAACTAAGCACCATTAGTCCAAAAGTGACGGCAAACAGAAGGCCAGTTAAATAGAGTTCTGTCTGCGTGCCCAAAGAAACATTCAAGGCGCGTAAAACAAATCCCGAAACAAAAAGTCCCAAAGCAACCGCCCAAAAACTTATGACTAACCATTTAGATTGCGCAAGCACCCGTATGGCGCTGTAGCCATAAAAAAGCAGAGTTATATAAAAGAGGGCAAAAAAGAGGTAAAACACGGCTCACATTTATACCGCAAAAGTACGTTTTAAAACCCCTTGGCACAGTTAAAATTCCTCTATCTTGCACTTTCTTGACTGCTTTAACATGAGTGATACTACCGCAAAGAGACTTTTTCTGGTCGACGCTTACGCGATTATTTTCAGGGGGTACTTCGCATTGATCAAGAATCCTAGAGTAAATTCAAAGGGCGAAGACACCTCGGCAATTATGGGGTTTATGAATGCGTTATTAGATCTCATAAAACGCGAAAAGCCAGAGTATATAGCCGTATGTTTTGACAAAGGAGGAAGCACAGAGCGCTCTGAACTCTTTGCAGAATATAAGGCGAATCGTCAAGAAACCCCTGATGCCATTCGGTTCGCAATTCCTCACATAGAATCCTTGCTTAAAGCCATGGATATTCCCATAGTGGTTCAAGAAGGCTATGAGGCCGACGACCTTATTGGAACCCTTTCAAAACAAGCAGAGAAACAAGGTTTTAAGGTATTTATGGTCACTCCTGACAAAGACTTTGGTCAATTGGTAAGTGAACATATTTTCATGTATCGCCCTTCAAGAATGGGTAATGATATCGAGATCTGGGGCATACCAGAAGTACAAGAGCGATTTGGAGTAGAACGTCCTGAACAGGTAATTGATTACCTCGGAATGATGGGTGATGCTAGCGACAACATTCCCGGATTGCCTGGTGTAGGCGACAAAACGGCTAAAAAGTTTATTCAAACCTACGGCAGCCTCGAAAAGCTGCTAGAGAACCTTCATGAACTGAGCGGCAAACTCAAAGAGCGCATTGAAGAAAATGCCTCAATTGGCATTTTATCCAAACAGTTGGCTACGATTAAAACCGACTGTGATGTTGAATTTAATCCAGATACGTTTATTCGCTCAGCCCCTGATCTCTCAGAAATTGACCGTCTATTTGACGCCTTAGAATTCAGGAGGCTCAAAGAACAGTTTCACAAGGTTTTTGACGCCAATAGCGAATCAGTTGAAGCTCAAGCCCCTGTAACCCAAACAAAGGCACAGCCCTTAGAATCCTACAACACGTTTGCTGGAAGTGGTCAGTTTTCACTTTTTGATAATGAGGCTGCTGTCGAAACGCCCATTGAAAACATACACCTCTACCAATTGGTCGATAGCCCAAGAACTTCGGCGCTATTTTTTGAGGCGCTAACAAAGCAAACTGTGGTAAGTATTTCGGTTTTCAATAGCACAGAAGACCCCATGAACGGTACTCTTTTTGGAATTGCCTTTTCATGGCAGCCCTTTAAATCATTTTACCTGCCCTTGTCACCTAATGGCGGTGAAGATGCCGAGTTATGGCAAAAGCTTCGCCATTTCTTTAGCTCAGAAATCACGCTCATCGGCCATCAGTTAAAGGAAACCTTAACGGTGCTTAGAAGACACGGCTTAACGGTTAACGCCTCTCTATTTGACACCACCCTAGCTCACTACTTAATTAATCCAGACAGGTCTCACGACCTTAATGTTCTTACCAAAAGTTACCTAGGCCTAGATGCCCCTCGCCTTGAAACTGTACTTCAAATAAAATCGAGTAAGGGGGTTAGTTTAGCGCTTGAAGATCCGGCTCTTTTCAAAGAATACGCCTGTAGCCTCAGCGACTATGCCCTAAGGCTATACCATCCGTTGAAACAGGAACTACAGAAATGGGAGCTTTTTGAGCTTTATCAAAATCTAGAAATACCGCTAGTTAGAGTGCTTGCGCGCATGGAATTCAACGGAATTCGACTTAATGCTACTTACCTCGATACACTTAAAAAGCAGTTTAGGGAGCAATTGGGTAAACTCGAACATTCAGTTTATACCCAAGCTAAAGAGACCTTTAACCTGGCATCGCCTAAACAGCTAGGCATTGTGCTATTTGAAAAATTAAAGCTGGTCGATAAACCAAAGAAAACGAAAACAGGACAATACGCCACTTCCGAAGAGATCTTAACAGAATTAGCCAAATCGCATCAAATTGCCTCAGACATTTTGACCTATAGAGGGCTCGCTAAGCTCTTGAATACTTACGTAGAGGCTCTGCCTCAGCAAATCAATTCAGAGACTCAGCGTATTCACACCCAATTCATGCAAACTGTTGCGGCCACTGGCAGGTTAAGTAGTGTACATCCGAATCTTCAAAATATTCCGATCAGAACAGACAACGGACGGCTCATCAGAAAGGCGTTTATAGCTAAAGACGATTCTCATGTGCTGCTTGCGGCCGATTATTCACAAATAGAATTGCGCATAATAGCCGCACTGAGTGAAGAAGACACCATGATAGAGGCTTTCAAAAATGGAGAAGATATTCACGCCTCCACTGCTTCTAAGGTTTTTGGAGTACCGCTTTCTGAAGTTAGCCGTGAGCAGCGAAGCCAAGCAAAAACAGTAAATTTTGGTATTATATATGGAGTATCTGCCTTTGGACTGAGCAATCAAACCGATTTGTCTCGTTCAGCTTCTAAAGAGCTCATCGACACCTATTACGCTACCTACCCTAAACTAAGAGCCTATGTGCAAGATCAAATAACTTTTGCGCAAGAAAACGGCTACGTAGAAACCATTTTTAAACGACGACGCTACCTTAAAGACATTCATGCCGCAAACATGGTGATTCGCTCGGCCGCAGAACGCAATGCAGTGAACGCTCCTATACAAGGCTCAGCCGCTGACATAATTAAAAGAGCAATGATCGCCATTGACAAGCGTATTCAGTCAGAAAATCTCAATAGTCTGATGCTTTTACAGGTGCACGATGAACTTGTTTTTGACTGCCCTAAAGACGAAATAACTCAGCTCACTGAACTCATTACGTTTGAAATGCAAAACGCGGCCCAATTAACTGTGCCGCTCGAGGTAGAAGTGGGTTATGGAGCAAACTGGTTTGAAGCGCACTAAAGTTCGAAAACCTTTTTTCATTGATTTGTATTTAAACCGAATAATTGTACATTTGCAGCCCGTTAGATTTTAACGTGTAGCGATATAAAACCTTTTTATACTGTGGATACTTTAAGTTATAAAACCAAATCAGCCAACGCGGCTAGTGTTACCAAGCAATGGGTATTGGTTGATGCCGAAGGGCAAGTTTTGGGTCGTCTAGCCTCAAAGATTGCTATGATTATTAGAGGAAAAAACAAACCAAGCTTTACGCCTCACGTAGATTGCGGAGACAATGTTGTAGTTATCAATGCAGAAAAAGTAGTTTTAACAGGTAAAAAAGCTACGGAAAAAAAATATATACGCCATACGGGTTACCCAGGTGGCCAGCGTGAAACAACAACCAAAGAACTTTTTCAAAGCCATCCAGAACGCATTATAGAGAATGCCATTAAAGGAATGCTTCCAAAAAATAAATTAGGAGCCGAACTATTCAGAAATCTGAGAGTCTATAGTGGAGCAGAGCACGATCAGCAAGCTCAGCAACCGGTTCAAATCAATCTTAATGACCTCAAATAGCTTTAATCTGTAATGGGAGTAATTCATAAAATAGGCAGAAGAAAAACGGCAGTAGCTCGTGTTTACTTATCTGAAGGAAACGGAACAGTAGTAATTAACAAAAGACCCTTAGATCACTATTTTACTACGGGCACTTTACAATACAAAGTCAATCAGCCCTTCGAGCTCACCGAGACCGCCGGAAAGTACGACGTTAAAGCTTCTGTTTTTGGAGGCGGAATTACCGGCCAAGCAGAAGCCATAAGACTTGCGATTTCTAGAGCCCTCTGTGAGATTGATCAAGAATTCAGATTGTCGTTAAAGCCAGAAGGATTGCTTACTAGAGATCCACGTATGGTAGAACGTAAAAAGTTCGGTCAGAAAAAAGCAAGAAAGAAATTCCAGTTCTCTAAACGTTAATAGCGTTTTAGCGTACTTGTTCTTTATACATAATGATAATAACCAGTTTAGTTTAGCATCTAAATAAATCGGGCGAATTTTTTAAAAATGACCACCAGTTTATTGCTAAATCAGAACGTAAACTAAATTTAAAATGGAAAAAGTCGAAGTTAAACAGCTTCTAGACGCAGGCGTGCATTTTGGCCACCTCACTAGAAAATGGAATCCGAATATGGCTCCCTACATCTACATGGAGCGCAACGGAATTCACGTAATCAATCTGTACAAAACTGCAGCAAAGCTTGAAGAGGCGAACGAAGCGCTTAAAAAAATAGCTGCTTCTGGCCGAAAAATTCTTTTTGTGGCTACAAAGAAGCAAGCTAAAGGTATTGTTTCTGAAAAGGTTGCTTCAGTAAATATGCCTTACATCACCGAACGCTGGCCTGGTGGAATGCTCACTAATTTTATTACCATCCGCAAGGCTGTTAAGAAGATGAGCTCTATCGACCGCATGAAAAAAGACGGCACCTTTAATACTCTTTCTAAAAAAGAGAAGCTTCAAGTAGACCGCCTACGTGCAAAATTAGAGAAAAACTTAGGCTCTATTTCTGACATGACACGCTTACCAGGAGCACTGTTTATTGTAGACGTAATGAGAGAAAATATTGCCGTTAAAGAAGCTCTACGTTTAAATATTCCTGTGTTCGCTATGGTGGATACCAATTGCGATCCTAGAGATATCGATTATGTAATTCCAGCAAATGACGACGCAGGTAAGTCAATAGAAATCATTCTTTCAAGTGTTACCTCTGCAATTAGTGAAGGTTTACTTGAGCGAAAAGCTGACAAGCTAGACGCAAGTGAAGGTGCAATTGACGAGGTCGATTTTGAAGAGCATGACTCTGTCGAAGTCGAAAATAGCGCTGATGATGCTCAAGAAGAAAAGCAAATCGTTAAAGGAGAAGAAGAGGAAAAAGAAGAAGCCTAAGTAAACAACCTTTTCTTAACCTTTCGTTTATTCGAAAATCAGATCTTTAAAAAAATCCACTTTTAGAAGAATTTTAAACCATTACAGTTATGAGTGCAATCTCAGCAGCAGACGTTAATCAATTAAGAAAGACCACCGGTGCCGGTATGATGGACTGTAAAAAGGCCTTAGTAGAAGCAGAAGGTGACTTTGAAAAAGCTATTGAAATCCTTCGCAAGAAGGGGCAAAAAGTGGCTGCAAACAGAGCCGATCGCGAATCTTCTGAAGGTGCTGCGATTGCAGTGGTAAATGCTGAAGCTTCTAAAGGGGTAGTTATCTCCTTAAATTGTGAGACTGACTTTGTTGCTAAGAACGATTCTTTTGTAGCCTTGGCCAACGATATTGCTAAACTAGCTCTCGAGTCGAGCTCATTAGAAGATTTGCTTTCTAAAACTTACGGTTCGTTAACGGTTTCTGAGAAACTTACAGAGCAGACTGGAGTGATCGGCGAGAAAATTGAGATCGGGGCTTTCGAGTACCTAGAGGCTCCTTTTGTAGGTTCTTACATACATGCAGGAAATAAAATTGCCACACTAATCGGGCTTTCGGCCAAGGTAGATCAGGCAGAAGTGGTAGCTAAAGACGTTGCCATGCAAGCTGCAGCCATGAATCCTGTAGCCCTTGATGAAGCCGGAGTTGATCAATCTATTATTGATAAAGAAATTGAGATTGCGAAAGATCAATTAAGACAAGAGGGTAAGCCTGAAGATATGTTAGAAAACATCGCTAAAGGAAAACTTAAGCGCTTCTTTAAAGACAACACATTGGTTAACCAAGACTTTATTAAAGACAGCAAATTGAGTGTAGATCAATACGTTAAATCGGTTGACAAGAACCTGAGTGTGACCGCTTATAAACGTGTGGCGTTAGGATAAAATCAACACCCATTTTTAACCTGCTATAAGCCGTCCCCAAAGGATGGCTTTTTTGTGTACTTTTGAAACAGAATAATCTGGCAATGCGCTATCAAAGAATCCTCCTTAAACTTAGCGGCGAGTCCCTCATGGGAACGCAACAATACGGAATCGATGCTAAACGACTAGAGCAATATGCTCGAGAAATCAAAGCTGTTGTTCAAAAAGGTATTGAAGTAGCAGTAGTTATAGGCGGAGGCAATATATTTAGAGGTCTTTCTGGTGAAAATCATGGTATAGATCGCGTTCAAGGAGACCATATGGGTATGCTAGCCACTGTAATAAATGGGCTTGCGTTACAAAGTGCATTAGAAAATCAAGAAATAGAAACACGACTGCAAACCGCTATTAAAATCGACGAAGTAGCCGAGCCATTCATTCGCAGAAGGGCCATGAGGCATCTAGAAAAAGGCAGGGTAGTTATTTTTGGAGCAGGTACCGGAAACCCCTATTTTACCACAGATTCAGCAGCGGTATTGCGGGCGATAGAAATAAAAGCCGACGCAATACTCAAAGGTACTAGAGTAGACGGAATATACAGTGCCGACCCTGAGAAAGATAAAACGGCAATTAGATACGACAAAATAAGTTTTCAGGATGTACTAAGAAAAGGATTGAAGGTAATGGATACCACCGCCTTTACTTTAAGTCAAGAAAATGAGTTGCCTATAGTTGTTTTTGATATGAACAAAATGGGCAATCTCTTAAAGGTAGTTACCGGAGAAGGTGTAGGTACAGAGGTAAACGTTTAATACTATGAACGAAGAGATAGAGTTAATTCTTGAAGAGGCTAAAGAACAAATGCAAGCTGCAATGAGCCATCTTGAAAAAGCCTTTGCTAAAATCCGTGCCGGAAAAGCTAGCCCCGTCATGCTTTCTACGGTACAGGTCGACTACTACGGATCTATGACTCCGCTTTCTCAGGTGGCCAATGTAAATACGCCAGATGCGCGCACACTTTCTGTTCAACCTTGGGAAAAATCTATGCTACAAGAAATTGAGAAAGCCATTCTCAATGCCAACCTAGGCTTTAACCCGATGAATAACGGAGATCTTATCATTATCAGTGTGCCTCCACTCACCGAAGAGAGAAGAAAAGACCTCGCGAAACAAGCTAAAGCAGAAGGCGAAGATGCCAAGATTGGTATCAGATCTGCACGACAAGAGGCTAATAAAGAACTTAAAAAATTGGAGATTAGCGAAGATGTATTAAAAGACGCAGAAGCTGATGTTCAAGAACTTACCAATTCATTCATTGCCAAGATTGACGACACTTTAAAACTTAAAGAGTCGGAAATCATGAAAGTGTGATTCTATGGGAAAACTGGCCATTTTCTTCGAAGGTTTTTGGCCTGCCGTTGCCCGTATCATTTTGAGAAACCGCATCGCTTGGATAGCAGGCGTACTCCTAACCACTGCATTCTTTATTAGTCAGTGGCAATATGTTAAGTTCTCTAATGCTGAAACCTCTGTACTTCCCAACGATCATCCAGAAATCTTAAAGTATGAAGCTTTTACGGCGATATTTGGTATAGAAGATAACGCGATACTCATCGCAGTTGAAGGGCGCGATCTATTCACGGCAAAATCGTTTAATGCTTTTAATAGACTAAGCAAGCAATTAGAGGCCTCTCCAGAAATCACCAAGGTCATCTCTCTAGATAATATCGATGAGATTGTACGAGAGCCCAAAACGGGAAACCTTACCACTACTCCCTTTAATCCTCGTGAAGCCCTAAGTGATGAAAACGCCAAATCAAAACTCTACCACCTTTTTGAACGGCTTCCGTTTTATGAGAATATCCTATATGATCCGAAAAGTTTAGCTATTCGCACTATAGCTTACATGGATCCTGATCTGGTCAACACTACCGTACGCAGTCAATTCATTTTGAATGACTTTGCAAGCATGATAAAGACCTTTGAGAGAGAGTCAGGAGTGGCTGCGCGCATATCGGGTATGCCCTATATAAAAACACGTAATGCCGAGACGCTGAAGCGTGAGATGATCTTATTTGTCATTGCCGCTCTTGGAGTCACTGCGCTGATCTTTTTCTTTTTCTTTAGAAGTTTCAGAGCCACCTTAATTTCAATGGTAGTGGTACTTATAGGGGTGAGTTGGTCTTTCGGAATCATCGGCCTTCTCGGTTATGAAATTACCATATTAACCGCGCTTATTCCGCCGCTCATAATAGTCATCGGAATTCCCAACTGTATTTTTCTGATTAACAAGTATCAGCAAGAGGTGAAAAAGCACGGAAATCAAGCGAGATCGCTCATTCGCGTTATTTCACGAGTCGGAAATGCCACCCTGATGACCAACATCACTACAGCATCAGGGTTTGCAACCTTTATAATTTTAAGCAGTTCTTTACTTCAAGAGTTCGGTGTTATAGCATCTATTAATATCCTTGGAATATTTGCTCTCTCTCTGCTAATAATCCCCATTATTTATAGCTATCTGCCTCTTCCGAAAGACAAGCATTTGCAGCACCTTAATACCCCATGGATAGATCTCTTTGTAGCTACAATGGAACGTATTGTGCGCAATCATCGCATAGCAGTCTACGGAAGCTCTGTAGGATTACTGGCCTTAAGTATTATTGGTATCTACCAAATAGAGATCACAGGTAGTCGTATAGAAGACCTACCAAAGAATACCGACTTTTATGACGATATTCTTTTCTATGAAAATCAATTCAGCGGAGTTCTACCGGTAGAAATACTCATTGATACCGGTCGCGAAAAAGGGGTGATGACTACCTCTAATCTTAACCGTATTGAAGAGCTCTCACAAGAAATCTCAGAAAACGACGAGCTTTCAAGACCCTTATCTATAGCAGCGGTCTTAAAATATGCAAAGCAAGCTTTTTATAAAGGGCTTCCGCGCTACTATCAACTGCCTACTACGCAAGAACGCAATTTCATATTAGATGCTATATCTTCTTCTATTAACAATGATTCTAAGGGTCAGTTAATGGGCTCTATGGTTGACGAAAAACAACAAATTGCGCGACTTTCACTGCTGATGAAAGATGTAAAAACAAGCAGAATGGAGGTGCTTGAAGAACAACTCTATCGCTCCATTGAGCGCATCTTTCCCTCCGACCGCTATGACGTGAGTATCACGGGAAAAGCTCTCCTTTACTTAAAAGGAACCCGTTATCTAGTGAACAATCTGCTAATTTCTTTACTCTTAGCTGTAATTCTTATTTCACTATTTATGGCCTACTTATTTAGGTCGTACCAAATGATTATTATATCTCTGATTCCCAACCTATTGCCTTTACTGGTAACCGCTGGATTAATGGGGTTTACCGGAATTCCCATTAAGCCCTCAACCATTCTCATTTTCAGTATTGCCTTCGGAATTTCGGTAGACGACACCATTCACTTTTTAGCCAAGTACCGTCAAGAATTAGTTCTTAACGATTGGCAGATCAAGAAATCGGTATTTGCCGCTTTAAAAGAAACCGGGGTCAGCATGTTTTATACCTCGGTAGTACTATTTTTTGGATTCTCTGTTTTTATGATCAGTAATTACGCAGGCACCCAAGCCTTAGGAGGTCTAATCTCCGCTACCCTACTTTTAGCCATGTTGGCCAATCTCGTTTTACTCCCCTGCCTACTATTGTCGTTAGAGCGCAGTATTGCCAATAAAAAAGTACTGAAGCAACCAAAAATCGACATTCTTCCCAAAGATGTAGATGAGATAGACTAAACAAGCCAAGGTCAAAATGTATCTTTATAGCCTGAAATTTTAGCGTATATGTACAAGCCTGAAACGATTAAACAACTACTAGAGCGAAATCCATTAAACGATTCAGTAACAGTTATGGGGTGGGTGCGCACCTTCAGAAGCAATCGCTTTATTGCCTTAAATGACGGATCTACCCTTACTACCCTTCAATGCGTAGTTGATTTTGAAACTCTAGAGGATGGTTTATTAAGCCAGATACACACAGGAACAGCACTTAAACTGACAGGGCTATTCGTAGAAAGTCAAGGCAAGGGGCAAAGTGTTGAAATTCAGGTTAATAACCTTGAGATACTCGGAACGGCTGATCCAGACCATTTTCCCATTCAACCCAAAAAACACAGCCTAGAATTCTTAAGAGAGAAAGCGCACCTGCGCATTCGCACCAACACCTTTGCAGCCATTATGCGTGTGCGCTCGGCACTTGCTTTTGCCGTTCACCAGTATTTCAACTCAAACGGATTCTTTTACATGAACACCCCCATAATCACAGGTTCAGATGCAGAAGGTGCTGGGGAAATGTTTAAACTTTCGAACACCGATTTCTTCGGAAAAGAAACACATTTAACGGTTTCAGGTCAATTAGAGGCAGAAACCTACGCTATGGGGCTTGGAAAAGTCTACACTTTTGGGCCCACCTTTAGAGCAGAAAACTCTAACACCTCGAGACACCTAGCAGAGTTTTGGATGATCGAGCCCGAAATGGCCTTTTACGACCTAGAAGATACTATGGAGCTTGCTGAAGACTTTATCAAAAATACCATTGGCTATGTTCTTGAGCACTGTAAAGAAGATCTTAGTTTCTTGGAACAACGACTTACCGATGAAGACAAGACCAAACCAGAAAATGAGCGCAGTCCAATGCTGCTGCTCGAGAAACTAAAGTTTGTCGTTGACAAACCCTTTATTAGATTAAGCTATACCGAGGCATTTGAGATTCTTAAGTACTCGAAAGAAAATCAGAAAAAGAAATTTAAATACCCCATTTCAGAATGGGGGTCAGACCTTCAAAGTGAACACGAACGCTATCTGGTAGAAAAGCATTTCAATGCTCCAGTTGTGTTGTTTGACTATCCGGCAAAAATAAAGGCCTTTTATATGCGTCTAAATGAAGATCAGCAAACCGTTAGGGCTATGGATGTTTTATTTCCGGGAATCGGTGAGATTGTAGGCGGATCTCAGCGTGAAGAACGTCTCGATGTGCTTGAACTTAAGATTAATCAAATGGGTATAGACGCCCAAGAACTTTGGTGGTACCTTGAGCTCAGAAAGTTTGGAACCGCGGTGCATAGTGGTTTCGGACTAGGGTTTGAGCGTTTAGTTATGTTTGCTACAGGAATGGGCAATATTCGTGACGTTATCCCCTACCCAAGAACTCCACAGAACGCCGAATTCTAAATCTATATTAGATGCTCAAACAGCAGCTTCAATTAAAACTTAGTCAAAAGCTCTCTCCGCAGCAGATTCAGCTCATGAAACTCATTCAGCTGCCTACTCTAGCCTTTGAAGAGCGCTTAAAGCAAGAAATTGAAGAAAACCCCGCACTAGAACAAGGAAAAGAGACGGTTGAAGGTGACGATTTATATGAAGATCAAGAAGAGGCTTGGGATGAGCAAGAAAACGAGTCACTAGATATGCAAGACTATCTTTCTGACGATGAAATACCTGATTATAAAACTGCGAACTCCAACTATCCAGAAGAGTCTAAAGATCATCAGATCCCCTATGCTTCGGGCACCTCATTTCATCAACACCTGATCAGCCAACTAGGCACATTCGAGATCAGTGAATCTACTTATCTTATTGCTGAATATCTCATTGGCAGCCTTGATGAAAGCGGATACCTAAGAAGGCCTGAAGAAGACTTGATCGATGATATGGCCTTTCATATGAATCTAATGGTCAGCCCTGAAGAACTTAGCGAATCATTGCATATTGTTCAGCAGCTTGATCCGGCAGGTGTAGGAGGCAGAAATATCGCAGAATGTTTAAGACTGCAGCTCGAACGCCAAACAGCTAGTGATTCTAAAGATCTGGCAATGCTTATAATTAGCGAGTCTTTTGACTTATTCTCCAAAAAGCATTTTGAGAAACTCTTGAGCAAGCACAAGACCAGCGAACAACTGCTGAAAGAGGCCCTTACAAAGATTGAGAAGCTAAATCCAAAGCCTGGTGCTAGTTTCGCCAATCAAACCAAAACAAACAATTACATCATTCCAGATTTCACGATACGCATCGAAGAGGAGCAAGTTGAAGTGCTGTTAAACGCCAGAAATGCCCCCGAATTGCACGTATCAAAAAACTATCAAGAGTTAATTAGAACCTATCAAGAAGGCAAACCCTCTAGAGAACAGAAAGAGACTGTTCAGTTTGTAAAACAAAAGTTGGATTCCGCCAAGTGGTTCATCGATGCTATAAAACAGAGACAGAATACGTTGTTGGTTACCATGAACGCTATTGTTTTACACCAGAAGAGCTATTTCTTAAGTGGAGACGAACGGGATATTAAACCCATGATCTTAAAAGATATTGCCGAAACAATTGGCATGGATGTGTCTACAGTTTCAAGGGTAGCAAATAGCAAGTACGCAGACACCCCCTACGGAACCAAGCTTCTTAAATCATTCTTCTCTGATGCTATGACTAACGAAGAAGGAGAAACAGTTTCAACAAGACAGATCAAATCATTGGTAAAAGAACTGATTGACAGTGAAGACAAAAAGAATCCGCTAACCGATGACCAAATCGGAAAGGCACTTAAAGAAAAAGGATTCAAGGTAGCTCGAAGAACAGTAGCTAAATATAGAGAACAACTCGAACTTCCGGTAGCAAGACTTAGACGTAGCTTATAAAAAAAGCCCCAAATTGATAATCTGGGGCTTTTTTAAATCCGTTACTAACTAGTGTTTATTGAAGGTTGGCAAAGGCGTTTCCTTCATAAGTGGTGTAATTGACCTTAAGGGCATTTACTTTTCTAAGTTCTTGCTTAATATCCATCACAATACCCATATTGGCGTTGCGGTCTACCTTAAGGGCTGTAGTCAATACATTCTGTAACTCCTGAGGCTTTTTGGCGCGCTCTGAAAGAATATAAGGGCCCACTTCGGGCACATTAGCGAACTTATCGTTCAATTGTATCTTAGGTTCCTCCCCAAAAATTTTACTATACTCTTGAGTTGGTTTTCCTGCATAGATATAAATAACGCGGTCTTTCTTCTCTAACTTTTTTGTTTGATCGGCATTCGGAAGAATATTCTCAACAAACAGTGAACTATCCTTCATAGTGGTAACCGTCATAAAGAAGAAGAGAAGCATGAATACAATATCCGGAAGAGAGGCAGTCGAAACTGCTGGTAAATCTCCATCTTTCTTTTTTGCAAATTTTGACATGATGCTCTTGTTCTTTTAAAAGTTAAATTTTACTAGTCTCTGCCTCAGATAACTTCTGTGGAAAAATTTCTTGAATTCGCTGCACCTTTTCTTTTAACTCATCGCGAACACTAGATGGGGTTTCGGGGTTTAAATACTCCGATTCCATTTCTGTAAAATCGCGCCCAAAAAGTCTTCTAGCCTCTCGGTTTCTGAGTTCGTTATAAGCCGCGACCAACTCGTTCTGAACAGTAATATAAGTACTGTATTGAGTTTCCCGATCGTTTCTTAATGAAATAATGGCCTTTTGCGGACTATCAGATGATCTTTCATCACGCTTTCCTTTACAGTAGTTGCAGTAATCTGGAGTTCCAGTAGGGCTTCCACCGTTATCTAAAAAAGCGATAGCAGCAGCTCTGAGATCTCGAATGTCCATCAACTGTTCCTCAACTAGTAATTGTCCGGATCTGTTGATATTAACAGTAAAGATGTTTTTCTGCTTAATTATCACGTCAGTATCTGGCGGTTCAATTGGGGGAAGCATACGATCTAGACCTGCGTCTGTTTCAATGGTAGTAGTTACCAAGAAAAAGATAAGCAGTAAGAAAGCGATATCCGCCATTGAACCCGCGTTTACCTCGGGTGCTCCTTTTCTTCTAGACATAGCTCAGTTATTTTCCAATTAGACGCTTAATACTAGGCACAACCATAAGTGCAATGGCAATCAATAACATTCCGAAGAATATATTGAGAAGTGTACCTATCGTTTTTACTGTACCCACTGTAGCTGTTAAGCCACGCTCTGATTGAACGGCTTCAACTACTTGCTCTTCACCCCCAGCAGCCGCATAACCAATTACGGTTAAAACCACAGCAAATCCAAGAGTTTTTAAAATTCTCATAAGGCCCCCCTTAGAAGAAAATGTCTTCTTAAGCCCAAAGAACAAAGAAGCAGCCGTAGCTAATAAAAGTAGCAAGAATACAATTTTGAACATGAGGTCCATCGGCACACTTTTAATGGCCTCTGAAGGTGGCATATCGGTCTCAGGAAGACTCGACCATAGAACTGCAGAAAGCACCCCTAGCACTATGAGAACAATTTTAATGATTCTGTGCATGATTTTGTGATTTAAGAGTTCTACTAATTATTTCTTTACAGTGGATAACATATCGATAAGAGAGATCGAAGAATCTTCCATATCATTAACGATAGCATCGATTTTAGCAATGATGTAGTTGTAGAAAATCTGAAGAATAATCGCAACAATAAGACCAAATACAGTGGTCAAAAGTGCCACCTGAATATCTCCTGCGATAAGAGATGCTGAAAGGTTACCTACAGCAGCAATCTTCTGGAAGGCCTGAATCATACCGATTACCGTACCCATGAAACCAAGCATCGGTGCAATAGCGATAAATAGAGACAACCAAGATACATTCTTTTCTAATTGTCCCATTTGAACTCCTCCGTAAGAAACTACAGCTTTCTCAGCAGCCTCAACTCCGTCACCTGCACGCTCAAGACCTTGGTAAAAAATAGAAGCCACTGGACCTTTTGTATCTCTACAAACTGATTTAGCCTCTTCTATGCCGCCTTCGGCTAAAGCCTGTTCCACTTTCTCTCTAAGAGCGACAGTGTTTGTGGTAGCCATGTTGAGGTAGAGAATACGCTCGATAGCTACAGCAAGACCTAAGATTAAACAAAGTAGTACGATACCCATAAAGGCCGGACCACCTTGAATAAATTGCTCTTTAAGTACTTGAGTAAATCCTTTAGAAGCAGCCGCTTCTTCTTGTAAAACAGCAGCAGAAGCAGATGCTGTACTAAAAATGAACATTCCAGCTGAAGCCAGAGTTAAGGTTAATCTTTTCATTTTTTAAGACTTAAAATTTGTTAGTAACGGTTTAAAGATAAAAAATTATTGATTCGAGCTTTTACAAGCGAGCACCAAGAAACAAAAAATAAAAGACCTAAAAAAAAGTGATGTAATTATTTTACAGAAATTTCTCCGCAAAGAGATTCAGTGAATCGTTTTTTAAATGATACATAGGAAATTCCTAAAGCAACGAGATAGTGGGCTTTTGCCAAAGTAGCCTCGAGTGTCATGTCGTGAGCGTTGATCACTCCGCCGTCAATGAACACATCACTTGAAGCGTACCTACCCATTTCTACAGCTCCCCCTAAGCATTGCGAAACATTAACTACGGGTAACTCATGAGACAGGGCGAACTTCAGAAAATTTCGAATCGAATCGCGCTGCATGCTATTTCCAGATCCGAATGTTTCAATGATGACCGCTTTGGCTTTTGAATAATCGGCATTAAACAAAGCATTGGGCATATTGGGATAAAGCTTAATTAAATATATAGATTGTTCTAGATCTTCAGCTTTCAATACGTCTTGCCAAGTCTCTTTGGGGCGTAAAAGCAGCTCGTGCTGAATCTCCATATGCACCCCAGAGCGCATAAGCCATGGGTAGTTTGGAGAGTCAAATGCCTGAAAATGATGAGCATTGATCTTGGTGCTTCTATTTGCCCTGTACAATTTGTATTCAAAATAAATGGCTACCTCTTGAAGAAGCGGTTCTCCCTGGTGCTCTGTAGAAGCGATTTCTACCGCCGTGATTAAATTTTCTTTTGCGTCTGTTCGCAAGGTGCCAATAGGCAACTGAGAACCGGTAAAAATCACCGGCTTCTTTAGGTTCAACAACAAAAAGCTAGCCATAGAGGCGGCATAACTCATTGTATCCGTGCCGTGAAGTACCACAAACCCAAAATAGGCGTCTTTCTTATCAATGATAAGCCGCTGAAGTGCCATCCAGTCGGTAGACTCTATGCTTGACGAATCTTTTGGCGGACTTAGCGCGATGTGATCAATGGTACAATCTAGCAAAGAGAGCTCTGGGATATACCGAACAAGGTCATTGAACTCCACTGGCACTAGGGCCTCCCTAGAAGGTCTGGCGAGCATACCGATGGTTCCTCCAGTATAAATAAGTAATACGGATTTATTGGTCTTCATAATTGCTTAAATATACGCAAGGCGGTTTCTGTGGTGCGAAGCGCTACCTCTTCTTCAGAAAGCGAGTAACAAAGGGCAACTTTTTGAAGTACCTGATAAAGATAAGCGGGCTTATTGCGTTTACCGCGATAAGGAGCGGGAGCCAGATAAGGAGCGTCTGTCTCAAGCACAATATGCCTAAGGTCTATCTGGGCGAGAAACTGATCTATCTGACCATTTTTAAAAGTGACTACACCCCCTATGCCCAAAGCCAAATCAAGGGCTATAGCGCGGCGAGCCTGTTCTAAAGTGCCAGTAAAGCAATGTAAAATGCCACTGACCTTTATACCATCAGCCCTCAATGATTCTAGTGTCTCGAAGACCTGGTCAAAGGCCTCTCTGCAATGAATAACTATGGGTAAGTTTAGTTGAGAAGCCCATTTAATTTGCTGTTCAAAGGCGTAGCGTTGAACTTCGAGCGTAGAAGGATCCCAGTACAGGTCAATTCCGATCTCGCCAACGGCGACGGCATAACCTTGGGCTAACTCTTTCTCTACCACGCCTAGCTGGTAATCGACATCGTCTTTCACATGAGTCGGATGCAACCCGGCCATCAGAAAAATGCGATCGCCGTATTGTTCCTTTAAGGCCTTCATGGCCGGATAATATTCGGCGTCAATAGCCGGAAGAAAAAATCGCTCAACCCCCAATTCTCGGGCGTGAGCGATTAAATCGTGCACATCTTCAGCAAATTCTTCCGAATAGAGATGAATATGCGTGTCGGTGAGCATCTAGAGTTCTAGGGCTTTTTTAATGTCTCCGTCCATTAAGTGTTCGACGGGGTTTTCGATGGCCTCTTTAACTGCCACCAAAAAGCCCACAGACTCACGCCCGTCAATAATGCGGTGATCGTACGAAAGCGCCAAATACATCACTGGAGCGATGGCAATTTCTTTATTTTTAACAATAGGGCGCTCCACAATATTGTGCATGCCTAAGATGGCGCTCTGCGGAGGATTTATAATAGGCGTACTCAACATAGATCCAAAAACGCCTCCGTTTGAGATAGTGAAAGTTCCACCCGTCATTTCGTCTACGGTAATTAGTCCGTCTCTGGCGCGCAAGGCAAGCCGTTTCACCTCGTTCTCCACTCCACTGAAAGTCAGCTTTTCGGCGTTGCGAATCACCGGAACCATCAGGCCTTTTGGCCCCGATACGGCAATGCTTATATCGCAGAAATCGTAAGAGATCATTTCTTTTCCGTCGATCATTGAATTAACGGACGGAAACTGCTCAAGGGCGCGAATAACGGCCTTGGTGAAAAACGACATGAATCCTAAGCCAACATCGTGCTTCTCTTTGAAGGACTCTTTGTATTGAGCTCTAAGCTCAAACACGGCAGACATGTCAACCTCATTAAAAGTGGTAAGCATAGCCGTTTCGTTTTTTGCAGATACCAAGCGCTCGGCCACCTTTCTTCTGAGCATAGACAGTTTGGTGCGTATTTGCCCTCGATTGGCTCCATCGGCGACAGAACCCATAGCAATGTTGGCATTCACCACGTCGTCTTTGGTTATTCGGCCGTCTCTGCCTGTACCCTTGACGGCATTAGGCTCAAGGCCTTTTTCGTCTAGTAGCTTCTTAGCGGCAGGTGAAGGCGTGCCCGATGCATACGTGGCTGCAGCAGGCTCTGAAACAGCGGCTGCCGGTGCTGGAGCTGCTGGAGCAGTATTCGCTGCCTTTTCAACCGGTTTAGCTGAAGCGGCCGCTTGTGGAGCGGCTGCTGAAGTGTCAATGAGGCATACCACCTCTCCGACGGCAACCGCATCTCCTTCTGCTGCTTTCAGCGTAATAATTCCACTCGCCTCTGCAGGAAGTTCAAGTGTGGCTTTATCCGAATCTACTTCGGCTATGGCCTGATCTTTTTCTACGTAATCTCCGTCTTGAACCAGCCAGGTGGCGATTTCAACTTCGGTGATCGACTCTCCCGGTGAGGGCACTTTCATTTCTAGAATCATGGTGTGGGCAGAACTAATGATTAAAGTTTAAAATTATCGCGTGTTTTATCAAACACATAGTCTATGACTTGCTGATGTCTCCGAGCTGCGCGTACGGCGCTTCCGGCGGCAGGTGCTCCGTAGAATCGGCGCGAGGCCACTCTGAAATCACGGGTCTTGTCGTAATGCAGTAATAGGTGGGCGTAAGCTCCCATATTTCTGGGTTCTTCTTGTGCCCAAACCACGTCACTTACGTGGCTGTACTTGGCTAAAACGGCATCAAGCTCTTCAATGGGCAGCGGAAAGAGTTGCTCTAGGCGCACCAATGCGACGTCATTGCGCCCGGTCTCTTCGCGACGGGCGAGCAGGTCGTAATAAAACTTACCCGTACATAGCACCAAGGTTTTTACCTGGTCGGCAGCCAATTCGATCTCGTCTATTAGGGGCTGAAACTGACCGTTGGCGAACTCTTCTTTGGTAGAAACCACCTTTGGATGTCTCAATAAGCTTTTAGGCGTGAACACCACTAGTGGCTTTCGATACGAGGCTTTCTGTTGCCTTCTAAGCACGTGAAAGAGGTTGGCAGGAGTAGTCACGTCAACCACGAACATATTATCTTTGGCGCAAAGCTGTAAATAGCGTTCCATGCGTGCCGAAGAATGCTCAGCGCCTTGACCTTCGTATCCGTGGGGCAGCAGTAACACTAGACCGTTTTGCATTTTCCATTTATCCTCGGCAGCCGAGAGGTATTGGTCAATGACGATTTGAGCGCCGTTCGAGAAATCTCCAAATTGGGCTTCCCAAATCGTTAGCGTTGAGGGGCTGGCCATGGCGTAACCGTAGTCGTAAGCCATAACCGCGTACTCTGATAGCAGCGAATTATAGATGAAAAAGGTTCCGTTTTGATGCGTGCCTAACTCGTTCAGCAGCACCACCTCTTCTTCATTCATCTCTGTTTTGAGCACCGCATGTCGGTGTGAAAAGGTTCCGCGCTCTACATCTTGGCCGGTAATACGAACATCGTTTCCTTCTTCAAGAAGCGTGGCGTAAGCCAATAACTCGCCCATGGCCCAGTCTAGACGATTGTCTTCAAAATACATTTGCCTGCGCGAATCGATGAGGCGCTCTGTTTTGCGGATGAGTTTACGTTCTTCCGGAAGGGTGGTGATACGCGCGGCCAACGCGTCGAGTTTTTGCAGGTCAAAAGAGGTGTCGACCGATTGAAGCATGTGCTGGGCGTCGGCTAGACCAGAGAAGGCCTCCCACTCGTCTTGCATAAAGGGGGTAATCACCGTCTTCTCGATCTTACGCGAGTCTATAAGGTCGTTCTCGAGACTCAATTTATACTCCTCTTCTAAACCCGCGACAAAATCGGCTGCGATTATACCTTGGGCAATGAGTTTATCGGCATACAAATCGCGCGGGTTTTTATGCTTCGCTATGGCACTGTACAGCAGCGGCTGTGTAAACTTAGGCTCGTCTCCTTCATTATGGCCGTATTTTCTATACCCCAACAAGTCGATGAAAATGTCAAGAGAAAAGCGCATTCGGTATTCTAGTGCCAATTGGGCCGCGTGAACGACAGCCTCTACATCATCGGCGTTTACGTGAAGTACGGGTGAAAGCGTAACCTTAGCCACGTCTGTGCAATAGGTTGAAGAACGGGCATCTAAATAGTTGGTGGTGAACCCTATTTGGTTATTAACCACAATGTGAATGGTTCCTTGGGTGCGGTATCCGTCAAGCTTGGCCATTTGAATGACCTCGTAAACTACTCCTTGACCGGCAAATGCAGCGTCTCCGTGCAATAAGATAGGAAGCACCTCCTCTGGATTATCGCGGTGATCGTTATCTTGTTTGGCACGCGTAATCCCCTCAACGATTCCATTCACGGTTTCTAGGTGCGAAGGGTTCGGAGCAATGTTCATGTTAACCACATGACCCGAAAGGGTTTCTCGTCTAGATGTCCAGCCCAAATGGTACTTCACATCTCCGTCAAATATGGCCTCTTCGTAATCTTTTCCGTCGAACTCCGAAAATATATCTCTCGGAGACTTGCCGAATATATTAGTGAGCACGTTTAGTCGGCCGCGGTGTGCCATACCCATCACAAATTGCTTGACTCCTTTGATAGCCGCGCGCTCGATGATGGCGTCTAAAGCCGGAATCAGCGACTCGTTACCCTCTAAAGAGAAGCGTTTTTGGCCGACGTATTTAGTGTGCAAAAAACTCTCGAAAGCGACGGCCTCGTTGAGTTTTCTAAGCATATAGATCTTTTGATCGCTTGAAAAAACAAGGCGATTGTCGTTTTGATTGAGCTGTGCCTGAATCCAAGCAATGCGCTCAGGATTACGCATATACATGTACTCAACCCCTATAGATTCGCAGTAAATGCGTTCAAGGTGCTCGATTATTTTCTTTAGCGAGGCTTTTCCGATTCCGATGATTTCGCCCGCACTGAACTCGAGGTCCAGGTCAGAGGTCTGAAGGCCAAAGTTCTCAATAGCCAGCGTAGGGCTGTACTTTCTGCGCTCTCTTACCGGATTGGTCTGGGTGAATAGGTGGCCTCTAGTGCGGTATCCGTCTATGAGCTTAACCACCTGAAATTCTTTTTGAACCGATTCCGGAATGGCCTGTACCGATCTGTCGTGAAGATTCGTCGCATGACCGTTGGCTAATTCTCCAAGATCCCAATCGTCTAAGACGCTTTCTGCCCCAAAGTCGAACCCTTGAAAGAAGGCCTTCCAGCTGGGCTCAACACTGTCTGGATCTTGCTGATACTGCTCGTACATCACCTCAAAAAGAGAGGTGTGAGCGGCGTTTAAAAACGAAAACTTATCCATTTAGAAAATCATAGGATTTCGACCCACAAAAGTAAGACCTTTGGGGGGCTTCGCGCTATGTTTTGCAGTGATTTCGCAATATTTTAACGCCCTTTTTTTCATGTGCGTATTTTTTGTTCCCACATCCAAGCCGAACGAAGGGCGTCGTCTAGCGAATGAACGGCCTTCCAGTTGAGTTCGGCATTCGCCCGTGTCGTATCCGCGTAGGCTTCAACCACGTCACCCGGTCGCCTTTCGGCAAAGTGATAGGGTAAAGCTTGCCCGGTTACGCGTTCAAAACTGTGTATCACCTCGAGCACTGAGCTGCCTTTTCCTGTGCCAACATTGAACACCTCAAACCGCTGCTTTTGCTTTCGCTGAATCAAGCGCTCTAAAGCCGAAACATGAGCGTTTGCGAGGTCAACCACATGAATGTAGTCTCTAATGCAGGTGCCATCGGCGGTCGGATAATCGTTTCCAAAAACCGAAAGCCGCTCGCGAATTCCATAAGCCGTTTGAGTGATAAAGGGCACCAGGTTTTGAGGCACCCCAATAGGCAGTTCTCCGATTTCAGCCGACTCGTGAGCACCAATCGGATTGAAATAGCGCAAGGCCACCACCGAAACATTCGGATCAGCATGGACTACATCGCGCAGTATCTCTTCGCCTATTTGCTTGGTATTTCCATAAGGAGATTCTGCCGGCTTTATGGGGGCCTGCTCGGTAATAGGCATCTGATCGGCTTGGCCGTAAACGGTGCACGAAGAACTGAAGATCACAGACACCCCAGTTCTACCCTGCAGATTTTTTAACAGGTTAATGAGCCCTACTAGGTTGTTTTCATAGTAACGAAGTGGGCGCTCTACGCTCTCCCCGACCGCCTTTGAAGCGGCAAAGTGAATCACCTGAGCGAGGTCAGGCTGTCGCTCAAAGAAAGAGCTAAGCTGATGCGCGTCACACAGATCTAATTCGTGAAACTCGGGTAAGACTCCAGTGATGCGCTCGATACCCGATAGCACCTCAATAGAGGCATTAGATAGGTCGTCTATGATAATCACTTCGTAACCCGATTCTATAAGGGCCACAGCCGTGTGCGAACCAATATAGCCCAAGCCTCCGGTTACCAATACTTTCTTCATCTTTACGCTTTCAGACATGCTTTTATTTCATCGGTTATGCGCGAGATCTGCGCATCGGTTAATTCAGTGTGCATGGGTAGCGAAATGACCGATGCACATAAAGCGTTGGTCACGCTAAAGTCTTCTTCGCGGTAACGTGTATCGCGGTATGCCTTTTGCTTGTGCAAGGGTATCGGATAGTAGATGCCATAAGGAATACCCTTTTCACTCAAATGGGCGGCCAGCTGATCGCGTCTGTCACCCTCAATCTTTAAAGTGTATTGGTGAAACACGTGGCAGGTGCAGGTGCTGCAAATGCCTTGACAATCGCTCACGGTAACCGGAGTTTCTAGGCCTGAAATAGCAGAAAGGGCATCAGTGTACTTTCGCGCTGCCTCTTGGCGTTTAGCACTGTACGCATTCAGCCTGGGCAACTTAGCGTTAAGAACGACCGCCTGCAAACTGTCTAGTCTCGAGTTCACCCCTACCACATCATGATGGTAGCGCTCGTACATTCCGTGATTCACTATACCCCTAAGCACATGGGCTAACTCGTCGTCGTTGGTGAATAGCGCTCCTCCGTCTCCGTAACACCCTAAGTTTTTAGAAGGAAAAAAAGAGGTGGCACCCACGTGACCAATGGTTCCGGCCATAGGCCGTTTCCCCGAAGGATCGTGATAGCGCGCTCCTATTGCCTGAGCATTGTCTTCAATAACAAACAGATGGTGTTTGTCGGCCAAGGCCATGATCGCATTCATTTCAGCGCACTGACCAAATAGATGTACCGGAACAATAGCCTTGGTTTTCGGCGTAATTGCGCGCTCAATAGCGTCTACATCTATGGTAAAATCGTCGTGCTTAACGTCTACCAAAACGGGGGTCAACCCGAGCAAGGCGATCACCTCTACCGTTGAGGCAAAGGTAAAATCTGCGGTAATGACCTCATCACCAGGCTTAAGGCCTAGCCCCATCATGGCGATTTGTAAGGCATCGGTTCCGTTGGCGCACGGAATCACATGTTTGACGCCGAGGTAGGCTTCTAAAGCCGTCTGAAAGTGTTTAACCGCGGGGCCGTTGATAAATGAGGCCGAACTGAGAACCTGATCAAAACCCGATTGAATTTCGGCTTTAAGCTCTTCGTATTGCCCTACCAGATCTACCATCTGAATTGTATGTTCACTCATGAGTAAAGAATAGAATTTCAAAGGTAGCAATTCACACTTTCCTAAAGATTGTACCTTCGTCAAAAACAAGCGGATGACAGCAATTTACGCCATTGTAACCCAATTAGCCGAGTGGAGTATTCGACTGTTGGGCCTGGTGAATCCTAAATTGCGCAGCTGGGCAAACGGCCACAAACAAAGCTGGAAGATACTCGATGAGCTTCATCCAAATGGGCGAAAGGTGGTTTGGGTTCACGTGGCCTCATTAGGCGAATACCAGCAAGCTGTTCCTGTGCTCAAGGCCCTTAAAGACCATGAGACTAATCCCTATTTACTAGTCACCTTTTTCTCAGCGTCGGGCTATGAGGTGGTCAAAAACAAGGTGGTTGCCGACGCCGCCTGTTACCTTCCGTTAGACACTCCTGCCAACGCGACTCGTTTCGTAGCGCTGGTTAAACCCTCAATAGCGCTTTTTGTGAAGTACGAAATTTGGCCGAATTACCTGAGAGCCCTTACGCGACATAAGGTCAAGCATTTTCTCATTGCAGCCCGCTTTTATGAGGGGCAGCGTCTATTTCAGTACGCCTTTGGCAGAAAATTGCTCGACTCGTTTGAAGCCTTACTGTGTCAAGATGAACATTCGTTGGCCCTAGCTCAGAAAATGCTTCCTTCGAAAAAGGCGCTACTCAGCGGCGACACCCGCTTTGATCAGGTAATCACCTTGGCCCAGAACAAACAACCCATAGAGGCTATTGAGGCCTTTAAAAACGGTCGTTTTTGTTTAGTCATGGGTAGCTCATGGCACGAAGAAGAGGCGCTCATCTCCCA
Source organism: Flavobacteriaceae bacterium (assembly GCA_018402205.1). Lineage (GTDB taxonomy): Bacteria > Bacteroidota > Bacteroidia > Flavobacteriales > Flavobacteriaceae > UBA3478. The sequence goes on from JAGYIX010000003.1 coordinate 651,762, forward strand.
GTATTTAAGCGAGCATATCGATGATCATTTTTGCGTAATTATTGCACCACATAAAACCTCTTTAAGCCGAATAGAGCAGCTAAAAACGACCATCAACGAAAAGGTTATTCTTTGGTCTGAACAAGAAACTAACGCCCAGTGCAGAGTGTTAGTCATCGACACTATAGGGCTGCTTAATCAAGTGTATCAGAGCGCAGATGTGGCCTTTGTGGGCGGAGGATTTCGCAGCGGTCTTCACAACACCCTAGAACCCGCGGCGCTAAGTATTCCGGTGCTAATCGGCCCGAAATACGAAACTTTTCCTGAGGTTGGTTCACTAGTTGATCTCGGAGGAGTGCAGGCCCTAAGCGACTACAACGACTTTGAGTCAGCCCTACTAAACTTCATCAAGCAGCCCGAACTCATGAGACAGATGGGTCAAATCAATGGAGAATTCGTCAGAAAAAATGGCGGAGCAACCCAAAAGTTACTCGCGTTTATCGAGGAGTATTTACGCTAAAAATTATAGGTGATTTTGAGAAGTTTAGTGCGGGCGGGGAGACTCGAACTCCCACACCTCGCGGCACTAGATCCTAAGTCTAGCGTGTCTACCAATTCCACCACGCCCGCAGACTTCTCACTAAAAGAGGGGCAAATATACCTTATTTTTTGAAAAATTGTGCGACACAATCCATTTCTTGTTTTGTAATTTCGAGTACTGCTTAAAACCTTGATTTAGATGCAAGATCCCAGACCTTATATTGAGACGCACAAAGACCAAATGATCGAAGAGTTGATCGCACTCTTGAAGATTGCCTCGGTTAGCGCCGACGCCAGCTACAGCAAAGAAGTTCACCGTGCGGCGGCCTTCACCAAAGAGCACCTTGAAAAGGCCGGATGCACTGCCTGCGAGGTCATTCAAACCCCAGGATACCCTGTGGTCTACGGTGAAAAAATCAAGGATCCCAGCCTTCCGACTGTTTTGGTCTACGGACACTACGACGTTCAGCCCCCAGACCCAGTGAATCTATGGGACTCTCCACCATTCGAACCGGTGATAAAAAAGACAACCGTACACCCCGAAGGAGCGATTTTCGCCAGGGGTGCCTGTGACGACAAAGGGCAATTTTACATGCATGTAAAGGCCTTTGAATACATGGTTCAGACCGATCAACTGCCTTGTAACGTGAAGTTTATGATCGAGGGTGAAGAAGAGGTAGGAAGCGAGCACCTAGCTGGATTCTTGCAGACGCATCGCGACAAGCTGGCCTGTGATATCATTCTTATATCCGATACCGGCATGATCAGCAAAGAGCTGCCCTCTATACAAACCGGATTACGTGGATTGAGCTATGTAGAGGTAGAGGTTACCGGGCCGAACAGAGATCTGCATTCGGGAGTTTACGGAGGGGCGGTAGCCAATCCGATCAATGTGCTTTCAAAAATGATCGCTTCTTTGCACGACGATCAGCAGCGCATCACTATTCCGCATTTTTACGACAAAGTCATTGAGCTATCGAGCGAGGAGCGCGAGGCTATGGCCAGGATTCCGTTTGACCAAGAGCAGTACAACGCACACCTCAACGTAAAAGCCGTTCAGGGAGAACACGGATACAGCACCAATGAGCGGGCCTCAACTCGGCCGACTTTAGATGTCAACGGCATCTGGGGCGGATACACCGGTGAAGGAGCCAAAACCGTGCTTCCGTCAAAGGCCTATGCCAAAATATCTATGCGCCTGGTTCCCGATCAAGATTATCACGAGATTACCGAGCTGTTCACCACCCATTTCGAGGCCATCGCCCCAGCGGGAGTCACCGTAAAAGTAACCCCCACCACGGCGGAAAGCCCTACGTCACCCCTATCGACAGCTTAGGCTACAAGGCCGCTGAAAAGGCCATTGAGCGCAGCTTCGGCACTACTCCGGTGCCGCAAAGAGGGGGCGGAAGTATTCCTATTGTAGCCTTGTTTGAAGAAATGCTGGGCGTCAAATCAGTGCTTATGGGGTTCGGATTAGACAGCGATGCCATTCACTCTCCAAACGAACATTTTGGCATTTGGAATTACCTCAAAGGAATAGAGACTATACCCTATTTCTACCACTATTACACCGAACTCAGCCGGCAGTAAGGTCAGTTTTACTCTTTGGCCCCTTTTAGTTCGAGCATAAAGAGCGCGCTAGAAACACCGTCGATTAGAAACTTTCCTTTTCGAGTGGCCCTAATGGCGCCATCGTCTTCGAATAATAAATTATCGAGCAAAAAAGGAGTGCTAATCATCGAAAAATAATCGCGATAAGATGCACCGAAACGCTGAGCCAAAACCTCAAGCGAAACGCCCCAATGAGTCCGCAATGAAGTCATAACATATTCGTTATAGTGATCGCGTTTGCTGAGTATCTCGCTTCCGTAATTCGGTATCCCTTCGTTCATGGCCTTGATGTACTTCGGATTACTCGCCACATTCCACCGACGTTCGTCTCCCTTAAAGCTATGAGCCGCGGGGCCAATGCCTAAATAGGGTTTGCGCTGCCAATAAGCCGAGTTATTGCGGGATTCGTGCCCAGGCTTTGTAAAGTTTGACAGCTCGTAATGTAAAAACTGTGCAGCGGTTAACTGATCCAGGGTGAGCAAAAATTGACGCTCAGCCTGCTCCTCGTCTACTGGGGCAATGAGCCCATCAATGATAAAACGGTCTAATGCAGTTTTCGGCTCAACGGTAAGCGCATAGGCCGAAATATGGGTTACTCCTAGGTTTATAAACTGATCGAGGTCTTGACTTAATTGCGTATCACTCAAGCCCGGAATACCGTAGATCACGTCAACCGACACCCGATCAAACTGGTTTGCCGCAGCCTCCAAAGCGGTCAAAGCCGTGCGTGCGTCGTGGGCTCTATTCATCATCTTTAACGATCGATCGTCAAAAGACTGAATGCCGATGCTGAGTCTGTTCACGCCGAGCGCCTTCCACTGGGCTTAGCCTTTCGGCCGTGATATCCTCGGGGTTACACTCTAAAGTAAACTCCAGGTCGGCAGAAAAGGCGAGCTTGTCGTAGGCGTGATCAATGAGGTCTTTTAGCTGATCTATGCCTAGAAGTGAAGGGGTGCCTCCGCCTAAATAAATGGTCTCGAAGACCGTATCACTCCAGTCAGAGGCTCTCGAGTCAATCTCTTGCTTCATAGCCGCTACCATCTCATCTATCTTACTGAGTTGAGTAGAAAAATGAAAATCACAGTAGTGACAGGCCTTTCTGCAAAACGGAATGTGTAGATAAAACCCAGCCATGACTATCCGATGCGGTCTTTATTCTGAGAGACAAAGCTAGACCACGAATGGTAGGCCTTTAGCGTATCGGGCTTACCCGCATTGTAAAAGTGGCAAACCGCCGCGGCTAAACCATCGGTGGCATCTAAGTTTTTTGGAAGCTCCTTGAGCCCTAGCATGCTTTGGAGCATCTTGGCCACCTGCTCTTTCGAAGCGTTTCCGTTACCCGTGATAGCCATCTTTATTTTTTTAGGAAGGTATTCGGTAACTGGAACTTGACGCGCTAGTCCGGCCGCCATGGCCACCCCTTGGGCCCTTCCGAGCTTGAGCATAGACTGTACATTTTTACCGAAAAAAGGCGCCTCAAGGGCCATCTCGTCAGGGTGGTAGTGATCGATCAGCTCTATCGTTCGCTCGTAAATCATCTTAAGCTTTACGTACGGATCTGCAATTTTCTGCAACAGCAGCTCGTTCATCTGCAAAAAATGCATCTCGGATCCTCTGACTTCAATCAGTCCGAAACCCATAATAGTGGTGCCCGGGTCTATTCCTAAGATGATTTTTGATGATGCCACAGTAGCGAAGGTACCGAATTAGTGTTCGAAATAGCGCACTACCTCGTCTAGCGGCAAGCGTTCAGAGTCTCTTGGAGCCTCGTCGTAATAGCCCATATAAAACAGCCCCAGGCAGCGCTGGTTTTCTTCGAGCTGCAAAAATGGGCCAAGATGTGCAATTACGCCTGGCGAGCTCCAGTATCCGCCTATATTTTTTTCGTGACTGGCCAACCATAAGTTTTGCACAGCCATACCCACCGCGGCGATTTCTTCCCACTCTGGCAGTGACTCTTTAGGGTCGCGCTGCATGCAAATGGCAATGGCCACCTGTGATTTGAGGGCGTTACCCCTCAGCTTATCGAAGGTGATCTCGCTGAACTTCTCTGTGTGGGCCGTGTAGGCTTCTCCGATCGCATCAGCCAGTCGTGCACGGGCGTCTGAACGAATGACCACAAACCTCCAAGGCTGTGTTTTTTTGTGGGTCGGTGCCCAGCGGGCAGCTTCTAATATGGCGGTGATATCTTCTGCAGCAATGGGCTTGTTGTTATACGCGGGCGGATGCACGCTTCTACGGCTGCGAATGAGGTGGGCAAGTGACATAGCTGAGTGTTTAAAGCTTAAAAATACGGCATTTAGTAGCGGCGTGAAGGGGTATAAACGAAAAAAGCCTCCCCTAAGGAAAGCCTTTCAAAGGTCAGCATCGCACTAGCGAGCCGCTCTTAGCGTGCAGTGTAAACTGCACAACACAACGTTTCAAAGATACAGTATTAGCTCTAATAGATCTTCTTTATTTTTTATGGAATTATTCCTTTTAAAGTGGAATTATTCCATATTTTTAATCTCCCTTTATACGCGTTTTGGAACGAAGCATTTTACATCTAGATCTCGACAGTTTTTTTGTCTCGGTAGAGCGACTACTCGACCGCAGCCTGATGCGCAGACCCCTGCTTGTAGGGGGCATAGGAGACCGGGGCGTGGTGGCCGCTTGCAGCTATGAAACAAGGGGGTTTGGCGTGCATTCTGGAATGCCCATGAAACTCGCACGTCAGCTCTGCCCAGAGGCCTTAGTGATCAGAGGCAACGCAGGTATTTACAGCAAATACTCCGATATCATTACTGAAATCGTGCAGCGAGAAGTACCCGTTTTTGAGAAATCGAGCATAGACGAATTCTACGCCGACCTAAGCGGTCTAGACCATTTTTTTGGCAGCTATAAGTTCGCCAGTGAGCTGCGGCAAAAGGTCATCAAAGAAAGTGGCCTCCCACTCTCGTTTGGGCTATCGACAAGCAAGCTCGTCTCAAAGGTGGCTACAGGAGAGGCCAAACCCAACAACCAACTAAAGATTGACCAGGGGTACGAAAAATACTTTCTAGCCCCACTACCCATACAAAAAATGCCGATGGTAGGGGTCAAAACCGAGCAACTGCTGAGAAGGCTCGGCATCAGGCACATAAACGACCTCCAACAACTTCCTGAGCAGCTCATGATCAGTACTCTAGGAAAAAACGGTCAGCTGCTTTGGAACAGAGCGCAAGGCATAGACAGCACTCCCGTGATTCCGTATAGCGAGCGCAAATCGATATCTACAGAGCGCACCTTTGATCGCGACACTATAGACCTCGTACTCTTAAAATCGCTGCTGGTGGCCATGACCGAGAATCTGGCCTTTCAGCTGCGCAGAGGCAATAAATTAACCGCCTGCATCAGTGTGAAAATACGCTATGCCGACTTTGAGACGCATGCCAAACAGGCGCGCATCGCATACACTAGCGCAGATCACGATCTGATCCCTAAAGTACTCGAACTCTTTAAGGCGCTCTACCATAGACGGTTAAGGGTGCGTTTAATCGGCATACGATTTAGCCATCTGGTAGCCGGAAATTACCAGATCGATCTCTTTCAAGACACCGAGGCCCAGACCCGATTGTACCAAGCCCTTGACAAGATCCGACTAAAGTACGGCGACCGCAGTGTGATTAGGGCCTCTGGAATGAACGCCAAGACCATTGGCCGCATAGACAATCCGTTCAACGGAAAGCCGCCTGTAGTACTCGCCCATCGAAAATACTAGCTCATGTTGCTAAACGGTCACAGCTATTACAGCCTGAGGTACGGCACTTTCTCAGAAGAGGCCCTAGTAGACCTTGCCCTAGAAAAGGGCTACGACAGCGTCGGGCTAACAGACATCAACACCACTTCTGGGGTGCTTTCTTTTCTGAGATACGCCCAAGAAAAAAAGGTGAAGGCCGTGGTGGGCATAGACTTTAGAAACCGCACACGCTGTCAATTTGTGGGCATTGCACTCAATGAAAACGGATACCTCGAACTCAACAACTTCTTGGCCGAGCACCTGCACGCGCGCAAGCCCTTCGGCAGCAGGGCTCCGGTTTTTACAGATGCTGTGATCATTTATCCGTTTGAAAACGCCCTAAAAGAAGACTTGACTTCGCTGAGGGCTAATGAATACATAGGCATAGGGCTAAACGAACTCAGAAAACTGAGCCTCAACAGGCTTGCGAAAACACCTGAAAAACTAGTACTGCTGCATCCGGTGAGTTTTAGGTCAAAGCGTGACTTTAATACCCACAGACTGCTCAGAGCCATTGACAACAACACCCTCTTGAGCAAGCTCGACAGTGAAGAACAGGGCGAACTTTCGCAGCAAATGCCCTCTAAAGAGATGCTTTATGAGCAGCTTCAAGACGTTGACTTTCTGATCGAAAATACACGAGCGCTCATGGCCAGCGCCTGCGTTCGATTTGCATTTGGCCCTAAGGCTCCGTCTCAAAATCTAGACAGCTATAGCGGCACTATCCATGGCGACATTCAGCTACTGCGCAAGCTGTGCCGTGACGGGCTCCCCTACCGCTACCCCAGCCCGAGCAAGGCGCTAGAAGAGCGCATCGAGAAAGAACTGTCACTCATAGAGCAAAAGCAGTTTGTCTCGTATTTCTTGATTAACCACGATATCGTACAATACGCTCAAAAAAGAGGATTTCACTATGTGGGGCGCGGAAGCGGAGCCAATAGCGTTGTCGCCTACCTGCTGCGCATCACTGATGTAGATCCGCTCGAGCTCGACCTGTACTTCGAGCGGTTTATGAATGAGCACCGCTCAAGCCCGCCAGACTTTGATATCGATTTTTGCTGGAAAGAGCGCAACGAAATCATCAGCTATATATTCAGCCGCTTTGAACACGTGGCCCTTTTAGGCAGCTATGTCACCTTTCAGAAAAGAGCCGTTATACGCGAGATCGGCAAGGTGTTCGGCCTGCCCAAAGAAGAAATCGATCAGCTTGTCGAAACCCTGCGACCCTTATCGCTCGAACACCCCAACGAAACGCTGCATAAGCTCGTGCTCAACTATGCCAGCTACATTCACGGGCTGCCCAACTACCTGAGCATACACGCCGGAGGCATCTTGATCAGCCGCAAACCCATTCACCAATTTGCCAGCACCTTTATGCCGCCAAAGGGCTACAGAACCGTGCAATTCGACATGCACATTGCCGAGGCTGTTGGGCTCTTCAAGTTTGACATCTTATCGCAGCGGGGGGTATCCAAAATTCAAGAAGCGGTTGCGCTCGTTGCCCAAAACAAGGGAGAAAAACTAGACATTCATCAGGTAGATCAGTTCAAGAAAGACCCGCTGCTAAACGACTACCTGAGACGCGGAGATTGCATGGGGTGTTTCTATATAGAATCTCCGGCCATGCGCATGCTGCTTCAAAAGCTACAGACCAAGAGCTATATCGAGCTTGTAGCCGCAAGTTCTATCATACGACCAGGAGTAGCCCAAAGCGGAATGATGAACGAGTACATTTTAAGACATCACGACCCCCAACGCGTCAAAGAGAAGGCGCACCCAGCGCTGCTCAACATCATGCCTGACACCTATGGCGTCATGGTGTACCAAGAAGACGTGATCAAAGTGGCGCATTTATTTGCGGGACTGTCTCTTGCAGAGGCCGATATTTTAAGGCGGGCGATGAGCGGAAAATCACGTTCTAAGGCCGAGTTTATGGCGCTCGAAAGACGGTACTTCGAGGGCTGTGCCGAGCGCAAACACCCCTTGTCTGTGGCTCAAGAAGTCTGGAAGCAGATTGAGAGCTTTGCCGGATACGCCTTTGCTAAGGGCCATTCTGCCTCCTATGCGATCGAAAGCTATCAGAGCCTTTACTTAAGGGTGTACTATCCGCTCGAATACATGACCGCCGTCTTAAACAACGGGGGCGGATTTTACAGCCCCGAATTCTACCTCAAGCAGCTCGAAAAACTCGGGGCTCAGATCGAACTGCCTTGCGTGAATCACAGTGTACAGCTCAATGTGCTCAGAGAAAACACCCTCTATCTAGGCCTTATGTACCTCAAAGAACTAGAAGATCGGGCCGCTCAGCGCATCGTTCAAGACCGCATGCAGCGAGGCCCCTTCAAAAGCCTGACCGACTTCATCGATCGCGTACCCATAAGCACCGATCAAATCAGCCTGCTGATTCGCATCAACGCCTTTCGCTTTACCCACAAGAGCAAACACGAGCTGCTCTGGCAACTCTACAGTTACCGAAACCTTCCCAAAAATAACGGTACGGTTCCGCTTTTTGCTGCTACGGCGCAGCCGCTCGAACTGGGGCACCTTGACACCAATGCTACCGAAGAAACCTTTGAACTTTGGGAACTACTAGGGTTTCCGCTGAGTCTCACTTTCGAACTGCTTCGATCGCCCTTGCCCGAGCATATCACTGTTAAGACCATTAGCGATTTAGAAGGCCAGTACATCACCTTGTACGGATACCTAGTTACCGTAAAAAACACCAAAACTCACAAGGGCGAACCCATGCAGTTCGCCACCTTTTTAGATCGTTATACAGAAGTATTTGACACGGTTTCGTTTCCGGCTATCGCTCAGAGGTATCCCTGCAGAAGCAGAGGAATTTATCGCTGCTACGGCAAAGTAGTCAACAGCTTTAATCACTACAGCCTAGAACTGGAGCAGCTTGAAAAGCTCGATTACATTCAAGATCCGAGGTACAGCAAAAAGTCGCTGCCCAAACCCGCTAAAAATTGAGGTAAAACGGTGCGGTAAGTGCTCGGTATTCTTCGGTGTAGAGGTTTCTATCGAGCTCTAAGACCAGCTCTTCTCTATGAACAATAAGGGTCTTTGCTGTCTTAACCCAATCGAAAAGCATGCGTCGAACGGGAGCCTCTTTTCTGCCCTTTACAAGGCAGTAACGCCTTAATTGAAAGCCCTGGCTCTCTGCTATGACCCGCAATGCTTCAGCCCGATCAAAAGGAACAATGAGCGAAAGCGATCCGCCATCACGCAATACATAGGCTGCGGCCCGAACAAGCGACTCCAGCGGCAGATATGCCGACTGCCTGGCCAAATGTCTCGAATCGTGATGGTTCAAAGGAGATTCGTCGAAATACGGAGGGTTGGTGACCACTACATCAAAACAAGCCTCATACGCCTCATACCAAGCAAGCAGATCGGCCTCAATCACCTTGATTCGCTCTGCAAAGACACTGTGCTTAACATTGGCGGTGGCCTGAAGAGCGGCATCTGGATCGCGCTCAATAGCCGTCAGCTCAAGCCCCTCAAATCGCTGAGCTAGTTGAAGCGCAATAAGGCCCGATCCGGTTCCAATGTCTAGGGCCTTTGAGGCATTCGAATGAACAGCTGCCCAGGCCCCTAACAACACCCCATCAGTGCCCACCTTCATGGCTGCACCCGATTGATCAATATCAAATTGTTTGAATCGAAATACCGACATGGAAAATTAAGATACGTAAAGCGCAATTAATCCGTCAGGCGCACTAATACTCAGCGTTTTGTTTGTTCTATCGATGCCTTCAAAAAGCTCATCTACAAACGGAATGAGCACCTCGTTTCCAGAGTCGTGTCGAATCACTAGTAGCGCTTGGGCAGCGGCATCGTTCACGGCAATTAGTTCACCCACTTGCCCGAACACACGGTCTACGACGGTGAATCCGATGATCTCGTGAAAGTAAAAGCGATCACCCTCAAGCGTGGGTAGTTCAGAGAGCGGCCTGTAAAGAGACTTTCCTATGAGCTGTTCAGCTTGGTGCTCGCTATCTACGCCCTCTAACTGAACCCGTAAAAAATCGCGGTGCCAGCGGGCATTTACAATAAAAAATGGAACCAATTCGTGGTCTATTTCCACAAAAATTGATTCCATTTCATCGTATTGCCCGGGATCGTCTGTGTCTAGTTTGAACAACACCTCTCCCTTAAAGCTGTATTTAGATGCGATGTGACCTAATCGATAACAGGCATCTTTTTCCATAAACTGGTGGTCTTAAGCCGTTGGCTTGTCTTCTTCTGTAGACTCTTCCTCGGCAGCAGGGGCTTCCTCAGCAGGAGCCTCTTCAGCAACAGCAGCAGGGGCTTCTTCAACTACAGGAGCTTCCTCAGCAACAGGTGCTTCCTCAGCAGGAGCCTCTTCAGCGACAGCAGCAGGGGCTTCTTCAGCTACAGGGGCTTCTTCAGCACAGCAGCAGGAGCTTCTTCAGCAACAGCAGCAGGAGCCTCTTCAGCAACAGCAGCAGGGGCTTCTTCAGCTACAGGTGCTTCTTCAGGCTCTGGAGCATTGGCAGCAGCTATAGCAGAAGCGCGCTTCTCATTTGCCTCTTTTTCAGCCTCTAAGGCTTTAGCTTTAGCTTCAACCTTGGCTTTATCTAAAGACGCATTAATAGATTGAGTGGCTTTTTCTTTCTCAACTAACCACTGAGCAAATTTCTCTTCAACCTGCTCCTGTGTTAGCGCTCCTTTTGCTACCCCTTTAACCAAATGATGCTTTAGAAGCACTCCTTTGTTAGAGAGAATGGCCTTAGCCGTATTAGTGGGCTCGGCACCATTTTGAAGCCACTTTACAGAGGAGTCTATATTTAATTCAACGGTGGCTGGGTGAGTGTTTGGATTGTAGGTACCTAATTTTTCAAGATACTTTCCATCTCTTTTTGAGCGCGCATCAGCGGCTACTACCCAATAAAAAGGTTTTCCTTTTTTTCCGTGTCTTTGAAGTCTAATTCTAACTGGCATATCACATTAAATTTTAAAGGTGCTCGACCTTGATTATTAATACATTGTTTAAAAGTCGTGCAAAGATAAAAGAAATCACGGGTATATAAAGCATCTTGTTTCACTAATTTTAAGGTCCGATTTCCTCGCCTTCATGTTTTTAATTTTTGATACCGAAACTACCGGGCTTCCCCGATCCTATAAAGCGCCGATAAGCGACTCTCAAAACTGGCCTAGAATCGTGCAGATTGCCTGGCAACTGCACAGTAAAGAGGGAGAGCTTGTTGAGCAGCACGAGTGCTTGGTACAGCCTAACGGATTCGATATTCCCTTTGATTCAGAACGTATTCACGGCATATCGACCGCCTTGGCGCAACAAGAAGGTTTATCACTCACCAAAGCAATTGAGGCCTTTGAAGAGGCGCTGACTAAGGCTCAATTTGTAGTCGGTCAAAACGTAGATTTCGACGTTAAGGTTGTGGCGGCAGAATTATATCGACTAGGACGATCAACCGAGCTTTTGCTCGATAAACCGGTATTAGACACCTGCACCGAGACTACTGCTGCACTCTGTCAGTTACCCGGGGGGCGTGGGGGGCGCTTTAAGCTTCCTACCCTTACCGAGCTGCATCACCATTTGTTCAGCAGACCCTTTGAAGAGGCTCACAATGCCAGCGCCGACGTTTCGGCAACCGCACGCTGTTTTTTTGAACTAATTAGAACTCAGCAATTTTCTTCCGAACAACTGCGTTTTAGCCAAGAAGAAACAGACGCTTTCTTAGCTTTTCATCAGGGCCCTGTACAGGCCTATAAACTAAAGCATCGCAACCTAAAAGAGGCTTCAGAAGCCCTTAAAAAAACTACCTCAAGCGATGAGTTTGAAGTACTGCCTTCTAATGCGCAGCGCGTAGAGGTGGCACAAGCTCCGTTCGCACATCTTCATGTGCACTCCCAATTCTCGGTACTACAGGCCACTATGAGACCTGAGGAATTAGTGCGCAAGGCCGCTGAAGAAGAAATGCCCGCAGTAGCGATCACCGATAAAGGTAACATGATGGGTGTTTTCAGTTTTGTAAATGCGGTTCAACAGCACAATAAAGAAAATCCTGATAAACCGCTCAAAGGAATTGTTGGATGCGAGCTTCAGGTAACTAGTGATCGCCTGAATAAAACAACTAAAGACAATGGGTACCAGCTGGTTTTACTAGCAAGAAATAAAAAGGGATACCAAAACCTATCTAAACTTACCTCTAAGGCCTACACCGAAGGATTTTATTATGTGCCGCGAATTGATAAAGCCTTGCTGCTTGAACATGCAGAGGGGCTGTTAGTACTCTCCGGAAATCTTTTAGGCGAAGTTGCCAATAAGATCCTCACCCAAGGAGAGCAGCAGGCAGAAGAGGCATTACTTTGGTATAAGGAGCACTTTAGTACCGATTTTTACCTTCAAATTATGCGCCATGGGCTTGAAGAAGAAGATGTTGTAAATAAAACACTGGTAAAGCTTGCCAAAAAACATAAGGTTGAACTGGTAGCCACAAACGATTGCTACTACGAGAACAGCGAAGATCAAGAACTTCAAGATTTACTGCTTTGCGTAAAAGAGGGCGAACTAAAAGAAACCCCCATAGGCAGGGGCCGCGGATATCGAAACGGGCTTCCGAATAATGCGTTCCACTTCAAATCTAGCGCGGCCATGAAGGCCTTATTTACAGACCTTCCCGAGGCAATATGTGCCATTGAGCCTCTTTTAGCTAAAGTAGAAAATTACGAGTTAGCCCGAGAGGTGCTACTGCCTAAATTTGCTATTCCAGAGGCTTTTATAGATCCGCAAGACGCCTTTGACTCGGCAAAAAGAGGAGAAAACGCCTACCTGAGACACCTGACTTACCAAGGGGCAGAAAAACGCTACGGAACCCTTACCGACTCTCTTGTCGAACGCATTGACTTCGAGTTAAAAACCATCAAAAATTCAGGCTACCCAGGCTACTTTCTCATTGTAGAAGATTTTATCCGAGAAGCTCGAAATATGGGGGTTTCAGTGGGGCCAGGAAGAGGCTCTGCCGCGGGCTCAGCAGTCGCCTATTGCTTGCGAATCACGAATATAGATCCCATCAAATACGACCTACTTTTTGAGCGTTTTTTGAATCCAGACCGCGTGTCGCTTCCAGATATTGATATTGACTTCGATGACGAAGGTCGTCAGCGGGTCATAGATTATGTCATTCAAAAATACGGATCCAATCAAGTAGCCCAGATTATAACGTACGGAACTATGGCCGGAAAGTCAGCAATTAGAGATACGGCTAGGGTTTTAGACTTACCCCTACCCGAGGCCGACCGCCTTGCAAAGCTGCTTCCAGATATGACTAAACTGGCAAAGATCTGGGACCTCGATACCAAATCGCTCCAACAAGCATATCGCAGAGAAGATGCCACAAAAATTGCCGAGCTTCAAGAGGTATCCAAAGCAGACGACGACTTAGGGCGCACCCTAAAAATGGCTAGGCGATTAGAAGGAACAGTGCGTAACACTGGTATCCATGCTTGCGGAGTAATTATAACGCCAGACGATATCACCAATTTTGTTCCTATAACTACGGCCAAAGACGCCGAAATGTGGGTTACCCAATTTGATAACTCTGTAGTAGAAAGTGCTGGGCTTTTAAAAATGGACTTTTTAGGACTCAAGACCCTCACCCTGATCAAAGACTCCGTAAAGATTGTGAAGGCCAGATCGGGTGTAGAGCTCGACCCTGACCACTTTCCGTTAGACGACAGCCAAACCTATGAACTGTTTCAGCGTGGAGAGACCATTGGTATTTTTCAGTACGAATCGCGAGGAATGCAGAAATACCTCAAAGAACTAGAACCCACCAGCTTTGACGATTTGATCGCCATGAATGCCCTTTATCGTCCAGGGCCCTTAGAGTATATTCCGAGTTTCATCAACCGCAAACACGGCAAAGAAACGATCACCTATGATCTGCCAGAGATGAAAGAATACCTCGAATCAACTTACGGTATTACGGTATATCAAGAACAAGTGATGCTTCTATCCCAAAAATTGGCCTCATTTAGTAAGGGGGAAGCTGATGTGCTGCGCAAGGCTATGGGAAAAAAGAAAAAAGATCTGATTGACCAGCTGCGCCCCAAGTTTATTGATGGAGGAATAAAGAGCGGACATCCCAAAGAAGTACTCGAAAAAATCTATACCGACTGGGAGGCTTTTGCCAGCTATGCCTTTAATAAAAGTCATTCTACCTGCTATGCATTTATAGCCTACCAAACGGCTTATCTAAAAACCCACTACCCTGCCGAGTACATGGCAGCCGTGCTTTCAAACAATATGAACCACCTCGACCAGGTTACTCTGTTTATGGAAGAGGCGAAACGCATGGGAATCGCCGTATTAGGTCCTGATATTAACGAATCGTACTACAAATTCTCAGTGAATAAAGAAGGCGCCATTCGGTTTGGAATGGGAGCCATCAAAGGGGTTGGACGCAGTGCGGTAGAAGCCATTGTAGATGAACGCAAAGAAAACGGACCTTTTCAATCGGTTTTTGAATGCGCCAAGCGAATTGACCTAAGGGCGGCCAATAAAAAAGCTTTTGAAAACCTTGCTATCGCTGGAGCCTTCGATTCTTTCGGCGCCTCTAGAAGTCAGTATTTTCAGCAAACTACCGATGAATCGAATTACCTTGAAAAAATAATCCGTTCTGCGGTTAAACTCAAAGAGAACGAACAAGCTGCTCAGATCAGTTTATTCGGAGACGATCCTATGGCGCAAATCAGTGAACCTGAAATTCCACAATGCGAACCCTGGCCTACCATGGAATTATTGCGCAAAGAAAAAGAAGTGGTAGGCATTTACCTTAGTGGACACCCACTTGACGACTTCAAAAGAGAACTCGATCTGTTTACAAAAGCGGAGATTTCAGTTCTATCAGGTGATTTAGATACTCTGGTAGGCAGGGAGTTAACGCTCGGAGGAGTAGTTACAGAAAGTGAAGACAGGCTTTCTAGAAACGGAAAAAAATGGGGAACCTTCGCCTTAGAAGACTATAGTGCAACTCACACCTTCAGAGTTTTTGGAGAAGAATACTTGAAATACGAACACTTTTTTAAACCTGGAAACTTCTTATTCATCCGTCTGCTCATCCGAGAAGGCTATACCAATAGAGACACGGGCTCTACCTCGGAACCGCGATTACAATTCAACGAGATAAAGCTATTGCAAGACGTAATGGAGCAGCAGTCCAAAAAATTGACGCTTCACCTAAAGGCATCAGATATTGACGGAGGTAAGATTCAGCAAATCGAAAAAATCATCAAAACTTTCAAAGGAAAAAAGCCCTTAGCCTTCGCTCTTCACGACGAGTCTTTAAGCGTTCAGCTAAAAAGCAGAAAGAATCAGATTGCTATTTGCACCGAGCTACTTGAAATGCTAGACCACGAAAACATTCAATACGCTATAAATGCCTAGTATTTAAGGCGCATAATTCCATAACTTTGCACAGTAATCAATTTTAGTATTATGGCACTAGAAATAACTGACGCTACTTTCGAAGAGGTCGTTTTAAAATCAGATAAGCCCGTAGTGGTTGATTTTTGGGCAGCTTGGTGTGGACCATGTCGCATGGTTGGCCCGATCATCGAAGAACTTGCACAAGACTATGAAGGAAAAGCAATAGTGGGAAAAGTCGATGTAGACAATCACCAGCAATTTGCCGCTAAATACGGAGTGAGAAATATACCCACCGTCCTTGTTTTCAAAGGCGGAGAAATCGTAAATCGTCAAGTAGGTGTAGCCCCTAAAAACGTCTACGCAGAGGCTATTGATGCCGCGCTCTAATCAAGCTAACCCCATAGGTTTCTTTTTTACCGCTTTTTTTGGTACGAGGAACCATAATAGTTTATATTTGCCCCCGCTTACGGCTCTCTGAGAGACGTATGTATTGGTCTGGTAGTTCAGTTGGTTAGAATACCTGCCTGTCACGCAGGGGGTCGCGGGTTCGAGTCCCGTCCAGACCGCATCACACAAAGAAAACCGACTCACTAAATGTGAGTCGGTTTTTTTATGTTTAAGCTTGAGCAAAACCAAAGGTTTTAGCGAAAAGGTTACGCATAAAAAAACCCAACAGCACGAAGTGCTGTGGTTGGTTTTCTTTGTGTGATGCGCAGGTAACCCCTTTGGGCCGCTTAACCAACGGTTAAGCAATCCCGTCATCTTCTTATAGCGGTATCTGAAAAAGAACAAAACCCAACAGCACGAAGTGCTGTGGTTGGTTTTCTTTGTGTGATGCGCAGGTAACCCCTTTGGGCCGCTTAACCAACGGTTAAGCAATCCCGTCATCTTCTTATAGCAGTATCTGAAAAAGAACAAAACCCAACAGCACGAAGTGCTGTGGTTGGTTTTCTTTGTGTGATGCGCAGGTAACCCCTTTGGGCCGCTTAACCAACGGTTAAGCAATCCCGTCATCTTCTTTTACCTAAAGCTGAAAAACAAAAAACCCGAACCTTGCGGTTCGGGTTTTTTAACCAAATAAAGCAGTATCTAGTTCTGCTCGTTGATTAGTGGGTTATACAAGATCTCCGCCTCAGGAATCTCCAAGGTGATCAAATCACTATTATGAGGAATTTGTCTTCCAGGAAAATCAAGGTGATTCGAAGGAAGAACCACAGTTCCCTTTCTGCGCTTAAGCGCTAAGTACGATTTTCCTTCGCCCCAAAGCTCAATACGGGTTTGTAGATAAATCTCCTCTGATAGAGCCGCTTGTGAAAGGCCGTCTACATAAGAGGAATCCTCTACGCGAAGATCTAAAAGCTTTTTAAGTGAGGTTCTAGCCGTAGCTAAATCACCTATTTCTGCAGCAGACTCTGCATGCAGCAACCAAAATTCGGCTACACGCATATAGTGAAGGTCAGAGGTGAATCCGCTTGATGGGCCACCAAAACGTGCGAAGTCAGGCGCTGCTCCTTCACGGTAAAACTTGCGAATCGGCGCATATGGCCCTGCTGTAAAGATGGTTGGGCCAAATTGATTTCTTCGCACATCGGTTTCGTCCATGGCATTGTATAACTCTGCATTGATATTTTTTGGATCACCAACTCCTGCATAGCTATAGCTGTAGTAATCAATGTGACCCCAGAAAGAAAGCAGGTTCATTCCGTTATCTGTGGTAATATCGGTTCCCCACATGATACCAGAATGATTATCTACTGCGTGAAAACCGGCCAGAATCTCGCTGCTACTCATGATTGGATAAGTACCTGAAAGCACGATGTCTTCAGTCGTTGATTTAACCTCTTGCCATTTGTTTTGAGCGGCGTAGACATACGCTAACACCCCTTTCGCTACATCGGCATTGATTTCAAACTTAGCAGAGCGCTGAAAGTTAGCAAGTAAAGAGATGGCCTCAGTGAGGTCTTTCTCCATCAGGTTGTAAATCTCACCCAGGCTGCTCTTAGCCACATTCTCAGTAGAAGAGGTGTAGATAGGCAGAACTAGTTGGTCACGCTGATGAATGTCATCTACATAAAGATGTACCAGGTTAAAGTAAGCCCAAGCGCGGGCGGCCTTTGCCTGACCCATGAGCGCCTTTGCGGCATCGGTTTCTGGAACCACGTCGTCTCCTCCCTGGCCGTCAACTACAAGGTTGGCCAAGTTAACTACGCGGTATAAGAATCTCCATCCAATGTAATTCTCTGTTGAAGTAAAGTTTTCTCCAACAGTAAGTTCTGAGTTCCAGCTCCACCATCCGTAACGCTTAGCGCCAAGAACCATGTCACCAGAAAGCATGTCCATATTCATGTCATTGCTCTTTACGCCAAAATCAGAGTGGCGCGTTGTTCCTCCAGAACCTGAGGTGTAGAAGGTGGTGTAAATTCCGCCTACTGTGGCGTTTCCAATTTCAGAATTCACCTTTCCGACCTCACCGAGTTCCTCGGCAGAGATGAGCGAACCTCTTGGAACTTCTTCTAAGAAATCCTCAGAACACGAAAAAAGGAAAACAGAAGCAGCTGTAAGTAATAAACCTTTATATGTTTTCATTGTGTTATAGATTTAAATTGATGCCTAAAGTGACAGTTGAAAGCGGATTGTACTTATAGAAGTTAGACCCTCCAGTTTGAGACGTAGTAGGATTTAATCCCATACGCGCTGAAGTCACAAATAAGTTATCTCCAGTGACAAATAGATCTGCTCTATTAAAGCCTATTCGCCTAATAAAATCGCTAGGAAGCGTGTATCCCAGTCGTATGTTGTTCAATGCGATATAGTCTCCTTTTACCAAGAATCTAGTGGAAGCTCCGTTTTGATTCACCTGTAAGTTAGCATCGTAAACGGGTACATCAGTAATGTCTCCTATATTTTGCCATCTATTGCGGATATCTGTATGAAACGCATTATTTCCTGGTAAACGGTTACCCATCAATGACTGGTATCCTGAGTCAAAAATATACCCTCCCAAAGAGTAGTTGAACAACACGCTCAAGTTGAAGTTCTTAAAGCTCGAATTCACTCTGAAGGCACCTCTTACATCAGGAATAAAGCTTTTATCTACAAATCTTCTCGTTCCATCGTTATAAACGTCGGTGAGCGTCTCCGCAACCGTGGCGGTAGGGTTATCTAACAGATACTGTGTTAGAGACTGTATCTTTTCATCCCCTTCAGTAAATTCACCGTCGAAGTCATTATCCACAAAATTCATCACCCACTGAGCCTTTCCTGTGATTGGGTCTACTCCTGCGTAATCTCTAATGTAGTAGTCGTAGCGCGAGCGGCCGTTTTCCCATCCGTATAAACCGTCTACTTGAAACTTCTGCTCAAATCCGGTTGACGGATCTAGCGGAAGCGCTCTGAACTCTTCAGAAAACGATTCTCCGTTGATTGCAAAGGATAAAGAGGCCTCTCTAGTGTTTACAATGTTAAACTTCACATCAAATTCAAGACCTGAGGTCAAGATGCTACCGTCGTTTACATCTAGCAAAGCGTATCCGGCTGAAGGCCCAACGCGTCTAGAGAAGAACATATCGTTGATGGTCTTTTGGTAATAGCCCAATTCTCCATCGATCAGTCCGCCGAAAAGACCAAATTCAACCCCAAGATCGAGCATGTCTGAACGCTCCCAGGTTAAGTCTCTGTTTCCTTTAGTGTCGAACGAAAGTGAAACGCGATCGTTTAGGTTTTGAATAGAGAAGAGGTCAAATCCGGGATAGAACCCGTTTCCACGAGCCTCACCAATGCTACCGTAGCTTCCTCTTAGTTTGAGGTAATCAATACCGTCTACGTTGAAGAACGCCTCGTCACTCAAGATGTAAGAGAAACCAAAGGCGTAGAAATTACCCCACTTCTCGTTAACAAAGCGAGAAGATCCGTCGCGGTTAAAGCTGGCGGTCAAAAAGTAACGATCCTTGAAACCAAGGTTTAAGTTACCCACATAGCTCTCTAACGAATACGCCTGAGTATCTGAACCGGGGTTGTAAGGAAGCACCACTGCATTGTCAAGCTCTAATCCATCTGGACGAACCAGATTAGTCATAGCTGCAGATAAGAAGTTATTCTCGAATTTCTGAGAAAGGTGATTCACAAATAGGTTGGTGGTGAACTCATTGAAGTCTTTCTCAAAGCGAAGACCGGTTCTCACCGAGTAGTTTACGGTCTGAGACTTCGACTTGAAGATGCTTCCTCCGGCACCTTTAGCAGGGCTGTAGAAAGGTTCATCTAGGTTGTCGTAGTTAGACATAGTGTACTGAACAGCCGTATTGTTTTCAAAGGTCAAGCCGTTAAGAATATTGATCTTAAGGTCTTGGTTGAAATTGATGGCGTGAGCCTTTGTTCTATTTACATCTAAGAATGAATCAGCGACCCCGTTGGTTAACGGGCCAAATCCGCGCTGAAGACCGTAGTCGTACAAGAACCCTCCGTAAATAGGATCCTCAATTTTTTGACCGTTCTCATCTCTCAAGAAGAGCGGATAGATCGGAGGCAAATTATTCACCCACCAGAACTGGCTGCTTGAGCTACTTACGTTACCCGCGTTGTTGGTAATGTCGTAGTTGTACGCCAAGGTATTTGAGATCTCCATGATGTCCCCAAATTTTTGATTGGCTCGAATACGGGCGTTGATTCTCTTATAGTCAGAGTTTACCGCATACGATTGATCGTCGATATAACCGAAAGAGGTGTAAACCGAAGAACGATCAGACGAATTTGAGATACCTACGAAAACCTCTTGACGGCTGGCGTCTTGAAAGGCGAAGTCATTCCAGTCTTCAGGGGTGTAGGTTCTAGAGTAGTTGTTCCAATCAGGGCGATCAGCCGAACCTGCTGGGCCCTTTGACCACATGTTGTACATAGGGTCAATTCCCGCAGCCCCAAAGATGCGCTCGTTGGCGAAAATCGTGGCGTTGGCGTACTCGTCAGTGCTCACGTCGCCCGAGGCGATGAGCTGGCGTCCTCTTTGATAGAGTCCGTCCCAAGTGACATTCATGTATTCTTCTGGAGAAAGAATGCGATCGTATCTAGGCATACCTTCGTAGTTTACCCCAGACTTAATGCTTACGTCAATCTTGTCGCCAAGGTCAGACCCCTTTTTGTGGTGATAACGATTACCCCACTTGCACCCTGCGATCCGTAGAGCGCAGTGGCAGAAGCATCCTTAAGCACGGTTACCGAAGCAATGTCATTCGGGTTGATGTCGTTTAGCGAACCTTGAAAAGGGGCATCATCTACAATGTAAAGTGGATCAGCATTACCGTTGATCGAACCAAAACCTCGAATACGTAACCGATGAATCAGAACCCGGTAAGCCCGAAGTTCGAATGACGTTTACCCCTGCGGCCTCACCGGCGAGCGCCTGAGAAACGTTGGTGAACGATTTTTGGCTAATATTTTCGCCCGGTTACCACTTTAGCCGCACCGGCAAAAGACTTTTTAGACTCACGACCAAAACCGGTAACGACCACCTCATCTAGCTGGTTTCCGAGTTCTAGAAAAATCTCTAGTGAAGACTGGTTGCCAACAGACACTTCTTGAGACTTGTATCCAATGTAACTAACCACAAGAGTTTGTGAGGCATCGGCATTGATTTGGAAGTTTCCGTCAAAGTCAGTAGCTACACCAAATGTGGTTCCTTTAACTACTACGGTGGCCCCAGGAAGTGGTTCTCCAGACTCGTCGTAAACCTTACCATCGACTCTACTTTGAGCAAGAACAGTCGAAAGAGATGCTGTAAAAAGCAGCATGCTGAATAAAATTTTCTTCATTTCAGATAGATTAGAAAGGCGAAATTAAGAAAATATGCTCTCTTTTAACAAAAGTTTAGGCTTTTTGTTTAAACTTATTCAACAAAGCATAAACATTTTGTTAGCAAAGTTTTTAATTACTTAATAAAAAGTTTACGTTAAACATATAAAGTTCCTCCTACTTTTGCGGCGTAAACGTAATTCTAAACACCTAAAAACATGAAAAAAGTCTTTGCACTTTTGGCATTCTCAGCAGCGCTAATGGCCTCTGCCCAAATGCAACAAGAGAGTGATTCAATGCTGACTCAAGAACTTGAAGAAGTTATTGTTTCTTCGCGGGTTATCGATGTAGCCAAAGAGCGTGTTACTCCGGTAGCCGTTTCTACCATTACTGCAGCCGATGTGTTGCTTAAAGTAGGTAACCTCGAGTTTCCTGAAATTATGAATAACACCCCTGGGGTGTATGCCACCAAACAGGGTGGAGGATACGGAGATAGCCGTATAAGCCTGCGTGGATTTACCCAGAGCAACACCGCTTTTTTAATCAATGGTCAGCCAGTTAACGACATGGAAAACGGCTGGGTGTACTGGTCTAACTGGCAAGGTTTAACCGACGTTACCTCTAGCATACAGATTCAAAGAGGTCTTGGAGCTTCTCGTTTGGCCGTTCCTTCTGTCGGTGGTACTGTTTCTATTTTCACTAAAGCTGCCGACCGTGAGGCCGGAGGAGTTTTCACTCAAATGCTAGGAAACGACGGATACACTAAGACAACAGCAGTTCACAACTCAGGAACCAACGATAAAGGATGGGCTACTTCACTACTTCTCACCTATTGGAGAGGAGACGGATACGTTAACCAAACGCAAGGAGAAGGCTGGACCTACTTCGCAGCGGTAGGGTACACTCCAGAAGGGTCTAACCACCAATTTAACTTAACTATGCTTGGCGCCGGTCAATGGCACCATCAGAGAAGTACTTGGGTTTCAATCCGCGATCACCAGAATTTCGGAGACGACCACAAAGACAGCATCGACAGACGTTGGAATACTGACGGGGGTTACCTCAGCGGTGAAGAATACAACATGAGAAGAAACTTCTACAACAAACCCCTAGCAACTTTCAACTGGGACTGGGATATCTCTGAAAACGTACAGTTAAACACTTCAATCTATGCCTCAGCTGGGCGTGGAGGAGGAACTGGACCTCGCGGAAATAACTTCAGAAACGCGAACATCGACATGTACCCATTCCGTATAGATTTAACCCAACACTACCTAGAAAACGGTCGTGGAACTCGTTTTCCTGATGGAACCATCAACTTCGATGCTGTAATAGCCACTAACCGCGCCAACGCGCAACCTTACACAGGCTCAATCTCTGGCTATACAGGTCAACTTCTTGGGTCAAACGGATTCAGAAACGACGGAGTTAGCCGCGAGGTATTGATTCGTCGCGCATCTATGAACTCTCACGACTGGGTTGGAGGTATTTCATCATTAGATATTAAAGCCGATAAGTTTCGCTATTCACTTGGGGTAGATTTAAGAACCTACACAGGTTACCACTACCGTGTATTGAATGATCTTCTTGGACTAGACGGTTATTACTCTACTGGAAACCGCAACACCTCGGGTCTTGTAATCGAAACCGAAGTTGCAGCTGATCCGTTCAGAAATACAGGTATCCGTGGACCTAAAATCGACTACTATAACATCGGTATCGTAAAGTGGGCCGGATTTAATGGACTTGTAGAATACAACAATGACGATCAGTTCACCGCTGTTCTTCAAGGAGGTATCTCTAATCAGAGCTACCAAAGAGTAGACTACTTTGACCAAGTAGGCAACCCTATTTCTGAGTCTCAAGGCTCTCCAGGTGGATATGCAAAAGGAGGGGCTAACCTTAACCTTGACGCCAACAACAACGTGTTTTTCAACGCCGGATACATCTCACGTCAGCCTTTATTTGACGCCGTATTCCCAGGTTTTGCTAACAACATCAACCCTGATCTTCAAAACGAAGAGATCACCTCAGTTGAAGCCGGATACGGTTTTGCCTCATCAACCTTTAAGTTAAACGCCAACGTTTACTCTACCGTATGGGGTAACCGCTTTATTTCTCGAGGGTTTACCCTCGATGGAGGAACTCAAGGTACTGCCCAATTCAAAGATGTAGACGTACTTCACCAAGGTATAGAGCTAGAAGCTACTTACTTCGCTTCTCCTGACTTTAGACTTAAGGGTATGCTATCTGCCGGAGACTGGAGATATACTAAAGACTTTACCTCAGAAGTATTCGATGATACGAACCAGAAAGTTGGAGAAGGCACTATCTACATCAAAGATGCTAAAGTTGGAGATGCCGCTCAGTTTGTGGCCTATACCGAAGCCATGTACCGAGTAGGAGATCTTTCATTTGATCTTGGTTACCGCTTTGTAGATGGGCTTTATGCAGATTACAGCATCGTAGCCTCTGACTTCTTGACGCCTGATAACGCCGGAGCAGTTAAACTTCCTTCTTACGGCTTGATCGATTTTGGAGCTATGGCCCGTTTTGATCTATTCGGAAACAGCGCTAGCTTCAGAGTAAACATAAACAATCTCCTTGATACGGTTTATATTGCTGAGTCAAACACAAACATTCACGCAAGTTCAGGTTCTCAAACCTGGAACGGTGTAGACGTTAATAATTCAGTGTGGTTCGGTTTTGGAAGAACCTGGAACGCTGCTCTACGTGTTAACCTATAAGAACTATTTAGTTCATATACCTCATAAAAAGGGAGCCCAAGGGCTCCCTTTTTTATTTGTGCTCAAGAGTGTAACTTAAGTTACGTTCATATTCTCTCGCCAAAGCTAGTTTTGAATGCATAACTAAAGAAATCTCGTAACTTCGAAAAGGCCACTTTCTTCAACCAACCATGATCAAAGACTTAAATCATATTTACGGAGGTATCTTTGAATCAGCTTTGATTCAAGAAATCAATCAAGTAGGCACTTACCGAGAAATTGAGGCGGGCACAGAAATTATCAGAACAGGAGAATATATTAAAAGTATCCCGCTTTTACTTTCGGGTGCTATAAAAGTTATACGCGAATACGATAGCGGCGAAGAGCTTTTACTCTACTATGTAGAAGAAGGCAACACCTGTTCCATGTCGATGAGCTGTTGTGTCGAGCAGCGCAAAAGTCAAATTAGGGCCGTCGCAGAATTAGACACCCTGATTATCATGATTCCTGTCAAAAAAATGGAAGAATGGCTTGGGCGTTACCAAAGCTGGCGCACTTTTGTATTCTCTAATTACCAAAATCGCATCGAAGAGGTGCTTGAGAGTCTCGAACGTGTGGCGTTCGAGCGCCTTGACGAGCGTCTCGAAGACTACCTCAAAGAGAAGGCCCGAATCAACAGCGAACGCTCGGTTTACCAAACGCATAAAGAAATTGCAGAAGAACTGCACAGCTCACGAGTGGTCATATCTCGATTGCTCAAAAACTAGAGCAAATGGGCAGTATTAAATTACACCGCAACCACATCGAACTCATCAATCTTTAAGAGCGTTCAATGAAGATTACATCACTCATTCCCATTTTAGAATGGCTTCCCAACTACAAAAAAGAATACCTAGGGGGTGACCTATCTGCCGGACTAACGGTCGGAATCATGCTAATTCCTCAGGGCATGGCCTACGCCATGATCGCCGGGCTGCCTCCTGTATTCGGGCTTTATGCCGCCCTAATCCCTCAAGTAATATATGGCATTTTGGGTACCTCGCGTCAACTCAGCGTAGGGCCAGTAGCCATGGACTCACTGCTTGTTGCCGCCGGATTGGGCGCGCTTTCGCTATCGGGCATAGATGAATATATCGGCATGGCTATATTCTTAGCGCTGTTCATGGGGTTGATTCAGTTTCTGCTTGGAGTGGTGCGCATGGGATTCTTAGTTAATTTTCTCTCCAAGCCTGTGATTAGCGGATTCACCTCTGCCGCGGCGCTTATTATCGGTCTCAGCCAGCTCAAGCATCTGTTGGGAACGCCAATCGAGGGTGGAAACCAGATTCACACCTTGGTGTATAGTGCATTCAAAACGATAGATCAAACTCAGTGGATCGCCCTGGTTCTAGGTTTAGCGGCCATTGTAATCATTAAGGGCCTAAAACGCATCCACAAGCGCATACCCGGGGCCTTAATAGTCACCCTGCTCGGAATAGTAGCCACCTACGTATTTCGCCTTGATCAGTTAGGATTATCTATTGTGCAAGAAGTGCCAAAGGGACTTCCGGCTTTTTCATTTCCGTCAGTAGAGCAGAGTCGCATCGCTGAATTGTTTCCTATCGCTATGACCTTGGCGCTGATCGCCTTCATGGAGGCTATATCGGTAGCGAAGGCCATAGAAGAAAAGCACAAGCTAAACGAAGTGCGCCCCAATCAAGAACTCATCGCCTTAGGCCTTTCTAATGTAATCGGATCGCTTTTTCAGTCGTACCCCACTACCGGCGGATTCTCTAGAACCGCAGTAAACGATCAAGCCGGAGCCTCATCTGCGCTTGCTTCTTTTATTAGTGCAGCCATAGTCGGTCTAACTCTTTTATTTTTAACTCCCCTCTTCTACTACCTTCCAAACACCGTTCTCGCAGCGATTATCATGGTGGCCGTTTTTGGACTCATAGATGTTGAATACCCAAAGGTGCTCTGGAAGAACAGAAAAGACGAGTTTACCCTACTGGTATTCACTTTTATAATCACCTTGACTGTTGGTATTAAAGAAGGTATACTTTACGGAGTGTTGTTGTCGCTGCTGCTTTTGGTCTACCGCAGTTCAAAACCACATTTTGCCGTCTTAGCACGTGTAAAAAACAGTCCGTATTATCGAAATATAAAGAGGTTCTCTGACCAAGTCGAAATAGATTCCGAAATCGTGTTATTCCGGTTTGACGCTCAACTTTATTTCGGAAATAAAGATTACTTCAAAAGCAGCCTACTACAAGCCATCGAAGACCGCGGTAAATCGGTGAAAAAATTGATCCTAAATGTAGAGCCTATGAATTATATAGACAGTTCGGCAGCCTTTATGCTTAAACAGTTGATCGAAGATCTAAATTCAAGAAATATAAAAGTGGCTATCGCAGGGCCTATTGGCCCTATAAGAGATAGCCTTAGACGCAGCGGCATTGTTGATTTACTGGGCAAAGAGGCCTTCTATGAAAATACACATAGCGCTTACTTATCGGCCAAAGAAGACCAAGAAGCCGAAGCGATGAGCAAAAAAATAGCGCTAGAGTCCCAATCTGAGTATATGTAACTTGAGTAACACATTGAATTAGAATGACCTAGTACCTTAGCATTTAAATTACAAAAACACTTTATTATGAAAATTGAACAGATATACACCGGATGCTTGGCTCAAGGAGCTTATTACATTGAGAGTAAAGGAGAGGTGGCCATCATCGATCCGTTAAGAGAAGTTCAGCCTTATATAGAAAAAGCAAAGGCCGCTAATGCCACTATCAAATACATCTTTGAAACACACTTTCACGCAGACTTTGTGAGCGGGCACGTTACCTTGGCCCAAGAAACAGGGGCGCCTATTGTTTACGGACCAAACGCCAACCCGAGCTTTGAGGCTATTATCGCCAAAGATGGCCAAGAATTTAAGCTTGGAGATGTAACTATTATTGTGCTGCACACTCCTGGTCACACCATGGAATCTACCACTTACCTATTAAGAGATGCCTCTGGAAAAGATCATGCGATCTTCAGTGGCGACACCTTGTTCTTAGGAGACGTAGGAAGACCAGACTTAGCTCAAAAAGCAGCCGATATGACACAAGAGCAATTGGCTGAAACGCTTTTCGAGAGTCTAAGAACCAAAATAATGCCCCTTAGCGACGATATTACCGTATATCCAGGGCATGGAGCCGGATCTGCCTGCGGCAAAAACATGATGAAAGAAACCGTAGACACGCTGGGCAATCAAAAGAAAATGAACTACGCCCTTCGCGCCGATATGAGCAAAGAAGAGTTTGTAAAAGAGGTGACCGATGGGTTGCTTCCTCCGCCTCAGTACTTTCCGCTCAATGTTAAGATGAATAAAGAAGGTTATGACCATTTTGATGAGGTTCTTGAGCGCGGCTCTCGCCCATTGTCTCCTGAGGCCTTCGAAGACGTAGCAAACCAGACCGGTGCCATCGTTTTAGATGTGCGTAGCGAAGATGCCTTTGTGAACGGACACATTCCACGTTCTATATTCATAGGGCTCGACGGTAGTTTTGCCCCTTGGGTAGGCGCCCTTGTTGCAGATACCGAACAGCCTCTATTACTGGTCGCCCCAGAGGGCCGAGAAGAAGAAACTATCACACGTTTAGCTCGTGTTGGATTCGACAACACCTTGGGATATCTCGAAGGCGGATTCGAAAACTGGAAGAAATCTGGGAAAGAGTACGACTCAATCAGCAGTGTATCAGCCGAAGAACTGAAAATAGAAATGGCTTCAAAAGAGGTCGAGATCTTCGATGTTCGCAAAGAGTCTGAACACTACGCGCATCGGGTTCCTCAATCCAAGAATGCTCCACTTGATCTTTTGAATAATCACCTCTCTGAATTTCCAGAAGAAGGATTGTTTTATGTGCATTGCGCGGGTGGATACCGCTCGGTGATAGCGGCCTCTATTTTGAAAAGCAGAGGAATTCACAATATGATCAACGTAGCCGGAGGATTCAAAGCCATTGAGGCAGCCGAAATTGAACTCACCAACTACGTATGCCCTTCTACTATGCCCTCGGCATAAGTTAAAAGAGCTACTTATATGGTAAACCCTTGTAAGTGTAACTTGAGTTGCATTTATAGGGGTTTATTTATTATACATTACTTACTACTTAACCAATTAAGTTAAATCTAATCATTAAACACCATGCAGAAATCATTTGAAATTCTAATCATCGGTGCAGGTACAGGCGGCCTTATGACCGCTGCCCGAATGAAAAAATTAGATCCAAAACTCACCATCGGAATTATCGATCCAGCAGACACACACTACTACCAACCCGCTTGGACTTTGGTGGGTGCCGGAACCTTTGACTTTAAAAAAACAGCCAGACCCATGGCCGACCTGATTCCCGATGGCGTCACCTGGATCAAAGATGCAGTTAGCGGTTTTGATCCCGAAAACAACAGCATTTCTACCAAAGAAAACGGGTCAATTAGTTATGATTACCTAGTGGTTTCACCCGGACTGGTGATGGAACCTAGTATGATCAAGGGTCTTGAAGATGCCCTGAAAAGCGGAGCGGTTTGCAGCAACTACACCGACCCTGAGCACACCTGGAAGCAACTTCAGGCCTTTAAAGGGGGTAACGCCATCTTTACCCAGCCCGCAACACCTATAAAATGCGGTGGAGCTCCTCAAAAAATTGCCTATTTGGCCGCTGATTACATTCGTAAAAACGACCTGGCTTCGAAAACTAACCTGATGTTTGCCACACCGGGTACCACCATTTTCGGGGTTCCAGTGATTAGAGAAACCCTCATGAAGGTCATTCGCAGATACGGAATGCATTTTCACCCGTATCACAATCCGGTAGAAATAGATGGCATAAATAAGATCGTCTACTTCACCGATAAAACCCCTGAAGACCACAGCAGCTTTATCGCAGAACAAGGAAGTTCTTGGGATGCCCAAAATGCCTTTGGGGCGACTAAAACCGACGATGGACGCATCGCTATTAAATTCGATTTATTACACCTTGCACCTCCTCAGGCGGCCCCGAAATTTATACGAGAGTCTGCGCTGGCCAATGAAGCCGGATGGCTTGACGTGCACAAGCATACCCTGCAGCACATAAAATACGCAAACATCTTCGGTGTTGGAGATGTTACCAGTGTACCAACCGCCAAAACCGGAGCCGCCATACGCAAACAGGTGCCCGTGGTGATCGACAACATCTTTAAACTGCGCAAGCAGAATAGCCTTGGAAATAAAAGCTACGACGGCTACTCTTCATGCCCACTGGTTACGGCATACGGAAAAATGGTACTGGCAGAGTTTGACTACGACAATAACTTTACTCCTGA
The DNA here is from genome assembly GCA_018402205.1 of Flavobacteriaceae bacterium. Lineage (GTDB taxonomy): Bacteria > Bacteroidota > Bacteroidia > Flavobacteriales > Flavobacteriaceae > UBA3478. The sequence continues at coordinate 680,914 of JAGYIX010000003.1, forward strand.
CCCCAAGCTGAAACAGATGCTGGTCTTTGACAGCTCAAAAGAGCATTGGAGACTGTGGATGCTGAAAAAATTTGGCCTGCCCTATCTCTATTGGAACAAAATGCTCAAAGGAGAAGACGTGTAATTCGCTTTGAGCTATTGCATAGAAAGTGTGACTTGAGTCACACTTTTTTTGTGAAGAGTGTACGTATTTTAGACCTTAAAATTTTATTATAAATGATAGACGCCATACTTAAACCCTGGCCCTGGTACGTTTCAGGACCACTTATCGCTTCGGTAATGTTTTTCTTGATCTTCTCAGGCCGCAACTTCGGGATGTCTGGAAACCTTAGAACCCTTTGTGCCGCTGTTGGAGGAAACAAGGCTTGCGACTTTTTTAAATTCGATTGGAAAGCGCAGCGTTGGAATCTCATTTTCAGTGTAGGGGCCATTTTGGGAGGATACATAGCCATTAATTTTCTGAGTACCGATACAGCAGTAGACATTTCTGAGAATACCATAGAATGGCTGAAGCAATACGGATTTAACGACGCAGGTAACGCCTATCTGCCAGAGCGATTATTCTCAATGGAGGCGCTCAGCAATCCGAAAAGCCTCGGATTAATTGCCCTTGGTGGATTTTTGGTGGGCTTTGGCTCGCGTTATGCCGGAGGCTGCACCTCTGGACACGCCATTTCAGGCCTAAGTGACTTGCAGTTGCCATCGCTTATAGCCGTGATCGGATTTTTCGCCGGAGGCCTACTAATGGTTCACTTCATTTATCCCCTTTTATTCGCCTAAGTCATGATAAACACTATAAAATATTTACTCACAGGAATTGCCTTTGGCATTATCATGTTCAAATCGGAGGCCGCTTCATGGTTTCGCATTATAGAGATGTTTCAGTTCGATGCATTTCATATGTACGGAATTATTGGTTCTGCCCTAGTTGTTGGTGTCATAGGCATGCAACTAATTAAACGCGCTCAACTTAATTCGTTTTCTGGAGATGCTATCGTTATTCCACCAAAAGCGAAGGGCTGGAAGAACTACTTGTTTGGGGGAACCATTTTTGGATTAGGATGGGGATTGGCTGGGGCCTGCCCCGGACCAATTTTTACCCTTATTGGTGCAGGGTTTCTTCCGCTTATCGTCGTGCTCTTAGCGGCTTTGGCAGGAACTTTTGTCTATGGAATGCTGAGACCTAATCTACCCCATTAATTTTGTTTAATTTTTTTAGGTTTAAGTTAAACAGGATTGTACCTTTGTTAGTGTTGCGTTAATTAAACGATACACTGATATGAATAATTCTAAGACGCTTTTTGAAAAAGCGCTAAAATCCTCCGCCTTTACAAATTTAGATATTGACGAAATCGGAGACGATCACCTCTACACCGGATTAGAAACTCCCATGCGTGCAGATGCCCATGTACTGAGTGACCATCAAAAAAAGGAACAAATTGCCGAGCTTTTTGAGCAAATCATGCATGTGATGGGCTTAGACCTAAGCGACGACTCGCTAAAAGGCACCCCTATGCGTGTGGCTAAAATGTACATAGACGAGATCTTCTCGGGTTTAAACCCTGTGAATAAACCGAAGGTAGCCCTGTTCGATAATAAGTACGAATACGGTCAGATGCTTGTGGAAAAGAGTATCACCTTCTACTCGAACTGCGAGCACCATTTTGTGCCCATTATCGGAAAGGCGCATGTGGCCTATATTTCATCAGGAAAGGTGATCGGATTGTCTAAGCTCAACCGCATAGTACAATTTTTCGCCAAACGCCCCCAAGTGCAAGAGCGTCTTACTAACCAAATCGGTGTAGAGCTACAGTCGATTTTAGAAACTCAAGACGTTGCCGTAATCATCGATGCTAAGCACCTTTGTGTTTCTTCAAGAGGAATCAAAGACGACACCTCAGCTACAGTTACTTCTTTCTATGGCGGTGCTTTTGAAACGCCAGAAAAGTTAGCGGAATTGCACCGTTATATTTATTCGTAATGAAGCTTGTTTCTTCTATACAATCCGCCCTAGATAAAATGAATAAACCGCAGAATCAGCCCATACCTATGCCCCATGTGGCTATAACTAAAATCGATGGAACCCCTATGGATTGGGATGCCTTTGAGGGCAAATTTTTATTATTTGTCAATGTAGCATCTGCCTGCGGATTTACGCCTCAATACAAAAAACTACAGGCACTCTACGAACAATATGCCGAGCGTCTAGAAATCATAGGAGTTCCCTGCAATCAATTTGGCAATCAAGAGCCCGGATCTGCAGTAGAGATTCAGTCGTTCTGTGAGTTGAATTACGGCGTCACCTTTACCCTGACCGAAAAAGTACAGGTAAAGGGTAGTCAAATGCATCCACTATACCAGTGGCTCACCGAAAAGAGTGCTAATGGGGTCAAATCAAGCAGCGTTAAGTGGAATTTTCAAAAATACCTTGTTAGCCCTGAAAGATTATTGATTGATTTTTATCTTTCTACCACAGATCCGACCTCGTCGAAAATCACTAAACACCTTGAGCGCTAAAAAACGCCCTGATTCGGTAGTCTACAACGAAGAAAGCGAGCAATTCGACGCCTTCTTAAAACCCTATGGCACCAGTGTAACTGGCCCAGTAATCAAACCTACTGACCTTACCGGATGGAAGCAGCGCGGAGCACATCAGGTAAATGCGCGTTTTCAGGCACGTATAGACGAGCTCAAGAAAGATTATGAGACCATGATGAAAGAGGTCGAAGACAATCAAAAAGTGTATCAGGCCTCTTTCAGCTTTGAACCTGTAGTCGGTAAGGTGTATCACCTCTATAACAAGCCAGGTAAAGGTTTGTTTCTCTCTCTACTCAGCCCTGATGAATGCCGCTTTGATTACGAAGCAAGCTACCGTCTGGATGCCGATCAGACGTGGACACGGGTGAAGGAAGATTAGCTTCATTGTGGGTGGGAGATGATGGTCTATGCAGACCATCTTCCCACTGCGAACATTTTGAAAATAGCTTCAAGGCCAGGCTACGCCTGTAACCTTTTACATTAAAAAATGCCCATTCAAGCAAGCTTGTGGGTGGGAGATGATGGTCTATGCAGACCATCTTCCCACTGCGAACATTTTGAAAATAGCTTCAAGGCCAGGCTACGCCTGTGCATTTGATAAAAAACAAAAGCCCAAACAAGCAGGGCTTGATGGGCTTTATTTTTTATCAATACAGCCCCTCGGGGCTGCCTTGAAGCTGTTTATCTGTACCTTGGGTGGGAATCGAACCCACACTCCCGAAGAAACTGGATTTTGAATCCAGCGCGTCTACCAATTCCGCCACCAAGGCAAGTGGAGTGCAAAATTAGTAAATATTTGGGTTTAGCGACCCAATTTTTCAAAAGGGATGATGGGTAGGTGAATTATTTATATAAATTTGCACCTCGCTTGAAATGAGGCTATTCGCATGTCTACAACCACATTGACTCCAAAGATTTTTGCCTGTTCGCAGAGCACCGCCTTAGCTGCACGTATTGCAGAAGCCTATGGTTTGCCTCTGGGTCAAGTAAATTTCTCTCGGTATTCTGACGGCGAATTTCAGCCCAGTTTTGAAGAGTCTATTCGAGGAACACGCGTGTTCATTATAGGTTCTACGCATCCGAGCTCTGAGAATTTAATGGAAATGTTGCTCATGTTAGACGCTGCCAAGCGTGCCTCGGCAAGACACATTACCGCCGTAATGCCCTATTTCGGATGGGCAAGACAAGACCGCAAAGACAAACCAAGAGTTCCAATCGCGGCAAAACTAGTAGCAAAAATGCTTGAAACAGCCGGAGCTACACGAATAATCACCATGGATTTGCACGCCGATCAGATTCAAGGCTTCTTTGAAAAGCCAGTAGATCATCTGTTTGCCTCAACCATCTTTCTTCCGTATATCAAAAATCTTAACCTTCCGAATCTATGCATGGCTTCTCCAGATATGGGTGGGTCAAAGCGCGCCTATATGTATTCTAAGGCCTTAGAGTCAGACGTGGTTATCTGTTATAAACAGCGTGAAAAGGCCAATGAGGTTACGCACATGGAGCTTATCGGTGAGGTCAAAGGAAAAAATGTAGTGCTTGTAGACGATATGGTCGATACCGCCGGAACACTTACCAGAGCCGCCGATCTTATGATTGAACGCGGGGCTAAAAGTATCAGAGCAATTACTACTCATGGGCTGCTGTCAGGAGACGCCTATAAAAAAATAGAGCAATCAAAACTCAGTGAGCTAATTATCACTGATTCTATTGACAAAAAACATGAATCCAATAAGATAAAGGTACTAGGTTGTGCTGAACTGTTTGCCGATGTAATGCATCGCGTGCACAACAACACCTCTATCTCTTCAAAGTTTATACTTTAATTTTTATTCAACATGCAATCAATTACAATCAAAGGATCTAAAAGAGAAAGCGTGGGCAAGAAAGCAAGTAAGGCCTTACGTAATGCTGAAATGGTCCCTTGCGTGCTTTACGGAGGGGAATCGCCAGTTCATTTCATGGCAGAAGAAAAGAGCTTCAAGCCTCTAGTGTACACCCCTAACGCGCACACGGTGGTAATTGAACTTAAAGAAGGTGAACGTTTCGAGGCCGTAATGCAAGACATTCAGTTTCATCCGGTAACCGACAAGGTTCTTCATATTGACTTCTATCAGCTGTTCGAAGACCGAGCAGTAAACATGGAAATTCCGGTTAAATTAATCGGAAGTGCTCCTGGGGTTATGAACGGAGGACGTTTAATGTTCAGAAATCGCAAGCTTACGGTTAAGGCTCTTCCGGCCAACCTTCCTGACGTCATTAATATAGATATTTCTAAACTGAAAATTGGAGGAACGATATCCGTCGGAGATGTGCTCTCAGAAGACTATATTTTCATGCACCCTGATAACACCTCAATTGTTCAGGTGAAAACTTCTAGAAACATCATCGTTGAAGAAGAAACTGAAGAGACTGAAGAATCGTCTTCTACTGAAGAAACTCCAGAAGCTGCTCAATAAGGCGCTTCTCATCGAAAGATGCCGCTTAAATTCAGCTGACCCCCTCCAAAAAGGGGGTCAGTCTTTTTTCTACCTTTAACAGCTCAATTCCAAGTGGAAGTAGACTTATGAAAAAGTTTCTAATCGCGGGTTTAGGCAATTGTGGTCTTGAATATGAAAAAACACGACATAACATAGGATTTAGAATTGTTGAAGCTTTGAGTGATCAACTCGAGGGCACTTTTTCATCGTCAAGACTAGGAGACATCGCAAGAGTAAAATACAAGGGCCGGGAGTTAATCTTGCTTAAACCTAATACTTTCATGAATCTTAGCGGAAAATCAGTACTCTACTGGATGCAGCAAGAAAAGATTCTATTAGATCATCTACTTGTAGTTACAGACGACCTCAACTTACCTTTTGGCACCATTCGAATAAAGTCTAAAGGCAGCGATGGAGGTCACAACGGGCTCAAAGATATTCAGGCCCGCCTTGAAACTACTCAATATGCCAGATTTCGATTTGGCATAGGCGATGAATTTTCAAAAGGTCAACAAATCGACTATGTTTTGGGTAATTGGAGTGCTGAAGAATCAGAAAAACTCAAAGAACGACTAGAGCAATCCTCTGAGGCAATTAAAACATTTGCCTTTAACGGTCTTGAAAAGGCCATGAATTCATTTAACAATACTTAGTGATAAGCTAACACCATATACCTGTCAGTCTGTGTACTTTTGTAGGTTGACAGCTTGAATTAGCAATGGAAAGATTAGAGAGAATTGAAAACTACCAGAGTACTAAGGGCACCGTACTCACCATAGGTACTTTTGATGGGGTACATATTGGACATAAAAAAATCATTGAGAAACTGGTAGAAGAAGCCAAAAACAACAGCTTAAATTCTTGCTTGCTTACCTTTTCACCTCACCCTAGAGAAGTACTTCAAAAAGATGCCGGCATTAAAATGCTAAGCACCTTAGAAGAAAAAGCGCATCGTTTAGAGAAGCTCGGATTAAACGTTCTGGTGGTGCATCCGTTTTCTAAAGAATTTTCAAGGCTTACCGCAAGAGAATATGTCGAAGATATTCTTGTAAAACAGCTTAAGGTGAAGCACCTCATTGTAGGCTATGACCATCGTTTTGGACGCAACCGTGAAGCAGATATAGTAGACCTGCACTATTTTGCCAAACGCTTTGATTTTGCCATTACCGAAATCGAAGCACAAGATGTAGACGACGTAGCCGTTAGCTCTACCAAGATTAGAAATGCGCTCTCTGAAGGCGCCGTTCACAAAGCTAATCAATACCTAGGCTATAGGTATAGCATTAGCGGAAGCGTAGTAAAGGGTAAGGGGCTAGGCCGCACGCTTGGTTTTCCGACAGCTAACATTGAAGGTATACCCACAAAAAAACTACTGCCAGCAAATGGCGTTTATGTGATTAGCACCACTATTGACGGTCAACGGCTAAAAGGCATGATGAACATCGGCCAAAATCCGACGGTTAACTCAGGTGGTTTACACCTAGAAGTGCACCTTTTTGATTTTGATGCAGATCTATACGACCAATATATACCCATTGAATTACACAAAAGACTGAGAAGCGAAAAACGCTTCGATTCGCTTGAAGCACTTAGCGCCCAATTGAAAGAAGACAAATCTTTGACGCTTAAGTACTTCAAAGAGGGGCTGCTATTCTAGGTTTTTCTACTTTTGCAGCAAATTCGTTTTCATGCTTGAACTTCATACCATTCGCGAGTCTAAACAGAAGGTTATAGCTGCCCTAGACAAAAGGGGTTTAGATGCGCGTAATCAAATCGAGCATATCCAAGATCTAGATGAATCACGACGTGCACTGCAAACCGAATTAGATGGCATACTGGCCGAATCGAATACCATCGCCAAAGAAATCGGAACGCTTTTTAAATCGGGAAAAAGTGAAGAAGCTGAAGGGCTTAAAGTTCGCACGACTCAATTAAAAGAGCAATCTAAATCTATTCAAGAGGTCCTTAATAAAAAAGCAGAAGCACTTACTGAAGCGCTATATCTATTGCCTAATACACCACACGAATCAGTGCCGTCAGGAAAATCTGAAGCCGATAATAAAGAGGTGTACACATCCTCAAAAGTTCTAGAGTTACCCGAAGACGCCCTACCGCATTGGGAGCTGGCTAAAAAGTACGACCTCATCGACTTTGAATTAGGCGTTAAAATTGCAGGAGCAGGATTTCCGGTCTATAAAGGAAAGGGGGCACGACTTCAACGCGCGCTCATCAGCTTTTTTTTAGACCAAAACATAGCGGCGGGGTATCAAGAAATTCAACCTCCGCATCTGGTAAATGAGGCCTCTGGTTACGGAACCGGGCAACTCCCCGATAAAGAGGGTCAAATGTATCACGTAACGGAAGATAACCTCTATTTGATTCCGACCGCCGAAGTACCCGTCACTAATTTACTCAGAGATGTGCTGCTTTCAGAGTCAGAGTTACCCATTGCTATGACGGCCTATACCCCTTGTTTTAGACGCGAAGCCGGAAGCTATGGTTCTGATGTGCGAGGACTAAATCGCCTGCATCAATTCGACAAAGTGGAGATTGTAAGGGTAGAAAAACCCGAAAACTCTTATCGCGCATTAGAACATATGGTGGCACATATAAAAACCTTGCTAGAAGCCCTAGAACTTCCTTATCGCATAGTTCAATTATGCGCAGGAGACCTAGGTTTCACCTCTGCACTTACCTATGATTTCGAGGTGTATTCAGCAGCCCAAAAAAGATGGCTAGAAATTAGCTCGGTTTCTAACTTTGAAACCTTTCAATCTAATCGACTGAAGCTTAGAATCAAAGATGCGCATGGGCAGAAACAGTTGGCCCACACCCTGAATGGAAGTGCGCTTGCGCTGCCTAGAGTACTAGCGGCTCTTTTAGAAAATCGCCAAACCGCAGAGGGTATATCGATCCCAAAAGCCCTTGTACCCTACACGCAATTTGACCGAATTGCGTTATGATGATCATTTATAACGTTACCACCCACGTAGAGTCTAGCATAGAAACCGCATGGATAGAATATATGCGTGAAAAACACATACCCCTTATGCTGGCCACCGGAAAGTTCAGAGAGGCTACCTTCACACGCATAAACCCCTCAGAGCCAACAGAACAGGGAATTAGTTTTTCGGTGCAATACCTCTGCCCCAACAAAGCAACCCTTGAAAGCTATTTGGCAGAAGATGCCGAACGAATAGAGCGTGAGCTACTGCATCAATTCGGATCAAACGCCCTAGAATTTACCACTGAACTTGAACTCATCGGACGGGCTCAACTTAATACGAAACCGTGAAAGAGCGCTTACGGCCAACCGATGGAGTTCGACCAAAGAAAAAACTCGGTCAGCACTTTTTGACCGATGAGCGCATTGCAGAAAAAATTGCCGACACCTTAAGTCTTGAGGGCTATAGGCACGTTATCGAAATCGGACCCGGTACCGGGGTGCTTACCAAATTCTTAATTCAGAAGCCTATTGAACTCGAGGCCATTGATCTTGATGACGAGTCGATTACATACCTTCAAACCAAATTTATCGAAACCCATAAGCCTAAAAACCTAAGCATTCGCAAAGCCGATTTTTTGAAGTTAAACCTACACGAAATCTTCAAGGGTAAGCCCCTAGCCATAACTGGAAACTTTCCGTATAATATTTCTACTCAGATTGTTTTTAAAATGTTGGAACACCGTGATCGGGTTGTAGAATTCACCGGAATGTTTCAAAGAGAAGTAGCTGAACGTATTTGCGAAAAACCTGGCAGTAAAGCTTACGGTATTCTCAGCGTGCTTGTTCAGGCCTATTACGAGGCTACCTATGCCTTTACCGTGCACCCAGAGGTCTTTAATCCTCCGCCTAAAGTGCAATCAGGGGTGATTATTCTTAGGCGCAAAGAGAATAACGAAGTTTCTTGCAGTGAAGCCACCTTGCGTCATGTGGTAAAATCAGCCTTCAACCAGCGCCGTAAAACCTTGAGAAATAGCTTAAAAGGATTGGATATTTCACCCGGTCTTAAAGAAGATACTATCTTTGACCTGCGACCAGAGCAACTATCTGTTGCAGCCTTTATCGACCTAAGTACACGCATCGAACATGGAGCCCTTTAAACTCACCCAAGACGTTTTAGTAACGATCAAAGCACTTATCGGGGCTCAAAATGCTTTGGAGCTTACGGAATTCTTTACTGATTTTCACTATGCCGATATCGCTGAGGTTGTCAACGAACTCGATACAAAAGAAGCGCTCTTTCTAATCAGAACCCTAGATTCTGAGCGAACCGGAGACGTGCTCACCGAGATCGATGAAGACCAAAGAGAAGAGATTCTCAAAGAGCTAAGTGCCGTCGAAATTGCCACAGAGTTATCAGAGCTAGATACCGACGATGCCGCAGATATAATTACCGAACTTCCCACAGAACTGGCTCAGGAGGTGATCTCTGAGATTGAAGACAGAGAACATGCCGCTGAGATCATCGAATTGCTTCGGTACGACGAAAACTCCGCCGGAGGGCTTATGGCCAAAGAGCTCATAAAAGTTAATGAAAATTGGACAGTGACTACATGTGTTCGCGAAATGAGAGTGCAGGCAGAACACGTCACTAGAGTGCATTCTATTTATGTGGTAGACAACGAGAACGTACTCAAGGGCAGGCTTTCACTAAAAGATTTGCTTATTAGCCCTAATAATACCCATATTAAAGAGGTATACATTCCTAAGGTCGATTACGTTACGGTAAATGAAGACCCTGAAGAAGTGGCCAAGATAATGGCCAAATACGATCTCGAGGCTATTCCAGTAGTAGACGAAATGAAACGCCTAGTGGGCCGAATCACTATTGACGATATTATTGACGTTATCAAAGAAGAGGCCGAAAAAGATTACCAACAAATGGCTGGTATTACCCAAGATGTCTATGCCGATGACAGTATTTTAGACCTCACTAAAGCAAGATTACCTTGGTTAATTGTCGGATTGCTAGGCGGCCTAGGGGCGGCATTCATCATGGGTACCTTCGAGGCCATTATTAACGATCACGCTATTTTATTTTTCTTTACTCCGCTTATAGCGGCTATGGCTGGAAATGTTGGGGTTCAATCAAGCGCAATTATCGTTCAAGGGATCGCCAATGACGATATAAAGGGTAGCATTAGCGCCAGGCTTTCTAAAGAACTTTTATTGGCCCTTTTAAACGGTTTTATACTCGCAGCCATACTATTTGTGTGTACCTGGATCTGGAAGGGTGAAGTGCTCACCGCTTCTGCAATCTCCTTATCGCTAATTGCGGTGATTGTGATTGCCGGACTTATAGGCACCTTTATTCCACTATTTTTACACAAAAGAGGGGTAGATCCGGCGGTAGCCACAGGCCCATTTATTACCACGAGTAACGACATTTTTGGCATTCTAATCTACTTCTGGATAGCCAAACTCATTTTGGGGCTATGAAAAAAGTGCTGCATCTCGACAGCAATCACTCCGTACTTTGGAATGGTTTAGAGGCCCTCGGATTTCAAAATGAAGCCGATTACAGCTGCTCTTATGAGCACATATTGGGTCGTATCGAAAACTACGATGGGCTTATCATTCGCTCACGTCTACCTGTAGATAGTACACTGATTAAAAAAGCATCGAAACTAAAATTCATAGGACGCATAGGGGCCGGATTAGAGAATATTGATCTAAGCGCCGCATCCGAAGCCAATATTGCTGTAATAGCCGCTCCAGAAGGAAATCGCAATGCTGTCGCCGAACATGCTATTGGCATGTTATTAAGCCTACTGAATCGGCTGCGTATTGCAGATGCCGAAGTGCGACAAGGAATCTGGAAACGCGAAGAAAATCGAGGTGTCGAACTGAGTCAACTCACCGTAGGTATTATCGGTTACGGGCATATGGGAAAACAATTTGCCAAACGATTATCGGGTTTTGATTGCCAGGTGCTTTGCTGTGATATTTTACCTCAACTAGGAGATCAATTTGCTAAGCAGGTGCCCATTGAAACCATTTTCGATGAGGCAGATGTAATTAGCCTACATACGCCGCAGACTGCTGCAACCATTCACCTAATTAACGACGTATTTATCGCTCAGATGCGCAAACCCTTTTGGCTCATCAATACAGCAAGAGGAAGCGCCGTTGATACCGAGGCTCTGCTCAGCGGATTAAAGTCTCAAAAAGTGAAAGGGGCTGCACTCGATGTTTTAGAATTTGAAAACAAAGCGTTTACAGCTTTTTTAGAGGAAGACCTTAACTACCAGACCTTACAAGACCTGCTCAAAGAGCCTAATGTATTGTTGAGCCCGCATATAGCTGGCTGGACACACGACAGCCATTACCTACTCGCCAAAACAGTACTTGAAAAAATCAAGTCGCTTTAGGTTCTTTGACTAATATATCGTAATATTGCGATATAACTATGGGAGCTACTAAATCGCATATATTCACCGATGAGCAACAGCGCTTTGCTGCTTTTGCACGGGTGCTATCGCATCCGGCTCGTGTAGCAATCATAGAACATATCGCTAGACAAGAGCACTGTATTTGCTCAGATCTCACCCTTGAAATAGGCCTTGCACAATCGACGGTTTCCCAACATCTTAAAGAATTGAAACAAGTTGGCCTATTAAAAGGAAGCTTTGAAGGGCCACAGTTTAAATACTGCATTGACACCGAGGTATGGGACGCTATCCGCGATCAATTTCATCATTTTTTTACCACACTTAACCAACAAAATTGCACGGCTGATGACACTTTCTGAACTTAAAGATTTACTAGAGAACCACAGAGAAAAACAACTGGTATTCGAGTATACCTCCGGGGCTTTTACTGATCCCGACTTTCACATTACCGAAATTAAAAAATGCGCTATTGAAGCAGTCAATTGCGGTGGAGGTGTAGAGTATTGGAATGAATCTATTATTCAGTTATGGGAAAATCCGCATGCTACCGAAATCGGAAAACCCATGACCACAGAAAAGGCTTTAGGAATTATTCGAAAAGTAGAGAAAGAACATCCTTTGCAGGCAGATTCTCTTCTGCGGTTCGAATATGGCAATAAGAAATTTCACACTTGCGTTCAATCTGTGAGCAGCACGGTAAGCAATGATCGTGCATTAATGATAACTCTAGGAGAGGTTAAAGCTGATTGCAAAGACAAAGAAGCTTGCGGTATAGTCGTACCAGCAGCTGAAGCTCAAACATCAACAAAATGCGCCCCCGGATCGGGGTGCTGTTAAGCGTATTCGTATGAAGAAAAATGTTCTTATTCTATGTACCGGAAATTCGTGCAGAAGCCAAATGGCTCACGGATTTTTAAAAACATATGCGAAAGATAGCGCCCTAGTGTACAGTGCGGGAATTGAAACACACGGGCTAAATCCTGGCGCTGTATCGATTATGAGTGAAGCGGGTATAGATATTTCTAGTCATACTTCAAACCATGTAGACGAATACAATGGCATTAACTGGGATTTTATTATCACGGTTTGTGATCATGCCAACGAAAACTGCCCGTTCATTGCTGCTCCTAATGCCAAGAGACTTCATCACAACTTTAGTGACCCCTCTAAAGTGACGGGAAGCACCGCCGAAGTACATGCCGCATTTTTAAAAACCAGAGAAGAAATTCGAGATTATATCGCTACTTTTGTTAACGATTTTTTAACCTAGCGGTTTTGGATTTACCGCTAGAGTAACCTTAAAGGAAAGGGCAAAAAGAAGGTCAGCTTTAAATTGGGTTTGTTTGGTATCATTCATTTGATATACGTTGGCCTTCTGCTCTTTTTGCTTTTATTCCTCTACCTAAAGTTTTCTTTCTACTTATTTACCCCTTAAAGCTGGCCACCAATTGCAGTGTTTGATCGGTGCGTTGTTCTAATACGATTTCTGCCTCTTTAGGAAGTGCTTCGTAAGCCTTTTCGTCAAAATGTCTTATGGTATACAACGACACTCCTTTTCTATACTTTATTAGGTAGTCTTTTTCAAGAGCTGCAACAAGTGCTTCAAACTGGTCAAATCTATTGTCTAGACATACTCTAAAACTAATGGCTGAATTTTGAATTAAATCTACCTTTAATCGATATTTAGCAAAGAGCTCAAAAACTGAACTCAAGTGGTGCTCAGCCATAAATGAAAAGTCTTGAGTCGCAAGCTCCAACAACACTTGATTTTTCTTAACTATATAACAGGGCACTTCTGGAACAAGCGGAGATCCTGCGGTCACGCAGGTTCCGGGATTCTCTAAGTCTATAAAACTTCTAACATAAAGCGGAATTCCTTTACGCTGCAGTGGTTGCAGTGTTTTTGGATGAATCACAGATGCCCCATAGAATGCAAGCTCAATAGCCTCAGTGTACGATACTTGGTGCAGCTGCACAGGGCCCTCAAATGCTCTAGGGTCGGCATTAAGGACGCCAGCAACATCTTTCCAGATACTAACCGATTTAGCGTCTAAAGCATAAGCTAAAATGGCAGCGGTATAATCAGAACCCTCTCTTCCCAAGGTGGTTGTAAAGTTATTCGCGTCGCTTCCAAGAAACCCTTGAGTTACGAGCAATTCACCCTGGTTGTTTAATTTTTGAATGCGCTCTACGGTTTGTTCCCACTGTACCGAGGCGTCGCGGTAAACACCATCGGTTTTAATGAATTGACGTATGTCTAAAAACCGATTTGCGGTACCTTGAGCTTCAAGGTATGCACTTACAATAGTTGTAGACAACAATTCTCCGTATCCTACTATTTGATCGTAAATAAAGGAATGATTCAACGATTTATTCCAGGTCAAAAACCCGTGCATCTCTTCAAATAAGAGATCTACCTTGGCCTTAACAAAAGCAGATTGGGCCCCGAATAAGTCTTGTATTATACCCTCGTGGTAGTGTTGAATGGGCCTAAGGGCCTCTTTAACGACCTCAAGAACCGCCTCGGGCTGATTTTTTTTGGCCAGGTAATAGCTCGAAACCACGGTTTCCATGGCATTGGTTGTCTTTCCCATTGCCGAAACTACTACGCATACGTCTTTAGTTCCTTGATGCTTTAGCACGCGTAATACGTTGCGAACACCCTCGGCATCTTTTACAGATGCGCCTCCAAACTTAAAAACCCTATTGATCATCTTTTCTACTATTAAAGGATATACCCTCTTCATCGAGCTGCACTACATACCAATTTCTAAGCACCTTAGCTCCCTTACTTTCATACAAAGCTATAGCCGAAGTATTCCAATCTAAAACTTCCCAACCTATCCGCCTTACGCCTAAGGAAGCTCCGTAGGCAATCACATGGTCTAGCAATGCACTTCCTATACCCAATCCTCGAAAAGAGTCTTTCACAATAAGGTCTTCAAGGTGCAGCGCCTTCCCCTTCCACGTCGAATACCTCAGATAAGTAAGTGCAATACCTACTATTTCATTAGTGGTGGCCGATTCCGCCACAAAACAGTGAAAAAGCGGATGTGACCCAAACCCATCACGTTTAAGCTCGTCTAGGCTAAGTACCATTTGATCGGCTGCCTTTTCAAAAACGGCTAGATCATTGATTAATCCTAAAATCGATTGGGCATCAGTTTCTTCAGCTGGTCTAATAGTGTAATTCATGGGCGCGAAGGTATCATAAAGGGCAAAAGGTTCAAAATACGTGTAATCTGTCTCACAAAACGGAAACAAAATGTTGTAGTTTAGAGTGTATGACCTGTGCGTCATCTGCTATGAAAGATCCACTGTTAGAATTTTCTGATAAGGGCATTTATTGTCCAAAAGCCGATGTCTACCTAGATCCGTGGAGACCCGTTGATAAGGCTATTATTTCTCATGCCCATGCCGATCACAGCCGCTGGGGGCACAAAAAATATATCGCTCACGAACACAGTGTCCCTATTATGCAGCACCGTCTTGGAGACATAGAAGTAGCTGCTAAAAAATGGGGGGAATCTTTTTCTATTAATGGCGTTCGTTTTTCATTGCATCCGGCGGGACATATCGTAGGTTCTTCTCAAATAAAAGCCTCTTATAAAGGAGAAACATGGGTATTTTCTGGTGATTACAAACTGCACCATGATCACTACACTACTCCATTTGAGCCGCAGAAATGCGATGTTTTTATCACCGAGTGCACCTTTGGAATTCCTGCCTTTCGATGGCCAGATCAAGAACAAGTAATGGAACAAATACGCAACTGGTGGCAACAAAATGCAGCCAATGGAGTAACCTCTGTATTGTTCGGATACTCACTCGGAAAGGCCCAGCGACTTAGTTATCACTTGAACGACGCGATTGCCCCTCTGTTGCTGCATCCGGTTATTTATGCACATAATGAGGTAGTACATAGCGTTAAGCCACTTCCAATGCACCAAAAACTCGATCAAGGGGTAGACCCTAAAGCACATAGAGGGGCCCTAATTATAGCCCCTCCAAACACCCAAGACGCCCAATGGCTCAAGAAGTGGGAACCTTATAAAACAGCGGCGGCAAGCGGATGGATGGCCACCCGAGGAGCGCGAAGAAGAAGGGGCTACGACACCGGATTTGTATTGAGCGATCACGGTGACTTCAACGAATTGAATACAGCGGTGAGAGCCTCAGAAGCCGAATCGGTAATTTGCACTCACGGATACACTGAAATCTATTCTAAGTATTTAAACAGCAAAGGCATTCGCGCTACCACGGCCGACACCCCTTTCGAAGAGGAGCCGAACGAGTCTTAGAAGTGCATATGAAAAATTTTGCTCATTTAATCGAAGTACTCGACCAGACCACTAAAACCAACGAAAAAGTAGATGCTCTGGCGCAGTATTTTAGGCTGGCCTCAGACAAAGACAAGGTGTGGGTAATTGCCCTGCTTTCAGGAAGAAGGCCCCCAAGGGCAGTGAACACCTCATTACTTAGGCAATGGGCCTCCGAATCTGCAGGTATAGAAAACTGGCTATTTGAAGAAACCTACCACATTGTAGGTGATCTAGCAGAGACCATTGCGCTTTTAGTGAGCAGCAACAATCCTAAGACAGCAGAAGAAATGCCCGCCTTACATGAAATTCTAGAATCACTTATACCTTTAAAAAACGCTGAAGAAGACCAAAAAAAGATTTTTGTGTGTACCTATTGGAGTAAGTTTGATTACTTGAGCTGCTTCGCCTTCAACAAGTTTTTTACCGGAGGGTTTCGACTTGGAGTTAGTCAGCGTTTGATGACCAAGGCCCTCGAAAAATACACCCAAATTGAGGCCGATGAAATTGCGTTAAAACTCATGGGTAATTGGGACCCCCAAAAGGTGAGTTTTGAGTCCCTTATTTTAGCCGAAAACAAAGAGGCACATGAAGCTAAACCTTACCCCTTTTATCTGGCGTATGCGCTTGAAGATGACTTCAGTGCGTTAGGTGATGTAAGCCTTTGGGCTATCGAGCATAAATGGGATGGCATTAGAGCCCAACTGGTATTTAGAAACAACTCTGTGTACCTGTGGTCTCGCGGCGAAGAACTTATCAACGCTCAGTTTCCCGAATTGCTTTCTCTGGGGCAAGTACTACAAACTTCTTGTGTTTTAGATGGCGAGCTGCTCGCCTTTCAAGATAAAAAACCCCTACCCTTTTCGGCCCTGCAAAAAAGGTTAGGCCGAAAAAAGAGCAGCGAGAAGTTAAGGGCCGAGATTCCGGTCGTGTTTATGGCTTATGATCTTCTAGAATACCAGGCAGAAGACCTACGCGCTCAGCCTTACAGCAAAAGACGCCAGCAACTAGAGCGTTTTTCTTTTGGAGGACCCCTTCAGCTATCTGAGCGAATTACCCCTGCGCACTGGAGTCAGGTTGAAGAAGAAAAAGGGCGATCCAAAGAGAAAGGCAGCGAAGGCCTCATGTTGAAAAAACTCGATGCACCCTACAGAGTCGGGCGAAAAAAAGGCGAATGGTTTAAATCTAAGCTTGACCCAATGACGGTAGACGCCGTGCTTACCTACGCTATGAGAGGGCATGGAAGACGAAGCAACCTCTATACCGATTTCACCTTCGGTCTTTGGCACACTTCTACAGAGAAAGAAGCCGAGCTCGTGACTTTTGCAAAGGCCTATTCTGGACTAACAGACAAGGAGTTTGTAGAGGTGAATCAGTGGATAAAGAAAAATACCATTGCCAGATTTGGTCCGGTTCGCCAAGTCAATGCCGAACTAGTTTTCGAAATCGCCTTTGAGGGCGTTTCTAAATCTTCACGTCATAAAAGCGGATATGCCACTCGTTTTCCGCGCATTCTAAGGTGGAGAAAAGATAAAACGATAGAGGAAGCTAACCATCTCCATGACTTAGAAGCCTTACTTCAGTGATGTGCACCATAGCCGAAACTTCAGCCCAATGGCTCAAAAACCAGGGATATACCCCTCATACATTTCAACGTGAATGTTGGAACAAGGTCGGCGCTCACCTGAACGGACTTCTGATGGCTCCAACAGGATCGGGAAAAACCTACGCCCTGGGCCTTCCCATGCTACTTCAAGCAGACGCTTCTAAAAAAGTCTTGCAAGGAGTTTGGATTACCCCGCTACGCGCACTGTCTTATGAAATTTATCAAGCTCTAGAATATGCAAATCAATCTATGGGGCTCGGATTACAAGTGGCGCTGCGCAACGGAGACACCCCTAATAAGGAGCGTCAAAAACAGCAAAAAAATAGTCCTCAAATTCTTGTTACTACACCCGAGAGCTTACACCTTCTTCTAGCTGCAAAAGGGTATTCTCAACGTTTAGAACACCTTAAAATGATCGTTGTCGATGAATGGCACGATCTGATGGGAAGCAAAAGGGGAGTGATGATAGAATTGGCACTCTCTAGACTAAAATCACTTTCGGCGGCAGTCAACATCTGGGGCATATCAGCGACGCTAAAAGACGATTCGTTGGCGCTAGAAGTACTCTCTGGAAGCCAGGCTAAAAAGGAGAAATGGATTAGTATACGCGCCGACTTATACAAAGAGATTAAGATAGTTTCTATTATTCCAAAGATCATGGAACGATTTCCTTGGCGCGGACACCTGGGCATCCATCTGATCGACCAAGTAATTGAAGTAATACATAGGCACCAAACGGTACTCCTATTCACCAACACCCGCAGTCAATGCGAAATTTGGTATCAGAAAATTCTCGAAAAAGCCCCAGAGTTTGCCGGCGAAATTGCTATGCATCACAGCTCTATTGATCGACAAACCCGTTCATGGGTAGAGAACGCCATTAGAAACGAATCGCTAAGGGCTGTAGTCTGCACCTCAAGTTTAGATCTTGGGGTTGACTTTGCCCCCGTAGAGGCCATTATTCAAATTGGTGGCCCTAAAGGTATTGCACGATTTATACAAAGAGCCGGCAGAAGTGGACACCAGCCGGGGGCGACTAGTTTGGTATATTTTGTTCCTACCCACGCCATCGAACTCATCGAATCTGCGGCCTTGAGAAAAGCAATAGAAATAAATGCCATCGAAAATCCTGTCCCCTACCTGTTATGCTATGATGTGCTCATTCAATACTGTTGCACCCTTGCTGTGTCAGAAGGGTATAAAGAGGCTGCACTTTACGAAGAAGTAAAAACTACTCACTGCTTTCAAGCCCTAACCATTGAAGCCTGGAAATGGATTCAGAATTTTCTTGTGCACGGCAGCCAGAGCTTATCTACCTACGACGAGTATAAGAAAGTGGTGCGAAATGAGGCGCAATTAATGGTGATTGAAAATAGGGGTTTAGCCATGCGCCATCGTCTTCAAATAGGCACTATAGTATCCGATGCTGCTCTTCAGGTCGTTTTTCAAAGCGGCGGATTCATTGGCAGCGTAGAAGAGTGGTTTGCCTCACAACTAAAGGTAGGAGACATTTTTACCTTTGCCGGAAAAACGCTAGAGTTTATTCGCTTAAAAGAGCTTAAGGTGGTGGTTAGAAGGTCTTCTCAGAAAGCTTCGAAAGTTCCTTCATGGATGGGCGGAAGACTTTCGTTCACCTCAGAAATGTCAGATTTTCTTAAGCATGTATTACAGCAGGCTCATCAGCATCCTAATAATCAAGAAGAAGAATTAAAGGCTCTTGAGCCCATTTTTGAGCGTCAAAAAAAAGAAAGCTTTGTTCCAAAAGCTCATGAGTTTTTAGTCGAGGTATTCCATACCAGAGAAGGTTTTCATCATATCTTTTACCCCTTTGAGGGCAGGTTTATACATGAGGCCATAGCGAATTTATTAGCCTATCGCATTAGCTTAATGCATCCCATCAGTTGCACCCTTGCTTACAACGACTATGGGTTTGAAATCTTGGCCGAACAGCCTATAGAAATCTCTTTGCTTTGGGAGAACAACCTATGGGACAGTCGTTTTATCTATGAAGACCTTTACAACAGTTTAAATATTACTGAAATGTCTAGAAGAACTTTTCGAGATATAGCGGTTATTAGTCATCTCGTCTTTACAGGCTACCCAAATAAAAGTATTAAGACTAAACACCTTCAAAGCAGCAGCCAACTGCTCTTCGAGGTTTTTAAATCTCACGAGCCAGACCATTTGCTCTATCTTCAAGCCAAACGCGAGACTCTCGAGCACAAACTAGAAGAGGGGCGTCTTATTCGAGTATTAAACCGCATTGCCAATACCGAGCCACTAGTGGCGCATTGCAGTCTACCCACCCCTTTTTCGTTTCCGATTATCACCGATAGGCTGCGAGAGAAGTTATCCAATGAAAGCTTGGCCGATCGCATTCGAAAAATGACTGCCAAATTAGAACGCTCATGAGCCCGAAAATACGTTTTGCGTCTCAAGATTTTGAGCTAGACGCCAGTGGAGCACTTTATTGGCCTTCGCAAAAAGCGGTTATCTTGAGCGATATACATCTGGGTAAAGTCGCCCATTTTCGAAAGCATGGCACCGCACTACCTACAGAGGCTCAGTATGAAAACTACCACCGCTTAACTAAATTGATCGAACGCTACAAGCCACAACAAATGCTAATTATAGGCGATCTTTTTCACTCAACCATAAACAGTGAATGGCCCGTGTTTGAGCGTTTTGTTAGGGCCCAGCAGACCCAATTTAGGTTGATTGTTGGCAATCACGACATTATAGACCCAAAACGCTTTTTGGCCTTAAACATTGAAGTCTTAGATGCGCTGACCTTACACAACATTACCTTTTCGCATTATCCAGATCATGAGAGCGAGGTTTATCGCATAAGCGGACACCTTCATCCGGCCATTCGACTGCGTATCGGCTCGGCAGAAAAAAGAACCCTTAAGTGCTTCTATATCAAAAATAAGCAGTTCGTATTGCCTTCTTTTGGCTATTTCACCGGAAATACGCGTATCCAACAGCCAGAGGTAGATCAGGTTTATGTCATTGCTGAAGGAGAAGTTATTGCTATTTAGCACCTATCTTTGCCGCGCGCTATGAGTCAAGGCATTAACGATATTCTGCAACGCTTTTCTGAAGGAGCAACCTTCAAGGCACTTAAAGACAAACTTGCCGATAAGCGTATTCATCAAATAAGCGGATTAGTCGGAAGCTCCTTTTCCATTAATTCTGCGGCGCTCTTCAAAACTACCTCTTTCTCTCAAGTGCTGATTGCTCTAGACAAAGAGCATGCAGCCTATTTGCAAAACGACTTGCAATACCTGCTTCCAGAGCAACAGGTGCTTTTTTATCCGGCCTCTCACCGCAGACCTTATGAAATGGAAGAGGTAGATAACGCCAATGTACTGCTCAGGTCAGAGGTCATTCAAGCTCTACAACAAGCCTCAAAGCGCGTCTTAGTAGTTACCTATGCCGATGCCTTGCTAGAAAAGACTATCAGTAGTCAACAATTCGAAAAACAACACCTTACACTTAAAGTAGGGGAAGCTATTTCACTTGACTTTCTCAATGAGACCCTTTTCGAGTACGAATTTGAAAGGGTAGATTTTGTTAGCGAACCTGGAGATTTTTCGGTGCGCGGAGGAATCTTAGATGTGCACTCCTTCTCTAATGAGCTTCCTTATCGCATAGAGTTTTTTGGAGATCAGATTGAAAGTATTCGCACCTTCGATCCTAATACACAACTTTCAGTGGCCTCTGTTGAAGCCATTGACCTAGTCGCCAATATCGACAGGCGTTCTTCAGAAGAAACTTCTGAACGCGTGCCTTTCTTGGCGCACTTTGACACACAAAATACGGTTTTGTTTACCTACGAGAAGCAGGTAATTGGTGAGAGTATTCAACGCTTATTTGAAAAGGGCCTCAAACAATTCAAATCGCTTAAAAGCCCTTTAAAACATACGAAGCCTCAAGATCTTTTCTGCAATAGCGAAGATTTTGCAGCACAATGCCAGGCATTTTTTGGCTTCGATCACAGCGCCAATGTCGCCGCAGATCTAATTTTTAATCAAAAAACCCAGCCTGCCTTTAACAAGCGGTTTGACCTGCTTTGGGAAGACCTCAAACAGAAGGCCGAACAGGGGTATCAATCCCTTATTTTGTGTGCTTCTGCTCACCAGGTTGAGCGGTTTCATGAAATTCATTCTGCCCATCACGAAAAGGTTCCTTACTACACCTCTATACTACCCCTACACGAGGGATTCATCGACCAAGAGTTGAAAATTTGCTGTTACACCGATCACCAGATCTTTGAACGCTATCATAAATTCAACCTAAGGGGGTCGTCTTCTAAAAAGCAAGGGCTGTCGCTCAAAGAGCTAAATAATTTAGAACTCGGCGATTACGTGACACATATAGATCACGGTATTGGAAAGTTTGCCGGACTGCAAAAAATAGAGGTAGAAGGAAAGTGGCAAGAAGCGATAAAACTTATTTACGGTGACCGTGACATGCTTTATGTAAGCATTCATTCTTTACATAAGATCGCCAAGTTTAATGGCAAAGACGGAGCTCCCGTAAAGCTCTATAAGCTAGGAAGTGGGGCGTGGAAAAAGGCAAAACACAAGACCAAAGAACACGTTAAAAAGGTCGCTTTTGACCTTATTGAGGTATACGCCAAACGCAAACTAAGAAAGGGGTTTGCCTATACTCCCGACAGCTATTTGCAGCATGAGCTTGAGGCTTCGTTCATCTATGAAGATACCCCCGATCAAGAGAAAGCCACCTTAGATGTTAAAGCAGATATGGAAAGTGATCGCCCTATGGATCGCCTTATTTGTGGAGATGTAGGGTTCGGTAAAACCGAGGTTGCCATAAGGGCTGCCTTTAAGGCAGTTGATAATGGCAAACAGGTGGCCGTGCTCGTTCCGACAACCATATTGGCTTTTCAGCACGCAAACACTTTTAAGAAACGATTAGAAAACCTTCCAGTGACTGTAGATTTTCTAAACCGTTTCAGAAGTTCCGCTGAAAAAAAGGAAATTCTAACTAAGCTTAAAGAAGGTCAAATTGATATTCTCATCGGCACCCATCAAATTGTAAACTCTTCTGTTTCTTTTAAAGACTTAGGGCTACTCATCGTAGATGAAGAGCAAAAATTTGGGGTTTCTGTGAAAGAAAAAATAAAGTCTATGAAGGCCGAAGTAGATGTGCTTACCCTTACAGCGACACCAATTCCGAGAACCTTGCAATTTAGCTTAATGGCGGCCAGAGACTTATCGGTAATCAGTACGCCTCCACCCAATCGCTACCCTATCGAAAGCCGAGTTGTTCGATTTGATCAAGAAATCATCAGAGACGCGATTCGGGAAGAAATTGAACGATCAGGGCAAGTGTATTTTATTCACAACCGCATTGAAAATATCAAAGAAATGGCCGGAATGTTGCAGCGATTGGTCCCCGATGCACGCATTAGAACCGGTCATGGGCAAATGGATGGAAATTCGTTAGAAGAGCTCATGCTTGACTTTATGAATGGAAGCTTTGACGTTCTCGTATCCACCACTATAGTCGAGAGCGGACTCGACATTCCGAATGCGAACACCATTCTCATTCACAATGCACACACCTTTGGCCTAAGCGATCTACACCAAATGCGCGGACGTGTAGGTCGAACCAATAAAAAGGCTTTTTGCTACTTTATAACCGACAGCTTTGAAACCCTCACGTCTGAGGCGCGCAAACGTATGGAGGCCTTAGCCCGCTACACCGAACTTGGAAGCGGATTTCAGATTGCTATGAAAGATCTGGAGATTCGAGGTGCAGGAGATCTGTTGGGAGGTGCTCAAAGTGGATTCATAAATGAAATCGGATTCGACACCTACCAAAAAATTGTAGCAGAGGCTATAGAAGAATTAAAACAAAACGAATTCAAATCGCTGTATCAAGAAGAAGGCGGCGAAGAAACCGAACCTGTCTACGTAAGCGATGTAACCATCGATACCGATATAGAGCTTGTTATTTCCCGATCATTACATTAATTCGGTGACCGAAAGGCTAACCCTATATCGCGAACTCAGCGAACTTCAAGAAGAAAGGGAA
Source organism: Flavobacteriaceae bacterium (assembly GCA_018402205.1). Classification (GTDB taxonomy): domain Bacteria; phylum Bacteroidota; class Bacteroidia; order Flavobacteriales; family Flavobacteriaceae; genus UBA3478. The sequence goes on from JAGYIX010000003.1 coordinate 704,322, forward strand.
ATTTCAGCTTTTAGAACCAGACTAATCGACAGATTTGGGCCATTACCCGAAGAAGCAGAAGGCTTAATGCAATCGGTCATGCTCAAAGAAATTGCTAAAAAATTAGGTATTGAAAAGATTGTTTACAAGAGAGATACACTAATAGGTTACTTTATATCCGACGGCCAGTCTCCCTTTTTCCAGGGCTCCATTTTTCAGCAGATACTCGCCAAATCTTCTGCCCTAAACTGTCAGGTAAAAGAGAAAAAAACAAAATCAGGGCCTATTCTATTGATCCGTTTTGATGCGATCGCCTCTTTAGAACAAGCTGGCAGTGCGCTCTCGCAATTAGTCTACTAATTAATTCTAAGGTTTAACCCATTTTTAAAGTGATTTCAGAGCTTTAATCACTTTGAATGCCTTTTCTGCTTCAGGATCATCTACAATAATGGTGAATTCATTAGTCGTAGAAATCACCTCGTGTAATACAATTCCTTCCCAGGCCAATCGCTGAAAGATGAAATAATAGATGCCAGGAACAGTTACATTCTCGTGGGGTAACCTCACGGTTACAGAAGCCAGATTTTTCACTTTCTGCGTCAGCCGTTCCGTCTTAAAGAGCTCATCCATGTAAGTTTCTAGGCGGTCACTAGTAACAATATTAATCTCATTTACTCCGCGAGAAGAGGTGTAAAAAACATCGGGCATGCGTTGTATTTCGCGCATGAGCTCCGCCTGTTTTTCCAGTATAGAATCAGAAGTAAGAAAGGTATAGTCTACGAGCGATGAACGCACGGTGATTTCACCAATGTCTTTGAGCACCTTTACAATCTTGTGGGTTGCTCTAAACTCTAGATGTTCAGAGAGCCGTTTTAAGGCCATAACTATGGCGCCTTCGCGCGCTTCTTTGCCTAAAACAGCCTCGATCTCGGGCTTAATTTGTCGCGCTAGAGAGGTTAAATTAATAATGCCCTCTGCTAGTGCTGATTGCAAAAAAGGTTTGCGATGAATCACATTTTCGACAACCGAAGAGATAGTTTTCATTGGATTGTTTGATTATTCAACAGTATGTTTCAAATAAAACATTTTGTCAAATATAAGATGAAATATCTTCAAAGTGCCTTACTTCAGTTTTATCGGCCTTCAAGTGCACCAAAATCAAATCAATGCGCAGTTCTAAAAATTGAGGATTTCTTCTTACCAAGAATGTACCTAAGCCAACGAGGCGCGCAAATTGGGCACGCGAAATTCTAGCCTCTGGGCTCTCAGCGGTTCTTCTTATACTAGATTTTACTTCTGCGATAACCAGCAACTGGCCTTTGAACACTACCAAATCGGCCTCCCAATGACCTAATCTCAGGTTGCGATCGTGTAATGTATACCCGTTGCGTTTCAAAAATTCCAAAGCTAATCGTTCTCCAATATCTCCTATACCCTTCTTCACTGTCCAAAACTAAAAAGGCGGTGCTCAAAAAAGGTTTTTCAAACGTCTATAAACGATTAGCGCTGTAAATACTATTTTTGAGCTCCGCAAATCCGTTATTAATGAAGGCATCACCAAGACGTTTAACCATTACTGCAGCACTCCCCTACACTAATGGTCCGATTCACATTGGTCACTTGGCTGGAGTATACATTCCTGCAGATATTTACGCGCGCTTTCAACGCATCGAAGGAAACGATGTCGCCTTTATTTGTGGTAGTGATGAGCACGGAGTCGCCATTTCAATGAAGGCGAGAAAAGAACAAACCACCCCTCAACAAATTATTGACACCTACGATGCTATTATCCGTGAATCGTTCACAGATTTTGGAATTTCTTTTGATAATTACTCCAGAACTTCTAGAGCCATACACCATCAAACAGCCCGAGATTTCTTCACGACACTTTACGAAAAAGGGGCCTTCGAAGAGCAAACCAATCAACAGCTATTCGATGCCCAAGCACAGCAATTTTTAGCCGACCGTTTTGTGGTTGGAACATGTCCGCGTTGTGCTCATAAAGAAGCCTACGGCGATCAATGTGAAAAATGCGGAGCCTCCTTAAACGCCACCGATCTTATTGACCCAATAAGCACCTTATCTGGCAGTATTCCTGAAATGAGAGAGACTACCCATTGGTATCTTCCACTTGACCGAAGCGAAGCTTTTTTAAAGACTTGGATTTTAGAGGAGCACAAAGGAGACTGGAAACCCAATGTATATGGTCAATGCAAATCATGGATTGACGACGGATTAAAGCCTAGAGCGGTCACAAGAGATCTCGATTGGGGAATAGATGTTCCCCTTGAACAAGCAAAAGGCAAAAAGCTTTATGTCTGGTTCGAGGCCCCAATAGGCTATATTTCTTCCACCATTGAATGGGCAAAAAATAAAGGAATAGATTGGGAGCCTTATTGGAAAGACAGTGAGACAGAGCTTGTACATTTTATAGGCAAAGACAACATAGTCTTTCATTGTATCATATTTCCGGCTATGCTTAAGGAGCACGGATCGTTCATATTACCTAAAAACGTTCCGGCCAACGAATTTCTAAACTTAGAAGGGCAAAAACTCTCTACTTCTAAAAATTGGGCCGTCTGGCTTCATGAGTACCTTCAAGACTTTGAAGATATGCAAGACGCCTTGCGCTATGTACTCACCATTAACGCCCCTGAAACTAAAGACAATGACTTCACTTGGAGTGATTTTCAATCTCGTGTAAATAACGAACTAGTAGCTGTGCTAGGCAACTTCGTCAATCGAGTAACGGTACTCACCCAAAAGTACTACCAGGGAATTGTACCTACTCCTGGTGGGCTCAGCGATGAAGACCAGTCACTTCTGCATCAACTCACCCAAACCCCTTCGCAGATTAGCCAGTCATTAGAACACTTCAAGTTCAGAGAAGCTGCACAGCACTATATGGGGCTTGCTCGAATAGGTAACAAGTATCTAGCAGATCAAGAACCGTGGAAATTGATTAAAACACACCCCGAGCGGGTACCCACTATTTTATTTGTGGCCTTGCAATTGGCTGCCGCATTAGCCCATCTAGGTGAACCTCTACTGCCACACAGTTCCAAAAAGCTAAAAGCCATGTTGAATTTAGAGCATCAGACGCAATCATTTACGGCATTGGCTTTAGCTCAAAATCTGCTTCAACCAGGCCATCAAATAGCTGAACCCCAATTGCTGTTTAGAAAGATCGAAGATCAAGAAATAGAACAGCAGTTGAACAAACTTCGCGCTAGCGCAGAGCTAAATAAGTTGCCCTTAGAACCTAAAACCTACGAACCCGTGAAAGACCTCATCCATTTCGAACATTTCAGCGCCTTAGATTTAAGAGTAGGCTCTATAATTTCGGCCGAGAAAATGCCCAAAGCAGATAAACTACTCATTCTACAAGTAGACTTGGGCTTTGAAAAGCGCACGATCGTCTCAGGTATCGCTCAATACTTTGATCCTGAAAAAATAATCGGCCAACAAGTCAGCGTGGTGGTGAATCTCGCTCCGAGAACATTGAGAGGTGTAGAGAGTCAAGGTATGATTCTGATGGTTACCAAATCAGATGGTTCTTTGGAGTTTGTCTCCCCTCAGCAGCACAGCGAAAACGGAAGTTTGATCTCGTAAATGATTTACGTCGCATTTGATACTTCCTATGCCCACCCCCTACCTGAAGGGCATCGATTCCCAATGCTGAAATATGAATTGTTACCCAAACAACTGCTGCATGAAGGCACCTGCGATGAAGCGCAGTTTTTTAAGCCAAAACTAATCGATCACAAGCATGTATTGCGCACCCATCATAAAGAGTACCTAGACAAATTATTGCGACTAAATCTTGACGCAAAAGAAGTGCGAAAGATTGGATTTCCGCTAAGCGAAGCTCTAGTGGCTAGAGAACTTCAAATTGCCCAGGGAACCTTAGACGCTTGCATATATGCTCTTAAAAATGGAATAGCTTTAAATATTGCGGGCGGAACGCATCATGCTTATGCCGATCACGGCGAAGCATTTTGCCTTTTAAACGACCAAGCAATAGCTGCTGATTTTTTACTTAATGAGCAGCTCGCTAAGCGCATTTTAATCATTGACCTTGACGTACATCAGGGAAATGGCACTGCAGCTATTTTCAGAAACAACCCTATGGTATTTACCTTTTCTATGCATGGAAAAGCAAATTACCCCTTTAAAAAAGAGCGCTCTGATCTAGATATCGAACTTGAAAAGGGTACCAACGATGACACCTACTTGACCCTTTTGCACAAAACTTTAGAGCAGGTGCTAAACACCTTTAATCCAGATTTTATCTTTTACCTCAGCGGGGTCGACGTGCTAAATACCGATAAGTTAGGTACACTAGCCCTGTCACTAGAAGGTTGTAAAAAAAGGGATGCTCTGGTTTTCGGTGCAGCGCACAGCAGAAACATCCCTCTTCAGTGCTCTATGGGAGGAGGCTATTCAAAAGACCTCAAAATCATTGTTGAGGCCCACGCGAACACCTATAGAGCAGCCAAACAACTTTACCACTAGAAAACTTCTTCGATCTTGGCCTCAGGCTTTCCGAGCAAAAGCAATTCACTACATCTAATTTCAGTGACGTATTTTTTAACCCCCGCAGCGTCTTCGTAAGAGCGCGTTAGAATTTTTCCAGAAACAGCCACCTCTTTACCAGTTTGAACGTATTTCTCCACGATATCCGCTTGACGATCCCAGGCAATGATGTTGTGCCATTGGGTATCTACCACGCGTTCCCCCGAACCGTCTGTGTAGGTTTCATTAGTGGCTAAGCTAAACTTAGCACGCTTTTTTCCGTTTTCTAGGGTAAGGATTTCTGGCTCATTACCCACATAGCCAATTAATTGTGCTTGATTTCTAAGTGCATTCATAATAGTTTAAGTTTTTGGGCAAAGAAAAAAGCAGATAGCCATCCGAATCATTTTCTAAACACATAGAAACGTTTAAACATATTAAAGCTGTTCTACAGGCAGTCTCTGCATGGATTTTACAGCCAACACCCGCACTTTTGAATAAAAGAATTCATGGATCGTGTATGCATTCAGTGCGATGAACCTTTATACGGAAGAAGTGATCAACGATTTTGCAGTGCCGCTTGCCGAAGCCACTACCACAATCAAAAGCGAGAGGCCGAAAACAAAACGTTCTACGCCCATCACAAAAAGCTTATTACCAATTATAGGCTTTTAACCAAAATACTATCTGAAAGGCCCCATGTAGCGGTTGTAAAACAATTAACCGACTTTGGTTTTAAATCCAAATATATAACGGAGATCTGTGCACAAAAGCCGCAAGAAGAACCCATTTATTTTCTCTATGACATTGGATTTCGTTACCTCGATCAAAAACACATTGAGGTATTTAAGCGCAGCGCAAGGGCTAATTCAGTAGATTATTCCAGTAAGTGAGCAGTGCGTTGTTGGCCTCATTTACAGCTTCAAAGGCCTTTTCAACGGCGTCTTGGTCTTGTAAGGCTCCGTTAAATTGTAAGAGATAGGTTCTGAGTAGTTTTAGCCGACTGCGCATACCCGTATCGGTTAGCTGAAGGGGTTCTGACCTCTGCTCTAATTCTTGAATTCGAAGAATAAGTGCCTCCGTTTTTTCGCGCAATGAGACGACCGTTTTTTTACTAACTAACGAATCTAGGGCAATTTGTATCTCTCTAATGGGGTAGTCGGCTGAGGCGAAGGTGTCATTAACGACAGTAATTCTTTTGATATTTAGGGCGTACGAGCGATTTTCGTTTTTTTCAACCGCTATAGTTTGAACCTCTTTAGGCCCGCAAGACCACAGCAAAAGCATAAGAAAAAGGGTAAAAAACTCTTTCATTGGGTCGAAATTACGACAATCTAAAAGAGTATTTTTGAGCGGTTAAAAAGTAATTTTCCGCCTATGCCTACAACAGTATTGGTCATTGGTTCAGAAGGACAAATAGGATCAGAGCTCTGTGAAGCGCTGAGTGCAAAAAAAATAGAGGTGATTCGAGCCGATATAAAGCTCGAAACGGCACCCGAGAAACTTCAGTACCATTTAGAGGCCTCCGACAAAGACGCTTTGCGTTATATTTTAGAAAAGCATAAGGTAGAAACGGTTTATCTCATGGCCGCCATGTTGAGCGCTACTTCTGAGAAGTTCCCTGAAAAGGCCTGGCATCTCAATATGCAAAGTCTCTTGAACGTGCTCGATTTAGCTAAAGAAAAGTACCTAATGAAAGTGTTCTGGCCTTCTAGTATTGCCGTATTTGGTCCAGACACCCCAAAAAATAATACACCTCAAGAAACGATAATTAATCCGAGTACGGTCTACGGTATCAGCAAAAGAGCCGGAGAACTCTGGTGCTCTTACTACCATCAAGTGCATGGCGTTGATGTGCGCAGCTTAAGATATCCGGGTATTATAAGCCACAAAACAGCTCCGGGCGGAGGAACCACCGACTATGCCGTAGAAATCTTTAGCCAAGCAAACCGCACCAAACAGTACAACTCGTTCATTAAAGCGCCTACGACTACGCCCATGATTTATATGAGCGACGCCATTGATGCCACTTTAACCCTGATGAATGCTCCAGCTGAAAACATTAGCATCCGCACTTCATACAATCTAGGGGGGCTAATGATAAGCCCAGAAAAGCTCGCTAAACATATTAAAAAACAGCTTCCTGATTTTGAAATAAGCTACACTCCAGACTATAGACAAAAAATAGCAGATTCATGGCCTGAAAGTATTGATGACCGCATAGCGCGCAATGACTGGGGGTACCACGTTTCTGTAGATCTTGAACAAATGGTGTCTATAATGCTCGCCAATTGTCTATAGTATATTCTGATGAAAGGGCTTAATTTTGCACTATGCTAGGATCGTTTTTTTCAGTGCTGTGGGAGAGTTTTATTGGAACTCTTGCTTATTACAAGGCCAACATACTATTTGAGGTTCCATGGTACCAGAATTATTTCTACGGTTTAATTCTTATATCCCTAGTTATCTGGGGCTTAGAAATTGTTTTTCCTTGGCGTAAAAATCAACAGGTATTTAGAAAAGATTTCTTTCTCGACCTGGGCCATATGTTTTTTAACTTTTTTCTGTTCTCTGCGGCCATTAGTGGTTTTTATGCACTTTTAGAAAGTGGATTTTCGCAGTTCAACATAGATATGAAAAGTCTCGCGCTTCTCTCCCTCGATCAATTACCCATGGTCGCCCAACTGCTGTTATTCTTTGTAGTACTCGATTTTGTTCAATGGACTACCCATGTTGCTCTGCATCGATTTGAATGGCTTTGGCGTTTTCATCAGGTGCACCACAGTGTAAAAGAAATGGGATTTGCTGCCCACTTTCGTTACCACTGGATGGAGAATATTCTCTACAAGCCACTAAAAACACTGGGGGTAATGTTATTGGGCGGATTTGAACCCGAACAGGCTTATATAGTGCATTTTGCGGCCATTACCATTGGCCACTTAAACCATGCTAATCTTGGGCTCACTTATGGCCCGTTCAAGTACCTTTTAAATAATCCGGTGATGCATCTTTATCATCACGCCAAGGCGCTGCCTAAAGAACACCCCTTTGGAGTGAATTTTGGAATCAGTTTGAGTGTTTGGGATTACCTTTTTAGATCTTCTTTTGTGCCTCGAAAAGAGGCGCATTTAGAACTAGGCTATGAAGGAGACGAACAGATGCCTTCTAGCTTTGTAGCCCAACATCTATACGGATTTAAAAAGATGCAATGATACAAATAGGCAATACACTAGTTTCTGACGAACTGCTCTCAGAAGCCTTTGTTTGCGATCTAAACGCCTGTAAAGGAGCTTGCTGTGTAGAGGGAGAATTTGGTGCCCCCCTAGAACAAACTGAAGCTGATGAATTAGCTTTACTTCAAGAGCAAATTAGTCCTTACCTGAGTGATAAGGGCAGAGAGGCCATCAAGGAACAAAATGCCTGGATCAAAGGAGAAGACGGAGAACTAGAAACGCCATTAATGCCCTCAGGGCACTGCGCCTACGTTTTAGAAGACGCTGACAAAAAATTAAAATGCGGCCTAGAGGCTGTTCACAAAGAAGGAATACTATCCTTCAAAAAACCTATGAGCTGTCATTTGTATCCAGTTCGTGTGCAAAAATACACCTCGTTCGAAGCGGTAAATTACCACCGTTGGAATATCTGTGGCGCGGCCTGTGCACTCGGGTCTTCGCTAAAAGTAAAAGTTTACGTCTTTGTCAAAGAGGCTTTAGTGCGCAAATTTGGTAAAGAATGGTATGATACCCTTGAAAAAGCGGCCGCTGAGTTAGGTAAAAAAAATAAGCTGTTTAAAGAGTTTTTTTAGTTGTTAAAGAAAGTCTTTTTAACAAACCTAGCGGATATAAGCGCTTAACCTACATTTCAACATTTTCTGTTAAAAACTTATCGCTCAACGCCGGCTTAAGGCCTTTCAGCGAGCAGGCTATTTTTTCATCTTTGATAGTCCCATGAGGGATTAGTTCCATTCTTACAGAACCCAAAAAACAAATTGCAGTATGTCAGCAGCCGTTGAGCCTATTTTAGAAGACAATCCTAACCGATTCGTCATTTTCCCAATCCAACACCATGACCTTTGGCAATGGTATAAAACTTCTGAGGCATCTTTCTGGACTGCAGAAGAAATTGACCTGTCTCAAGATGCCAACGATTGGGATAATAAACTCAACGACGAAGAGCGCTATTTCGTAAAACACATCTTGGCCTTCTTTGCCGCATCAGACGGTATTGTAAACGAAAACCTAGCCGAGAACTTCGTAAATGAAGTTCAGTATTCTGAGGCTAAATTCTTTTACGGCTTTCAGATCATGATGGAAAACATTCACTCTGAAACCTATTCGCTACTCATAGATACCTATGTAAAAGACGAGAAAGAAAAGAATACTCTTTTTAAGGCTATTGAGAATTTTCCGGCCATCAAAAAGAAGGCTGATTGGGCATTGAAATGGATCGATTCTCCTAGCTTCGCTGAACGATTGATTGCCTTCGCAGCTGTTGAGGGTATCTTTTTTTCGGGCGCTTTTTGCTCTATTTTCTGGCTCAAAAAACGTGGCCTCATGCCCGGATTAACCTTTTCTAACGAGCTCATTTCAAGAGATGAAGGTATGCACTGTGATTTTGCGGTTCACCTGCACAATAATCATTTGGTAAATCAAGTTTCGAAAGAACGCATCAAAGAAATCATCATCGATGCACTAGCCATTGAGCGCGAATTCATCACCGAGTCACTACCTGTGAGTCTCATCGGAATGAATGCTAAATTGATGACACAGTACCTCGAATTTGTAACCGACCGTTTACTGGTAGAGCTCAATTGCGAAAAGGTACATAACACCACGAACCCCTTCGATTTCATGGATATGATCTCGCTTCAAGGAAAGACCAACTTCTTTGAAAAGAAGGTGGGCGAATACCAAAAGGCCGGCGTAAAGCAACAAGAAAAATCGGCCAAAGAAGAAGATCCCTTTGCCTTTGATGCTGATTTTTAAAACCCTGACCCTTAAAAACCCCTAAAAAATTATGCAAGTAGTAAAAAGAGACGGGCGACACGAACCCGTAATGTTCGATAAAATCACCACACGTATTCAAAAACTATGTTATGGGCTCAATGAATTAGTTGACCCAGTTAAGGTAGCGATGCGCGTGATTGACGGGCTTTACGACGGGGTAACCACCCCAGAGCTAGACAACCTGGCAGCAGAAGTAGCCGCGACTATGACTACTACGCATCCAGACTTTGCTCAACTCGCTGCGCGCATCTCTGTATCTAACTTGCACAAGAATACCAAAAAGTCGTTCTCAGAGACCATGGCCGATCTGTTCAACTACGTGAACCCGCGCACCGGTAAAAAGGGGCCGCTTTTATCTCAAGAAGTTCACAAAGTAATTCAAGATAACGCCGACCGTTTAGACTCTACCATTATTTACGACCGCGACTTCGGATACGACTATTTTGGATTTAAAACTCTTGAGCGCTCTTACCTGTTAAAGATTAATGGCAAAATAGTAGAACGGCCTCAACACATGCTCATGCGCGTTTCTGTAGGTATTCATCCGACCGATCTAGAGGCCGCCATAGAAACTTATGAGCTGATGTCTAAGCGTTATTTTACGCACGCGACGCCTACCCTGTTTAACTCAGGCACTCCAAAACCTCAAATGTCGTCTTGTTTCTTATTAACCATGAAAGACGACAGCATTGACGGCATTTACGATACCCTCAAACAAACAGCCAAGATCTCTCAATCTGCTGGAGGTATTGGACTTTCTATTCACAACGTTCGCGCAACCGGCTCCTATATTTCTGGGACCAACGGTACTTCGAACGGTATCGTTCCCATGCTTAGAGTATACAACGATACCGCTCGCTATGTAGATCAAGGCGGAGGAAAGCGCAAAGGAAGTTTTGCTATTTATCTAGAACCCTGGCATGCCGATGTTTATGACTTTCTTGACTTAAAGAAGAACCACGGAAAAGAAGAAATGCGCGCGAGAGATCTATTCTTCGCCATGTGGATACCAGATCTATTTATGAAGCGCGTTGAGGCCAATCAAGAGTGGACATTAATGTGTCCGAACGAGTGCCCTAATCTATACGATAATCACAGTGAGGCATTCGATGAATTGTATTTAAAGTATGAAGCTGCTGGCCGCGGAAGAAAAACAGTTAAGGCTAGAGAATTGTGGGAAAAGATCTTAGAGTCGCAAATAGAGACCGGTACGCCCTATATGCTCTACAAAGACGCGGCTAACCGCAAGAGCAATCAGAAGAATTTAGGTACCATTCGCTCTTCTAACCTATGTACCGAAATTCTAGAGTACACCTCAGAAGATGAAGTAGCGGTATGTAATTTAGCCTCCATAGCCCTTCCGATGTTCGTAAAAGACGGAGCGTTCGATCACCAAGAACTCTTCAAGGTAACTAAGAGAGTAACCAGAAACCTCAACCAAGTCATTGACCGAAACTACTACCCAGTAAAAGAGGCTGAAAATTCAAATATGCGCCACCGCCCAGTGGGCCTAGGTGTTCAAGGATTGGCAGACACCTTCATCATGCTTCGCATGCCCTTTACCTCTGATGAAGCAAGAACACTGAATCAAGAGGTTTTTGAGACACTTTACTTTGCCGCTGTTACCGCATCTATGGAAATGGCTCAGGAAGAAGGGCCTTATAGCAGCTACAAAGGCTCTCCTATCTCCGAAGGAAAGTTTCAATACGAGTTATGGGGCATTAAAGACGAAGACCTCTCTGGAAGATGGGATTGGGATGGCCTTAGAAAACAAGTTTTAAAACACGGCGTGCGCAACTCGTTATTAGTGGCTCCTATGCCTACGGCCTCTACCTCACAAATTTTAGGAAATAACGAATGTTTTGAACCTTATACTTCTAACCTTTACACCAGACGTGTGCTCTCTGGAGAGTTTATCGTAGTAAACAAGCACCTGCTGAAAGATCTAGTAGACCGTGGGTTGTGGAATGAAGCAATGAAGCAAGAACTAATGCGTGCTAATGGATCGGTTCAACAGATAGAGGGTATTCCAGAAGATCTGAAAGAACTTTATAAGACCGCATGGGAGCTCAGCATGAAAGATATTATAGACATGAGTCGTCAGCGCGGATACTTCATAGACCAGTCGCAGTCGCTTAACCTCTTCATGGAAAATGCCAACTTCAGTAAACTAACCTCTATGCACTTTTATGCGTGGAAAAGCGGTCTAAAAACAGGTATGTATTACCTGCGAACCAAAGCCGCAACCGATGCTATTAAATTTACTCTTGACAATACAAAAAAGAGTGTACCTGTAGAGATAACCGCTGAGGCAATAGTGCAAACTGCTAAACAAGACGAGAAATCTATTCGCGAACAAGAGGTTAACATACAGCCCATGAGCGAAGACGAGATGAGGGATCTTCTCGCCAAGGCCAAAGAAGGTCAGGCCGATGATGATTGCCTCATGTGCGGATCTTAAAGGCCGCATTTACACTAACCAACAAAAAAACCCGCCAAAAGGCGGGTTTTTTACTTACCACAATTAAAGTGTATTTACTCTGCCCAAGCGACTCCTCCCGTTAAGGTATCGAGGTCGTCACAGGCAACATATTCTCCAGGAACAGGCAAATAGGCCAGCACATTTTCACCGACATACTCTGAACTCTTGTACGCATCAATTACCATGCCTCTGAATTGAGCAGCGAAGCTGTAAGCCTCAGACGCAATGGCGTCAGTGCGTTCTCCATAAAGGGCAGTAAAGGCTTGCTCTAGTTGAGCCTCTGTTACATCAGCGACCGATGCAGCACCCGAAATGCTCAATACGGCTGAAGTGAAGGCATCAAATCCAGAACGTACCCTGGCCTTAGCGTCAGCATTGTAGGTTTCGGCAATGAACTTATCGATAAACACATGCACATTAACCTCTGAGGCAGAAGGAGTGTCAGTCTTAGGAAGCAGTACATCGACTGCCTTGGTTAAGAAAGACGCCTCATCTGCGCTGAAGTAGGCAGGGGTCCAAGATGCAGTATCTACTGATCCACAGCTTTCGAGTATCGAAATGATCGTAGGTGTGGCCACGGCGAAACCGAAAGCCTTTCCAATGTTCTTAAGGGCTAATCTTCTTTCCATTATATATTTCCGTTTTTAAGTTCAGACACTGCGTGGTTTGCAGCGCGAGCGGTAAAGGCCATATAGGTGAGCGATGGGTTCACACATGCCGCTGAAGACATGAATGATCCGTCGGTTACATATACGTTTTTACACGCGTGAACTTGGTTATTTCCATTGAGTACAGAGGTCTTAGGGTCTCTACCCATGCGGGCGGTTCCCATCTCGTGAATTCCTAAACCGAGTGCGTATGGACGATCGTAAGGAGTAATATCCTTGGCTCCGGCTTTTTCAAGCATCTGCACTGCTTGATCTTGCATGTCTTTGCGCATGGCGAATTCGTTCTCACGAATTTCTGCGTTGAAGCGAACTGTTGGAAGTCCCCATTGGTCTAGATTGTCATAGTCTAGCACAAATTTGTTGTCTTCGTACGGAAGGGTCTCTCCAAAGGCCAAGAAGTTAGCCGACCACTTACCTGGGTCTAGAATAGCATCTTTGAGTTGGGCTCCGAATTGAGCCTCGGCAACGAGGTCAGAGATATCTCCGCGTCCGCCGCCCCCTTGGTACCCGTATCCTCTTTTAAATTCTTTCATATTAGTGGCTCCACCAATATTTCTAAATCGAGGTACATACCAACCGTTTGGTCTTCTTCCTTTATAATATTTGTCTTCGTAGCCTTCAAAAGTGCCCGAAGCACCTACCAAGAAGTGGTGGTCCATGATGTTTCTTCCCAATTGGTCGGAATCGTTACCCATTCCGTTCGGAAAACGCTCTGAACGCGAATTCATCAAAATCGAGGTAGACGCTATGGCAGAGGCGCATAAAAAGATCACCTTAGCCTTAAAAACAAATTCTTCGTTGGTTTCGGCATCGATTACCTTTACCCCCGAGGCTTTCTGCGTATCGGCATCGTAAATAATTTCACTGACAATAGAATCGGCGCGCAAGGTTAAGTTACCTGTGCGTTCGGCAACCGGAAGAGTTGACGATAAGCTGCTGAAGTAAGCGCCAAATGGGCATCCTCGCACGCAGCGGTTGCGGTATTGACAGCGAATACGTCCGTCTCCTTCAAATTTCTTATCACTAGTAATGTGGGCTACACGCCCAGAGGTTACCACGCGATCTTCAAAAGCGGCCTCAACACGCTCGCGAATGTCTTGCTCTACACAATTAAGTGGCATGGCCGGTTCAAATTCACTATCTGGAAGTTGCGGCAGGTTTAATGCCTCCCCCGAAACGCTGATAAATTTTTCTACTTTGGAATACCAAGGCGCAATGTCTTTATAACGCACAGGCCAGTCTACAGCAATGCCTTCACGCCCATTAGCTTCAAAATCAATGTCGCTCCAGCGGTAAACCTGACGGCCCCACATAATAGAACGCCCACCAACGTGGTATCCACGCATCCAATCGAAGCGCTTGTCTTCACTATATGGGTGTTTTACATCATCTACAAACCAATGTGAACTTGCATAGCCTGTAGTGTACCCGGTGCGTGCCTGCTTTTGCTGGCGCTCTTGACTTTCAACCGTTGGGCGACCTCCGTTAGGCATATCCCACTTATCGAGATTTGCTGTGGGATAGTCTTCACGGTGCTTTTTCATGGGTCCGCGCTCAAGCACTAGAGTTTTCAAGCCGTTCTCGCATAACTCTTTTGCAGCCCATCCCCCGCTGATTCCAGAGCCTACTACAATCGCATCATACGACTCTTGCTCGTCATTAAAATAGAATTTGGTCATTGTTTTCCATAGTTTAGTTACCCCAATTTATACAAAGCAGCCTAATTTTTCTACATTTAGTTCGCTTTACTTAAAACTTTAGCGGAATAATCAGCAATTTTTTAGCATTTTTCCATTTTGTATGAAAATCTAACCTTATGAAGACAGCAATTAGAATTCAACTTTCCTTTATGATGTTCCTCGAATTTTTTATTTGGGGCGGATGGTTTGTAACCATGGGTATTTTTTTACCCAGTACGCTTAATGCCAGTGGGGCAGAGAGCGCTCTCGCTTATTCTACTCAGTCTTGGGGGGCCATCATTGCACCATTTATCATTGGTCTAATTGCCGATCGCTACTTCAACGCCGAACGCATTTTGGGGGTACTTCATCTTTTAGGAGCCGTGCTTATGTACCAAATGGCCAATGCGGAGAATTTTGCAGTTTTCTACCCCTATGTATTAGGGTATATGATCGCCTACATGCCTACCCTGGCCCTGGTCAATTCGGTTTCGTTTAATCAAATGACCAATCCGGCCAAAGAATTTTCCATTATTCGTGTTTTTGGAACCATCGGATGGATCATCGCCGGGCTCTCTATCAGTTACCTATTTAAATGGGATACTCCTGAAGCGGTCGCAGGCGGCGCACTGCGCAACACCTTTTTGATGACTGGAGTAGCTTCTCTAGTTCTAGGTGTCTTTAGTTTCACCCTGCCAAAAACGCCTCCACGTGGAAAGCAAAATGAGGTCACTGTAAGCGGAATTCTAGGCCTAGATGCGCTTAAATTATTAAAAGATCGCAATTTCTTGGTCTTCTTTATTTCATCGGTACTCATCTGTATTCCACTTGCCTTTTACTACCAGCACGCGGCTCAATTTTTAGGCGAAATTGGGGTCGAGAATCCGGCCGGAAAAATGACCATCGGGCAGATCTCTGAGGTAATCTTCATGCTCTTACTCCCCGTTTTTTTCACCCGATTTGGCTTTAAGAAAACTATCTTGGTAGGTATGCTTGCCTGGACTATACGTTATCTCATGTTCTCTATAGGCGATGCAGGCTCTGGAGCTTACCTTCTACTCATAGGTATTGCGCTGCACGGTATATGCTACGACTTTTTCTTTGTGTCTGGCCAGATTTACACCGACACCAAGGCCGGAGACGCGGTAAAAAGCGCCGCCCAAGGATTGATTACCTTAGCTACCTACGGTATAGGAATGCTCATCGGATTCGCCATTGCTGGGCAAATAACTGATAGTTACGCACTTGCCGAAGGCGGACACGAGTGGAAGCAGATCTGGATCTTCCCAGCGGTTTTTGCCATTGGGGTTTTTGCACTTTTTGCGGTATTTTTCAAGAAAGAAAACATAGCTTATAAATCTTAATCAATTATGCCCAAAAAAATCAGACTAGGAATATTAGGAGGTGGAGGCGATTCACTCATCGGAATCGTGCATCGCATCGCCTCATTTATGAACGACAACTATGCCATTGTTGGAGGGGTTTTTAATCCCGACAAGGCCATCAGCATAGCCTTTGCAGAAGAAATCGATATTCCTACAAACCGCATTTACGCCACCGTTGAAGAACTCGTAGAAAAAGAAAACGCCCTGCCCGCTGACGAAAGAATGCAGGTGATCAGCGTGCTAACGCCAAACTTTCTGCATTTTCCCATGGCCAAAGCACTGCTTGAGGGAGGCTTTAACGTGATTTGCGAAAAGCCGATGACCACTACCTATGAAGAGGCTAAAATTTTGGCCAATCTGCAGCAGAAAAGTGGAGCTGTTTTCGCGCTCACCCACACGTATACCGGTTACCCTATGGTGCGCCAGATGCGCGAGATGATTCGCGCCGGAGCCATCGGGCCTATTCACAAGGTAGATGCCCAATACTATCAGGGGTGGATCAATCCGCTCATTCACGACGAAAAAAGCCGCAAGTCGACCTGGAGATTAGACCCTGAAAAGTCTGGAATCAGCTGCTGCATTGGAGACATAGGCGTGCACGCCTTTAACCTTCTCGAATACACCACGGGGCTAGAGGTGAATCAACTCCTCAGCGACTTCAACTTTTTGTACGACGACAACGTGATGGACGTCGACGGAACGGTACTCGTGCGCATGAATAAGCACGTGAAAGGAGTGATTCGCGCCAGTCAAATAGCCACCGCCGAAGAAAACAATATCAGCATCGCGGTTTACGGGCGCAAAGGCGGGCTCAAATGGGAACAAGAGAATCCCAATTATTTATACCTGCTTGAAGAAGGTAAGCCTTTACAGGTGCTAAAGCCCGGACACGCCTATAACAGCGCTATGGCCAAAGACGCCACTAAGCTGCCTCCGGGGCACCCTGAAGGCATTTTTGACGCCATGGCTAACATATACCTAGGGGTAGCCAAGGCCATTCGCGGTGAGCAGATGCATCAAGGAGAATACCCCACGGTTAGAGACGGCGTTAGAGGCATGAACTTCATTGAGGCCACCGTAGAATCCAACCAAAAAGGAAATGTTTGGGTAACCCTTAACAACGATTAATTTGACCATGAAGACGATTAAAGGACCAGCCGTATTTTTGGCGCAATTCGTAGACTCAAAAGCGCCCTATAATAGCCTTGAAGGCATGTGCAAATGGGCCTCAGACCTGGGCTACAAAGGCATACAAATACCTACATGGGAGCACTTTCTGATCGACCTAGACAAGGCAGCTGAAAGTCAGACCTACTGCGACGAACTCAAGGGCACCATTGCGAGCTATGGGCTCGAAATTACCGAGCTCTCTACCCACCTTCAGGGGCAGTTGGTAGCGGTGCATCCGGCCTACGACATCATGTTTGACAACTTTGCTCCGGCAGCCGTCAAAAACAATCCAAAGGCGCGAACCGAGTGGGCCATTCAAACCGTTAAGAAAGCGGCCACCGCAAGCAGAAGGCTGGGGCTAAAGGCGCACGCCACCTTCTCAGGAGCCCTGCTCTGGCACACCGCTCACCCTTGGCCTCAGCGCCCAAAAGGATTGGTCGAAATGGGATTCGCCGAGCTCGCTAAGCGATGGATGCCCATCTTGAACCACTTCGATCAAGAGGGCGTTGATGTGTGTTACGAGGTACATCCCGGCGAAGACATTCACGACGGAGACACCTTCGAACGCTTTCTCGAAGCCACCGGCAACCACAAGCGGGTGAATATCTTATACGATCCGAGCCACTTTGTACTGCAGCAGCTAGACTACATCGAATACATCGATCACTACCACTCTTTTATAAAGGCATTTCACGTGAAAGACTCCGAGTTTAATCCGACCGGGAAGAAAGGAGCCTTCGGCGGATACAACGATTGGGGCGATCGCGCAGGGCGCTACCGCTCTCCTGGAGACGGGCAAGTCGATTTTGCTACGATCTTTTCTAAACTCACTCAATACGGCTGCGACGTTTGGGCCGTCATGGAATGGGAGTGCTGTATAAAAAGTCCAGAACAAGGGGCCAGAGAAGGGGCCGAATTTATTGCCTCTCACATCATTGAAGCCACCCAAAAGACCTTTGACGACTTTGCGGGCGGAGCTGCCGATGAAAATCAACTTAAAACCATCTTAGGATTATGAAAATTAGTCACGCCTTAACGCTGCTCTCTGGAGCGCTACTTTTAACCAATTGCACTCAAACGACTTCTAAACCTGCCGCGGCAGCTGCCCCAAGCGAAGCTGAGTGGGAGGTGCTCTTCGACGGTACCTCATTCGACAAATGGCAACGCTACAACGGAGGCGAGGTGAGCGACGCCTGGACGATAGAAGACGGGGCGATGGTATTCAATCCGCAACCAAACACTAGAGGACATAATATAGTGACCAAAGAAAACTTTCACAGCTTTGAGCTAGAGCTCGACTGGAAGGTTGCAGAGGGTGCCAATAGCGGCATCTTTTACGGAGTAATCGAAGACGAGCGCCTCGGAGAACCTTACCTCACTGGCCCTGAGATTCAGGTACTCGACAACCTGCGTCACCCCGATGCGAAGGCCGGGGAAACCCATCAGGCGGGAGCTCTCTACGATATGGTGGCTCCTAGCTCAGATGTGACCAAACCCGCAGGAGAGTGGAACAGCTTCTCTATTTTGATCGATCATCACGCCAATCAAGGGCACGTTATTCTCAACGGCGAAAAGGTGGTTGCCTTTCCGCTTCACGGGCCTGCCTGGGAAGAGATGGTAGCGCAATCAAAATTCGCTAACTGGAGCTTGTTCGGGGTATATAGAACCGGAAAAATAGGCCTTCAAGACCATGGAGACCAAGTGGCATTTAGAAATGTGCGTGTGCGCAGAATCCCAAAGCCCGAAATTACCGAAGAGCCCACTGACCCAAGAGCTACTGAACTTTATGAGCCCTTTGTTCCAAAAGTTACTCCATCAGCTGGTCAAGGCGCACCTAGCGACGCGATCGTGCTATTTGACGGTTCTAGCCTAGAAGATTGGGAAAGTGTTGACGGCGGAGCTGCTGCATGGACGCTTAACGAAGACGGCAGCATGACCGTGGCCGACAAAACCGGAGACATCCGCACCAAAGAATCGTTTGGCAGCATGCAGCTGCACATCGAATGGCGCTCACCAGCAGAGGTTATGGGTAAAAATCAGTCTCGCGCAAACAGCGGTATTTTCTTGCAAGAGCTCTATGAAATTCAAGTGCTTGACAACAACCAGAACGCTACCTACGTAAATGGGCAGGTCGGATCGATCTACAAGCAGCACGTTCCTCTGGCTATGGCGTCTACCCCATCTGGAGAGTGGAATAGCTTTGATGCGGTGTATCACGCTCCGCAGTTCGATGAGTCGGGTGCCAAGATCAAGTCTGGAACCCTTACCCTTATTCACAACGGCGTGTTGATTCACGATCACATTGAGATCAAAGGAACTACTCCGTATACCGGATGGCCTAAGAACGAGCCTCATGGCGAGGCCCCTTTACGCCTTCAAGACCACAGAGATAACTCTAGAGTGAGCTACCGCAATATCTGGGTAAGAAGACTGAACGACTAGAACGGGCTATTTGCTACCTTTGTGGCCATGTTACAGTCAATGACCGGATATGGCCGGGCCGAAGAACGCTTCGACGAAGAAACCTTGAGCATTGAGATCAAGTCGCTCAACAGCAAAAACCTAGATCTCTCTGTGCGATTGCCTCAGGCTTTGAGAACGCATGAACTCAACCTGCGCAAACGTCTGTCAGACACCATCATAAGAGGAAAAGTCGAAGTCTATGTGCAACTCAGCGGGCAACAGCTAAACCCTCAGGCTCAACTGAACCAGGAGGTCATAAATCGCTATCTCGAGCAGATCAATGCCATCGCTGAAGGAGACCGGCTCAGTCAGCTTGCCTTGGCGCTAAGGCTACCCGATGCGGTTTCACAAGAAAAAGAAGTGCTCGAAGATCAATCTTGGGAAGCTAAACTTTTTCAGGTGGCCGATCGCGCGGTAGAGGCATTAATTTCTTTTAGAATTCAAGAAGGAAAAGAACTGCAAGAAGATATCCTTTCTAATCTGCGTCAAATAGAACTTGGCCTTGAGCGCATCGTCGGGCTAGATAGCGAGCGCACCGACAACCAGCGAACCAAGCTGAGAGAAGCCATAGACACCTTAGAGCAAAAAATAGACGAAAACCGCTTCGAACAAGAACTGATCTATTATATCGAGAAGTTCGACATCAATGAAGAACGGGTGCGCCTTAAGAACCATATAGACTACTTCCAAACAACACTCAAAGAAGAGGCAGTCGGAAAAAAACTGGGCTTCATTGCGCAAGAATTAGGAAGAGAAATTAACACCATCGGGTCCAAAGCCAATCATTCAGGTATTCAGCGTGAGGTGGTGCAGATGAAAGACGCCCTAGAGAAGATCAAAGAACAGTCGCTCAATGTACTCTGACACCAGAAAACTAATCGTGTTCTCTGCTCCGTCTGGCAGCGGAAAAACCACCATTGTTCGGCATCTTTTGGAAAAAACCAACTTGCCTTTATCCTTCTCGGTATCTGCCACCACAAGACCCCCTAGAGGCGCTGAAAAAGATGGTGAAGACTACTATTTTCTGAGCGAATCCGAGTTTAAAAGGCGCATAGAAAAGGGCGATTTTATCGAATGGGAAGAGGTGTACCCAGGTGTTTACTACGGCACCTTGATCTCTGAGATTGAGCGCATTTGGAACTCTCAAAAGGCCGTACTCTTTGACATAGACGTAGAAGGAGGCCTCGCCATTAAAAGTCAATTTGCTGAGCAAACCTTGACTGTATTCGTACGGCCCCCTAGTGTCGATTCGCTAAGACAGCGTCTGGTTGATCGCCAAACCGATAGCGCTGAGCAAGTAGAGATACGGGTAGCTAAGGCGGCTGAAGAGTTAAAAAAGGCGGCTGCTTTCGATCAAATATTAGTGAATAATACGCTAGAGATCGCCTTGGCTGATGCAGAACAATTGGTAGCCAATTTTTTGAACTCATGAGCGCAGCGCAACAAAAAAAGGTAGGCCTATTCTTCGGAACCTTTAATCCGATGCACCGCGCACATCTGTTTCTGGCCAATCATATGGTAGAGAATCTAGACCTCAAAGAAGTCTGGTTTGTCATTACCCCTAAAAGTCCGTTTAAGCAGAAAGATAGTTTAGCCAGTAATCAAGACCGCTACCAAATGGTTTACGACGCTATCGAGAGCTACCCCAAATTTAAGGCTGTAGATATCGAATTTTCTTTGCCAAGCCCTAGTTATACCGCAGACACCCTCGCCCATCTCGAAGAAAAGTTTGCGTATTCTATTGATTTCAGTCTCATTATGGGCGAAGACAACCTGGTGTATTTTCACAAGTGGAAAAATTTTCAGGTTTTGCTCGAGCGTTACCGCATACTGGTCTATCCTAGGGTCAAAGCCCCTAACGAGACACCCGACGAACAGGTGGCGCAACACCCCAATGTGGTGCGCATTACCGCTCCGATTATTGAGCTCTCGGCATCTTATGTGCGCGAACAACTGCGCTTGGGTCACGAGGTGCGACCGCTGCTTCCTGACGAAGTTTGGGCCTATATTGAGGCCAAGAGACTTTACCTTTAACTTGAAAAGAACAAGCAAATGAATTGGGAGCAGCTTCTTTCACTTAAACGCCATTTAGATGCCGAGCCTAGAGCCCGCAAAGATCAAGACGAGGTGCGCCTCGGTTTTGAGGTCGACTACGATAGAATCATATTTTCGAGTAGCTTCAGAAGTCTTCAAGACAAGACGCAGGTGGTTCCGCTTCCGGTGCAATCTGCCTCGCACCGAAATTTTGTTCACACCCGGCTGACCCACAGCCTAGAAGTGTCGGTCGTGGGAAGAAGCTTGGGGCGCTTAGCAGGTTCTATAGTGCTAGAGCGACACCCAGAATTAAAACAATTAGGCTATCGCTTTAACGACTTTGGGGCCATTGTAGCTGCTGCAGCACTCGCCCACGACATTGGAAATCCGCCCTTTGGCCACAGCGGTGAGCAGGCCATTGGAAATTATTTTCTTTCAGGAGCCGGAAAACACTTCTGTGAGAAACTCGATGCGCAAGAGTACGAAGACCTCTGCCGCTTTGAAGGAAACGCTAACGGATTCAAGCTGCTTACCGAAGACCGCGAGGGCATACCCGGAGGTCTGCGCCTGAGTTATGCTACCCTTGGCGCCTTTACCAAATATCCCAAAGCCTCATTGCCGCATAAACCAAGTAGGCACATTGCCGATAAAAAATACGGCTACTTCAAGGCAAATCAATCAAGCTTTGAAAATATTGCTAAAGAATTAGGACTGCAAAAACGATCTGATTATGGATTTGAAAGGCATCCGCTGGTATATTTAGTAGAAGCCGCTGACGATATTTGCTACACCCTAATCGACTTTGAAGACGCCATCAATCTAAAGCTTATATCAGAAGATTACGCTCTCGAGAACCTGATTAACCTAGTTAAGCATCAGATCGATACGGCTAAATACAGAGGCTTAAAAACTACGGCCGATCGACTGGGCTACCTGAGGGCCCTGGCTATAAACACCCTAGTACAAGACGCCGTAGTGCTGTTTGAGTCGCATGAAAGCGAGTTGCTGTCTGGTAATTTTAACTCGAGCCTGCTCGATCGCAGCCAATATAGCGCGCAAGTAAAAGACATTATTGACCTCAGCGTTAAGTACCTCTATCAGTCAGACGAGGTGATTGAGAAAGAAATTGCCGGATACCGCATCATCGAATCTCTGCTTGAGGTTTTCTGTAATGCGCTTGTAAACAAGAGTCTAGACCAGGCAACGGCCTTCGATCAATTGATCCTAAAACGCTTTGATTTTGAGGCGCACGACCTACCCAAAGACTCTATCTATCTGAACTTGCTAGAGGCCTCAAGTTTTGTCGCTAGCCTTTCGGATAGCCAAGCGATTCAATTACATCACACGATCAAGGGCCTGCTGTAGACGCTTAACAATAGCCGTCGCATCTAGCCCAATTTCTTCGCGTAAGGCGCCCACTGATCCGTGCGTTATAAAACGATCAGGGATCCCCAAGCATTCTATAGAAAGGCTATGCCCTAGCTCTTGTGCAAGGGAGACTATGGCAGATCCGAAAGACGTATTAACCGCCGCATCTTCAAGGATTACTAAAGCCTGGTACTTTTCAAAAATAGATTCAAGCCCACTGCTATCTAGCGGCTTAATAGCTAAACAATGAAAGTGATCAACCCCATCGGGCAGCTGGGTAACCTGGCTTAGCTCTTCGGCAATGGCTCCGGTACTGATAAGAGCGACTTTCTTAGCCCCAGACTCATTGGCCCGCAGTTTTTGAATACGATAAGGATCAATTTCTTTTGGAGTCGGATGCACAGTTAGTCCTGAAGAGCCTCTTGGGTAGCGAATAGCGACTGGCTGGAGCAATTTCTTATTCTCGAACTTAAGTACTAACGTATGTAACAGATCTACCAATTCTTGAGCGTCTATAGGTGCGAAAATTTCGATAGACGGAATGGCTCTTAGGTAAGCAATATCAAAAACTCCGTGATGTGTAGGCCCATCGGCACCAACCAATCCGGCTCTGTCAATAGCAAAAATTACCGGAAGCTCTTGCAAAGCCACATCGTGAATGATTTGGTCATAAGCCCGCTGAGCAAAAGTCGAGTAGATGGCGCAAATCGGAAGCAAGCCTTGAGTAGCCAATCCGGCTGAAAAACTGACCGCATGCTGCTCGGCAATACCTACATCAAACACCCGAGAATTAAACCGTAACTTCAGGCTTAATAGTCCACTACCAGAGAGCATGGCCGGAGTTACGGCCACAAGGCTCGAGTGGCGTTCGAAGAGTTCTTCAAGGCACTTAGAAAAAATATCCTGATACGCCAAGGCTGCAGCCCCTTCAATGCGCTCGCCTGTTTTGGGTTCGAACTTACCCGGAGCGTGGTAGGTTACCTGATCAGCCTCTGCAGTAGCCAGGCCTTTACCCTTAATGGTACGTACATGAAGTACTCTAGGCCCATTAATAGACTTTTGGACATGGAGTGCAGCGTTAAGGGCGTCTAGATCGTGACCGTCTACGGGGCCATGATAGGATAAACCTAAAGCTTTAAAAAAAGCAGAGTCGCCTTGATAAATCTTTTGAAGATGTTGGCGCAGTGCTCCTGTGGCCTTATCGATACCCATATTATTATCGTTCAGCACTATAAGCACATTCGCCTGGGTTTCAGCCAAGTGATTCAACGCCTCAAAGGCCATTCCCGAAGCTAGCGAAGCATCGCCTATTACCGCAACATGCAGTCGATTGGTGTCGCCCTTGAGCGCCGAAGCCGTTGCCATACCAAATGCAGCCGAAATAGAGGTTGAGCTGTGGCCTGTTCCGAAAGTGTCAAAAGGTGACTCTGAGCGTTTCGGAAAAGGACTCATTCCCTTGTATTTTCGGAGGCTAGTGAAATCTGTATTTCGGCCGCTAATAATTTTATGGGCGTAGGTCTGATGACCAACATCCCAAACCAGTAAATCTCTGGGAGTATCTAGACAATAATGCAAGGCTAGCGTAAGTTCGACAGTGCCAAGGCTTGCACCTAGGTGCCCGCCATTCACCGATACCACCTCTATAATGCGTGCTCTTAGCTCAGCGGCAAGCTCGGGCAATGCTTCTATAGGCAGAGACCTTAGGTCACTTGGAGTGTTTATCTGGGCTAACCAATTCATTGGGTAAAGTTACGACCTTAGCGAATTTGAATACCTTTATAGTGCTGTGGAAACTCCCTTTGACGACAATTATTTCATGAAAAAGGCTCTCGAAGAGGCAGAAATGGCCTTTGAGAGCGATGAGGTGCCCGTTGGGGCTGTAGTAGTGGCTAATAACCGAATAATAGGTCGTGGCCACAATCTTACCGAGCGATTAAACGATGTAACTGCCCATGCCGAGATGCAGGCAGTGACTGCCGCCGCGAATTTTCTTGGCGCTAAATTTCTCATTGATTGCACGCTTTATGTAACGTTAGAGCCCTGCGCGATGTGCGCTGGAGCCCTTTACTGGGCCCAACTATCTCGAATTATCTATGCCGCAAAAGATCCTAAACGCGGTTTTTTGACTACCGGGCCACAACTGCATCCACGTACTATTTTAGAACAAGGGCCATACGGCGAAGAAGCTCAAAAATTACTACAAGACTTTTTTAAGAAAAAACGCTAAAAAAAGCCTTATTTTGTCAATTTTTGAGACTTTTTTCTCTTTTTTGCCTCATTTTCGCGCATTTTTAGAATATTCTCTTCATTCAGCAAATAGTCTTTTATGCGTTTATTCCGGCTCTCTAACAACAAAAAAAGGGGCATGGTAACCAAGAAAATAGCTACCGTTCCTGAGCCGATGTATTTGTTTGCTTCAGCAGAACGCTCGTCGGGCAGGGTGAATCCAAACACAATAAGCCCTAGGCTGCCTATAAATAAAAGGAGCAATACCGTTCTCAGTGTAGCTCTAGATGGTCTCATTTACTTAAGGCTCAAGGGGTTTCAGTAGCAGGTGCAACTCATCGAGTTGAGCCTGGTCTATAGGTGATGGGGCATCTATCATTACATCGCGACCACTGTTGTTCTTCGGAAAGGCAATAAAATCGCGAATAGTCTCGGCTCCACCAAGAATGGCCACCAAACGATCGAGTCCGAAGGCGATTCCTCCGTGTGGAGGTGCACCGTATTCGAAGGCGTCCATTAAAAATCCAAACTGCGATCGCGCTTCTTCTGGCGAAAAGCCTAAATACTTAAACATCAGTTCTTGGGTTGGCCTATCGTGGATACGAATCGATCCGCCCCCAATTTCGTTGCCATTGAGCACCAAATCGTAAGCATTGGCGCGAACCGCAGAAGGGTCGGTATCTAGCAGTGCCATGTCTGCAGGTTTAGGTGCCGTAAAGGGGTGGTGCATCGCGTGGTATCTGCCGCTTTCTTCATCTTTCTCAAGCAACGGAAAATCGACGACCCATAGCGGGGCAAACACCTTAGGATCTCTCAGGTTAAGGCGTGTAGCGAGCTCCATACGCAGTGCACTCATCTGAGCTCTAGTAGTTTCTAGCTCCCCTGAAAGCACGCAAATAAGGTCTCCGGGTTGAGCGCCAGTATGTTCAGCCCAAGCCTTCAAATCGTCTTCGTTATAAAACTTGTCAACCGATGACTTTAGGCTGCCGTCATCGTTGTAGCGCACGTAGACCATGCCCTTAGCCCCTATTTGCGGGCGCTTCACCCAATCAATGAGGGCGTCTATTTCTTTTCGCGTAAATGAGGCGGCCTTCGGAACGGCTATGCCTACTATGTAATCTGCCGAATTAAACACCTCAAAATCGCGGTGCTGCGCCACTGCATTAAGGCGATTGAGCTCCATGCCAAATCGAATATCGGGCTTGTCGTTACCGAAGCGCTCCATGGCCTCATCGTAACTCATCCTTGGAAATGGCGGCGAATCAATACCGTGAATGGCTTTAAGTAAATGGGCAGTGAGCCCTTCGAAAGTATTCAAAATATCTTCTTGGGTAATGAACGACATTTCGC
Organism: Flavobacteriaceae bacterium; assembly: GCA_018402205.1. Classification (GTDB taxonomy): domain Bacteria; phylum Bacteroidota; class Bacteroidia; order Flavobacteriales; family Flavobacteriaceae; genus UBA3478. Next base: position 730,647 of record JAGYIX010000003.1, read on the forward strand.
AATCGATCTGTGTAAATTCGGGCTGTCTGTCGGCTCGTCAAGTCTTCATCTCTAAAGCACTTGACCAGTTGAAAATACTTGTCAAGACCTCCGACCATAAGAAGCTGCTTAAAGGTTTGAGGCGATTGAGGCAGTGCGTAGAATTGACCCGCATTCATTCGGCTGGGCACCACAAAGTCACGTGCACCCTCAGGAGTTGACTTTATCAAATAGGGCGTCTCTACTTCGAGAAACCCTTGATCAGAAAGGTAATTGCGCACCAGCATGCTCACCTTATGTCTGAAGATGAGATTTTGCTTCACCGGATTGCGGCGGATATCTAGATAGCGGTACTTCATGCGTAGCTCGTCACCACCATCGGTTTGATCTTCTATGGTAAAAGGCGGAAGTTTAGCCGCATTCAACACCTTTAATTCAGCCACCAAAACCTCTACCTCTCCGGTAGGCATACCGGCATTTTTGGCATCTCTTTCAATTACCAAACCTTTTACCTGAATTACAGTTTCGCGGCCCAAAGACCTTGCGGTTTCAAGCAATTCAGCGCTACATCTTTCCTGGTCAAGCACTAACTGAGTGATTCCATAGCGGTCTCTTAGATCGATCCATACCATAAACCCCTTGTCTCTAGTTCTCGAAACCCAGCCAGAGAGCGTCACTTGCTCTGAAGCGTTTGCTAATCGAAGCGCCCCACAATCATGTGTTCTGTACATTCCTATTGTTTAACCCTGCAAAAATACAAAGGTGTAGCGAAGATCGGTTGGCCCTAAAAAAATTAGTCTGTATGTAAATTTATTGTTAACTTTGTGTAAACTAATATTAAAGCCATGGTTAACAAAACATTATTTACGATGCTGCTCATAGCGGGTACGAGTTTCGCTATGGCCCAATCAACGACAAAGCAAGAAGCCGCATTAACGCACAAGGTAAGCGCTGCTCCATACGACATGGAGCGCTTTGGCGACTTTGTTCAAGTAACTTACAGACATGCTAATGGAGCTGTTGCTCAGCAAGGGTACCGAGTAAACGGAAAACCCGATGGCGTCTGGAAACAATTCGACGAGAGCGGTCACATTACTGCCAAAGGCATCTACATCGATGGCAAGAGAGAAGGAACCTGGTTCTTTGTCACCGATAACGGGCTTCAAAAAGCAACTTTTAAAAACAACAAGCTCGTTGCTCACCAAATGATTAACGATAGCTATGCGCTACTCGACTAATTTTTAGATTGCGTTTACAACCAAAAAAGCCCCTTCGATCGAAGGGGCTTTTTTATTTCATATTCAACGGCTTACTGAGGTCTTCTATTTTTGAAAACCGCCCACTTAATGCGGTAGCTCATGTGAAATAAGACCGGCACTATAATAAGAGTCAAGAAGGTGGCTACAAATAATCCAAAGATCACCGTCCAAGCCAATGGCCCCCAGAAAATAACGTTGTCTCCACCCACGTATACCTGCGGATCAAATCGAGTAAATAAGGTTATAAAATTGATGTTTAATCCAATGGCAAGGGGTACTAAACCTAAAATAGTGGTAATGGCCGTGAGTAAAACGGGCCGCAAACGGGCCTTTCCGCCTTGAACCACGCAGGTGGTGAGTTCGTCTAACGGCAACAATAAATTGTCGTCTTGTTTTAAAACCACTTTTCGTCTATCGATAAGAATCTGCGTATAATCGAGCAGCACAACCCCGTTGTTTACTACAATACCTGCTAAGGCGATAATTCCCATCATGGTCATCATGATAACAAAGGGCCAACCGGTAAGCATAAGGCCTCCAAATACGCCGATCAAACTTAAAAAGATGGCGATCATGATGATGAGCGGCTTAGATATTCCACTAAACTGAAAAATCAAGATGAGCAAGATCAGTGCAAGCCCAGTAAAGAAGGCTCCAATCAAGAAAGACTGCTGCTTGTTTTGCTCTTCGATCTGACCGGTGTAGTCAATAGAAACTCCAACTGGAAGCGCCTCAAACGATTCCATTTCTTTCTGTATCTGATCAACAATTTCAGTGGCATTACCTCCAGGAAGTAGCGCCGAATACAAGGTGATCACACGCTCACCATTCTTGTGCTTAATAGCCGAGAAGCCCGAGGTGTTTCGCGCAGAGGCCACCGCTGAAATCGGAACTTCTTTGATCTGTCCGTTTGCCGGGTCTCTAAATATGATACGCTGCTCAAAAAGGGCGCTCTTATCGTATTTTAAGTCTTCATTGAAACGCACATTGATGTCGAAGTCATCGGTTCCGTCTTTATAGATTCCGGCTTTCTCGCCAAACAGAGACCTTCTGAGTTGCATAGCCACTTGGCCCACAGCTACGCCGAGGTCTCCGGCCTTCTTGCGATCTACATAGACTTCAAGCGCGGGCTTGTCTTTGTTAACGTCGAGCTTGATACCCTCCATTCCATCAATACTCTTTTTGTTGATGAAATTCTGAATGCGCTTGGCTAGGGCCATAAGCTGGTCGTAATCTTCTCCCTGAATTTCAATATTGACGGGGTACCCTGCCGGAGGGCCCACCGGATCTTTTTCTACAGAAATAACTACCCCCGGATATTTTTGGGCTAAGGTTTCTTGAATACGCAATCGCAGCTGCTCACTGTCTAATCCTTTTCGATCTTTGAACTCTCGCATTTGTATCACCAACTTGGCGCGATGCGGCATTTCAGAAGCCGATCCGCCTTCAGTGAATGGGTTCTCAGCTCCTTTTCCGACTTGAGCTATAGAGGTTTCGACCAAAGCGTTTTTACCCTCTATCACATACTGCTCATCGCTTAAGACCTGAGCGACTTCGCGCTCGATTTCGAGAGAAAGGACGTTAGTTTTATCTATGGATGTTCCTTGTGGATACTCTACATATATAACTACCTGCTTGGGCGTGTTGTCGGGAAAAAATTCGATTTTAGTTCTTCCCATACCAATAGATGCCCCAAAGCCCATAAAGGCTAGAAGTAACAACACTATGGTTCCGGCGAAGAGGTAGTAGACGTTTCGGCCGCGAAGAGCAGATTTTAACTGTTTCTCATAGGCGTTTTCTAGCCAAACCAAAACGGTGCTCTGAAACGATACGGTAGACCTAAAGATAAATAGACGATAGAGCCACATGAGTACAATCGTGACCACCATTAGGTTACCCAGTCCGCGAACCGGTCCGCCAACGATCGACATAAAAAGTCCAATAACCCCAAAAATGACCGAAATGTTTCTGAGGGTCTTAAACGAGATCTCTTTTTCGTCAACCACCATAAATTTAGAAACCAACATAGAGTTCATGAAAATGGCCACAAAAAGTGAGGAGCCTAGCACCACCGACAGAGTGATCGGAAAGTAAATCATAAACTGGCCCATAATCCCTGGCCATGTGCCTAGGGGTACAAAGGCCGCCACTGTGGTTGCGGTAGAAATTATAATGGGAATAGCTATTTCTCCAATTCCTTTTTTCGCCGCCTCAATACGCGGCATTTTCTCTTTATCCATTAAGCGGTATACATTCTCGACCACAACAACTCCGTTGTCTACGAGCATTCCCAGACCCATGATCAACCCAAATAAAATCATGGTATTCAGCGTGTAGCCGAGTGCATTGAGTATCATAAATGATATGAACATCGACATAGGAATGGCAAACCCCACAAACAAGGCGTTTCTAAATCCTAAGAAGAACATAAGCACAATGACCACCAGTAGAATACCAAAGATGATATTATTCACTAATTCATCTACTTGGTTAATAGTAGAAGCGCTCGTATCACTAGTAATGGTAACACTCAAATCTGGCGGAAATACCTCTTTGCGCGCCTGCTCTACTATGGCGTAAATCTTATCGGCCGCCTCAACCGCATTTAGTCCGGCGCGTTTCTTAACATCGAGCATGACCACCGGAGTTAATGACTCCCGCGCATAGGTATTGCGCTCCTCTTCTTTGAACGAGACGGTCGCGATGTCTTTTAAAAAGATGGCTCCGTTCTCAGACTTAACCACAAAATCTTCAAGGTCTTCTGGAGACTCAATCTCACCTATAATACGAATGGTTCTTCTCTGACCACTGGCAACGAGGCTTCCGGCAGACATGGTCATGTTACCGTTAGAGATCGCCCCAATAACGTCGTTAAAACTCACCTGAGAGGCCATCATTTTATACACATCAAGAGCCACCTCAACCTCCATTTCTTGAGCGCCACGAATATCAACTTCTTTGATCTGCGGAAGCTCTTCAATGCGGTCTTCAAGATATTCTGCAAAAGCCTTCAACTGCACTGTAGTGTAATCGCCTTTCAGGTTGACATTCATGATGGGTTGAGACTCTGAGATATTCAGGTCAAAGACATTGGGCTCTACCTTAGCTCCGTTGAATACCGGCCAGTCTTCGCTCGCTTTTTCAACGTCTACCTCATTTTGAATGCGCACCTTGGCCTCTTGAATCGAAACGCTCTCTTCAAACTCAACCACGATCATTCCGTAGTCTTCAGATGAAGTCGAGGTGGTCTCTATTACACCAGAAACGCTCTTGATGCGGTCTTCGAGCGGATCGACTATGAGGCGCTCAATATCTTCAGCCGTGTTACCAGGATAAATGGTGCTCACAAAAATCTTCGTTTCGACCACTTCAGGAAACTCTTCTCTGGGCATCGCAAAATACGAGGTGAAACCCACTGCAAAGAATATGGCGATCATCACATAGATAATCGTTGGATTATCTATAGCCCAAGAAGACCAGGCAAATTCTTTATTACTGTTTTTTTCTGCCTTTTTCATAAAGAGGGCCTATTGATTGATGAATTGAACTTGTTGGCCATCAGTTACCTTCTTTGCCCCTTCAGTAATGAGTAATTCACCGGCTTCAATGCCACTAAGCAGCTCGATAAAGTCACCTTGTGTTTTTCCGGTTTGAACAATGCGACGCTCGGCGAAGTAAATATCCGCCTCTTGGCGCAGCACAAAGCAGTACTGTTGCCCATCTGCATTTTCAGAAACAATAGATTGCAACACCATGATCGCGTCTTCTTTGCTATAATCGTTGAGTTGAACGGTTGCAGTGAGGTTGGGCTTTATCGCTCCCTCTTTATTGGGTAGCGCAACTTCTATCTTAAACGATCGATTCGACGGATTGATCACATTAGAGCGCTCAGAAACCTTAGCCTCTATTTGCGTAGTCAAGGCATCGAGATGAACAATTGCCTTGGTGCCTTTTGCTACTGTAGCTACGTGAGACTCGGGCACGTCTACTTCTACAAAAACTTCGTCGAGATTAAGCACCCTAAATAGCTCGGCTCCAGGACCTGGGGAAACATAAACGCCTGGTTCTTTGTATACCTCATCTACCACTCCTTCAAACGGAGCACGAACGAACGATTTTTCTAATTGTGTTTCAAAGGCAGTTACGGCACTCTTGGACGATTCGAAGTTGGTCTTGGCTTGTAGATATTGAATTTCAGAACCAATAGCCTGATTCCAAAGACGCTCTTGGCGCTCAAATACTGTTTTGGCTAAAGCCAGTTGACTCTTAGCCTGCTCGAACTGCGCAGCAAGACCTCCATCATCAAGCCGAGCCATAAGATCATTCTTTTTAACGCGTTGCCCCTTTTTAACGGTGATCGATTTTAAAATACCGGGCATTTCTGGATAAACCATCACATTCTGTAGTGTTTTTATACTTCCTTGAAGAGATAAATAATGCTCAAAAGGTTCGGTTTCAGCTTGAATAGCCGCCACTAATGGCAGTGAGGTATTGGTGCTCATTTTAACCAAAGCTTGGTCTAAGCGATTTATTGAGGTCTCAATGGCATTGCGTTCAAAAGACAAACTGGCCCTTTTCTCACGAATAGCTTGCTCATCATTTGATTTTATGATCTGATCTAAAGAAGATTCAGCCGCGTTTTGACAGCTCATCATTAGAGCCATGGTGAGTAGAGAAAGAGGCTTAAAAAATTGTTTCATGGGTGCTTTATTAGAGTAATCGATGATTGATTTATAAAGATTCATTCAAAAAATTAGCCAGTTGGGTATGCGTATTTATCACGCGCACCATAGACGAGAGGTATTCTTGCTGACTTTGGTACAATTGCAGTTGCGCCTGTCTTAAATCGAAACTACTGGCAATACCCTCTTTAAATTTGAGTTCATTCTTGTCGGCTATGCGCTGAGCGAGGTCAAGATTATCTTTCGCACTTAAAAACTGCTCCTTAGAAAGCGCAAAAGCACTGCTCATGTTTTCAAACTGCACCGAAAGCATGCGTTCGGTATCTTTCTTGGTATTCTGCGCCTTGATATCTGCGATCTTGGCCCGTTGGGTATTTGCCGAACGCAAAAGCGAGCTAAAAATAGGTACCTGAAGATTTACCCCTAATATGGCGGTATTGAAATACTCTTTTCCGGTTTCGAAAAAATCAAATCGCTCGCCAAAGGCGTTGGCCCCTAGGTTCAATGAAGCGCTTAATGTAGGAAGCGCCTTGCTCTTTGCTAACTTTAGCTCTAGAGCCGTTTGCTCCGTCAAATTTTCGACCATTTTGTAATCGACGTTTTGCCCAAATTCAAAGGTCTCTGGCAGCGGACTCACCATCTCTACCCCCACAAGCGCCTCAAGCGAATCGATGAGGTCAAGAGACTCATCGATTTCACGACCTAACAGCGCGTTGAGCATGTAAATACTAATTCGTGCCATTCGATAGGCATTCTTCTCGTTACTCTTGAGTGTGGTATATGTTATCTGTAATTGATCTACCGTTTCTTGCTCTCCTAATCCGTTTTCGAACAAAGCCTTTGACTCAAATAGATTCCGCTCAATTTGCGCCACGTTTTTGGAGAGTAACTCAGTGCTCTTCTCTGCCATAAGCGCGTTAGAATAAGCCTCTACAACCGCTGCCCTAACCTCTAGTGACGTTTTATTGTAGGCATTTTCAGAATAGGCTACAAAGGTTTTTATGGCTTGCACACCCACTATATACGAACCGTCGAAAATGAGTTGATTGTATGACACTCCGGCGTTAAGGGTTTGGGGCTGTCCAAAGACAACCTCTTCAAAAGTACCTGGCTGTCCGCCAAAGAACTGCGCTGGAATCTGAGCAACAGGTTGCTCTAATTGGTTTTGGTAATTGGCCGAGCCCGAAATTTGAGGCAAACCTGTAGCAATGGTTGCCCATTTTTGCGCCTGTGCATCTCGGATATCTTGAGCGGCATTCTTCATCTGAATGTTATGCGTAAGGGCGTAGTCAATGGCCTGCTCTAAAGTGAGCTTAAGGGTAGATTCTTGAGCCTGCATAGAATTTAAGCCTAGTGCGACAAGCGACGCAAAGAGAAAAATATACTTCATGAAATAGGATGTTCTTTTAAGTAGTCTTCTAGAAAGGCAGCCCCTGAAGGGGTGGCAATACCTCTTAAATGGTATTTCAAATGTTCCAATATAGTCGTGTTCGGGTCGAAGAGCTTTTCTGGAAAAAGATCTTGATCTCTAAGGGTGAAATAGGTAAAAAAATGCAGTCGATAAACCAGTTCTGGGTTCAGATCACTGCGATAAACCCCCAGCTGAACTCCGCGTTCTAGGTTGCGCATTAAAAAATCTCTCATAATCATCAACTGTCGGTCTTTGAGCTTTTTAAATAGGCGCGGAAAATACTTTTGAAGTTGGTATTGTGGAGCGTTCTTCTCGTTATTCAAAAAACGCTTCACAATCAAGCGAACCCCAAAAAGTTCGTCGATAGGGTGCCGGTCTTCAGCCCCAAGCTCTTTTATAGCCCTATCAATGGTCTCGCACAATTGCAGGGTACAGTCTTCAACCAGGGCTGATTTATTGCTATAAATAGTATAAATCGTTTTTTTAGAAATAGCCAGTTCTTGAGCCAAGTCGTCCATGGTGACGCTCTTAAACCCTAGGTCAAGAAACATTTGGGTAGCCTTTTGGAGAATTTCATTTTTCACAGCGGTGCAAATATACAATACAGGAAACTTTTAAAACGAAAAAAGTTTCCGTAGTTAATGAAAATTTAACCTGAACCGTTTTGCCTATTTTTGAACAAATTGCATCATGGATTGTTTTGCTCCCTATCAGACTGCTTTTGAGCAGTCTTTAAAGACCTACAAATTGCCCTCAGAGCCTAGCGGGCTTTATGATCCGATTGCCTATATATTGCATTTAGGCGGAAAGCGCTTGCGCCCTTGCCTTGTGCTCGCTGCTTGCGAGGCCTGTAAAAAATCGTATGACCAAGCACATCAGGCAGCACTAGCGGTAGAGTTATTTCACAACTTTACACTGATTCACGACGACATTATGGATGAGGCTCCGCTCAGAAGAGGAAAAGCCACCGTGCACTCGAAGTGGAACCTAAATACCGGTATCTTATCAGGAGATGCCATGCTGATTCTAGCCTACCAGCAGTTCGCGCATTACAATGTTTCTTTACAAGCAACTCTTAACGCTCTTTTCAGCCAAACAGCATTAGAGGTATGTGAAGGGCAAGAATACGACGTAGCCTTTGAGCAAATGCCTCAAGTAAGTGAAGCAGCTTACCTAAAAATGATTCAGTTTAAAACGGCGGTACTCGTGGCAGCAGCACTCAAAATGGGGGCGCTTATTGGAGAGGCCGATTCTGTCAGCGCTGAACTTTTTTACGATTTTGGGTTAGCCTTGGGTACCGCATTTCAAATTCAAGACGATTATCTCGACGCCTTTGGCGATCCAGAAACTTTTGGAAAACAAGTGGGCGGAGATATACTCGAAAACAAGAAAACTTATTTGGTGGTCAAACTTCAAGAGCTAGGATCGTCTAGTCAGCGCGACACTCTTGATTATTGGTTTGGAGGTAACGCGAATACAGAAAGTCAGAAAAAGGTAACTGAGGTCAAAAAATTATTTGCAGAAAGTGGGGCTGCCGAAGCCACTAGAGAAGCGGTACATGCATTTACCAAAGAAAGTCAGCAAATTTTAATTACTCTTGAAAAAAGAGGTATAAACACCACTATCCTAAAAGCTTTTAGTGAGGCCCTTCTTCTTAGAAACCTTTAAGCAAACGCTTAAAGAGGGCCATTAAAAAAGGCCAGGGCTTATTGGCGGCCATAATAGATAGCTCTTGAAGAAAGTGCGTTTTCTCTCCTAGAAATTTCAGAATCAATTGAGGCTTTCTTTTCTGAAACAGCCGTGAAAATATAGAGGCCCCCAGGTGATTCTTCTGGTCTAAAATATCGAGCAATAGCAAATCGTAAAACCAGAATCGATCTTTTTGCTGAACCGTATTCAGTGATTGACCTTTAATCAGGGCCTTTACTAGTCGCTGCACCCTAACTACGGTTCGATCAAAGGTGAAGCCTGTTGAGGGCTTGGCCCATCCGGCCGCTAATCCAATAGGTATAATACGTGAAGAATCTGTTTGCCAAAGTGGGTAGCACGACATGGGTATGCTTCCCTGCTCGGTCTGAAGTATTTCATACTCCCTAATGCCTCTTTCTTCTAGGTAAGCCTCAATTTCATCAAGATATGCCTTGTACGACAGCTTTTCGTGTGAGAATAGGGTGTACTCGACTAGGGCCTGGTCAGATGCAGTGGGCAGTACATACATGAAACGGGTGTTGCCCTTTTGGGGCACACTAAAGTCCATAAAAAGGGCCTGATGTGGATTAAAGCTGGGCGTTTTGGTCTTTATAAATAAGCCTACAAAATGCTGCTGTAGCACAGGGTAATCTTTTGATTGGGCCAATAATGTATAGTCGAACCTAGAATCAAAAACACGGCGGGCATAGAAAGAGGTTCCTTTGGTATGAATAGCCACTTGTTGCCCTTCTTCACTAAGATTTAACACTTCATCTTCGCACCAATGCACCTGTTTACTTGCTTTTAACCTAGGTCGAAAGTAATCGTGAAAATCAACTCCCTTAATCATTTGATAGGTGTAAGGGGCAATAGATTGATAGGCCGAATGCGGTGTATCTCCGGCATAAATCTGCGTCCAACGGTGAGAGACTAAATGATCTAGGGGGTGCGTTTTATCAGACCAAAAACACCAAGTACGGTCTTTATAGGCCTCGCCGGGGCGATCAATGATAAGCAGCGAACAATCTGAAAAATGCTCATGGGCCAGTAAAGACGAAGCGAGTAACGTACCCGAGGCGCCTGCCCCAATGATGGCATAATCAAAGTTCATAAAATAAAGATAGGGCCTATTTCAGTCAAATCGATTAGTTTTGTCTGTCAAAACAAAATAGGTATGCAGTCTATTCTTGATTTTTTTGAAGGGCTACACCCGGTCATGGGGGCACTCATCGCCACCCTATTTACTTGGGGAGTAACAGCTGCGGGGGCAGCGTTAGTCTTCTTTTTTAAAACCATGAATCGAGCAGTTCTAGACGGATTTCTTGGTTTTACTGGCGGAGTAATGGTTGCCGCGAGTTTTTGGAGTCTTCTGGCTCCAGGAATAGAAATGAGCCCTGGAGACGGGTTTGTAAAGGTTGTTCCGGCTGCTATAGGATTCGTTCTTGGCGCGGCCTTTATCTTTGTGCTGGATAAGATCTTGCCTCACATTCACATCAATTTTAAAGAACACGAAAAAGAGGGGGTAAAAACCCCTTGGCACCGCACTACCCTACTTACCCTTGCCATTACGCTGCACAATATTCCTGAAGGACTCGCCGTGGGCGTACTTTTTGGAGGGGTGGCCGCCGGATTCGAAGGCGCAACTATAGCAGGAGCAGTGACGCTTGCCATTGGTATTGGATTGCAAAATTTTCCAGAAGGATTCGCGGTAGCCATGCCGCTTAGAAGACATGGCCTTAGCCGCAGAAAAAGCTTTATGCTAGGCCAATCTTCGGCCATGGTTGAACCCATTGCTGCAGTTTTAGGAGCATGGGCTGTTTATACCTTTCAGCCATTACTACCCTACGCTTTGGCGTTTGCAGCCGGAGCCATGATCTTTGTAGTAATAGAAGAAGTAATTCCAGAAACGCAACGCGATAAATACACAGACATTGCTTCGATGGGATTCATTGGCGGATTCGTAGTGATGATGGTGCTAGATGTCGCACTAGGCTAAATGGGTTGTATATTCGCTAAAAAGCTATGAATCATTTGGTTGCACTAGTATGTTCTTTAATCTATGCCTTTTTAGGTAGCGATACTTCGGTGCCTCTAAAGGATGATTCTCTTAAACTTTTAATTAAAAACACTTCTAGCTCCAAGGCCCCTATTATAGTGGTGGCCTACGCTGAAGAAGAGCATTTTTTAACCGAAAAAGGAAAGGTGCTTCAAGGCCAAAAGCAGATTGCAAACGACACCCTAGAATTTGTTATAGACCAGTTAGATCCGGGAACCTACGCCCTAGTAGTTTTTGAAGACCTCAACGAGAATGGGCTTTTGGATCGAAACAAACTGGGCATCCCGCAAGAGCCCTTTGGCTTCTCTAAGGCCAAAATGGGTCTTTTTGGCCCACCTTCATTCGCGAAGGCCTCGTTTGCTTTTCCGCAAGAAAACGCCATCGAGGTACAGTTAAAAAGCCTTTAGTGACAGCCCGAACCGCAGTTGCAATCGCTGTCTGACTTTTTCTTTGAAAAGCCTCCCCATTTGCGCATCAAATAGAGCACAGCAAGAATAAGTACTCCGTATACAAAAACCTTCTGTAGCATTAGGCGAGTAATTGATAGGTGAGCAAAGAGGCGGTATAGGCTAACACGGTCATAAAGACCAGTTGTATCATGGGCCATTTCCATGAGTTGGTTTCTTTTTTCACTACGGCCAGGGTGCTCATGCACTGCATGGCTAAGGCGTAAAAGATGAGAATCGAGGCTCCTGTGGCTAAATTAAATACGGGCTTACCGAGCGCGTCGCGCTCTAGGGCCATTCTTCCGGCTATGGTCGATTCTTCGGCGTCTTGCACACTGTAGATGGTGGCTAGCGTACCCACAAAAACCTCACGAGCGGCGAAAGAGGTGAGTAGGGCGATCCCGATTTTCCAGTCGTATCCCAACGGGCGAACCGCGGGCTCGATAAATTTTCCCAGTTGACCGATATAGGAGTGCTCGAGTTTAAAGCTTGAAATGGCGCGTTCAAGATCGAGCTCACTCACCGTTGGTTGATCGGTCTGAAAGCGCTCGGTGACTAATTGCTCGGCATTCTTAAACTCATTCGAATAGCCGTTTGAACCCAGAAACCAGATAACGATTGACAGGGCCAGAATGACCTGTCCGGCCCCAACCACAAAGCTCTTGGTCTTTTCGAATACGGTGAATCCGACGTTTTTTAGTTGGGGTGTTTTAAAGGTGGGCATCTCAACCATGAAAAAATTCTTGCGGTCAATCTTCAGATTTCGGCTGAGCAAAGCGGCTGCGAGCAGCGAAGCCAAAAATCCGAGAAAATACAGGCCGGTAAGCACCAGGGCCTGGTACCCAAGGCCAAAAAAACGTCCTTCAGGAATAACCAGAGCAATGATAATAAGATACACCGGAAGCCTGGCTGAACAGGTAGTGAAGGGCACCACTAGAATGGTCACCAAACGCTCTTTCCAATTCTCGATAGTACGTGTAGCCATTACGGCCGGAATCGCACAGGCCATACCCGACATCAGGGGTACCACACTTTTTCCGCTTAATCCGAACGGACGCATTAAACGATCCATCAAAAACACCACCCTAGACATGTAGCCCGATTCTTCTAACAGCGAGATAAAGAAAAATAAAAAGGCAATCTGTGGAATAAAGATGACCACCCCTCCTATTCCGGCAATAATGCCCTCTGCCACAAGATCGGTGAGCACCCCAGGGGGCAATGTGACCTTGACCCACTCCGCTAATTGGCCGAAAAAGCCATCGATTGCGTCCATGGGGTAACTACTAAAATCAAAGATTACCTGAAAGATGCTAAACAGAATCACAAAAAAGATAAGGTATCCCCATATCTTATGGGTGAACAAACGGTCTAAGCGACCTTGCAGCCCATCGGCCTTTGAGAAATCTTTCTCATACCCTAGCTTCAAGGCCTCGTTGATAAACTGATAGCGCAATACCGTCTCTCGGTGCTGCATGCGCTTTAGTTCTTCTTTTGATTTGGTGCTAAACCCCGACTGATCCGCTATGCTCTGTCGCTCAATGGGCATAAAATTCACATCTTGAGTAATGGCTAGCCACAATTTATAGAGAGCGATCTTCGGATAGGTTTTTTTCAATCCTTCAAAGTAAAGCACATCAATTCTGTTAATGTCTAAAACGGAGCTGTTTGACAGCGATTCGTGATCGATAAGAAGCTCCTTTAGGGTGCTGATTCCACTATTTTTTCGGGTACTTATAAGGGCAATACGTGTATCGAGTGCCTTTTCTAAAGAAGTAACGTCTAGTGCTACTCCTAAAGCCCGCATGCGATCTGACATGTTTATCGCCAAGATGGTTTTGATGCCCAGATCTTTAATTTGAGTGAATAGCAAGAGGTTTCTCTTGAGATTTTCTACTTCGGCGATAACCACTACCACATCGGGATAATCTGCGTCGCGCTGATTGAGTAAGATTTCAACGGCAACACTCTCATCAAGTGAGGTGGTATTTAGACTATACGCTCCGGGTAAATCAATGACACGTGCAGCTAAGTCTTCGGTAAGCTGGCATGAACCTGTTTTCTTCTCGACGGTAATGCCCGGATAGTTTCCGACCTTTTGCCTTAAACCTGTTAATGCATTGAAGATCGATGACTTACCCGTATTTGGGTTTCCGATTAACGCTACCTTCAACTCTTTTTTCATCGGCTAGGGCTTCAGATCAATATGCACATAACGCGCCATGTCTCTTCGAATGGCGATGCGCGATCCGTCTACCAAAAAATATAAGGGGTCATTAAGGGGTGCTATTTGAACCAACTCTACCTCGTTGCCAGGCAGGCAGCCAATCTCCATTAGCTTTACTGGCACGTGGGTGTCTAGTTCTTCAACTATAGTGCCCTTCTGCCCTACTTTCAAAAGATCTATTGAGATCACTATGCTTATTTAGAATAATTTAAAGAAGGTAAAATTAAGCCAAATCTTTGGTTGCGCCTAGTTTCTGTAAGACGATTTCAAGACTTTTAGATCTTCGAGCAGTTGGGCCACCTCGTCGCTAGAGGTGCCGTCGTAAAAACCGCGAATGCGACGCTCTTTGTCGACCAAGATAAAATTTTCGGTGTGAATCATGTCGTAGGGGCCTCCATCACCATCGTCAAGCACCGCCAAATAAGACTTACGGGCTAGCTCATAAATCTGCTTCTTATCTCCGGTTACTAGGTTCCATTTGGCATCGATCACCCCCTTTTCGAGGGCGTACTTTTTGAGCTGGGGCACCGAGTCGATTTCGGGGGTAACCGAATGCGAAAGCAACATCACCTCATCGTCGTCTTGGATTATCTTTTGAATATCTACCATGTTAGCGGTCATCACCGGGCAGATAGTGGGGCAGGTGGTAAAAAAGAAGTCGGCTATGTAAATTTTTTGCGCATACTGCTTTTGGGTAACCGTATCGCCGTTTTGGTTAATCAACTTGAAATCAGCTATGCTGTGGTACTTTTTTACATAAACCAGGGTAGAGTCTACTAGATCGGGGTTAACCATTGAGGGTTGGTAAATAGCTAGGCGTTTTTGAGGTTGCAGCGCCTGATACATCAACACTATAATTATGCCCGAAAGCACCGTTAGAACTATAAAAAACAGACGATACCGTGCAAAGAATCTAAGCATCTTATAAAGGTACAAACTGCACGGTTCAATTTCGGCGCGATTCGGTAACTTTGTGCTCGCTTAAATGAAGTCATGACCGTTCAAATCATTCAATTTTTTGTGAGCCTTTCGCTGCTCATTGTACTGCACGAATTCGGACATTTTATACCTGCCCGCCTTTTCGGAACTCGGGTAGAAAAGTTTTTTCTGTTTTTCGACATTAAGTTCGCCCTTTTTAAGAAGAAGATCGGAGACACAGAATACGGCATAGGTTGGCTTCCGTTAGGCGGATACGTCAAAATCTCAGGCATGATCGACGAATCGATGGACAAGGCTCAGATGGCCGAAGAACCAAAGCCCTGGGAGTTTCGATCAAAGCCCACCTGGCAGCGTTTAATAATTATGCTTGGCGGAGTAACTGTAAATTTTCTGCTTGCCGTAATCATCTATATCGGACTGGCCTTCGCCTATGGAGACGAATACATCCAAAACGATTCCCTGAAGGGAGGCGTCTGGGTGGTTGAAGAAGAAATAGGATCCAAAATAGGCATACAAACCGGAGATGAGATTGTGGCAGTAGACGGCGAACCCATCGATAGCTTCAACGCTGTTTTTCTAGAACTTATTAATGGTAACGAGCTCACCTTAAGACGAGACGGACAACTAATTACCCAACCCATTCCAGTTGATTTTATAGCCACCCTCATAGAAGACGAAAGCAAAGCGCGCTTTTTAAGCTACCGCTTGCCCTTCATTGTGGGGCAGGTGCCTGAAGATTCTCAAAATGTAAACTCAGGGCTTCAGCCCGAAGACCAGATCACACGCATCGGAGACACCCCAATTGCCTTTTTTGATGAGGCTAAGGCGGTCATTGCGAGGTACAGCGGGCAAGAAACCACGGTAAGCGTTCAGCGCAAAGACGAGGCCTTCGAAACCCAAATTCGCGTGCAGGTGAGCGACAGTGCCACCATCGGAGTCATTCCCGCAGCAGCCTCAGCCTATCGATTGGCCGAGATGGGATACCTGAGCATACAGACCCAGAAATACGGTTTTTTCGAAGCCATTCCGGCCGGAATCAACACAGGAGTGTCTACCCTAAGCTCGTATGTAAAGCAATTTAAAAAGATCGTAAATCCGTCAACCGGAGCCTACAAAGGGGTCGGCGGATTCGCCGCCATCGGCAGCATGTTTCCGAAAGTTTGGGACTGGCGCTCGTTCTGGTCAACCACGGCACTTATCTCTATCATCTTGGCCTTTATGAATGTGCTACCTATTCCAGCTCTCGACGGAGGGCATGTAGTGTTTCTGCTCTACGAAATGATCTCTGGCCGAAAACCCAGCGACAAGGCCCTAGAGATTGGCCAAATGATCGGCTTCGCGCTCATCTTGGCCCTAGTGATTTTTGCGAACGGAAACGACCTGTTTCGCTTTTTGTTTAAGTAGATCTATAGCAACTTAATTGAAGCTCGTAAACTTTTTAATCGAATCTTATCGAAAAAAAAGTTTAAAATGTATATTTGCACCCGCCTATTTAGTTAGGCTGCATTCCTCCTTAGCTCAGTTGGTTAGAGCATCTGACTGTTAATCAGAGGGTCCTTGGTTCGAGCCCAAGAGGAGGAGCAAAACAAAAAGCCGCAGATTCATTTCTTGCGGCTTTTTTTATTTGCGACCCCTCGAAGGGCGAGAAGAGCCCAATGAGGCGCTCGAACGACCAAAATTCATCCAGTGGATGAATTTTAGTGAGAGGCGAGATGGTGCGCTGGCGAAATGCCTTACGTTTCATACCCGAAACATTGTGCCTCATGTCAACAAACGAGAGTAAAGACCACCTCTAAAAATACAATAAGGGTAATTATTTTGTATTTTTACCCTCGTTAAGAATTCAAGTGTAAAAGTTACTCTCGTTATGAAGGGCTTCAATAAATCTCAACCGTATAATGATCTCCCGCTACTTCCTCCTCAAGCTGAATTGGAGACTAAGGAGATTTTAACAAAAACCATTAGGGCTAGTAGAGCTTTAGCTCAACTTAATGGTGCAATAAGAAATCTTCCCAACCCTAGTCTATTTCTGGACACACTTCACCTACAAGAAGCAAAGGCAAGTTCTGAAATCGAGAACATCATTACGACTAATGACGACCTATTTCAAGCTGTAGTTGCAGATAAGAAATTCGACAACCCTGCAACCAAGGAAGTGATTAGCTATAAAGAAGCTATTTGGTTGGGGTTTAGTCGACTCGAGAAACGACCATTCATAACAACTAACCTTTGTATTGAGCTCGTACAGTGTATTAAACAAAATACTGCGGGAATTAGAACTACACCGGGGACTACGCTATCCAACACACAAGGAGAAGTAATCTACACTCCGCCTTCGGGAGAACAAGTGATACGAGAGAAAATGGCCAATCTCGAAATATTTATCAATGAAAATGATTCCATAGACCCTCTTATAAAAATGGCTATTTCACACTACCAGTTTGAAGCAATACATCCATTTTCAGACGGAAATGGAAGAACAGGTCGCATTCTACTTTTACTTCAATTAAAACTGGAGAAACTCTTAGACGTACCTGCTCTTTTCCTGAGTGAGTACATAATTAAACACAAAGACATGTACTATGAAGGATTAAGATCTGTAACGGAGAATAACGACTGGTCTACATTCATACGTTACATGCTGGATATGGTGGAAACAACGGCAATTAAAGGTTTAGAAAGACTAGAGTCAATAGTTCAACTCATGGATACTACCGGACAAGAAATAAAAGAGAAGCTCCCTAAAGTCTATTCCAAAGATTTAGTTGAAGTCATCTTCAAACTTCCCTACACTAAGAGACAAAACCTGATTAACGCAGATTTAGGCACCCCGAAAACAGTTGGGAATTATCTCATAGCACTAGAAGAAGCAGGTTTCCTTAAATCAATAAAGGTTGGTAAAGAAAAATTATATCTGAACCTGCCATTAATGAACATTCTGGAAAACTAAAAACACCAAAGGCACTTTCGATGTGAGAGTTCAATTTACTGAAGTACTGTAAGGGCCCCCTATGTTGAAACCTTCAAAACTCCATTATGTATTGAAAACCTAATTCATTAAAACACAAAGTTCCGGCTGCAACTTTGAATAATAGGAGGAGCAAGTAAAATGATAAAACCGTTATACTGTTATAGTGTAGCGGTTTTTTTATTTGCGACCCCTCGAAGGCGCTCGTAGCGTATGAGAATAGTCCACTGGACTATTATAGCGAAAGAGCGAGCTGGCGCGCCGGCCGAAATGATAAAACCGTTATACTTTAGTTTTAAACGCCTCAGTTTTTAGGAACTCTTACACATGTGCTGCAGCTTTTCCATTCACTTACTGGAAATTACCTAATGTTGCCACTTTAGTTTGTTTTGAATAAATCAATATATGCCCTAAAAAAATAGATCTTCCCCCTTTTTCCCCCTGTTACCTCTTTTAAAACTTTTAGTTCCTCCAGTCCCTCAATTATTTTGTAAACTGTGGGCATTGATAATCCTGTTATTTCTTTTACTCTTTGTGCTTGAATTACAGGGAATTGATAAAGGTGCTTGACGACCATATTTGCATTTGCAGATCGACTACCCAATTCTTGAATTCGAATTTCAATATCTTTTTGAAGTTTTAGAATTTTATCAAACGTTGAAATACTATTCTTTGCTGTTTCAATAACCCCCACAAGAAAAAACTTAAACCACTGGTTTATGTCGTGCTTTTCTCTCACCTTCATCAAATTATCGTAGTATAATGTCCGATTCTTTTCAAAAAAGTCAGACAAGTAAAGAATTGGTTTCTTTAGGATTCCTTTTTCTACTAGGTAAAGAGTAATCATTAATCTACCAACTCGGCCATTACCATCTAAAAAAGGGTGAATTGTTTCGAATTGATAATGTATTAAAGCAATCTTTAGAAGTTCTGGGAAAAAATTCTCTTCATCATGTGCAAACTTTTCCAAATCACCCATGTATTCATTTATCGTTGAATGAATCGGAGGAATGAATGTTGCATCTGATATACTGGCACCACCGATCCAATTCTGACTGCTACGAAACTCACCTGGCAACTTGTGTTTACCTCTCACACCAGACAACAGAGTTGAATGTGTCTGACGAATCAACCTCGAAGAAAAAGGCAACTCCTTAAGTTTTTCAATTGCCTGATTTAAGGCTGATATATAGTTTTGGACTTCTTCCCAATCGTCTCTCTTCTCTTCAGCAATATCTTCCTTATCAAGCAATGCTTCTTCGATGTTCGTCTTTGTCCCTTCTATTTTACTTGATTGCGTTGCTTCTTTCAGCACATGCATACTTATGAAGAGATCTATATTAGGAATATACTCTGAATACATATCCAACCTCCCTAGCTGTCGATCAGCCTGACTAAGAAGGTTTAAAACTTCCATATTGTCAATTACCCAATTCCCAGAAATCATTTCTGGTTGGAAACTCCGATAACTTCCTTGATTGATATATGTACCAGATTTGTAGTTCTTCATCTCATTGATCAATGTCCAAGTTAATTAAAGTTAAGCATTATTTAAGAAAATAAAGTATTTATTAAATAAGATCAACTCTTAATAAAGAAAATGGCTGCTTATTTAAACATCAGCTTCTGCTAATTAAAAGATATCGATCAGTAATTTGATTAGAATATATAGGTGTAAGTAAAACTTTCTTGACTTTACAGTACTGCATCTTTCATCAACAGGGGGAGCAAAACAAAAAGCCGCAGATTCATTTCTTGCGGCTTTTTTTATTTGCGACCCCTCGAAGGCGCTCGAAGCGTATGAGAATAGTCCAGTGGACTATTCTAGCGAGAGGCGAGATGGTGCGCTGGCTGTTGAGAAAATATCCAGTGGATGAATTTTAGTGAGAGGCGAGATGGTGCGCTGGCTGTTGAGAAAATAGTCCAGTGGACTATTTTAGCGAAGGGGCGAGATGGCGCGCTAGGCCGAAATGATAATACTGATATAAGTGACAGTAAAATCAACATAATAATCGGTTACTTTATGATCAATTTGTGAGTGAAAAATACACTTTCCATTTATGTAGTTATTATTTCCTATTGAAATAAGTGCCTATCTCTACCTTTATTACTCCATGTCTCTGGTTTTACTAGACCATTACATAATCTATTCCGAGTTTTTCAAAAGCTCATATTTTTTCTTCTTTTCTTGCCATCTTTTTGCAGCGTATTGTTGCATATCCTCTACCTGATCCTTTTCATCTACTATTTCAAAACCGAGAAGCGATTCTATAATATCTTCTAATGTCGTAATTCCGCCCATGCCACCATACTCGTCAACTATAAGAGATATATGTTCTTTTTTTTGAAGCATTTCTTCCCAAGCATCAAATAAAGTCATGGTCTCTGGAAACAAAACAATATCTCTTTTTATATCCTTTAATTGTAGGTTAAATTGATCCTCAGCTAATTTTTCGAAAACCAATTCCCTAAAGATATATCCTGTTATATTATCCCTATTTTCTTGAAATATGGGGATTCTTGAGAAATGAAGAAATTCTTTATTTTTCAAAAAATCTTCCAATGTCATTTCCTCATTAGCAGTTACCACTACTATACGAGGTGTCATCACGTCTTTAATTTTTAAAGATTTTAATTTGATCAAGTTTTGGATGATTTTATTCTCTTTATCAGCAAAAATACCTTCTTGAGTTCCGATACTTGCCAAAGCAGAGATTTCTTCTCGACTTGTGGTTAGCTCTGATTTTTTTCGAGCCAACATTTTAGTCATAATTGAGGAAAGCAAAACGAGTGGATAAGTAATAAAAATCATTCCTTTAATGACTTTAGCTGATATTCCCATTAATTCTTTGCTGTAGTTTGCACCTAATGTTTTGGGGATAATTTCGGTAATGACCAAAATTAAAATGGTTAAAACAGCTGAAACAAGACCAAAATATGCCTCCCCAAAAACTATTGTTGCTTGAGCGCCTACTCCTGCCGCACCCACAGTATGCGCTACAGTATTTAAGGATAAAATCGCAGAAAGTGGTTTGTCAATATCCTCTTTAAGGCTGAGCATCGACCCCGCAACCTGATCCCCACTTTCTAATTTCGATTTGAGCCAAGAAATCGGGTTAGAAAGTAACACAGCCTCCATGATGGAGCATATAAATGAAGTGAAAAGCGCTACAAAAAGATAAATTAATAATAGTGTCATTTAATCTGGGGATTGATTTATGATTATGAAGACACTATCCCGATAACTGTGAAAATTCATTTTTGGGATAGGTTTTACTTTTAGACGATAGTCAAACATAATCATAAATTACTCACGGCCAGATCCATTATTAATAGTCTTTAAGACGCTTTTGGTCAATAGTCAATGGCGCTTACTTAATTAAAACAAAGTTCCGGCTGCAACTTCTGACAACAGGGGGAGGATAATAAATGAAGGGTATTTAGAAGCTGCGTACTTGTCCAGCTAGACAAGATTATCTTAGAAACCGAAACTTACGGAAACCACTGTTCACCGAATGTTCTATACCCAATTGTTAGTGAACGTTTTCATTTAAAAATAAGGTCAATGTCTTGTCGTCCGATTATCGCCATGATTTCTACTGAGCCGCTTGAAATCCTGTAAAAAATAGAGTCGACTCCACAAACGCATCGCCTGTATCCAGGTTTAATGTGGTCAACGGCCTCATATGTAAAAGGCCGTTCTGCTATCATCTTGAAATGATCGAAGAAATTATTGAAATACGAGTCAGCTTGGGCACCTCCAAATTTCAGAACACCATATTGATGGATTCGAATAAGGTCTTCTTTTGCTTGATTCGAAAGTCTGTAATCAGCCATTCAAGCCTTCTTTTGAGGCCTTAAGAATATCTTCTTTACTATCGGAGGTGAAACCACTTGATTCCGCAGTTTCTAACTTTAACCTTATCCAGTCAATTTGTCTTTGTTGATTTCTTGCTTGTCTGATAAGGTCGTTAACTAATTCACTTTTGCTCGAATATTCGTTATTGTCCACTTGACTTTTAAGCCACTGGTCGTTAGGTTCTGTCAATGAAATACTTTGTCGTGCCATTTTCAATTCATTTGGTGTAAAATTACATCAAATATGAATCAAAAAAGTGATTTTTTTTACTATTTGCCAACAGTGGCTTTAGAGTTTTGCTGCAACTTCTGTCAATAGGGGGAGCAACACAAAAAGCCGCAGACTCTTTTCTTGCGGCTTTTTTTATTTGCAACCCCTCGAAGTGCGAGAAGAGCCCATTAACTTGATTTGAGTTTTTGACATCCGACAGGGGGTTAAATTTCATCAAAATTCAGATGGTATCTGGTAGCCCGTCCTTGCCCCGTAACAACTAATGAACCTAACTTAACAAGATCCGCTAGATGTCTTGTAGCCGTTGCTTTTGACACGCGAGTTAATCGGCCGTATTTAGATGCAGTCATACCCCCTTCAAATCCTGATGGTCCTTCAGAAAACATCCGTTGAATCACTTTGAGTTGAGTGGTGTTTAATTGCTTGGAATATTGATCAAAATACTTTGATTTCAAGAGGGTGAAATCGACCGTTTTTTGAGCAAACTTTAGTCCTTCAATTACGATGTTGACAAAGTATCTAATCCATGCAGTTATTTCGTTAGAACGTTGAGCCTTTTCAAGCTGCTTGTAATATTCTTTTTTGTTTTGCTCTAAAATATAAGACAAACTAGCCAATCCCGGGTAACCCGTGGTTTGTGCTAGTGCCTTTTCGGCAATTGCACGTCCAATTCTGCCGTTGCCATCTTCGAAAGGGTGTATAGTCTCAAAGTACAAGTGGGCTATTGCTGCACGCACAGGTGCATGGACAATAGCATTATGTCCATTGGGCGCCGTGTCATTAAACCACTGTATAAAAGCATTCATCTCGTACTCAAGAGCAGAAGATGGCGGCGCTTCAAAATGCACACGCTCAAACCCAATGGCTCCGGATACAATTTGCATCGGCTCTTGGTGTGTTCGCCAACGACCTATTTCTAAATTTTTTTCATGTGCTAATAACGAAGCGTGCCATTCTAGTAACATGGCTTCTGAGAGCGGTAAATCAAAAGTTTTTCGAGCCGAAACTAAGGCTTGAGCAATGCCGACAGCTCTTTGATCTTTGCTGTTTTCACGAACGACTAATCCGAGTTGTTTCCGAATAGAAGAGGCCACATCAGCCCTACTGATAAACTCACCTTCAATCTCCGAAGTTTTAATCGCTTCAAAAATCAGGAGTTCAATGATAGACTCTTCACGATCCATTTCGTTTAAACTCCTCAGAGTACCTTCTAACTTACCAGCATGTTGTAAATAGTAGAATAGCAACTCCTCAATATCATTGATTTGGTATTGAAAGTTAGGCCAGTCTTTTTGTTGCCAATTATACCTCATGAGCCGATTCAGAACTTGTTTACGGCTCAAATATATTAAATTAATGAGCCGATTTAATCTAATGATGAACTCATTAGCTAGTGTAAGGCCACACTAAATTGATACATATAAAAAGCTTATATTCTTACCTGAGCATATAATCCATATAAACCCAAAGTTTCGGCTGCAACCTTTCGTTATAGGGGCCGAGTGGATGAATTATAGAGAGGAGCTAGTTGGCGCACTGACAAAAGATAAGAAAGCTTTAAACAATGAAATTTACTCTATGCAGTTTTTGCTTTTGCACTAAACAACTGAAAGAAATAAGCTATTAATATAACCAATCCGCAGCCCAAAACATTCAGCCAGAGGTAAGACATGAGGTCTGCATAGAAGATCACGATGACCAGAATTTGGGTTACAATGGCGGCGTAAAAAACTGCTTTCCCCTGAATGCGCTTAAAGAAAAGGCAAGAAGAAAGATCCCCAGACACGTTTCCGTAGAAAATAGACCCTATAATGTTGACCAGTTGAATTAAATTCTCAAATAAACTGGCCACAGAAGCGATGGCAATAGCGATGATTCCCCAAGAGAACGTAAATAGTTTTGACATCTTTAAATAATGCTTGGGCGCCGTTGAAACGGGGGCATACCGCTGATAAATATCCAGCGTGGTAATGGTGCCCAGAGCATTCAACTCAGAGGCGGTAGATGACATGGCTGCTGAAAGTATGACTGCCAATAGTAATCCAATTAACCCCCTAGGCAGGTTGTTTAAAATAAAGTGAATAAACACGTAATCTTTATCGTTGGTGGCTATGTCGGGATCCGCCTTAGCCAATAAAACCTTGGCCTTACTTCTCAACTCATTCTCTGTAAGATCTAAGGTTTGAAGCTCGTTTTTTAAGGGGCTTAGGTCACTTGCTAGAGCGCTTTTTTGAGCTTTTAGGTAATCCTAATTGAAGCTGCTGTTTTCTCTCTTGTACCACCTTTAGTTCAGAACTTA
Organism: Flavobacteriaceae bacterium; assembly: GCA_018402205.1. Lineage (GTDB taxonomy): Bacteria > Bacteroidota > Bacteroidia > Flavobacteriales > Flavobacteriaceae > UBA3478. The sequence continues at coordinate 754,692 of JAGYIX010000003.1, forward strand.
AGGCCTCGTATTCAACTCTGTAATCTGATGATTGTAAGGCAGTTCTGGCGGCCGGATTAAAATGAATTGGAGTCGCATTGAACTGATAAAACACAAAGACCATTACGCCCACAAAGAGAATAAAGAACTGCATGGGAATTTTAAAAATTCCATTGAAGGCCAAACCCAGTTGACTCTCTCTCTTGGATTTTCCGGAGAGGTACCGTTGCACTTGGCTTTGATCGGTTCCGAAGTAAGACAGTGCAAGAAAAAAACCTCCTGTAATTCCGCTCCAGAAGGTGTAACGGTTGTTTCGATCGAAGCTAAAGTCTAAGACCTCTAATTTTCCAGATTGGTCTGCAATAGTCATGGCATCACTAAAAGATACCTCAGAAGGCAAGCCTGAGACAATCATGTAAAACGCAACAAACATTCCGCCCATTATCACAAACATTTGTTGCTTGTGGGTAACATTTACGGCTTTGGTGCCTCCGCTTACGGTATATAGAATAACTAAGCCGCCAATAACAACCACCAATAATTTTAGAGGCCAGCCCAGCACTGCAGAAAGTATAATAGCAGGTGCATAAATGGTGATACCCGCAGCCAATCCTCTTTGGATCAAAAACAAGATTGCAGTCAGCGTTCTGGTTTTAGCATTGAACCGGTTTTCTAAAAATTCATAGGCGGTTTGAACCTTCAATCGGTCGTATAATGGAATAAAGACCAAAATAATGACCACCATAGCCAAGGGAAGGCCGAAGTAAAATTGCACAAACCCCATGCCGTCATGATAGGCCTGCCCCGGGGTTGACAAAAAGGTTATGGCCGAGGCCTGAGTGGCCATAACAGAAAGCCCGATAGTGGCCCAATTCGCTTCTTTTCCGCCAAGAACATAATCGGTAATATTTTGAGCACCTCGCGTTTTCCAAATACCATAGCCAACTATGAATAACAAGGTAGAGAGCAATATGGTCCAATCAATAAGTCCCATTGCTTTAGTTTTTTTCTGATAAGTCAGAAGGTGATGATGCCGCGCCTAGAGAAATCATGTTTGCCATTAACCGATACGCTCCGGCGACACCGGCTGGCAGTTCTCTGAAAAGCTAAGACCGGTGTACACAAAAAATCCTTTGCCCACAGGGGCCACTAGCAGGCTTCCTTGTTTGGGGCGCTCTCCACGGTCGTTCATTTCTAATAGTGGGGTATACGATTCGTGCCATTGATTGGGAAAATACAATCCCCTTTCTTGCACCCATCCGTCAAAGTCTTTTTCGGTTATCCTATTCGGATGCGATAAAACCGGATGCTTAGGTTGCAACAGTCTTACCGCCGCATTTTCATCTGTAACCCTGTCAGCAGAAATCGTCAATGGAAATGGCGCAATAGTCACCTCATTATTTCCGCTTCTACTGGCTGTATTGTACTGACTAATTAACACACCCCCTTGAGACACATAATCTAGCAATTCTTGTTTTTTAAGGGGCAAAATACCTACCACATTTAAAGCCCTAATTCCAAGAATAACCGCCTTGTATTTTTTCAGTTCTTTCGCGCTTAGTGTAGTCGGGTCTAACAACTCAACCTGGTAACCAATAGCCTCTAAACTCTCGGGTATTTTGTCTCCGGCACCCATGATGTATCCGAGGTATTCGCCCTTTTTTTCTAAATCTAAGCGCACAAATTTTGCTTGGGCGTCAACCAATACGCGCTGGGTCGGAATATGATCATAGCTAATGGGTACAACAGTTTTAGTATATGCTGCATCACTTGTCTTAGCGCTTATAGTAGCAGTGGCTTCTGTGGCATTTTTAGGCGGAGAAACAGTGAAATCTAACCGAACACTTTTTCCTTTTTCAAGCAGTTTAAAAGGCTGTGCCGGTGGCTCAACTTTCCAGTCTTTTGGAAGTTTTAAACTCACGCTGCCTTGCTGGTTTTCGGCAAACGATTGCACAATTACGGCTATAGTTTTAGTTTCCTCCGATGGAAACAAAACCACTTCATTAAAAAGTGACACAGCAATTGCCGGCAGTATTTTAAACCGTTCCCACAACTCGCCTTTGTCGGGTTTCGCATACCTGTAGACGAGCGGAATGTCAAAAGATATGTGCGTGCCACCGATGATTACTTGCACATCTGCACTTACAGCCGGCAAAGATTCTGGTAGACCAATTAGACTTTGGTCTGCTACTTGGTACATGCCTAAGCTTGGCGTCTCATTAAGCCAATACGGATTACTTAGAGGAGCTGTTTGCGCAATTTCTAAAGCCATAGAAATATTACTACTTCTATTCAGCTCTAAAGGCTGAGCACCAATAGATGTAGCCATTTTGGCCCCCATAATTTGTACGGATTCTAAACTGACAAATGGGGTATTTCGAGCCAAAAGCTTGAGGGTGGCACTAACGGTTTCTCCTGGGCTGGCATAAGCATTATTACTCTCAAACGCCAGGTGTAAGCCTGCAATTTCTTTGATCAAATTTTTAATTTGGCCGGTTTTTTGAGCCCTCCAGAAGTCGTCTTCTATTTGCTGAATTAACGAATAAGCCTCAAGTAATTCGGGTAAGTGTGTCGCCGGATTTTTAAAATCAAAATTTTCCTGAATAGGATTCAGTATGGCTTCAATAACTTTTCCTTCTGGAATTCTGGTCCATTTGGTATTGATCCCATCAAATAGGTCTTGAGTTTGCGGCATCGAGCCTTTAAGCAACTCTAGGTATTCCATTTCTTCTCCCCTACTATTGAGCCTTCCAAACCCCTGACACAGGTGTTGGCTACTCGCTAGCGATGCTATTTCGTTATTAGAAATGCCAAGGCTCGGATAATAAACGCCTACATCAAGGCTTATCAAACCTTTTTTAGGTGAACGATTAAAGTTTTGCTCAGAACCGTAAAACCACCATGAAGTATTAAAAAATACACGTGATGGTTGCCATGTTTTAAGCCTGTTAAGCTGCTGCGGATAAACCTTTGGATCTGCCGCTAAACCGAAGGCTTCCATGCTCAAAATAGCGCTAGAGGTATGGTGACCATGTGTGGTACCCGGCGTTCTGTGGTCGAAACGATTTATAATAATATCTGGTCTAAAGGTTCGAATTACCGCAACCATGTCTGAGAGTACAGCCTCTTTGTTCCAAATGTCTAAGGTTTCTTCTGGATCTTTTGAGAACCCAAAATCATTGGCTCTGGTAAAAAATTGTTGCCCTCCATCTATGTTTCGAGCCGCCAACAGCTCTTGAGTTCTTAGGACGCCCAACAATTCGCGTATTTCTGTGCCGATTAAATTTTGTCCGCCATCTCCTCTAGTTAATGACAAATAAGCGGTGCTCGCATGTATTTGGTTGGTGAGATAAGAGATGAGTCGTGTATTCTCATCATCTGGATGTGCCGCCACATACAGTACATTTCCCAGAAAGTTTAGTTGCTGAAGGTCCTGGAAAATGGAAGCGCTACTTTTTGGCTTAAAATCTTGGCCATTAGCAATGCCAAATAGGCATAAGAGTAATACACTAGAAAGTATAGGCAGTAACTTTTTCATACAACTACAGATCTTTTTTTAACAACGCCTCCCCTTTCTGCAACATCCTAATGTTTTAAGTAGGTAATCGGGCTCAGAAAAATAGTCTTTTAAGCTTTTCGCAAGGTCAAATACCCAATAATACCACAAAAAAGAGAAGCTACAAAGATTCCTATTTTAGCTTGAAGAATATAGGCTGGGTCAATAAATGCAAGGTCTGTTATAAATAACGACATGGTAAATCCAATTCCCGCAAGCAAGGCTACTCCATAAATTTGTCTCCAATTAACCCCTTCAGGAAGTGTTGTTAATTTTAGATGGATTAAGATTTTAGAAAAGCCAACAATTCCGATAAATTTTCCTAGAACTAAACCAAAGATTACTCCCAAGCTAACATTACTTCCTAAGTCATCAAAAAAGCTACTTGAAAAAGTTATACCTCCATTGGCAAGAGCAAATATTGGCATAACAACAAAACCTACCAAGGGGTGCATACTATGTTCAAGTCGTTGAAGCGGGGTCATGGCAGCTCTAGAATAATGCCGTATTTCGTCTAAGATATGAAGTTGATCAGGCGTAACTAGAGTAGTCTCGTTTGGTGTACTTCTTTTAAATTCATCGATGAGGGTCTTCATTTTTTTAACAAAATTTTCATCCTCAATCTTGACGTTAGCAGGAATAGTAAATGCTACGATTACCCCTGCGACGGTAGGGTGAATTCCAGATAGCAGAAAAGCCATCCATAAGCCACCTATTCCAATAACCCCGTAAAACAAGACATTTCTGACTCCTAATCTATTGGCTAGTACCAACACAATTAAAAATACCCCTCCTGTTAATAAGCTAATTACAGAAATATTAGAAGTGTAAAAAAAAGCGATGACCATTACTGCTCCTAAATCGTCGGCAATAGCCAAAGCAGTTAAAAATATTTTAAGTGATATCGGCACTCTATCGCCCAATAAGTAGAGTATACCTAATGCAAACGCAATATCGGTTGCCATAGGAATACCCCATCCATTAGAAGCTTCTCCAGTCGAATTCCACAAAAGATATAGTAATGCAGGTACAACCATACCCCCTAATCCTGCAAAAATTGGCAAAATTGCATCTTTAGGATTTGAAAGTTCACCAGCCATTATTTCCCTTTTCAATTCCAACCCGATTACAAAAAAGAAAATGGACATTAATCCATCATTAATCCAATGATGTAAAGATTTAGATACCATAAAATCACTAAATCCTATGGTAAAAGTATATTCCCAAAAATGATGGTAAGCCTGCTTTAATGGAGAATTTGCAAGAATCAATGCTATTATAGCAGATGCGAATAATAGAAATCCACTTGTTGTTGAATTACTAATGAATCGGTTTAGGGGAATTAATAAATACTTATCTATTGGGTCTAATCTCATGCTAGAAGTATTTCTTTGCTTTAATTAATTGTTATTTGGATTAACCATTGTTTTATAACGTAACCCGCTATTACTTGAACACTACAGACAAAAATGAAATCCCCGCGTATAAAGAGGTAGTACCCTAAAAAAGTACATTGGCATGAATATGTGCGCCTTAGAAGAGGGTTTTTAAGAATCCGTTGATCTTCTATTGACTAAAAAAATTATAGCTAGGCTGCAAAACAACATCAAAGTGGCTGGCAAAAATTTTATGGCTGCATCTTGCACCTTAAAGTGCATAAAAATGGCCCCCACCATTAAAACGGCTATAACTGCAGAAGATGGAGCGACTAGTTTTTTGTAATAAAATCCAACAACGAGCCCGAGTGCGGCTAAAACTTTTAATCCGCCGACTATGTAAACAAAGGCCTCACTTAAACCATAGGCCGCAAATTCTTCTATCATCGTTTTTGCTTGACCTCCTCTGTAAATGGTTGGCTTGTTAAACCTAAAAAGCCAAACATTCAATACTGTTAAAGAAACTATAGCCATCAACACGTACTTTAAGTATTTCATAATTAGTCTTTTAAGATTTTAATGAATATAGCTGAATTCAGTCCGAAATACAACAATGCAGGCAACGACTGAAGTAAATTGTCTTGAATAAAAATTCTTGTTCCTATTGCTCCTGCCATTAAGAGAGCCAGAATTAATGCACTTACAAGCGAAATCTTTAGATTTTTACTGGCCACAAGTAATCCAGCTCCGCATAAAACTTGTACTACCCCAATTAAATACTGCAGATCTGAGAAGCCATACCTCGAGAACTCCTGAATGTAGAACGGATGAAACAGCGTTAATATCCCATAGATTATATGCGACACTCCGCTAAAGATTCTCAATACCAATAATACCCATTCGGAGTAAGCTACGCGATTTAATTCAAATGCCAGTCTTTCGTAAAATGAATAATGGAACAGAGCAAACGTTAATTATTTGTTTAATTTTTTATTAAAATCATTAAACATAATTTTAATAGTCTACATTTACGCAATTCTTAAAAATAAGCTATGAAAACTATTACCTCATTATTTGTTGTTCTACTCAGTTTAATGGTTAGCAACAATACCTTGGCTCAAGGAACAGTTGCTGATGTTGCTGTTGGAAATGAAAACTTCTCAACTCTAGTAACTGCTTTAAAAGCTGCTGATTTAGTTGGTGTTCTGCAATCGGAAGGTCCGTTTACTGTTTTTGCTCCAACGAACGATGCTTTCGCAAAACTTGACCCAAAAACTCTTGGATCTTTGCTAGAACCTGCTAACAAAGCGGCCTTAGCAAACATTCTTACCTATCACGTTGTGGCAGGGCAATTAAACGCTGCAGATGTAGTTAAAGCGCTTAACGAGGGTGGCGGAAAGGTGACTCTTACCGCAGTCAACAATCAGACCTTGACCGTTCTTCAGAAAGACGGTAAAATTTGGCTGATGGACAGCGCCGGAAATTACAGTGAAATTACAGCTACAGACGTAATGGGATCAAACGGAGTAATCCATGTCATCAACACTGTTGTAATGCCCGAGTAGATTTTAAACGCTACTAATCTTAGTCAAATCCATTTCGTTATTCTTCCAAAGAAAAACGCTGATTAAAAACAGTGTGTACCGAATTAGGGATAAAGCAAAAAAGCCGCAGATTTACTTCTTGCGGCTTTTTTATTAGAGCCTCGATTACGTTCATAAGACGTAAAAAGGTACTAATTGTTACAACAAATGAGTGTAAAACCGCCTTTCATCGCTTTAGCTTTAAAGTGAAAAGTCCCATGAATTGCGATTGGATTTTTATCTTCATCCCATGCAAAAAATAATACCCTATCTGCTTAGCCTGTGGTTTTTGGTTATGCTTATGGGCAATCTGCCACAAGGGGGCGAGCAGCAGCTGAAAACCTATCTCGCCCTAGGCGATAGTTATACCATTGGCGAAAGCGTCGCAGAAGAGATGCGCTGGCCCAATCAACTAGCGCGAATCTTGAAACCAATCGGGCATGCCGCTCGAGAATCCGCATATTATAGCTCAAACCGGATGGACAACCGACGAACTGCTCGTAGCTATTGAAAGCGCAGGTATAAAAAACACTACGACTACGTTTCATTACTGATCGGCGTAAACAATCAATACAGAGCAAGAAGCGTTGACTCGTTTGTGCCCGAGTTCACAAATCTACTCGAGCGGGCCATTGCCATTTCTAAAAACAAGCCTGAAGGGGTTTTCGTATTGTCTATTCCCGATTGGGGGGTAATGCCCTTTGCTGAGGGGCGCGATCGCACTAAAATCGCAACTGAAATAGCGGCCTACAATGCTGCGATCAAAGCCATATGTGAACGCTACGAGGTAGCCTTTTTCGATATCACACCCATTTCACAAGAGGCGTTAGGCAACGCTACCTATGTAGCTAACGACCAACTGCACCCAAGCGCAGCTATGTATAGTGCATGGGTCGACAAGGTTCTTCCCTTCTTTAAAACAGCCCAAAATGACTAATCTGCAAAAGGCCCAGGCTCTTGACCAATCTGATAGACTCGCTGAATTTTACCAGCGATTCTACCATCCAGAGAACGAGATTTATTTAGACGGAAACTCACTGGGCAAACAGCCCTTAAAAACTAAAGAACGCTTAGTCTCAGTTCTAGACGAGCAATGGGGTCAGCAGTTAATCGGCAGTTGGAACAAACACTGGCTTGAGCTTCCCAAACGCATTGCCGGCAAGATCGCGCAACTAGTGAACGCCGATTCAGATGAAGTAGTCGTTGGCGAATCGACCTCAGTTAATCTGTTTAAGCTCGCTCATGCCCTAATCGAGTCAGGGCTTTATCCGAAACGGCTGATTACCGATTCGCTGAATTTTCCGACCGACAACTACATTCTAGAAGGTATAAGCTCGTACCTTAAAATGAGCCCACCCCTATGCGTAAGCTATTCAAGCGATCTCGAGGCAGATATCGCGCAGTTAAAGGAGGTCATTCGCTCAAATCAGGGGGTACTCTGCTTGAGTTTAGTGAGTTACAAGAGTGCCTACTACTACCCGGCTAAGATGCTCAACGCTTTTGCGAAGTCACATGACAGCATCATTATCTGGGACCTTAGTCATGCCGTGGGTGCGGTTCATTTCGATGTCAAAGAAACCGAGACCCTAGCGGCCATTGGCTGCACCTATAAATACCTGAACGGCGGACCGGGCTCTCCCGCATTTATGTTTATCGACAGCCAATTGTCTTCTTCTCTGTCATCGCCGATTCAGGGGTGGTTTGGTCATGCAAATCCATTTGAATTTACTTCGGCGTTTGAGGCGGCGAAAGGGATAGAAAAATTCAACGCAGGAACCCCTCAGATACTATCTCTCTCTGCTTTAGAAATTGGTCTAGAAATTACATTAGATGCCGGTATTAGGCCTATCCGAGAAAAGAGTGAACTACTAGGAAACTATTTAATAGAAAAGATTCAATCCGAATTAATCCCCATAGGTTTTAAGCTCGAAAGCCCAGAAGGTTATGAGAATCGCGGATCTCACGTCACCATCTCGCACCAAGAGTCGTGGCGAATCTGTCAGTGTTTACTGCACCCTAAAAGAGGAGAACCAAAAATAACCATTGACTTTAGACCCGATAAGTATATTCGGATAGGAATGGCTCCGCTTTATACCCGCTATATAGATTTATGGCAAACCGTTGAACGCTTGCGCGCAATCGTCACCTCAAGAGAATTTGAGCAGCACGACGGAAAAAAACCAGTGGTAACGTGACCCGTAAACCCTAGTAAATTTTATTTATAGTTAGTAAAACGTGAATTTAGCTATCTTAAACCATCAATTATAACCTATGAGAACACCTTTATTTGGGTTGCTATTCGTGATACCGTTTTTGACTTTTTCTCAAGCAAACAAAGAAAAAAAAGGGCTGCCACTAAAAGCAGAGCGTTTTTTCGAATTAAATACCACTTCAGGAACTTGGATGTCTGTTGATGTGCATCCATCTGGAGACAAAGTAATATTTGATCTTCTCGGTGACTTATATGAAGTGCCTATCTCTGGAGGCGATGCAACTAGAATAACAGGGGATTTGGCTTTTGACTCTCATCCAAAATACTCTCCTGACGGAAATTCAATTCTTTTTATTTCAGACCGAAGCGGAGGAAATAATGCCTGGATAATTGACCGATCAGCGAAAGACACCCTGCAAGTAACAAAAGGAGACACCTTTAATATGCAATCGGCAGATTGGTCTGCTGACGGAAATTATATAGCCGTAGTAAAGGGTACTCGAAATTTTAAATTGCACCTCTATCATAAAGAAGGCGGATCTGGCACTCAGCTTATAGACAAGCCCGATAATCTTAAGATTTCAGAGCCCACTTTTAGCCCAGATGGCAATCAGATATGGTATTCACAGCGACAGAATTCGTGGCAATACAACGCGAGTTTACCTCAATATCAATTGGGAATTTATGATTTAAAGGATGGAAAAACGTCCACTATGACTAGTCGTTACGGTTCAGCGTTTAGCCCAACCCTTTCTCCAGACAGAAACTGGTTAGTTTACGGAACTAGACATAATGATCAAACTGGGCTTATTCTTCGAGACCTCAACTCAGGAGACGAGCGTTGGCTGGCCTATCCGGTTCAACGTGATGAACAAGAATCTATAGCTCCACTTGGTGTCCTTCCGGCAATGGCGTTTACTCCAGATAGCAAGTCTATCATCGCTTCTTACGGTGGAAAATTAAATCGTATTTATTTAGAGGGCAATAGAACCGAAGAAATTCCATTTAAAGTCAGTGAAAAAGTAGCAATGGGCCCTCAATTAAAGTTTAAGTATCCCATTGAAGACCTCCCTACATTTTCAGCCAATCAAATACGCGACGCTGTTGTTTCACCAGATCAGACACACCTTGCTTTTACCGCATTGAATCGCGTTTATATTATGCATCTCAGTGATCGGAAAGCTCGAAGAGTTACTTCTTTCGATTTCACCGAGGCTATGCCAACCTGGAGCCCAGACAGCAAAGAGATTGCTTTTGTTACTTGGAATGAAACTGAGGGTGGGCACCTGTACAAAGTAGCGATCAAACCCAGTGCAAAGCCCGTTAAAATTACAAGTCAACCAGCTGTTTACCAAGAACCTACTTGGAGTAATTCAAATAGAATTGTCTTGTTTAAAGGTCAAAAGCAACCATTTGAAGATGCAGACGGACCCTATGCCTTCAGATCTAAAGCAGACTTAGTTTGGTACGAACCAAAAGCTAAAGCGCAAGAATATTTTATTGCGAAAGCCGATGGTTATTCTAACGCGCATTTTGCTCAAAACGACGGTCTTATTTATTTGAACAATGACGGCTCATTAGTTTCTATTCGCTTCGATGGAACAGATGAACAAAAATATATTTCGGTCGATGGAATTACGGTTTACGGCTCTGTATATACCGATAACCATTTATTATCTGATGAGCCCGAAGCTCCTGAAAAAAAACCCTCTAAAGCAAGTACACTACTTAGAGCGCCTAAGGGAGATTACGCCTTAGCTAAGATTAATAATGATATCTATATCGTAACTGTTCCAAAAGTGGGGCCTGACGGAGTAAAAATCAATGTAAAAGACCCTAAAAGTGCAGCGTTTCCATCTAGAAAACTATCTACCATGGGCGGCGAATTTCCTTCGTGGTCTTCTGACGGATCTACCGTTTTTTGGACTTTAGGAAACACCCTGTTTACCTATAATATAGCTGATGCTGAGGCGCGTGACAAAGAAATTGAAGCTATAACCAAAACATCAGAGGTGTCGTCGGCTGAAAATACTTCAGAAGAAAATAAAGAAAAAGAGTCTGATAGTACTCCAAAAGATTACACTGCAGTAGAGTCAACCGTATCTGTTGAAGTACGTCGCGCTATTCCTGATAAGACAGTAGTTTACAAGGCAGCCACTCTAATACCTATGACTAGTGATAATGCTATTTTAGAGAACGCCACTGTAGTGGTAAAGGCAAATCGCATTGAAGCAGTTTACTCTGCTGACGAAAAAGCGGTAATACCTGAAGATGCAGTCATTATAGATTTAGAAGGAGCCTATTTGCTTCCAGGATTTGTAGATACCCATGCTCATCTTAGACCGAGTTGGGGTCTTCACAAAAATCACGTTTGGGCCTACGCGGCAAATTTGGCCTATGGGGTAACAACCACTCGAGATCCTCAAACAGGCACTACAGATGTACTTACCTATGCCGACATGGTTGAGGCAGGTATACTTGCAGGACCACGCATTTATTCAACGGGGCCTGGTGTGGGGTATTGGGGGTATAATATTGAAAGTTTAGATCATGCCCGAGAAGTATTAAAGCAGTATTCGAAGTATTACAACACAAAGACTATTAAAATGTATCTGACCGGTAATAGAAAACACCGTCAATGGATCATAGAAGCAGCTAAAGAACAAGAACTAATGCCTACTACCGAAGGAGGTCTTGATTTCAAACTTAATGTTACGCAGATTCTTGATGGGTATCCTGGGCACGAGCATAGTTTTCCGATCTACCCCTTGTATAAAGACTTCATTGATTTTGTAGCATTTTCAAATACCGCCTATACTCCGACTTTATTAGTAGCCTATGGTGGGCCTTGGGCCGAGAATTACTACTACGCTACCGAGAATGTAAATGGAGATCCGAAACTTAATCGTTTTACTCCCAAATCAGAACTTGATGCTAAGTCACGTCGACGAAACGCCGGATGGTTCATGAAAGAAGAACATGTCTTTGATGACCTTGCTGTATTTGTTAAAGACCTTATAGATGCCGGCGGATTATCTGGTGTTGGATCGCACGGTCAACTTCAAGGCTTGGGCTTTCATTGGGAACTGTGGAGTATGCAGAGTGGAGGACTTTCTAGGATGAATGCATTGCGCATTGCCACAATAATAGGAGCTGAAGCCATTGGTCTTGCTAGCGATTTGGGCAGTATTGAGGTAGGCAAACTAGCAGACATGGTGGTTTTAAAGGAAAATCCGTTAGAAAATATCCGAAATACCAATACGGTTAAAATGGTGATTAAAAACGGTTTTGTTTACGACGCTGAAACGCTGGACCAACTATATCCAATTTATAAAAAACAGGAGTATCCGTGGACACAAAAAACTCCATCAGCTGATCTGCCAGGACTCAAATAATCAGAGTATTATAGCACCCCGTTGGCCGTAACCCACTTGAAGTGGTATTGATCTTGCGGATAATGCATGCGCTCAGATATTCTAGTCAGTCTATCTGGAAGTTTAACCAGATATTCACGTGCTTTTTCGGCCTCATCACTTAAGGCGCGAAGATGCTCCATATTCCAGTAAGTGTTGAGTTTTTCTAAAATGTCGATGTAGTCTTTTGAGGTGTACACTCCAAGACGCTGAGCGCAATTTGAAAAGGTATCAAAGGCACTGCTAATAGCCTCACCTGACTCTCTTAAAAAGTGAGCAGGCATCACTATTTTTTTCTTCATCATATCGGCAAAAGCAAGCACCATTTGAGATGGGTCTTGATCAATGATGTGTTTAACAAATTCGCGATAGGCCAGGTGGTGTCTCATTTCATCGCCAGCGATAATATTACACATTTTACCCAGCAAAAGGTTGCCAGTTTTCTTGGCGAACTGCCCAACGCGCTTGTGTGAGATATTCGTGGCCAGCTCTTGAAAGCTAGTGTACACAAAGTTTTTATACGGATCTCTATCTGTTCCAATGTCAAATCCGTCAGCTATGAGGTGTTGCGTGCTGCGCTCAACCTCTTTCATGTTTACACGGCCCGATAAGTATAGATACTTGCTGAGCACGTCTCCGTGTCTGTTTTCTTCTGCGGTCCAGTTTCGAATCCATTTAGCCCATCCGTTTCCTTTTTCGTGCTGGTCTATGCCGTCTATATCGAGCAACCAAGACTCGTAGGTGGGTAACGCCTCTTCTGTTATGGTGTCTGCCACAAGAGTTACCCATAGGTCATACCCCATCTCTTTGGCCCCCTCTTGGATTTCGGCAACCTCTTTAAAGAACTCCTCAGATTGAGAATCAGGCAAGAAGTCGGTGGGTTGCCAGATCTCGTCAATCGGAATTAGAAACGTTTCAATGAATTCATCAATCTTGGGCTCTAAAGAGCGCATTACCTCAAGTCGGATATTATGTTGTGACATACTAAATTTTAATAAAGCTAGGCATAATTCAAACAGTTTTAGGCATCTAATGCAGATAAAATCAGGTACTGTCAGTGTTTTGCAGAAATTTTCGGCTGTTTGCGCTTCAAATATTCTTTAGGAGTCATACCAAAATTTTCCTTGAAAACCCTAAAAAAGGTGGTTGACGATTTAAATCCGACTTGGCTAGCAATACCCTCTATAGAGTTGCGTTCGAGATCTGAGGGCGTAGCTCTACGAACAAATTGTTCTAAACGAATGGAGTTCATAAAGTCCTTGAAATTTTCAAATCGACTGGCTTTTATAGCTTTCGCAAATATTCCGATTTTCAGACCGAGCATCTCAACCAATAAGGGTTGGGTAAGCTGGTGATTTTCATACCACCCTTGCTTTACCACAGTCGATTTTACAGCTTCTAAATCGACATACAGGTAGTCTTCTGCTTGATGTTCAATGGTATGATCAAGGGTAAGGAGAACCCTCGGATGCATCAATAAATGCGAAGACAACACAAATACAAAGCCGGCGGTAAGCAGAAATACCGCTTGCTCTATCAGTTCATTAAGGGCGATTCCTTGAAAACGCATACTGTTGAGTGCGTAACACAGAATAAGGCTAACGAGATAGGCGGTTATCGCCCAGACGAAAAACCGTACCCAACGAAAAACCGTTTTAGAGCGACTGCTGAGTAAGGCGAATGGATTCGCCTTAATGAACTTCGCGAGCAGCAAATGGCTTAATGTCTGATATACAATAGCCTGAAAAGTGCGCAGCAGATAAACTTGAGACTCGGTGAATATAAATCCGTACGAATAGTTGATTAGCGCGGCATCTTCGGCGATTACGGCGTCTACAAGTGGGCGTTTCTCTTCGGCCGATAAGAAGTAGAAAGGCATGTAGTGCAGGGCAACCGCAATAAAAGGCAGCAGGTGCGCATAGTCTATGGTTCTCCATGAATAATTATACCCCAGACTTCCCTTTACATACCAGTAGCTAATTACCGGAGAGAGCAGCGAAAAGGGCATCATAAGCTTGTAGAAATGCGGAAACTGGGCGATCCATCCGGTAGTGATCATCACCAGTGCTAGATTAGAAAACACCAAAATCACCAAGTAACCCGTCAAATAACTCACCAAAAAAGTACGCTCTGGCCTAATTCTGACATAAATGACAAAAATAGAGGCGAGGGCAAAGGCCAAACTAATCAGGTATATGACTTCTACTAGTTGCATTAAGGGCTAAGTTATACGGGGCTAATCAAACTCTGATGATATAAATACTACTTTTTTCAACTACGTTCACTGTAGTGCTCCTCTAAAAAGGCGGTCACCGAAAGCACAAAGGCTTTAGCAAAGGCCTTTCTGTTTTCTTCGGTATCTCTTAGGCCTGAGAAATTGCATTCTATTTGGACGCCATCTATTGGTCCGCCTTTATAAGAACTGTAATTGGCCGTGTTATATCCTCCGCTAAAATAAGTATCTGACAACAAAGGCGCCTTGTCTTGAGCAGACGGAACCGCCGGGTATCCAGAGGCGTGCAACAGGCTGCCTAATGAACGTTCACCCCTTAGTAAATCTGAATGCAATAAGCCTGACGGATGAGTGCGCACCAAGTGCTGCAACGAACTCACCTCGATTAAGGGCTCAGAATTGAGCTGCTCATCAGATAGCGCAAGTTCGTCTTCGTACAATAGGTACCCCAACTCAATGCGCTGCTTAGGATTACCGTGACCGTGAAGGTCTACATATAGGCCCTTCTTAAACATCGTTTGCACTTTAGCCCTACTTTCTTGGATGTGCTGATGAAAAAGATCCCATACGGCTATGGCATTGACATCGCCGCAGCTTGCTTCTGCTCTATTTCGATTAGCGTCTAATTTAGAGCGGTGTAATTCATTGATCACGAGAAAGGGTTTCTTTCCGATTTTCGCAAACTCTTTTTGTATTTCTAAGGCTAATTCAATGGTAAATTCATCTTTCACATGAACGGCATCAAAGCAGCTGCGATCAGGTAGCTGCTCAGGTCTTCTATCCCCTCCGTGCGCAACACTAATAATTAGGGGCATATTACCCGGCTCAAAAACAACATACGATGATGCCTCAACCTTATCTGCCGCACTATTTTCAGATGGGTCGGTAGCAGAGCAGCCTTGCATTACTATTAGCGCAAACAGTAAGCCCCAATAAAGGGCTCTATAATCTCCCCGTCGTCTTTTTGACCCTCTCTTCATAAATTCTGTTTCACGACTTTGAAGTTCTATCACGCTCTTTTCAATTGGCCCAAATAGGCCCACGAACTCTCCAAAACCTAAATTTAAATCTTCTCATGCTATTGAACTAAGAAGTTTTGGCTACTTTTCGCAACACAGCAAAACATAATTCCCACCAAATGAAAAAAATTCTTCTAGTCACAGCGACCGTTTTTTATGCGGCCCTTTTAGGGGCGCAAATACAAACACCACCAGCAAGCCCCACCTTTGAGCTCAAGGGAACCGTCGGGCTAACCGAGGTCAACCTAATTTACTCGAGGCCCAGTGCAAGAGGGCGCAGCGTTGCAGGAGAACTCATCCCGTACAACGAAGTGTGGAGAACCGGTGCCAACGCATCTACCAAGATCTCGTTTAGCACCGATGTGAAACTTAATGGAAACCCCGTACCTGCAGGCACCTATGCACTTTACTCGTTGTTTACTGAAGAAGAAGCCACCATCATACTTAGTAAAAATTTAGAGCTGTGGGGCGCCATGGGGTACAACGCCCAAGACGATATACTTCGATTTAAGGTGCCCGTGAAACATCCGAGCAGCCACTACGAAACCTTTACCATTAGTTTCTCTGATTTCACCATGAACTCGGCTAACCTAAACCTCAAATGGGAACACACCAAGGCCATGTTTGCCATTGAGAGTGAGGTAGACCCTATTGTAATGGCCCAAATCAAAGAGCAAGTCATCGACAACACCCCTACAAACAGTAATACTTATTTTCAGGCGGCCACCTACTTTTACCAGACCAATCGAGATGCCGAACTAGCGCTAAATTGGGTAAACCAAGTACTTAAACAAAGTACAGAAAAGGCCTATTGGGTAGTGCATTTGCAGGCCAAACTTTTGGCACGTTTAAACCGTAAGGCAGAGGCTACGGCAGCGGCAAAAGAATCAATTCAACTCGCTCAGAGCGCTGGAAACCCCGACTACGTGAGGCTCAACGAAAAGCTAATCGCTTCATTGAACTAGGCACAAATGCGCTTTATCCTTTAAATGAAGAAACTACTTTTACTTTTTGCCCTGCTTCCGTTTAGCTTGCTTGCTCAAGAGAGCGATTTCGGAAATTGGTGGATCTATTTTGGAGATAAAAAAATCAATGAAAGGCTCAACTGGCATCACGAGGCGCAGTACCGCAACTATAATTTCATCGGCGATACCGAACAACTTTTGCTGCGCACCGGAATCGGATATAACCTCTCCCCCCAAAATAACAACTTACTTCTTGGCTACGGATTTATTCAGAGTGAGCCCTACCTGGAGAATACAAATTTTAAAATGCGCATCGATGAGCACCGCATTTACCAACAGTTCATTCGCAAACAGCGTTTAGCACAAATGGTACTTCAACACCGGTTTAGACTAGAGCAACGGTTTGTTGAGCAAGATTTCAAAATGAGATTTAGGTACTTTCTTTCGTTGAATATGCCTTTGAATAATAAGGAACTCATAGACCAAACCATTTACTTTTCTGCGTACAATGAAGTCTTTTTGAACGCAGCAGAGAACCTCTTTGATCGAAATCGAATCTACGCGGGCATAGGCTACAAATTCACTAAATACGTGCGCAGCGAAATTGGATTAATGAATCAGTCTACCTCTACGCTATCTCGAAATCAACTCAACCTTATCACTTTTATTCAATTGTAACGGCAACTGAACATTTCTTTGAGTTGACAAGAAAGCAGGTTTTCTAGTATCAGCAAGGGTAAACCACTAAGGGTAAACTACACAAACTGATAATCGACACCCGAGACCTGAGAAAGCAGGGTTGGTGACGCATCTAATACCTGCGAATCGTTTCTCAACTCAGGGTTCACCGGCGAGAATTCTTTGAGGTACTCTTTTACCACTCCGTGAAGGGTATATGCAGTATTCTTAGTATCGCTCACCCCTGTCATTCTGCAAAGCACGTCATCAGGATCGCCCTCACGCTCACACGCACAGATAGAGTATTCGCGATCTAGATCTATAGGTTCTCCCCCTATAACTACTTTCTGAACGCGCTCACCAAAATCGGCAAACGCCTTAAAATCGACCTGCATTCCTTTAAAACGCACTACCCATCCGCCAAAGCGTTTAGAGGCGTCTTCAGCAAAGACATTCTGCAGTTCTTTTTCAAGCCAATCTAATAGTTGTCTGCCCTTTACCTTTCCGGTTCTGACCGTTGCCTCTACGGGTAGCATGTCGTACAAGTAACCCTCGGTAATGGGAACCAGACCTGAAGCGTCAGCTATGCGAGGCGGACAGAATCTAAATCCGTTAGACAACACCACGTCTACATTGATGCGCCATTTTAGGGCGTCTACGATCATGGTGTCTATGGTATTTTCCACTACAAAATAGCGGTAAAGCGGCTGTTTAGAATAGCCTATAACCGTATTAATGGCTTCTTTATGCGGCTTTTCTAGTTCTTCAACAAGTGCCAGCATTTCTGGGTCGGCCTCAAAGCGCTTAGGATCAACCTCAACCAGCTCATACTTATGGGCGCCCATTTTTCCGTCGACTACCTCTATGTCTAACTTTCCGACAAACGAGCCAAAGGCTCCGGGCTCAACGATTTTGGTATACTTAGCTTGGATGGGTTTTCTGACGCGCTCATGAGTGTCTGCTCCGAAGATGTAGTCTACGCCTTCACAGTCTGGGTGGTTTCCGAGTGCAATTTGCTGCGACAGCCCCATGTGAGATAGAATGATGACTAAATCGCATTTTTCTTGATTTCTGAGCACATCGACATAGTGCTTCAAATTTTCTTTGGCCTCGGTGTATATGATACCTTTTGAGTAAAGCGGAGATTGACGCTTCGGCACTAGATGGTCGGTATAGCCCAAGAATCCAATCTTGATACCTAGGCGGGTGTAGATTTGATAAGGCTGAAAAATGAGTTCGCCTCGCTTTCCCTCGCCTAGATCGTGATACATATTTGTGCACACTTTTGGGGCCTTGAGGCCTCCTAGCAGGTGCTGCATCTGTTCTTTGTAGTATACCACCTCCCAATTTCCAGGGTGGTAGAGATCGTAGTTCATCGCATTTAAAATCGGCATAAAGGCGGATCCTTCAGTGAGCACAGAGAGCATAGAGCCCTGAAACATGTCACCGGTGTCCATAACCAAGGTGTTTTCGGGGTTTTCGGCCTTCAATTGCTTCAGCGCGGTAGACAAATGCGCGTAGCCCCCCGTTCTTCTGAACACAATCTCCTCGTTTTCCCAGAAGAGCTCATCGTGCTGATGCAGCTGACAATGCACATCGGTGGTCTGTAAGAAGGTAATCTTGCCGTTTTTAGTATCAGTGGCGCCCAATTCTTGAGGCTGACCTGAATCAGAACTAGACATACAAGAGGTTAAAGTAGAAACCGGAATTGCTCCGGCAAGCCCCCCTATTAGGGAGTTTTTAAGAAATGTTCTTCTGTTACCCATTTCGGATTTATTGGTTGAAAGTGAGGAATAAGATAGGCCTATTTAATTAAAAATCAAGCGAGAGCCTTGAAAAGCTAGGAGCAAAAAACCCTAAAATAAAGCGAAATTAAGCCCAAAGTTTAAAACGTGCTTAAACTGGACAGCCGAATCAACGCTTCCGTCTTCTTGGGCAATCAAAATATCCTTGTCGTATATCAGCTGGGTGCCAAGACTAGAGTTGAACCACTTGTTGATTT
Organism: Flavobacteriaceae bacterium; assembly: GCA_018402205.1. Classification (GTDB taxonomy): domain Bacteria; phylum Bacteroidota; class Bacteroidia; order Flavobacteriales; family Flavobacteriaceae; genus UBA3478. The sequence continues at coordinate 773,708 of JAGYIX010000003.1, forward strand.
TCATCACAAACAGACTTTCCCAGTTCACATCTATGGTTCCAAATTCATCGTAACTAGAGAACAGGTTTAAACTGCTCTTACAGCTGATATTTTCCATTACCGCAACATCTACAGCGACTAAAAGGTTTGCGCCAAACTCTGCTCGAGAATTTTCTCCCTCGCTTACCCCAAAAGCTCCAGCATCGGCTAGTGTTTGATCGCTGACAAAAGTGAACTTTCCTGAAGTGGGTGCTAGCGAGAAGCTTATCGCATCAGTGGGCTGGTAATCAAAACCCAAATTGAGAGACAGATAGCCAGGAGCCATAAAACCTGAAATTTTATCTCTCAATTCTTCACCTTCATTTAAGGGATCAGCTCTAAACTTAAATCCATTCAAAAGCTGCGTTCTAAAAATGCCTAAGGCTGAGAATCGAAATTTCTTACTGAATCGCTGGGTGAATTTTGTCTGAAGAATAATATTATCGTCGGTCTTTCGAAAATCATTGTCTCCAACCTGAGCCCCTCCCAATGCAAAATCCAACTGATTCGTCCAGGTGCCGAGCCCTTTTTTACGCACCATCTTTGAATTGAGTACCGTACCCAGCGCGACCGAACTTTCACCCCCCGCCGCCCAATTTGAAAGACCTACATTGGCGAAATTCAAACCCCAAGTACCGGTTTTAGTTAGTTGAATGCTGTCGAGCTCTTGCCCTTTAAGCGAAGAGAAAAATAGGAAAACAAAAAAGGCAATTAGGTAATTCTTCATGGGCACGCTAAATCTATGTAATGGTTTGCGGATTAAGGCTTGTATAATGGATGCGACAAAGAAACGGATGAATATTGCTTCAAGCAACCCTTTCGATAAATGGTCATAAACCTAAAGATTTTGTACTTTATTCGAAGAATCTAAAAACAGCATGAAAAACGTCTTAATTTTTCTTTTGGCCCTGGCTTCTGCCATGCTTTATAGCCAGTCTCCCATCGGGGCCTGGAAAGCCGAAGCCAACGACCCTACCTTAGGCGGCTCAACGGTAGTAACCATCGTATCGGAATCCCATCTGGTCACCACCTGGTATGCCAAAAAAGATGGAGCATTTCTGCGCACCATTGGTGGGTCATATAGTATGACTGAAAGCCGACTCCGCCTCAACATCGAATTTGACTCGAGTCAACCCGAAACAGTGGGCACCACTCAAGAATTCACCCTCTCTGTCTCAGGCACTGGCTACTTAGTCTCGCCTTCGGGTCTTATCTTTACCCGGCTTGATGACGGCGCCCCTGGGGCCTTAGCCGGAGCCTGGCTGATGTCTGCCCGTAAGCAAAATGGAATACTTGCTGAGCGATCAACCGATCAGCCTCGCAAAACCATGAAAATTCTTTCAGGCACCCGCTTTCAATGGATCGCCTACGACACTGAAACCAAGCAATTCATGGGAACCGGCGGAGGCGACTATACCACTGCAGACGACACGTACACCGAAAATATTGCGTTTTTCTCTCGAGACAAAAGCCGTGTAGGAGCTTCTTTAAACTTCACCTACAGTTTAAAGAAAGGCGACTGGCACCATTCTGGGCTAAGCAGCAAAGGCGAACCTATTTACGAAGTCTGGAGCCAGCGCCAATAGCCATACAACTTGCATAATAACTCCTTATATTCCCATTTCTTTTAATTGCAACCTACCATGAGTTTTAAAAATAGCCTCATAGGGTTAACCGCTTGGGTGGCCCTTTTCAGCTTCGAAAAGGCAGCGGCTCAAGACCGAGACCTGACCTACGAAGAAAAAATTCGAACCTACACTACCGACACGCGCTTTTATCCGTCTTCAATCGCGCGCATTGTAGACCACCCGACCATACCGTCTCCGCTCAAACATTTCGGTACGATCATTGGCGAACCCGGAGTCATGCACAACACAACTGAAATTTACAACTACTACAAAACCTTGGCTGCGGCGTCTGAACGCATTAGGGTACAGCAGATGGGCATTAGCGAAGAAGGCCGCGCCATTAACTTGGTGCTCATAGCTGATGAGGGCACTCTGGCCAATGCTGAAGAATACAAAGCGCTGTTGGCCGAGCTTTCTGATCCGCGTAAAACCGATGAGAAGCGCGCGGCAGAATTAGTCAAAAAAGGCAAAAGTGTTTACTACCTCAACGGCGGAATGCACTCCACCGAGATGGGATCACCCGAGATGTTGATGGAGCTAGCCTATAGACTGATAACCGACGAGTCTGAAGAAATCAAGCACATTCGCGAAAATGTGATCGTGTTAATCAATCCGGTTTCTGAACCCGACGGACGCGACAAGCAGGTAGACTGGTACCACCGCTACACCAAATTTCGCACCGAATGGGACGATGGGTATCCGCGCTCCACTCCGTATTGGGGTAAATACGTTTTTCACGACAACAATCGTGATGGGCTTCAGATCACACAGGCCATCACCAAAAACATCTTTAAAATTTACTACGAATGGCACCCCAACATCATGCTCGACCTTCACGAGTCGGTGCCGCTGCTCTATATCTCTACCGGAACGGGGCCCTACAACGACAATGTAGACCCTATTACCATTGGCGAGTGGCAAACCATAGCGAATTACGAGATGACCAGCCTTTCGGCTCAGGGGCTTCCCGGAGTATTTCACTGGGCCTTTTACGACGGATGGTGGCCTGGATACGGCGTATGGGTGGCCAACACGCACAATTCGGTGGGCCGCTTTTACGAGACCTTCGGCAACGCCGGAGCCAACACCTATCTGCGCGACCTCACCAAGAGTAAATACGCCGGCGACAACGTGACTTCTAGAGAATGGTACCGGCCAGACCCCGCATCGGGCATGGTAAATTGGTCTGCCCGAAACAACACCAACTACATGCAAGCCGGAGTTTTGGCCTCACTCACCTATGCTGCCGACAACCGAGAAGGGCTGCTTAAGAACTTTTACCAGAAAGGGGTGAACAACACCCGCTTTGCCGAAAAAAATAAGATCAAACAGTTTACCATTCCGGCGGCTCAACGCGATCCGTCTATGGCGGCCTATTTAGTAAATCAACTGCGCGCTCAGGGCATAGAGGTGCACCAGGTAATCGAGGGTGAAGATGCCGGATCTTATGTGATCAAACTTGACCAGCCCTACAGTAAGCTGGCCTATGATCTCTTAACCGAACAGAATTACCCCAAAGATGCCAAGTTTCCGCCCTACGATGCCATCGCGTGGACGCTCAGCATGCTCTATGGGGTAGAGGTTGAGAAAAATGAAAGCTTCACCCATGAGGCAGATCAGTTAGCGCTAGTCGAAGAAGAGGTGCGCTATGAAGCAACAGCCGCTGGCGTAGCGACTGATTACGTATTGGATTATTCGGCTCAATCTACAGCCCTATCTGCCCTTTACGCGCTAAAGAATTATGGAAAAAATGTGAAGGCCATGACCTCAGACACGCCTTTACTTCTAGCCAACGACACCCTGGCGGCCGGATCTATCGTCTTTAAAGGATTAACTGCAGCTCAAGCGAGCCGCTTGGCGGCCGACTTTGAAATCGATCTTAAGGCAGCAAGCGAAATTTCGGGCGAGCTACGAGCCATTAGCCTGCCCAAAGTGGCCGTATTTCACAGCTGGACAGACACTCAGGCAGAGGGATGGGTGCGCTTCACGCTTGAGCAGCGCAACATTCCGTACACCAGCATCGACAAAGACGACTTAAAGTCGGGCAAGCTGCGTTCACAATTCGACGTGATCGTCATTCCGCATCAGAGGGGAGACGCCAAGCGCTTTATTCACGGCGTAGACGACGCCTTTGGGCCCATGCCTTTCACCAAGACCAAAGACTTTCCGTCTCACGGATACCCCGACGCCAGCCCTGACATAACCGGAGGGCCTGGATTTGAGGGAGTGCACGAACTCGGCGAGTTTGTGAAACAAGGAGGCGTTCTAGTGGCTCTAGACAACAGTGCTGCCATAGTTGCAGATCTAGGAATCAGCTCAGCCCTGAGCAGCCATCAGCCATCAAAACTCTTTCATCCGGGCTCTATAGTAACCGCTAAAGCACGTCAAGCAGCAAGCCCTATTCTTTACGGATACTCTGAACAGTTTCACCTCTACAAAGGCAACACTCCGCTGCTTCGAAGCGCGCTGAGAGACCGCTCTTATATGGTGGCCCAGTTCGGAGACGAGCCCCTTGCCGACGAAAAACCCTATGATGGGGAGATTATGGGGGTACCAGCCGACGAGCAACCCCAAAAGCAAGAAGCCTCTGATGAAAAACCACGCAAATACGTGCGTTCGGGCATGGTGCGCAACGAAAACGAAATCGTTGGGCATGGCGCCATCTTTAATGTGCCTCTTGGTAAAGGTCAAGTGGTATTTTTGCATTTAACCCGCTCAATCGCTACCTAAATCATCACGATAGCGGCCTTTTCTGGAATACCCTTATACATTGGAATCACTTGAATTAATCGCTTATCTATTTCTTGCATTATGAAAAAACTAGTTCTACTTCTTTCGCTTCTAATCGTAGCCGTATCGGCCACGGCTCAAGACTATTTTCTGAAGCGCTACACTCCTTTCCAGGCTAACATAAGCACTCCCGAAGCTTTCTTGGGGTACGGCATTGGAGAGCAGCACACCCGTCACGATCTCATTGTAGCTTATTTATCGTCGGTTGCACAACAGAGCGAGCGCGCCAAGCTTATCGAGTATGGCCGCACCCATGAAGGTCGAAAGCTGGTTATGCTCGTAGTTTCAACACCAGACAACCTAGCTCGATTAGATGAAATTCAATCGGAACACCTAAAGTCAATCGATCCAAGCAACAGCTCCCAAACCGATACCCAATTACCGCTGATTATAAACTTGGCCTATAATGTACATGGCAATGAACCCTCAAGTTCTGAAGCAGCCCTATTGGCCGCCTATACCCTTGCGGCTTCTGATCATGCCGAAGTACAAGATTATCTAAAAAACGCGGTAATTTTCATAGACCCTACTATCAACCCAGATGGGCGCGACAGACATACCTACTGGGCCAACATGTACAAGGCGTCTCCGCTCGTGGCCGACCCTCAAGACGCCGAACACAACGAATACTGGCCTGGCGGACGCACCAACCACTACTGGTTTGACCTGAATCGCGATTGGATTCTCGCAGTAAACCCCGAAAGCCAGGGCAAGCTCAACTGGTACCATCAGTGGTACCCCAACGTGGTGACTGACTTTCACGAAATGGGCACTCAAAGCACCTATTTCTTTGAGCCCATGAAAACCAACGGATCGCTTGACCCCATAATGCCCAAAGAGAACTACGAAGACCTCAACGAAATGTTCGGCGGATACTTCTCAAAGGCCCTAGACTCTATCGGATCGTTTTACTTTTCAAGAGAGGTCTTTGACGGAACCTATCCGGGTTACGGCTCTTCATACCCCGACCTTCAAGGAGGTCTCGGATTATTGTTCGAGCAAGCAAGCTCTAGAGGGCTAAAGCAAACCACCGCCTTTGGCGAAATCACCTTTGCCTTTACCATACGCAATCAGTTTGTTTCGAGTATGGCCACCCTTAAAGCGGCCACCGAAAACAAGGCGTTTATGCGCAACTACCAGCGCGACTTTTTCAAGAGTGCGCTGAGCCGAGCTGCGAAGAATCCGGTCAAGGCCTACGCCTTTTCAGAGCCCGACAGAAACAAGGCCAAGGCCTTTTTAACGCTAATGGAGCGCCACCAAGGTTCAGGTACACAAAGACGCTAATACCTATGTGATTAAGACCGATCAACCGCAATACCGCATTGTTCAGACAGCCTTTGAAACCTACGAAAAATACCGAGACAGCGTTTACTACGATGCGTCTGCCTGGTCATTGGCCAACTTTTACCAACTCAACTACAGGCCACTAACCAAGTTGCCCTCGAAGCTCACAACGGTTTTGTCTGAAGACCTGAAAGCAAACACCAAGGTCAGTGAAAAGGCCTACGCCTATGTTATTGACGCCTTAGACTACAATCTGCCCGCCCTAACCTATGCCCTTCAGAAAGAGGGTGTAGTGCCTATGGTCGCCACCAAGCCCTTTGAGGTGATGACCGATGGCAAAAAAAAGGCCTTCAATTACGGATCGCTCATTATTCCGGTATCGCTTCAGAAGAAATCGCCTCAAGAATTGGCAGCACTACTCCAAAAAGAGGCTACTCGACTCAACATCGAGGTTTCGGCCACCTCAACCGGATGGAGCAGCTCAGGGGTAGACCTCGGAAGCCGCTTTATGAGGCCCCTGAAGACGCCTAAAGCAGCCATGCTCATAGGTACAGGTACTCGGTCTAGCGAATCTGGAGAGATTTGGCATCTTTTAGACACCCGAGTGGGCATGCCCATCACCAAACTGCCTCTGCGCAACCTGTCACGTGTTTCGCTAGATAAATACACAGAGCTCGTGCTGGTTTCGGGAACGTATCCAGAGAGCCTGGCCACCAAACTCAAAGAATGGGTGAGTAAAGGCAACACGCTGATCACCATTGGATCTGCCTCTAGCTGGGCAATTGACAAAAAAGTGGTTGACGAAAAACTGATCGAGGCTCCTGAAGCTCCTGAAACGGTAGAGTCGCTTCCGTATGTAGAGTCTGGAGAACACATCGGAAGGGAATCTATAGGCGGTGTTTTTGTGAATGCTGAACTCGACCTGACGCATCCGCTGGGATTCGGCTATTCGCGTTCGGTGCTCCCTATTTACAAAAACAATACGGTATGGCTAGCTCCGAGTAAAAATGCCTACTCTACCGCAGCCAAGTACACCGCAGACGCCCACCTAGACGGATACATCTCTGAAAAGAACAAGCGCGAATTCTTGGGCAAATCGGCCTCGGTTATCGTTAGCCCTATAGGGTCAGGCCGGGTAATCCTTTTCGCCGACGATCCTAACTTTAGAGGAACCACTTATGGTACTAACCGCCTATTTTTAAACGCGCTATTCTTAGGGCAACACATTAATGTTCCTAAGGGTTAAGCGTTATGAGAGGTCTTTACGCGTTATTTTTTGGTCTTATTCTCTTTGCTTTCTGGGGCTGCTCGAGGCCTGATAAAGCGGTAGTGCTTCAGACCGAAGCGCTTGAGATGACCCTAAGCAGCAGCGGAAATCTCACACAACTCATCGACAAAAGCACGGGGCAGCACTATCTTTCTGATGCGGTTGCTTCTCCGCTTGTGCAGCTAAACGTTCAGGGTGAAATTCAGACTCCTAAATCGCTACGGCGTGAAGAAGACCTTTTACAGCTCGAATTCAAAAACAACCTGAGCCTGAGTATACGAGTAAAAGAGCACCCAAGTCACTTGAGCTTTGAGGTGGTTGAGGCCAATCGCCTAGAAGAAATCGAATGGCTGGCATGGGGGCCGTATGCCAACACCATTAACCAGCAGATCGGAGAAACCGTTGGTGTGGTACGCGGAGAATCGTTTGCACTGGGCATTCAATCGCTGAATATAAAAACCCTAGGCGGATATCCCTGGTACGACAACGACACCACCCCGCAACTGGATATTTTTGAGCAAGACGACTACTCCGACCTCAGTGAAGAAGGAAAGCGCGAGACGCTTTACCGCGTTGAGGCCGCCAAACCAGAGCCCTTCGGAAGCACGCTTCAGGCCTACGTCAGAAACCGCTTTAACGAGCGGGTGGTCTCAAACCTGAATCACGACTACTTTGTCTCGCCGATCTACGACGATCAAGGTATTGTAGGCTCAAAAGTTGCCCTATTTGGCGTGCCCGTTGATCAAACCCTAGAGACCATCGGAGCCATTGAAATCGCCGAGTCTTTGCCTCATCCTCAGATCGATGGCCAGTGGGGAAAAACGGCCAAAGGAGCCGCTGCCGCCTACCTGATTTACGACTTCACCGAAGCCACCATCGACCAGGCCATAGCGCTGACTAAGCAAGCTGGGCTCAACTATCTGTACCACTCAGATCCGTTTAAGAATTGGGGGCATTTCGAGCTAAAAGAAGAAGCCTTTCCCAATGGATGGGACGGGCTGAAAGCCTGCGTAGACAAAGCCGCCCAATCAGGCATTTATGTGGGGGTGCACACCTTGTCTAACTTTATCACCCCGAACGATCCGTACGTTACCCCCGTACCCGACCAACGGCTCGGAAGCGTGGGCTACTCTAGCCTGAGTGCAAGCGTATTGACGCCACTCAAACCGAAATTCCCATTGAGGCCGCTGAGTTTTTCGATCAGTACGCAAACAATAACCTCAAAACGGTGCGAATCGGAGATGAACTCATTCGCTACAACGCCGTAAGCAGCGAGGCTCCATTTAAACTACTCGACTGCGAACGAGGCGCATGGCAAACAACCGCGTCGGCTCATGATAGCGGTCAGAGGGTGAGCAAATTAGCCGATCACGCCTATAAGGTATTTCTCACTGATCCCGCGCTCTCTGTAGAAATGGCCGAAAATCTAGCGGCGCTTTACACGCACACGGGGCTTAGACAAATCTCTTTTGACGGCCTTGAGGGCAATCGCTCTACCGGGATGGGCAATTACGGAGAACTCCTATTCACCAGCAGCTGGTACAACAGCCTATCGGATACACTTAGGTCGCATCTGATCATTGACGCGAGTAGAACCACTCATTTTTTCTGGCACACCTATTCGCGCATGAACTGGGGTGAGCCCTGGTACGCTGGTTTTCGCGAAAGTCAGACCGAGTATCGACTAAAAAATCAGGCCTATTTTGAGCGCAACATGATGCCGAATATGCTCGGATGGTTCAGCCTGCGCCCAAACACCACCCTAGAAGACATCGAGTGGATGCTCGCAAGATCAGCCGCCTACGACGCAGGCTATGCCTTTGTGGTGCGCGACGAGGCCCTACAGCAAAACGGACAGCTATCCGCCATCTTTGAACGCATCGCCGCCTGGGAAAAGTTGCGCATGAGCGCCGCCTTTAGCCCCGATCAAAAAGAGCGCATGAAAAGCATAGAAACCGAGTTTGAGCTTGAATACCGCGATAAAGAGGCCTACGGAATCCGTCAAATTCACACCATGCGTTTTGCGCACGAGGCCAAAATCCGACAACCCGGAGAGCCGCTGTACACCAGCTTTTCATTCGACAACCCCGTAGGTGAGACCGATCTCTATTTTACACTGACCGCACAAAACGCGGATATTTCTGACGCGGTCATAGAGCTCAATAACCGTAAAACGATCAAGTTGCCGGTGCGTCTTTTAGCAGGTCAATCGCTGCGCTATCTATCTAAAGGTTCTGCCGAAATTGTCGATCGCAACCTACAGCTTATAAAACGCATACCTATAGCTGCCGAGGCCCTCAAGCTCGCTTCAGGAGCACAGACTATTCAAGTCGATGCGCACTTTGACGGCGCCGAAGAAAACGCAGCCTTAAAAATTGAACTGCGATTGGCAGATCAGGTCGAGCCCTTAGCCGCTAACCGTTAACTTTATACTTTTAAGCAATCCTTAAATGCTATGAGCCAAAAGACCGCTCTAATCACCGGAGCCAGCAGTGGAATAGGCTGGGCCACCGCCCAAGCCTTAGACAAGCACAACTTTCAATTCATTTTGTGCGGAAGGCGTGAAGACCGCCTGCACGAATTGGCTCAGACACTCACCAACAAGTCAACCCTATTGACCTTTGATGTACGCGATTATCAAGAAGTTCAATCCGCTATCGCATCGCTGCCCGAAGCATTTCGCACCATTGATCTGCTTGATTAACAATGCCGGAAACGCTCATGGGCTCGATCCGATACAATCAGCCTCTATAGACGACTGGGATGCCATGATAGACTCTAATGTAAAGGGGCTCTTTTACGTCACCAAAGCGGTGCTGCCTTTTATACCTAAAGGCCAATCGGCTCAAATCATTAACATGGGTTCTACCGCAGCCAAGCAAGCCTATGCGAACGGCTCGGTTTACTGCGCCAGCAAGGCAGCCGTTGACAAGTTTACCGAAGGGCTTCGGTTAGATTTGCTCTCAGAGCGCATTAGGGTAGCGGCGATTCATCCGGGGCTGGTGCACACCGAATTCTCAGCGGTGCGCTTCAAAGGAGATCAGCAAAAGGCAGAAAAAGTTTACCAAGGGGCCAACCCCCTATACGCAGAAGATGTAGCCGAAATCATCGCCTTTATGGCGACCCGCCCACCGCATGTAAATGTTGCCGATGTGGTGGTTATGCCTTCAAGTCAAGGCAATGCGTTTACGCTGCTCAGAAACGAAAATTAAGGGAAAAGCTCTTATCTATTCACCGCCTTAAGGCTCATATCGAGTACCTCAGCTGAATAAATGATGCTGCCCATGGAGACGTAATCTACGCCCGTTTCTGCTATAGACACGACGTTACTCAAGTTAATGCCTCCAGAGGCCTCCGTTGGTATTCGGCCGTCAATCCATGCAAGCGCCTCTCGCAGTCTAACGGTGCTCATATTGTCTAATAGTATGCGCGTTATGCGCCCCTGATAGGCTAGACAAGCGTCAACCTCTTCAATCGTGCGCGTTTCAACCACAATAGGCAGGTTCTTCGATTGCCGTTTCAGATAGGCCAAGGTTTTTTCAATGGCCTGCGCGACACCTCCCGCATAATCGATGTGATTGTCTTTGAGCATGATCATATCGTACAGCCCTATACGGTGGTTTTCTCCGCCCCCTATTTGAACGGCCCACTTCTCGGCGATTCTAAAGTTGGGGGTAGTTTTTCGGGTGTCGAGCACTCGGCAATTGGTGTGTGCTATAAGCTGCTGCACTTTGTGCGTTAACGTGGCTATTCCACTCATGCGCTGCAGGCAATTGAGCACCAAGCGCTCGGTAGAAAGTAGCGATGCCTGAGGGCCCTCTACCCTAAAGGCAATGGCTCCCTCTTGAATAGAATCCCCATCATCTAGAGTGAGGCGTGAAGCGAATACGCTGATCGTAATGCGCAAAAATGCGTCGGGCCATTTCTATGCCGGCTATAACACCTTTGAGCCTTTACAAGGCAATCGGCAGCCCCAAAAGCATTTGGGTCTAAACAAGCAAGGGCACTAGCGTCACCAGAGCCAATGTCTTCGGCTAAGGCCAAAGTTATAAACTGTTTAAGGGCACTCTCGAATGCGGCTGACTGGGTGTTAAGCATAGTCTTGATTATAAAAAACGCCCTTGTTCTCTGTGGCTTGCTGGGCTTGCTTAATGATCAGATATCCTACATTCACCATATTTCGAAGCTCCAAAAGTTGAGGGGTTAGTTTGTTTTGGCTATAAATAGCTTGGGTACGCAGGTAAAAATACTCCAGCTCTTTCTCGGCCTGCGTTAAGGTAGCGGTGGTCTTAAAAATACCCACCTTGTCTGACATGAGCTCCTGCACCCCTTTCTTGAGACTACTCAGTTCGTGAGACTGCCGATCTATAATCGAATGCGCGTGATTCCACTCGGGTATAGCCTCAAAATAGACTGATGCAAAAGTACCCTCTGTCAAGGTGTCAAGAGTAGATTCAACCGCCGAATGGGCGTACACTAGGGCTTCTAGCAACGAATTTGAGGCTAGTCGATTCGCCCCGTGAAGGCCGGTGTGACTGCATTCTCCGATGGCGTACAATCGAGACAATGAGGTCTTGGCGTTGAGGTTTACATCAATGCCTCCGCAAAAGTAATGGGCCGCTGGACGCACTGGAATGAGATCGATGGTTATATCTATGCCCACTTTTAAACAGTTTTCTGCGATAGACGGAAAGGCCTGCTAAAACAGCTTGAGCTTCGAGGTGTTTTAAACTGAGGTGTACATGAGAAGACCCCTGCTTTTTCATCTCCAACTCAATGGCTCTAGAAACAATATCTCTAGAGGCTAACTCTCCTCTTGGGTCGTAATCGAATACAAAGCGTTGGCCTGCATCATTGAGTAGATGGCCTCCAAAACCCCGAACAGCCTCGGAGATCAAAAACGGAGCTCCGCCCACCTCAACGGCCAATGCGGTCGGATGAAACTGTACGTAGTGCAAATTCTCAATGCGCACCTTGGCGCGATAGGCGGCGGCTATTCCGTCTCCAGTGGCCGACTCAGGGTTGGTTGAATAGGCGTAAACCTGGGCTGCCCCTCCGGTAGAAAGCACGGTAACTTGGGCGGTTATTTTAATCACGCTCAAACTCTCCAAAGAGATAACGTAAGCCCCATAACAGGCCTGTTTAGGGGCTTGATTGTGGTGGTGATCGGTAATCAGGTCTACTAAGGTGTGGTTCTCGAGCAACGAAATATTTGAAAGCGTTTGAAGTCGCTCGATTAGGGCGCGTTGAATCTCATAACCCGAACGGTCTTTATGGTGTACTATGCGGTGGGCGTTATGGCCTCCCTCTTTTCCGAGTTCGAGGGCTGCGTCTTCTGAAAGCCGATCAAATTCTGCCCCCCAGCGCATGAGTTGCTTCAGTCGATCAGGGCCCTGTTTAACCACCTTTTCGACCACTTTGAGATCGGCCAAACCGTCTGAGGCTTCAAGCGTATCGGCAACGTGTTTCTCAAAAGAGTCGGCGGCAAAATCTTGAACAACAGCAATTCCGCCTTGAGCGTATTTAGTATTCGACTCAAACGCTTCTCGCTTAGAAATGATCGTGATCGCAAGATCTTTTCGTCTTTCAGCTAGCTCTATGGCATAAGAGAGTCCGGCAATTCCCGAACCAATAACAAGTACGTCTGTAGTCATTTTTTATAGAGCCAGCATGCGTTCGATTGGCAGAAGAGCCTGCTGCATCAACTGAGCATCGAGTAGAATCTCAGGCTGTTCGTGCTCAAGACACAAGTAGAGTTTTTCGAGCGTATTGAGTTTCATAAAGGCACATTCACTGCAGGCGCAGGTTTCGTCTTCAACCGGGGCTGCAATAAACGTCTTGTGCGGAGCGACCTTTTGCATTTCGTGCAGAATTCCGGCCTCAGTTCCGACAATGAAGGTTTCGGCAGGGTCTTTTTGCACAAAAGAAAGCAGACCCGAGGTGCTTCCGATGTAATGCGCTATTTCAAGCACCTGTGACTCACTCTCTGGGTGAGCTATAAACTTGGCTTTTGGGTATTGCTTAGCAAGGGCCACTATTTTGTCAAAGCTAAAGGCCTCATGCACTATGCACGCTCCGTCCCATAGTATCATGTCGCGGCCGGTCTCCTTGATCAGGTAGCGCCCTAGGTTTTTATCTGGAGCAAAAATAATTGGGGTATCTGGGTCTATAGACTCAATTACCGCGACCGCATTTGAAGAGGTGCATACGATATCTGAGAGCGCCTTGATCTCTGCTGAACAATTGATATAGGTAACCACAACCGCTCCGGGATGCTTGGCCTTAAAGGCTGCAAATTGGTCGGGCGGACACGAGTCGGCCAACGAACATCCGGCCTTTAAGTCGGGCAAGAGCACTTTCTTAGACGGATTAATAATCTTCGCGGTCTCTGCCATAAAATGTACCCCGGCAAAGACTATGATATCGGCATCTACCCGCTGGGCAGCTTTGGCTAGGTAAAGACTGTCGCCTAGATAGTCGGCAATGTCTTGAATGTCTTTAGTCTGGTAATAATGCGCAAGTAGCACTGCATTTTTCTTGGCTTTAAGCTCAATAATAGCCTCTTTTAAATCGATTCCCTTAGGAATGGGCAGGTCGAGGTATCCTTTAGTACGTAGAGACGAAGTTGAAAACGCTACACTCATGACTTGGTGAAGATTACAGTATAAAGTTAGCCCTTCTTAAGCAATGAGACTAACTAGTGAATTTCTTTTTGAATGCCCCAACAAGGGGGTTAACTTTATAGCTCTAAAGCAAGAACGTCATGAAAATTACTTTTCTGGGCCACGCCAGCCTTTCTATAGAGGTAAACCAAAAAGTTGTGGTGGTTGATCCGTTTATAAGTGGCAACCCTAAAAACGATCAAATTCGCCTAGACGATCTAAAAGCAGACTACATTTTAGTTACCCATGCCCATCAAGACCATACGCTTGATGTCTTTAGCCTGGCAAAACAAACCGGCGCTACGCTGATCTCGAATTACGAGATCATTACCCACTATGAGTCACAAGGCATTAAGGGGCACCCCATGAATCATGGAGGAAGCTACTGCTTTGAGTTTGGCACACTGAAATATGTCAATGCCATTCACAGTTCTAGTTTTGCCGATGGAAGCTACGGAGGTCAGCCCGGCGGATTCATTCTCTCAGCCGAAGGACAATCAATCTACATAGCTGGAGACACCGCCCTTAGTTACGACATGAAACTCATCGCAGAAGAATTCGACCTCGCATTGAGTATCTTGCCTGTAGGAGATAATTTTACCATGGGGTACGCCGACGCCCTCAAGGCCTCCCAGTTCTTAAACTGCAGCCGTGTCATGGGTTACCACTTTGACACCTTTGGATACATCGAGATGGACCACAAGGCCGCTAAAAAGCATTTTTTAGACTATGGAGCATCGCTTGATCTTCTTGAAATCGGAGAGTCTTTGGTGGTCTAACATACTGGCCCCGTAGTTCAAGGGAAGAATAAGACCCTCCTAAGGTCAAGATGCGTGTTCGAGTCACGCCGGGGCTACAAATTCACTCGATTAGTTAACGTAACACTTGGCGTAAAAATGCGTCTACACAACATGAAAACTCTGTTCGCTGTTTTTTTACTCGCAATTCAGCTCGGCTGGGCACAGCAACCCCCCACGTCACCACTAGTTTTTGGCCAAGACACCTTAGACCTAGGGCAAAAACCGATCATGCTCAGCGAAGTGGTGGTTGGTACACAGCACGCTCTCGGCAGAAGAACTGGTAATGGCCGCCAAAGAGGTCATGTCAGCGACTCAACAGCAGCGCATGACTGAGCGTCAGATTCTGTATTTTTTGCGCCATTCAGAGCTGAACGATATTGATGTAGACTTCAAGCTCAAAAAAACCACCATAGATGCGGTAGATGACGACTTTATTGCCCGCGCCGCTCAGAGCATTCCCAAACAATCCTCTGCGCATACCGAAGCCCTGTATCGGTTTGCCGTTAACGACAGTGACACCGTTAAGGTGAGAACCCAATTAGTGCGCGGATTCCAGCTCGAAGACGAATCCAGTAAGGTAGAGGCTAAGGATATTGAAGAATTCTTTCTACAAGAGGTAGAGCGCAGCTTAGAGGCCGGCCATTACTTTAAAATCAAATCGGGAATCTTTGGCGCAAAGGTCAGAGAAGACGATATCGATTTAGACGATTTTCGCGAGATCAAAGACTCGTTGAGGTCAGATTCTATTACAGAAGCCTCTCTTCAGAAGCGGCACCGATGGCAATCTGCTGCAGGCTACCAGCGCGCTGCAGAAATGGCCCGCTATCACCCCCACAGTAAAGATCCGGTCATAAAGGTTTTTGAGAAGCCCAACCGGTTCGATTTTCAACTTATTGATTACACGCTTATTTCGCGACCAGTGGGTTCACGTAGTGGCTTTCAAAGAAAAGTCAAAGGATGAATTCTACGGTGAGCTCTGGATCAGTGATGAAGATAAGGGGCTTTTGCAGTTTAAGTTTGTAAACAACAAGCCCGTGCAATCTATAAAACTGCTTGGTTTCACCTACCGAGAGCCACGGGTTCAGGGTCAGTACTTTTACAAAAAATCGACGATCAGGGCTACCGCTTTTATTTTGGCCGTCTCGAACAAGATACCGAGGTGGGGGTTGATCGCCCCTTATCTTTCATCGAAAAGCGTAAGGCCTTTATTGGGGGTCGAAAGGTAAACCGGGTTGATCTTGACATTCATTTCGCATTAAACCAAACCGAAGAATACACCTACATCTTAAAAGGTATAGAACCCTTTGACTCATCAGCTAAGCGCGAAGAAACGCTCACAGTTCTTGAGCGGCCAACGGCCTATCCGGATGGTTTTTGGAAAGACACTGAATTTACCATTGCCCCAAGCGAAGCCATGCGCAGCTTTCAGCTTTCGAAAACCCAGAAACAAGGGGAGTTTTAGTTTTTATAACGAATTTGTTATTTTTTAAATCCCCAAATGACCGCCTGCTCTTTTAGTAGGTGGTTTTTTCTTAACATCACATTTGTTTTTGAAGTATTTTCAACCCTAATTTAATTCTGACTCGAATAAAGAAGCTGCCTGCTCAGGATCGTGTAGCCGCTTTAGAAAGCCTACACTTTCCGCTTTGGATCGTAAAAGATGCCTCGTGGTTCGCCGCCATTCACTTTGTGAACTACAAGCCCTACTTACAAACCGTTTCCCTGGTGTTTGCCATTCCCACTACTTTTAATCACGCTCTATCTGATCGCCTATTCAAGCGGGAGGACGAAAAAACTAGAAAATCTGCTACTTGGGTTGTGGCTTACGGCCAACACTATTTGGATGCTGAGTGAGCTCTTTGAGCTTCCGCTGGTGAATGTATCTGCCCTATTTTTTATAGCCGGATTAGTATGCGTGATCCCTTATCTTACTTTGGTGAGAAAAAAATCGAGGTATTGAATAATTATATCGGGCAAATCGCCTTACTGGTGAAGGATTACGCGCTAACGCGCGTGATCCCTTGGAGAGATCCAGCACTAACCCTAAACCCCTTGTGCGCTAAAGCGCACCATAAGCCTTTCAAGCTAAGGGATTACGCGCTAACGCGCGTGATCCCTTGGGGGGGATCCAGCACTAACCCTAAACCCCTTGTGCGCTAAAGCGCACTCTTATCCTCTAGAGGTAAACAACTTAAGCGAGCTCAGTTGTTTACCTCTAGAGGATAAGACACTACGTGCAAGGGGTTTAGGGTTAGTGCGGAGAGAGGGGGATTCGAACCCCCGATACAGTTGCCCGTATACACACTTTCCAGGCGTGCTCTTTCAACCACTCAGACACCTCTCCAGTTTTTAGGTGGCGCAAATTACTAAAAACAGATCCGTTTGTAATATTATAGTTACAAACTGCATCTTATTTACTGTAAAGTTTAACTCATGAGATTATTCAAGACATTAATTGGTCTGTTGGCATTAGGTATTGGCGGAGGGCTTATCGGCTACTACATCGCTTCTGAAGATCAAGAGCCCTGGTATAAATTTGCCATGGCCTTTTTGACACTGGGTTTGGGCGGAGCGCTTTTGGGCTTAACCTGGTTTACCAAAAAGAAAGATTCCGTAGAAAAAGCGCCTAAGGGGGATACGTCGCCTAATGACCTTACTTTTACCCGCTGGGCGTACGCCATTTTTGTTTTGCTGGCTGCCTACCAATTCGTTTACTCTGACCCTAGTGATGCAATCGTTTCTTTTGGTATAGCGTTAGTGTTTGATCCGTTCAATCCGAAAGTCAAGTGGGGCGATAGACCTCTATGGCAGCGGGCTTGGCTTTTACTGCACTTTTTACTAATGGCCATAGGATTTGTTCTGATGGTAACCGACAATCTCTAGTGTCTATAGCTATCAAAGAAGATAAAGCACTTGAGCTAATGAATGCTCATAAGGGAATGGTGATTAAGATCATCCGTTCTTTTCCACTTCAAGATTTAGAAGAGGGAGACGCCTATAATGAGATTTACCTAAGCCTCACTCGAGCATTGCCGAGTTTTAGGGGAGAGTCAAAGGCGAGCACCTGGCTTTATCGCGTTTGTATTAACACCTTGCTGCAGTTCAAGCGAAGAGAAAAACCAAGCGACCCTCTAGAAGGGCATGAGGCAGAGGGTCAAGAATCCAATTTCTCGACCACTCAGTTACTGCAGAGTGCTTTAGCCACCTTAAATGAGGTAGATAGAGCGCTTATTCTAATGCATCTAGAGGGGTTTCAGCAAAAAGAAATAGCGTCGGCTTTTGGTATTAGCCCTCAACATGTAGGAGTCAAAGTTCATCGCATCAAAAAAACACTTCAAGAATGGATTTTAAAGCACTAGAATCAGCCTTTAAACAATGGAGCGTCCTTGATTTTAAAGTACGCCCAGAAAAGAGAGCTTCTATGGAACGCATTAGCGGTCAGTTAAAAAAACAATTAATTATCGGCTTTGTTTGGGTTGCCGCCATCTCTCTGTTTTATATAGCCTTGGCCATTTGGGCACAGGTCACATTAGTGTGGGTGTTTTCTGCTACAATGCTTGTGTTTAACTCTATTATCGCAAGACCTATGCTAGAAATTTATAAAAAACTGAACACCTTTTTCGAAAGTCAATCTGTTGTAATCTATATCAAAGAATTACTAGGCATGTACGATGAGTGGTACCGTTCTCAAAAAAGATTACTGACATTCTCACTTCCCATTGCAACTATTTTTGGGGGTGTTTTAGGGGCGTATTCCAAAGACCCTTCTATGCTCACGAAAGAATTTATACTAGGACCATTCGGACTCATCTTGCTGCTAGTTAGCATTCCGCTCAGCGTTTTGGCCTATTGGGGGTTTAAGTGGCTCTACAAGCACAGTTATGGGGATAAAGTAGCCCAGCTAAGGCAGTTTTATCAAACGCTGACCAGCGACGAGGCATCTTAGGTCTTAAGCTCAAAGCGCATGACGTAGTCGTCCATGAAAAATCCGCCCCCTATATCTATGCACTGATCGCGCAGATGTTGTAGACCTTCGCGCTTATAAAACGCAATGGCCGAGGCGTTGTCTCTATTCACGGTGAGTTCTAATCCGGCTAATTTACGCTCAGCAGTAAGGTCTTTCAGCTGATTCATGGCCCAACTCCCATACCCCTTGCCTCGGTAGGCCTGATGCACATAGAATTTGCTTACAAATAAATAGGCTGAATCGGGCTCGTGTTTGATGGCGAGGTATCCCGCTCGACCTACCGCTGACTGTATCCAGAAAAATTCCATACCCTCGCGCTTCTGCTTTTCTAGGGCTGTGGCGCTTTGAAAGGTTTTGAGCATATACTCCACCTTGGCCTGGCCGATTATAGGCGGATAATGTTCACGCCAGATCTCGGCGGCAAATAGCTCTAGTTCTGCGAATTCTTGGGCGCCTGTTATTGGCGCTATCGTGGGCTGCTCAAGCATCTAGTAGACTATAAGTCGTCATCGCGTTCGATCATTAAAATAGCCGACTGCGGAACGATGAAATACTTCTCGCCCTTATACTGCACCTCAAAGGCCGAGTGCTGAAGAAAAACCGCTAAGTCTCCCTCACGTACCTGCAGCGGAACGTAATTGACGCGTTCGCTCTCGAGCTTCCAAGGTTCTCCATCTTCTGGTGCATGGGGAATAGGATAACCCGGGCCCGACTTTACGATGTATCCGTATTGAATCTTTTCTTTTTCTTTTACTCCCGGGGGCAAGTATAGGCCGCTCTCGGTGCGCTCTGACTCTTTTCGGGGCTTCACGAGCACCCTATCTCCAATAACTTGAATGCCTTCAAGGGCATGGCTAAAATTCTTCATAATGCTACTTTCATCGGTTCTATCAAAGATACTAGTGGCAGGTGTTTTTACAATAGAGCTTTAGTTCGATCAAAAATTTTGGTACATTAAAGACCTAATCAATTGCTTATGAATCGTTTATTGTTGCTTTTTACGCTCTGTTTACTGTGGTCGTGCACGCCTACCGCCTCTTACGATCTCGTGATTACAAACGCGACTATTGTAGACGGATCGGGCAGCGAACGTTTCAAGGGAATGGTGGCGGTGAACGCCGACACCATTGCTTATGTGGGCAAGCAAATTGCTTTTGAGGCCA
>JAGYIX010000004.1 GCA_018402205.1 Flavobacteriaceae bacterium
ACAATAAGTATTGAGATTACACCAAATGCGGAGTGATTTTTCGTAGATAATCTAGTGGATACAAAACGAGTAATTAGAGGTAATTGATGGGATTATCTAGCACAAATTTCTAGCATATATACTAACATTCGGCTAATTTTTGTTTGGTAATTTCACCGAGTTTTTACCTTTCATTCTATTACTGACCAAATCTCCCAAGAAATTTGCAAATGGGACTATGTTCTGCCTTACACTGGCCTCTTCCAATGCCTGCATATATTCATCCCGCTTTTCTACGGGAATTACTGTCCACGGATAGCCACCAGAGGCCAGCATTGTATTCATAAGAAATCTGCCCATACGACCGTTACCATCCGTATACGGGTGGATAAAAACGAAGACAAAGTGGCCCAGCACGGCTCTCACGGAAGCCTCGGGCTCTTCCTCCAATAATTCAAATAAGATGGGCATGGCATCGCGCATGGCATCTACATTTACGGGAACATGCTTGGAATTACCGATGTACACCTGGTTATTGCGGTAACCGGAAAGGTCAGAAGCCTTCAACAGGCCTGCCACTACACTTGGGTCGAACAGTTGCCTGTACCATGCGGCATGGTCTTTATCGACCTGTGTTCCCGAATTTGCTCCTTCCAATATGGCTTTGATGCTCTGCTTTACAGATTGGAAAGCCTGATAATAACCCCGGGCGGCCATGGCATCCTGTTGCTTCCTGTTCTCTTCGTTTTCCTCGGTGCCCCATTGCCCCGAACTCACTTTTTGAATCAACTCAGGGGTCACACGATAGCGTTCAATAGACAGCGAATGATAGGCATCCGTTATATATATATCGTCCACGTCCGTCATATAAGATTCGTGGTCGGTCTGTATGCCAGGGGCTTTCGGGAAATTGGCCATTACCGCTTCACGCATCTGTTGCCATATCAGGCGTATACGGTTGGCATAAGGAGAACGTTCCCTTGGCGACAATTTCAATTCCAATCTGGTATCAAAAGGGTCTTCTTCGCGGATGTCATAATCGGCCTGTTTGAAGGTTTCCATAATCTGGTCGGCTATTCTGTCACGTTGAATGTTACGAAAAGCCCCGGCCAATCGTCCGGCCAAAGTGGTATGCCCATTTTCTAGCAGTATGGGCAGTAATTCTGAGGCATCCCGAATCAGGGACAGTGTGGTACGGGCATCGATGGCATTACTTGTATATACTGTTGCCCCTGCATAAATCAAGGAGGACTGTAAATTATACATGCGGATGCCTTCTTCAATCACTGTCTGTTCTGAAGGAGGGATATCGGACTTCAAATTGAACAGGGAGGTGTTATGGGGTAATGGAGTGGGCTTATTATTGCCCTTGGGCGATCGTAGAAGCAATTGTTGTGGTACCGAACGATTACCGGCATGAACTAACAAAGATTGGTCTGCCGAAAGCGACCAATCGTTTCCATATTTTTGATTAAGAAACCGTGCTATAAACTCCCAATAAGAACTATACCACGCCGTGGTTTCACCATCTTTCTCATTGGGATCCGTCGGCAATATACCATCCTTTAGTGACTTCCCGCAAAAAGCCATTTTTGACAAGCAGTTGACGGTGCCTGACATTTGGGATATCGTCCGTATGAATTCCAACTATACCCTGGTCTTGTAACCCTTTTAAAAAGGTAAGGGCCTCCGCAAATCGTTCTCTTGGACTTGCCATGTTGTTAAATTTACTTTTTCAATCTTTACTTTCGGGCCAAAATTAGCTTTTTCTATCGTGCTAATCTTAGTAAAAATAAATGTACTAAAATTAGTAAACATCATCGTGCAAAAATTAGCAAATGTACTTTACTGTATTTTAGAAACACAAGACATAATGGCTCCGTTTTGGCAATACAAGCCTTTCACGTTTCTTCTTGGAAATGCTCTTTTATATTTTTCGCTTAATACTTACCCTATTCTTTAGGGTATTAAAGTGTTTGGATAGACCCAAATTTCACCTAACACACTAGCTGACATTTATAACACACAGAAAATTATAATTCTCCAAGTGGTTGAAAA
The DNA here is from genome assembly GCA_018402205.1 of Flavobacteriaceae bacterium. Taxonomy (GTDB): domain Bacteria; phylum Bacteroidota; class Bacteroidia; order Flavobacteriales; family Flavobacteriaceae; genus UBA3478. Next base: position 2,038 of record JAGYIX010000004.1, read on the forward strand.
TCAATTGATAAATATGGTGATGTGGAAAAGGTTCTAGAGATTATGAGCCCGACGACATTCTACCTACCGCTGTATCCCGCGAGGTGTATGACATATATGCGATTTGCTGGGGATTACACCAAATCTGGAGTGATTTTTATAGGATCACAGAGGTTAACACAATATTTGAAATTGATTGTGAAAGATAGAATCTTGAGCACATAGTTAATCGGATTTATGGTCAGTGTAGATTTTAGAATGCTAATCTTTTGATGCTAGGTGAAGTATTATCATGTTTGTGCCTAAATCTTCTGCCAATTGAATCCATTTTTTACTCAGTATATAATTGATGAATTTTTGAAGGCCTCAATTTTATATTTCATATAAATTGTAATCACTCTGTTAAACTTGTGTTATTAAAAATTGTTTTCCATATTTGCTTTTATTCCTAATAAAAAAACCTATGAAATTAAATTTATCACTGTTTACAACATCTTTTATGATGTTGTTCTTCGTTTTTTCTTTTGCTCAAGAAAGGACAGTTTCAGGAAAAGTGACAGATCAAAATGGATTACCTCTTCCAGGTGCAACCGTTTTAGTTGTAGGCACGAAAACAGGTACTCAGTCAGATTTTGATGGACTTTATTCAATAACCGTTTCTCAAGGGGTCACTTTGCGTTTTAGCTATATTGGCCAAAAACACAGGACGTAGTAGTTGGATCTTCTAGTATCATTAATATTCAATTACAGGAAGATGCTCAAGCATTGGATGAGGTAATAGTAGTTGCATATGGAACTTCTAGTTTAGAGTCCTTTACAGGCTCTGCAAGTGTAGTCGGTGCGAAGGACCTAGAAATTAGAAATGTAACTTCTCCAATTGCAGCCTTAGAAGGAAAAGCTACAGGGGTTCAGTTTACTTCGGCATCTGGACAGCCAGGATCATCTCCGGGTATAGTTATAAGAGGTGTTGGTACTTTGAACGGGAATTCAAACCCATTGATTATTGTTGATGGTATGCAATACGAAGGTTCTTTAAATACAATCAACCAAGAAGATATTGCTTCCTTTACTATTTTGAAAGATGCAGCATCTACCTCATTGTATGGTTCAAGAGCGGCAAACGGCGTTATACTTATTACTACCAAAAGCGGATCTAAAGGGGCTATTAAAACTTCTGCCAGCACCCAGTATGGAATTGTTACTAGAGGTATTGGTAATTATGAAGAACTTACACCTGGTCAATATTACGAGACCATGTGGGAATCATTAAGAAATTCTAGTGCCGGAAAGGGAGATCCTCAATTCGCTTAGCACAAACATCTATAACAGCTTGGGATACAATCCTTTTGACGTGCCAAATGATCAAATTGTTGGAACTAATGGTTTGATGAATCCAAACGCTAATTTGATTTATAAAAGTTTAGATTGGTACGAGGTCATGGAGGAGACGGGTATTAGAACCAATTACAACGTGAATGTTTCTGGTGGTGGTGAAAAGAGTAAAGTTTTCTTTTCTACGTCTTATTTAGATGAAGAAGGTTATGTTGTTACATCAGGCTATAACAGGCTAACAACCCGATTGAACGGAGATTTTGAAGTTAATAACTGGATGTCAATGGGTGGTAGTGCTAATATAACCATTGCAGAATCTAGTGGACCTACATCTGCAGGATCAGGGAGTATTGTCAACCCATTTGGATTTGCGAAAAATGTTGGTTCTGTTTATCCTGTTTATTTAAATGATGCTCAAGGGAATTTAGTTTTGGACGCCAGTGGCTAACCTATTTTTGATAATGGGGAAGGTTATGATCAGTATAATATTGGATCTCGACCAATTTACCAAGGAAGACATGCATTGCAAGAGCTTCTCCTTAACAATGAGACGTCAAGGAATAATACATATGGATTTAGGTATTATGTAGATTTCAAATTGGCACAGGGATTAAATTTCAGACTTAATTACGGTAGAGATATCAATGAAGGTCTAAATAAAGAGTATGAAAACAATATTATTGGAGACGCCCAACCAACAGGTAGGTATAGTGAGGGTAGATCTCGAAGAGAAGTTAGAAACTTCAACCAAATTCTTACATACTCAAAAACTTTTGGAGATTCACACAATTTGGATATAACTGCAGGTCACGAAAGCTTTGACAGGCGATTTTCTTCAATGAGCGGTTTAGCTATTGAACAAACTGCGGAAGGTATATATGAATTCGATAATTTCGCTTCAATCACTAGATTATCAGGTTCTACTACCAATAAAACTATTGAAGGCTATTTTGTTAGAGCTAACTACAACTTTGATAACAAATATTATTTAAGTGCTTCTGCAAGAAGAGACGGTTCTTCAGTGTTTAGTGCGGATGCTAGGTGGGGCTCTTTTTACTCAATTGGAGGAGCATGGAGAATTGATCAAGAAGATTTTATGAAAAATGTCTCTTTTGTAGACAATTTAAAATTAAGAGGGTCTTATGGAGAGGTTGGTAACGATGATTTGGGCGATTTTTTCCTTTCACAACCAAGATATAGTTTGACTTCAAATGCCGCAAGGCCCGCCATCTATTGGAGCGATATTGGAAATGGAGCATTGCAGTGGGAAACAGTTGGTAGTTGGGATGTAGCCTTAGAATTTGGTTTATTTAATAATCTATTAGATGGTTCAATAGAATTCTATAAAAGAAATTCAACAGATCTATTATACGATCTACCTATTGCCCTAAGTAACGGTTTAAATTCTTACCCAGCTAACGTAGCAGACATGTTTAATTCTGGTTGGGAAATGAGCTTAACAGGCCATGTAATTAATAGAGATAGCTTTACTTGGGATGTAACACTTCAAGGATCTACATTTAAAAACGAAATAACAAGCATCCCAGATCCGTTTATTAATGGCTCTAAAAGATGGGAAGTAGGAAGATCGAGGTTTGATTTCTTTATGCTTCATACTGCTGGTGTAGATCCAGGTACTGGAGACCAGTTATTTAAAATGTTTGAGATTGATGAGGATGGAAATAGTGTGCCGGTGATCAGGGGCAGATGGAGAGCAAGAACTGACCAACGACTGGCAGGAAACAGAGAGAGCATACACAGGCGACAGTACTATTCCAGACTTTTTAGGTTCCATATCTAACAGTTTTAGTTTTAAGGGACTTGATTTAAACATTTTGGCGACATTTGGAATAGGAGGCAAGTTTCTTGATGGAGGTTACTCTGATATGATGCATAGCGGTTCTTTTGGTAGATCTTATCATCCTGATATCTTGAATGCGTGGAGAAACCAGGCGACGTTACCGATGTGCCAAGGTTAGAAAGTGGAAATCCTAATTTAGTTCGAGGTCAATCAACACGATTCTTGACAGATGCTTCATTTTGGACGTTGAGAAATATTAACCTGGGGTATACTTTTAATAAAGACCTCGTTAATAAATTGGGATTAAATGCATTACGCTTATCTGTTACTGGAGAAAATCTATTGATTCAAAGTGCCCGAACAGGATTAGATCCCCAATATAATCTAGCAGGTACTCCTGCAGGTAATGATTATAGTCCGGCTAGAATATTCTCGGTTGGCTTAAACCTTACATTTTAAATGAAACATTTAATAAAAGTTATTATGTTAAGAAAAACTCATTCATTGTTACTGGTAATCTTCATGATTGCTTTAACATCTTGTTCTAAAGATTTTTTAGAAACAAAGCCAACAGATGCTATATCATCTGCAGACGCTTTGGCAACTCCAGCTAACATGGGGCTCATTATTCAAGGGCTTCACAGAGGGCTTTATTCGCAGACTCAAACGTTTCTACCAGGTGGAAATACTGCAAGGGCTGGTGAACATTATTGGGTGCCACTAGGTGACAACATTGCAGGAGGAGTACTACACTCTGCTCCTGCAAATAACTTGAATTGGCAAGACGAGACAAGATGGATTTCTCATACTCAGGAGACATCTTTGACATCAGAATTATTATGGTACCATCGCTATAATATCATTGCAAGTGCTAATGCGATTATAAATAAGGGACTCGAAGGAGAGATTCCGTTAGATGCTAAATTCAAAGAGATTATGGGGCAAGCTTATACATACAGGGCCTATGCATACTTATCTCTGGTGCAGCACTATGCTAAAGGATATCTAATTGGTAATCCATCTTCAGATCCAGGAGTTCCTTTGCTATTTTCTTCAGATGCACCCTTTGAAAGTGGTCCCAGAGTAACAGTTCGGGAAATTTATGATCAATGTATGTCAGACATTAATGAAGCCTTAAGTTACTTCAATGATGGTGCATCTCCAAGGCCAGCCGGAAGTGCCGCCGCTAAATCTGAGCTAAATGCAGATGTCGCTTATGGAATTAAAGCAAGAATCGCTTTAAATAGTGGTCAATGGCGAATCGCTGCAGATGCGGCTAAATTGGCAAGGGCAAATTATTCATTAATGGGAGAAGCTGATTACAAAAAGGCTTTAACACTACACTATTGCCAGAGGTAATATGGGGGAGTAATGTAATTGCTCCTGAAACTACATTTTTCAGATCTTATTTCTATCTAATTTGTAATACATTTAATGGTAGTCAGAATAGGTCTAATCCTAAGTTCGTAGACAAAAGATTATACAATGCCATTCCAGATTCGGATTACAGAAAAGATTTATTTCTAGCAGATGCACCGAATTCAAATAGATCCGCCTCTAATGGCCAAGGCGGGTTTGGAAAAGATCCTAATTACACTGACCAAGCTGCTTTTAATGCTAAGAGGGCCGAATATAGAGCAATATACGGATGGGGATCTTCGCAGAATACGCATCCTTACATGCATGTGAAGTTTTTGAATAAGAACCCTAACAGTATCGATCCAGATGATATTATATATATGAGATCCTCTGAGATGTATTTGATTGAAGCTGAAGCCGAAGCCATGCTAGGTAATATTGCTGCTGCTCAAGCAGCATTGAAGCCATTAGGAGAAGCAAGAGATTCGTCATACGATGTAAGTGTTTATGATACACAGACAGCATTGATGAACCATATTAAATTTCAGAGAAAAGTTGAATTATGGGGAGAAGGTTTCCTCTATGTAGATAAAATCCGTTGGGATGAAGCAATTGATCATTCATCTAATGGTGGGTCTGGAGCATCTGAGATTTTATATCAGAATGGTTTTTCACAGGCTAAACCTTCTGTAAATAATGATTGGATTTTTAAGATTCCTCAAAAGGAAATAGATGCTAATCCTAATATAGGACCTGGTGATCAAAACTAAATCTTAATACTTGATTTATTAAAAACGGCTCCCTAAAAGGAGCCGTTTTATTACTCTCATTTTTATTTAGACCAAACATTTACTTTTTACAGGAAATCGAGTGAGACCTTTTGCGTAGGATAATAAACAAAGGCAGAAATACGTTGAGCGTCACGATTCCGGGTAAAATCCATGAGGTGGGTAGCCAAATTAGGGCGAGACCGAGAAGGAGTAGTTGAAATCCTAATCCGTATATAGAGACTAAGGTCATGAGCCAGCGCTGCGGAAGGGCCGACTGGTAGGCCTGCGGGTCTAAAGCGTGCACGATACGGTCAAAGAGCCCGTAACAGACTTGGTAGCTGTAGTACATGATGTTGACCGAAGACTGCGATTCGCCCGGAAGGGCCTCCGGAACCTTGTATTCGAAAACTTTGCTAGTGTTGTCTCCTCCCGAGAGCCGGTTGCGCAAAATCACGTAGTAGTAGTTGTATAGGGTACCTTGAAGCTGCATAGAGAAAAAGGCCGCCAGCCACCACCACCAAGAAGAATCGCTGATGTACCAAATGCCTCCGAGCAGCAGCAGATTGAGCACGATATCAAATACGCTGTCTAGGTAGCGCCCCGTGAAACTGGGTTTGTTATTGAGTCGGGCGAGTGCACCGTCTGCTCCGTCGATCACCGATTTGATCACCAAAAGCAGAAGGGCCGTTTTAAAATGGCCGCCCACAATGGCGTAAAGTGCGAGTAGACCCGTTATGCCAAAAAGTAGGGTGAGGTGTATGGCCGTGACCCAAGTGTTTTGGAGCGTTCTGGCGATTTGATCAGAGAGGGGCCTGCCGTAGTCAGATAAATCTATGAATCGGTATTGCTCTCCTAATTTCTTCATGCGCGCTGCAGTAATTTTACAAGATAAGGCTGAAAATCAATAAAAGAGTGGTTTTATCCTTTATTGGCTCGATTTGGGCGCCGCAACAAATCACCTTTAAGCTCCTATTTTCTGAATGTCTTTGGCCTCGATAATACTCATGGGGTACCCTTTTAGGGAGACCTGAATCATGGCCTTTGCTAAGGTTGACATTGGGTAGGTAGTAGTGCGATTTAAACAGCTTGAACAGCGGATAGAGCAGCTCAACCGCTTTTAAGACCTTATTGAAATTCTTGGCGCCCTTGGTCGTTTTTAATCCGCCCGGACGAAAGTGGTAAACGCCTTTAAAGGGCAGCGTCGATAACTGATTTTCTGTTCTTCCTTTTACCCGTGCCCACATTGATTTTCCTTTCTCGGAACTGTCGGTTCCCATTCCCGATATGTAGCAAAAGGTCATCTGCGGATTGTCTTCAACCAGTTGTTGCGCAAAGTTCGTGGTGAGTCTATAAGTTGCCGCTTCGTAGTCGTCTTCACTCATTCCAACTGAAGACACCCCTGCACAGAAAAAGCAGGCATCACTACCCAATAGCTGCTGTTTAATTGCACTAATGTCGTTGAAGTCTTGGTGGAGTACTTCTTCGAGCTTAGGGTGGGTGTACTTGCAGTGTTTTCTGCCGACCACGATAATCTGGCTTACCTGTTCATTGACGAGGCATTCTTGTAATACGCCTTCTCCGGCCATTCCTGAGGCTCCTGTGATGATTATTTTCATTTTTTGATTTTATGAATACTGGTTGAGATCAGATCGCCCTGAATACTATTTAAAAGACCCCCAATTCATTTAATGGGAAGCATCAAAGGCTTGTATTTACTGCAAAAACGTGATGAACGGATACTTTTGCGGTCTGGTAACTATTGGACGTTGAAGCTAATCAAATTTCTTTTCATTCTCTGTTGTATTTCGGTTCACTCGTTTAGATGGTTTTGTAATTATATTTAAATACATATAATATTTCTTTTTAAGATATAATTATACTTTAAAGCATATATTTTTTAAATTTACCATGTTTTTATATTTTAATACATATAATGATTAGTCTCAGTGAATTTGTTAAACAGCGCCGAAAACAGGTGAACCTTACCCAAGAAGAGTTTGCCCAACGGGCTGGTGTTGCATTAACAGTCGTGCGAAAAATTGAACAAGGCAAGACCAATTTGAATATGGCAAAGGTCAATGAGGTACTTCAGCTCTTTGGACATAAGTTGGCTCCGGTCATAAGTAGTGAAAGCGATGAGAACGGCTAAAATATTTTATCAGAATCACTTCGCTGGGGTCTTAACAGAAACCGATGATGGAACGTATGTGTTTGAATATACTGATCGATATATTCAGGAGCATCCAAACGATTTTATCACCTTTTCAATGCCTGTATCAAAATCGCCATATGTGGAGAAACGGCTTTTCCTTTTTTGAAGGGCTTATTCCAGAGGGATGGCTCCTTGATATTGCGTCTGAAAATTGGAGGATTAATAAAAACGACCGCATGGGCTTATTGTTAGCCTGTTGCAGAGACTGCATTGGCGCGGTGAGTGTTGAACCGATAATTGATAATGATGATTAGCAGATGCCTTTATTGTTACGAAGCTATTGATTCTGACTTCGAGTATCACGATAAATGTGCTTCTGCATTTTTTGGAGAGAGCAATGCCCCTGAGTTAGAATATACGTTGTCGCAGATGCATGGGTTAGCGCAGATTGTGGTTGATCGTAGCATAGCGGTCACCGGTGCGCAGCCGAAGCTTTCTATGTCACTCATTCCCGATCGAGCAGAGCGCAATAAAACACGATTGACGGTAGTCGGTGCATTGGGTGGAGGCTATATTCTCAAACCACCTTCAGCTCAATATGTTGAAATGCCTGAAAACGAGCATTTGACCATGCGATTGGCTGAATTATTCGGTATCAATGTGGTTTCTTCGACCTTAATCAGGCTATCGTCTGGTGAGTTGGCCTATTTAAGTAAGCGAATTGATCGTAACGAAGACGGGTCTAAGATACATATGCTCGATATGTTTCAGATAACCGAAGCTTTCGACAAGTATAGGGGTTCCATGGAAATGGTCGGAAGAGCATTGGGTGCTCATTCTGTCAATCCCTTATTGGATAAGATTTTCTTTTTTGATCTTACCCTCTTTTGCTATTTAACAGGAAATAACGATATGCACTTAAAGAACTTTTCGATGATTAAGGGCGATTTGGGGTGGGTCTTATCTCCGGCCTATGATCTTTTAAATGTATCTATAGTGTTAGCAGAAGACAAAGAAGAATTAGCCTTATCGCTAGGCGGAAAAAGGAGAAAATTGAAAAAAGCCCACTTCGAACAGTTTGGAATCCAATTGGGATTGTCATCAAAACAAATCGAAGCGAGCTTTGTACGAATAAGTAAGGCAAAAACCCCGGCCTTAAATTTGATCGAGCGATCCTTTTTATCGCTTCCTATGAAGGAAGCGTATAAAGAATTGCTTAGTCGACGCTATCTAGAATTGGAGTAAATGGTGTTGAAATACCTAACTCTCTATCTTCGCTATTTCTCGGTGCCCTGAATCAAGAAAGGCGTCTTTCCGTCTGTAATGATAAGCTTCGAATTGATCGAAGTCGAGAATTTCTCAAAGGCCTCGATGCTTCGAATCTTAATAATTTCAGGGGTAAGCCCTTCGGCAAGAATCAATTGTGCATCACGCTCTCCTGTAGCATCAATAATCTTTCTTTCGGCTTGAAGCCTTGCTTGCTCTAAAATGAACACCAAACGCATGGCGTCTTGTTCTGCCTGAAGTTTTTGTTCGATTGAGGTAGATAGGCGAGGGGGTAGTTGAATACTTTTCATAAGCACCGCCTCGATTACAATGCCCTTTGGGTTGAGGTTATCGTCCATTTTCAGGCGAATGGCCTCTTCGATATCGGCACGTTTTCCGGAGTGCATGTCTTTAGCGAAAAACTGAGAGCACACATCTGCAGAGGCTGATCTAAATACACTCGCTATAATGGTACGGTAATCACGACCAATAGACTGCAGCACTTGCGGAACCATTTCGGTATCTAAATGGTACAAAATAGAGATTTCTGAATCTACACTTAAACCCTCTTTGCTCGGTAGGTTTAGGTTCATCTCCAAATTATTGGTTTGAATAGACTCTTTGACCACCTTAGAGGTGATCGGATTAAAAATGAATACCCCTTCAGTTTTCACTTCATTTTGGAATTTTCCGAAGCGTTGTTTGATACCGGCCTCCCCGGGCCTGATAACGGCGCAGCTAGTCAGTGAAACTGCAATTGCAAGTAGAAATAGGTTTTTCATAGCGTGTTTTTATTAAAGATACGACCCAAAACTCATATAAAATCATTGAAGATTATTATAATTAGCATTAAAATTATTTATTAATCATCGGTATTGGAGTCTCTTAGATAACGGCATTTAACGGATTCGCACTACATTTATGTAAACCTCTTATTCTATGCTCGCTAACACCACCTACCAAAAATGGCTTACCGTGCTGCTCTTCATTGCAGTGTTGGGGGTGAATGGACTAGCTAATGGGCTTCCCATAAACGGATTAACCACCGGAGAGGTATCTGAAATGTATCCGAACTTGTTTACTCCGGCCGGATTCACCTTTGGCATTTGGGGGCTGATCTACACCGGCCTGCTGGGGTATGTTCTCGCCTTTGCCTTCACCAAAAAAACCAGCCTACCCAGCGAGAAGATCACCCTTCTTTGGGGGGTAAATGCCTCTGCGAACATAGCCTGGATTTTTGCCTGGCATTACTTGAAAACGGCTAGTTCAGTAGCGATTATGCTCATATTACTGCTTTCACTGATCTGGATCACCACTGAGCTGAGAAAGGTAGAGCGCCCTGATAAGCTCACCACCTATAGCCGCGCTGCTTTTGAGCTTTACTTCGGATGGATCACCGTCGCCACCATAGCCAACATAACGGCTTTACTGGTTCGCTACGACTTAGATCTAGTGGTTTTATCGCCCGAACAGTGGACGGCGTCTATTATCGTGGTGGCTGCACTGGTTTCGGCCATAGTCTACCTAAGAGGGGCCAGTATTTGGTATTTACTTCCGGTTCTTTGGGCCTTCTATGGCATCTATGCTAGGCACGAATCTGAATGGGGGTTTAGAGGTGCGTACCCCTTCGTAATGACCACTTTAAAATGGACTTTCTCGGCCTTGCTCTTGATTGTTCTCGCCCGTTTAGTACTTCAGCCAGGCTACAAGAGAACCTAGTTCTATAAGAAGGATTAAGAAAATTAGATCTTTTTGAATTCCGATGAACCCGTACTTTTGAATGAGCACCTTAAACTATGCGGCAGCACCCTTTTTTAGAACGATTTGTGAGTTTCATCATCCGTTTTCGGTGGGCCTTTGTGGTGCTATTAGCGGCCCTCTCATTCTTTAGCTTAACGGCTATTGCTCGCGGATTACAGGTCGACAATTCATTGGGGATTTGGTTTTTAGAAGACGACGATACCTACAACGAATACCTGCAGTATCAGCGCGATTACGGATCTGACGAAATCATCATAGCGGCCATTCCGATCACCTTAGCCGAACTGCCTACTGCGGTGAGCGCGCTGAACGAATTGGCTGATGCGGTTGAAGCTGTAGACGGAGTCAACACCACTTTCAGCCTTGCCAAGGCCGTCTACCCTGTGCCCACCAGCCAAGGCTTGCGCATGGCACCCTTTTACGACGCCAAGCGACAAGATCAGCAGCAGTTGGCCTTGTTCGAGCAGCTCAAAGACTACCGAAAACAATTGCTCTCAGATGACCTGAGGTACACCTTTTTTTACGTTCAGCTAGAGGAGTCGACGCTCATAGAAAAAGAGCGTTCGGCCCTGGTTTCGAAGATGGAGTCAATTATTAGATCGCACTTTAGTAGTGCGCATATATCGGGGCCACCGATCTTGAATGAGGCCTACAATAGCGCCCTTAAAAACGAGGCTGGTCTGTTTGGAGCACTCACCTTGCTAGTTATTTCTCTACTGCTCTTTGTGCTGTTGCCCGATCGCAGATTTGCCTGGTTGGCCAGTGTAGCGGTGATTTTACCCACCTTGTTTTTGTTCGGGCTGATCGCCTCTCTTGGCATTAAACTGAACATGATTTCGGCGCTGATTCCGACCCTCTTACTGGTGTATGCGCTGAGCGACGTAGTGCACATTCTAAATGCGCTTCAGCAGCAACGGCAGCACGGTAAAGATCAATCTACCGCACAGCTTCTCGCCGGAGCTATCCGGCTTAGCATAGTGCCCTGTGCACTCACCACCCTGACTACGATCATCGGATACTTTGCCCTGTATTATTCGGCCCTTCCGGCCCTTAAGTCAATGGGGTTATGGGCCAGCGTAGGCATTGTAATTGCCTTTGTCGTGGCCTATCTGGTAATTATCATCGGCACTAGTTTTATGCAGATGAAGCCCGTTATGACCAAAGCGGCAGACCGCTCACCAAAGCTCTATGACCGATTTATTGGCGGGTATCTGATTGATTTTTTACAGAATAGAAGTAGGGCTGTTTTGGCCCTTTCATCGGTGGTTTTGATTGCTGCGGGGGCTCTAGCCCTAATGGTTAGGGTAGACACCGATTCACTTTCGCTACTTTCTGACTCTGCGGCTAAAGACGATTTATACACCGTCGAGAAAGCGCTGGGCAGTAGTTCGCGTTTGCAACTTAATCTCACGCTGAACGATGCAGGCGACCTCACCTTCGAAGAATTTTTGAACAAGGCCTCAGAATTTCACGAGAAACTTGAATCAAACCCCAATCTTGGCAACGTCTTCTCGGCACACAGCCTGCGCTCGTTTATGCAGCAACGCTACGCTGCGGCTTCTTTCGGCGGATCAGACCCCAAAGCCTTATACCAAAACGCCTTAACAGACGGATCAATTGCCGAAAACAGCTTTCTAAACCTGGTATCAACTGATCTAAACACCCTAATTTTCACGGTCGGATTCTCCCAAATGCCCACAAGCCAACTCTCAGACTTATTGAGACAGATTGAAAGTGATTTTGAACAGGTATTTGGCCCTGAAACGGCGGTTTCTCTAAAGACCTACGGATTCGCCACCGTCTTCGCCAAACTCAATGATTTTGTAGTGGCCAGCCAATTAAAAACCTTTGCACTGGCCTTTTTGGCCATTTTTTTGCTGCTGCTGCTTTACTTCAGAAGCCTGCGCAAAGCACTGCTCATTATGCTACCCAATTTGGTGCCTATTTTCAGCGTTTTTGCCCTTATGACGCTTCTAGACATATCGCTCGGAGTCACCACCGCCATGATCACCCCCATCATTTTAGGAATCGCCATGGACGACACCCTGCACCTCATCTACCATTTCGTGCGACCATCTTCAGCTGTTTCAACGGAGCCAAACGAACGACTAGATGCAGCTATTAGATACTCGGCTCCGGCTCTTTTGACCTCGACCTTTTCGCTGGTGGCCGGATTCGCCATAATCGCCCTCAGCAGCACCCCCGCCGTTAGCGAATTCGGCCTCTTATGCCTGGCAGCAATCGCCATAGCGCTTGTAGCTGACCTCACCTTTCTGCCGGCGCTTATTCGGAGGTTTTGGAGGTAGTATTTTTAGGGGCATCAAAGGTTAAATTATTCTATCCTAAAATTAACGACCGGTCAAAAAGTCTTAACTTACTGAAAATTAAATATTTAAAAAAATGAGCTTTTTGGAGAAGTATTATCCGATTGTGTTGGCCTTCTTGAGTTTCTTTTACTCTATCTATTTGTGGTTTACCGGAAATCAACTAGAAGGAATTTATGTAGGGCTATGGCCCATTACTATACTAGGTTTTGCCATAGCCATTAGGCAAAGAAGAAAAGACGCTTTAAATAAAGATTCCGATGCAAAATAAAGTAATGTTCGGCATTGGGATTGCCATATTTCTCATCTATGTGTATTTCTTGCTCTCGGTTATTCGCAAGCAACACAAGCATCAACGCAAAAATAATAAGGCTAATACTTAGGTTCCAAGGTAAGCCGAGTACATCCAGATTAGTTTTTCTTGCGCTCTTATATAGTCACTCATCGAGTGCGCTTGTTCCTTCGTCGTTCGCGTTTTGAGCTACTGAAAGCAGCTGTCTTTCTAGTCGAATCAAGACCCCTAAAGAGTCGATAATTGACTGTACGCCTTTGGTGGCGTCGTTAACGTCTTTGAGTTCTTGGATTTCGGCTTTGGCCTTGTAGTCGGTAAAGTTGTGCGCGGGTGTGCCCTCAAGGGTAAGAATGCGCTCGGCGATTTCATCGGCCTTTAGGTTGAGGTCGTTGTAGAGTTCTTCAAATTTCAGGTGCAGTTCAAAGAATTTTTCTCCGGTTATGTTCCAGTGTAAGCCCCGCGTGTTCATGTAAAAGAGCTGCACATTGGCAAGTAGTGTATTGAGCTGATCGACCATTTGTTGAGCCTGGCCGGTTTCAATTCCAATTTTTATCGTCTTCATAGGTTCTCTGATTTCTATAAAGTTACGCAATCAGATAGGGGTATTGGGTGACCTAGGTCACCTAAGCGCAGAAGCTTTAGTTTAAAAGAATTTCGTCTATAAAAACCCAGCTGTTACTGCCGGCACTGGCGTGCCAATCGGGGTTTTTCATGCGGCTCTTGATCACAATGCGAAGATGCTTGCCGCTATGGCCCGATAGCGGTAGATCAAAAAATCGCTGGGTCACCTCTGATGTGGGTTTTTCTACTTCGTAAACCGCTCGGTGCACGAGCTCTAGTTGCTCTACGCGCTCGCCTTGATATACTTCAATGGCCGCCGGAAAAAAGATCCAACTGTTGGGCGCCGAAAGGGCGCTAAGGGTTATAGATGTAAGCGGCTGATCGTTTTCTAAAACTATATCTACCCCGGTATGAACGGCTTCAAATCCGAGCCAACGGCCATCTTTATGGTCTTTGCTTCCGCGTTTAAGGTCGATAAGAGTGGTGGCGCCATCACCCAGATATTCTCTATGGGGTTTAGCCAGCAGGCTAATCTCTTTAGGTGTGATGGCGGCTTTTCTAAACGAGGCTTCTGCAATGGGGCTTGCGTTCCAGCCCTTCAGCCTGGCAATTACCCGAACCGTTGCGTTTTGGGTTATTGAAATAGGTTCGGTGTAAAGGGTGCTTGTAGAATCGGGGTCGCTTTGGTCTATAGTGTAATAAATGGCCGCTTCTTTGAAGGTGGCGCGCGCGGCCAATTTGGTTTCTTGCGTAAAGATCGGATTATCGAATTCTAAGGTCGGAGCCGCTAGCGTGCTTTTTGGAAAAGTCTCTGAAGCGATATAGCGTATAGGCGCGTTTGGGTGAGCCTTATTGAAGGCGGCCATTTCTGCTTCTTTAATCTCGGTTTGCGCCAGATAAAGGGCCTCTAGTGAAGGCCTATGTTGCAGCTCTGCTAGGGCAGCGCCCGTTAGCTTGGTGTCGTAGGCGTTAAGCGCCTTTAAAAAGGGCAGCGTTGAAAGCTTGCTCACCGCCTTATCACTAATGGCCGTTTGGGCTACATCTAGGGTAAGTAGATTCGGAAAGTCGCCTAGATGAGCTGCCAGTTCATCGTTCATGCCACTTTGGGCCAAGTCTAGCTCAACGATTTGCTCGCCGTATTTCTTCAGCAGTTTAAAGTCGCTTGAAGCAAGCTGTTTCGCACCCTTTGCGCTAACGATGAGCATGGGGTGGTTCGATGAAACGGGCGTTACTTTAAAGCCTCTATCGCGAACCTGGGCTAGCCATTTTTCTGGCACCCGGTCGTATTCTCTTCGCCATCTCTTTAGGGGATCTTCGTTGCCGGTAAGACGTTTCAGGGCATCAGTTATGGGCCCTTCTAAAGACATAGAGGCAATCGAGCAGTCTTCACAGTATCCGCTTTTTATCCACCAGTCTAGGAGTGTTTTTTCGTCTGCCTGTAATTGGTTTTTGTTTTTTGGGGGCATGTGCAGCTTATCGTCGAGATTAAGGTGTATGCGGCTCGTTAGGGTGCCCAGGCTATCGATTGCTGATGGAAAAACCGATCCGTGCTCTCCGCCTTTTACTAAACTATTAAAGGAACTAAGGTCAAGTTCCCCTTTGGTTTTTCCGGGTCTATGACAAGTCACGCATTTGGCATCGAGAATCGGCTTTACCAAGTCGGGGTATAATTTGGCTTCTTCGAGCGCCACAGAAGTAACGCTAGTGGTGGTTTCTGTGCTGCCTCCAAGTAGAAATCCGTCGCCGTGCGTCATAGATCCGCCTAGGTGACCTGTGATAATCAGCACTATAGTCAGCAGGCTGTAAGCGGGCAGGTAGAGTTTTGCACCCCAGGGCTTGGTGGTCTTGCTCAAAAAATACAAGGCTGAGCTGCCCAGGGCAAAGGCAATTCCCAGATTGCGGTGCAGAAGATAGCTGTCGGCCTCGTAGGATCCTTGGTCTATAAGAATTAGCCCCGAAATAACCGATAACCAGCTGCTTAAGATAACCGCTATCAAGGTGAACCCTCTAATTGGTTTAGACAGATTGGGCTTTGGTTAGGCTGTGAAAGAGCTCTAGGGCGAATCCGAATAAGAAAATGCCTATCGGAAGGTGTACGAGAACCGGATGAAAGTTTCCAACTATGGTCAAGGTCTTTGCATTTTACAGGTTTGCTTAAACGCGCACTAACTTGATAGGATAGGTTTTTCCTGCGTTCCACTGGCAGACGTACAGGTTTTCGTCGCTGTCTACACACACGTCGTGGGGGTGCTTAAACAGGGGCTGCTCTTGACGCATAGGGTTTAGGTTTCCGTCTGAATCGTAGGAAGGGACTATTCCTCCCGGAGCGGATACCAGGCGGTTGTTCTCATCAAGCACCGAAATAAAGCCGGTGTTGGGCGATTTGTCTCCAGACCAGATAGTGGCGAGATAGACCTCTTTGCCGTGTATTACTGGCCGGCAGATATAGGCTCCAGGAAGCTCAAATTTTTCGATAAAAGTTCCGTCTAGATTAAAACGCTTCAAGACGTTTTGCTCGCGCTCGGTGATTAAAAGCGTCGTTTGGCCTGCGCGCTCGTCGATGCAAATGCCATGGGCATTTAGAAAGAGGTGGTCTTCGGTACCGCGTCCGCCAAAAACGTTGAGCAACTCGCCCTTAGCGTTATAGTGCAGAATGTATTGAGATCCGTATCCGTCGGCCACATACACATCGCCGTTTGGAGCCACACAGCTTTCGGTCGGAATGTAGTCTTCGGGCTTGTCGTACTGTTCTAGTTCTGCCGGAAATTCAAACACATGAACCACGCGACCATCGAGGGTCGTCTTTATAACCTCATGCCGATTGTTGTCGCAGATGTACAGAAATTCGGTTCCGTTTTCGTCGTGTATGCTTAGCCCGTGTCCACCAGGGTATTCACTGCCCCAGCTGTCAAGCAGTTTGCCCGATCGATCGTAAATCAGCACATTGTTTTTAGTTTCATTGGTGATCATGAAAATGCGCCCTTTTCGGTCTTGCACCATTTCGTGACAGTCGTTTACCGGGTGCTGGGTAGGGTCTAATGCGCCCCATTCAAAATCTACCTTATACTTAAAATCGCCGTGACCAATGATGGTTTCTTGGGCTCTTTTGAAGTCGGCGTATGTCCACGAACTCAACGAAACGCCCAGTACACCGGCTGCAGTAGTTTTCATAAAGTCTTTGCGATTCATAAGAAATAGATTTCTAGTAGATAAATGATTTAACTGAGTATATCGTGCACCACATGGCCTTCGACATCGGTAAGTCTGAATCTGCGCCCCTGGTATTTGTAGGTGAATTTTTCGTGGTCAATACCGAGCAAATGCAACATAGTGGCTTGAAAATCGTGTACGTGAACCGGATTCTCTACGATGTTGTATCCGAAATCATCGGTTTTTCCGTAAAGCCCGGGCTTAATGCCGCCCCGGCCATATAAATGCTAAAGCAGCGCGGATGGTGGTCGCGCCCATAGTTGTCTGCGGTAAGTGTTCCTTGCGAATAATTGGTGCGCCCGAATTCTCCGCCCCAAACGACAAGTGTGTCTTCTAGAAGACCGCGTTGCTTCAAATCCATGATAAGGGCGGCCGAGGCTTGGTCTACGTCTTTGGCCTGTCGAGCTATGGCCGAGGGCAAGCTGTCGTGTTGATCCCAGCCCATGTGGTACAGCTGAATAAAGCGCACGTCTTTCTCAGCTAGTCGGCGGGCTAGTAGACAGTTGGCCGCGAAGGTTCCGGGAATCTTGGCGTCTGCCCCGTACATCTTGTAAATGTAATCGGGCTCGTTTGCCGTATCCATTACGTCGGGCACCGAGGTCTGCATTTTATACGCCATTTCGTATTGGGCAATGCGGCTCTGAATCTCTGGATCCCCAAAATCGGTATAGGCCGATTCGTTCAACGCCGCAATATGGTCTAGCATGCTTCGTTTGGCACTCTTATTCATTCCTTCAGGGTCGTTCAGATAAAGCACCGGATCTTTGGCGGCCCTAAATTGCACGCCTTGATGCAGTGAATGCAAAAATCCGTTGCCCCATAGTCTCGTGTAGAGCGGTTGTGAAAGTGGTCGCCCTGTTCCTCTCGAGAGCATAACGGTGAAAGCCGGCAAATTTTCGTTTTCACTTCCGAGCCCATACGAAAGCCATGAGCCTATGCTGGGTCTTCCGGGTTGCTGTGAGCCCGTCTGAAAAAAGGTAACCGCCGGATCGTGGTTGATGGCCTCTGTGTGCATAGAGTTGATCACGCAAATATCGTCGGCCACCTTGGCGGTGTACGGCAAGATGTCGCTGATCCAGGCCGGATTGTTTCCGTATTGTTTAAATCCAAACTGGGATCCAACTAGCGGAAAAGTGTCTTGCCCTGAAGTCATGCCCGTAAGTCGCTGGCCTTTGCGTATCGAGTCTGGAAGGTCTTCTCCGCGCCGCTTATTCAGCAGGGGTTTGTAATCGAAAAGCTCTAGTTGTGAAGGCCCACCGCTTTGAAAAAGATAGATCACCCGTTTCACTTTAGCCGGGTGATGCAGCCCGTCTAGAATTCCTTTAAGTGTAGCGGATGGAGAAGCTGCTCCTGCACTTAGTGGGCTGTTTGGTTCCAAAAAGGAGCTGCCCAATAACGAAGCTAATCCTACTCCGCCAATTCCCATTGCTGATTTTCCTAAGAAAGATCTGCGATTAAGCAGCAGCGCGCGCTCGTCTATAATTTTCTTTTCACTCATGCTAGCTTCGGGTTATGGTTTGATCGAGATTCAATAAGGTATGCGCCGTGAGGGCTAAGGCCGTAAAGCTTGTGTTTTGCATAGAAGATTCCACTTTAGAATTGCCCACACTTAAGTAAGTTTCTGGGTCAACCTCTTTACGTGTTATCTGATCTACCATTTCGGCATGCAAGGCCGTTAGCTGTTTACGGTTTGATGCGTCTGGTAAACTTCCAGTAGTGGCTAAATAGAGGTATTCAAGCTGGTCTTCGAGGGTGTTGTTTTTATGGAGGCTTTGTTGCGCCAGCCCTCTTGCAGCTTCTATAATCTGCGGATCGTTCAACAGTACTAGCGCCTGAAGCGGTGTATTGGTTTGTGGAGTTTTTACCGTGCATAAATCTCTAGAAGAGGCATCGAAACTGAGCATGCTCGGAGGAGGAACCGTGCGCTTCCAAAAGGTGTACATACTCTTTCTGTAGAGCTCGCTTCCGCTTCCTTGAACGTATCGAGCGGTGCTGCCGCCACCGCCTCCGGTAGTCTCTTTCCACAGGCCATCTGGCTGATAGGGTTTTACGCTGGGGCCCCCGACTTCTTTCACTAAAAGCCCGCTCATAGCAAGCGCCTGGTCGCGAATTACTTCGGCAGAAAGTCTTAAGCGAGGTGCCCGAGATAGCCACTTATTTTCGGGGTCAATCTCCAATTTTTCGGGGGTCAGCTTGCTCGATTGCTTGTAGGTATCTGAATGAACGATTAGTGAAATCATGGCATTCATATCCCAGGCCTTTTCTCTGAACGTAATGGCCAAATAATCCAGTAATTCAGGATGCGTTGGCAGGCTACCCTGATTGCCAAAGTCATCACTCGTTGACACCAGACCTACGCCAAAAAAGCGCTGCCACAAACGATTTACCGCCACGCGAGCGGTAAGCGGATTCTTTTCATCAAACAGCCACTCTGCCAAACCCAATCGATTTTTTGGTAGTTCATCAGAAAATTCAAGTATCCGATCGGGAGTTCCTGGAAACACCTTTTCGGTGGGTTGATTGTAGACGCCTCTGTTTAAGATATAGGTGTCTCTTGGGGCCGACATGTCTTTCATGACCATCACGTCAATAGTCTTGGCTTTCTGGTCTGTTGTGTTTTCGGGTGCGTTTACAAAGGCAAGCACACCATCAATATCTTCTTGGGTTAGCGATAGATAAGGGGCCGGAATCTCGTTTTTGTCAGAAACCAGTCCTTTTTCGTCGAGGTTATTAAAGAAACTAAAGAGTTCAAAGTGCTCTTCTTGAGATATAGGATCGTATTTGTGGTCGTGACAACGCGCACACTCCATGGTGAGCCCAAGAAAGGCGGTTGAGAAGGTGTTGGTGCGGTCTTCGACGTATTCTACCCGGTATTCTTCTGGAATCACTCCGCCCTCATAGGTGATTTTGTGGTTGCGGTTAAAGCCTGTAGCCAGAATCTGCTCTTTGGTGGCGTTAGGAATAAGGTCACCGGCCAACTGGTAGGTGACAAATTCATCGTAAGGCATGTTTTCTTTAAAGGCGTGAATCACCCAATCGCGCCATGGCCACATGATACGCTCGAAATCGTCTTGATACCCGTGTGTATCGGCATAGCGGGCTACACTCATCCATTCCGCCGCCATGTGCTCGGCGTGATCTACCGAGGCCAATAGTCGATCAACCACTTTGGTGTAAGCCTCAGGCGAATCATCTGCTACAAAAGCCTTGAGCTCTTCAGGTCTGGGCGGAAGCCCAGTTAAGTCTAAGGTTAGGCGGCGAAGCAGTAGCGTCTTTTCTGCTTCGGGCGAAGCTGAAAGCCCCATTTCTTGCCATTTATTGCGGATAAAAGCGTCGATAGGTGTAGCCCCCCAAGAGGCGTCGAGTTCAGGAATTTCAGGTTTAACTGGAGCGTCAAAAGCCCAGTGTGTCTTGTATTCGGCTCCTTGTTCTACCCAGCGCTTAAGTATTTCTTTCTCGTAAGTGGTTAGCGCTAAATTAGACTCTGGCGGAGGCATCATCTCTGCCTCGTCTTCGCTAAAGATGCGACCTACTAAGGTACTTTTGGCAGGCTCAAACGGAACAATCGCAAAGCGATCTAAGTGCTCTCCTAAGGCGGCGTAGGCTCCCTCTGCAGTATGCAAGCTCAGTTTGGCCTCAATGGCATTTTTGTCTGGCCCATGGCACTTAAAGCAGCGATCAGATAAAATGGGTTTAACGTGAAAGGTGAAGTCTATCTGTTCGGGTAGTTGTTTGTTTGGGCCAGAAATGCTTACTGTTTTTTCTGTTGGGCCATTTTGATTGCAGCTTACTACAAACAATAGCAATGCTGAGGTGACACTTAAAAGCCACTTAAAAAGACGAGAATGTTGTTTAAAAGAGATACTTAGTGAGTATTGATTAATGTAGAAAATGTAGCTACTTAATTAGAATTCTCCAAGTATTATTGCATCTAACTGACCAGAAGTCAAATAATAGGCAACAAAGAGCTAAAATCACTCAACAGCTAGCATAGTGTATAGGTAACGCGCCTGTGGTCTAATCAGTTCAAAATTGGTATTGGATAAATAACTCGTTCGGTGGTGATGAACAAGCATGTTTTTATGCCATTGTAGAGAATCGTTTACGATTAAACTCATTTTACCTTCGTGTAAAACGGCATTGGCCACCACTTGCTTTGTTTTGCCGTCAAAGAAGAAATACCATTGATCTTGCGAATTAGGGTAGTTTACCAATAGCGCTTCAACAGCCAAGTTCTTTTCGGTTAAGGCAAGAGTGCGGTTTCCTAAATACCTTAACTGAGCAGAAGTGTCACGCAACTTAAAAGGCTGAAAAAATACGAAGTTTGCTGCGTCTATTGTATTTCTTAGGCTGCTTAGAACTACAGTGTCGTACTGGGTTAATCCATCGATTTCGGCGCTTAATTCAGTGCCGTTATACCTAGCTTTTAGCTGTCGATCACTAGCGATAAATTGCACTTCAGTTTCATGAACTGTGGGGTGTTTTAAGTGCTGAACCAAGCTATCAACCACCTGATTCTCTTTGTTTATGGTTATGCTCGTTTTTTGATAGTGAAGCTTGTGGAGATTTAGGTAAGACGACATTCCGCCGTGTGCTTCAATGGCCATGTCAATGAGTGCAAAAGCTTTATTTTCAGTATCGTTTCTAGGTTCGACGCAAGAATAGTGGATTAGAGAAAGAAGTAGAAAAGAAAAGAATCTGTTTAACCTCATGGGGTATTACTTAGTTGGGGTGCATAACTCTTCTAAATTAGCTTTTATTTGCTGCCCGTGTACGACTAAATAAGGCTGCTATTGCTTAAACTAAAAAGGGGTAAAGGGCTAGAACGTAAATCAGTGCTATCTTCGCTTTTATGAATCAAATCAATGAGTGGGTTGCGGGGCTTTTGCCCTACACAGAAACAGCCATGCTGGTATTGCTTCTTGGGGGCGGACTCTTTCTGGCTCTGTATTCGCGCTTTAAACCGTACCGTTATTTCAGGCACGCGATTGATATTACTAGAGGTAAATACGATAAAGAAGGGGCTACCGGTGAGGTGTCTCATTTACAGGCGCTCTCTGCAGCCATTGCCTCTACGGTAGGTTTAGGTAATATCTCGGGGGTGGCCATCGCGGTTTATCTGGGTGGGCCCGGAGTTATTTTCTGGATCTGGATGGTAGCCATTCTCGGAATGGCCATAAAATATTACAGCTGCTCATTAGCCGTTATGTTTAGGGGGGTAGATTCTAACGGAATCGCTCAAGGTGGCCCCATGTATTATATGACTAGGGGGCTGGGTAAAATCGGCACTCCATTGGCCGTCTTTTATGCCCTTATGGGAATGATCGGGTACCTCGCCATTTTTCAAGCCAATCAGTTTACACAGACCTTTATGGTGGTGGTGAATCCGAACGAAACCATCTTTGATCTGGGCTCTGCGCTTGCTTGGAAGGCGATTATAGGATTAGTACTAGCCGCCATTACGGCCACGGTTATTTTCGGTGGCGTGCAAAAAATTGCGCAGGTCGCTACCCGTGTAGTCGGCCCAATGGTGGGTTTTTATATGATCGCTGTTGCTATTGTTTTATTTATGAATGCTAGCGCTATAGGCCCCTCTTTCGGACTCATTTTCAAAGAAGCCTTTAATCTTAAAACTGCGGTATCGGGCGGATTATGGGGAGTGATCATTCTCGGCGCCCGGCGAGCCATGTTTTCAAATGAGGCCGGGCTTGGTTCGGCCCCCATGTACCACGGGCAGTCTAAGACCGATGAGCCTGTGCAAGAGGGATTGGTGGCCATGCTTGGGCCTTTCATTGATACCATTGTGGTGTGTACATTAACCGCCCTAGTTATTCTGATAAGTGGCGCTCATCTAGAGGCCGAAACCAACGGCATATTAATGACCCTGATTGCTTTTAAAAAACCCTATTTGGCTGGGGAGACGTTTTGCTTATGATCGCAGTAACTTCTTTTGCGCTATCGACCATTTTGACCTATTCGTACTATGGGGTAAAGAGTCTTTCGTACCTAACCAATGCCCGAATAGCCAAAGGGTTTAACTATTTCTACATCATCACCATTGTGATCGCTGCAGTAGCCTCGGTTGATTTAGTGATCAATTTGATGGATTTGGCCTATTCACTCATGTTGATTCCTAACATGATTGCGGTATTGTGGCTTGCACCTCACGTAAACCGTTCAGCTAAAGATTATTTTGAACGCTATAAAACGGGTCGCTTATGAGTAATGCACACCGCTCAGGATATATTAATATCATCGGAAGCCCCAATGTAGGAAAGTCGACCCTAATGAATGCCTTAGTGGGAGAGCGTGTATCTATTATTACGTCTAAAGCACAAACCACACGACATCGAATTTTGGGCTTTGTCAACGATGAAGACTATCAGATGGTTTTTTCAGATACTCCGGGTATCATAGATCCGGCCTATAAGCTACAAGAATCGATGATGGATTTTGTGCGGTCGGCCTTTGAAGATGCCGACATTTTAGTGTACATGGTTGAGCTCGGAGAGAAGCAGTTAAAAGACGAACAGTTTTTCCATAAACTACAGCAGGCTTCTTCCCCCTTGCTCTTGCTTATCAATAAAATTGACGTCGGAAATCAAGAAGCGCTTAATGAGGCGATAGATCATTGGACAGCACAGCTTCCTCGGGCAGAGATATTTCCGATATCAGCCTTAGAGGGCTTTGGAGTAGATCAGGTGATGGCTCGCATTAAAGCGTTATTACCTCTTGGACCGGCCTATTACCCCAAAGACCAGCTTACCGACAAAACCGAGCGCTTTGTAGTGAGCGAGGTCATTCGTGAAAAGATATTGCTACACTACGACAAGGAGATTCCGTATGCCGTAGAAATTCAGATAGAGTCTTTTAAAGAAAGCGAAACCATCATTCATATAGGAGCTGTGATCATGGTAGAGCGCGATACTCAAAAGGGCATTATCATTGGGCATCAAGGCAAGGGGCTTAAGCGAGTAGGTACCGAAGCGCGCAAAGATTTAGAGCAGTTTTTTGCCAAAAAGATTCATCTAGAGATGCATGTTAAGGTGAGCAAAAACTGGCGTAGCGATGAAAATCAATTGCGCCGTTTCGGCTATCAAGGTTAGTGGCAGCCTTTCGGGCTGCTCTCTTTAGCCTGCCGCGCTCAAGTGTTGCCAAAATTCGGCTACCTTTGCCATCACTTTTAGAAATCCATGGGAGCAATTGTAGCCATAGTAGGGCGACCTAATGTAGGCAAATCAACTTTTTTTAATAGACTCATTCAGCGTCGCGAGGCTATTGTAGACGCCGTTAGCGGGGTTACTCGAGACCGCCATTACGGAAAATCTGACTGGAACGGCCGTGACTTTACAGTTATTGACACTGGCGGATACGTGGTTGGTTCAGACGATATATTTGAGAAAGAAATTGACAAGCAGGTAGAATTAGCCATCGATGAGTCAGACGCCATCATTTTCATGGTTGACGTGGAGTCGGGAGTTACTGCTATGGATGAAGACGTAGCTAAACTCTTACGTCGCCACAATAAACCCGTTTTTCTCACCATAAACAAAGTAGACAATGCGATGCGCGAGGCCGAAGCCGTAGAATTTTACGCGCTGGGTCTTGGCGATTACTACACGGTCTCAAGCGTCAACGGAAGCGGAACAGGTGATTTACTAGACGCCCTTATTGAGTCGTTACCCGAAGAAGTGGAGGCCGAGCCAAACGAGTTACCGCGTTTTGCGGTAGTCGGAAGGCCCAATGCTGGCAAGTCTTCGTTTATCAACGCACTATTGGGCGAAGATCGCCACATTGTGACCGATATACCCGGTACTACAAGAGACACTAACGACTCGCGTTACAACCGTTTCGGATTCGAGTTCAACCTAGTGGATACAGCCGGAATTCGCCGCAAGGCGAAGGTGCGCGAAGACCTGGAGTTTTATTCGGTGATGCGATCAGTGCGCGCAATCGAACACTCCGATGTATGCTTGCTCATTTTTGATGCCAACCGCGGTTTTGATGGGCAGGTGCAGAATATTTTTGGTTAGCACACCGAAACAATAAAGGCATAGTTATATTGGTGAATAAGTGGGATCTAATAGATAAAGAGACCAACTCGGTCCGCGACTACACCCTAAAAATCAAAGAGGCCATGGAGCCTTTTACCGACGTTCCGATTATTTTCATCTCTGTGCTCGAAAAGCAGCGGATCTTCAAAGCAATTGAGACTGCGGTCAAGGTCTTTGAAAACCGCTCTAAGCGTGTTCCTACCCACAAGCTGAACGATGTGATGTTGCCGATTATTGAGAATCGCCCTCCGCCTTCGCTGAAAGGAAAATACGTCAAGATCAAATTCTGCACGCAGTTGCCAGGATACTATCCGCAGTTCGCCTTTTTCTGCAACCTGCCCCAATACGTGAAAGACCCCTACAAGCGCTTTATCG
Organism: Flavobacteriaceae bacterium; assembly: GCA_018402205.1. GTDB lineage: Bacteria > Bacteroidota > Bacteroidia > Flavobacteriales > Flavobacteriaceae > UBA3478. Next base: position 27,274 of record JAGYIX010000004.1, read on the forward strand.
AGAATCAGCTGCGCAGTCAGTTTGACTTTGAGGGCGTTCCCATTACTATCTTTATGCGCAAAAAGTAGCTACCAACCCCCAGAGGCGCCGCCGCCTCCGCCAAAGCCTCCGCCGAATCCGCCACCGAAACCTCCGCCGCCAAAGCCACCTCCGCCAAAGCCACCTCCGCCGCCGAAGCCGCCACTACGGCGACCCATTGAGCTTAAGATGAGCACATCGAGTAGATCAGGGCCGCGGTGTATGCCTCCGCCTGGACCGGAGCCTCCTTTGCCTTTGCGCACGAGGTAGGCGATAATGAGCACGATAACAATAAGCAAGAACAGCAGAGAGCCTACTCGGTCGGCATTTTTTGCACTGAGGTCTCGATCTTCTGTGTAGGCGCCGTTAAGTATTGCAAAGATGGCATCGGCTCCGATGGAAAGCCCTCCGTAGTAGTCGCCTTGCTTAAAACTGGGTAAGATCAGGTTTTCGATGATGCGCTTAGAGAGGGCGTCAGTGAGTCGATCTTCTACTCCGTATCCTGTGCTGATACCGATGCGGCGATCTTCACGAGCGAGTAAGATGAGAATTCCGTTGTCTTTTCCGGCCTGGCCAATGCCCCATTTGGTCAGCCAATTGGCGCCTAGGTACTGAATGTCTTCACCCTCGGTAGACGAAATACTCACGAAGACCATTTGCGTTGAGGTCGAATCGGCATAGCGCACGAGCTTTTCTTCTAGAGCCCTGCGTTGTTTTGCATCGAGCACCTGGGCGTAATCGTAAACCGAAGTCTGCTTCGAGGGCACCTCAGGTATTTCGAATTGCCCCCAGCTAAGTAAACTTAGGCTTAAAAAACTCAGGGTAAAAAGTGAGGTTTTAACCTTTTGAAATTTGGTCATCGAGTTCGTTCTGATCGTCTTTTTGATACGGAAAATAGGTTTTAAGTGCGTTGCCGGCTTCGGTGATGCCATCGACTAGGCCTTTTGCGAACTCGGCGTTTTTAAAAGCCGATTGCATCAGGTCACGTGTGCTGTTCCAAAAATCTGCGCCAACCACCTCGTTGATGCCCTTGTCTCCAAAAATGCTGAAGCTGTGGTCTTCAAAGGCGAGGTAGAGCAACACGCCATTTCTGGCTTCGGTCTGATGCATCTCGAGCTCTTGGAAGACCTCAATGGCGCGTTCTAATGCAGGTTTACCCTTGGTGCTGGGTTCGATGTGAACCCGTATCTCTCCAGAGGTGTTTTTCTCGGCCGCCTTAATGGCATTGACGATTTGCGCTTCTTGTTCTTTGGTAAAAAAAGTTTCTGAGGCCATTTAGAAGTTGAAGTTTACCTCAGGAACGGTTTCTGCTCCTGATTCAGCTTGGAATAGAGCGACTTCAGTGAAATTTCCGAAGTTCGCTACTATGCTAGCTGGAATCTTTTTAATAGCGATGTTGTAATCTCCGGCAATATTGTTGTAGCGCGTGCGTTCTACATTGATGCGGTTTTCAGTGCCCTCGAGTTGAGACTGCAGCTCTAAGAAATTTTGATTGGCCTTGAGCTCGGGATAGCGCTCAACGGTTACCAGCAGTCGCGAGAGCGCCGATGAGAGTTGGCCCTGAGCCGCTTGAAATGCCTCTAGCTGAGCGGGGTCTAAATTGTTGGCGTCGATGGTGGTGCTAGTGGCTTTTGCACGTGCTTCGACCACTGCCGTCAAGGTGTTACGCTCGAAATCGGCGGCACCTCTTACGGTATTTACTAGATTACCGATAAGGTCAGAGCGGCGCTGGTACGAACTTTCTACATTGGCCCATTGTTTAGTAGAATTACCCTTCATTTCGACAAAGCGGTTGTTGGTGCCTACAAACCATCCGACCACAGAAAAGGCTCCAAGGATTAGAATAGCTAAAACGATGTAGATTTTTTTCATGATGCTTATTTTTTAAGGTTGTTTTTTAAGTCTATTAATTGGTCTTTTAAATGCACCAGCCTAGAGACGAGTGCTTGATTTTGTTGGTACAAATTTCGTGATTTTGACAATTCAATTTTAGCCCCTTCAAGGGTGAATCCTCTTTCTTTTACCAATTCGTAGATGCGCTTGAGTTGCTGCACGTCATCGGGAGTAAAGCGGCGATCTCCTTTTGCGTTTTTCTTTGGCTTTATGGTGGTGAATTCTTTTTCCCAGAAGCGAATGAGGGATGCGTTTACTCCAAACGCTTCGGATACTTCTCCAATTTTGTAATACCGTTTCTCAGGCAGATTGAGGTGCATTAATCGAGAGATTGGTTGTACAATGAGGCGCGCTGTTGTAGAATTTCATAGTCTTCGGCCGAAAGGGTTCCGGCGTAGAAGTCAATGGGGTTTACATGTCTACCGTTCTTGAACACCTCGTAGTGCAAGTGCGATCCGAGAGATCGCCCTGAGTTGCCCACATAACCTATGATATCACCGCGCTTTACTTTTTGGCCCTTTCTGACATTGTACTTCGATAGGTGCCCGTAAAGGGTGACGTACCCGAAGCCGTGATCAATGCGAATGTGCCTGCCAAGGCCAGATGCCCGCTGGTCGGCTCGGGTAACTACGCCGTTACCGGTCGCAAAAATAGGCGTACCTACCGGGGCCGAAAAGTCCATGCCATAGTGAAACTTGCGCACCTTGGTGAAGGGATCGCTACGCCATCCGTATCCGGATGCCATGCGTCTTAAGTTCTCGTTCATTACCGGTTGAATGGTCGGAATGGCCTCGAGGTATTCTTTGCGATTAGGGAGCATTTCTGAAATGTCGTCAAGCGAGCCCGACTGGTTGACCAGTGCTTTCTCGATAACATCTAGGTTTTTAGCTACCTCTTTGACCAGATCGGAATTGTTGAATCCGTCGTATTTTTTATAGCGATTCACCCCACCAAAGCCGGCATAATATTGTTCTTCAGCGATAGGGTCCATCTCGAAATACAATCGGTAAACCTCGTTGTCGCGTTGTCGAAGGTTTTCTAAGGCCTCTACGGTGCGGTCAAGTCGCTTCAAAAACTGCCCATAATCGCGTTTATAGTTGTCTAGTTCGCGCTGCAACACAATCTCATTAGTGTTGCGCACCAGCCCCGCTTGGTTTAGAAAAAAGAAAAAGAACATTCCGGCTGTAGCCGAGGCCAAGAAAAACAAGAAAAACTGACCGATTTTTCTGAGGGGCTTTTTGCTCACCTGGCGGTAAGAGAGCGTCTCAGGGTCGTAGTAATACTTTTGCTTGCGCTGCTTGTCTTCCAAATTGCACTATTTTTGGGCCAAAATCTTCTCAAAGATAAGTTTTTGCCATGAACGCCAACCGCATACGGGCCACCTTCTTAGAATTCTTCGAATCTAAACAGCACCAGATCGTTACGTCTGCTCCGCTGGTTATGAAAAACGATCCGACGCTCTTGTTTACCAACGCCGGAATGAACCAATTTAAGGAGTTTTTCTTAGGAAACTCTACGCCTAAAACACGGCGCGTGGCCGATACGCAAAAGTGCTTACGTGTAAGCGGAAAACACAACGACCTCGAAGAGGTGGGTAAAGATACCTATCACCACACGCTCTTTGAAATGCTCGGAAACTGGAGCTTTGGCGATTACTTTAAAAAAGAAGCCATCGAGTGGGCCTGGGAGCTACTTACGGAGGTCTACCAACTCGATAAAGCCCGCCTTTATGTAACCATTTTTGAAGGCAGTGAAGACGATGGGCTCGATCTCGATAAGGAAGCCTACGACCTTTGGAAAGCTTTTCTGCCTGAGGAGCGCATTCTAAAAGGAAGCAAAAAAGACAATTTCTGGGAGATGGGCGATCAAGGCCCCTGCGGACCTTGTTCAGAGATTCACATCGATTTGCGCAGCGAGGCGGAGCGCGCGGCCACCCCTGGTGCCGCGCTCGTAAATGCCGACCATCCGCAGGTAGTTGAGGTGTGGAACCTTGTATTCATGCAATACAACCGCAAGGCAGACGGATCACTTGAACCACTTCCCGAAAAGCACGTAGACACCGGAATGGGTTTTGAGCGCTTATGCATGGCCCTTCAAGGAAAAACATCTAACTACGACACCGATGTATTTAGTGGGCTCATAACAAAATTGACTGGGCTTACTTCGAAACCCTACGGGGTCTCAAGAGAGACCGATATTGCTATTCGCGTGGTAGTCGACCACGTCAGAGCAGTGGCCTTTGCTATTGCTGATGGACAACTTCCTAGTAACACCGGAGCCGGATACGTCATCAGACGTATTCTTAGACGCGCCATTCGCTACGGATTCACTTTTCTAGGTCAATCGAGCCCCTTTGTTAACGAACTGGTAAGCACACTGGTTGCTGAGATGGGTAAAGCTTTTCCGGAGCTCAAGGCTCAAGAAAAACTCATTACTCAAGTTATTAGAGAAGAAGAGCATTCGTTTTTAGCCACCCTTGAACAGGGACTGAAACTGCTCGATAAGGTGATTACCGAGTCTACGGATAAAACTATAGCAGGCGAAAAGGCCTTTGAACTATACGACACCTTCGGATTCCCCATTGATCTCACCGCACTGATTCTCAGCGAGCGCGGATATACCTACGACCAAAAAGGCTTTGAAGGGGCCCTGGCCGAACAAAAACAACGCTCAAAAGCCGATGCGGCAACAGACAAGAGCGACTGGATCAGCGTATCTAGTGCGCCAAATGAAGGATTTGTGGGCTACGACACACTCACCGCTGAAGGGGTTAAACTACTCAAATACCGAGAGGTCAAGCAAAAAGATAAGCTAGCCTATCAACTGGTGCTTTCAAAAACCCCTTTCTACCCAGAGGGTGGGGGGCAGATTGGAGACAGTGGCCTACTAGAATACACCTTCAATCAAGAACAGCAGCGCATTAGCATTTTGGACACTAAGAAGGAAAACAACGAGATTGTACACACCGCCTCAAAGCTACCCTCAGACCTTGAGGCCAGCTTTACCGCTAAGGTAAACGCTCAACACCGCGAAGAAACCACCGCCAACCACAGCGCTACACACCTGTTACATCAAGCTCTTAGAGAGGTACTCGGAAGTCATGTAGAGCAGCGCGGCTCATCGGTAAGGCCCGATGCCCTTCGCTTTGATTTCTCTCATTTTGCCAAACTCACCTCTGAAGAGTTAGCGAAGGTCGAGGCGCTGGTGAACCAGCGCATCGCAGCCGCGCTGCCCTTGCAAGAGCGCAGATCGGTCGCTATGGCTGAGGCGATAGCCGAGGGCGCCATGGCCCTCTTTGGAGAAAAATACGGCGATGAGGTACGCACCATTCGCTTTGGCGACTCTATAGAATTGTGCGGAGGCACTCATGTGAACAACACAGCTGAGATCTGGCATGTTAAGATCAAAAGCGAGGGCGCCGTGGCCTCAGGTATTCGACGCATAGAAGCCATTACCGGCCAGGCGGTCAGAAGCTATTTTAACGACCATGAGCTAAAGCTTGAGGCGATTGCCCAGGCATTACCCAAGGCGCAAGACCTGCTCAAAGGGGTTGCCGATTTGGTGCAAGAGAATGAGGAGCTTCGCGCCGAACTCGAAAATCTCAAGGCCGAAAAACTGAGCCAATTCAAACACGAGCTCGAAGGGGCTTTAAAAGACATTAACGGCGTGCAATTTGCGGCGGTGGCGACAGCCCTTGACGCGGCCGAGATGAAATCGCTGTCGTTCGAACTAGCCGCTCAACACAAAAACCTCTTCTTGGTCTTGGCCTCGAACGCCGGCGGCAAGGCGCTGCTGTCGATTTACATCGACAAACACCTGGCGACTGAGCGCAACTACGACGCTTCAGTCATGGTACGCGAGCTCGGCAAGCACATTCAAGGAGGAGGAGGGGGCCAGGCGTTTTTCGCCACCGCCGGAGGTAAAGATCCTCACGGCATTAGTAAGGCTTTAGAGGCGGCGCAAGGCCTTCTCTGAGCGGGAACTGCGCAAGGTCTACTCTGACAGAAGACTACCACCGTTTTTAATTTATGGGGCCTACTTCTCTGGCCTTAAACTGCCCTTAACGGGGAACTTCTTTAGTATGCTTTCAATATAGCCATCAATAATACGTTGACGGGTTTCTGGGTTGCGCACATCGGTAATTAGTCCGCGCGCTTTGCCTTGCCAAATAAGCTTTTCGTCAGCTGCGTCGAGAAGGTCAACAATGAGCTCTCCGCGGTTGGTAGTATTGACGTTTTGGTTATTCATGGCCGGGCCCATCATCCAGGGGTTGAATCCCCAACCCCAACCCCAACCGCCAAAGGTTTGGGTAGAAACCGTAATATCGTCTGACTCTTTGGTAGCGATTGTCACGAGCAAATCGGCGTATTCGCTTTTTCGATATCCCTTCTCTTCGAGCACCGATTCGATTGCCCGAAGAATGCGGCGCTTCTCTAAATCCGAGATCTCAGCTTTATCAATGCCCGGTTTGTAAAAGGCAAACGTCTTGTAGGTAGAAAAATTAACGCCGGTATCGTAATCGGTATAGACCCTCAGCGAAGTGCATGCACTAGTTAAAAACAGTACGACTAATCCAAATAATAGTCCTTTTTTCATAGCAGCGATTCAAGGCGGTTAACTATAGTTAATTACCTAAAGTTACGACCTAAAGTGTTGATTTTGTGTTAAAATGCTCCTATACTTTAACCCTTCATATTTTACAGGGGTGGTCGGTTTTTATCGAATCCGTAGGGGCAATGACGGCATCCGCTTTGGCAGCAGTAACCGCGTTTTAAGTGGTATTTCTCGGTGAAGACCCGGTATCCATTTTCTGTGTAGTAGTCGCCTTCTTCGGGCGGAATAATTTTCTTCATCTCTTGCCAAAGATAACCCGGCTGTTCGTAAGTATTGATAAGCAGGGGGCGCGGCCTTGAGATTGAACGATTAACTTTGACAACATATGCAACAGAGTATGAACCAAGCACTTCAGCTTCCACTGCTTCAATCGCGCGAAGTGACTTTGATTATCAAGCGTGAAGATCAGTTGCATCCGCTTATGTCGGGAAACAAATTCCGAAAGCTCAAATACAATTTAGAGGCCGCCCGACTCAAAAAAGCGCATACGCTGCTGACTTTTGGCGGAGCTTATTCCAACCATATTTTAGCCACTGCCGCCGCCGCTGCAGAACACGGATTTAAATCGACCGGAATCATTCGAGGCGAAGAATTGAACAACCGAGTAGACGAAAATCCGACCTTGAGCAAGGCCCAGTCTCTCGGAATGAAATTTATATTCGTAAGTCGTGAGCGCTATCGAGAGCTTACCCGAGACGAAAAGAAAGCTAAACACCTATGTGCCCAAGACGGCATTTATATGATTCCTGAGGGCGGAAGTAACGCCCTAGCTGTTAAAGGGGTCGCTGAAATGCTTACCGAAGAAGATTTTGCCGCCGATTATATTTGTTGTTCGGTGGGCACAGGGGCGACCCTGGCGGGTCTTGTAGAGGCGGCGAGACCCCAGCAGCGAGTGCTGGGCTTCGCCGCCCTTGACCACCATGACTTAGCGGCCGAAGTGGGCCGTTTCACTAAGAAATCGACCTACGAAATTATTCACGACTATACTTTTGGCGGCTATGCTAAAATCACAGACCCTCTTGTTCAATGCATGAACCAGTGGCTGAAACAAACTGGAGTGCTTTTTGATCCGGTGTACACCGCGAAAATGATGTTTGGAATTTTAGATAGGGTTCGCTGTGGCGCGATACCTAAAGGAAGTGTAATTTTGGCTATACATACCGGAGGACTTCAAGGGATTGAAGGAATGAACTCCCGATTAGAAAAAAAGAATGCCCCATTAATCTTGACTTCATGCAGCAAAAAAGCCTCCTGACCTATTTTTTGGCGGCCATCGCTCTTGTGGTGATGAGCAGTTGTACCCCCAATCCGAATGTGTATTCTATTGCCCGATCAACTACGCCAGAATCTCAGACACTCACTCTGGGTGAACGGGCCAAAGATTTTGTCGGAAACAGCGGTTTAAAATCGTGGTCGGCAAAAGACTACGAGCGCTTTAATGACGAGAAAGACTACATAGCGGCTTTTGCCGAGCCTGCGATGAAAGAGATGAAACTCTACGGAGTTCCGGCGAGCATTACCTTAGCTCAAGGTATTCTTGAAACTAACGCGGGGCGTAGTAAACTAGTAAAAGAGTCTAATAATCATTTTGGCATCAAGTGCCATGACAGCTGGAAGGGCGAAAGCGTTTCACATGACGACGACGCCGCGGGAGAATGCTTTAGAAAGTACAGAAATCCACTGTCGTCGTACCGAGACCATTCGCAATTTTTGACCTCTAGGCCGCGTTATTCATCGCTGTTTGAACTAAGGGCTACCGATTATAAAGAGTGGGCCCATGGATTAAGGGCGGCCGGATACGCCACAGATAAAAGTTATGGCGATAAGCTCATTCGAATCATTGAGAAACACGATTTGGCCCAATACGATCAACAGACCATTGGCAAACGCAAAAGAATGCTCAAGAGAGATTCGCGCAAAGAGCGTCTAGCAGAGGTGATCAATGATACCAGAAATAAACTCGCAGAGACCACGCGTCGTACTAAGCGTATGAGTAAAGAGGCTACTAATCAGATTGCCGATGCGGGTAGAGGTTTGGCACATCGGGTGACACCGGGCGACACACTTTACAGTATTGCCAAGCGCTATGAGGTTAGTATCGATGCTCTTAAGAAAATGAACATACTTGATTCTGACACTTTATCTGTCGGTCAGATTCTTGAAATTCCCAGATCTAATTAAGGATGGAGTACAAAAGAAGTAGTGCGCTTTTTGCCGCTGCCAATAAGGTGATTCCCGGCGGAGTGAACTCTCCCGTTCGGGCATTTAAGTCGGTAGGGGGGCATCCGGTTTTTGTAAAGCAAGCCAAAGGAGCTCATTTATTTACCGAAGACGGCCACACGCTTATAGATTACATCTCTTCTTGGGGTCCATTGCTTTTTGGCCACGCCTTTGAGCCTGTGATTGAAGCGGTTAAACGCACCGCAGAAAAAGGAACCTCATTTGGAATGCCTACCGAGCTCGAAACCCAATTGGCTGAACTCGCCGTTAAAATGGTTCCGAACATCGATAAGATCCGCTTTGTGAATAGCGGAACTGAGGCCTGCATGAGCGCTGTCAGACTGGCTAGGGGGTATACCGGTCGCCACAAGATCATCAAATTTGCGGGTTGTTACCACGGCCATTCAGACTCCTTTTTGATCCAAGCCGGAAGTGGCGCGGTTACCTTCGGAAGCCCGAGTAGCCCTGGCGTTACTCCGGGAACCGCTCAAGACACCCTGCTGGCACGTTATAATGACATAGAATCTGTGCGCAGTTTAGTGGTAGCAAATGCCGATGAGATCGCCGCGATTATCGTCGAGCCCGTACCCGGAAATATGGGCTGCATAGTGCCCGAATCGGGCTTTTTGCACGGCTTAAGAGACCTGTGTGATGCGCACAACATTTTGTTGCTTTTCGATGAGGTGATGACCGGGTTTCGTCTAGCCAAAGGGGGCGCCCAAGAGACTACGTCGGTTCGGGCTGACCTGGTGATGTTCGGAAAGGTGATTGGTGGAGGACTCCCTGTTGGGGCATTTGCCGCTCGTGGTGAAATCATGAGTCACCTGGCACCTGAAGGTCCGGTGTATCAAGCGGGCACGCTCAGCGGAAATCCGCTCGCCATGGCAGCCGGACTAGCCATGCTGCAGTCTATTGAAAACGACCCTCAGGTGTTTAGGCGCTTGGCCGATAAAGCGGCGTCTGTGCACCGCGGAATAGAGTCTACACTCAGAGAAAAGGGAATCCCGCACACCATAAATCGCTATGGAAGCATGCTGTCTGTTCATTTCGACGAAGAGCCAGTGGTTGATTTTGAGTCGGCCGCTAGGGCCAATAACGATACATTTAAGCGCTACTTTCACCACATGCTTGATCGTGGAGTGTACCTTCCGCCCTCGGCATTTGAGAGTTATTTTTTAAACGATGCGCTTAGTGAAGCCGATATCGATAAGACCCTAACAGCACTGAAAGACTTCTAGCAAAAGCTCTTAAATAAAAAAGCCCCCGCTGTAGATAACGGAGGCCTTTTTCACGTAAACATAAAACTAAACCCTATTTTTTGGTGGTGATTAGGATGACACCATTTTTAGCTTTTTCGCCGTATTTCTTAACCGCTGCGTCTCCTTTTAAAACTTCTACAGATTTAATGTGACTAGGATCGATGTCGTTCATAGTCGTTTCGTCTTCAACTTCTTTACCGTCTATGATCATTAGGGGTTTTTCACCATCACTAATAAAGGCCATGCTGCGTTTTCGGCGTGCGGGGCCATCTTCGTGAAGCTTGCCTGTTTCAAAGCGCTTGGCAATGACCCGCACGTTGTGGTGCTGAACGGCAGGGGTGTCTTCTTCGTTTTCGACCTTCCACTTTATGTTTTTAACAGGCTTATTTCTGTGATCGGCGTTTGACCCTTTGTGATGGGCTTCACGCATGTTTTGGTGCATGTCTTTGAATTTGGCGTATTGCACCAAATCAAGTACTTCTTTGAGCTGACGCTGGTGCTTGATCTGCTCATCGAGAATGGCCGACTGCTTTTCAAAACCCTCTTTGCCTTCTTTCAATGATTCCATTGACTGCTGATGCGATTGGTTTATAGCTGCCACCTGGCCTTCTTGCTTCTCGTTGAGGTCTAGGTGTAGGGTCATGCGTTTTGTCATAAGCGCTGCACGTTGATCAGCACTTAGTTTTTCATCGGAATCATCGGCTGAAAAGCGAAAGCTACTAATGCCTTTGCCTCTTTTTAAGATGAGCGATTCGCTGGCATCGTTATACGTGACCGAGTCTAGTTCTATCACAATGTGCTTGTCGTTATCAGTGCGCTCAATGATTACCTGGGCTTGCCCTAAAAGGGCTAGACTCAATGCGGTTAGGCTAAGAAGTATTTTCATCTTTTTTTAATTACACAGCAAAGTACGGGCCTAGGTTTTTCAATGCATGCTAAAGCGTTGTTAAACTTTTGATAGGGGTATACTAAAAAAATCCCCGGCTGAAGGCCGGGGATTGGGTGCATTCGATGTAGTTTCTAGCTAGTCTTCGTCAAGCAGCTCATTGATTCTTGAGACGGCGTCTTGAAGGTGGTAGCGGCTCATGGCATCATTTGTGGCTCCTATGTTCGCGGAGATGGCGGCTCTTAGGTTCACCAGTTCAGCTCGGGCAATAGAGCGAATATCTGATTGATCGGTGGTTACGGCCGTTGATTTGCGGTATCCGCCAACATCAGGAAGTTTGCGCTGAGAATCTGCTGTGAGCAAGTAGCCTAAACGTTTGATGTGTCCTTTTTGAAGATTTCTTCGGTAGGTGTCTATGGCCTGCCCAGAGTAGAGCTCGTTCCATAGGCCTAGGCGCAAATCTTTTGTGAACTGCACCAGGCTGTAGGCCTGAGATCCGTAAAGGGTCTCTTGCTCAACTAGTCGAGCCAATTTTCCGAGAGAAAGCATAGTGTCGAGGTAACGCGATTGCAGCGAGCGCATGCGTTCAACAATGCCCGAATATTCGGTGTTGGCAATAATGTCTTTGTCGATGAGCCAGTAAGGAGTTTCGAAGAGTTGCTTGTGCAAGAAGTTTAATGATTCACGCTGCTTTTTTAGAGGCACCGGAGTGTATACATTGCCCTTTTGATCAGCTGTTTTGTGGTACTCGTATACGCCGCCTATATGATTAGAGACGTGACCCATGTAGCGGCTGAACTGCCCGAACACTTGACCGTACATCTCAGAAAGGTCGCTGTAGTTTTCACCTTCTTTAGTGGTCCATTCTCTAAGATTGGGCAGAATGCGCTTGAGGTTGGCAATACCGTAATTGCTCGCCTTAACGGCATCGTCTCCTAGGTCTTCGGTTTGAGAACTAGGGTCTACAATGTCACCCACTTGCTGATGCCCGAATCGATACATGGGGTCATCGGCATGCTTCAAGATCCACTCATTCAGAATGGGCTTTTCTTCTTCGGCGCTTTTATCTAAGATCGGGCGGTATCCCCAATTAATGGAGTATTTGTCGTAGACGCCGATGTTAGGCATAAGGGCTACGCCTTCGTCTCCGGGCTGAGCCACGTAATTAAAACGGGCGTAGTCCATGATAGACGGAGCCGTTCCGTATTTCTGGGTGAAGCTAGCCGAACGCAATGAATCTACCGGAAAGGCCACTGACGATCCCATATTATGTGGTAACCCAAGGGTGTGCCCCACCTCGTGGGCAGAGACAAATCGAATTAAGCGCCCCATTATTTCGTCTTTGAATTCTACAGAACGGGCTTCTGGATTGATGGCGGCCGTCTGAACGAAGAACCAATTGCGCAACAGGGTCATTACGTTGTGGTACCAGTTGATGTCTGATTCTAAGATCTCGCCACTTCTGGGGTCACTCACGTGCGGACCGTTCGCATTTGGAATCGGTGAAGCCAAATAGCGCACCACTGAATAGCGCACGTCTTCGGGAGACCATTCGGGATCTTCTTCTGGGCTTGGCGGATCGGCGGCGATGATGGCGTTTTTGAATCCGGCTGCCTCAAAGGCTATTTGCCAGTCTTCTATACCCTGTTTGATATAAGGTCTCCATTGTTCGGGAGTGGCTCTGTCGATATAATAAACAATCTGTTTTTTAGGCTCTACCAGTTCTCCTCGCTCAAATTTTTCGATGTCCTCGTCTTTTACTTCTAGTCTCCATCGGTCGAGATAGGTCACCGACTTTGACTTTTGAGCGTCTAGCCCATAGTCGGTTTGGCTTCTGGCGAACCATCCGACGCGCTCATCAAAATAGCGGCGCTTCATCGGCTCTTCAGGAAGCAGAATCATAGAGTTGTTAATCTCTATAGAAATCGATCCGGTGTCAGCATTGCTCGGCGGACTTTTGGCCAGGTAGGTTTTAACATGGCGGTTTTCGATATTCTGTGGATATGACTTGATCGATTCTACAAAAGATCGTTCGGTGTCTAGTCGACTTACCTTGTATCGAGTGCGGTATCCGTCAGGGAGCCCCAATGCAACGACGTCTTTGGTGTATAAGTCGTTGACCTTGATAACAGTGGCAGGTCCCAAAGAATCTTTGCGAACGGCCTCAATGTCGAAGCTATACAACACCGGTTCAAAATTTGAGTTGACCACCGCCTCATATACAGGCAGGCTGTCGGCGGCCACATTAGAGTATGAGGCCACTCTTAGAAGCACCTTTGTGGCGCGTTTTTCCCAGCGCAGCACTTGGGTATTGATTTTTCCTCCACCAAAACCGATGCCGTCGGCGGTTTTTGAAATGCGGCTCACCATCAGCATCTCTCTTCCAAATAATTCATCGGGAATTTCGTAGAAGAAGTCTTCGTCAACCTGGTGAACGGTGAATAATCCGCTGTCGCTTTTGGCATCTTTGGTGATTACCTCGGCATACGGCTTGATCTTTTCTTTTTTCTTGGGTGGAGCCGGCTTTTCAGTAGGGGCCGGAGTTTTTTTCTTCTTTAGAAACTTAAACTGGGCCTCTGCGGGTTGCACAAAAAGCAAGGCAGCAGCCAGTACGAGTAGGGCATTCCAATTTTTGGTCATGTTTCAATCCTTTAAAAACAGCCCTCAAGATACCACAAATGAGGCTTCTTTGAGGTTGTTTTAACAGATCGAACTACAGAGAAAGGCTTACCGTTAATCCCTCATTTGTCTTCTCAACGCTAAGCGCACCTAACTTAGATAGGTTTTTCATCGAGGCGTCCCATTTTTTACCGCTTAAACCGCTTGCTGCTTTGAGTTCCGCCAAGTCGGCAGATCCGTCGCGCTGCTGCAGTAAATCGACAATTGTCTTTTCTTCTTCACTGAGTGTCAATGGCTTTTTCTCTGGGCGCATCTGCGGAAAAAACAAGACCTCTTGAATAGAGGCGTTATCGGTGAGTAGCATGCACAAGCGGTCTATGCCTATGCCTATTCCAGAGGTGGGAGGCATAGCATATTCAAGGGCGCGCAAAAAGTCGTGGTCGATAAACATGGCCTCGTCGTCGCCCTTCTCTGAGAGTTTCAGCTGTTCTTCAAACCGCTGACGTTGCTCGATAGGATCGTTTAGCTCGGTGTAAGCGTTGGCCAATTCTTTTCCGTTTACCATGAGTTCAAAGCGTTCGGTGAGTTTTGGGTTTTCACGGTGCTCTTTGGTAAGTGGGCTCATCTCTTTGGGGTAGTCAATGATAAAGGTGGGTTGCACGTAATGATGCTCGCAGCATTCTCCAAAAATTTCATCGATGAGCTTACCTATTCCCATGCGCTCATCTACCTCTAAGTGCAGGGCTTTGGCCGTTTCACGCAGTTGGGCCTCATCCATCTGACTGACATCGTAACCGGTGTGCGTTTTGATGGCCTCTAAAATCGGCACTCTAGGGTAGGGAGCCTTGAAGTCGATTTGCTGTTCACCCACCTTAACTACCGTGCTTCCGGTAGCCTCAAGGGCAACCTTTTCTAAGAGTTGTTCGGTGGTTTGCATCATCCAGAAGTAGTCTTTGTAGGCCACGTAGAGCTCCATTACGGTAAACTCTGGGTTGTGGGTGCGGTCCATGCCCTCGTTTCTGAAGTCTTTGGCGAACTCGTAAACCCCGTCAAATCCGCCTACAATAAGGCGCTTTAAGTAGAGTTCATTGGCTATGCGCAAATACAGCGGAATATTTAGTGCGTTGTGATGGGTGATAAAGGGGCGCGCTGCGGCTCCGCCCGGAATGGGCTGCAAAATGGGGGTCTCTACCTCGAGATATCCTTTATCGTTGAAGAACGATCGTATAGTATTTGTGATTTTGGTGCGCTTAACAAAGGTGTCTTTCACTGACGGATTCACAATCAGGTCGACATATCGCTGACGATAGCGCTGTTCGGGATCGTTAAACTCATCGTACACCTTTCCCGAAGCGTCTTCTTTCGGAAGCGGCAACACGCGTAAGGCCTTACTCAGAAGGCTAAAGCGTTTTACCATGATGGTCTTTTCACCCACCTGAGTGGTGAACAATACCCCTTCGACCCCGATAATATCACCTATGTCTAGCAGTTTCTTGTAGACCTCGTTGTAAAGGGTGTGGTCTTCAGTGGTGCAGATTTCGTCTCGGTTAAAGTAGAGCTGAATGCGCCCCTCGGCGTCTTGCAATTCGGCGAAAGAGGCTTTTCCTTGAATGCGCCTAGACATTAACCTTCCGGCAACGACCACCTGCTGACCTTCTTTATAGTTCGCTTTTATAGCCGTTGAGCTGTGGGTCACTGGATAAGCGGCGGCAGGGTACGGATTGATTCCCATCGCCCTTAAGCGCTCTAATTTTTCTCTTCTAATGAGTTCTTGCTCAGACAAGGCCATAATCACGGTTCTTAGATGCGCAAAAATAAGAAGTACACCCCAATCATCGCTACATTTGTGAGATGAAGCCAATCTTGCAGGTAGAATATCTCGGGCGCGTCAATTACAAGGAGGCCTGGGAGTATCAAGAAAAGTTATTTCAGCAGACGGTAGACCTCAAGGTGCGCAATCGCCGTGAGCAACTGCGGCTATCTACGTCGAACTACCTGCTGTTTGTCGAGCATAACCCTGTATACACCTTGGGCAAAAGTGGAGATTTCTCAAACCTGTTGGTTTCAGAGGACGAGCTTAAGCGCAAAGGAGCCGAATTTTTCAAGACCAATAGGGGTGGAGACATTACGTTTCATGGCCCCGGCCAGTTAGTGGCTTACCCTATTCTCGATTTGGATCATTTCTTCACCGATGTGCACAAGTATCTGCGCTTTCTTGAAGAGGCCGTCATACAAACCTTGGCGCACTGGAACATTGAAGCCACCCGCTCTTCAGGAGAAACGGGTGTTTGGCTTGATGTAGACACCCCTTTTGCACGTAAAATATGCGCCATGGGTATTCGCGCCAGCAGGTGGATAACTATGCATGGGCTGGCCTTAAATGTAGATACAGACCTAAGTTTTTTCGAGCTGATGATTCCGTGTGGAATTCCAGGCAAAGGGGTTACTTCAATGAAAAGAGAGCTCGGCGACAACTGCCCTAGCCTGGAGGAGGTGCAGCGGGAATTTTTGAAGCAATTTGCACGCTTATTTAACTGCGAATTAGCCTAAGCTACAGCTGACCTGCCAGGCCAAGAAACCTACTCTATTCGATAAACCGTTAGACTGTTGCGTTCGTCAGCGGTGACCAACTCAACCTTCTTGTCGTTATCCATATCGATAAGGTCGATCGCAGAAACGCCCATAACCGGAAACCCTTTCAGCAATTCCCCTTGGCTATTGTAGATAAAAAGTTGCTTACTGGCCTTGTCTACCAGGCTGATATAAATGGTGTCGTTGACATAGAAAAAGCGCAGGCCTTCATAAATACCGTATTCGAGTTCGATGCGTTTTTCTTTGATCTGCAATTTCTCTTGATCGCTCAACACTAGAGTTTTGCTACTGGAGGCCGATAAGTGATCGGGTGAAAAGCCCAGATCGGTGCGACTGACCTTTCCGCGCGTATCTATTTGAACAAGCGCTCCTTTTTGATCGGTGAAGGCAAAGGTGTTTCGGTATTCGAATAGTTCGTTTGATGTAAAATCAAAGCGCTGGCTTAGCTTAAGACGGTCTTTTCCATTGCGCTGTAGCACCTTGAGCGTTCCGTTCTTTAGTGGAAAAAGCAGATAGTCTTTGCTAGCTATTCTAAAGTGTTTGGGTGGGCTTGCCAATTCAGATTCGGCCTTAGTGTAGGTGAATCCGTTCACCTTCTCTCCGGCATTATTGAGCATATAAATGTCGCGACCCTGGCTGAAAACCATACGGTAGTTTCGACTGTTGTCGTAATCAAATACCGACAGTGCCGAGAGGTTGCCGTCTTGAAAACGCTTTGGAAAGCCGTCGAGGTAGTTTCCGTTTCTATCAACAAGCACAAACGAGGTTTCGGTGGTAAAGGCCAGTTGCAGTTTTTTATTTCGAAAGAGGTCTACTTCGTGAATGCGGCCTTGGATCTTGGCGTCTAACTGGCGTTTCCACAATCGAGCCCCCGAATTCGAAAAGCGGTAGAGGGCATGGCTAGCGTCTTGAACGACGATTTCGTAGGTGTTGGTGTAGTGATTTTTTACAAACTGCGGATCGGTCAGCGCCGGCTCGTCAAGCGATAAGCTGAGTACCGGGCTCACAATCGCCTCATACTTCGGGGTGGTAAGTGGGGTAGACGTTGCAGCCGTGAAATAGTGAGCTCCATCTTTTACCACAGAAAATAAGTGTGCTCTTTTTTCTTCTTGCGACAGGTGTAAGAGGCTAATTTCTTGAGCAATGGTTGCTTCTAAACTGGCGTACAGGGCGCCACGTTTAAAAGTTTCTTCGCTACTGATGAACTTGATTAGTGATTGAAGATCAGTATCAGATGTGCTATACCAAAAGGCATCTTCGTAGAGGGCAACATAATTTACCTGAGAAGGCAGTCCGAGCGCTTCTAGGTCTTGAGAAAAATCAACATCGTCTAATTTATAAAGTGCGATGCCCATATAATCTTCTTTCTCAAACTGTCGGCTATTGAGTTCTTCAATAATTTGCTCAGCAGCTATACTGCGCACATAAAGCAATTGTTGTGACTCTAAATCTACTTGTCCGATTTCTAGAGCCCCATTAAGCAACGGATGCCTCAACCCCGCAGGAGCGGCACGCACAAAAAGGCTCTTGGTGCCCCTTGGTGCGTGGTCTAACAGTCGTGGTTGTATAGGGGCGCTTTGCGCAAAACTAGATAAATAGAGCTTAAGACTATCTGAGGCAAAACTAATACCTGTAGCCTTGATTTGTTGGCCTTCTTTAGAGATATCAAAAGATATTGAAGAAGCAAAATCAGCAAATGCCCCGTCACTTAGGGCACTTAGAATTAATGGACTGTTTTCGGGTTTAACAATAAAGTGCACCACTTCGTCTGCTTGGGCATTGGCATAAAGGCGCTCTACCTTTTCTTCTACACGAAACCTTCCATTACCCCTTAGGGCTTCTTGAAGAATTAATTTAGAGTTGCTAATTAGCGAGCGATCTTCAAATGCTGCGTAGAATAATTCTTTTTCGGCTGCTTGGGCCACTCCAACAGCTATTTCTTCGTAAGTCAATGCATCGTCGAACTCAAAGTAATCTGAAAGGCTTTTATCGGTCGAAATGGCTAAAAAAATCAACCCATCTCGACCTTCTTGATATAGGGCAATTTCAACGGGTCCGACAGGAATCAGGGTGCTGAGTTGCTGCTGAATTTCGTCTACTGCCTCGCTAAATCGAGCCAGCGTTTTGTGAACTCGGTCGCTACCGATTAGACCAGACCATAAGGTCTCTGCTTTGTTAGCCTTTAAAATAAACGAATAGTCGTCTGGAAAGAATCTCAGATTAGACTGAGTGATTGTGCTCTCGATCGCGCAGGCGCTCAACAAAAGAAACAAGAAAACCCCAATGACTCGCTTCATAAAGAAATAAAATTTGTCCAGTGAAGGTACGACGAACTAGAGGTTTACCGCAAACGATTTTCGGTGATGCTTACAGCGCCCATGGTGTTTAAGGGCCTCTTTATGCGCTGCAGTAGGGTAGCCTTTATGTGCGGCAAACTTATAGACCGGAAATTTTTCATCTAGCCCGCACATCAACTCGTCTCTGTAGGTTTTGGCCAAAACCGAGGCGGCGGCAATACTGGCATATTTACCATCTCCCTTTACCACACACTGGTGTGCAATTCCTAAATAAGGCTTAAATCGGTTGCCGTCTACCAATAAAAATTCAGGCCGCAGCTTTAACGCATCCACGCAGCGATGCATGGCTAAAATACTCGCGTTTAAAATATTAATCTCGTCTATCGTTGCTTCATCTACGTGCTCAACGGCATAGGCCAGCGCTCCTCGCTCGATCACGGGCCGAAGCTCGTCGCGCTGCCTTCTAGTCAGCTTCTTAGAATCGTTTAAAAGAGGGTGATAAAAGTCTTCAGGCAAAATCACGGCCGCGGCGGTCACAGGGCCTGCCAAGCAGCCCCTTCCGGCCTCGTCTAGGCCCACTTCAATTTGCCCTTTAAGCGCAAACGGAAGCAGCATTATCGAATGATTATTTTATGCGTGGTGCTTTGGGACAATGCGTTATCGGCTATACTTAAGAAGTAAAGCCCAGACGGCAATGTTCTAACGCTTAAACTGGTTTTTTGGTCGACTAGCGCTTGTTCTTTTTCAAAAAGTAGCACTCCGTTTGCATCGTGCAGACTTAGGCGTACTTTCTTCGATAGGTTAGTACCTAGGTAAAGATGAATTACTCCGTCGCTTACAGGGTTGGGGTAGATAAAGTTTTGGTCAGAGATAATATAGGTTTTCTCGAAAACTCCTTGGCAGCCCGTCTCGGTGCGCACCCTTATGCGGTTTTCTATGCGGTCTAAATTCAAAACTACCTTATTCTCGTTAGTTCTAAGGGTTTGGCCATTATATTCGATAATGTACTGATCAGAGCCGACGAAATTTAGGGTAAGCTCATTGCGCTGACTGTTCAAAAAGCTCTGAACGTTTAGCGGTTGAGGCTCATTTATTGTTACTGTGTAGCAGCGATTAAAGGAAGCCGATAGGTCAGTGGTGATACATACAGTATAGGTAGCCGCCTCTAGATTCTCAAAGCGAACCCCGCTTAAGGCTAAATTTTGAGGGCTTCCAGCGATGGTTTGATCGGCATCGTAAAGCGTTGCGGTATAGGTGCCCTCAGGGGCGATCGATGAGAGGGCCAGCTCGATTTGTCCGGTGGCGCTATCTGGGCAGTTGGCGTCAATGGCAACTAGGTCAAAGGCATCAGCCGGAATAGTTATAGGCTGCTCGGTTACCGGCTCATTAGGCTCATTAGGCTCTGTGGGCTCTGTGGGCTCTTCGGGAGTGCTTTCAGTCGGAGGCTCTTCATAGGCCAGATCAAACACCTTAAAATTATCTATAGCCACGCCTTTGGCGTTTACCGATTCATCCGATTGAAAGACGATACGAAATAAAATATCGGTCTGATCGCTTAAATCAATCTGGTCGATGGCGGCGTTGGCTATAAAATCGTACTGATAGGTGGTCATTTGAGCATAGGCGGGCTCTTCGCCTGTCCATTGAGCTCCTACGCAATTGTAGCAATCGTTTTGGGTTGTTTGAGGGCTGCGACTCGAGTTATACCAGTTAGGAGTTGAATTTATACTACCCAGCACTTGCCAGTTTTGGCCTTGATCGCTGGAGTATTGCACGTAAACCAAATCCCAATTGGTTTCGAGTTCATACGCCATGTCGAATGATAGCGCGGGTTGCTCGAGTAGGCTGAGGTTGTAAAAGTCTGAAAGCAGGTAACTGTGCTCCATATCGGGATGATTTCCTGAAGCGCTGGTCATTATAACTTGGCTGTTGGTTTGCCCTTGAAACTTTTGATTGAGCGATGCAACCTGCCATGAGCCTATGCCAAATAGATTGTCATAGGCAAGAAGACGAGCATCATCAGATTCAAAGTCGATGAGGGTATAGGTGTCTGAAAACGCTGCTTCGTTAGTAACTACTAGTTTGGTACTGCTGAGGTTATTGTCGTTCCACGTATCGTTGAGGGTAGATACCTGAGCCTCTGCACTCACTATTCCTTTAAATGCCTCGGGCAGTGCCCCTAGGCTAATGGTGGTATTACTGTTAGCGGCCAGATCGATCGATCGGTTTACGGTAATTGGTGGAGTGTCGTTGAAAGACAATGCTACTGAAACGCTTTCTATGGGTTGGCTACCCTCATTTTGAAGCTGTGCCTCGAATTGTGCCTGCCCGGGCTTAAACACTTTTGGAGCAATCACAGAGAGTCGGCGGATTCCGATATCGAATTCGGCCTTTTCAACCGTGATGGGTGAAGTAAAAACGCCTCTTCCATAGGTCGAAGCTGCAATAAAGGCCTCTTCAACGCTGATCTCTAAATCACTTACAGCGGTATTCGGAAGAGTAGACCCGTAAAGTTCCCACCCAGATAAGCTGTCGTCGGTGCGATAAACCCCTAGATTGGTTCCGACAAACAAACTGTTTTTTGGATCTCTATGCTGATAAGCGATAGAGAAATAAGCTTGATCAGACGGAAGGTCTGCGGTTAGGTCTTCTTTTTCAAGGGCCGCAATTTCAGTCGCATTGACGCGCCACACACTCGGATTTCGGGGCTGGTCAACATAAGCAATATCTACGCGGTTCGAGGTACATGCAAAAACTTCTTTTGGGTTATTGCTATTTATGCTCATGTCAGATATGGGCCCGGTTAGGCTAGTAATTTCAGTAAATGTTCTGCCGGCATCTTCGCTTAAAAACAGCTTGGATCCTTCAGCTGCCCAAACGATATTAGGGTCTGAGGGGGAGGCTTCGAGGTCGTCGATGTTACCCTGTGCCAGTGGCTCTGATCGCTGGGTAAATCCAGAGCTACCTAGCACGTAGACCGATCGGTAGCCTGCTAGTACCTCACCGTTTCTCGTGATGGTCAATGGGGTGATCCAGTTTCCGTTTTCTGAATAGGGTCCTTCGATCAGTGCAAGATTGTCTCCTCTGCTCGTGCTGATAAAAAGAAAGCTTCCGCCTTGGGCAAATCCGTAAGACAGGTCGTTGTTCAATGGATCAATTTCATAATCCATGCCGTCGCCACCAGTGTACAAAAACCAGTTGTTGTCGGTGCGAATAAAGCCTGAATTATCTTGGGTGCCTCCGACCATCATCGAGGCGTCGTTTCGGCCAATATCTAGTCGATAAAACTGCCCAGTGGCTATACCGTTGTTGCTGTAATCTACAAAGCTGCTGCCCCCATCGGTGCTTCGGTAAAGCCCTCCGTCGGTGGCAGCGAAGAGCGCTCCATCAAAAAATTTCATCGTATGAATATCGGCATGGGTGTAGGCCTCATTGGCATCGAACCAGTTATTTAGTTTGTTAAAGCTATTTCCGCCATCGCTGCTCTTCCAGATATTGAGGCATCCAGTATACAAGATATTTGCGTCTTCAGGATCTACGGCGATCGCTAAATCGAACCAAGCCTGATTAGATTCCATGATATTGAAGTTCTGCTGAATTTCGGTGTACGGCTTGCCGTCTGAGCCTGTCTTTTGCTCGCTCACGGTAACTGACATTTTAGTGAAACTCACTCCTGAATCAGTTGAGCGGTAAAAACCTTCTAGGCTGCCATCGCTGCTTTTGGCGTATAGCAGATAAAGAATGTCTGGGTTTGCTGGGCTAACATCCATAACCCCTCGCATGTAGTTTTGGGGCAAAATACTACTGAGATTAGTGGTATTTCGGCTAAAGGTGGTTCCGCCGTTAGTAGAGCGGTAGAAGGTCGTTGTCGACAGGGCGTAGATTGTCTTTGAATCTCCGGGCTTAAGCCTGAAATCGGTAACCTCATCGTCAATTACCTTGGTGAAGTTTTGGGCGGCGTTGGTCGATTTATAAAGTCCTTGAGTTCCTGCCACCCAAATGGTGTTGCGATCTTCTGGGTCAATGAAAATCTCGTTTAGGGCGGTTCCTCTATTGGTATTTTCTACGTTGAGCCCCGTTTCGTTAAAGGTTTCGCCACCATCAGTTGACTTTA
Organism: Flavobacteriaceae bacterium; assembly: GCA_018402205.1. Classification (GTDB taxonomy): domain Bacteria; phylum Bacteroidota; class Bacteroidia; order Flavobacteriales; family Flavobacteriaceae; genus UBA3478. The sequence goes on from JAGYIX010000004.1 coordinate 49,786, forward strand.
ATACTCCAATAGAATAGCTCTCAAGGGCATCGTCGTCTCCAGTGGCGATATAGATAATACGAGAATCTATAGGGTCGATGGCTATACCCGATACTCCGATTTGGGGAAATTTATCAAAGATAGGGTCCCACGATAGTCCGGCATCGGTGCTTTTCCAAAGCCCTCCGGCGGGTGCGCCAACATACCATATATTAGGGTTTATCGGATCAACGGCAATTTGATTTAAACGGCCTATTCCGGGTACTTGATCGTTTTTTACTTCTGCAGAAAAAGGGCCTAAAGAGCTCCAGTTAGCGACAAGATTTTCTGGGCGTTCTGAATTGATTTTGTTTTGATAAGCCTTATAAAGCGTTTTTGGGCTCTTAATTACTCCCTTTTCGGTAAAATAGCTCCAATAATTGCGCCACCGGGGGTATTGCTTGTAGCCGCTTCCTTTTTTACGTGTATTCTTATCTTTAAAATAGTCTCCAAAGGCCTTATCGTATTCAGCAATCGAGATAAGGGTATTGTCTGCTGAGGCCGAGGTAGAATCGGCATGTCTAATCAGGGCCGTAAATGGAGCGTTTGATTTGTATTGACTAAACCCCGAGTAATAAACACTGAAAATAAGCAAAATAGCCATCTTAAAGACAGCCGAAGCGCTTTTCAGTCTCAAGGTTCTTTGTATCATAGCAACGCGGCCTCGCTAGAATGATTATTTTTACGGGCCTGTGGTAAAAAATATATGAAGATACGGCCAATTCTCATTTTTCTATGCTGCCTGTTCATACTTTCTTACGGTTATGCCCAAGAAGAATTAGCGGTTAAAGAGACTAAGAAAAAAGAAAAAGAAAGGCTCAAAATGCCTCCTAAATCAGACTATCTGCGCATTAGCGTAAGTCGCGATACTACTGCTTTAGACACCCTATTAACTTTTGAGAAGGGCCTGCGTCACAACGTTGCTAACCGAGACCTCTTTGCATTTTTGCCCTTTGCCAACCCCGGCCGACCGATGAATGCCTTGACTCGCGAATTGCCTTTTTCGCGTCCGAGCTTAGGGGTACCCATGCAGCATTACATGCTCTATGAGAAGGAGCAGATGCACTTTTACCGCAATCCGACCCCCATATCTGAGTTCTTCTTTCTGACCATTTTAAATAGAGGGCAAAACCTCGATTCGAATTTGGCCTTTAACCTGACCGATCAGTTCAACATGAGCTTGGGCTTTCGCGGATTCCGATCAGAAGGTCATTATGTAGGTGAAGAGACAAATTCAACAAGCTTTAGAACCACGTTTAACTACACCTCTGAAAATAAATTATACCAATTAAGGGGGTTTATGACCACCCACAACATGAATCAGCTAGAGCCTGGAGCCCTTAAGTTTATTGAAGCTCAGTTTGAGTCGGGTAATCCTCAATTTTTAGAACGGAGGTACGTAGATCAGCTGATTACAAATGCCGATTCTAGAGTGTTACAGAGAGCCTATTATTTTGACCAGCGGTATAAGCTGGTTGGTGCGCTAGAGATTACCCAGTCGTTTCATTATGACTCTCGGGCGTACGTTTTTAATCAATCTTCAGCTGACGAGCTCTTTGGAGAGCTGGCCGAGGGTACTGCGGTGGGCGATAAGCATGCCATGCGTTATAGCGATCTCTCTGCGGGCCTTTCTTTTTTAGGTAGGTCATGGGGAACACTGTCTGCCTCTATACGTCAATTATCTACGCGTCAAGAGTTTGATAACTTATTACTTAATGGTGAATCTGTCGCCACATCAATTTCAGAGGAGGCTGCGGAGCCCATGGATGCTCAAATGGCCTATGCATACGCTGATACTCAATTGAGAGGAGTATACTCTAATGTTTTAGGTCGAGTAGCCCTAGATGCAGAGGTAAATTTACCCGTGCAATCTACTTTACAGGGTTTTTCGCTTAGTGCTCATGCCTCGTTGGGGCTTGGTGAAGGGCGTTTTCTAAGAGGGTGGTTTGACCAAAACAACAAGCTGCCTGCTTTAAATTTTCTAAGGTATCAAAGCAATTATTCTGCCTTCCAATGGGATAATTTTGATCAGGCGACCCTAGAAAGTCACACCCAGTTGCGGGTAGAGCTTTCTGACCGACGTTTGGGCACCCTCAGTGCACAGCTGAAGACATTGAACAACGGCTACTTCTTTGAGGCACCTTACCAATCTTACACGGCTTTTGGCGATGATTTTGTCTCGTTGCAACCCACCCGTTTAGACGCTCTGGTTACCGAGAGATCTATCACTTATTCTAACGCGATTAAATGGCGCAAACTCACACTTGATCTGAAGGGGCTTTATCAACAAAGCGATGATAGCTCTGGCCTTTACAACATTCCGAAATTTGTTGCGCGTTCAGCGCTTTTTGTCTCGACCGACCTTTTTGAGAAGGCCATGTTTGCCCACATCGGAGTGAAGGCGCGCTATTTTGACACCTACTTTGCTGACGGATACCATCCGGTTTTGGGGGTATTTTATTCACAACAGCACACTTCGTTGCCTGGGTATGCTGTAATAGACGCCTTTGTATTTGCTAAAGTGCGCTCTATGGATATCTTTTTAACCTACGAACACCTTAATGCCGATTGGGCACTTCCGGGCTACTTTGCAGCTCCTGGAATACCCTTTAGAGATAGCGTATTGCGTTTTGGGTTCACTTGGAATTTCTTAGACTAAAGTTTTTTTCCATTAGTTTTTTGACGTAACTTTCTGATCCTTTTCTCTTTAAACGATATGGGAAATCGAGCGCACACTTTTTTTTAAGATTTTTTGAAAAAAGTTTGCCAGCATCTAAAATTCGTTTCTATATTTGCACCCGCTTAAGGAAACAAAAGCGCACTTGAAACATTGAAGTAGAAGTCGCAAGACGAGTCGCACTAACGTTAGTGTTGACTGTTCAGTGTGAAGTTCTTTGAACATATTGAGATGACAAAAGCGTAAGATTCGTAATGAATTAAAACTAAGATGCTCGGGGTCGTACTGTTTGATTGTTAGTCATTAAGTTATTTAAGATTCAACAATGAAGAGTTTGATCCTGGCTCAGGATGAACGCTAGCGGCAGGCCTAACACATGCAAGTCGAGGGGCAGCGGGAGTGCTTGCACTCGCCGGCGACCGGCGCACGGGTGCGGAACGCGTATGGAATCTACCTCTTTCTGGGGAATAGCCCATGGAAACGTGGATTAATACCCCATAGTATTCAGAAATCGCATGATTTCTGAATTAAAGCTTTGGCGGAAAGAGATGACCATGCGTATCATTAGCTTGTAGGTGAGGTAACGGCTCACCTAGGCAACGATGATTAGGGGTCCTGAGAGGGAGATCCCCCACACTGGTACTGAGACACGGACCAGACTCCTACGGGAGGCAGCAGTGAGGAATATTGGACAATGGTCGAAAGACTGATCCAGCCATGCCGCGTGCAGGATGAATGCCCTATGGGTTGTAAACTGCTTTTATACGGGAAGAACACCACCCACGTGTGGGTGACTGACGGTACCGTAAGAATAAGGACCGGCTAACTCCGTGCCAGCAGCCGCGGTAATACGGAGGGTCCAAGCGTTATCCGGAATCATTGGGTTTAAAGGGTCCGTAGGCGGGCTATTAAGTCAGAGGTGAAAGTTTGCAGCTCAACTGTAAAATTGCCTTTGATACTGGTAGTCTTGAGTTATAGTGAAGTGGTTAGAATATGTGGTGTAGCGGTGAAATGCATAGATATCACATAGAATACCAATTGCGAAGGCAGATCACTAACTATATACTGACGCTGATGGACGAAAGCGTGGGGAGCGAACGGGATTAGATACCCCGGTAGTCCACGCCGTAAACGATGGATACTAGCTGTTGGATTTTTTTCAGTGGCTAAGCGAAAGTGATAAGTATCCCACCTGGGGAGTACGTTCGCAAGAATGAAACTCAAAGGAATTGACGGGGGCCCGCACAAGCGGTGGAGCATGTGGTTTAATTCGATGATACGCGAGGAACCTTACCAGGGCTTAAATGGGAAATGACAGGGGCAGAAACGCCCCCTTCTTCGGACATTTTTCAAGGTGCTGCATGGTTGTCGTCAGCTCGTGCCGTGAGGTGTCAGGTTAAGTCCTATAACGAGCGCAACCCCTACCGTTAGTTGCCAGCGAGTCATGTCGGGGACTCTAACGGGACTGCCGGTGCAAACCGTGAGGAAGGTGGGGACGACGTCAAATCATCACGGCCCTTACGTCCTGGGCCACACACGTGCTACAATGGTAGGTACAGAGGGAAGCCACCTCGTGAGAGGGAGCGGATCTATAAAACCTATCTCAGTTCGGATCGGAGTCTGCAACTCGACTCCGTGAAGCTGGAATCGCTAGTAATCGGATATCAGCCATGATCCGGTGAATACGTTCCCGGGCCTTGTACACACCGCCCGTCAAGCCATGGAAGCTGGGGGTGCCTGAAGTCCGTCACCGAAAGGAGCGGCCTAGGGCAAAACTAGTAACTAGGGCTAAGTCGTAACAAGGTAGCCGTACCGGAAGGTGCGGCTGGAACACCTCCTTTCTAGAGATGTTCTAACATACCCAGTTACGGCCCCAGTATTTTTAGTTTTTGTTCAACGATTCTTACGCCGTCATCTTTTTATAATATAATGCAGTCTCATAGCTCAGCTGGTTAGAGCGCTACACTGATAATGTAGAGGTCGGCAGTTCGAGTCTGCCTGAGACTACAACAGAATGTTCTTTTGAAAAATTGGGAATTTAGAAGTTGAGCTTGAGCCACTCTACACAGGTAGATGATGATAATGATGCAGCTGTGTGCTCATCTTTAACACTCAAGGGGAATTAGCTCAGCTGGCTAGAGCGCCTGCCTTGCACGCAGGAGGTCATCGGTTCGACTCCGATATTCTCCACAATTAAGTTCTTTGACATATTGAGACGAAAGTAATGCTCAGGCATTATGGACGTAAAAATCAAATTTGAATCAAACGTAAGTTGATAGAATAAAATAAAGGATTACGAGGGACTTTCTTTTGTATGCACAAAAGTTAAGTGAACAAGTAAATTAAGGGCGTATGGGGAATGCCTAGGCTCTCAAAGGCGATGAAGGACGTGATAAGCTGCGATAAGCTGCGGGGAGCTGCACATGAGTGTTGATCCGCAGATTTCCGAATGGGGCAACCCGGCATGTTGAAGACATGTCATCTTTTTAGAAGCTAACCCGCTGAACTGAAACATCTAAGTAGGCGGAGGAAGAGAAAACAATAGTGATTCCGTAAGTAGCGGCGAGCGAACGCGGAAGAGCCCAAACCAGTGTTGTTTCGGCAATACTGGGGTTGTAGGACCACAACATTCTATGCTTAGCGAACTAGAATACTCTGGAAAGAGTAACCAAAGAGGGTGATAGTCCCGTATAGGTAAGCGACGATATAGATAGTGGTATCCTGAGTAGCGCGGGGCACGAGAAACCTTGTGTGAATCAAGCAGGACCATCTGCTAAGGCTAAATACTCTTGAGAGACCGATAGTGAACTAGTACCGTGAGGGAAAGGTGAAAAGTACCCTGAATAAGGGAGTGAAATAGATCCTGAAACCATACGCTTACAAGCGGTCGGAGCCTTCGGGTGACGGCGTGCCTTTTGCATAATGAGCCTACGAGTTACCGTTACTGGCAAGGTTAATAGTTTAAGACTAGGAGCCGTAGCGAAAGCGAGTCTGAATAGGGCGCTTAGTCAGTAGTGGTAGACGCGAAACCGTGTGATCTACCCATGGGCAGGTTGAAGCTGTGGTAACACACAGTGGAGGACCGAACCCGTTGACGTTGAAAAGTCTTGGGATGACCTGTGGGTAGGGGTGAAAGGCCAATCAAACTCGGAAATAGCTCGTACTCCCCGAAATGCATTTAGGTGCAGCGTTGCGATAGTTTTATAGAGGTAGAGCTACTGATTGGATGCGGGGGCTTCACCGCCTACCAATTTCTGACAAACTCCGAATGCTATAAAATGTTTCGCAGCAGTGAGGGCATGGGTGCTAAGGTCCATGTCCGAGAGGGAAAGAACCCAGACCATCAGCTAAGGTCCCAAAATATGTGTTAAGTTGACAAAACGCGGTGAAACTGCATTGACAGCCAGGATGTTGGCTTGGAAGCAGCCATTCATTTAAAGAGTGCGTAACAGCTCACTGGTCGAGCGGTTTTGCATGGATAATAATCGGGCATAAACACATTACCGAAGCTATGGACGAAAGTGGTAGGGGAGCATTCTATGGGCGTTGAAGGTGTATCGCGAGGTATGCTGGAGCGCATAGAAAAGAAAATGTAGGCATAAGTAACGATAAGCGGTGCGAGAAACACCGCCGCCGAAAGACTAAGGTTTCCCCAGCTATGCTAATCAGCTGGGGGTCAGTCGGGGCCTAACATGTACCCGAAAGGGGAAGTGGATGGACAAACGGTTAATATTCCGTTACCTCCTTATCAACAAAAGTGACGGGGTTCTGGAGTTACTGCGTACTGACGGAATAGTACGTTGAAGCTTCGGCAATAGTACACCAAGACTTCGGTTGCGGTGATAATGTAGCAAAGGAACCTCCAAGAAAAGCAAGATAAGGAGCCCGTACCGTAAACCGACACAGGTAGTTGGGATGAGTATTCTAAGGCGCTCGAGAGATTCATGGCTAAGGAACTAGGCAAAATTGACCTGTAACTTCGGGAGAAAGGTCGCCCTCCTTCGGGAGGGCCGCAGTGAAAAGGCCCAGGCGACTGTTTATCAAAAACACAGGACTATGCTAAGTCGAAAGACGATGTATATGGTCTGACACCTGCCCGGTGCTGGAAGGTTAAAGGGAGATGTTAGCTTCGGTGAAGCATTGAACTGAAGCCCCAGTAAACGGCGGCCGTAACTATAACGGTCCTAAGGTAGCGAAATTCCTTGTCGGGTAAGTTCCGACCTGCACGAATGGTGTAACGATCTGGGCACTGTCTCGGCCATGAGCTCGGTGAAATTGTAGTATCGGTGAAGATGCCGATTACCCGCAGTGGGACGAAAAGACCCCGTGCACCTTTACTATAGCTTCGTATTGACCCTGGGCAAGGGATGTGTAGGATAGCTGGGAGGCTGTGAACCTGTTTCGCTAGGAATGGGGGAGCCATTGTTGAAATACCAGCCTTCGTTTGTCCGGGGCCTAACCTCGAAAGGGGAACAGTGCGTGGTGGGTAGTTTGACTGGGGTGGTCGCCTCCAAAAGAGTATCGGAGGCTTCCAAAGGTGTCCTCAGCACGCTTGGTAACCGTGCGCAGAGTGCAATGGCACAAGGACGCTTGACTGTGAGACTTACAAGTCGAACAGGTACGAAAGTAGGGCATAGTGATCCGGTGGTTCCGCATGGAAGGGCCATCGCTCAAAGGATAAAAGGTACGCCGGGGATAACAGGCTGATCTCCCCCAAGAGCTCACATCGACGGGGGGGTTTGGCACCTCGATGTCGGCTCGTCACATCCTGGGGCTGGAGAAGGTCCCAAGGGTTGGGCTGTTCGCCCATTAAAGTGGCACGCGAGCTGGGTTCAGAACGTCGTGAGACAGTTCGGTCTCTATCTACTGCGGGCGTTAGAAATTTGAGCGGATCTGACTCTAGTACGAGAGGACCGAGTTGGACCAACCGCTGGTGTACCAGTTGTTCTGCCAAGGGCATTGCTGGGTAGCTATGTTGGGATGGGATAAGCGCTGAAAGCATATAAGCGCGAAACCCGCCGCAAGATGAGATTTCTTTAAAGAGCCGTGGAAGATGACCACGTTGATAGGCTATAGGTAGAAGCGCAGTAATGTGTGTAGCCGAGTAGTACTAATTGCTCGTATACTTGCACAGTCCCTTGTGTAATTCTTATTTATCTAGAAATTTTCTGATTTGATTTGATTTTTATAGCCATAAAGGCTTTCGTCTCTTTTATGTCATTTTTATACCGTATTGAAAACTTTGGTGGCCATTGCGGTAGGGTTCACCTCTTCCCATTCCGAACAGAGAAGTTAAGCCTGCCAGCGCCGATGGTACTGCCCCAACAGGTGGGAGAGTAGGTCGCCGCCATCCTCGAGCCCCGCACAGCAATGTGCGGGGCTTTTTTTTGCTATATATTTTCCTTTATAGTCGGGGCATATCGCCGTCTCCCTTTAACGGAAGGTGGCTGTAGCCCATGAGGTAGTGATCTACGTGATGAGCGGCTTGGCGCCCTTCGGCAATTGCCCATACTATTAGCGATTGTCCTCGGCGTTGGTCACCAGCGGCAAATACTCCTTTGCGTGAAGTCTGGTAATTAGATTCTGTTGCTTTAATGTTGTTTCGCTCGTCGAATTGGAGCTCGAATTGATCAGCAAGGGTTTTCTCTGAGCCCGTAAACCCCAGCGCTAACAGAGCTAGATCACACGGCCAGCTTTTCTCGCTCCCTTCTTTTTCTATGAGCTGCATTCGTTTATTTGGCCCTAATTTCCACTCAACTTCTACGGTTACTAATGCGGTGAGCTCGCCTTTATCGTTTCCGACAAATCTTTTGGTCATTATACTAAAATGGCGCTCTACACCTTCTTTGTGAGAGCTGCTCTCGCGTAAGCGCATGGGCCAGAATGGCCAGGGCTGGTCTTGAGGCCGACTAGATGTGGCCATTGGCATAATCTCGAAGTTCTGAATGCTTTTGGCTCCTTGTCGTCTTGAGGTGCCTATGCAGTCAGAGCCTGTGTCTCCTCCTCCAATAACGATGACGTGCTTATTTTTTGCACTGATTTCTTCTTCGGTATAGGGCAATGCACCAACCCGTCTATTGCTTTGAGGTAAAAAGTCCATGGCCTGAACCACCCCTTTAAGGTCAGCCCCTTCAATTGGAAGACCTCTTCTTACAGAGGCTCCTCCGCATAACACAACAGCATCGTATTGCTCTTCTAAGTCGGCCGATTTAATATCTTTTCCTACATGAACGCCCGTTTTAAATTGAATACCCTCTTCTTCTAGTAAGGTGATTCGTCTATCGATTATGGTCTTTTCGAGTTTGAAATCGGGGATTCCAAATCGCAGCAATCCGCCTACGCGCTCATCTCGCTCGTAAACGGTTACCCAATGCCCTGCTCTATTGAGTTGCTGAGCCGCTGCAAGACCTGCCGGCCCCGAACCGATTACAGCTACCTTTTTATCGGTGCGTTCGTTCGGAGGTAACGCCTTGATATATCCATTTTTAAAAGCCGATTCGGCTATGTTCTTCTCAATATTTTCTATACTTACTGGGTCTTCATTGATTCCAAGTACGCAGGCCTCTTCGCAGGGTGCAGGGCACAGCCTGCCCGTGAATTCTGGAAAGTTGTTGGTCGCATGCAGAATTTCTGAAGCCTTATCCCATCTTCCTTCATACACGGCATCGTTGAAGTCGGGAATGAGGTTGCCAAGGGGGCATCCGCTATGGCAAAATGGAATACCACAATTCATGCAACGCGCCCCTTGCTCTTTTAAAGCTGCTTCTTCAAGAGGCTTAGTGAATTCGTTATAATGCTTGGTGCGATCTTCTACCGGAAGATATCCCTCTGTTTGTCTTTGGTATTCTAAGAAACCCGTGATTTTTCCCATAGCCTTAATTGTTTATGGTTTCGTTTTCATTTTCATTCTCAATGCGTATGAGGGCCTGGCGATATTCTTCAGGTAAAACCTTTACAAAATGTTTGAGCTCTTTTTCCCAGTTCAGCAATAATTTTTCGGCCTTGCTGCTCATGGTGTAGTTGTAGTGATTTTCAAGAAGCTGATGCAATTCGCTCTTGTCTTCTTGGCTTTCTACGGCAAGTAAGTTTAGATCGTCATTCGAAATGGCATCGGTTAGTTTTTTATGCGGATCGTATAGATATGCAACACCTCCGCTCATACCGGCGCCAAAGTTGCGCCCTATTTTACCTAGAACAACCACCACTCCTCCAGTCATATACTCACAACCGTGATCGCCTATGCCCTCGACTACCGCCATAGCTCCTGAGTTACGCACACAAAACCGCTCTCCCGCAAGGCCATTAATATAAGCCTCACCTGAGGTGGCTCCGTAGAGGCAGACATTTCCGGTAATGGTATTTTGGTCTGAGGCGAAGCTGGCTCCATGAGGAACTCGAATAACGAGCTTAGCTCCTGAAAGCCCTTTTCCGAGATAGTCGTTGGTAGCTCCATTTACTACCAGAGTAAGCCCGCTAGTACTAAATGCTCCGAAACTTTGCCCGGCAAAACCGTTGAATACCACTCTTAGTGTGTTGTCAGGAAGTCCTTCAGCCCCGTATATCTTTGAAATTTCGTTACTGATTATAGCGCCTACTGCCCGATTTGTATTTGAGATAGGGAATTCGAGGTTGGTCTTTTCTTTGCGGTAAAGCGCCGGGTGCGCCTTGGCCATAATTTCGAAATCGATGGCTCCTTGGGTTTCATCTACCTGCTTTTCGGTATTGCGCAACGATGAACCTTCAGGAACACTAACTTTGTGTAGAATAGGGGATAAGTCTAAACCGGCCGCTTTGTAGTGATTTACGGCACTGCTTCGCTGTAATCTATCTACCTGGCCAACCATCTCGTCTACAGAGCGAAAGCCCAGTTTGGCCATAATCTCTCTAAGCTCTTGAGCTACGAAATACATGAAGTTTACTACGTGTTCGGGTTGTCCTTTGAATTTCTTGCGCAGTTCGGGGTTCTGAGTAGCTATTCCTACTGGGCAGGTATTGAGGTGACACACACGCATCATAATGCATCCAGAGGCTACAAGCGGAGCTGAAGCAAATCCGAATTCTTCTGCACCTAAGAGGCAGGCAATGGCGACATCGCGGCCAGTTTTGAGCTGCCCGTCGCACTCGAGCACCACTCGGCTTCTTAAGTTGTTTAAAACAAGCGTTTGTTGTGCCTCGGCTACACCTAGTTCCCAGGGTAAGCCTGCATGTTTGAGAGAGGTAAGGGGAGAAGCTCCGGTTCCGCCGTCATGCCCTGAGATCAAAATCACATCGGCATTTGCCTTAGAGACCCCAGCGGCAATGGTGCCAACTCCGACCTCAGAAACCAGTTTTACATTGATTCGAGCTTCTCTGTTGGCTGATTTTAGGTCGTAAATAAGCTGTGATAAATCTTCTATAGAGTAGATGTCGTGATGCGGAGGCGGCGAAATGAGCCCAACATAAGGGGTAGAATTTCTCGTCTTTGCAATATAGCGGTCTACTTTGGGTCCGGGGAGCTGTCCGCCCTCACCTGGTTTTGCCCCTTGGGCCATTTTGATTTGGATTTCTTTTGCATTGGTCAGGTAATTTGAAGTCACGCCAAAGCGCCCTGAGGCTACCTGCTTAATAGCCGAATTACGCCAGTCACCATCTTCGGTCTTATAGAAGCGGGTGGCGTCTTCGCCTCCTTCTCCTGAGTTGCTTTTTCCGCCTATGCGGTTCATGGCCACTGCCAGATTTTCGTGGGCTTCTTTGCTAATGCTTCCGTACGACATCGCCCCAGTTTTAAAGCGTTTCACGATTTCGGTCCAGGGCTCGACCTCTTCAAGTGAAATGGGGTCGTAGTTAGTAAATTCTAGCAGGCCACGAATGGTAAGCAATCGCTTAGATTGTTCGTTTATGTGCTCGGCATAATCTTTATAGGTATCGGGTTCATTATTTCTAACGGCCTTTTGCAATTGTGCTATGCTGATCGGATCAAAGGCGTGTTGCTCGCCGTTTCTTCTCCATCGGTAATCTCCACCGACTTCTAACTCGAGATCGCCAGGTGTCAAGTATGCCTTAAAGGCTTTTTCGTGCCTTAAGGCGATTTCTCGCTCCACTTCATTGAGCCCTATGCCCTCGATACGCGTTGTGGTGGTAGGAAAATACTTCTTAACCACCGAAGAATTAATTCCGATACACTCAAATATCTGAGAGCCCCTGTAGGAGTTTAAGGTTGAAATACCCACCTTGTTCATCACCTTTAGAATGCCCTTGCCAACAGCTTTGTTGTAGTTGGCGATGGCTTTTTCGGTCTCTTCATAGCTTAAAGTTTCATTGAGTGCGTGTGCAGAGATAAGCTCATTAACCAGATACGGATTAACTGCACTGGCACCAAACCCGAACAAAAGTGCGAAATGGTGAACCTCTCTTGGCTCGGCAGATTCTATAATTATGCTCGCCAGAGCGCGTCTTTGCAAACGTCCTAAACCGTGACTTACATATGAACAGGCCAAAAGGGCCGGAATTGCCACGGTATGCTCGTCTACTCCTCGGTCAGATAAAATGAGAATAGATACGCCTCTATCGATGTGTTCAGCAGCCTCTTCAACTAGTTTTTCTAGAGATCTTTCGAGCCCATTGACCCCTTCTGAAATAGGGTAGTGCATATTTAAGGTAGCAGTCTGGAATCCGCCGTTGTCTTCAGCCCGACGTATTTTTTCGAGGTCTTCTTTGGAGATTACCGGATTCTTGATCTTTAATTTTTTGCAGTGCTTGTCGGTAATTTCAAACAGGTTGTGATCGCGACCCAAGGTAAGGCTGATGTCGGTGATTAACTCTTCACGAATACCGTCTAAAGGCGGATTAGTTACTTGAGCAAATAATTGCTTAAAATAATTATACAAAAGCTGCGGACGTTCTGACAAGACAGCTATAGGCGTATCTGATCCCATGGATCCAATGGGTTCAGCCCCCTGCTGGGCCATAGGCATGATTATGCGACTGATGTCTTCTTGGCTGTATCCAAAGAATTTCGCCCTGGTTTCTAGGCTCGCCTTGGGTTGATGCACCTCGCAGGCTCCATAGGGAATGTCTTTTAGGTGCTTAAGGTTGTTTTCTACCCATTGTTTGTAGGGGTGCTTGCTCACTATGGAGCGCTTTACATCTTCGTCTTGAATGATTCTTCCGGCCTCCATGTCGACCAAGAACATCTTTCCGGGCTCAAGTCTGCCGTGCGATTCAATATTTTCGATGGCAATATCTACTACCCCGATTTCTGAAGACATGATCACGTACCCATCTTTGGTTACCGAATAGCGTGAAGGTCTTAACCCGTTTCGGTCTAGCACGGCTCCGATGTAAGTTCCGTCGGTAAAAGGGATAGAGGCGGGGCCATCCCAAGGCTCCATCAGACACGAGTTGAACTCGTAAAAGGCCCGCTTATCTGGGTCCATCGATTTGTTGCGCTCCCAGGCCTCGGGTACAAGCATCATCATGGCCTCAGGTAGTGTACGCCCTGTCATAAGCAGCAGTTCAACCACCATATCTAAACTGGCAGAATCTGATTTTTTAGGAAGCACAATCGGAATTATATTTTTGATTTCGTCGCTGAACCACTCGCTTTTCATTAGGTCTTCGCGAGAACGCATACGCGAAACATTTCCGCGCAGGGTGTTGATTTCTCCATTGTGGCAAATGAATCTAAAGGGCTGTGCTAAATCCCAAGTAGGAAAAGTATTCGTTGAAAAACGCTGATGAACCAGAGCCAATCGAGTAATGCAGTGCTCGTCTTTTAGATCGAGGTAATAGGCGCTGATGTCTTCGGGTTTTAAGAGTCCTTTGTAGATGATAATTTTAGTCGAAAAGCTTGGAATATAAAAAAGACTGGCCTCTGAGAGTTTAGAGTTCCATATAGCGTGTTCGGCCTTTTTTCGGGCGATATAGCGCTTTACCTCAAAGGTATGCGTATCGAAGCCTTCAGGCTTGGCCACAAATAGCTGGCGCACAAAGGGCTCAGACTCGGCGGCAATCTCACCTAATACACCGCGGTTTACGGGCACTGTTCTCCAACCTAGAACCTCTAATCCCTGTTCTTTCAGTTGGGTCTCTAAAGTGTTTTCGCAAAAAAGGCGTTGGTTTTCTTTCTGAGGTAGAAATACATTAGCTACCGCATACTTATCGGATTCGGGCAGCTCAAATTTCACTTGACTTTTAAAGAAGTCGTGTGGAATATCGATCAAAATTCCTGCTCCGTCGCCTGTTTTTCCGTCTGCATTGACCGCACCCCTGTGCTTGAGGCGCACGAGTATCTCAAGTGCCTTATGAATAATATCGTTGCTCTTATTTCCGTTTAAGCTGCAGATAAAACCTGCGCCACAGTTGTCGTGTTCAAATTCGGGAAGATATAAACCTTGAGCGCTTAAAGACATGGTTAAAATTTTTGAGGAAACTATTCAAGTTATAAAAATATTATAGTGAAAGCCTGAAATCTCTTAATAATTCACAACAATGAGCGCAGTTGTGATTCTCTTTATTAATCTTCGAATTAATAACACGTGATTTTAACAATTTGACAATACGCTTAACTGTGTTAAGACCTCAGATTCCCTTTTAAAAATTTCTATATTAGGACCCAACAACGCGATCAACACATGGAAACCATTATCATTGCCCTCTTTTTTCTAGGCTATCTTTTTATCACTTTAGAGCATAATGTCAAAGTAGACAAGCTTATTCCGGCCTTGGCGATGATGGCGCTCTTATGGGCGGTTGCCGCTCTGGGCCATCTAGAAATGTTTGAAGTCAATACCGAACTCAAAAAATTAGAACCCACCCATCTCGAAGAAATTCTCTTGCATCACCTAGGTAAAACGGCAGAGATTTTGGTTTTTTTACTTGGGGCGATGACCATAGTTGAAATCATTGATTACTTCGATGGATTCTCTACTATAAAAGGGTTTATTAAAACCCGGTCAAAAACGGCGCTATTGTGGATATTCTCTATTCTTGCCTTTATTCTTTCGGCTATTATTGACAACCTGACGGCTACTATAGTGCTGATCACCATATTGCAAAAGGTAATAAAAGATAAAAATTTACGCCTGTTTTTTGCGGGACTCATTATTATAAACGCCAATGCTGGAGGCGCCTGGTCTCCGATAGGCGATGTAACCACCACTATGTTGTGGATCGCCAAAAAGGTGGAGGCCGGTTCGTTAGTGAAGATGGTGCTATTACCGTCTATTGTGTGCATGTTAATACCAACATTGATAGCCTCTAGGTTTAAAGTTTTTCAGGGTTCTATAGACATGGAAGAGATGGATCCCGAAAAGTCAAAGTACAGCGGTACCATGTTGTATTTGGGATTAGGGGCTATTGTATTTGTGCCCTTCTTTAAAACGGTTACCCACCTTCCTCCTTATGTAGGTATGATGCTTTCTTTGGCGGTGGTTGCCCTTTTTGCGGAGATCTTCACTAACCGTAAATTTAAGATGTCTGACGTAACTGCAAACCCTGAAGCAGGGCACCACAGCCCAGTGCACAAGGCCCTGACCAAGATCGAATTACCCTCTATCCTCTTTTTCTTAGGAATTCTAATGGCCGTAGCCTGTTTAGAATCACTAGGTATTTTATTTACGGCGGCAGAGGCAATGAATAAGGCGATTCCGAACACAGATATTGTAGTGTTGCTTCTTGGTATCGGATCTGCTGTTATAGATAATGTGCCCTTAGTGGCTGCTTCGATAGGTATGTTTTCTGAGCCTATGGATAGTCCGTTGTGGCACTTCATAGCCTATTCTGCAGGTACCGGAGGCAGTATGTTGATTATCGGATCAGCAGCTGGGGTGGTCGCCATGGGTATGGAAAAAATTGACTTTTTCTGGTACCTCAAAAAAATGACTTGGCTAGCCTTGATCGGATTTATTGCGGGCGGAATTGTATTTGTTGCACTTCGCGATTTCGTACTTTAGTGGTCTGATATAGACCTTATGTTGTTGGCAATTCAAGAGGCCCCTGACCGTTTTTCTTTCTTTGATCTTATTTTTAGTGGAGGATGGGCCAATGCGTTAATTATCGCCATTCTTTTTGGGCTGTTGATTTACGCGCTATATATCACTATAGAGCGGTATTTGATTTATAGAGCGGTGCTCAAGCAAGACGATCAGTTTGTCAAAGAAGTTAGGCGCAATTTGAGGGAGCCCAAAAAGGCTATTGCTCTTTGTGAGCAGTCTGAACATATTATGGCTTCTGTGTTTCGCGCTGGGTTGAATAGGCTAGATCAAGGTAAAGGCAAAGATCAAATCAGCCTTACTTTTGAGACTAGAACCACCTATGTGATAGCTCAACTAGAACGCCATCTAAGTACTTTAGCGACTATCTCTGGTGCTGCTCCTATGTTGGGCTTTCTGGGAACGGTTATTGGAATGGTTCTGGCCTTTAAAGAAATGGCTATGAGTGCAGGGCAGGCCGATATTTCTCAACTAGCCGGAGGCATTTACACCGCCTTAACAACCACCGTGGCAGGTCTGGTGGTCGGAATCATTAGCTATATCGCGTATAATCAATTGGTAAATCTACTTCAACGTATTACGCAGCAATTTGAGTCTATGGTAAATACGGTTTTAGAGGAGCTATAATATGAAAATCAGACCTCGACATAAGCCCAATGCTCAGTTCAGCCTATCTTCGATGACAGATGTGGTTTTTTTGCTTCTGGTCTTTTTTCTTTTGACCTCAAGTGTCAGCTCTGCCATAGATCTTACTTTGCCTGAAGGCAAGGGCAACAGCACTTCAGAGGCGCAGACCATAGCCGTTTCTATTGACGGGCGTCTTCGTTTTTTTATAGAGGAAACTCAAATCAATCCGGTTTACCTTGAACTCGAACTTAAGAAAGCCCTAGAAAAACGCCCTGGAGCTACTTTATTGTTGAGGGCTCAAGAAGATGTGGCCATCAAGGAGGCGGTCAGAGTGCTTGATGTCGCCAATGCCAACGGATACAAGATTGTACTGGCAGTCTCGCCTAAATAATGGGTATGAATGCGCATTCGCCTCTAACAGATTACAATCAGGCCATAGCATATCTGTATGCTCGGCTTCCGATGTTTCAGCGCGAAGGTAAATCTGCTCTGCACCTTAAATTAGATCGTATTGAAGCACTGATGGATTATTTGGGGAATCCGCAGCTAAAATACCCAACCCTTCATGTAGCGGGCACCAATGGAAAAGGCTCGGTATCGCATTCTATTGCTTCAGTTCTTCAAGAGGCCGGATACTCCACTGGATTATATACCTCTCCTCATCTGAGCGACTTCAGGGAGCGCATTCGCCTTTCTGGATCACTTGTGCCTCAAGAGCAGGTGCTCAATTTTGTCAATCAGCATCGTGACTATATCGAATCGCATCGGCTCTCATTTTTTGAACTCACCGTGGCTATGGCGTTTGATACCTTTGCTAAAGAGCAAATAGATATAGCGGTGATTGAAGTCGGAATGGGCGGACGACTCGATGCCACAAACGTGATTTATCCGTTACTCTCGGTAATCACCAATATCGCCTTTGATCACATGGAATTTTTAGGAGACACCCTCGCAAAAATAGCGGGTGAAAAGGCCGGGATTATCAAACCAAACACGCCAGTTATAATTGGCGAATACCACGAAGAGACCTTTGGTGTTTTTGAAGCTATTGCTCGGACACAAAATGCAGAGCTATTTACCGCCTGGAATAACTTAGAGGCCCAAGAGCTAGTGCCGCAGATCACCTTTGATCTTCAGGGAGCCTATCAAAAATCCAACAGGCTAACTGCTATAGCGGCCTTATTGAAAGCTCGAGAGCTGGGATTGTCGATTTCTGATGCCCATATAACATCGGGCTTAGCGCGGGTGATCGCTAATACAGGCCTGAAAGGGCGATGGCAGTGGCTAAATGCCCAGACCGTTTGTGATACTGCCCATAATGAGGCAGGTTTAGCTCTAGTAATGCAGCAATTACGTGGCCTTAATGCCGAACGTCTTCATCTAGTGATAGGGGTGGTAGCCGACAAGGATCTTAGTCGTGTGCTACCCTTGTTCATCAAAGACGCCTGCTATTATTTTGTTAAACCAAATGTACCTAGAGGATTAGAGGCAGTTATTTTGGCCCAGCAGGCTAGAGAGTATCAGTTGATTGGTGAAGTATATGCCTCGGTAAACGAAGGGCTTCAAGCCGCCCAGTCTGCCGCTGCTCAAGGGGATATAGTGTTCGTGGGTGGAAGCACCTTTACCGTAGCTGAGGTCGTATAATTTTCTTTCTTTTCTTTTGCTACAAGCGAAAACATACTATATTTGCAAACCCTTTTTAGGGCTCTTAGCTCAGCTGGTTCAGAGCACCTGCCTTACAAGCAGGGGGTCACTGGTTCGAACCCAGTAGGGCCCACTTAAGTGTTTAAAAAGCCGATGCATTTGCATCGGCTTTTTGCATGTTGACTGTATGCATAATTAAGATGGCGCCGCTTGGCGGTGACTAATCTAGCTAGCGTTTCACCTCAATGGTGGTGGGGTTGTAAATTCCAGAAGTAATAAAACTCAATAATCCGTCTATAAACGAATGCTTGGTCACCACTTCATAGTCTTTAGCTCCGCCCGCCAGCATTTGAGTATCGGGAGTTTTTCCAGAAATCAATCCCCCCAAGAAATTGTGCTGTGTAGCCTTAACATTTAATCCTTGTTGAGCTCCTTCTCCAACTACCGTTTTGTGCACGTAACACGAGTTCAAGGAGAACGCTAGAAGTGCCAGTAAAATCACCTTTTTCATAAAATTGGGTTTAGTATTTAGTTATTTTCAAGGTACGCATTTATATTCAGCTTACTTTTTTAAACCGGTTTCGCTTATTTGTGCCGCAACGTGTATATTTAAACATTCTGAGTATGAACAAAAATAAATAGCACAACAGTTGAATTTAAAATTTCCTTTTTGGCTTATTGCTTTATTGCTGTTGTCTATTGCTTGTGAAAAAGAGCAACAAGAAGAGCCTCTGCCAAAATATTCTTTGTTTTTGACAGCTTCGGATGGAGGATCGGTATCTACCGAGGGAGGGCTTTATACCGAGGGTGAAAAGGTGACCATTACAGCGATTCCTGATAGAGGATATATTTTTTTGGGCTGGGAAGGAGTTGAAGATTTGGATGCTTCTATAGAGGTTATAATGAGTCGCTCCTTGACCCTTAAGGCTAATTTTCAACTAGACGTAAAAGTATTTAACGAGAACATTCCGCATATTGTAGAAGACTTGGTCGATAGTTCTGGTTATATTTTGGCTATAGAAAATGGGCTAAAAACGTGCTACCTCATCGATCATAAAGGCACAAAGAAAAAAACCTGGACCTTTGATTTAAATTTAGGGCAAGACGCTGAATTGGCTCCAGATGGATCGCTATTTGGATTATTTAAAGTGACTAACGAAAACTTTGGTTTTGGAGGCCAGAGTGGGCTCATTAGGCAAGTATCTCCTTCGGGAGAGGTAATTTGGGAATACCTTATTTCTAATGAAAACGAAATCACTCATCACGACCTTGAGTTGATGCCCAATGGAAATCTATTAGTGCTTATTTGGTATCGCATTGCTAAGGAAGAAACTGCCGCCTTGGGGTACCTTTCAGAGAACGACCTTTTTGTAGAAAAGGTAATAGAGATTAACCCATCAAATAGTGAAATAGTTTGGGAGTGGAATAGCTGGGACCATATTGTTCAAGAGGTTACCCCAGACCATTATACCTATGGAGATCCGGGTGAACTGCGCAATAAGATTGACCTCTTTTATAACTATCAATCTACCTACCACGAGTTCATTGCTAGAGGAGACATAATGCACGCTAATGGAATCACTTATTTGGCAGAGCAAGACCTTATAGCCATGAGTATCAATTTTTACAACGAGGTATGGTTCATAGACCATAGCACTACCACGCAACAAGCCAAGGGTAGCAGCGGTGGTAGACTTGGAAGAGGTGGCGATCTAGTATATCGATTTGGTAATCCTGCGACCTATAAAGAGACGGTCAACAAGGTTTTTGATTTTAACCACCATCCTTCTTTTGTCGCTAAAGATGGAAAGCTGCATCTGCTTATCTTGAATAACAATAAGACTGAAGAGCGTTCTAAGGCTATGGAATTTGAGCTGCCCGAGATCACTAATACTACTCCTATAGGAGCTATTCCTAAGCTGGTTTTTGAGTACGCCAATGAAGACATGTTTTTTCCTCGTATAGGCGGTGCGGTGCGACTTCCGAATGGTAACACCTTAATTTGTGAAGGTGATTTCGGCTATTGGGAAGTTAATTCGGCTGGTCAGCTACTTTGGAAATACGACGGGCAGGGTACTAGTTTTTGGAGAGGTCTATTTTACCCTAAAGAAAGCAGTGCGATCAAAAGCCTCGGACTCTAACCCAAGTTTAGACCAATTCACTTTTTATACTATCTTGTTAGGTGCAATTTTATAAACACCTAAAAAGATGAAACATCTTAATACCCTTTTGGTGCTCTTGATGAGTATGGTTGTAACCATCTCGGTGAATGCACAGCGCAAAAAATCTTCAGAGTCTACTGACAATTCCTCAGAGATCTCCCTAGACGCCTTCGAATTTAGAAATATTGGTCCGGCATTTCTGTCGGGTCGCATCGCTGACATTGCCATTGACCCTAACAACGAGAATCGTTGGTTTGTTGCTGTCGGATCTGGCGGCGTCTGGAAGACCGATAACGCTGGAACCACTTGGCAGCCTTTGTTCGACGAAGAGGGTTCTTATTCTACAGGATGCGTGACTATAGACCCATCAAACAGCCAAGTGATATGGGTGGGTACTGGAGAGAATGTTGGCGGCCGACACGTGGCCTATGGTGACGGGGTTTATAAATCAGAAGATGGAGGAGCCAGTTGGAACAATATGGGCCTCAAGACATCTGAACATATTTCAAAAATAGTGGTGCATCCGACCGACCCTAACATAGTTTGGGTAGCTGCTCAAGGTCCACTATGGAGCAAAGGCGGAGAGCGCGGAGTATACAAAACCGCTGACGGCGGAAAAACCTGGAAACAAGTACTAGGAAACAACGAATGGACAGGGGCCACTGAATTGGTGATCGACCCTAGAAATCCAGAAGTGCTTTACGCCGCTACTTGGGACAGGCATAGAACGGTTGCTGCACTTATGGGCGGAGGCCCGGGGTCTGGATTACACCGTTCAACCGACGGAGGTGAAAGCTGGACTAAGCTAAGTCAGGGGCTACCCACCTCTAATATGGGTAAGATCGGATTAGCAATTTCTCCTCAACAGCCAGATGTGCTCTATGCAGCCATTGAGCTCGATCGCAAAAGCGGCGCAGTTTACCGCTCTGCTGACCGAGGCGAATCGTGGACTAAGATGTCTAATACGGTTTCGGGCGGAACGGGTCCGCACTACTACCAAGAACTCTATGCCAGCCCTCATAAATTTGACCGACTGTACCTTATGAATGTGCGCGTGCTTACCTCAGAAGATGGGGGTAAAACCTTCGCCGAATTAAAAGAAGAAAAGAAGCACTCAGATAACCATGCTATTGCCTTTAAAAAGGACGATCCGAATTACTTAATGATCGGAACCGATGCCGGTATTTACGAGAGCTTTGATCTAGCTGAGAATTGGCGCTACATCAAAAACCTTCCGCTCACTCAATTTTACAAGGTTGCGGTTAATAATGCAGAGCCTTTCTATCACGTGTTTGGTGGAACTCAAGATAATGGATCGGCTGGAGGCCCTTCGGCTACCGACGAGGCTCAAGGTATTAGCAACAAGCATTGGTATAAGACGCTCTTTGCAGACGGACATCAATCGGCAACCGACCCTGAGTTTAACGACATCATTTATGCCGAAACGCAGCAGGGCGGACTTCACCGGGTAGATTTAACTACAGGTGAACCTTTAGCTATTCAGCCTCAAGCATTTTTGGGTGATCCGCATGAGCGTTTCAATTGGGACGCTCCGATTTTAGTTTCTCCCCATAATCCTGCCCGACTGTATTTTGCCTCTTACCGGGTATGGAAGTCAGAATCTAGAGGCGACGATTGGACACCTATTTCAAAAGATCTTACGCGAAATGAGGAGCGCCTTAACCTTCCGATTATGGGTCGACAGCAGTCATGGGATAACGCCTGGGATGTTATGGCTATGTCTAACTACAATACCATCACTTCACTAAGTGAATCGCCCGTTAAAGAGGGCTTACTCTACGCCGGAACCGACGACGGATTTGTGCAGGTTACCGAAGATGGAGGTGCAAACTGGACAGCTGTGCCGGTGACCAAAATGGGACTACCCGAGCGTAGCTTTGTCAACGACATCAAAGCCGACCTTCACGATGAAAATACGGTTTATGCGGTACTTGACAATCATAAAGAGGGCGATTTTAACCCATATCTTTTTAAGAGTACCGATAAAGGAAAAACATGGAAGTCGATCAGTGCAAATTTGCCGAAGCGCACCTTGCTATGGCGCATTGTTCAAGACCACATCGATCCTCAGCTGCTATTTTTAGCCACGGAATTTGGTGTGTATACCTCTCTTAATGGGGGAGCGCACTGGCAAAAGCTACCAGGCACTCCGAATATGGCATTTAGAGATCTGACCATACAAAAGCGTGAGAATGACCTGGTGGCCGCTTCGTTTGGCCGCGGTTTTTATGTGCTAGATGATTACAGTGCCTTGCGTCAAATGAAGCCTAGTTCACTTAATGCCACGGCTGCACTCTTTGATACTAGACCGGCTAAATGGTTTATTCCAAGAAGCAACTTAGGAAACACAGGGGCCGATTTCTACATCGCCGATAACCCAACCTTTGGGGCAGTTTTCACTTACCATTTGTCTCAAGATTTTAAGTCGGCTAAAGAATTGCGTCAAGAGCGCGAAAAAAAGGCGAATACAGCAAAAGCTTCAATTCCATTTGTCGGCTATGATGCGCTTGACAACGAGTTGTTAGAGCCAGAGGCTTTAGCCTGGATTTTAATCACAGATCAACAGGGTAATGTGGTTAGAAAAATAAGCGAAAAAGCAAAAAAGGGAAGTCACCGCATCGCTTGGGACCTTAGACACGCGTACACTGCACCACTAGTGCTTGACAAAGATGCTCGTGTAGTAGAGGCCGGCCCTATGGTACGACCAGGTACGTTCACCGCCTCGCTTATTGTGGAGAAGGGCGGAGCGGTGCTCGCGCAAACAAATCCGATCAGCTTTGAGGTCAAACCCATACGTGAAGGAGTGCTTCAAGGGGTAGATTTCAAGACCTATGAGGCATTTAGGGCTGACTATGCGGCTGTTGAGGCTTCTTATTTGGCGTTTAGTCAATCACTTAATTCAGTTGAAGAGCGCATAAGTGTTTTACGCGCAAATACTGCACGTCTGTTCAATAACTTAAAAGACCTTCAGGCTATCAACGAATTGGGTTTACAGTTGGCTGCTTTAAAAAAGCAAAGTACGGTTAGCCCCTCGCGCGATGAGGTAGGTGAGAAAGATACGCATACCACTTTGAGTAACCTCAGAATGGCCTCTCGCGGATTTTCAACTACTTATGGCCCAACACCATTACATATGAGGTCTTTAGAGCAGGCTAAGGAATTACTTAAAACCGATAATGCCGACTTAATAAAGCTTCAATTAGCAATTGATGGATTTTTAACTCAATTGGAGTCTAAAGGAATAACTGTCATTCACTAAGTAATATTTTTTGTTTTAAACTTAAAAAGCCACTCTATTGAGTGGCTTTTTTTATCCGGGTGTTTAAAAACTCACCAACTTTTTTTGGCTGATCCGTATTTATATAATCGAGCCCTGCCTCTATGCTCCACTTCCAAGCTAGCGGTGTGTCAGGAACGGCCCATAGGCGAACAGGTTTTTTAAAGGTCTTAGCCTTTTTAATAAATAAAGCCAATTGCGATTGGTCATCAGAGGCTATAGGGGCGTCTCCCCTCCAACCCGAATAACGCCGGAACGATTGACTGATCATAGCTACCCTAGACCAGGCTAATTCAGAGGTTTGATCGATTTCTTGACAATCAAAAAAGATATAGTGATGGATAATCGGTGTAGTCGTCAGGGGAGGGACGATTTCCGGAGATTACAAAGTGCAGGCCTTTCTCTTGCTTAGGAAAAGAAAAGGGTTCTAGCTCTTTTAGAGCTTCTACAACTGCTTTAAGGCTTTCATAGGCCTCAGTTTTAATGTCGATTAACACATAAAGATCTTCTAACCGGCTATCTTCATTAAGTGCTAAAAGTCTTAGAGGGTCTAAATAAAGGGATTCAAGCGTTAATTCTTGTTTTATGCTCTGTAATTCATGGGCGACATAAAGGATAGAATCTTTGAATAGAACATCGATCTCTATAGAAGATGCACCCGCTTCAAGTGCTCCATATAACGGATTTTGCTGGGCATAATCGTTATGAGAGTGCACACTTATTTGTGCTGTTAGGCCCCAGGAGAACGCTAGAAATAAAATGAATGATAGGCTTTTCATAACGATGCAGGATGAATTACTTCTTGAAAATACCTAATTTGATCTAAATGTGCGTACAATGAAAAAATGGTTTATTTACTCAGTGGCTTCATTATCTACGGTAGGCTTTGGTTTAGCTCTTTTAGGCGAAGCTATTATTGCAAAATTTAAAGAAGAGCCGTGGTTTTTAATGGGCACATTGGCTCTTGTAGTTATTAATACAGGACTGTCTTTATTAGGTAGAGCGGTAATTGAACGTTTAAAGGAGTATAAATGATCGATTCTACCTTGAGTGATATACAGATTCAGTTTAACCCTGAATCGCTTTGGCTTCTGAACTTGGCACTGGGTTTTATCATGTTTGGGATTGCCCTAGAAATTAAACCAGCCCATTTCAGAATGCTTTGGGAGTCACCAAGAGCTATTTTTGCTGGACTTTTCAGCCAATTTATAGCCCTGCAGTTAGTCACTTTAAGTATAGTTTGGGTGCTTAATCCTGCTACTGACATTGCCTTGGGTATGTTCTTGGTGGCGGCATGCCCTGGGGGTAATGTCTCCAATTTTATGAGCCATTTAGCTCGAGGAAACAGTGCCCTTTCGGTCAGTTTAACGGCTATTTCATCTGTAGCATCGGTAATTATGACGCCATTAGTGTTTAGTACCGTATCTCATATTTACTTAGAGCGTACCTATGCAACCACTAATTTTTCTATTTCGTTTTTGGATATGTTTGGCGTGGTGATTCTCATCTTAGGTATTCCGCTGGCTTTTGGTATGGCAGTAGCCCATTTTCTGCCAGAGCGCGCTAAAATGCTTTCAAAGGGTTTCAGGCTGGCTTCTATTTCGTTTTTTGCTTTACTAGTGTTATTCATGATCGTTCAAAATCAATCGGCTTTTCAAGCAACTATAATCTCATTATTCGGATTAGTGATTGTTCACAATTTAGCCGCACTATCGATAGGTTTTGCGGTGGCTCTTCTCTTTAGACTTGGTGTTGCAGAAAGACGCACCTTAAGCCTTGAAACGGGAATTCAAAATTCAGGATTAGGCCTTTTACTTATTTTTTCTTTTTTCGATAAGAATATAAGCATGGCCTTGGTAGCCGCTATTTGGGGAATTTGGCATTTGATCTCGGGCATGTCTATTGCGTTATTTTGGTCCAAACGATAATGGGTTAAAATGGTACGTGATTTTTTAGTTTCAGGAGTTAAATGGGTACTGCGCATAGGCTTAAGGCTATACTTCAAAGAGATTAGACATAGCCAACGTCAGATAGATCAAAATAGACCGTTACTTTTTTTAGCTAATCATCAGAACGCATTAATCGATGCGCTTTTAATTGCCGCCTTTAACCGGCGAAAAACGTTTTTTTTAGTGCGATCAAGCGTTTTTAAGCACAAGCCTATAGCGAGGGTATTGTATTATTTAGGGATGAGGCCCATTTACCGCATACGCGATGGCAAGCACTTAGTGAGCAATAACGAGCCCATCTTGAACTTCTTTGCAGAAGCATTGGCACAGGGTAACTGCGTGCTTATTTTTCCGGAAGGCAATCATTCGCTTAGACGAACGCTGCGACCCCTGAGAAAGGGATTTATTGAAATCGCAGATAAGGCGTTCGCCCTAGATAGCGATCTCAATTTGGGACTGGTAACCGTTGGTCTAAGCTACCAAAATGCTACTTGTTTCAGAGATCGTGTGCATATTCATTACGCCGACGCCATTGATGCCACAAGTCTGTTTGCTGAAGGCACTGATAGGTCTAGCGGCAAGAAAGAACGCGACAAAGAAATTTTAGCGTTCGTCCACCAGCGCTTATCGGCTTGCACGGTGCACATTGCTTCAGAACATTACGGTGTTATCGAACAGCAATTAATCCGCGAAAAAGCAGACTTTCTTCAGGTTCAAGCGGTAAATGCACGGATCGCCGAATTAACAGAATCTATCAGTAGTGATCGAAGCGAAGAATGCTTGGCCCAAGCTACGCCCTGTGAAGGGAGCCGACTAAAGCTCGTGATCAACATTCTCTTCTGGCCGCTGGTATTTTTTTGGCGCAGGCGCATCCGGCCGATGATCAAGGAAGATGAATTTGTGAGTACGTTCAGGTTTGCCTACTTCACCTTTGTGCTGCTAGCAGGCCTGCTGCTGGTAGTGCTTTTTTTAATTTGTTTACTTTAGAGGTAACCCAGACCGATGAAGCTGTAGTGGGGTTGGTGACGTATTATTTCGCAAAGCATTCCCTTATGTTTACCGACCCACAAAAAGTTGGCGATTAGAAATTTCAAAAAAAATCAATACCAAGTTCTATCGAATTCATTTTTAATTAGTTTTGCCGCAAAATGTAACCTTTGGGTTGCAACCTTAACGTTTTGAAAATGAATGTTATGCTCGGGCTAAAGGGTGTGTTGAAGTTCATCCTAAAAGCCGTATTTAGTGGAGTACGCCGAGTAAAAGGTCAAACTTCAAAGTTTATTTCATTTCTAATGCGCGAACGCATTGTGCTTAGCTTGTCTGAGTTGCAGTCACAGTCGAATACGCACATACGCATTTAATGGAGCCTTCAAAGCAGAGCCCTATCTTTACAGTTCTTTTTGATTTTAGACCCCTTTAAATGCTTGAATGAAAACAAAATACATTGATTTAATAGACCAGACCTATTTCTTTCCGCAAGAAGAATTTACCCTACGCGACGACAATCTTCTGTTTCACGGTATAGACTTGATGCAGTTGGTAGAGCAATACGGATCTCCGCTTAAGTTTATGTATCTGCCTAAGATCTCCGAAAACATTAGCAAAGCCAAGACCTGGTTTGCAGATGCGTTTAAAAAGTACGATTATCACGGTTCGTATCACTATTGCTACTGTACTAAAAGCTCACACTTTAGACACGTGATTGAGCGGGCGCTTGACGCTGGAGTATACATTGAAACTTCATCGGCTTCTGACCTTTCTATAGTAAATGTTTTACTGAATGAAAAAAAGATCAAGCCCACAGACTGGGTTATTTGCAATGGATTCAAGCAACAGGTATACGTAGATAAGATAGCTGAGTTGATGACCTCAAAGGCAGTGAATGTTCTTCCTGTTTTAGACAACTACGTAGAAATCGAGCAGATTAAATCCAAGACCACTGAGCCGTTTTCAGTAGGTATTCGAATTGCCTCTGAAGAAGAACCTAAATTTGAGTTTTACACCTCTCGTTTAGGTATAGGGTATAAGAACATTGTTCCGTTTTATAAACAGTACATACAAGACGATCCGCAGATTTCGCTGCGCATGCTGCATTTCTTTATCAACACAGGCATTCGCGACACGGCCTATTACTGGAATGAGCTTCAAAAGTGTTTAAAAGTATATGTGGGGCTTAAGAAGATTTGTCCTACGCTCAATTCTCTAAATATTGGCGGAGGTTTTCCGATTAAGAATTCATTGGCCTTTAGTTACGATTACGCCTACATGATAGACGAAATCGTAAACCAAGTGCGTATAGTTTGTGAAGAAGCCGGTATTGAAGTGCCTGATTTGTACACCGAATTTGGAAGCTATACCGTGGGAGAAAGTGCGGGTACTATTTATAAGGTGCTTTATCAAAAGCAACAGAATGATAGAGAGAAGTGGAACATGATCGATTCGTCCTTCATCACCACAATGCCTGATTCTTGGGCTATCAACAAACGATTTATCATGCTGCCCCTCAATCGCTGGAACGACACTTATGAGCGTGTGCTGCTTGGCGGAATAACCTGTGACAGTGACGATTACTACAATTCGGAACAGCACGTAAACGCAATTTATCTACCGCGTTTTAGTAAGTCTTATCCGCTTTATATCGGGTTCTTTCACACAGGTGCTTACCAAGAAACAGTAGGCGGATTTGGGGGCCTACAACACTGCTTGGTTCCACAGCCGAAGTATGTATTGCTTGACCGTGACGAAGAAGGAAATCTGACTTCAAAGCTTTTCAAAGAACAGCAAACAGCATTAGAATTTTTAACTCAACTTGGATATACGTAATGAAAACATTTGCAGGAATTCCTGTAGAATTCGCCGGAGCTGATCGCTCTAAGGTATCACTCATTCCCGTCGCTTATGACGGAACCAGTACATGGGGTAAAGGGGCTGATAAGGGGCCTGAGGCCTTTTTAGACGCAGCCGAGAACATGGAACTCTACGACATTGAGACGCAGTCTGAAGTGTACAAAGAGGGTATCTACTTGCATCAGACGCTTCAGGGATTTTCTACCCCCGACGCCATGGTAGAAGCCGTATACACTAAATTTAAAGACCAGTATACACGTGGAAAATTAGTGAGCATGGTTGGCGGAGAGCACTCTGTATCTATAGGCGCCATTCGCGCAACCGCCGAGTTCTTTGACGACGTTACCGTTGTTCAATTAGATGCACACACCGACCTTAGAGAGTCTTATCTAGGGTCGAAATACAATCACGCATGCGCACTCTTTGAAGCGCAGCAGACCACCAACCTTATTCAGGTAGGAATTAGATCAATGGACAAACTCGAGCAAGATCGTGTAGACTCTGAGCGCGTGTTCTATGCACATGAATTGGAAGCTGATGAGTTTTGGATGGATAAGGCGATTGATTTGATGACCGAAAACGTGTACATCACTATAGATTTAGATGCTTTTGATCCGTCTATACTTCCGGCAACCGGAACGCCAGAACCCGGAGGCATGTTGTGGTACGAGACGCTTTACTTTTTGCAGCGCATCATTACAGAAAAGAAACTGCTAGGCTTTGATATCGTTGAGCTCTGCCCCAATGAATTTTCAAAACCATCCAATTTTTTAGCAGCAAAATTGTATTACAAAATACTATCTTATCACTTTACAAAAGAACTATGAGCGTAAGCGCCTTTATCGAAAATCACTACAAACATTTCAATGCAGCTGCCCTGGTAGACGCAGCTAAGGGCTATATCGCTCAGCTTGATCAGGGCAACAAGATGCTTGTCTCTTTGGCTGGAGCCATGAGTACCGCTGAGATGGGGCGCATTCTTACACCAATGATTGCTCAGAATAAGATTCATATTATATCATGCACTGGGGCTAATCTTGAAGAAGATGTGATGAATTTGGTGGCTCATAACCACTACGAACGCATTCCGAATTACCGCGATCTTTCACCAGAGCAAGAGCGTGCTCTACTCGATAGAGGATTAAATCGCGTAACAGATACCTGTATTCCAGAGGAGGAGGCTTTTCGAGTGCTTCAGAAATACATGTTTAAGTTATGGAAGACGGCTGAGGATAAAGGGGAGCGTTACTTTCCGCATGAATTTCTCTATCAGCTATTGCTGTCGGGAGATTTAGACGCTCATTTTCAAATTCCTATCGAGCATTCGTGGATGATGACGGCGGCGAAGAATAACTTGCCCATGGTGGTTCCTGGATGGGAAGACTCAACCATGGGAAATATCTTTGCAAGTTATGTGATTAAAGGAGAGCTAAAGGCCTCCACCGTGAAGTCTGGAATCGAATATATGGCCTATCTGGCTGATTGGTATAGAAATCAAAGTCAAGTTGGGTTTTTTCAGATTGGAGGCGGAATTGCCGGAGACTTTCCGATCTGTGTGGTTCCTATGCTTTACCAAGACCTAGAGCTCGAACAAACACCCTTTTGGAGTTATTTTTGTCAAATCAGTGACTCTACCACGAGTTACGGTTCGTACTCGGGAGCAGTGCCTAATGAAAAGATCACTTGGGGCAAGTTGGACATCGATACTCCAAAATTTATTATTGAATCAGACGCGACCATTGTTGCACCTTTAGTTTTTGCCTATATTTTAGGGTACTGATGAAACGAGTTATAATTGACTATAAAAAGTTAAGCGCGGAGCAAGAGCAAGCATTCTCTAATCTTTATAGTGAAGGTTATGGAGACAACGAGCTAATGACGCTAACTATGGGTAATGGAACTCGAGTGAGTTGCTTGCCTTTGTCTTTTGAAGACACTTCATTTTTAGTAAAGATCGGTTCTGTTTCTAAAGACTTTTGGGACGCAGATTTTCTCGATAGCATTGAGCCTATTGAAGACATCGATTTTGAAGATTAGCCTTCATAAAGAATACTAACTGTATTTTAAAAAGAGAAAAGTTATTAGTCATTGAGGTTCCATTACAGCTGAATTAAGCCTAATTCATAAGGGCAATTTGCATAAATTTGCGCCCATGATTTTCACCGTATGCCGAAAGGCCCATTTTAATGCCGCGCACCGACTTCACAACCCAAAGTGGAGTGCAGAGAAAAATCTAGAGGTATTTGGAAAGTGCAACAGCGCTTATTTTCACGGGCACAACTTCGATCTCGAAGTGCGCGTTAGGGGAGAAGTGAATCCTGATACGGGTTTTGTTATTGATTTAGGGGTTCTTGGAAAAATCATTAAAGAGGAGGTAGAAGACCGTTTCGACCATAAAAATCTCAACCTAGATTGTGTTGAATTTATAGACCTTTTGCCCTCAACCGAGCATTTTGCGAAGGTGATATACGACATTTTAAAGCCCCAACTAGCAAAAGAATACCAGCTGCACATTACGCTGTATGAGACAGCGAAAAACGCCGCTGAGTATGGAGATTGGTAGGCCTTACTTCAGTTTGTCGAGCAGTCGTTCTAGTGCCATTCCCCTAGACCCTTTGACCAATAACTCAGACGATCGCAATGCAGGTGGAAATTGAGCCAGAAGCTCATCTGTTGAGTGGAAAGTTTCGAATGTTGATTCAGTGTGCGCAAAGTGCGATCCGACTAAGTATACATGTTTAAAAGATAGCTCTTGAAGTAAATCGACGATCTTTTGATGTTCTTCGGCTGCATCTTCGCCCAGCTCAAACATATCTCCCAGAATTAAGGCTTTATTGTGCCAATCTAATGACTTAAAGAACCTAATTGCAGATTCCATACTACTTGGGTTCGCGTTATAAGCATCTAACAATATGCGTTGACCATTTATTTCTAAAATCTCAGAACGCATGTTCGAAGGAATATAACTCGAAATGGCCTCAGCAGCTAGGCCTAAGGGAACCTCAAAGTAATCACCTATAGCTACGGCGGCCGCTATATTTGAGGCGTTGTATACTCCAAAAAGTTGGCTTTGCATTTCTAGGCCTTTATAGCGTAGCATGAGCCGTGGAGATTCTTGAAGCAATTCAAGTGTATTTTTGTTTTTTGAAGGTTGGGACTTGCCTACCTGGTAAGGAATTTTTGACGAATGCCCCTTTAATGCTTCGACTTGAATGGGATCTTTTTCGTTGTAAAAGATCACTCCCTTTTTGGCGAAAAGATTTTGGTAAAGCTCTTGTTTGCCTTTGATTACCCCTTGAATGCCTCCAAACCCCTCTAGGTGCGCCTTACCAAAATTGGTTATTAATCCATGGGTAGGTTCGGCGATAGAAGCTAAAAGTGCGATTTCTCCTTGATGATTGGCGCCCATTTCAATAACCGCTATTTCGTGCGATGGGTTTAGCCCTAATAAAGTGAGTGGTACGCCTATGTGGTTGTTTAAATTTCCTTTCGTGGTTAAAGTCTTAAACTTTTGACCGAGAACTAAGCTAATAAGCTCTTTGGTAGTTGTTTTTCCGTTACTTCCGGTAAGCCCTAAGACTGGAATAGTAAAAGTATTACGATGATAATTCGCCAGCTGCTGAAGCATATTCAGCGGATCTGGAACCTTTATAAGGTTTGCGTGATCCTCTTCAAAATAGCTGTCAACCACTGCCCCAATCGCCCCTTTTTCTAAGGCCTGAAGCGCAAAATCATTTGCGTTGAATGATGGACCTTTTAGCGCAAAAAACAACTCTCCTGCTGCTAGATTACGTGTATCGGTGCAGACCCCGTTGCTTTTAAGAAATAAGGCATGAAGTTGGTGAAGTTTCATAGGAAAATCTTTGAGCTAAAGATAACAATTGGTTGAATGTTTGTATTTTGAACTTTCGTTTTTATCGCTAGCATATGCACACGCGCTTTCTATTTCTTTTACTGCTTTGCGCATTCCAATTCACGGCCTTTGGTCAAGAAAATACAGATAAACCGCAGTCGGCTATTCCATGGATACGCATTCCGGCAGATATTCGCGCGTCAGGAATGGGAGACGTTGGCGTGGCTACAGAAGCCGACGTAAACGCGGCGCGGTGGAACCCCGCAAAGCTTGTTTGGTTAGGACATACCTCAGAAATAGGTATTGCGTATTTGCCCTATTTACGCACCCTCATTAATGACGCCTTTTTATTAGGTGCTAATTACGTAAAACGAGTAAACGACGAGAGCGCCTTGGCTGTTGGATTCACCTATTTTACAATTGGAGAGGTTGAGCTTAGAGAAACCATTGATCAAGAAGGCTTGCTGGTTCAACCCAATACCTTTACGCTCGATGTGGCCTATGGATTGCAGCTAAATAATGAATTGTCGGTAGGAGCTGGACTGCGTTTTATCAGTGATAACCAACAAACTCCAGACGATTTAACCAGCGACAGAGCCGGTAACGCTTTGGCTGCAGATATTGGGGTTTTTTACCGTTCAAAAATGCAAGTAACAGAGGGAAATGATTCGCGTTGGAGGGCAGGAATCGCTCTTTCTAATGTAGGAACCCCTATAGCTTATGTTTCTGATGGACCAGAATCGCCCTTGCCAACCACACTAAGATTCGGTCTTGGTCGCGACATTATCTATGATTACGACTCATCGCTATCTCTTACGCTTGAGGCCAATACCATGGTCGTCGCAGTAAGTGACAACTCGTGGGGGGTCGGATTAGGTACGGAGTATGTTTTTAGAAGCGATCTATTTTTACGCACGGGATATTATCTGGATACCGCCGAAAATACCGATCGAAATTACTTAACCCTTGGAGCCGGAGTGCGCAGAGGCAACCTGTTACTAGACTTATCTTATTTGTTTTCAACCAGCAGAGTAGTTAATCCTTTTGAAAACACCTTGCGAGTAGGAATTTCATTTGGTTTTGGACAGCGTTTCTATCACTATTAAAGCCTTCAAAGCATACGAAAACGATCTAATTTTGTCTTATTTTTGCGACTATCAAAAGCGACTTCATGAAAAAGATTTCTAAAGAAACATATATACAATGGTACGAAGACATGTTGTTCTGGAGAAAATTCGAGGACAAGCTAGCCGCCGTTTATATACAGCAAAAAGTTAGAGGTTTCTTGCACCTATACAATGGGCAAGAAGGGCTCTTGGCAGGTTCTCTGCACGCCATGGACCTCACCAAAGATCGCATGATCACTGCTTATCGCAATCACGTACAACCCATTGGAATGGGAGTAGATCCTAAAAAAGTGATGGCAGAGCTTTACGGCAAGGTAACCGGCACTTCAAAGGGAATGGGAGGTTCTATGCATATTTTTTCGAAAGAACATCGCTTCTATGGAGGTCATGGCATTGTTGGAGGTCAAATTCCTCTGGGCGCCGGATTGGCTTTTGCAGATAAGTATTTTGATAGAGATTCGGTAACACTCACCTATATGGGAGATGGAGCGGTTCGCCAAGGTTCTCTTCACGAGACCTTTAACCTGGCGATGCTATGGCAATTGCCTGTGGTGTTTATTTGCGAAAACAATGGTTATGCTATGGGAACTTCTGTGGCTCGCACTTCTCATGATACAGAAATTTACAAACTTGGACTTGGTTATGGGATGCCGTGTTCTGCTTTTGATGGAATGGATCCGGCAGCTTCTGCCGAGGCTGTCTCAGAAGCTATAGAACGCGCGCGTTCTGGAGGTGGACCAACTTTTTTAGAGGCTAAAACCTATCGCTATCGAGGACATTCTATGTCTGATGCCCAACATTACCGCACAAAAGAGGAGGTTCAGGAGTATCAAAAAATTGATCCAATTACCCAGGTGAAAGAGCTAATTCTGCAGAAAAAATGGCTTACTGAAGATCAGATAAAAGAAATTGATAAGCGCGTGAAAGAATTGGTTGCAGAATGTGAAGAATTTGCAGAAAATTCTGATTTTCCTCCAATTCAACAATTATACGATACTGTTTACGAACAGGATGACTATCCTTTCTTAGCACATAAACTCTAAAAATTTAGCATGGCCGAAGTAGTGAATATGCCACGTTTGAGCGATACCATGGAAGAGGGTACCGTAGCGAAATGGCTTAAAAAAGTTGGAGATTCTGTTGAAGAAGGTGATATCCTAGCTGAAATCGAGACCGATAAGGCTACTATGGAGTTCGAATCTTTCTATTCGGGAACACTTCTTCATATTGGAATTCCAGAAGGTGATGGCGCTCCTGTTGATTCCCTTCTAGCGATTATAGGAGAAAAAGGAGAAGACATTAGCGGGCTTATTTCTGGTGCGCCTGCCACTGAAATTCCAGCTATTGCTCAGCAGCCAGCGAAAGAATCCGTAGAGCCTACTGCCTCATCTAAAGCGGACGCATCTATAATACCTGCTGGAGTTGAAATCGTCACTATGCCGCGCCTCAGCGACACTATGGAAGAGGGTACAGTGGCCACTTGGCTAAAAAAGGTAGGCGATGCGGTTGAAGAAGGCGACATTTTAGCTGAAATAGAAACCGACAAAGCCACCATGGAATTTGAATCGTTCTATTCAGGAACGCTTCTTTATATTGGAATTCAAGAAGGACAATCAGCTCTGGTTGATGAAGTCTTAGCTGTTATAGGCCCCGCAGGAACAGACGTTCAGGCTGTTCTTTCAGGAGCCGTGACTGCTTCTTCTTCTTCTTCTTCTGAGTCATCATCGGTGCAGTCGAATGTAGCCGAACAAGAACAACCCACTATTGCAGCCCCTTCGTCTTCAACTGAGGGTACAGCATCTAGTGATGCTAGAGTTTTTGCTTCTCCGCTAGCTAAACGTATTGCGCATGAAAAGGGTATAGATTTAAGGCAACTTAAAGGCTCGGGAGAGAATGGCCGTGTTATTAGACGGGATTTGGAAGGCTCAACATCAAATGCTCAAGTAACTTCATCTACTACTTCTGCACCAGTTTCAGAAAAACCAACAGCTGCAGCTGCACCTATTGCGGTTGCTGTCGGTCAAGAGTATTCTGAATCTATCAAGAATTCCCAGATGCGCAAGGTGATAGCCAAGCGCCTTGGCGAGTCTAAGTTTAGTGCCCCTCATTATTACTTAACCATTGAGGTTGAAATGGATGAGGCTAAAGCAGCCCGTGTTAGTATGAATGAATTACCAGAAACTAAGGTTTCATTTAATGATATGGTACTTAAAGCCTGCGCCATGGCCTTGCTTAAACACAAACAGGTAAATACCACCTGGAAGGAAGAACATACTGTAGTAAATCACCACGTACACCTTGGAGTGGCTGTGGCGGTTGAAGATGGTCTGGTGGTTCCGGTAATTAAGCACGCTAATCAGCTTTCTTTGAGTCATATAGGTGCTCAGGTTAAAGATATGGCTGGGCGGGCTCGAACCAAAAAATTAACTCCTGCCGAAATGGAAGGAAGCACCTTTACGGTGTCTAACCTTGGAATGTTTGGAATAGATGAATTTACTTCGATTATTAATCAGCCTAATTCGGCTATCTTGTCGGTAGGATCTATTGCAGAAAAGGTCGTGGTTAGAGAGGGTCAAATAGTTATTAGAAGCATGATGAAGCTTACTTTAGCATGCGATCACAGAACGGTTGACGGGGCCACGGGAGCGCAATTTTTGCAAACACTAAAAACTTATCTAGAGCATCCAGTTACGATGCTTGCCTAAGGGTAATTCACGCACGAGTATATTTTTAAAAGCATTCTCAATTGGGGATGCTTTTTTGTTAATTTAAGGGGTATAAAAACTAAACAATTTCAGCGTGGCTAACATTATTGTAACGGGTGCTAGTAGAGGTATTGGATTCGAAACCACTAAAGCACTGCTTGATCTAGGACATAAGGTGCTAGCCCTTTCAAGAACTGAAGTGAAATTGCAGCACAGCCGTTTAGATTTGCTCAGAACAGTTTCTATAGACTTTACACAGCAAGACTTCAAAGGTGTAGTGCAAGCCATTGAAGACTGGGCAGAGGTTGACGGAATTGTTCACAATGCCGGATCATTTATGCATAAGCCTTTTACTCAAACTACTACTGACGATTTTTTGGCTCTTTATAAAGTCAACGTCTTTGCCGTTGCTGAGTTGACACGTTTACTAGATAGCAAGTTAAAGCGGGGCACTCATGTAGTTGGAATCAGCTCTATGGGGGGCATTCAAGGCAGCTCAAAATTTGCTGGCTTATCGGGGTATAGCTCCAGTAAAGGAGCCCTCATTACCTTATTTGAACTATTAGCCGAAGAATACCAACCAAGAGGGGTGAGCTTTAATAGTTTAGCTCTTGGGGCGGTGCAAACAGAAATGCTCGAAGCGGCATTTCCTGGAATAAAGGCACCAGTTAGCGCCGCTCAGATGGGGGCATATATCGCCCGATTTGTTCTTGAGGGACATCAATTTTTTAATGGAAAAGTGCTTCCGGTAAGCAGTTCAACCCCTTAAATACGTCTATGCTAGACATTCTTGGTCGTTATGTTCCTGAGGCTGGGCTGCTGTATTGTTATGAGCAAATAAAGATTTATGGTGTTCATCTTAAAATAGTTAATGAACGACTAAGTCGACATGGCGATTACCGTAAACTTCCTGGAGGGGGCCATTTAATAACGGTGAATGCTGGATCTAATCCCTATAGATTTCTTATTACCTTAATCCACGAAATAGCTCATTTGGTTGCCTTTATAGAACACGGCCATAGCATACGGCCTCATGGCAAAGAATGGAAGCAAATATTTAAAAGGTTAATGCTGCCTTTGCTTAATCCGGCGGTTTTTCCTAGCGATTTACTACCGGTTTTAGCGTCACACTTTATAAACCCAAAGGCAAGTAGCAGTGCTGATGCCCGACTAGATCGTGAACTTAGTCGTTACGATGCGCAAGAGTCGGGAGTCTTTGTGGAAGAGTTGCCTGAAGGAGCTTTATTTGCTTATCGTGAAAAGCGTATTTTTAAAAAGGGAAATAAGCGCAGAAAAAGATATGAATGCCTCGAGCTTGAAACCAAGCGAAATTATTTGTTTCAACCTAACGCCCGAGTAAAGCCCATAAGTGAAGATGACCAATCAAGAAGAACAAGTTAAACAGCAGGCTAAAGGTTTCTTGCAGAGCATACTGGTGTTTCTCAAAGAGCTATTGGATATTCGCACTAATACCGACATGCAGGCCACCCGCGATTCTATTATTGCGGATATACCCTTTAAAGGGCACACGTCATGGATTTTGATCAGCTCTATATTCATAGCTTCGATTGGTCTAAATGCTAATTCTACTGCAGTAGTGATTGGAGCGATGTTAATCTCTCCGCTAATGGGGCCCATCTTAGGATTGGGATTCTCATTAGCCACTAATGATATTGACTTGCTAAAGCGCTCGCTTAAAAATTTTTTGGTGATGGTTGCGCTCTCCGTTTTAACGGCCTATTTGTTCTTTGCCTTATTTCCGCTTCGAGACGAGTCTTCTGAATTACTTGCGCGAGTGCGTCCAGATATTCGAGATGTGCTCATAGGATTCTTTGGCGGTGTTGCTTTAGTGGTAGCTAGGGCGAAAAAAGGAACTATCGCTAGTGTAATTTTTGGTGTTGCTATTGCGACGGCCTTAATGCCTCCGCTTTGTACCGTTGGGTTTAGCTTGGCAGTAGCCAATTGGAGTTATGCATTAGGCGCTCTGTATCTGTTTTTTATCAACACAATATTTATTGCCTTGGCCACCTTTGTAGTGATCAAGTATTTGAAGTTTCCGATGGAGCGCTACGCCAACTCATCGCGCAGAAAATTAATCTCCAGAATTGCCTATTTATTGAGTATAGTAGTCATGATTCCTGCGACCTACACCTTTTACGGAGTACTTCAAGAATCGCTGTTTAAACGAGATGCACAGGCTTTTTTAAAAGAGACTATTGAATTGTATCCCTTTGAAGGAAACGGCGTGTATCGGCGTGATTTTTCGACCTTGAGCTTTAATAGGGGAGATTCACCGGAGATAAGTGTTATGGTTTTGGGAGATGAGGTGATTCCGAAAGAGGTGATTAGCACCTGGAAGGTTAAACAGCAGCAATACGATAGACTTAAAAGTGCCAATTTTGAGGTATTACAGGCAAATCAAGAAGATGCAGAAGCGCAGTTTAACTATGTGATGGAATTATACGAGAGTAAGAAGAGCGAACTTATCTCTAAAGACCGTCAGATTCAACTACTCGAACAAGAACTCGATCGAATGAGCAGATCTGAGAACCTTCAACTGCCTTTTGAACAGCTAAAGAGTGAATTGGTTTTAGCCTTTCCAGAGCTAAAATCTATGAGTTATGGATCAAAAATTGAAACAGACTTTGTGCGCCAAGACACGCTACATGTCTTTGAAGTGAGCTGGTTAGAAACTACGAGCACAGAAAATAGGAGAGCGCTCTCCGAACGCCTAGAGCTTTGGTTGAAAACCCGTACTCAAAAGAAAAATATCGTACTGCAGCAAAAAGACTAATGTCCTGTTTTGGCTTTTTCTTGGTAGACCTTTCGCACGTTTTGATATAATTCTGAAGCATAGACAAAATCACTTATAGCTTGATTATCGGTGATAAAAATCTCTTCTTTAGTTCCCTCCCAAGCTAATTTACCCTCTTTGAGAAAGACTATTTTTTCTCCGATCTGCATCACAGAATTCATGTCGTGGGTATTGATGAGTGTTGTGATATCGTATTCTCGCGTAATCTCTTGAATGAGATCATCAATTAGAATTGCAGTTCTAGGGTCTAATCCTGAATTCGGTTCGTCGCAAAACAGGTATCTGGGGTTTAGCACTATAGCCCTTGCTATAGCCACTCTTTTCTTCATTCCGCCAGATAGCTCTGCGGGATATTTATGGTGGGCGTCTACAAGATTTACGCGGTTAAGAACCCGGTCTACTTGATCTTTTTTCTCTTTTTCTGAATAAGTGGTAAACATCTGCATAGGAAAACAAACATTCTCTGCCACCGTCATGGAATCAAATAGTGCACTGCCCTGAAACACCATGCCCATGGCTTTTCGCAATTCGCGCTGCTCATTTCGCTCTAACTCATCTAGGTAAACACCATCAAATGCAATGCGTCCGGCATCGGGTTGGTGCAAGCCTATGAGCGATTTTAAGAAGACTGTTTTGCCGGATCCACTTTGCCCGATAATCACATTAGTCTTGCCGCGTTCAAATGAGGTACTGATATCATTTAAGACATTTACCCCAGAGAATGATTTAGATAAGTGTTCAACTTTTATCATTTATCCGAGCAGCAGTTGAGTGAGTACATAGTTTACAATGATAATTATCACGCTAGTCCAAACAAAAGAAACGGTAGATGCTTTTCCGACCTCTAGTGCTCCACCCTTTAAATAATATCCGTGATAGGCAGGAAGTGTGGCAATAATTACCGCAAAAATGAGTGATTTTATGAAGGCATAAGTAACGTGAAAGGGCACGAAATCTTCTTGAATTCCAGCAATATAATCAGCTGTTGGTGCGTAGTCTCCAAATACAGCTGCTGCCCATCCTCCGAAGATTCCCGTATACATGGCAATAGCAATAGCAAAAGGGTAGAACAACATGGCTATAAGCTTAGGAAAGATGAGGTAATTCACCGAATTAACTCCCATTACTTCTAAAGCGTCGATTTGTTCTGTTACGCGCATGGTTCCAATGCTTGAGGTGATGTAGGATCCCACCTTTCCGACCATAATAACCGAAATAAAGGTTGGGGCAAACTCGAGAATAACGGATTGACGTGTAGCAAAGCCAATAAGGCTTTTTGGCAATAAGGGAGAGGTAAGATTAAGCGCTGTTTGTATGGTTACCACCCCGCCTATAAAAAAAGAAATAAATATAATGATGCCTAAAGAGTTGAAGATGAGCTCGTCTATCTCCTTAAGAATAAGACCTCTCATGACATTCCACTTTGTGGGTTTTCTGAAAATCTCTACTAACATGAGACCGTAACGTCCGACTTCTTCTATATAGCGCATAGCATTCAAAAATACGTTTTTTGATGGCATTTAACGTTCAATTATCATGAGTCATAGGCTTTAATTGTAGCTTCGTGTTAAATAGTTTTAGATATGAAAAAAATTTTAGTCGTTGGAGCTTTATTCTTTTTCTTCCATGTAACTGCTCAAGAGGAAAAACCATATGTAGCACCTAAATTAGTCGTTGGTATTGTGGTTGATCAAATGCGTTTTGATTACCTAACTCGTTTTTGGGATCGTTATTCTGACAACGGATTTAGACGCATGGTAAACCAAGGATTTAATGCCAAGAACCACCATTTCAATTATATTCCAACGGCTACAGGCCCCGGCCACGCCTCTGTTTATACCGGAGCTATACCTGCGGTTCACGGTATTTTAGGCAATAATTGGTACGATAAGTTTGCCAAAGAAACCGTCTATTGCGCTGGAGATACTGCATACCCTGCATTAGGTACTGAAAATAAAAATGGCATGGCGCCTACTCGAATGCTTACCACCACCATAACTGATCAGTTGCGTATTCATTATCAGTTTAAATCTAAAGTTATTGCTGTTTCGTTAAAAGATAGGGGAGCGGTACTGCCTGGAGGCCACACTGCTAATGCGGCTTATTGGTATGAAGGTGGATCAACTGGGGATTGGATCTCTTCTACCTACTACATGGACGAGTTACCCAAATGGGTACAAAAATACAATAAGTCTAAGGCTGTTGAGCGCTATAAAACAGTTTGGGAAACTTTGGAACCCCTTAATACCTATACAGAAAGCGGCTCAGATCAAAATGCTTACGAGGGCTTATCTAAGGGAGAAGAACATAGCGGCTTTCCGCACCACCTGGATAAATTATGGGATCAAAATGGCTCTTTTTCGAGCCTATCGGCCACTCCCTTCGGAAATAGCATTCTGACTGATTTTGCTCTTGAGGCCTTAGAAGCTGAAGAACTTGGTACGGACGAAATTCCTGACTTTTTGGCCATAAGCTATTCTTCAACAGATTATGTAGGTCATAAATACGGAGTAAATTCAGTAGAAGTTCAAGACACCTATATGCGTCTTGACCTTGAAATAGCTCGTTTATTGAATAAATTAGATCAGACGGTAGGTGAAGGGGAGTACCTGGTATTTTTGACCTCTGACCACGGAGCGGTGCATGTGCCTTCGTTCTTGAGCGACCATAAAATTCCTTCTGGATACATTAATTCGAAAGAGCTTATGGAATCGCTTAACCAGAGTATAGAGAAGCGTTTTGGTCGCACAGATATTTTAGAAAATTTAAGCTCTAACGAATTATTCTTAAATCATGAGATCATCGATGAGCTTGGTTTGGATTTGCGTGCTGTTCGAGAACAAATCGCGGATATGGTACTCACTTTGCCTTTAGTTGAGCAGGTATTCACCGCACATGATATAGAACGTTTAGGTTATGCTACTGGCATGAAAGAACTAGTGCGCAATGGTCACAACCCTAAGCGATCGGGTGATGTTATCTTCACCATACAGCCTGCCTATATTTCTTATGGTAAGACCGGGTCTACCCATGGTTCCCCCCATATTTACGACACGCATGTTCCGCTATTATTCTTCGGAACTGGTATACCTGAGGGAGAATCCACTGCAGAGCGTACCGAAATTCCAGATATTGCTCCTACGCTTGCAGTGCTTTTAGGTATTGGTATGCCAAATGGAACAACCGGAACCCCGATCGAAGACTTATTAGAGGATTAATTCGGGCGGGTAAATGAGCGCAAAAGTTTTTTGTAGCGCATACGCAGAATGTCTTGCTGCGCCTGGTCATCGACCAGGCGCAGCTCCTTTAACTTGCGCGGCGGTAGCCGCGCAAGAGCAAAATAAACAGACCAATACTCCGTTTTCGCCAGGCCATTTTTAATGCGCTCATTAGGCTTATGAAAAAGTCATATCCTAGTTGATAGAAACTCTCTCCTCGCTTTAAGTAGTAGCTTTTATTTGCGTATTCGGTGCTAGTAGGCCTCAGGTGCTCTACAATCAGGGTTGGGTTAGTCTGCACATCAAAGCCTCTAGCTTCGGCAAGTAAGGTGTCTACGCTGTCCCATCCAAGAGCCGAAACTAAACCACCAATAGCTTCAAAACACGTTTTCGAATAGAGTTTTATCGGACCTCTCACATGATCTTTATTAGCTATGCCTTCATAGGCTAACTGGCCTTGAATTCTTATATGAAGCAAGCCAGAGTACATACCCAGATTTGATTGTTGTTCAAATGCTTTAATACAAGTTTCTAGGTAATTAGGGGGTAATAGAATATCGGCGTCGAATTTTCCGATTAGGTCGTAATCTTCGATCTGCGATAATCCGTAGTTAAAAGCGTTGATTACTT
This sequence comes from Flavobacteriaceae bacterium, assembly GCA_018402205.1. Classification (GTDB taxonomy): domain Bacteria; phylum Bacteroidota; class Bacteroidia; order Flavobacteriales; family Flavobacteriaceae; genus UBA3478. The sequence goes on from JAGYIX010000004.1 coordinate 92,327, forward strand.
TGGATCCTGGCGATTTGGAGGCTTCACTAATGTGATGAATCACTTTAATAAATGAGTGGGTTTGAGCGAATTCTAAAGCAATGCTAGAACTTTCATCTGTGCTATGGTCATTTACGAGCAGCAGTAGGTCTGGTCTTCTGTGCTGATCTACAAAGCTATCTAGCGTGCGTTTGAGATGGGCAGCTTCATTGTAAAAAGGAATAATGATGCTTACCTGCATACGTTCTAATAGCGGTATAGCAAGCAATTGAGGTTCATGCCTGCCCCTACACTTGCAAACAATAGAATGTCTCCTTTGTTTAATTGGTGCTCTTTATACATTCCTCTGCGCACCATGTCAAAAAGTATAGGAACAGTAGCTACTGAATTATTGCCTACATCTCTAATATTCATAGGCATTACGTGTTCTGGGACTTCTGTTTGGTAATGGCGATAAAGGCGTTTCACCATTGCTTCGTCCATTTTTTCGTTGGCTTGATGTAAGAAGATCTTTTTAAGCTCATTTATAGATATTGAAGCAGCATCTAGGCATTCAGCCATTGCTTTAGGTACTTCTACTACTGCTAGTTCATATACTTTTCTGCCTAGCATCTTTATGTAGCGCGTGTTATCGTCGGGCTCTGCGCGATTACCTGTACCGTAATACAGATAATAAGCCTCATCATTAGCAAAAGTGGCTGTGGAATGTCCGAGAATGCCAGAAGTTTCTTCAGTGCGCCCTAAAATACAAGCTCCGGCACCGTCAGCAAAAATCATGCTGTCTCTATCGTTGTGATCTACCACTCTTGAGAGCGCCTCTGCTCCAATTATTAAACAATTCTCTGCCATACCTGCACCGATGAAGGCCTTGGCTTGAATTACTGCCTCTATCCATCCAGGGCATCCGAAGATCATGTCGTAGCAGATACACTTAGAATTTTTTATCTGTAATTGGTGCTTTACTCTGGAGGCCAGACTTGGAAGCATGTCGGTTTGGGTTTCGCCATGGCGAATATCTCCGAAATTATGCGCAAAGATGATGTAGTCAATGGCTTCTTTATCTATGGCCGCGTCTTCAATGGCTCTTTTGGCTGCTTCAAACCCCATGTCAGAGGTGCGCATTTTCGGGTCAATGTAGCGCCTGTTTTGAATACCGGTAATTGCCTGAAACTTCTCAATGATCTCTTGATTGGAGTGCGCATAAGGCTCCCCTTCTTCGGTATAGAACTCATGGGCTAAAAAATCTTCATTCGATTGTACTTTTTCGGGAAGAAAATGCCCTGTACCCTTAAAACATATGTTCATGAATGCCGTCTTCTATCGAATGAAGTTAAAAAATAATGCGCTGCATCAAAACAATACCCCTAAGATTCGTAGGCTTCTATTGGGGCACAGGTACAAATTAAATTGCGATCGCCAAAAGCCTCGTCAGCTCGTCTGACCGTTGGCCAGAATTTGTTGCCCTCTACAAAAGGAAGCGGATAAGCTGCTTGTCTTCTCGAATACGGATAGTTCCATTGATCGGCCGTAATCATCGCTAAGGTGTGCGGAGCGTTTTTCAGCACATTATTAGGCTCTTCGCTATCGGCATGATCAATCTCATCTTTTATGGCAAGCATGGCCTCACAAAAACGATCGATCTCAGCTAAGCTTTCGCTCTCAGTGGGTTCGATCATCATGGTGCCCGCAACAGGGAAGGAGACGGTTGGTGCGTGAAATCCGTAGTCCATAAGTCGCTTGGCAATGTCGCTAACTTCAATTCCTTTTTCTTTAAAATCTCTGCAATCGATAATGAGCTCGTGCGCAGCGCGGCCTTGTTCACCGGTGTATAATATGGGGTAGCTGTCTTGAAGACGCTCCTTTATATAATTAGCGTTTAGAATGGCGATACGCGTTGATTGGGTTAAGCCTTCGTTGCCCAGCATTCTAATGTAGGAGTAAGAAATCAGACAGGCGAGTGCACTTCCAAACGGAGCGGCTGATATGGCCGTTATTGCTTGAGATCCTCCAGTTTTCACGACCGGGTTTCCTGGAAGAAATGGTGCCAACTGTGAAGCCACACAAATTGGTCCAACTCCAGGGCCGCCGCCGCCGTGAGGTATAGCAAAAGTTTTATGTAAGTTCAGGTGGCATACATCGGCTCCAATAATTGCCGGATTGGTTAGCCCTACCTGTGCATTCATATTAGCCCCGTCCATATACACCTGACCACCGTGTTCATGGATGAGCGCGGTGATTTTGCGAATAGACGATTCGAAGACTCCATGGGTCGACGGATAGGTGACCATAAGTGCGGCTAAATTCGCCGAATGTGCGAGTACCTTTTCTTCTAAATCTGCTAGATCAATGTTCCCTTTTTCGTCGGTTTTGGTTACCACTACCTGCATTCCGGCCATAACGGCAGAAGCCGGGTTGGTGCCGTGGGCCGAGGCTGGAATGATGCACATATTGCGATGCGACTCTCCTCGAGATTCGTGGTAAGCCCGTATGGTCATAAGCCCTGCATATTCTCCTTGTGCGCCAGAATTTGGCTGAAGGGAGGTTGCTGCAAATCCGGTTATTTCATTTAAGTAGCGCTCTAATTCTGTCAAAATAACACGGTAACCTTGAGCCTGGTCTTGAGGAACAAACGGATGCAAATTGGCCCATTTTGCCCAGCTGAGCGGAAGCATTTCAGTAGCTGCATTAAGCTTCATAGTACAACTTCCTAAGGCGATCATTGAATGATTTAGTGCAAGGTCTTTGCGCTCTAAACGTTTGATGTAGCGCATGAGCTCAGTTTCGCTTTGGTAGTTATGAAATACTTCGTGCGTTAGAAACGGGGTATTACGCGCGTGCTGTTTCTTCAGAGCAGTGACGGTTGGGTTAGATAAAGCCAATTCTACCTCATGGCTTGAACAGGGCTCGGCGCTAATGATCTCGACTAACTGAGTAAGGTCATTCGCATTAACCGTTTCGCCTAGGGAAAGTGAAAGGCTCGAGGCATCTATGTAATTCAAATTAATTGAGGCAGATAGGGCACGGGTTTTGACCGTTTTCGTGTCTATACCTAAAATGTGCAGGGTATCGAAAAATGAATCGTGTGCTACCTGAACTCCTTTTTGCTTTAGCAAAAAGGCCAAAGCCTCTGTTTTATTCTGTATGTGTCGTGCTATAGATTTTAAGCCTTCTGGCCCGTGATAAACGGCGTACATAGAAGCCATTACGGCAAGTAATACCTGAGCGGTACAGATATTAGAGGTGGCCTTGTCGCGCTTAATGTGTTGCTCACGCGTTTGCAGGGCCATTCTTAAGGCCGGATTGCCGTCGGTATCTATGGTTCTACCAATAATTCTTCCAGGAATAGCTCTTTTGTACTCACTCTTTGTAGCAAAAAATGCCGCATGTGGCCCTCCGTATCCTAAGGGTATTCCAAAGCGTTGGGTGGTGCCCACTACAACGTCTACTCCGTAGTGTCCAGGAGCCTCTAGCACTACCAAACTCATAATATCGGCAGCTACAGCAATGCGAATTTCATGAGGTTCGCATCGATCTTTAAAGCCCTTTAGGTCTGGAATAGCGCCATATTTTCCGGGATATTGTACAAGTGCTCCAAAGAAGTTGGTGTCTAGTTTCGTGTTGCTTAGGTCTCCTACAACCAGCTTGATGCCTAGCGGGGTAGATCGTGTTTGCAATAGACTAAGGGTCTGAGGAAGCACTTGCTCGTCTACGAAAAAGTGCAGTACTTCATCTTTTTTCTGAGCCCTAGATCGAATATCGTAAAGCATGGTCATGGCTTCGGCAGCTGCCGTGCTCTCGTCAAGCAACGAAGCATTGGCGAGTTCCATTCCGGTGAGATCCGTGATAACAGTCTGGTAATTGAGCAGTGCTTCTAGCCGGCCTTGCGCAAGCTCTGCCTGGTAAGGAGTGTAGGCCGTATACCATCCTGGATTTTCAAGAATATTTCGCTTTATAACCGATGGCAGTATGGTTTCGTGATACCCTAAGCCAATAAATTGTTTGAAACACTGATTGGTTTCAGCCAATTCTTGAAGGTGATCTAGAATCTCAGATTCGCTCATAGGTGAAGGTAAATCCATAGGTTTACCTAATCGAATGTCTACGGGTATAGTCTCAGCGATCAACTGCTCTAGAGAGTCTGCTTTGATCTGTTTCAGCATTTTAGAAAGGTCTGAAGCGCTAATTCCGATATGTCGATCTGCGAATGTTTTCATGGTAAATGAGCATAAACAAGAGCACAAAATTATAGATTTACACGCTGTACTTAACCATGTTTAGTGCCTATTTTAGGGCATTTATCAAAAAGTGTTAAGAAGTTCCACTTTTGTTTAATCCAAGTGTTCTATAAATTAATTGACTTTTATTTAAAATCGAGTATTCACGTTGCCTTTGCTGTAGTTTCTTTGGCTTTGTGCAACTCACTTTACTTAAACAGAAATACTTCTATCTCTTACTTTATTTGGCTTTTTTGCGCCACGCTGCTCTTTTACAATACCTTAAAATATCTCGAGATCATTCGCTTTAGTCGTTTGCGTAGTAAAACATTTCAATTTCTTTTAATTGCGGTAATGCTAGTGGCCGCCGCCGGATTGATTTCTTTATTTAAGACACTCTCTAATACTCAGTTTGCTTTATCAGGCTTGGCATTGGCTCTTGGACTTAGTTATGCAGGTCTTCCGTCTTCGATATTCTATCGCGAGAATGGGGTATTTAAAACGCTTACTGTTGCTTTGGTTTGGAGTATAATGACGGTCTTATCATTGAATAGGTTTTGGGCCGAGATCGATGTCTTTGTTTGGGTTCAGTTTGTAGCGACTATTTTTTGGATTCTTGCCCTTATGCTCCCTTTCGAATTGAAAGATTCTGCGCAAGATCGGTTGCCAAGTAAAACTATTGTGCAGCGTGTAGGCCCAATCAAAAGTTATTATTTAGCGCAACTATTTTTAGGGACATGGTTAATAGGCATGCTTTTTATACCGCTGAATTTAGTGCAGTACTTAGCTCTTATTCTTACCTATATTCTGGCCTTTTTCTTTATTCATCACGCCATGAAGAAGCCCCGGCCATTTTTTGTAGTATTTTGGATAGAATCGCTTCCTATACTAGGTTTAGGAATATACGCGCTGTTGAATTTATTTTTGAATTGAGCGGGCTCCCTCTTCGACCTTGGCTTTGAGATTTTCTTTAAAGGCAATTACTTTTTCTAGTAAAACAAGGTCGCTACTCGCGAGTATTTGGGCAGCAAGAATTCCGGCATTTTTAGCCCCATTTAAGGCTACGGTGGCTACAGGAACACCGGCGGGCATTTGAAGAATAGAGAGTACAGAATCCCATCCGTCTATAGAATTTCTGCTTTTTACCGGAACCCCAATTACAGGCAGCGGACTTATAGAAGCTACCATACCCGGTAAATGCGCTGCGCCCCCAGCCCCAGCAATGATTACTTTTATGCCTTTTTGGTGTGCCTCCTTTGCAAAGGACACCATTTTTTCTGGAGTACGATGAGCCGATACTATATCTACAACTACTTCTATATCAAATGATTGAAGTGTGTCAATGGCCTCTTGCATGATACTAAGGTCACTTGCGCTTCCCATAATTACAGCTACTTTACCCATTGCTTTTTACGATTAGAGTTTGTTTTACTGTTTTTGCTTTTTGGTAGGCCGAAGCACGATCGTCATCTACCACGGTAACATGCCCCATCTTTCGAAAGGGACGCGTCTCACTTTTGCCGTAAATATGAACTGAAACTCCCTTAATAGCTAACACGGTGTCTATATTTTCATAAAGTACAGGCCCAGAGTAAGACTCGGATCCAACTAAGTTAACCATAATTGCGATCGCCTTGGAATCGGTACTTCCCAAAGGAAGCCCTAAAATGGCTCTTAGGTGCTGTTCAAACTGATTTGTGTAGCTAGCTTCTATGCTGTAATGACCGCTGTTGTGTGGCCTTGGTGCTACTTCATTAACCCAGATATTTTGCTCTTTATCTAGAAAAAGTTCTACGGCTAACAATCCGGTAATTTGAAGTTTGGTAGCCACTCTTAGAGCGACTTCTTTAGCTTTTTCAGCCAAATGCTCGGGGATGTCGGCCGGGCAAACCACATACTCTACTTGATTGGCAGTCTTATGAAAGTCCATGCCTACCAAAGGGTAGGTTGTGATTTCGCCATGCGTATTGCGAGCCACTATAACTGCGAGTTCTTGTGCAAAGTCAATTTTTTCTTCCACAAGACAAGGGCCGTCAGCTAAATCGTGTAAGTCGGCAGCGCTGTTTAGTATTTGAACTCCTTTACCATCGTACCCGAACTCTGCGCTCTTCCACACACACGGATAACGCAATGAATCTTTTAACAGTTCTTTTTTGGAGCCGTAGTTTTTGAAGGGAGAGGTAGGAATGCTATGCGCCAAGTAAAAGTTCTTTTGAAGACTTTTATTTTTGATCACTTCAAGTATTTCAGGCTCTGGATATACTTTTACTCCTTGTTGTTTCAGGGTTTTTAGGGCCTCTACATTGACGTTTTCTATCTCTATAGTAATTAGATCTAGTCCCTGCCCAAAAGAAACTACGGTGTCGTAGTCTAACAGGTCGCCTTGTATAAACTCATTACAGCTCATGCGGCATGGAGCGTCAGCGGCCTTATCTAAGACCTTAGTATAAATATCCCATTTTCGGGTTTCGTAGAGAAGCATTTTTCCGAGCTGCCCTCCTCCGAGAATTCCTAAACGAAATGATGATGTGAAATACTGCATATATTCGACTGACAAGGCAAAAGTAGCACAATTCTAAAATTGTATCTTTACCCCTTCAATTCAATGACCGCATGCGTCTTCTTGATAAAGAATTTGAGCTTTTCGTTACGCAACAAGAGATTGAGTCGGCCATTGCACGCATATCCCAAGAAATTAGTAGTGATTATAGCGATAAGTGCCCGCTGTTTGTAGGTGTTTTAAACGGATGTTTTCGATTTACGGGAGAGTTCTTTAAGCATTATAATGGAGCCTGCGAAGTGAGTTTTGTAAAGATGGCTTCTTATCAAGGTTTAACATCAACAGGTATTGTAGAAACCCTTCTCGATATTTCAGCGACCATAGAGGGTAGAGATCTTATAATTTTAGAAGATATAGTAGACTCCGGAAGTACGTTACAGCAACTTGTAAATCATTTTTCGGATAAAAATATTAACAGCTTTAAAATTGCTACCCTTTTTTACAAGCCTGCCGCATACGACAAAGAATATGAGGTGTTTTATAAGGGTATTGAATTGCCCAGTGAATTTGTGGTGGGTTATGGGTTGGATTATAACGAACGCGGTAGGGAACTCAACGATTTATACATTTTAAAATCCGAATGAAAAACATTGTATTATTTGGCAAACCGGGAGCAGGTAAAGGCACACAGGCAGCTATTTTGAAAAAAACTTTTGAGTTGGTGCACATTTCTACTGGGGATGTTTTTAGAGAAAATATCAAAGGGAACACTCCCTTAGGCGTTTTAGCGCAATCTTATATGGATAAAGGGGAACTGGTTCCTGATAGCGTTACCGTAGACATGTTGAGTGCCGAGGTGGCCAAAGCCCCTAATGCTAGAGGCTTTATTTTCGATGGTTTTCCACGAACAGTGGCTCAGGCAAAAGCACTCGACGCCTTGCTAGAAGAAAAATCAATGCGCGTAAACGCTACTATTGGTTTAGTTGCCGACGACGAAGTGCTCATTGAGCGACTGCTTGAGCGCGGAAAGAGCAGCGGAAGAACTGACGATACCGATGCCGAAAAGATCAAAACCCGTTTTGAGGAGTACAATCAAAAAACAGCACCGCTGATTGCTTATTACAGTGATCAGGGTAAGTACGAAGAAGTGAACGGTATTGGAGAGGTAACTGAAATTAGTGCCCAACTTTCTGCTATTATAAAGCGCCTATGACCGAGGGCAATTTTGTTGATTATGTAAAAATCCATGTAGCTTCTGGTAATGGAGGAAAAGGATCTACCCACCTTCATCGTGAAAAATATGTACCCAAAGGTGGGCCAGATGGAGGAGACGGAGGTCGCGGCGGACACGTCATTCTGCGCACCGATCCCAATCTATGGACTTTGGTCTCTTTTAAATTTAAACAACACTATAAGGCAGGGCATGGAGAGCACGGCAGCAAGAATCGATCTTCGGGTGCAGACGGAGAAGATGTTTTTATTCCAGTTCCGCTAGGAACAGTGGTGCGTGATGCAGAGACCAATGAGGTTATTACCGAGCTCACCGAAAGGGATCAAGAGTTCTGTGTAGCTACAGGAGGGCTAGGTGGCCGCGGAAACTGGAACTTTAAGACCGCAACCAATCAAACTCCTCGCTATGCGCAACCAGGCATTCCAGGGTACGAAAAGCAGATCTTATTGGAACTAAAGGTCTTGGCCGACGTGGGTTTAGTAGGGTTTCCGAACGCCGGAAAATCAACCTTATTATCGGTACTTACCTCGGCTAAACCAAAAATTGCCGACTATCCGTTCACCACACTTAAGCCCAATTTAGGGATTGTAGCCTATCGCGATTTTAGAAGTTTTGTGATAGCTGATATACCAGGAATTATAGAAGGAGCTTCTGAAGGGAAGGGCTTGGGGCATTATTTTTTAAGACACATTGAACGCAACTCTATTTTACTCTTTGTAATTGCGGCCGATTGCGACGATATTGTTGCTGAGTATAATATTCTGGTGAATGAATTGCGCAAGTACAACCCTGAATTATTAGATAAAAGTCAGGTCATAGCCATTTCTAAAAGCGATTTATTAGACCAAGAACTCAAGGATGATTTGGCCGCAAGTGTTAGGCAAGCGTTTAAAGGAATACCACACCTTTTCATCTCTTCAGTAGCCCAATACAATCTAGTAGAACTTAAAGATCTGCTTTGGACAGAGCTTACGCGTTAATTATTCTTAGCGGTATTCTTCGCGCACTGGGGTAAAGACATCCATAAGCACGCAGTCGGTAAGCGCTTTGCCGTAATGCCATTGATTCGAAGCAATGCACACTACCTCACCTGCCTCACAGATTCGCTTTTCGCCTTCAATTTCAAATTCGAATCTTCCTGAAACCACATGCATCATTTGCTCGTGAACATGCTGGTGTCTAGGTACTTCGGCCCCAGAGTCGATCTGCCAGAATGCCCAAGAAAGACTTTCGCCATGAATGAATTTTCCCTTAACTCCCGGAAAAAAGGGTTTCGCCTCTATGGCGTTTAGATTTGAATGTAGCATACGCGAACTAATTTGTATTTTGACCGTTAGACTCGAAAGGTAGCGCTTATTTTTGCCTCATGAAATACCACTTTATAGCAATCGGAGGTAGTGCCATGCACAATCTTGCACTGGCGTTACACGATGCCGGTCATCAAATTACTGGAAGCGATGATGCTTTATATGAGCCCGCAAAATCACGTTTACAGTCTGCAAAGATTGCCCCATCTACATTGGGGTTTGATGCCTTGAATCTCCCCGATTATTGCGATGCCGTAGTGCTTGGGATGCATGCGAAACAGAACAATGTAGAGTTGTTAGCCGCCCAAGAAAGGGGTTTTCGCATTTACTCTTATCCTGAATTTATATACGAGCAGTCTAAGCAAAAGACTCGAGTGGTTATAGCCGGTAGCCACGGAAAAACGACTATTACGTCTATGATTCTGCACGTGATGCGCTACCACGATAAAGAGATCGACTATCTCGTGGGGGCACAATTAGACGGATTTGACCGAATGGTTAGATTGAGTGAAGATGCTGACTTTATGCTCATTGAAGGCGATGAATACCTCTCTTCTGCGATTGATCTCAAACCTAAATTTCTTTGGTACAAGCCAAACATCGCCTTATTAAGCGGTATATCGTGGGATCATATTAATGTGTTTTCAACGGAGGAGATTTATATAGATCAGTTTCGACAATTTTTGGAAAGTATCGTGCCTGGTGGCTCTTTGACTTTCTATACCGATGATGCGAAGGTGAATGCGCTTGCAGATTCATTGACTGTGCCTATTCGAAAATTTCCTTACACAGACGCCTCACACGAAATAATCCAAGAACAGACTTACCTGCATACCGAAGAGGGGCCTCTAGCTGTTTCGGTCTTTGGGGCGCACAATATGGCCAACATCGAGGGGGCAAAATGGATTTGCCAGCAGCTTGGTGTAGATGCCTTAGATTTTTACGAGGCTATTGCCTCATTTAAAGGTGCTGCCAAGCGCTTAGAGCCCATTGCTTCTAACAGGGCACTCGTGTACAAAGATTTTGCGCACGCGCCTTCAAAGGTGCGCGCTACTTGCCTAGCGGTTAGCGCACAGTTTCCACATCTGAATCTACATGCTTTTTTAGAACTTCATACTTATAGCTCACTTACCCCTGAGTTTATGGAGAATTATAAAGGAACTCTAGATTCCGCTAATAGTGCGGTTGTTTTATACGATCCCGAGGCCGTTGCCCATAAGGGAATGCATGCCCTTAGCGTGCGCCTAATTAAAGAGGCTTTTGGTAGAGATGACCTAAAGGTGGTCACTTCTCGATTGGCCTTAACGCAGCAGATTGACATGGTCAATGATAAAAAGTCGGTAATTCTAATGATGAGCTCCGGCAACTTCGCCCAATTTGACTTTAGTTATTTTATGGGTTTATGATATTAATTTATACCCATAAGATCACTCCAAGACTGCGTTTTGTGATGCGCCACATATTCAGAAGAATAATGGGCACCCCCTATGAAATAACCGATTCAGTAGATGCATTTGTTAAGCACGCTGGGCCAAAGCTCACCTATTCAAGACAACCGTTGCAGTCTGAATTTTTTATACGCGCTCATCCGCTTTTGTTTGACCGCAACATTGAACCTCAAGATATTCACTGGAGAAATTGGGATGAGGTGCCTTGTTTTTTTGAGGTTGATACGCGATCGACTATTCCGTTTGACCTTTTTGCCGCCTCGTTTTTCTTGCTGAGTCGATACGAAGAATACTTACCGCACCAAAAAGACCAAATAGGTCGCTTTCGCGCCATAGAGAGTGTACTCAGCGATAGGCAAGAGGCTATGAAGCGCCCGTTAGTAGATCTATGGGCACTAAAACTTAAAGAAGCAATTAAAAAAGCTTTTCCTGAAACCCCTTTTAGTGATAGGGAATATGAGGTTAAAGTGGTAGTTCCGGTGGTTAGTTCACATAAGTATCACTATCGTTCGTTAAGCAGGCACTTATTTGAAGTACTCTTAGATATCGTACAATTTAAATTCAGTGATGTAGGTGAGCGTTTAAGTACACTACTATTTTTCAGACCTGACCCCTATGATCATTATTTGAGTCTAAAAAATGGGTTAGAGCCAATGAATGCAGAGCTTTTGCTATTTTTCCAATTCTCTAGGTACGCTATTCAAGACCGCAATGTGTCTTGGAGCAAAAATAAATTTGGATTTTTTTTAAAGCATTTGAATGACTACCTCGAGATAGGCTATTGCAGGTCTCGATTGGCGGTAAAAGATGCTGAGGTGTTTAGGTCAGAGTTGAGAAAGATGCAGCAGCTATTGCACCGTCCAATTCGAAAAACCGTTTTAGCTGACAATAGTATCTTACTTCCAGATGCCTATCAAGAATTAGTGCAAGAAGAAGTTCAAGAAGACTTTTCTATGGGGTATTCCGATGTGATTGGTTTTCGGGCCGGAACCTGCACGCCCTTTCCATTTTACGATTTAGGGCTTGAAATTGAACAACCGCTGCGGGTTTACCCAATCTGTGTGACTGAATTGGCCTTGGCACAGCTAGATAAAGAAACCATCGAATCACAGCTTAAACAGATAGCCCACCAAGTTCAGTCGGTTAGGGGTACACTTTGCGTTCAGTTTTCAAATGAGTATATTGGTTTGGTAGGAGAAAATACCACCTTACAGTTAATTCAAACCCTTACCGAATGAATGGCCAGCTCACCGATATTTTCTTCGATCTCGATCACACCTTATGGGATTTCGAGAAAAATTCGGCCGCTACCTTTGAATTGCTATTTCAAACACATCAATTAGGTGTAAATCTGAAAGAGTTCAATGCCTTATATACACCCATAAATAGAAGGTATTGGAAGGCTTACCAAAATTCAGAGATATCTAAGGAAACCTTGCGATATGGTCGACTAAAAGATGCTTTTGATGCGCTTAACCTAACTCTTGAAGAAGGGTTAATTCACCAATTGGCAGAAGGGTATATGCAACACCTAACTTCTTTTTCTCATGTGTTCGCCCATACGCACGATACTTTGAGCTACCTCAAATCAAAGTATAGACTGCACATTCTTACTAACGGTTTCAAAGAGATTCAGCATAAAAAGCTCTCTGGGGCGAAAATGGATCAGTTTTTCACTTGCGTTATAAACGCTGAAGAGGTAGGTGTAAAGAAACCGCATCCGGAGATCTTTATCGCTGCACTCGAAATGGCCAAGGTTAAGCCCGAATGCGCACTGATGATAGGAGACGATCTAGAAGCCGATGTATACGGGGCACTAAATGCTGGTATTCAAGCGATACACTTTAATATAGAGCAACTAGAAACAGATACCAGCTGCTCTAGCATAACTTGCCTAAGCGAGTTAAAGGGCCTACTTTAATTAAAAAAGCTTGCGTTGTCTGAGCACTTCATAAAGTATAACTCCACAGGCTACCGACACATTTAATGAAGCGATCTGTCCGCGCTGCGGAAGGCAAATACTGTGATCGACCATCTTTAATACAGACGGATTAATTCCTCGTTCTTCTGAACCCAATATAATGCCAATACCTTCAGTTAGATCGCTTTCGTAAAGAGAAGTTTCACTTTTTTCTGAGGCGGCAAATACCTTTATACCTGAACTTTGAAGGTACATTACCGCATCTTTTATATGCGCCACTTTAGCCATGGGAATAGAAAAAGCTGCTCCTTGTGAAGTTTTTATGGCATCTCTATTTAAGGGTGCCATGCCTTGCTGTGGAAGAACCACTAAGTCGACTCCGCTAGACTCTGCCGTTCTGAGTACTGCTCCGAAATTTCGCACATCGGTGAGACCGTCAAGCAGCAGTATCAGAGGCGCAATTTTAGCATTGGCTATAATGCGTTCAACCGACTCTTCAAAATCAGCAAAGGGTATCGGTGCAATCTCTGCAACAGCTCCTTGGTGGTTGGCTTGCGTAAATCGTTGAAGTCGCTCAGTGGGCACGTACGATATGGGTACTTTTGCCTTTCTAAGGGACTGTTCTAAATCTTTAAACAGTGGGCTTGCACCCCCTTTTAGTAGGTAGGCCTTTTGAATATCTTGATTGGCCTCAAGCGCTTCTAGTATGGTTCGTATGCCGTAAATAAAAGGTATAGAGGGTTGACTCATGGGTTTATATTATAGTGTACTGCTCAAGTTTATTGTATGCGGTTGTTGTAGCGGTAAAGCAAAATCACTCTCCTAAAAAGAGTTTTTGGCTTAAAACCTTCGCAAATTCTTACTTTTAAATGAATTTTTTAATAAAAGACCTGGCTATAATGAAAACTTGGCTCACCTTTTTCTTTTTTATGACCTTGATTAGCCCGATTATACCCCTAGAAGCCAATAAAGTGTTCACCGCATATGTTTTTATGGGTGTTGAATGTCCGATCTCTCAAAAATACATTCCTACCCTAAATGAACTGGCAAAAAATAAGCATCAGCTGAATGTTGTGGGTGTTTTTAGTGGAGCCCTTTCTTTAGAGGAACTTACTCTATTTACACGTCAGTTCAAGATTAATTTTGAGGTGATAACCGATTTTGATTTTGAAATGGCCGACAGATATAAGGCCGCTGTTACACCTGAGGTTTTTTTAGTGGATAATAGGGGAGAGGTGCACTATTCGGGAGCCATTGACAATTGGTTTGTTAGCCTTGGCAGAAATCGGATAACCCCTAGCGAACACTATTTACTCGATGCATTTAGCGCACTCTTATTGGGCCGAGAAGTGGAGGTTTCACGAACCCCTGCCATAGGTTGTTTTCTTGAACGGCATAAACCAGCAGCTCATGCGCATAACTAACGGAGCCCTTTTTAGTAGTTTGGTTGGTATCACCGTGTTTGCCTCAGCCCAAGTTACCTATGAAAACGATGTTGCCCCGATTATTAATAATCATTGTGTAAGCTGTCACAAACCAGGGGGTTACGGGCCATTTTCGTTAGAATCGTTCAGCGATGTACAAAAGAGAGCGAAATTTATAGGGTATGTAACTCAAACGCGATATATGCCTCCTTGGAAGGCTGATCCTTCCTTCAGTCACTTTGCTAATGAACGCTATTTAAGCGATAAAGAGATTGCGACCATTCAGCTATGGATAGAGCAGGGTTTGGCTAGGGGAGTTGCCTCCGCTGTTATGCGCACCGATCGCCTCGAAGAGATCACCTTAGCGCAGAATCAAGACGCAGATTTGGTGTTAGAGATGGCTAAGCCTTTTGAGCTTTCTGCCGATGGAATTGAAGACTACCGCTTTTTTCATGTGCCCACCGGGCTTAAAGAAGATACGTATGTATCTAAAATTGAATTCATAGCCGGAAACAAGCGTTACCTTCATCACAGTCGTATAATGGTAGACACTTCGGGGCAGACTCAAGGCATTGATGGTTTGTCTGAATTCGACCCTTTATCGCGAGCCTTTCAGAAAATGCCTTTAATGGACGAATTTCTTTACGGATGGGTTCCCGGAAATCTTCCGGTAAGTTTTCCTGAAAGAACAGCTAAGCTTATTCCAGCAGGAGCAGACCTTATTTTTAATATTCATTACGCTCCGTCTGCAGAAGAGGCGTCGGATCGCTCAACGATCAAGCTCTATTTTGCTAAAGAACCGGTAGATCACTTGATCAAGAGTTTTTATATACGAGAAGACGATATAGCTAACGGACCATTTATTATTCGCGCCAACGAAAAGCCCAAGTTTTACGTGAGTAAAACCATCGAAGAAGATATGCATGTGGTTTCATTACTACCGCATATGCATTTTCTTGGAAAGAACATGACCGCTTTGGCGATCACTCCAGATGAACAAGAGATTCCCCTTATACGTATTAATGACTGGGACTTCAATTGGCAGAGTACGTACTTATTAGAAGAGTCGCTATTTTTGCCAAAAGGAACCGTACTGCTGCTTGTCGCCGAATACGATAACACGGCAGATAATCCATTGAATCCGGTTAACCCACCTAAAGATGTCACTTACGGATGGGACTCCACTGACGAAATGATGAATCTCATATTCTATTATTACTAAACAAAAAAAGCCGCCCTATGGGGCGGCTTTTTTATAAATAAGGCATTGTTCTCTATTCAAGACAAAGGTCTAATAGCATTTCTCCTTGTCCCTTAACATCGGCAGGAACCCAAGTAAGAAGGGTTGCACCGGCAGGGTTTTTGATGGTTACTCCTACTTCTGAATCCCAATCCCCTTTGTTGTATACAAAGTAAAGGTCTGAGCTTCCCGCTGGAATAACAAAGTCTTCGCTATTAGCTGATTCAGCCACAGTGAACGAATCAACTACTTCGCCATCAAGAACTACATCAATTGAGGCACCGTTCCAACCATCGCCGTAAGAATCTGTTCCTGAAATAGTCCAAGTTCCTGTGCGATTCTGAATGTCAGTAGCGCATGAAACCGCCCAATCTAACTGACAGTTTGCTCCAGGAAATTCGGTACAAGCTGAAGGAGACCAGGAATCAAATACACGTCCGTCGTCAGTAGTAAGCGTCCACTTTAAGGTAAAGCTATCACCGGGAACAAACTTCTTAGCAGAGCTGCGGCCCTTTCCTAGTGGATCAGAATATATTGGCTGTGCACCGTTTCCAAAACCATAATCAAAGGTGGCCGATTGATAAATGGCATACACCTCTTCTTGTGAGATTGAAAATGAACCAACCTCTCTGTTACCTTGAGGGGATACAGACTTCAATTTAATCCCAGCAGACCCACCATGCGAGGCTATGGCATTATTTCCATCAATATCTACGTAAGCTTCGTTGAAGACTACGAATAAATCGATGTTTGTTACTGTATTTTGTTTATCTATAGAATTCCATCGGAAATCTACATCTACAGTAATAGCAGAATCGTCTCGGTTGAATCCTACGGCGGGGTCAGAGGTCAGGACTCCAAAACCGTGTACGGCAGTTTCCCACACAGGAAGGGTTACTAGCGATTCGTCTTTACACGATAATGCTGTGACCGCAATGAGCGTTACAGAAAATAAATAGGTACTTATTCTTTTCATCTTTTAACTTATTAAGATTATTAATACTGGAATTTTAATGTATCCCAGAATACCGCTGAACTTGGATTGTCATATACCTTTAGAGGTGTATTGCTATTCAAGTTGACCTCATCTTGCGCAAAGGGTAATGAAAGCGCATATTGTCTTGGCAGCTGCAATGGTCTTTGAATATCTGCAGGAAGTCCGGTTCTTCTAAACGCGTTGTATCCCTCGTATCCGTTTCCGAAGTTAGCAAACCAAGCCTGCTTTAATACATAACTCAGACGTGCATTGGCTGTTCCGTCAGATGGATAAGCCTCCTTTATTTCATCAATGAAGGTATCGTCGGTTTTATAGGTAATGGGCCAAGAATAATTATCGGGCCACGTACTTATATCTGCTCTAGCGGCAGGATCAGCTGCAGTACCAACTGCAATTACTTTATTCATTTGGTCCGATAAAGCATCTGCAAGAATTTCGGCTTCTGTTTTTCCGGTATTAACACCAAGAGCGATCTGCGCTTCTAACATATAGAATTTAACCATCCAAGAGGTAATGATAGGGAAGATACCGTCTCCGGTTCCAAATTTATTTCCTCCTGTTGGAAATGCAGTTACATCGAATAAACCTGCACCTGGATAAGCTCCTGTTGTAGTTCTAAATACGTCATCTAGCGGAATACCTGAAGGGTCTGATCTGTCTCTACCGAAGTACCCTGCTAAGTAAGTGCGTTGGCTAGATGTTAAAGATGATGAACTAACTCCATAAACAGCGTTTGCCACGAAATCACTCAAAGGAAAATACCCGTAAGTACAATCTGTTCTCTGTGAACATGGAATAGTCTGCTTATCTGTTGGTTCTTCTGGATCAAGAATTTTTGTAGTCTGTCTTTTAAAATAAAATGGAGTTCTAGGATCTCTATTAGCCAACATTTCGGTCATAAGTTGATGTCCGAAATAAGAATAGCCTCCTGATGCCCCACCATAACCCGCTAAATACATTGGATGACGGTTATCTGGATTTTTAAGAGCACCATAGCGCAATTGAAAATCATCGGCTGCAGACGTAATCAATCCTCCTTCGCTAATTAAAGCTTGGATGGCGGCAGCGTTGCTCTGAACATTACGGGTTTGAATCAGTAATTTCAGCTTTAGCGACTTTGCCATTTTGATCCATTTACTAACATTTCCACCGTAAATAATGTCTCCACGAACAGGCACCGCCTGAGTTTTTCCAAGGTTTACAATTGCCTCATCAATGAGTCTAAATGCATCTGCATAGATATCAGCGCCCTTGTCATAAACAGGTTCTAGTTTCTTATCGTCAATAGAGTTTCCTTTAAAGGCTTCCGAATAAGGAACGTCTCCCCAAAGGTCAACCATAGTAGAGAAATAATAGGCCTTAAGAATCTGACCTACTCCTAGATATCTAGGGGTTACCTCAGCATCTGAAGCGACAATCATTTCTTCAAGATCTTTAAGCGGACCAGAGTACAGGTAATTCCAAGTACCGTTCCAGCTAGAGTTAGTGAAGTTAAAGTCATCGCTACTAGTATTAACAGCCTGAAAGCCCATAGTAGAGTTGTTTAACCCGCCTCCGAAGGTAGATAAGCCTTCGAACTGAGCGTTAGTAAGCAACAGCTCAAGTGAAGCCTGGCTGGCACTGTTTGGATCTACGTTAATATCAAGATCGTCAAGCTCACATGATACCAATCCCATAGCAGCAATACCGGCTGCAAGGAATAAACGTATAGTGTTAAATTTAAATTTCATCGTTCTTCGTTTTTATGTTGTTCAATTAGAATGTCAAGCTGAGGTTAAAACTTATACTACTAGTAGTAGGAGTAGCACCATATTCAAAACCTTGAACGTTTGAAGCTGCACTTTCAGCTAAAACTTCTGGATCTAGGTTCAAGCCTTCTAACATATTAGGAGCTCTCCACCATAAGTTACGACCACTAACTCCAAGGCTACCTGAACCAAATGGCGTTTTATCTAAAATCTGCTTTGGAAGCGCATAGCTTAAGCCTACTTCTCGCAGACGAATAGAGGTTATGTCATAGATATTTACCTCATCTTGCCCGTATGCTCCCCATCCGTTAGAGAAGTGTGAGTCAAATGCTGTGATAGGGGTTGTGTTTTGAATTGAATTTCCACTAGCATCAGTGATAGGAAGGAAGGTTTGATTGCTTCCGTAAACTCCAGGAACAACGCGCAGGGCCTCTCTTTCAACTTGGTTGGCTAGCTGTCCTCTTAAGACCAATGAGGCCGCAGAGAAGGAATACATGTCTCCTCCTTGTCTCCAATCTATCAGAGCTCTGAAAGTGAAGTTCTTGTACTTAAAGCTATTAGTAATCCCCAAGGTAAAATCTGGGTTCGGATCACCGATCACTGTCGACTGTTGCGAAGCAAAAGGAAGACCTGTATTTTTATCAATTAGCAGGTTACCCTCATCGTCTTTAGCATTCTCGGTTCCAAAGATTTGTCCGTAAGGAAGTCCGTTTCTATGAATGGTTCCTAAAGATGATCCAGGACCACCGATAAAAATCTCCCCATTTGGTCCTGCATCTACCACTAACGAGCGAATACGAGTAAAGGCGAAGTAAGAGTTCCAAGTGAAGTTCTCAGTAGAAATAGGATATACATCTAATCCAATTTCGATACCCTTGTTATCTAGTTGACCAACATTCACTACCTGGCTCGAAAACCCACTTGAACGTGCTACAGAAGCTGTTGCAATTTGTTCTGTTGATGTTCTGCTAAAGTAGGTGAAGTCAAAGCTCAATCTATTATTGAAGAGCGTTGCGGCAAGTCCTGTCTCAAACTCAGTGGTAAACTCTGGCTTTAAAGTTGCATTTCCTAGAGTGTTATCTAAAGAGGCTCTGTTGACTGCGCCAAAAAGAGGCGAAGTAAACGGAGTAAAGATGTTGAAGTTAGTCAATGTTCTATAAGGCGACGCATCGTTACCTACTTTGGTATTAGACACTCTTACTTTCAAACTATTGATCACCTCAGGTAGTTCAACTGCCTCGCTAACCAAGAACGAAAGGCTAGCTCCTGGATAGAAGTAGCTGTTTGCTCCTTGTGGCAGAGTAGATGAACGATCTTGACGCCCTACTAGTCCTAAATAAAGCATGTCTTTATAGCCTAACTGTACATCGGCGAAAACACCGTATAATCTTCTAAGGCTAGTAAAATCAAAATCTACGATTTGAGTAGAAGTGGCATTGGTGATGTTCAATCCTCTTGAAATAACTATGTTACCCGTAACGCTGCGCTGACTAAGACTGCGCTCGTTAGCGTTAATACCAGCAACCGCTGTAAGCGCTAAGTCTTCTGTAAGATCTTTATTGATATTCAATAGGGCGGTAAAATCACGCTCTGTGTTATTGATATCTACAGTTCTTACTTGACCAAGTGGCGTGTCTACACCACCAGGACTTACATTACTTCGCTGAAGATCGTGATAGCTATTGATACCTCCTTTGAGCGTAACATTTATTCCGTCAGCTATGTCGTAACCCACAGAAAGGTTTCCGTAAGCACGATTTACGTTTGACTTGAACAAGTTGTTTTGCGCAATCCATCTTGGGTTGTCTAAGGCTCGGTAGAAGATATTCGATCCGTCAGCAGGGTTTTCAAAAGGAAGACCCATTAGATCAAAGTTTCTAGGTAAGTAAAACAGACGAGCATAAATCGAACCGCCCCCGCCACCGAAGTAATCGTTAAAGGCAGAAGCCCCTGATCTTGGTGATTGTTGCGTAGTATTTACGTAGTTCACTGTACCCGAAACAGTTACGCCATTATCTAATGTAGCGTTACCTCCGGTGTAGAAGCTGGTTCTGCGAACAAACTGGTTTGGTATGATACCCCCTTGGTTGGTATTAGAGAATCCGGCGTTTACAGTTCCTTTTTCACTACCTCCGCTTAAACTAACAGCGTTATCTATGGTCTGACCAGTTTGGAAGAATCCACCAATAATATCGTGAGGCTTAATCTGATAAGGGGCAGAAACGTTACGCACACTGCCATCAGGCATAGTGTACTCCTGCATTAGGTCTGGAAATACATTCGGAAAACGGTTTGAAACAGGGTTTGAGGCTGTTCCGTCTGGATACGGTGAACCATCAGGATATAGAGAATAGGTTTTTGAATAGTTTGTACCATACTCTTGGTTGATGCGATCTACGTGGTCAGGCATAGGAGCTCCCCAGTTTCCGATGAATCCACCGTTGTAAACCTGGTTAGATCCTTGAGTGTACACATCTTGGTAATCAGGAATCCCTGAAATATCCGTCATCATCATAGAACCGTTATACGAAACTTCAAGCCCTTTTCTAGAGCGTGTTGAAGCTCCTTTAGTGGTGACCACTATAACACCATTGGTAGCACGTGACCCATAAAGAGCAGAGGCAGCAGCACCTTTAAGTACCGAGATACTCTCAATTGAGTTAGGATCTAAGTCGAAACCACGGTTTGAGAAAACGGTGTTTTGACCCGCTCCGGCAGTTGAGTTAACGCTGTTATCGAAAGGAATACCATCCACGATAAATAGTGGTTGGGTATTTCCTGTAAGCGAAGACATACCGCGAATGTTAATTTTTGTACTCTGACCTGGCGCTCCACCACCACCGGTAATATTTACACCGGTCATCTTTCCTTGCATTGCACGGATAAGATCTGGCTCAGCACGACCTTGAACGTCTTCACCGGTCACTTTGGCTACAGAATAACCCAGTGATCGAGCTTCGCGTTTAAGTCCTAAAGAGGTTACTACAACTTCATCTAGTTGTTGCGCATCTTCTTCCATCTGAATCGCATAATAATCACTTGATCCGACAGTCAAACGAACATCTTTTTGACCGATGTAAGAAAGAATTAAAACGTCGCCTACGGCGGCTGAAATGGTAAAGTTTCCATCAAAGTCAGAAAGGGTACCGTTCGAGGTACCTTCTACTACGATGTTTACTCCAGGCAGGGGAATATTACCGGAATCGGTAACCGTTCCTGAAATCGTTTTAACCTGCGCAAAACTAAATTGCGCAACTAACGCTATCAATAGCGTTAAGATTCCATTAGACATTGCTTTCATAAAATTAACATTTGTTTAAGAATGGTAAAAATGTAAATAAAATGTTAAACCACAAAGTTTTTTTTACATCTCGGTTATTATTTGCGAGATTCTTATTGACAAAGCTTAAGACTTTTGAATAAATCGCGTGGCGATAGATTTTTTAGCGATTCCATAACAGCCACTAACGGCTTAATAGGTTTTAATGACTATTGGTAGACTGCTTTCCATTTTTTGTCTCAAAGAAATCAGGTAGGGAGAAATAATATTGCGGAATGTATGGGCTAAAACCTAAAGAGTTCATTAAATTTTCATCTTCTATATATTAAGGTATCGTTCTTGATTGCTGATGCATATAAATGGAATAAAATTCTTAAGTCCATTTGAATACTTCAGAAAAAAAAGTACATTTGCAGCCCCTTAAAATGGGGAGTAAATAAATTACATGCCAACTATTTCACAATTAGTAAGAAAAGGTAGACACTCGATAGCCAAGAAGAGCAAATCGGCTGCTTTGGAGTCTTGCCCTCAGCGCAGAGGCGTATGCACTCGTGTATACACCACTACCCCTAAAAAACCGAACTCAGCAATGAGAAAGGTGGCTAGGGTAAGGTTGACCAACGGAAAAGAGGTCAACGCGTACATTCCAGGAGAGGGGCATAATCTTCAAGAGCACTCGATAGTATTGGTAAGAGGAGGACGTGTTAAGGACTTGCCTGGAGTTCGTTATCACATTATTAGAGGTGCCCTTGATACCGCAGGTGTTGCTGGGCGAACACAAAGACGTTCTAAATACGGAGCAAAACGCCCTAAAAAATAGAGCGCTAAAGAAGCAGTATCATGAGAAAAAAACAAGCAAAAAAACGTCCGCTACTTCCAGATCCAAGATTTGGGGATCAGCTAGTAACGCGTTTTGTAAATATGATGATGTGGGATGGCAAAAAATCAGTCGCCTTTCGCATTTTTTACGACGCTATTGATATCGTAAACGAGAAAAAAACCGATGAAGAAAAGTCGGCTTTAGAAATTTGGAAAGATGCCCTTTCTAACGTAATGCCTCACGTTGAAGTTAGAAGTCGTCGGGTTGGTGGTGCTACGTTTCAAATTCCTAACCCTATTCGCCCCGATCGTAAAATCTCAACAGCCATGAAGTGGCTTATTAGTTATTCTCGAAAGCGCAACGAGAAATCAATGGCTCAGAAATTGGCCGGAGAAATTCTCGCAGCTGCCAAAGAGGAAGGTGCTGCGGTTAAAAAGCGTATGGACACCCATAAAATGGCTGAAGCAAACAAAGCGTTCTCACACTTTAGATTCTAATTGTAGCCATGTCAAGAGATTTATCACTTACGCGTAACATTGGAATTGCAGCACATATTGATGCTGGAAAGACTACGACTACAGAGCGTATTCTTTTTTATACAGGTGTGAGCCATAAAATTGGTGAAGTACACGATGGTGCAGCCACTATGGACTGGATGGAGCAAGAGCAAGAAAGAGGTATTACCATTACTTCTGCGGCTACCACTTGCACCTGGATTTTTCCTATGGAAAATGGGGAGCCTACTGCGGATGCAAAGCCTTATCATTTTAATATTATTGACACCCCTGGTCACGTAGACTTTACGGTTGAAGTAAACCGTTCTTTAAGAGTACTTGACGGTTTAGTGTTTTTGTTTAGCGCGGTTGACGGGGTAGAACCTCAGTCTGAGACTAACTGGAGACTAGCGGATAATTACAAGGTTCCTCGT
Organism: Flavobacteriaceae bacterium; assembly: GCA_018402205.1. Lineage (GTDB taxonomy): Bacteria > Bacteroidota > Bacteroidia > Flavobacteriales > Flavobacteriaceae > UBA3478. The sequence continues at coordinate 115,364 of JAGYIX010000004.1, forward strand.
ATGGGCTTTGTGAACAAGATGGATCGTCAAGGCGCCAATTTCTTGGCGGTGTGTACCCAGGTGCGTGAGATGCTAAAATCAAACGCAGTTCCTATTGTGCTTCCTATCGGAGACGAGGCTGACTTTAAAGGTATTGTTGACTTGGTTAAGAACCGTGCTATTTCATGGCATGAAGATAACTACGGTTCTACTTTTGACGTTATAGATATTCCTGCTGACATGCTAGATGAGGTTAAGCAATACAGAGTTGCACTTATCGAAGCTGTAGCCGAGTACGACGACACTTTAATGGAGAAGTTCTTTGAGGATGAAGATTCAATCACCGAAGACGAAATTCATGCCGCTTTGCGTGCAGCCGTTATGGACATGAGTATCATTCCAATGGTTTGTGGTTCTTCGTTCAAGAATAAAGGCGTTCAGTTTTTGTTAGATGCGGTGTGCAGATATTTACCTTCTCCTTTAGATAAAGAGGCAATTACAGGTATAAATCCTGATACGGAAAAAGAAGTTACCCGTAAACCAGATCCTAAAGAGCCTTTTGCGGCTCTTGCCTTTAAAATTGCTACTGACCCTTTCGTGGGAAGACTGGCGTTTTTTAGAACTTATTCAGGTACTTTAAATGCTGGATCATATGTATTGAACAACCGTTCAGGTAACAAAGAGCGTATCTCTCGTATTTACCAGATGCATTCGAATAAGCAGAATCCGATTGATTCTGATTTCTGCTGGAGATATAGGTGCTGCAGTTGGGTTTAAGGATATCAAAACTGGAGATACACTTTCAGATGAGAAGCATCCAATTGTTCTAGAGAGCATGGTATTTCCTGAGCCCGTTATTGGAATTGCTGTTGAGCCAAAAACTAAGGCTGACGTAGATAAAATGGGTATGGCTTTAGCTAAATTAGCTGAAGAGGATCCCACTTTTCAGGTGAAAACTGACGAGGCATCTGGTCAGACCATTATCTCTGGAATGGGTGAGCTACACTTGGATATCATTGTAGACCGTATGCGTCGTGAGTTCAAAGTAGAAGTTAACCAAGGTAAACCACAGGTAGAATACAAAGAATCTTTAACTGCTCGTGCCGATCACCGAGAAGTGTATAAAAAGCAAACCGGTGGACGAGGTAAATTTGCAGACATTGTGTTTGCTATTGAACCTGTTAGTGAAGGCAAAGTAGGCCTCGAATTCGTGAATGAAGTTAAGGGAGGTAATATTCCTAAAGAATACATTCCTTCGATCGAAAAAGGCTTTAGAGAAGCTATGAAAAATGGTCCTCTAGCCGGATTTGAAATGGACAGTATGAAGGTCACCCTTAAAGACGGATCTTTTCACCCTGTAGATTCCGACGCTTTATCCTTTGAGTTAGCCGCTAGACTTGGCTATAAGGTTTCTGCTAGAGCTGCTAAGTCAGTTATATTAGAGCCTATTATGAAACTCGAGGTATTAACCCCAGAAGAGAACATGGGCGATATCGTTGGTGACTTGAACCGCAGACGTGGCCAAGTTAATAATATGGACGACAGAGCTGGTTCTAAAGTAGTTAAAGCACAAGTGCCGTTATCTGAAATGTTCGGATATGTAACATCGCTTAGAACGCTTTCTTCAGGAAGAGCTACATCGACAATGGAATTTTCACATTATGCCGAAACTCCTCCGAATATTTCTGAAGAGGTCATTAAGGCTTCAAAGGGAGTTTAACGAAACTATATTACGGCTATGAGTCAAAAGATTAGAATTAAGCTAAAATCATACGATTACAACTTGGTAGATAAGTCTGCCGAGAAAATCGTTAAGACGGTAAAGACAACTGGAGCTGTGGTTACAGGACCGATTCCTTTACCAACGAACAAGAAAATATTTACGGTATTGAGATCTCCACACGTAAACAAAAAATCGCGTGAGCAGTTTCAGTTGAGCTCTTACAAAAGATTACTCGATATCTACAGCTCGTCATCTAAAACAATTGATGCGCTTATGAAACTTGAGCTTCCGAGCGGAGTTGAGGTAGAGATTAAAGTATAACTGTTTCAAACCGCTGTTTGAAGCTTACATGTCTTAAACGAAGGTTTAAGAAAGACGGAGATAGAAAAAAATATGGGTCTTTTTTTCTTGACCCAATTTTTTTTGAAAAGAGTATTAATTAAAAACAATAAATAGAATGTCTGGGTTAATAGGAAAGAAAATCGGCATGACTAGCATCTTTGATGAGAACGGAAAGAATATTCCGTGTACCGTCATTAAAGCTGGACCATGCGTGGTTACCCAAGTCAGAACCGAAGAGGTTGATGGGTATAATGCGCTTCAACTGGGTTTCGATGACAAGGCAGAGAAGCGTGCTACAATGGCTGAAATCGGTCATGCAAAAAAGGCCGGAACTTCTCCAAAAAAGAAAATCGTCGAATTCCAGAATTTTAATAGCAAACACGCCCTTGGCGATACGCTTGATGTGACGCTTTTTAATGAAGGTGAATTTGTGGATGTCATTGGCACTTCTAAGGGTAAAGGGTTTCAGGGTGTGGTAAAACGTCACGGCTTTGCCGGTGTAGGTCAAGCTACTCACGGTCAGCACAACAGATTAAGAGCTCCTGGATCAATTGGAGCTGCTTCTTACCCTGCTCGTGTTTTTAAAGGTATTCGTATGGCCGGTCGTATGGGCGGAGATACCGTTACCGTTGAAAACCTTCAAGTGGTAAAGATCGACACCGAAAAGAATCTTATTGTAGTAAAAGGTTGTGTTCCTGGTCACAAGAACGCATACGTAACAGTACAGAAATAATGGAACTAGAAGTTTTAGATCGCAACGGAAAATCAACAGGGAGAAAGGTCAACCTTTCTGACGCTGTTTTTGGAATTGAGCCAAACGAACACGCTATTTATTTAGATGTAAAGCAGTACTTGGCGCACCAGCGCCAGGGTACGCACAAAGCTAAAGAGCGTGCAGAGATTGCAGGAAGCACACGTAAGATTAAAAAGCAAAAAGGTACAGGTACCGCTCGTGCTGGATCGATTAAGTCTCCAGTATTTAGAGGGGGTGGTCGAATCTTCGGTCCTCGCCCACGTGCTTATGAGCAAAAATTAAATAAAAACGTGAAGCGTTTGGCGAGAAAGTCAGCCCTAAGCATGAAGTCTCAGGTGCATGCATTGCATATCATTGAGGATTTTCAATTTGATTCTCCAAAGACGAAAAGCTTTGTTGGCCTTTTGGAATCCTTGGGTATACAAGATAAAAAGTCGCTCTTCGTGTTGGCAGACGCTAACAAAAATGTATATTTGTCGTCTCGAAATTTAGAGCAATCTAAAGTCGTAACTACTTCAGATTTAAATACTTACAATATCATGAATGCTTCAAATATTGTTGTTTCTGAGGCTGCAGTTGCCCTAATCGAAGATAGTTTAACTAAATAAACGGGTCATGAGCGTATTGATAAAACCAATTATTACAGAAAAAATGACGGCTGACAGCGAATTGTTTAACCGTTATGGATTTATCGTTGACCCTAAAGCCAATAAGCTTCAGATTAAACAGGCTGTTGAGAAGACTTACGGAGTGCGTGTGGAGAAGGTAAGAACCATGAATTATGGTCCTGAGCGTAGAACGCGTCATACTAAAACTGGTATTCAACATGGTAAAACCAATGCCATTAAGAAAGCTATTGTTGATGTGGCAGAAGGAGATGCCATTGACTTTTACAGTAATTTATAATACGAACAAATGTCGGTTAGAAAATTAAAACCAATAACTCCCGGACAACGCTTTAAGGTGGTCAATGGCTTCGATGCTATTACTACCTCAACTCCTGAGAAGTCATTGCTTGGCACTGTTAAAAGAACAGGGGGCCGAAATGCATCAGGAAAAATGACTGTCTCTCACCGAGGTGGAGGGCATAAGCGTCGTTATCGTCTAGTTGATTTTAAACGCAACAAGGCAGGAGCTGCTGAGGTAATGAGTATTGAGTACGATCCGAATAGAACAGCCTTTATCGCTTTAACCCAGTTTGAAGACGGAGAAAAGCGTTACATCGTTGCTCCGAATGGTCTTTCGGTTGGTTCTAAGGTCGCTAGCGGTGAGGGATCTTCTCCAGATATTGGAAACGCTATGCGTTTGGCTGATATTCCTTTAGGTACTATCATTTCATGCATTGAACTACGTCCAGGACAAGGAGCTGTTATGGCTCGAAGTGCCGGCACTTTTGCTCAACTTATGGCCAAAGACGGTAAGTTCGTTACCATCAAATTACCTTCAGGCGAAACACGCTTGATTTTAGCTGAGTGTTTGGCTATGATCGGAGCCGTTTCTAACTCTGACCATCAACTTGTTGTTTCTGGTAAAGCCGGAAGAAGCCGTTGGTTAGGAAGAAGACCACGTACGCGTCCTGTAGTGATGAACCCTGTAGATCACCCAATGGGTGGTGGAGAGGGTCGTGCTTCTGGAGGTCATCCACGATCTAAAAACGGAATTCCTGCGAAAGGTTACCGCACCCGTTCTAAGACAAAAGATAGTAACAGATATATTGTAGAACGAAGAAAGAAATAAGCAATGTCACGTTCATTAAAAAAAGGTCCGTTTGTGCATCACAGCCTTGAAAAAAAGGTTGAGGCCAATGTAGCTGCAGGTAAGAACTCAGTAATTAAAACTTGGTCTCGAGCATCGATGATCACCCCTGACATGGTAGGTCAAACCATCGCTGTTCATAACGGAAAACAATTTGTTCCTGTGTACATAACAGAAAACATGGTAGGTCACAAACTCGGTGAGTTTTCTCCTACACGTTCTTTTAGAGGACACGCCGGAGCAAAAAATAAGGGTAAAAAGTAATCTGTAGCTATGGGAGTTCGTAAAAAATTAATGGCAGACAGAATTAAAGAAGAGCGAAAGAGTATTTCTTTTGCCCGTCTTAATGATTGTCCTACGTCACCGAGAAAAATGCGTTTGGTTGCTGATCTAGTTAGAGGAAAGCAGATTGAATTGGCTTTGGCTATTTTGAGATACAATTCCAAGGAGGCATCTAAACGTATCGAGAAGTTAGTACTATCAGCAATCGCCAATTGGCAGTCTAAGAATGAAGATGCTGATGTAGAATCAGCTAACCTATATATTAAAGAAATCACAGTCGATCCTGGCACTATGTTAAAACGTCTGCGAACAGCTCCTCAAGGAAGAGCGCATCGCATTCGCAAAAGATCAAATCATGTGACTGTCGTTTTAGATTCAACTACTAACACCGAAGCAACAAAATAATATGGGACAAAAAACTAACCCTATTGGAATTCGTTTAGGTATCATCAGAGGATGGGAGTCTAACTGGTACGGTGGAAACGATTACGGTGATAAAATTGCCGAAGATTTTAAGATCAGAAAATATGTTAAGGCACGTCTTTCCAAGGCCAGCGTTTCTAGGGTGATCATTGAGCGTACGCTTAAGCTAATCACCATCACTATCACCACTGCACGCCCTGGTATCATTATTGGTAAAGCAGGCCAAGAGGTAGATAAGTTGAAAGAGGAGCTTAAGAAAATTACTGCCAAAGACGTTCAGATTAATATTCATGAGATCAAGCGTCCTGAGCTTGATGCCAATCTTGTTGCTGCCTCTATTGCTAGACAAATTGAGAATCGTATTTCTTTTAGGCGCGCAATCAAAATGGCCATTGCTGCCGCAATGCGAATGAATGCAGAAGGTATCAAAGTAATGATCTCTGGTCGTTTGAACGGAGCTGAAATGGCGCGTTCGGAATCTTATAAAGATGGCCGTATACCGCTTTCAACGTTTAGAGCAGACATTGATTATGCCTTGGAAGAAGCACACACCACTTATGGTCGTTTGGGAATTAAGGTATGGATTATGAAGGGAGAGGTTTATGGTAAGCGTGAACTTTCTCCTCTTGTAGGACTCTCTACCAATCAATCTAAGGGAAAACAAGAAGGACCAAAACGCCGTCGTAGAAAGTAATTAACACAACGTAAAGGAAGATGTTACAACCGAAAAGAACCAAGTTCCGTAAAGCCCAGAAAGGGCGCATGAAGGGAATCTCTCAAAGAGGGCATCAGTTGTCTAACGGAATGTTTGGAATAAAGTCAATGGACTCTGTGTTCATCACCTCAAGACAGATTGAGGCTGCCCGTATTGCCGCTACTAGGTATATGAAGCGTCAAGGTCAGTTATGGATTAAGATTTTTCCAGATAAACCTATCACCAAAAAACCTCTAGAGGTTCGTATGGGTAAGGGTAAAGGTGCACCTGAGTATTTTGTTGCTGTGGTTAAGCCTGGCCGCATCTTATTCGAAGTAGCAGGGGTGCCTAAAGAAATTGCCGAAGAGGCCTTAAGATTAGCTGCTCAAAAGCTTCCGGTTCGCACAAAGTTTATAGTAGCTAGAGATTACACTGCTGCCGAATAATAGCATATAAGAAGAATGAAACAGTCAGAGATTCAACAGTTATCGAACGAAGAGCTTTCAACTAAGTTGACTTCGTTAAAAAAGGAGTATGCAGACATGAAAGTGTCTCACGGAGTTACTCAATTAGAGAACCCGATGGTTATAAGAGCTGCTAGAAGAACAGTAGCTCGTTTAGCAACTGAATTGTCAAAAAGGGAATTACAATAACACCCTGGCCCTATGGAAAATAGAAACCTAAGAAAAGAAAGAATTGGTGTAGTGACCAGCAACAAAATGGAGAAGTCTATTGTTGTATCTGAGGTTAAGCGCGTAAAACATCCGATGTACGGAAAATTCGTTTTGAAGACCAAGAAATATGTGGCTCATGACGAAAAGAACGATTGCAATGAAGGAGACACAGTGAAGATCATGGAAACGCGTCCGATCAGTAAGAGTAAGTGCTGGAGATTAGTAGAAATTTTAGAACGAGCTAAGTAATTCATTATGGTACAGCAAGAGTCTAGACTTAAAGTAGCGGATAACACGGGAGCAAAAGAGGTTCTTACTATCCGTGTGCTTGGCGGAACTAAAAGACGGTATGCGTCTTTAGGAGATAAAATTGTAGTTACCGTGAAAGAGGCAACTCCTAACGGCACCGTTAAAAAAGGTTCTGTTTCAACAGCAGTGGTGGTTCGAACTAAGAAAGAGGTTCGTCGCCCAGACGGATCATACATACGTTTTGACGACAATGCATGTGTGTTATTGAATGCAGCAGGTGAGATGCGCGGAACACGCGTATTTGGTCCGGTTGCTAGAGAGCTTAGAGACCGTCAATTCATGAAAATCGTTTCACTAGCTCCCGAGGTACTGTAAATCAACTCATTATGATTAAACTAAAAGTAAAAACAGGAGATCAAGTTAGAGTTATAGCCGGAGAGCACAAAGGTGCTGAAGGTGCTATACTAAAAATTGATCGTGAAAAGAATAGAGCTATTGTAGAGGGAGTGAATTTGGTGTCTAAACATGCCAAACCAAGTGCCAAGAATCCTCAAGGTGGAATTTCAAAAATGGAGGCTCCAATTCATCTTTCAAACCTTTCCCTCATAGACGCAAAGTCGGGTAAAACAACGCGCGTTAAGTATGAGGTGAGAGACGGAAAGAAGGTGAGAGTTTCAGTTAAGTCTAACGAAGTTATTTAGTGTGATGGAATACACGCCAAGATTAAAGAAAGAATATAGAGAGCGCATCGTTGCGGCTTTAACCGAGGAATTCGGTTACAAGAATACAATGATGGTTCCAAAACTTGAAAAGATCGTGATTAGTCGCGGTGTTGGAGCTGCTGTATCTGATAAGAAACTAGTAGATCAATCTGTTGATGAGTTGACCCTTATTACAGGACAACGCGCGATTGCGACCATCTCTAAGAAAGACGTTGCTTCTTTTAAACTGCGCAAGGGAATGCCTATTGGTGCCAAAGTAACTTTAAGAGGTGAGCGAATGTTCGAATTTTTAGATCGTCTAGTTACAGTTGCTCTCCCAAGGGTTAGAGACTTTCAGGGAATTAAGGCTTCTGGATTTGACGGAAGAGGTAACTACAATTTAGGAGTAACAGAGCAGATTATATTCCCTGAGATCAACATAGATAGAATTAATAGAATTAGCGGTATGGATATCACTTTTGTGACTACTGCTAAGACAGATAAAGAAGCAAAATCATTATTAACTGAATTAGGTCTACCCTTTAAAAAGAACTAAGATGGCTAAAGAATCAATGAAAGCCCGCGAGCGAAAAAGGGCAAAACTTATAGCTAAATACGCAGCGAAACGCAAAGCGCTAAAAGAGGCTGGAGATTACGAGGCCCTTCAAAAGCTTCCTAAAAACGCTTCTCCTGTGCGCGCCCGAAACCGTTGTAAGTTAACGGGTCGCCCAAGGGGGTACATGAGAACTTTCGGACTTTCTCGAGTTACATTTAGAGAAATGGCCAATCAAGGGCTTATTCCCGGAGTAACTAAAGCCAGTTGGTAGACATAAAATAAAGAACGTAAAAGATGGTAACAGATCCAATCGCAGATTATTTGACCCGCATTCGAAATGCGAACAGCGCTGGTCACCGTGTGGTCGAAATTCCTGCTTCTAACCTTAAAAAGGAAATTACTAAGATTCTTTTTGATCAAGGGTATATTTTGAGTTACAGGTTTGAAGAGAACTCGGCTCAAGGGAGCATTAAAATTGCTTTGAAATACGACAAGGCTACGAAAGAGCCGGTTATTCGAAAATTACATCGCGTGAGCAAGCCAGGCCTTAGAAAGTATACAGGTTCAGACGATCTTCCGCGCGTTTTAAATGGTTTGGGAATCGCTGTAATTTCAACTTCTCACGGGGTAATGACATCAAAGCAGGCCCGCGAACAGAAAGTAGGAGGCGAAGTGCTTTGCTACGTATACTAAGAAATTAAGAATTATGTCTAGAATAGGAAATAATCCCGTTAGAATACCAGAAGGTGTTACCGTTGACATTCAAGACCAAGAAATTACTGTAAAAGGTAAGCTTGGTGAGTTAAAGCAATCTTTCGATGCTGTCGAAATTAAGGTTGAAGACGCTAACGTTTATGTTACACGCCCTTCTGATTCTAAAGAGCACAAGGCCAAACACGGACTCTATCGTTCACTAGTGAATAACATGATAAAAGGAGTTTCTGAGGGTTGGACTAAACAATTAGAGCTTGTAGGTGTAGGTTACCGAGCAAGCAATCAAGGGCAAACATTAGATATTGCCGTTGGTTTCTCTCACAATATTGTTTTTGAAGTAGCTCCAGAAGTTAAGGTGGAGACTGTTTCTGAAAAAGGTAAAAATCCGATAGTAAAACTAACCTCTCATGACCGTCAGTTAGTGGGTCAAGTAGCCGCGAAGATTCGTGCTTTTAGAAAGCCCGAGCCTTACAAAGGAAAAGGTATCAAGTTTGTCGGAGAACAAGTTAGAAGAAAAGCTGGTAAGTCAGCATAATACAGAGGCACTATGGCATTAAGTAAATTAGAAAGAAGGTTACGCATCAAGAGAAGAATCCGAAAGGTGTCTTTTGGTACCGCTGAGAGACCGCGTCTTGCTGTCTACAGAAGTAATAAAGAGATCTATGCTCAGATCATTAATGATACAGAAGGGGTGACTGTTGTTTCGGCTTCTTCAAGAGACAAGGGTCTTTCTACTGACGGAAATAAGATTGAACAAGCTGCGGCAGTGGGTAAGGCCCTAGCAGAGAAAGCAGTTGCTAAAGGTATTTCTCAAGTGGCTTTCGATCGCGGAGGTAATTTATATCACGGAAGAGTTAAATCACTGGCCGAAGGTGCTAGAGAAGGTGGATTAAAATTCTAATAAGAGTTATGTATCAAAACTATAAAAACGTTGAGACCGTCAAGCCAGGAGGTTTAGAGTTAAAAGATCGCTTAGTAGGCGTTCAGCGTGTCACAAAAGTGACCAAAGGAGGAAGGGCATTTGGATTTTCAGCAATCGTGGTTGTTGGAGACGAAAATGGAGTTGTTGGTCATGGTTTAGGTAAGTCTAAAGAGGTGGCTACTGCTATATCTAAGGCCGTTGAAGACGCTAAAAAGAATTTAGTGCGTATTCCTCTTGAGAGGGGAACACTTCCACATGAGCAAAAAGGTAAATTTGGAGGGGCACGAGTATTCATTAAGCCAGCTTCTCAAGGTACTGGAGTTATTGCTGGTGGTGCCGTTCGCGCGGTTCTTGAAGCTGTTGGCGTTCATGACGTACTTTCAAAATCTCAAGGTTCATCTAATCCGCACAACGTGGTTAAGGCTACTTTCGATGCACTTTTGCAGTTGCGTAATGCAAGAACAATAGCCCGACAAAGAGGGGTAACTCTTGACAAAGTGTTTAAAGGATAATGTCAGTTAAGATGGGAAAAATAAAAGTTACTCAGGTAAAAAGTGGTATCAAGCGCCCTCAAAATCAGAAGCGCACCCTAGAAGCCCTTGGCCTTAAGAAAATTGGTCAAGTGGTAGAACACGATACAAGTTCATCTGTTCTAGGTATGGTAAATGTTGTAAAACACTTAGTCTCAGTAGAAGAGCTAAAATAGAAGCATATGAATTTACATAGTTTAAAACCTGCAGAAGGTTCGGTTCATAAAGAAGGAAAGAGACTAGGTCGCGGAGAAGGTTCTGGTAAAGGCGGAACAGCCGCTCGCGGTCATAAAGGAGCAAAATCACGCTCGGGGTACTCTAAAAAAATTGGATTTGAGGGTGGCCAAATGCCCCTTCAAAGACGTGTTCCTAAGTTTGGTTTCAAAAATATTAACCGCGTTGACTATCAAGGAGTTGGTTTGTCGAAGTTGCAAGAGCTCGCTGATGCGGGAGTGACCGAAATCACCTTGCAAATATTAATTGAAAAGCGGGTAGTGAGTAAAAATGACAAGGTTAAAATTCTTGCTAACGGATCATTAAATGCTAAGGTGTCTGTAACCGTGCACAAATTTACGGCTGCAGCTAAGGCTGCTATTGAGGCCGCAGGAGGCACAGCTACACCACTCTAAACGGCTTGATTGCATGAAGAAATTTATAGAAACACTGACGAATATCTGGAAGATTCAAGAGCTGCGTGACAGAGTACTGCTCACGCTAGGTTTGCTATTGGTTTATCGTTTCGGTGCTCAAGTGGTATTGCCAGGAATTGATACAGACCAATTAGTTCAGCTGAATCAAAACACTGAGCAAGGTATTCTTGGTATTCTTAATGCCTTCACTGGAGGAGCTTTTGCCAATGCATCTATTTTTGCTTTGGGAATTATGCCCTACATCTCGGCGTCTATTGTTGTTCAGTTGATGGGAATTGCTATACCTTATCTTCAAAAATTAGATAAAGAAGGGGAAAGCGGACGCAAGACCAAAACTCAAATTACGCGTTGGCTAACTATAGTAATATGCGTGGTTCAGGCCCCTGCTTATCTTTTTGGATTAAGCGCACTAGGGGTGCCAGATTCTGCGTTTATTCTCGGTAAGGGACTTGATTTTATGCTCCCTTCTGTAGTTATCTTACTTACTGGTACCATTTTTGCGATGTGGCTAGGAGAACGTATTACAGATAAAGGTATTGGAAATGGTATCTCCCTTCTTATTATGGTAGGTATCATTGCTACCCTTCCTCAGTCATTCGTTCAAGAGTTTGTTTCTAGAACTTCGGCCAATAATGGAGGTTTAATGATAGTTCTCTTTGAGGTGATTTTATGGTTCTTGGTGATCTTAGCCTCTGTGCTGATTGTCATGGCCGTGCGTCAGGTTCCAGTGCAGTATGCGAGAAGAACCGCCTCAGGAGCCGTGGATAGTGCCGCCATGGGTGCCCGTCAGTATATTCCTTTGAAGGTCAATGCTTCAGGAGTTATGCCTATCATTTTTGCACAGGCAATTATGTTTGCTCCGGCATTAATAGGAAGATCCTTCAACAATACAACAGCTGGTCAGTGGCTAGAGGTTAATTTTCAAGACATTTTTGGGTTAGCTTATAATTTACTTTTTGCCTTTTTAATCATACTATTTACTTTCTTATATACCGCCATTACAATACCCACCTCAAAAATGGCAGACGATTTAAAGCGCAGTGGCGGATTTGTTCCAGGGGTAAGACCAGGAGCTGAAACTGGTGATTTTCTAGATCGTATCATGTCGTTAATCACTTTTCCGGGAGCGGTTTTCTTAGCATTACTCGCTGTTCTGCCGGCGGTTGTGGTTAAACTGCTTGATGTTCAGGCAGGATGGGCTTTATTTTATGGAGGCACCTCTCTACTCATCATGGTAGGAGTAGCTATAGACACTGTTCAACAGGTTAATGCCTATCTTTTAAATCGTCATTATGACGGTCTAATGAAGACTGGAAAAAATAGAAAAGTAGCTTAATCATGGCGAAACAAGCTGCAATCGAACAAGACGGGTCAATTATTGAGGCACTCTCTAATGCAATGTTTAGAGTAGAACTTGATAACGGTCACGTTGTTACTGCTCATATTTCAGGCAAGATGCGCATGCATTATATCAAACTTCTTCCTGGAGACAAGGTAAAGCTTGAGATGAGCCCTTATGATTTAACAAAAGCTAGAATTACATACAGATACTAATATGAAAGTTAGGGCATCCATTAAGAAAAGAAGCGCAGAATGCAAGATTGTGCGTCGAAAAGGTCGCTTATACGTGATCAACAAAAAGAATCCAAAATTTAAACAAAGACAAGGATAGTTATGGCAAGAATCGCTGGGGTTGATATACCAAAACAAAAGCGCGGTGTAATTGCACTTACCTACATCTTCGGAATAGGAAGAAGTAGAGCTAAAGAAATTCTCGATCAAGCAGGAGTCTCAGAAGACAAAAAAGTTTCTGATTGGGATGACGACGATATTACTAAGGTTCGTGAAGCAGTGTCGCAGTTCACCATTGAAGGAGAGCTGAGATCTACAGTTCAGTTGAACATCAAACGTCTTATGGATATTGGATGTCAGCGCGGAATTCGCCACAGACTTGGCTTACCGCTTCGTGGACAACGCACTAAGAATAATTCTCGTACACGTAAGGGTAAACGCAAAACGGTTGCGAACAAGAAAAAGGCAACTAAGTAAACTTTGAGTTAATAGCTAGTACTTATGGCAAAAGGAACAAATACTAAAACCGCAAAGAAGAGAAAGGTGATTGTTGAGTCTAACGGCGAGGCACATATCGTTTCTTCTTTCAATAACATTATCATCTCGCTCACTAACAAAAACGGAGATGTTATCTCATGGTCGTCTGCCGGTAAAATGGGTTTCAGAGGATCTAAGAAAAATACACCTTACGCGGCTCAAGTTGCCGCTGAAGAATGTGCAAAAGTAGCTCATGAAACCGGTCTGAGAAAAGTAAAAGTCTATGTTAAAGGACCAGGAAACGGAAGAGAGTCAGCGATTAGATCACTGCACAACGCGGGAATTGAAGTTACAGAAATCATAGATGTAACTCCTTTACCGCATAATGGATGTAGACCACCAAAGAGAAGAAGAGTTTAATTTTTAAATCAATCAACTTGAGCTATGGTTATCGAAGGATAAGCCTTAATTCATAACCGCTCAGTTTAATTTTAGTTATGGCAAGATATACAGGACCCTCTACCAAGATCGCACGAAAGTTTGGCGAAGCCATTTTCGGAGACGACAAATCTTTTGAGAAAAAGAATTATCCACCAGGGCAGCACGGGCAAAACCGTCGCCGTGGAAAGAAATCGGAATATGCTGTTCAGCTTATGGAAAAGCAGAAGGCAAAATATACCTACGGAATTCTGGAGCGACAGTTCCGAAATCTTTTTGCTAAGGCTAACCGAAGCAAAGGGGTAACTGGTGAAGTGTTGCTTCAACTGTGTGAGTCGCGTTTAGACAACGTTGTGTATCGTTTTGGTATCACTTCATCGCGTCGCGCAGCCAGACAGCTTGTTTCGCACAGACACATCACTGTTGACGGGGAGATTGTTAATATTTCTTCGTTTCACGTAAAGCCAGGTCAGGTAATTGGAGTTAGAGAGAAATCAAAGTCAGTGCAAGCAATTGCCGATTCACTTTCGTCTCGCTCTAACGCCTATGACTGGTTAAATTGGAATGATGCGAAAATGGAAGGGACATTTGTTTCTATTCCTACCCGCGATCAAATTCCAGAGGCGATTAAGGAACAGCTTATCGTCGAATTGTATTCTAAATAATTACACCTTCAACAATTATTTCTATGGCGTTACTTAATTTTCAAAAACCTGATAAAGTTATAATGGTTGAATCTACCGATTTTGACGGTAAATTCGAATTTCGTCCGTTAGAACCGGGTTATGGCCTAACAGTTGGTAATGCGCTTCGACGCGTGTTGCTTTCTTCTCTAGAAGGTTTTGCGATAACTTCTATCCGTATGGAGGGTGTTGACCACGAATTCTCGGTTGTTCCTGGGGTAGTAGAAGATGTTACGGAGATTATTTTAAATCTTAAACAGGTTCGCTTCAAGCGTCAGATCGACGATGTCGAGAATGAGACAGTGGCAATTTCATTGAGTAATTCAGACCAAATCACTGCTGGAGACTTTCAAAAATTTATTTCTGGATTCCAGATCTTAAATCCAGAGTTGGTAATCTGTAATCTTGACAAAAAAGTTTCTTTAAACTTTCAATTATTTATAGAAAAAGGACGTGGATATGTACCTGCAGAGGACAACATGAAGGCTAATGCTCCTATGGGAACTATTGCTATTGATTCTGTGTTTACTCCAATAAAAAACGTTAAGTATATCATTGAGAATTTTAGGGTAGAGCAAAAAACAGATTTTGAAAAATTAGTATTCGAAATCATGACCGACGGTTCTATTGCTCCCAAAGATGCCTTGACCGAGGCGGCTAAAATTCTTATCCACCACTTCATGTTGTTCTCTGATGAGCGCATAACCCTCGAAGCAGAAGAGTTAGAGCGCACAGAGACCTATGATGAAGAATCGCTTCATATGAGACAGTTGTTAAAGACTAAGCTCGTTGATATGGATCTTTCAGTGAGAGCTCTGAACTGCTTGAAAGCAGCTGAGGTCGACACTCTCGGTGACTTAGTTTCTTTTAACAAAAATGATCTAATGAAGTTCAGAAACTTCGGTAAGAAATCTCTTACTGAATTAGAGGAGCTTGTTCAAACTAAAGGTCTAGAATTTGGAATGGACTTGGCTAAGTATAAATTAGATAGAGACTAAGAGATTATGAGACACGGAAAGAAAATAAATCATTTAAGCCGCACCGCGTCGCACAGAAGTTCGATGCTCGCTAACATGGCTTGCTCGCTTATAGAGCACAAACGTATTCAGACTACTACGGCTAAGGCTAAGGCGCTTAAGAGATACGTTGAACCTATCATCACCAAGGCTAAGGCTGAGAATAATGAAAACGTTGAGCGCAATACGCACAACCGTCGTATAGTTTTTAGTTACCTTAGAAGTAAGGATGCAGTTTCTCAGTTGTTCTCAGAAGTTGCCGAGAAGGTAGCAGATAGACCTGGGGGCTATACAAGAATAGTGAAGCTAGGTAATCGATTGGGCGATAACGCAGATATGGCCTTAATTGAGCTGGTTGACTTTAACGACACCTATGATTTAGGAGCCAAAAAGAAGTCTACTAGAAGAAGAAAGAAAACTACGTCTAGTAGTTCTTCAGACACGACAGCAAAAGAAGTGGTAGCTGAAGCACCTGCTGAAGAAGAGAACGATTTACAAGACACAGTGGCCGCTGAGGTTGCTGCTGAAGCACCAGTTGAAGCGCCAGTTGAAGAAAGTCTTGCGACCGAGGATCAAACTAATGATGAGGCCTCTGATGTTCAGGATGACGAAGAGGATTCAAAGAAGGATGCTGCTGCTGAGTAATTGATGTTGTTGATTACTTTCGCATAGAACCTTAAAGGATGCTCCCCAAGAGTATCCTTTTTTTATGTTTTTTTGTTTTAAACGTTATACATGAAATATCAGAAACGCAAGAAAGCGCTCTTACTTCTAGAAGATGGAACTATTTTCTATGGTAAATCGGTTTCGGACAAAGAACACACCGCCTTTGGTGAGATCTGTTTTAATACGGGTATGACCGGTTATCAAGAGATCTTTACAGATCCGAGTTACTTCAAACAGATAATGGTACTCACTAATGCGCATATTGGAAATTACGGAGCCGCCGACGATGAAGTAGAATCTGATACCGTTAAGATTGCGGGATTGGTCTGTAAAAATTTTAGTTACACCTATTCTCGTCCGCATGCCAATGAGAGCCTTGAGCAGTTTCTAAATCGAAATGAGACCTTTGCTATTTCAGATGTCGATACGCGCGCACTAGTGAGCCATATCAGAGAGCACGGCGCACAAAATGCGGTTATATCTACTCGGGTAGACGAGATTGAGGCTCTTAAAGTAGAGTTAAGCGCCGTTCCTTCAATGGCTGGCCTTGAGTTGTCTTCAAAGGTTTCTACAAAAGAACCTTACTTTTTTGGAGATCCAGACGCTCCTTACAAGGTGGCAGTTTTGGATATTGGGGTAAAGAAAAACATATTGCGTTGCTTGGCTGAACGGGGTGCTTACTTGAAGGTGTTTCCATTTAACGCCTCATTTGAAGAAATGAGTGAATGGAAACCAGATGGCTATTTTTTGTCAAATGGTCCAGGTGATCCAGAGCCTCTTTTTGATGCAATTTTCACTACCCAAAAAATATTGGAATCTGAAAAACCTTTATTTGGAATTTGTTTAGGACACCAGGTTTTAGCCTTGGCTAATGGGGTTTCTACTTTTAAGATGCACAACGGGCATAGAGGAATAAATCATCCGGTTCTTAACCTGATCACTCAGCGTGGCGAGATTACTTCTCAGAACCACGGATTCGCCGTCTCTAAAGAAGAAGTAGAAGCTCATAAGGATCTTGAGATTACCCACGCGCATTTGAATGATCAAACAGTTGCTGGAATCCGAGTTAAGAGCAAGCCTGCTTTCTCTGTGCAGTATCACCCAGAAGCTAGCCCGGGTCCGCACGATTCACGTTATTTATTTGACGAATTCATAACCTCTCTGGCGAGGGCATAAGTGAAAAAGGCCAGTATATTTAATCATCTAAATCAAATACTATGAGTATTATCGTTGACATTTATGCGCGACAAATTTTTGACTCTCGAGGAAATCCAACTGTTGAGGTAGACGTAATTACCGAAAACGGAATTTTAGGCCGAGCGGCAGTTCCTTCAGGAGCTTCTACTGGTGAGCACGAAGCGGTAGAACTAAGAGATGGTGGATCTGATTATATGGGAAAGGGCGTTCAAAATGCCATAGGGCATGTGAATGGCGAAATTGCTGACGAACTTATTGGTATGTCTGTCTTTGAGCAGAACCTTATCGATCAGACGATGATTGACCTTGATGGAACACCCAATAAATCTCGATTAGGGGCAAACGCTATTCTAGGCGTCTCACTTGCAGTGGCAAAAGCGGCTGCCGAGGAGCTTGAAATGCCTTTGTATCGTTATGTTGGAGGTGTAAGTGCAAATACCTTGCCGGTTCCAATGATGAACATCATTAATGGCGGATCACACTCTGATGCACCAATCGCCTTTCAGGAATTTATGATCATGCCAGTGATGGCAGAATCGTTTTCACATGCGATGAAAATAGGTAGTGAGATATTTCACCATTTAAAAAAGGTACTTAAAGACAGAAACCTAACCACAGCCGTTGGTGATGAGGGTGGATTCGCGCCAGGACTAGACGGAACCGAAGACGCACTTGAAACCATCGCAAAGGCGGTCTCTAATGCAGGATACGTATTAGGCGAGCAGGTTATGATTGCCCTAGATTGTGCCGCCGCTGAATTTTATGTAGACGGAAAATACGACTACAGCAAATTCGAAGGCCCAAGTGGAAAGGTAAGGACCTCAAAAGAGCAAGCTGAATACTTGGCATCGCTTAGCGAGAAGTATCCGATTATCAGTATAGAAGATGGAATGGACGAAAACGATTGGGAAGGCTGGAAGCTTTTGACCGAGAAAGTGGGCGATCGCGTTCAGCTCGTTGGAGACGATCTGTTTGTGACCAATGTAGAGCGCCTTTCTAGAGGTATTCGCGAGGGTATTGCGAATTCTATATTGATCAAGGTCAACCAGATTGGCACGCTAACGGAGACTATAAGTGCGGTGAATATGGCCAAGAATGCCGGATACACCTCCGTAATGTCACACCGATCAGGCGAAACAGAAGATACGACCATCGCTGATTTAGCTGTGGGTCTCGGAACAGGGCAAATAAAGACCGGTTCGGCTTCGCGTTCAGACCGCATGGCTAAATACAATCAATTGTTGCGCATTGAAGAAGATTTGGGAAGCACGGCTTTCTATCCTCAAGACAAGGCGTTTAAAATTAAGCGTTAGAAAAATGTTAAACTGAACGTAAAGCGTCACCACGGTGGCGCTTTTTTTATGGAGAAACCTGCCTTGTTTATTATATTTGCAGCTCTACTAAAATCCATTTAAATCATGGCTGACACAGCGTTCTTAGAATTAGACGGTAAACGATACGAATTTCCTTTGGTAAAAGGTTCTGAAGGAGAGGTGGGTATTGATATCAAAACACTAAGAGCACAAACAGGAGCAGTAACCCTAGATCCTGGCTTTAAAAATACCGGTTCTTGTCAGAGCGCAATCACCTTTTTAGATGGTGAAAAGGGCGAGCTTCGCTACAGAGGATACGCTATAGATGAATTAGCAGAAAAAGCTTCTTTTTTAGAAGTGGCCTATCTACTGATTTTTGGCGTGTTTCCAACAAGTGAACAGATGCAGAAATTTGAATCGGCAATCAAGAAAGAAGCAGTACTTGATCCTAATCTGGTACGCATTATAGATAGTTTTCCGAGCTCGGCACATCCTATGGGTGTTTTGTCGTCAGCGACTAGTGCGCTTATCGCATTTAATCCTTCCTCTGTAAACGTTTCTTCTGAAGAAGACATGTATAGGGCGATTGTGAGAATTATGGGTAAGTTTCCGATTATGGTTGCTCATGCGCAGCGAAAAATGACCAATCAGCCTTATGTTCAGGTAGATACATCACTGAATTATATAGAAAACTTTGCGGCCATGATGTTTAAGACACAAGGCAAGGAGTATACACAAAATGCAATCATCACCGATGCATTAAATAAGTTACTCATTCTTCATGCCGACCATGAGCAAAACTGTTCCACTTCAACGGTACGTGTAGTAGGATCTTCTCATGCCGGACTTTACGCCTCGATTTCAGCTGGAATTTCTGCCCTCTGGGGGCCACTTCATGGAGGAGCTAATCAAGCAGTACTAGAAATGCTTGAGGCTATTGAGAAAGATGGAGGGGATACTAAGAAATACATGGCCAAGGCAAAAGATAAAAATGACCCGTTTAGATTGATGGGTTTTGGTCATCGGGTTTATAAGAACTTTGATCCTCGAGCAAAAATTATAAAGCTAACAGCAGATCAGGTACTTGCAGATTTAGGCGTTCATGACCCAATACTCGATGTAGCTAAAGGGCTAGAGCGAGAAGCTTTAGAAGACAACTATTTTGTAGAGCGTAAACTTTATCCCAACGTTGATTTTTACTCTGGTATTATATACAGAGCCATGGGCATACCTGTAGAGATGTTTACCGTACTGTTTGCATTGGGCAGAATTCCAGGGTGGGTAGCTCAGTGGAGAGAAATGCGTCTTAATAATGAGCCCATCGGTCGTCCGAGACAAATCTATACGGGTGAGACTCTTCGCAGCCTAGACAGATAAAGACTGCTCTTCTGGCTTATTCCTTTAGTTCTCTAGAGCCAAGACTTTTGCGTTCAAGACCTTATGGATAAATGCCTTCACCTTAGGGTCGTCTGCCTTAATCTTTAGTTTATAATGGTCCATAAACAGTGAATAGGAATTAGACTCACCTTTGTAAATACTCAATTTGTGGTAAGGAATGGGCAAGGCATAGGTATCTAATCTTGATTTAAAGTGAATAATTACCCCCTTTGGTCTAAGCTCTATAGAACAGCGCAAGCGATCTTGATTAACCGCTAGTATAGTATGCAGCTCTGTTGAGGCCTGTAAAATTTCTAATTTTGGAGATCCTATACCTCTCATTTCAAAACGTTTGAGTAAAGAGAATGACTCTCCTACTAACGCTGAAATTTGACGTTCTATCTTTAGATCACTATGCGAAGTATTCCATACCATGACCGTGTAAATTTACTTAGTTTTACGCCCAAATTGCTTAATGCTCATGAAAGACTTACAAAATCGTCTCAGCGAACTGGTAGAGCAAATCGTTCTTGAACGGTATAAGGTCAATCTTTCAAAAGTTGATTTTGTGCCCACTAAAAAGGAATTTGAGGGAGACATTACTATTGTGCTATTCTCTATGCTCAAAGAGGTTCCGACCGGTATTGCAGAATTAGCCGCCCTTATAGGAGATTACCTTACCGCTCAAAGTGAAGAAATATCTGGTTACTCTGTCGTTAAGGGGTTTTTGAATCTTTCATTGAGTGACGAATTTTTACTAGAGTTGTTCTCTACCCTCCTTAATGATAAACAGTACGGAAAACTGGCGTCTACCTCAAAGACATATATGGTGGAGTATTCCTCACCAAATACCAATAAACCATTGCATCTTGGACATATTCGCAATAATGTGCTAGGGTATGCTGTGGCCAATATACTAGAAGCAGCTGGAAATAAAGTTATCAAGACGCAGATCGTCAATGACAGAGGAATTCATATCTGCAAAAGTATGGTAGCTTGGCTTAAATATGGAGAAGGGGAAACGCCAGAATCTACTGGGCTAAAAGGAGATCATCTGGTAGGAAAATACTATGTAATTTTTGATAAAGTCTATAAAGAGCAACAAGAAGTACTAAAGAACGACGGATTCTCAGACGATATGGCTGCAAAGCAGGCTCCTATTTTTATAGAAGCTCAAGAAATGCTCCGAAAGTGGGAAGCGCAAGACGCAGATACTCTGGAGCTCTGGAGTAAAATGAACCAATGGGTATACGAAGGTTTTAATGAAACCTATGCAAGGCTAGGGGTACATTTCGATAAGCTTTACTACGAGAGTGACACCTACCTTTTAGGGAGAGACATTATTGAAGAAGGATTGAATAAAAAGGTTTTCTTTAAAAAGCCTGACAACAGTGTGTGGGCAGACCTTACTAGTGCCGGACTAGACGAGAAATTAGTCTTGAGAAGCGATCAAACGGCTGTGTATATGACTCAAGATTTAGGAACAGCTTTGCAACGTTTAGTTGACTTTCCTGAAATCGACGGAATGGTATATACGGTTGGTAACGAACAAGATTACCATTTTAAAGTATTGTTTGTTCTATTGCAACAACTTGGATATCCGTGGGCTTCTAACCTTCATCATCTATCTTACGGCATGGTAGATTTACCCTCAGGTAAAATGAAAAGTCGTGAGGGTACAGTAGTAGATGCTGACGAGTTAATGAGTGACATGGCCGAAACAGCCGCAAGTATCGCTAGCGAGCTAGGAAAGCTAGACGGATTTAGTGCTGAAGAGAAAGAACAACTTTTTCATCAAATAGGTCTTGGGGCCTTAAAGTATTTCATTCTTAAGGTAGACCCTAAGAAACGCATTCTATTCGATCCGGAAGCATCTGTTGACTTTCAAGGAAATACCGGACCATTTATTCAATATACCTACGCTAGAATACAATCGATTGCGCGCAAGGTAAGTGATGAAAAAATACAGTTCACCCAAGTTGCTTTAGAAGATAAAGAACGCGCTATCATTCTTTCGCTGGCCCAGTATCCCGATACTATTAAACAGGCTGCAGATATGCTTTCTCCGGCATTAATCGCCAATTATCTTTATGAGTTAGTAAAGTTGTTTAATTCTATGTATCAGCAGCTGCCTATTTTGGGTGCCACCAACGAAGAGGTTAAGGCCTTTAGAGTAGCCCTGACTTTACAGGTAGGGCAGTTAATCAAGCACGCCTCGGGCTTATTAGGTATGGACGTTCCTGAGCGTATGTAATAAAAAAGCCGCTGATTAAATCAGCGGCTTTAATATTCTTTGAAAAACCAGACCTTATTTTGCCTCTTTTGCAGCAACGGCAGCACCGTAAACTACTAGACCAAATCCGATTTTATTTACAGCATCTCCAATGTTGTAGATTACATCCATTTGAAGACCACTAAAAATTCCATCATACCATCCTGGTGTTCCGGCCATGTAACCGATAGGATAGATTGCCCATCCTACAAGAACGAACCAGCTTAGGGTTTTATGCGCTTGAAGCACAGCACCTCCAGCAGCCACAGCCAATTTCTTAGCCTGACCGAACCAGATGTCATACACAATCACAAAGTAAGCAATACCGGATATTAGACCCCAGAAGGCCGCTTGGTCACGGTTAACGGCTTCGCCCCAGTATCCTGTAACAAGCATAATCACTGAAAGGGCGATAAGTCTCCACATAAGAGATTTCTTAGCTCCAGCTACTTTTAGGATAAGGTAAAATTCTACACACATCAACGGCACCGTTAGAACCCAGTCTACATAACGGAAGAACGTTGGAGATTCTCCATTAGAAGCCCAGTAATCTCTCATGTACCAATAGTGAACAGCAGCAATAAAAGTAATCAGACCTGATACTAGTATCGAGGTACGCCACTTTGAATCAAAGCTATTCATTGATAAGAAGAAGAAGGCAGCAGCTGCCATCATAGCCATGCACCCTACAAAAAAGGTGAAGCCCACGTAATCGTCAGTAGCTATTTTTGAAACATCAGCAACTAACGGTAGATTGAGTAGTAAACTTTTCATAAGAACTATAGTTTAGTTTTGTTTAATCCAAAGTAAATAATTTTGAACATAATATCTTAACATTTTACTTAAAATTTTAAAAAGTAGCTTTATCAGCGTGAATAATATTGTCAATCTTTTGGTTTTTCGTGTCTTCTTAACAATTCTTGTTGCTTTGAGTAGCCTATTGATGAGTACTCAGCTAAGTTTGATTGTAGCCTTCAGCTTAATACTTACAGTCGGATTACTTCACGGTTCTAACGACCTGCTCATAATTAAGAAGGTAGCTAAACTTGAATATGCAAATCGTTGGGTGTTTATAAAAGCGCTCGCAGCCTATTTGCTTTCTATAGGGGGTATACTTCTCGCTTTTTACGCAAATAGAGCTTACGCTCTGCTGTTTTTTGTTCTAATTAGCGCTTTTCACTTCGGTCAGCAACATTTAGCGGCGAATTGGGATCGATCCGCTGCACTGAGAGTTATGGCTTATATAACTTATGGTTTGGGAATTTTTGGGATGATCTTTGCGACCCATGCAGATACCTCTGCACAGGTTATCTCGGCTATAACGTCTTATGAGGTAACGGCCTTTCAGTTTAAAGCACTTGCCCTAATCTCTGTGGCTGTTTTTTTGTAGTTTCTTTTTTTAATACTCTGCTAAGTTTTAGGGATCATTTCATAGAAGGCTCATTCTTGTTGGTTTTACTCGGCGTCTTTTTAATTACCGATCTATTGCTCTCTTTTGCCCTTTACTTTACCTTTTGGCATGCGATACCGTCGCTTAAGGATCAAATACACTTACTGTATCGCGAGCCGTTTCTCATTGGACTGAAGCGCTACGTTCGGGCTTCTTATCTGTATTGGGCCATATCTGCGCTGGCCTTTATTGTACTCTTGATGGTTTTAGATGTTCAAAATCTGCAAGTGATTGAATTACTGGTGTATTTTTTGGCGGCAATTACCTTTCCGCATGTGATGATTATGAGTCGGATCGAAAGTCTTCTTGAAAGCTAAAGAATCTTATTACTTTTGCGCATACTGCGAAATGAACGCTCACTTACCCTATGTTTGACCAATTAAGCACTAAAATTGAAGGCGCCCTTCATAAACTGAAGGGAAAAGGCAAGATCAACGAACTAAATATCGTCGAGTCGATGAAGGAGATCCGAAAGGCCCTTTTAGACGCTGACGTAAATTATAAGATTGCCAAAGAATTTACCCAGTCTGTAAAAGATAAAGCACTAGGCCAAGAGGTTTTGCAATCGCTTCAACCGGGGCAACTGATGGTTAAGATCGTCAGAGATGAGCTTGCCTTATTGATGGGGTCTAGCAGTACAGACATTTCTTTAAAACCAGGGCTCACGGTCGTGTTGATGGCCGGTTTACAAGGGTCAGGAAAAACCACTTTTTCTGGTAAGCTGGCGAACTATTTAAAAAATAAAAAGACAAAGAAGCCGTTGTTGGTTGCCTGCGATGTATATCGACCAGCGGCGATTGATCAACTTCACATTGTAGGAGATCAATTAGGAATCACTGTGTTTTCGGATCGCGAGCAAAAAGATCCGGTGCTTATTGCTAAAGAGGGATTGGCTAAAGCCAAGGCCGAAGGCTTTAATGTGCTAATAGTTGATACAGCAGGCCGTCTAGCCCTAGACGAGGCTATGATGAGCGAGATCAAGGCCATTAAGGATGCTATAGATCCAGATGAAACGTTATTTGTAGTAGATGCCATGACGGGTCAAGATGCTGTGAATACTGCTAAGGCCTTTAATGATGTGCTTGATTTTGACGGAGTAGTACTGACTAAACTAGACGGAGATACGCGCGGTGGTGCCGCGCTCACCATAAGATCTGTAGTAAACAAGCCAATTAAGTTTGTGGGTACAGGTGAAAAGCTCGATGCGCTAGATGTCTTTTATCCAGACCGCATGGCCGATCGTATTTTGGGAATGGGCGATGTGGTTTCTCTCGTTGAACGCGCCCAGGAGCAGTTTGACGAAGACGAGGCTCGAAAAATTCAGAAGAAAATTGCCAAAGAAACCTTTGGGTTTGATGACTTTCTTTCACAAATACAACAGATCAAAAAGATGGGCCCAATGAAAGATCTGGTTTCTATGATTCCAGGAATGGCCAAAGCCACTAAAGGTCTAGATATAGATGACGATGCCTTTAAGTATATTGAGGCGATGATCTATTCGATGACTCCATTAGAGCGCAGTCAACCCAAACTGATAGATGCCAGCCGTAAAAAGCGCATTGCTAATGGAAGTGGAAGAGATGTTCAAGAACTCAACAAGTTGATTAAGCAGTTTGATCAGATGAGCAAAATGATGAAGACGATGCAAGGTGCAAAAGGAAGAAATATGATGCAAATGATGCAAAACATGAAGACCCGATAATATGGTGCTTTTAGACGGAAGAAAGACGAGCCAAGAGCTCAAACAAGAAATAGCTGCAGAGGTTGCTGTTTTGCGTGAGCAGGGCAAAAAGGTGCCGCACTTAGCGGCCGTAATTGTGGGTAATGACGGCGCGAGTTTAACCTATGTCTCTAGTAAAGTAAAAGCCTGTGAGCAAGTAGGTTTTCAATCTACCCTTGTAAAGTTGCCCGAAGAAACTACCCAAGAGGCCTTGTTAGAAAAAGTATATGAGCTCAATCAAAATCACGATATTGATGGGTATATCGTTCAACTTCCACTACCCAAGCACATCGATGAAGAAAAAGTGCTTTTGGCCATTGATCCAAAGAAAGATGTAGACGGATTTCATCCGGCTAACTTTGGGCGCATGGCCCTGGAATTGGAATCGTTTATTCCGGCTACTCCCTTCGGAATTATGCAACTTTTAGAACGCTACGATATAGACACTCAAGGAAAACATGCTGTGGTCATTGGAAGATCTCATATTGTAGGTAGACCCATTAGCATTCTTCTCAGCCAAAAAGGAGAATATGCAAATGCAACCGTCACCCTCGCACATTCCCGAACTAAAAATATCAAGGCCTTAGTGCTTCAAGCAGATATAGTAGTCTCGGCCTTGGGGATCCCCAATTTTGTCACTTCAGATATGATCAAGCCCGGAGCGGTTATCATTGATGTGGGTATTACTAGAGTTCAAGATGCCAGCACTCCCAAGGGCTATCGCATTGTTGGAGATGTTGATTTCGATAACGTTGCCCCAAAGGCTTCATATATTACGCCGGTTCCAGGTGGGGTAGGGCCTATGACCATTGCTATGTTGTTAAAAAACACCTTGTTGGCTCGCAAGCGAAGCGAAGGTTAGGTAGCGAAAAGGGAAGAGATGTGCTTAAAGCTTTTAAACTCTAACGCATTTGCAGATGGATCTTTAAAAAAGAGTGTTTTTTGCTCTCCAGCAAGCCCTTCAAAGCGCAGATAGGGCTCTATTATAAAGTCTATGCCTTTTTGTCTAATGCGATCTGCGAAGGTGTCAAAAGCATCCCATTCTAATACCACACCAAAATGCGGAACCGGAACTTCTTTTCCATCTACTGCGTTGGCTACCATAACACCCTTGTGATTAGGGTCGAGGTGAATGACCAGCTGGTGACCAAAGAAATTGTAGTCTACCCAATGGTCGCTGCTGCGCCCTTCTTCAAAACCTAATAGATCAGAGTAAAAAGATCGTGCCTTGGCAAGATCATTGACTGGAATAGCAAGGTGAAAGGGCTGTAGGCTCATGGCAAATTAGTTTTTGGATAAAAATAATAGGATTTTCTCACAAACTTCAGCTTGATGCATCGAATGACCGTTTTTTTCGGTGAGCACTAATTCGCTATTAGACAAGGCGTTGTGAACGGCTATTGATTGGGTATGCGGTATAGTCTGATCGCTGCGATCGTGCATGATTAATGCCTTTTGAGTGATATGCTTCGCAAAATGAACGCTTGAAAAGGAGACTATATCCATGTCAACCAACTTCTTCATTTGCGCATCAAGCGAACGATATACACGTGCGTTAAAAGGCACCCTTCTCTGATACCCCGAAACGATTAGCGAAAAATCGGCTGGAGCTCCTAGGGTTATAAATGAGCTGACAGAAGTGTTTTGGTGCTTGTAAAGCAAATAAAAAATAGCCATCCCTCCCATAGAGTGGCCAATGAGGTGTGTAATATTGAACTTTTTGGTCATTTGATATGCCGCCTCAACATAATCTGGAAGTAGGTGATAGGTGCCTGTCGAGTTCCCATGAGCTGGTGCATCTATGGCGTAGATATCATAGCCTTCTTTGCGCATTAATTGGATTAGGTTTCTCCAACGATTGGTATTGCTCTCCCATCCGTGCAGCAGAAGCACAGCTTCTTTTTCTCCAGGCCAGTGATAGGTTTGAATATCCATACCAGAGACTTCAATGCTTTCTCGCTTTGCCTTCTCTAAAAGCGATATATTTTTTCCGTCGCGCAGTTGGCTCCTTCGCACCTTGGCAAAGGTTTGCATTGCCAGAACACCCGCCTTATTAATCGAAAATAGCGCGACCACATTGAAATAAGATCCCAGAATTCTAGGAATGATGAAAACTAAAAACCGCTTCATCTCACCAACTAATAATGACCTGATTAATCACGGCTTCTGAAGGTAGTTGCACCGGATCGATAGGATCAAAATTATACTTGAGGCCCTCGGGTAATTCGCTGCGATCAAACAGAAACAATAGCGGTGATTCTTTGACGTAAATCGAGACACTTTTTATCGAGGGCACCACACGATCTACCGTGTATACCTTTTTTAAATCTCCAACAGTTTTGCCAACTCCGATGCGTTTTTGTGTTTGAAATATGCTATCAAAAACCTGAACAACTTCAATGTGCTGATCGATATTAGCTTTCAGTTGAAACCGCTTTTTTTGCGCATTATTAAATACAGACAATCCAACTAACTGACCGGTTCCCAATCGTTCATATGTAATAGAGTCTGTACTGAACAGAGCGGCTACACTTTCTATACTATCAATAGATTGCAGTGGGCCAAGGCGGTTCTCACTCATCAGTGTTTCTGTCGTGGTATTGCAACTGATTAGAATCAGTGCAGTTAGACTCAATGTAATTAGTTTTTTCATGGGGCAAAAATACACAAATAGCCTATTAGGGTACGCCTAAATACTTATGGGTTTGCAGTGTGATCTTCCATGAAGTATGAGTCATTACAAATTCAGTTATTAGCGGCATTTTTTTATCCCTAACATCCCATTCCGGTTGAAGAAGTAAAAGACAGTCTGAAGCAACCTTTTCTGCCTCAGCTTGCGCAAACTGAAAATCGCTTTTGTTGTAGATGATACATTTCAGTTCGTCGGCCCGTTTGTAGATTTCAGGCAACGGCTGTTTGAATTTTTTAGGAGACAGGCAGATCCAGTCCCAATCGCCGCTCAATGGATGCGCACCTGAGGTTTCTAGGTGTGTTTTAAATCCGGCTGCTCTTAGAGCCGTCGTAAGTTCGTCTAACTGATGCATGAGTGGCTCTCCGCCTGTTATAACTACGATCTTGGCTCGGCTGTCTACTTCTTGAACTATGGCTTCAATTGAGCCGTACCATTTTTGGTCAATAGTCCAACTCTCCTTGACATCACACCAATGACAGCCTACATCGCATCCGCCTAAACGAATAAAATGCGCTGCAGTTCCTTGAAAATGCCCTTCGCCTTGAATGGTATAGAACGATTCCATTACCGGTAGCTTGGCTGAACTAGTTTGTAACATGCCGCAAATATAAGGGCTTCAGGGGTAGCGCAAATACTTTAACCGTATCCTTTTAAACGCTTCGATCTCATCGTTCCAGCTCAGCCTGATCGCCTGTTCGCTCATCCCTGACTCTATTTGCTGCTGAAGCTCTGATCGTCCGCTGTGCTTGGCGAAAGAAGCTGGTCGAAAGAAGTCTCCCGAATAATTGCGGTAGCTCGTGATGAGGTATTCGAGACTTACGCGCTTCGGGGCTGGGGTATTTCTGAGATCTAATCCGTAACAAAGGGCTCCCTTATGTTTGGGATATTGGGCACCTGAGACCGCCATTGGTGTATAGCTAAAGTCGTATAAGTCGGGGTTCAGGTCGGGTGAGCCAAAGCGTTGAAAGGGATGCGCGGTGCCTCTACCGGCATTCATCTCGGTGCCCTCAAATAATCCTAGAGTCGGATACCAGGCAATGGCGTGGTCGTTTGGTAAATTAGGAGAGGGTTTAATCGGAAGTGAGTAGGGGGTTTGGTGCGTATATTGTTGCAATTCGATAACAGTCAGGTCAAGGGGCTTAGATGTCTGAAGCCAGCCTTCGCCTTTAAGCATGAGGGCGTATTCTCCAATCGTCATTCCGTAAACTAGTGGAACCGGAGTGAATCCGAGAAAACTAGCATTTTCGGCTTGCAAAACAGGTCCGTCTATGTAGGAGGCGTTGGGGTTGGGTCGATCCAAAACAATCACCTTAATACCCGCGTCTGCGGCCGCCTCCATTACGAGTTGCAGCGTAGCGATATAGGTGTAAAAGCGAACACCCACGTCTTGTATGTCAAAGAGTAGAGTTTCAATGCCCTCTAGTTGTTCTAGACCGGGCTTTTTATTCTCGCCGTAGAGCGAAATTAGGTTTATGCCTGTTTTGGCATCAACACCACTCGCTACCGCCTCACCCGCATCGGCATCTGTTCTAAATCCGTGCTCTGGGGTAAAAATAGCCCGAATGTGCACCTCATGGGCGAGCAGGCTGTCAATGAGGTGGGTGTAGGTTGTGTTTGGCTTGAAAATCACTGAGGTAGCATTAGCCACAACGCCTACCGATTTGTTTTTGATCAAGGGCAGGTAGCTTTCGGTGCGATTGGCTCCGACCTGTAGTTGGGCACTGACCGAGAAGACGCTGATTAAAGTGGTGATCAAGGCGAAAAGCCTATTTTTGAAGGTAAAGCAATTAGCGTACCGCATATGTTTGAATGGTTTGTAGCTAAACGGTTTCTCTTTGAAGAGAGAAACTTCTTTCCTAAAGGTAGCGCAAAAATTGGCGTAATCGCTGTGGCTATTGGGGTAGCGGTCATGATTATTGCCATGGCCACTGCTCGTGGACTGCAGTTTGAGGTCACCAAAAAGCTAGAATCATTCAGCGGAACCTTTACGCTTAGACCCTATTCTGTTGAAAAAGCGTTGAATTTAAGTGACCTACCTGACTTGGAGAGCTCTAGACTCTTAGCTCACCAGCAGGCGGTGATTGAACGGCCAGGAGTGCTGCGCAATGCAAGCAGTTATGCCGGATTGCTGTTCAAGGGAGTATTTGACGATTTTGATCAAAATACCTGGAAGAGCTACCTCACAAAAGGAGAATGGCTTGATGTATCTAAAGCGGAGTCGTTGGTTTTATCTGAAGAGATAGCGCGTACTTTGAGCCTGCAGCTAGGAGATACCGTCTACGGCCTTTTTCCTAAAGCAGAGGCCAATGCGCAGCAAAGACGTTTTGTAATTAGCGGACTATTTGATTCTCAATACGGCGAATTCGACCGATCGGTAGTGTTTGTTTCGGGTTTAATGATGCGCCGATTGAACCAGTTTACTGAAGACCAGGTTTCTTCTGTTGAGCTTTTTTTAAATGAAGGGGTTGGTATCGATCGGGCCACTTCAGCCTTACTCGAACGATTGCCCCCCGAGATCGACCTGATCAGTACCCGTAGCGAGCAGTCTATGCTTTTTGATTGGATTAAGCTTTTTGATCTGAACCTACTTATAATCAGCTTGGTGATTACGGTAGTAGGCGCTCTTAATATGGTAAGTAGCTTACTAGCTGTGGTATTTGAGAAGGCTTCGGCTGTCGGCTTGCTACGAGCCCTTGGAGCCACTGAACGGTCACTTAGAAAACTCTTTTGGATTCAGGGGGCCTATTTTTTGGCTGTTGGACTTGGTTTGGGCAATGCTATAGCCCTGGCAGCTTATGGTATTCAACATCAATTTCACTTAGTGCGATTTGCAGATCCCAAAGAATACTATGTCGATTACATTCCTGTAAAACTGTACGCTTTAGAGGTGCTGCTGTTAAACGGGGCTGTTTTTGTTTTGTGCGCCTTGGTGCTTTGGGCGGTATCTAAGATCGCCGTGCGCATTCATATCTCAAGGCTTGTGCGGGTTTAATCCCAAATAATTTAGTGGAGCCGGAGGGGTTCGAACCCTCGTCCAAACAAGCAATTCAAACGCTTTCTACATGCTTATTCACTGAATGTTTGTCAGAAAGCAGCTGATCAGTGACCATCTACTGACTTTCTTAGCTTCTAAATTTTAAATGCCTTGCGAAGCGAAAGGCATTCGTTGTTGACTTTGATGGTGCCTCTTTAAAGAACGCCGCCAACAAGGGCTTTCTAGAGACATTTAGCTCTCTCGCCTGGCGAGACTAGGCCAAATCTTACTGTGATTCAGATTATTAGGCAGCTAAAGCGTAGTTATTTTCGCCATTTAAAATGGTTGAAGTAGATATTTACGAGCGTTAACCCCATAGCTCGGCATGCTTACGATCTCATTGATCTTGCTGTCAAATCCAGATCGGCCCCAAAAATTAAAGAACGTATTAGAACCGACAAAGATACGAAAAAACTACTCTTTTACAGTAATTTCCCAGCTGAGTACCGGATGCTTTGCAGGAGCATAAAACGCACCTAGGGCTTCCAACTTCAGCTCGAACGATTTTAGTTTCTGTAGGGTTTTTACTTTCAGTGTTTTGCTCTCATGAGCCTTTAAAACAAACACGGGTGAGCTTTCGTGAAACGTATAATCGCTTTTGTTTTCAAAAATCAAGTCGCTACTGCACTCGTTTTTGAGGATTAGCTCTACAATCTCGGTATCAGCCATATACTCAGGGTTATGAATGCTCACGCTATTTAGAATAAGGGGTTCTAAGAATTCTTGACGGCCTATAAGCAGGTCGTTGTAGGCCGCAACGGTTTGTTTTGCCTTTAGCGCTTCGTTGAGGGCCGCTAAGCTTTTTTCTTTGGCGAACACCAAGGTTACCGGGCGTTGAAGCCCCTTGTTATTATAGTCCCATTCGATAAGCCCGTGCACGTCTGAGGTGGCTAAAATAGTTAGGTCTTGCTCTAAGGCTAGCGCTAGCGATTCTTCGGCATAGGCTCCATAGTTTACCACTTCGATTCCGTGAAGCTCGCCCATTTTAATGCGTTCTTTTTGAAAATCGCTTAAAACCGGTAATCCTTTTGAGCTTTGGGCGGTCCAGGCCGGATGGTTCCAGAAAATGAACGCCCCTTGATTTTTTGCCTCTCTGAAGGCGTCTTCGGCTTTCTCTTTGAGCATTTTATTGGCGTCTTCAATGAAAACGGCGTTGTTGTGGCCTATGGGTGCTCCGCGCGTGATCTCTGACCCTCTAATGATTAGCAGGTCGTGATTTTTGGCCTCAGCCAACGCTAAATCATAGGCCCTGTTTCTGTCGGGATGCGGAATATCTGCACTGTGGGGTTGGTATTCAAGGTGCTCGGTCATGGCGATGGCATCTAGGCCATCCATCAAGGCTTCTTGCACGCGAATGTTGGGCCAAACCGATCCGTCTGAAAAAACGGTGTGCATGTGAAGGTCTGTTGACAAGGTTTGATAGGCACCAAAACTTGGAAATTTAATGGGCCTTGCACTCTGATGACTATGATCTTGTGCACTTAGGTTTAGGCTGAGCAAAACGGCCAATAAGAAGGTAAAAATGGCTTTCATGAAGACGAGTTTTGCCTCCAATTTAGTGGCTTCTTTCGCAGAAACCTGCTTTTCAACCTTTAAGAAAAGGTTAGCATTACAGGCTAACTATAGTTTCTCTGATTCTAGCTAAGTTTTGTAGCAATGCTTCTAGGCGCTCAAGCGGCAGTTGATTGGCTCCATCACTTTTAGCTGTTTTGGGGTCGGGATGGGTTTCAAGAAAAATACCGTCAACCCCCACAGCTATTCCGGCTTTAGCAACGGTTTCGATGAGCGCCGGGCGCCCTCCGGTTACTCCAGAAGCTTGATTGGGTTGTTGTAAAGAGTGAGTAACGTCTAGAATTACAGGAGCGTATTGGCGCATCACCGGAATGCCGCGATAGTCAATTACCAGGTCTTGGTATCCAAAAGTGGTACCTCTTTCGGTGATCCACGCGTTAGAATTTCCACTATCAATTACCTTTTGCACAGCAAACTGCATGCTTTCTGGGCCCATGAATTGCCCTTTTTTAAGGTTGATTACCTTTTGGGTTTTAGCGGCGGCAACTACTAAGTCGGTTTGCCTTACCAAAAAGGCGGGTATTTGCAATATGTCGACATAGGCAGCAGCCATTTCGGCATCACTTTCTTTATGAATGTCGGTTATAGTAGGTATATCAAATGTTTCTCCTACTTTTCTTAAAATGGCCAGCGCCTTCTCATCGCCTATTCCCGTGAAGGAATCAACACGGCTGCGGTTGGCCTTTTTAAAACTGCCTTTAAAGACATACGGAATACCCAGTTTGTCAGTGATTTTGAGAGCAGTTTCGGCCACTTTGAGCGCCATATTTTCTGATTCGATAGCACAGGGACCAGCGATTAGAAGAAATTGATCGCTTTTAGAATGAGTAATATTTGCAAGTGCAGATAGATTCATAGGTCTAGATGATTTCGATACAAAGGTAGTTTTTTATCACATCTGGCTTTGTTTTAGACCTATATTTGCGCGCCCTAAGGCTTCAAATTTAAGTAGATGCAGCACATCAAAAACATTGCGATTATCGCTCACGTTGACCACGGAAAAACAACATTGGTGGACAAAATTTTACACCACTGCCAGCTCTTCAGAGAAAACGAAAACAAAGGAGAATTGATCCTTGACAGTAATGATCTTGAAAGAGAACGAGGCATTACTATTGTGTCGAAAAACGTTGCGGTTAATTACAAAGACCACAAGATTAATATTATTGACACTCCTGGCCACGCCGATTTTGGTGGAGAGGTTGAGCGTGTTCTGAACATGGCTGACGGAGTACTTTTGCTAGTTGACGCCTTCGAAGGGCCTATGCCGCAAACACGTTTTGTGCTTCAGAAAGCTATATCTATGGGGCTTAAACCCTGCTTAGTAATCAACAAGGTTGATAAAGAGAACTGCACCCCTATTGAAGTTCACGAAAAGGTCTTTGACCTAATGTTCGAATTGGGTGCAGAAGAATGGCAGCTTGATTTCCCCACTGTTTATGGTTCAGCCAAGCACGGATGGATGAGCACTGACCACACTAAGCCAACCGACTCTATTGAGCCATTGTTGGAGATGGTACTCAGTGATATTCCTCAGTTTATTCCTGAGTCAGGATCGACCCAAATGCTTATTACTTCACTCGACTACTCTTCGTTTACAGGCCGCATCGCTATTGGTAGACTGCAGCGAGGATCGCTCAAAGAAGGGCAGCCCGTGAGTCTAGTTAAACGCGACGGATCTATAACTAAATCACGAATCAAAGAACTCTATACTTTCGAGGGCTTAGGTCGCCAAAAAGTGAAAGAAGTTTTAGCCGGAGATATCTGCGCGATCGTGGGTATGGAACAGTTCGAGATTGGAGACACCGTAGCCGATTTTGAGCAACCCGAGGCGCTCAAGTCTATTGCGATTGACGAACCCACCATGAGCATGTTGTTTACTATTAACGACAGCCCATTTTTCGGCAAAGACGGAAAGTTTGTTACTTCTAGGCACATCAAAGACCGTCTAGAAAAGGAGTTGGAGAAGAACTTAGCTCTTGGAGTGAAAGCCACCGAGAGTGCAGACCGATTTATGGTTTACGGACGTGGTGTATTGCATTTATCAGTACTCATCGAAACCATGAGACGCGAAGGGTACGAATTGCAAATCGGACAGCCTCAGGTAATTATCAAAGAAATTGACGGGGTTAAGTGTGAACCCGTGGAGCAACTGACCATTGACCTTCCGGAAACGGTTTCTGGAAAGGCGGTTGAAATGGTTTCTATGCGTAAAGGCGAACTGTTGAGTATGGAGACCAAAGGAACCCGCATGATCTGTGAGTTTATTATTCCATCTAGAGGAATTATCGGGCTGCGAAATCAGTTACTTACCGCTACAGCCGGAGAGGCTATTATGGCACATCGCTTTATCGAATATCAACCGTTTAAAGGTAACATACCAGGCCGTATTAACGGTTCTCTGGTATCGCTCGAAAACGGCACCGCTATTCCTTACTCTATAGATAAAATTCAGGAGCGTGGGGTGTTTTTTATAGATCCGGGAGAAGATATTTACGAAGGGCAGGTAATTGGAGAAAACTCTAGAGCCGACGATATGGGGGTAAACGTGACCAAAACCAAGAAACTCTCAAACGTGCGCGCCTCGGGCACTGACGATAAGGTAAAGATTGTTCCGGCCATTAAATTTTCGCTAGAACAGGCGTTAGAGTACATTCAAAAAGACGAGCTTGTTGAGGTAACCCCTAACTACATTCGTTTGCGTAAAGTATATCTTAAAGAGACCGATAGAAAGAGATCTAAAGCACTGTAAGGGCCGCCGCCGCCGCGCCTACAATGCCCGCATTGTTGCGTAGGGCTGCTGGTTTTATGTGAACAGGAGAGTCTATTAGGTGTTCATAACTGTCCCATTCTTTAGATAATCCCCCGCCTAAAATGATGAGATCTGGGGCTACTAGAAGATCAGTGATTTTAAGAAATTTATTAAATCGCTCTGCCCATTGCTCTAGACTTAATCCATCGCGTTCTTTGGCCGAGGCAGATGCCCATTCTTCTATACGCTTGTATTTCTTATACGGTATTTGACCGAGTTCGACGTTGGGGATGAGTTGCCCGTTAAAAAAGGCCCCACTGCCGATTCCGGTGCCAATGGTTATCATGATCACTAGGCCCATTTCTCCTTGCCCAACACCGTATTGCATAGTGGCATATCCGGCTGCATCGGCATCGTTAACTACAATTACCGGTAGCCCCGTTTCTTGGCTAAATACTTCGGAAACGTTGAGGCCTTTCCAGCTTTTGTGCAAGTTGCCTTGCGATCCACACACTCCATTTTTTATGATCGTTGGAAATCCGGCACCAATAGGCCCCTTATAGTCAAAGTGTTTAACGATTTCATTAAAGCATTGTGCCATGCCTTCTGGATCCCTTTTTTTTGGGGTGTCTAGTCGAAAGCGTTCGCTCAGCAATTCGCCAGTCTCTGTGTCTACTAAAGCACCTTTCATTCCGGTGCCACCTACATCTATACCTAATATTGCCATGGGAGAGAAATTGTCAGCTGCAAATAAACAGAAATTTTGATACTTCTGACATTTACTTCATTGTGAGGGTCTGCCGGTCGCATTCTATAATAGGGTGACCAAAGTGTGCGATCAGTTGATGGTTATGCGTTGCCACCAAGAGGCTTTTTCCGTTTTGGTGAATCTTTTCAAAAAGATGCATGACCTCAAGACTGGTCTCTGGGTCAAGGTTTCCGGTGGGTTCATCAGCTATGATAAGGTCTGGGTCATTTAGCAGGGCTCTTGCTACAGCCACGCGCTGCTGTTCTCCTCCCGAGAGCCTATGCGGATAGCTCTTTATTTTTTGTTCCATCGAAACAGCCTCTAATACCGACTCTATTTGTTTTTTTCGTTCTGTTGACCGCTTCCATCCGGTTGCTTTAAGCACAAAATCAAGGTTGTCATACACGTTTCGATCATTGAGTAGTTTGAAATCTTGAAAAACGATACCAAGTGAGCGACGCAGTGAAGCCAAATGCCGTTCGCCTAACTTTATAAGGTTGAATGATTTGAGCTGAGCCGTTCCTTTACTGAAAGGGACATCGCCGTATAGAGCTTTTAAGAAACTGCTCTTGCCAGAGCCGGTTTTACCGATCAAGAAATAATAATCACCTGCCGACATCGTGAGATTAATATGGTCTAAAACCACTGATTTATCTTGTTGTATCTGCGCATTTTTTATCAACAGAACTGGAGCTTCGCTCATGAAGGTCAGATTGAAAATTCGTGCTTAAAGGTAATCATTCGACCAATGCCCGTATCTTTGATGGGGTAAAACCTTAGCCTTGCGCTATTCTTCATTTAAAAATCCCAATTTCGGTTCTTTTATTCGTCCGGAGTCTTTTAGATTCTTCTACGGCTATATATTGCTTATCGCAGGAACGATTGGAATTTGGTTCAGTATTCCGGGGCAAACGATTGGAATTTCTGTTTTTACCGACCCTGTGAAAGACGCCTTAGGCCTTTCACGCAATGAGTTCTCTAATGCCTACATGATAGGAACCATTATGAGCGCTCTGGTAATTGGCAGGGCCGGATTTTGGTTTGATCGCTACGGAGCCCGCTGGGTGGCTTTTGGTGCGGCCATAGGAATAGCGCTAACTCTTGCACTGGCATCTGTTTCGCCTGTGATAGCTCTGCAACTTGCTATACTTACTTCGTGGAACAAGGTTTATGTGGCCTTTACTGTGATCACTTTTCTGTTTTTTCTGTTGCGATTTTTCGGACAAGGAGTGTTGACAATGGCTTCTCGAAACATGATAATGATGTGGTTCGATAAGTACCGTGGAAGGGCCAATATGGTAACCAGTATTTCACTCTCGTTCGGATTCAGCTCAGCTCCTTTATGGCTTAGCGCGCTCATAGATACCTATACCTGGAGTAAGGCTTGGCAATTGATGGCGGTAGCTTTACTGTTATTTTCTTTAGTTATTCTGCAGTTTTATCGCGTGCGTCCTGAAGATCACCAATTGCTTCCAGACGGAGACGTTTATTCAGACACTGAAATAGGTAAAAGACAAAAGCCCCGAGCTAAGAAACAGTTCACCCTTGCAGAAGCAAGAGGTACTCGTGCCTTTTGGGTGTTCACCTTTCTACTAGCCTTTAATAGTTTTTTTATCACCGGACTCACCTTTCATGTCGTTTCTATTTTTGAAAGCACGGGGCTTTCAAAAGAAGATGCAGTTCGTATATTTTTGCCGGGCTCTTTTGTTTCGGTTACAGTTTCGACAGTCTTTAATTATTTAAGCGACCGATCTCGCTTAAAGTACTTTGCCTATCTCATGATGTTCGGCGCTTTATTGGCATGTTTAGGTATGTTCTTTCTGAATGAGCAATGGGGAAGGGTTTTGCTTATTGGTGGAATGGGCTCATTAGGTGGATTTTTCGGAGTTTTAAATTCGGTTACTTGGCCTCGATTTTTCGGAAGACAGCATCTAGGGGCTATAACCGGAAAGGTGATGTCGATTCTCATCTTTGCCAGCGCCATTGCCCCAAGTATATTTAGTTTTTCCTACACACTGCTCGGCTCTTATCGTTACATGGCCTATATTGGAGTGATTTTTATTATAATGCTGGCTATAGCTGGTGCTAAAGCCGATAATCCGCAACCTAATGAATACTAAGATTGCTGTTAGTGCATTTTTGCTCTTTCTGACCTTGAGTTGTACGCGTGTAGAGCAGGTAGATACACTGCTTTACAACGCCTCTTTTTACACCTTAGATTCGCTGCAGCCTCAGGCTTCAGTTATCGCTATTAAAGACCAGCGCATTGTTGCTGTTGGTCAGAAGAGTTTGTTAGATCGATTTGAAGCAAATGAACGTATTGATCTAGAAGGTGCGTTTGCTTATCCAGGACTTATAGATGCTCACTGCCATTTCTATCAATTGGGGTTAAACGAAAGCCGTTTGAGTTTAATAGGCACACAGAGTTTTGAAGAGATCGTTGACAGAATAAAGAATTTTGACGCCCAGTATACCCCCTCGGTGCTTTATGCCTGGGGCTGGGATCAGAACGATTGGCCTATTGCAGAATTTCCGGTAAATACGCTTTTAAATGAACTTTTTCCAGACCGCCCCGTGGTACTGCGAAGAATTGACGGACACGCCTATTTGGTAAACGACTATGCGCTTAGCTTAGCGGGTATAACGGTAGATACAGAAGTTGAAGGTGGAGCTATTCTTAAGAAAGCGAATAGACTTACGGGTGTTTTGATTGATGGCCCTATGCGTTTAGTAGATGAATCACTTCCTGAGATGGATCGAGATTCTCAAGTGCGGGCCCTTATGGCTGCCCAGCAAATCGCCTTCGAAAATGGCCTTACCACCGTAAATGATGCGGGTCTCTCACGATCTGTGATAGAGTTGATAGATAGCCTGCAACAAGTAGGTGATTTAAAAATGCGGGTCTATGCTATGATTAGCGCCTCTAAAGATCAGCTTGATTACTACCTTGATCGAGGCCCAATAAAGACACCACGACTTAATGTTCGGTCATTTAAGGTTTATGCCGATGGCGCGCTAGGCTCTAGAGGAGCAGCCCTGAAGGCGCCCTATTCTGACGATCACGAGCACTACGGTGCACTAGTTACTCCGTTAAAAGATATGCAGGCCATAGCCGAACGATTGGCAGAAAGTGATTTTCAGATGAATACGCACGCCATCGGAGATTCTGCAAATTACTTTGTTTTAGATCTCTATGAGCGCGTTCTGAGTAACCCCGCCAAAGCCCGATGGAAGATTGAGCACGCACAAGTTGTAGACCCAGCCGACTTTGATCGATTTTCAAACGGAATTATTCCTTCGGTTCAACCCACGCACGCCACAAGTGATATGTACTGGGCAGAAGATCGACTAGGTGCTGAGCGCATAAAGGGAGCATATGCTTACCAAACTTTGCTTCAGCGGTCTAAAATGCTGGCGCTTGGTACCGACTTTCCCGTAGAGCAAGTATCTCCGCTACTCACTTTTTATGCCGCTGTTGCTCGTCAAGATCTCAGCGGATTTCCATCAGAAGGGTATTTTGCAGAACAAGCACTTACCAGAGAACAGGCACTTAAGGGAATGACTGCCTGGGCCGCCTATTCCA
This sequence comes from Flavobacteriaceae bacterium, assembly GCA_018402205.1. Lineage (GTDB taxonomy): Bacteria > Bacteroidota > Bacteroidia > Flavobacteriales > Flavobacteriaceae > UBA3478. Next base: position 154,874 of record JAGYIX010000004.1, read on the forward strand.
ATTTTGAGGAGCACGAAAAGGGAATGCTCAAGCCTGGATACTATGCAGACATCACTGTACTTTCTCAAGACCTTATGAGTATAGATTTATCCGAAATTCCAAAAGTTGCCGTAAAATCGGTTTTTCTTGCCGGAGAGCGTGTTAAGGATTGAAGGTGAGTTGCGAAAATAACAGTCTATTACTTATATAATTTATCCAATAATCTACTAATGGTTTATTTTTTTAACTATTAGTAGATTTTTTATTTCATTTTTATAATCATATTGTCATTTTTGCTTAAAATTTGATTTATGTGTGGAATTGTAGTCAGTTTTAACTACCAGAAATCGGAGGCTGAGCAGCGAGATCAGTTGCTTGAAATGGCAAAGAAGATTAGGCATAGAGGACCCGATTGGAGTGGTATTTTTAGCGATAACTATAGCGTTTTAGCTCACGAGCGATTAGCTATTGTTGACCCTGCTTCGGGCAAACAACCTCTTTTTAATAAAGCGCAGACCCTTGTGCTCGCTGCCAATGGTGAATTGTATAACCATCGTCAAATTCGAAAGCGCTTTGAAGCGAGTTACGACTTTATGACGCAATCTGACTGTGAAGTGATACTTCCTCTTTATCAGGCTCATGGTGCTGATTTTTTGGAACAATTAAATGGCATATTTGCTTTTGCCTTGTACGATCGCGATCGGCAAGACTTTCTCGTCGCTCGAGACCATATGGGTATTATTCCGTTATATATGGGGTGGGATGAGCAAGGCGTATTTTACGTAGCCTCTGAGTTAAAGGCACTTGAGGGGTATTGCAATCGCATTGAACTGTTTCCTCCAGGACATTATATGACCAGCAAGACCGAAGTACCTGTTCGTTGGTATGTGCGTGAATGGCAATCGTTTGACGCCGTTAAAGACAATACTTCTTCGATTGATGCGCTTAGAGACGCTCTAGAAGCGGCAGTTAAACGCCAACTTATGTCTGATGTGCCTTATGGTGTTTTGCTTTCGGGGGGCTTAGACTCGTCAATCACTTCGGCTATTGCTAAAAAGTTTTCCGAAAAGCGTATAGAATCTGATAATCAAGAGGGTGCATGGTGGCCTCAGTTGCACTCGTTTGCCGTGGGCCTCGAGGGATCTCCAGATTTAGCCGCTGCCCGAAAAGTGGCTGATTATATAAAAACGGTTCACCATGAAATTGTGTTTACCCTTCAAGAAGGGCTTGACGCCATTAAAGATGTTATCTATCACCTAGAGACCTACGATATTACTACGATTCGTGCAGCTACTCCAATGTATCTTATGGCGCGGGTCATTAAGTCTATGGGAATCAAAATGGTGCTGTCTGGCGAAGGCTCTGATGAGTTGTTTGGCGGATACCTTTATTTTCATAAAGCACCGAACGCTAGAGAGTTTCATGAAGAAACTGTTCGCAAGCTCGATAAATTGCACATGTACGATTGCCTTCGCGCTAACAAATCACTGGCGGCTTGGGGTATAGAAGGCAGAGTACCTTTTTTAGACAAAGAATTTATCGATGTCGCCATGCGCTTAAACCCTCAAGACAAAATGATTAATGGCGAGCGCATGGAAAAATGGATTTTGCGCAAGGCCTTTGAACACATGCTTCCGCCTGAGGTAGCCTGGAGACAAAAAGAGCAATTCTCTGATGGGGTAGGCTATTCTTGGATAGACACCCTTAAGATTAAGGTGAATGAAGAGGTTAGTGATGCCCAGATGCAGCAAGCTGCTTTTAAGTTTCCGATACAAACTCCTCAAACAAAAGAAGAGTATTACTACCGCAGTATTTTCTCTGGTCACTTTGCTTCTGATGCTGCATCTCTGAGCGTTCCGCAAGAACCCTCGGTAGCCTGTAGCACCAAAACTGCCTTAGAATGGGATGCCGCATTTAAAACAATGAATGAGCCCTCAGGAAGAGCCATAAAATCGGTACACACAGACGCGTATTAAGGCGGTTTTTGTTCACACAAAAGTGTTGATAACTTGAAGGGCTCGAAAGTATTCGAGCCCTTATTTTTACTGCTGTTTCGGCTATATTTGCTAGGATATAAAAAGATGAATTTTGACCTATGAGCGAAGCAGCAAAAACCCCTAATTACTCTGAAGATAGTATACAGGCCCTAGAGGGAATGGAGCACGTAAGAATGCGCCCCTCCATGTACATTGGCGACATAGGTATTCGAGGCCTACACCACCTCGTTTATGAAGTGGTTGACAACTCTATTGACGAAGCGATGGGTGGGTACTGCGATACCATTGCAGTGACCATAAATGAAGATAATTCGGTCACGGTAACCGATAACGGAAGGGGAATTCCTGTTGGCCTCCACAAAAAAGAAGGAGTTTCTGCCTTAGAGGTGGTAATGACCAAGATTGGTGCTGGCGGCAAGTTTGATAAAGACTCCTATAAAGTTTCTGGTGGTCTTCACGGCGTGGGGGTTTCGTGCGTAAATGCCCTATCGGTTGCCTTGAAAGCAACCGTTTACCGCGACGGAAAGGAATGGCAACAAGAGTACGAAAGAGGAAAGGCGCTGTATCCTGTAAAAAGTGTTGGCGAAAGCGATAAGAGCGGCACAGAAGTGACGTTTAAGCCAGATGATCTTATTTTTAACCAAACCACAGAGTTTATTTACGACACTTTAGCCAATCGCATGCGTGAGCTATCGTTTCTAAATAAAGGGATTACTATAACTCTAAACGACAATCGCCAATCAAACGATAAGGGTGAATTCGTTTCTGAGGTGTTTCACTCAGAGCGAGGACTTGAAGAATTTATTGTTTTTCTAGACGAGTCGCGAGAGCCTCTTATTAAAAAAGTGATTGCCATAGAAGGCGAAAAATCGGGTATTCCAGTAGAGATTGCCATGGTTTATAATACAGGATTTTCTGAGAACCTACATTCTTATGTAAACAACATTAATACCCATGAGGGTGGAACCCATTTGGCCGGATTTCGAAGGGGCTTAACCCATACTCTTAAAAAATATGCCGATGCTTCTGGACTTTTAGATAAGTTGAAATTTGAAATTTCTGGAGATGATTTTAGAGAGGGATTAACAGCTATTATCTCGGTGAAGGTAGCCGAACCTCAGTTTGAAGGGCAAACCAAAACAAAGCTAGGTAACCGCGACGTAAGTGCTGCAGTGAGTCAGGCCGTTTCAGAAATGTTAACTGACTATTTAGAAGAACACCCTGACGACGCCAGACGCATTGTAGAAAAGGTTATTATGGCCGCAACAGCGCGTCATGCAGCGGCCAAGGCACGAGAGTTGGTTCAGCGAAAAAACGTGATGAGCGGCGGAGGTCTTCCAGGCAAGCTATCTGATTGCTCTGAACAAGACCCTACCTTGTGCGAAGTATTCCTAGTTGAGGGAGATTCGGCAGGCGGTACAGCCAAGCAAGGACGCGATCGAAATTTCCAAGCCATCCTTCCGCTGAGAGGAAAGATACTCAACGTTGAAAAGGCCATGCAGCACAAGGTTTTTGAGAATGAAGAAATTCGAAATATTTATACAGCCTTAGGAGTAACGGTAGGAACCGAGGAAGACACAAAGGCGCTAAATATTGAAAAATTGCGCTACCACAAGGTAATTATCATGTGTGATGCCGACGTAGATGGATCGCATATTGAAACCTTAATACTCACTTTCTTCTTTAGGTACATGCGCGAGTTAATTGAGCATGGGCATATTTATATAGCTACTCCACCCCTTTATTTAGTGAAAAAGGGGTCTAAAAAGAACTATGCATGGAACGATAAGGAGCGTGATATATTACTTACTGAATATGGTCAAGGATCCGCAATTCAGCGCTACAAAGGACTTGGAGAAATGAACGCCGAGCAGCTTTGGGACACTACGATGAATCCGGAGTTTCGAACCCTAAGAAGGGTAACCATAGAAAATGCCACAGAGACCGATCGTATTTTTGCCATGCTCATGGGAGACGAAGTTCCGCCGCGCCGTGAATTCATAGAAAAGAATGCGGTTTATGCGAAAATTGATGCATAGCATTTTACTTTTGCCACAGATCTGTAATTAACTTTTAAAAAGACTTTTTCTTATGAAGATTTCAGTAGTAGGCGCAGGCGCAGTAGGTGCTAGTTGCGCAGAGTACATCGCGATGAAAAATTTTGCCTCTGAGGTAGTGCTACTCGATATTAAAGAGGGCTTTGCTGAAGGAAAGGCAATGGACCTTATGCAGACCGCTTCTTTGAACGCGTTCGACACGGTCATTACCGGAACCACAAGCGATTATTCAAAGACAGCAGACAGCTCGGTGGTAGTAATTACCTCTGGTATTCCACGTAAACCAGGTATGACGCGTGAAGAGCTCATAGGTATAAATGCAGGTATTGTGCAGACCGTTACTGAAAATCTATTGAAATATTCTCCGAATGCTATCGTCATTGTGGTGAGTAATCCTATGGATACCATGGCTTATCTAGTGCACAAAATTTCGGGCCTACCAAAAAATCGCATCATTGGTATGGGTGGAGCACTAGATAGTGCACGTTTTAAATACCGACTAGCGGAGGCCTTAAAGGCGCCTATTTCAGATGTAGACGGAATGGTCATTGGAGGTCATAGCGATACAGGAATGGTTCCGCTTATTGATCACGCGACTCGAAATTCTGTAAAGGTAAGTGCCTTTTTGACTAAAGAGCAGCAGCAGTGGGTAGTTGAAGAGACCAAAGTAGGAGGAGCCACACTTACCAAACTACTAGGAACCAGTGCATGGTATGCTCCTGGAGCGGCCGTTTCTTCTATGGTGCAGGCTATTGTTTGCGATCAAAAGAAACTGTTTCCTTGTTCAGTGCTTCTTGACGGAGAGTATGGCCTTTCAGATATTTGCTTAGGTGTTCCTGTTATTCTTGGGAAGAACGGAATTGAAGAGATTGTGTCTATTCCACTCTCAGATGCTGAAAAAGACAAAGTGCAAGAATCTGCGAAAGGAGTGCGATCTACCAATGACTTGTTATCTATTTAAATGCCGATAATAGACTGAAGATTGGCAAACGCCCCGCACGATTCGTGCGGGGCGTTTGCTTTAGCGCAGCAATAATTGTCAGATCTTAGACGAAATGATATATTTGCACGCATTTAGAAATTGTTTATTTAACCCATCCGATCCATGCAGAATAAAGGATTGATTCGATTGTTCGCCATTCTTTTTGGCGCAGTGAGTATTTACCAACTCTCATTTACCTTCATCACCAGCAAAATTGAAAGCGATGCTGAGCGCTATGCTTATGTCAATGTAGAAGAAGGAATTGAAGATTATCTTACCCAAAGAGAAGGTGTAACGACCGCTTATTTAGATTCGGTGGCTGATTTACCCGTACTCGGGTTTACCTCTTATGCAGACGCTAAAGGCAAAGAACTCAATAAGGGTCTTGACCTCAAAGGAGGCATCAATGTTACCCTACAAATCTCGGTTAAGGATATATTAAAAGGTTTAGCGGCTAATTCTAAAAATCCGGCTTTTAATGCGGCTCTTTTGGGTGCTGATGCGGCTTCTAAGCAAAGTGATGCGAACTATGTAGAGTTATTTTTTGAGGCCTTTGAGAAAGATGCTCAGGCTAAACTAGCTTCTCCCGATATTTTCGCTAACAAAAATTTAAGCGACGAGGTGAACTTCGAAATGACCAATGAAGAAGTTAAGTCTGTTTTGCGTCGCAAAATTGACGAGTCTATTGTTTCTGCCTTCGAGGTGCTTAGAGAGCGCATCGATGGCTTTGGGGTTACCCAACCTAATATTCAACGGGTAGGTAGCTCAGGGCGCATCGTAGTCGAACTTCCTGGGGCTAGAGATATTAATCGCGCTCAAGAATTACTCTCTTCTACAGCTCAATTAGAATTTTGGGAAACCATCTCGCAAGATGAGCAAGGGCTTTCTCAATTCTTATTTACTGCCGATTCAAAAATTGCAGAGATCTCTAAGCGTGAAAGCCAAGACGAGGTTGAGGCCCTGCTCGAGAATGCTGCAGATAGTGTTTCTAATAACAATCCATTACTCAGCAAATTGATCGCGCCAGCGCCAGGCTCTAATGCCTTTGTGCGTGCCGCTGTAAAGGATACTGCTGAGATTGGTGGTTATTTGCGTAACAACGAAGTGAAAGCTCTTGCTTCCTGCCGCCATTAAGTTTACCAAATTTGCTTGGCAGCGTGTAGGAGCAGATGCAGAAATTGTGGAATTATACGCCTTAAAATCAAATCGTGAGGGTCTTCCTAGAATATCAGGAGATGTTGTTTCTAATGCCCAAGACACGTTTGATCAGTTCGGTAAACCTGCGGTGAGCATGACAATGAACACCAAAGGGGCTCGTGAGTGGGAGCGCATGACGGGAGATGTGTACCAAAACCAAACAGGAATTGCCATTGTACTCGATAACAAAGTTTACACGGCCCCTGGAGTTTCTTCTGGACCAATTTCTGGTGGTCGCTCCGAAATTACGGGCGACTTCACGATCAACGAAACTAAAGATATCGCCAACGTACTTCGCGCCGGAAAGCTTCCAGCTTCTGCCGAGATAGTTCAGTCTGAAATTGTAGGTCCGTCGCTAGGTCAAGAAGCCATAAATAGCGGATTTATTTCGTTTATGATTGCGATGGCCTTTGTTCTTTTGTGGATGATGTTCTATTACGGTCGTGCTGGCTTTTTCGCTGATATCGCCCTTATTCTGAACATTATGCTCATCTTCGGAGTATTGACTAGTCTTGGAGCTGTATTGACCCTTCCTGGTATCGCGGGTATTGTGCTCACTATAGGTATGTCTGTCGATGCCAACGTACTAGTATTTGAGCGTATTAGAGAAGAGCTGAGAAAAGGAAAGGGCTTAGCGCTCTCTATTAGCGATGGATTCTCGAATGCCCTCTCTTCTATTCTAGATGCGAATATTACCACAGGGCTTACCGCCGTAGTGCTCTTTTTGTTTGGCTCGGGCCCCATTAAAGGGTTTGCCACTACGCTTTTAATAGGTATTCTTACCTCGCTATTCACAGCGATTTTTGTATCTCGATTATTTATCGAGGGTTATTTGCTGAAGAAGGGTCGTCAGTTGTCTTTCTCTACGACCTTAACTGCAAATCTCTTTAGTAAGATTGACTTCAAGTTTGTCGCCTCGAGAAAAATAGCCTACGTTGTCTCGGCAGTTCTAGTGCTTGCCTCCCTAGGATCGTTAGCCACTAAAGGACTACAGCAAGGGGTTGACTTTGTTGGTGGCCGCACGTATCAGATACGTTTTGTTCAAGAAGTAAGTCCCACTGAAATATCAGCGGAGCTGAATGAGGTTTTCGGAAATGGAACCAATGTGAAAACCTTCGGAGGGGCTAATCAGATAAAAGTAACTACCGCTTACAAAGTAGATGTTGAAGGGCTTGAAGTAGACCAAGAGATTCAGGGTAAACTTTTTGATGTACTCCAGAAGTACATGGCCGCAGGAACCACTCTTGAAGATTTTATAACACCAGCTGAAGACAAGAACGTGGGAATTCTTCAGTCGGTTAAAGTGGGGCCTACCATAGCCTATGACATCAAGAAAAACGCCTTTTTAGCCATAATAGGGTCGTTGACCATTGTCTTCTTATATATTTTGATGCGTTTTAGAAAATGGCAATTCTCTCTAGGAGCTGTAACTGCCGTTTTTCACGACGTGTTAATTGTACTTGGGGTATTTTCAGTTACTAGCGCATTTATGCCCTTTAACATGGAAATCGACCAGGCCTTTATCGCTGCTATTTTGACGGTGATTGGGTACTCCTTAAACGATACTGTGGTGGTCTTTGACCGTATTCGCGAGGTAGTAAATACCAAGGGTTGGAAAAAGGGCACACACGTTAATGAGGCCTTAAACAGCACTTTAAGTCGTACGCTGAATACTTCACTAACTACTCTCATAGTACTTCTAGCGATTTTCATTTTTGGTGGAGAGAGCCTCAGAGGATTTATGTTTGCCATGATTGTGGGTATTTTGGTGGGAACCTATTCGTCACTATTCATCGCAACGCCTGTGATGTACGATACTTTAGGAAAAGAAAAAGAGGGGCTTTAGGCCCCTCTTTAATTTATATTGGTAGCAGATAAAACTACTGTTGTGTAGGCTGGGGTCTAAACATTAGGTATGCCCCTGCAAGTACCAGCGGAATGCTTAGCCATTGCCCGGTAGAGAGCAGGCCTAGAGTTTCTTCAAATCCTCCTTGACTTTTCTTAAAATACTCCAAGACGAATCGGGAAGCAAAGACGGCAGAAAGCCAGAATCCAAAAAGAAAACCTGGCTTTTCTCTCCATTGTTTTTTCGGATAGAATACGAAATACATCAGCACAAAAATGCTTACATAAGCGAGTGCCTCGTAGAGCTGAACGGGGTGCCTGAACGGAATGGCTTCTAGTATTTCGCTGAACGCCGGATCTGATGCTATGGCCTTGTAGGCTGCATCTGCACTTGGCTCTTTAGTCAGTGAAACGGCCTGGTAGGCCGGCATATCATCAGCGTCACGAACGAATTTGGTCGCAAATAGAAAGGCTTCATCGGTTGGTTTCCCGTTAATTTCTGAATTAAAAAAGTTGCCGATGCGTACAAAGGCACCGCCAATAGCCGACACAATGGCCACCCGATCTACAATCCAGAAAAAAGAAAGAGACTTGAACTTTCGGCTAAATAGATAGAAAGCAATTATCGCTGCTGTCGCCGCACCGTGACTTGCAAGGCCAGTGAATCCGGTGAACTGATATCCATTGATGAGGCCGAATAAACTAGAACGAGGGTTTTCCCTTATGGGCAATAAAATCTCTAAAAGATGGTTTTGGTAGTAGCCCCAGTCATAGAAGATCACATGACCTAATCGCGCCCCCAGAATAATAGACACGACGCTGTATACAAAGAGGGAGTCGAGTTTATCGAGTGGCTTTTCTTCATTGGTGAAGAAGCGCTTCATAAGGTACCATCCGAGTGCAAAAGCAGCAATCCACATAGTATTGTAATACTTGAGCTCCAGTGGGCCTATGTGCAGTAAAGTGTCATTGGGGTTCCAGACGATTCCGAGAATGGTCATAAGTTAGGTTTTACAGCGAATATAATTAAAACAAGGCCTTCAAGGAACCGGATCGTGCCCGCTTTTTCCCCATGGGTGGCAACTAGCAATACGTTTTACAGCTAGCCCAGCCCCTTTAAGTGGTCCGTGCTTTTTTAAAGCCTCAACGGTATATTCAGAGCAGGTGGGCACATAGCGACAACTTGAAGGAGTGTAAGGTGAAATAAGGTATTGGTAGGCACGCACCCAGAAGATTAAAAAGCTTGTGATGGCTTTTTTCATGAAATGGAAAAAGTGGTTCCGTCTTTAGAATCTTTAAGCTGAATTCCCAAGTCTAGCAATTGATCTCTTATCTGATCCGAGGTCGAAAAATCTCTGCGCTCGCGCGCCTTGTTGCGCTGTTCTATAAGCAATTCAATCACACTAGATAGTTTTTCAAAATGGCTTGTATCGATCTTGCTTTCATCGCGTAGCCCCAACACCTCAAAGGTGAAGGTTTTTAAGGTCTGGCTCAACAGCTGAACATCGGTATCGGTTAAGTTAGTTTGCCCCTCTTTGAGTAGATTAACCTGTTTGACCGCCTCAAAAAGCTGAGCGATAAGCACCGGAGTGTTGAAGTCGTCATTCATAGCAGCGTAGCAGCGATCTACCCAAGCACCGAGATCGAAATTTGATGTATTGCCATTGCCCTTTAAGGCACTAACAGCATGAATGGACTCCATAAGCCTTTGATAGCCTTTTTCGGCAGCCTCTAACGCATCTTGACTGAGATCAAGAATGCTTGTGTAGTGAGCTTGCATCATAAAGAAACGCACTACAGAAGGGGAGAATGCCCGAGAAAAAATCGAGTTTTCACCGCTAAAAATCTCATGCGGATAGACATTGTTATCTGTCGATTTCGACATCTTTTTACCGTTCAGGGTAAGCATGTTGGCGTGCAGCCAATAATTTACTGGTGATGAGCCCGAATGTGCCTCGGCCTGGGCTATTTCACATTCGTGATGCGGAAACTTAAGATCCATACCACCTCCGTGAATATCGAAATTAGGGCCTAAATATTTAGTACTCATAGCGGTACACTCAATGTGCCAGCCCGGAAATCCATCTCCCCAAGGAGAGGTCCAGCGCATAATGTGTTGGGGCTCCGCTTTTTTCCAAAGGGCGAAGTCTTGAGGGTTTTTCTTCTCTAAATGGCCCTGAAGCCCTCGCGTATTGGGGATCATATCTTCGAGCTTACGCCCGCTAAGCTTTCCGTAGTCGTGCTCTTTATTAAACTTAAGCACATCAAAATAGACCGAACCATTTTGTATATAGGCGTACCCTTTTTTAAGGATCTTCTCAATGATCTCTATCTGTTCAATAATGTGCCCGGTAGCCGTAGGCTCAATACTTGGAGAAAGCACATTGAACTTTTCGAGCGTTTGGTGAAAGTCAACCGTGTATTTCTGAACGACTTCCATGGGCTCTATGCGCTCTAAGCGTGCTTTTTTTGCAATCTTGTCTTCACCTTCATCTTCATCGTGCTCTAAGTGACCCGCATCGGTGATGTTGCGCACATAACGCACTTTATATCCTAAATGAAGCAGGTAACGGTAGATCATGTCAAACGACATGAAGGTGCGGCAGTTACCAAGGTGTACTTTAGAATATACCGTTGGTCCGCACACATACATACCTACATAACCCTCACTAATGGGCGTTAATAGCTCCTTCTTGCGAGAGAGTGAATTAAAAAGGTGAATTTGGTGGTGCTTGTAGAGGGTGCTCACAGGCTAAAATTCAGTTTCTAGACTAACGTAGGCCAAGAATTCTTTGCGCAACTTTTCATCTGTTTTAAAAACTCCTTGGTATTCGGCAGTAACGGTGCTACTTGCGATGTCTTTAATACCTCTTGAATTTACGCATAAATGCTTTGCGTCAATGATACACGCCACATCTTGTGTATTTAATATATGCTGAAGCTCTTGAACTACTTGCATAGTTAGTCGTTCTTGAACTTGCGGGCGTTTGGCATAATATTCTACAATGCGGTTCATCTTTGATAGTCCCACCACTCGGCCACTAGATATATATGCTACATGAGCCTTTCCGACTATAGGCAGTAAATGGTGCTCACAAGTCGAGTAAAGTGTAATATTCTTTTCGACCAGCATTTCTCCGTATTGGTACTTATTTTCAAAGGTAGATGAACTTGGTTTGTTCGCTGGATTGAGTCCTGAGAAAAGCTCTTTTACATAGGCTTTAGCCACGCGCTTAGGGGTGCCATTTAAACTGTCGTCAGTGAGATCCATTCCTAAGGTTTCTAGAATGTCTCGAACACTTTTGGTAATGCGCTCAATTTTAGCTTCATCACTGAGCTCGAAAGCATCTTCTCTTAATGGTGTTTGTGCCGAATTACTGAAGTGTTCGAACTCGTTTTCTTCGTTTTTCATCGATTAAAAACTATTGGGCGCAAAGATAGGTATTCTAACAGAGTTGGCATTAGAGTGAGAAGGTGTAAGTAGCCACTAACCGCAGGGTTGATCGTTTGACAATGGCCGCATTTGGCAGCAGGGCGTCAAAGAAAAAAACATTCTCATCGCTTACTTCATGTCGCAGGCCCACATCGAATTGTGAGCTACTTTGTTTAAAACCAATACCTGTGCTAATGGCAGTTCGAGCCCCTAAAGATCCTCCAATAGCCGGAACAGATTGCGTCATATAGCCAAAACGAATAATGCGATTTTCTTTCTGAAATTCGGTTCCTAAACTAAAACGCTCAACAGTGCTGTAGGTTGCTTTCATCGTTTGATTTTCAGAGGCAAAAGCTGCATTGGTGTTGGGTAAAAGTTGGGCGTCTCCAAAATTTTCTCTGCGATAATCAGCTACAATATTAAAGTTTTCAGCAGGGGTTACAGCAAGGTTAAAACTTATAGAAGAAGGCAATTTCATCTGATAATCTTCATAGAAATTAAGTTGGGAGAAATTGATAAAAGAAAGATCTTCTAGGGCTGCGTTCGATGAGACACTTTGAGCGGTTTGATCGTTCATAGTATACCAGGTAGGGCTAGTATAACTGCTCCCAAACACTATAGCCTTACTTAGCTTCAGTAAGATTCCAAGCTGAAGAGATGCACCAAGGCCTGTGGTGAATAAATAGTTGTCGAATCGACTTTCGGTAGCACTAGAGTTGCTACCTAAGTAACCCTCATCGTTAAGGTAGCTATAGCGCTCATATCTGAGGTCGTGAATGCCTAAAGAAGCCCCTAAAAAAATATGATCTTTATAGGAAGCTGCAGAATGTAGTATAAATCTACCAATTGCTCCCTTAACTGTGTTTCGGTAGAGTTGAAGCACATTGGAATAATCTACACTAGAATAATAGCCTAACTCATCATGGGCAATTAGCCCACTATAGATTCCTAAAAATCCTTGTTGCGCACCGTACCCATAGTCGGAACCAATTCTTCGGTAAGCATCTTCTATAAGCTCGTTGTCGAATGGGAGCAGGTCGATGTAGTTGTTTCCTTCGGCAAATCCCAGATAGTATTGATCAATACCTTGTTCGGCAATTCCTCCAGCCCTTATTTTTTGGTTGTATAGAGCTGTTTGGTCGTAACTAAACCCTAAGGTCACCTTGTTCCATGGGCTTGTATCAGACACAAAAACCAAAAGACCAGAAGCCTGATTTAGATTTAGGCTCAGCTTCGATGCATTGTCTCCAAACTCTCCAGTTTTGGAGCGATTATTTTCATTGGTTAGCGACGAAGAAAGACTGAATGCACCATAATCAAAAAGAGCTGCTGCGGCCGGATTTATTTGGATAGAAGAGAGATCCCCTTTAAGTGCTCCTCCCGCTTGGCCAAGCCCTGTAAGACGAGCAGAGCCTATTGTAGATGTAGATAGGTAACGGTAAAGGTCATCAACCGTTTGAGCCTGAGAGTATCCAACACACCATCCAAGGGCGAGCACAAGAAGAAATCGTTTCATGACGCAAAATTAGTTGTTCCCTCTGGAATTAGAACGTGATGAAGACGATCTAGATGTACCTGAACGATTAGGGCTCGAAGAGCGACTTGGTGCTAGTTGTATTTGGTTGAACTGAATTTCTAGATCTATTGTAACTGGGTTGTTGCAAGTTTCTGTTAGAGCGCCCAGAAGGCATTGAATTTCGATATGCCGGAGAAGAACGACTCTCATAGCTGTTTCTTTGCAGCTGCTGCTGATAACTGTTTCGAATACTGTTTTGGGGCGAATACGAAGAACGCGAGGGGGACAAATTAGATCGCCCTCTATCTACTTCTCTAACATAATATGGATTTGAACGCGTTGGACCACTGCGATACCCCTGCGTAACACGAGGTCGCACATTAAAGGCAATAAATGCCCTTCTAGGGTTGAATCCGTATACCAATGGTCTTCCCCAAAACGGGTCGTTCCACCCAAACCCCCAGCCACGGTTAAAAAGACTTCTGTTATACGCTCCATTGAACCAAAAATCTGAGGGGCCAAACACCGGTCCGAAAAAAGGATCAAACCAGGGATTGATCCAAGGATTGATCCAGGGATCGTTAAAGAAAAAAGGATTCCATTGACCACCCCATCCCATACCAAAAGCGGGATTGAATTGATTAATGGTAATTCTTGTTCGGTCTGCATTTTGACCTAAAGGTGCATAAGTTGTTGAGGCTCCACTAGAATAAGAATCAACATCTGTAAAGGTTTGCTGATCGGTGACTGAGCCTAGTTGTGCTGCCTTTTCAGCAAAATAGTTTTCGTAAAAGTGAACCCCTTCACTATCGCGCACTTGGTCTCGCTGTTCGCTTTGAGAGAAATTACGCGAATCTCCTTCTCTAAACTGATGGGTTCGATAAGATACAGGGTAATAGGTAATACAAGACGCTAGAGAAATAAGCCCTAAAAGGCTAGTTGCGAGTGTTACAGCTATGCGCTGAGTTCCGTACCTATCATTTGTTCTAACTGCCTGCTTCATATCTATAAATTTACTTAGTTTTACCCAATTTTTAAAGGCAATCTCTATGCCAAAATCACATCAATGAGCAAGAATCTTACTTCTAGAGCCGAAGATTACTCAAAGTGGTACAATGATTTAGTGATAAAAGCTGATTTAGCCGAAAATTCTGCGGTGCGCGGATGCATGGTTATCAAGCCCTACGGATATGCCATTTGGGAAAAAATGCAGAGTGCCCTAGACCAAATGTTTAAAGATACAGGGCACGAGAATGTGTATTTTCCGCTTTTTATTCCGAAATCGTTTTTTTCTAAAGAAGCCTCTCATGTCACCGGCTTTGCTAAAGAATGTGCCGTAGTCACCCATTACCGTCTAAAAAATGCTGAAGACGGATCGGGTATTGTGGTTGATGAAACGGCTAAACTCGAAGAAGAGTTAATTGTTCGTCCAACCTCTGAAACTATTATTTGGGATACGTATAGAAAATGGGTACAATCGTATCGCGACCTTCCTTTGCTTTATAACCAGTGGGCTAACGTAGTGCGCTGGGAAATGAGAACTCGTTTGTTTTTGAGAACAACAGAATTTCTGTGGCAAGAGGGTCACACGGCGCATGCGACTAAACAAGAGGCTATTGAAGAGGCTGAGCGTATGATGCACGTGTACGCAGATTTCGCTGAAAGGTTCATGGCTATGCCAGTGATTAAAGGAACCAAGAGCGAGAGCGAGCGCTTTGCTGGGGCCGAAGAGACCTATTGCATTGAAGCCTTGATGCAAGACGGAAAGGCACTTCAAGCCGGAACTTCACATTTTTTAGGTCAAAATTTTGCCAGGGCCTTTGATGTTAAGTTTACCACTAGAGAAGGTCAACAAGAATTTGTCTGGGCTACCTCTTGGGGAGTTTCTACACGTCTAATGGGAGCTTTAGTAATGACACATAGTGACGATCACGGTTTAGTGCTGCCTCCTGCCTTAGCGCCTACACAGCTTGTTATTGTACCAATATATAAGGGGGAGGAGCAATTAAAAGTTCTTGATGCCCATGTGCAGCCGCTTGTCGAGGCCTTTAGAAAACAAGGGGTTTCTGTTAAGTATGACAATCGCGACACCCATAAACCTGGTTTTAAGTTTAATGAATACGAGCTTAAAGGGGTACCCTTGCGTATTGCTGTTGGAGAGCGTGACTTAAAAGAGGGAACCTATGAACTTGCTCGCAGAGACACTTTAACAAAAGAATCGGTGAAAGCCGATGAAATTTTTGACCGTGTTCATCAGCTTTTAGAGGAGATGCAAAAGGCGCTTTTTGATAGAGCGCTAAAGCACCAAACTGACCATACTATTAAGGTGGATGATTACGAAACGTTTAAAGCTCAAATTGAAGGTGACGGAGGGTTTGTTCTAGCCCACTGGGACGGAACCGCAGAGACGGAGGCGAGTATTCAAGAGGAGACTAAGGCCACTATTCGTTGCATTCCACTCTCTACTGAAGAGGAAGATGGATTCTGCGTCTATTCAGGAAAGCCATCGACTAAACGGGTTTTATTTGCGAAGGCATACTAAATAATGATTTCAGCGTTTGCGAGACTTAAAAATAGTTGTATTTTTGCGACCGCAATTTAGTGTGCGAATTGGCCCGTTCGTCTAGGGGTTAGGACGCCAGGTTTTCATCCTGGTAACAGGGGTTCGATTCCCCTACGGGCTACAAGTTTTAATGAATTTAATTTAAAGGGTTTAATCGGCCCGTTCGTCTAGGGGTTAGGACGCCAGGTTTTCATCCTGGTAACAGGGGTTCGATTCCCCTACGGGCTACAAGATTTACAGTAATTATGGCAAATCATAAATCGGCTTTAAAGCGCATCAGAAGAAACGAAGTAGTACGTCTTCGCAATCGTTACCAGCACAAAACAGTGCGTACAGCGATCAAAAAGTTACGTACAGAAGAAAATAAAGAGGAGGCTGAAAAGCAGCTTCCATCTGTTTTTGGGATGATTGATAAGCTAGCCAAAAAGCATGTCATTCACTTCAACAAGGCAGCTAACCTCAAGAGCAAGCTTGCTAAAAAGGTTGCTGAATTAGCTTAGGTTTTTTCGGATGAACACAATAAAAAACGCGCCCATAGGGCGCGTTTTTTTGTACCGTTAATTCTACAATGCTTTTATTGGTTCATGGTGAGCAAGAACTCCTCATTATTTTTTGTTTGAACGATGCGTTTCTCAATAAATTCCATGGCTTCAACCGGATTCATATCTGCAAGGTATTTTCTCAATATCCACATGCGCTGAATCGTGCTTTCATCTAATAATAAGTCATCTCGTCTAGTTGACGAAGAGATCAGATCAATCGCTGGGAATATTCTGCGGTTTGAAATTCTTCTATCGAGCTGAAGCTCCATATTTCCAGTACCCTTAAACTCTTCAAAGATTACTTCATCCATCTTCGATCCGGTTTCTGTAAGCGCTGTAGCAATGATGGATAGCGATCCGCCGTTTTCAATATTACGTGCTGCTCCGAAAAATCGTTTTGGCTTGTGTAAGGCATTGGCATCAACACCTCCACTTAATACTTTACCCGAAGCCGGCTGCACCGTGTTATAGGCGCGAGCCAAGCGCGTGATAGAGTCTAATAGAATCACCACGTCGTGTCCGCATTCTACCAATCTCTTAGCCTTTTCGAGCACTATATTTGCCACACGCACGTGTTCAGTGGCCTCTTTATCAAAGGTTGAAGCAACAACTTCTCCTCGAACATTGCGCTGCATATCAGTAACCTCTTCTGGGCGTTCATCGATCAAGAGAATAATTTGATAGACTTCAGGATGATTCGCTGCGATTGCGTTAGCAATATCTTTTAACAGCATTGTTTTACCTGTTTTAGGTTGTGCGACAATCATTCCGCGCTGGCCCTTTCCGATCGGAGAAAATAGGTCGATAATGCGTGTGGAAATTGTGCTGCGCACACCTGCTACATTAAACTTTTCTTTCGGAAAAAGTGGGGTCAAGTGTTCGAACGAAATACGATCTCTGACCACATTTGGGTCAAGTCCATTGATTTTATGCACTTTTATGAGCGGAAAATATTTTTCTCCTTCTTTTGGAGGACGAATACTTCCCAATACGGTATCTCCAGTTTTTAAGCCAAAAAGGCGAATCTGAGACTGCGATACATAAATATCATCAGGCGAGGCGAGGTAGTTGTAGTCAGATGATCGCAGAAAACCGTATCCGTCTGACATGATATCAAGAACTCCTTCACTGTCAATTATACCCTCAAACTCGTACTCCGGTTGTTTGTAACGGCTTTTTAGGTCTTTATCGTAATTATTATTCTTTTCTACGTGGTTATTGCCTGAATTAGAGCGTTGATTGCGTTGAGGTGAATTCTGCTTTGAAGCAGAATGAGCGGCTTGCTCCCCATTTGATTCTCTTGGGCTGACATCCTTTGCAATAGACTCTCTTGCAGGCGCATCTCTTATTACCGCATCTCTAGTTACCGGCTCTCTTGTTGCCGGTTCTTTTATTTCTGCATCTCTCGCGCCGGAGTCTCTAGTGCCAGCTTCTCGTGCTCCTGATTCTCTGCGTTCTGGACGATTGCGGTTTCGGTCTGGGCGGTTGCGATCGACCCTAGAGGAATTTGGTGCTTTGGCCTCTTTTTGAGGGCTTGATTCTTCACCTTTTTCTGCGGCTGCGAGCGGCTCTACACGCTCAGGTCGTTGGGCCTGTACATCAAGAATTTGGTAGATGAGATCTTGCTTTTTTAAAGTCTTAAACTTTGAAATTTTTAGTTGAGCAGCGATCTCTTGTAGCTCGGTCAACTTCTTTGCGCCTAAGGCGTCAATGTCAAACATGTAGTAAGGAATTAGTGAAGAAAATCAAATGAGTATAAATGTGGGGGTAAGCGAGAGGAAGAAGTGAGTAAAGTTCTCGTTTCCATTGCAATGATACAAAGAAAATTTAAATCCAAATATGAGGTTTAAAAAAACCAAATTACTTTTGCTAAAATTATGATACAACGCGTTCAGTCTTTATATCTTTTATTATCGGCAATAGCTTCACTCACTCTTGCTTTGTCTGTGTCTAATGCGTGGTTAGGGCTTCAATTAGAAGGGCGCGCTGCGATAGTCGTGTTTGCAGAATCGGTGCTCTCTACGTTTTTAGCCCTGGGTGCGTTATTTCGTTACAAGAATCGTCAGCAGCAGTTTGTGATCAATCGTATCAACCTGTTGCTTCTATTGTTTTTACTAGGATTTTTCGTTTTTCGGTCGCTAAACTTATCCGGAGGCCCTGCGCCTGAGAAGGGTATTGGGATGCTGATTCCAGTTTTTTCTATCGTACTGTTAGTTCTCGCCAATAGGGCTATCAAGCATGATGAAGATCTCGTAAAATCTGCTGACCGCTTGCGTTAAACCAGATATCTTAGTAGTATTAGTGTGCGAAAAGACCCGATTTATCGGGTCTTTTTTATGCCTTTAGGGCTCCTCTTTGACCGAACTCAATAACTTGAAGGTGTTCGAGTTTATTTGAATTTACAGTAAACTGAAGAGCGGTGCGCACTTGATGAAATCCGTACACACCCGCAGCCCCTGGATTCATGTGCAGGTGACCTAATTTATGGTCTTTAGCCACTTTTAATATATGGGAATGACCACTGATGAGCAGATCACAAGGGTGTTTTTGAAGTAAACTTTTAGTGGATGTAGAGTAGCGCCCGGGGTATTGCGCGATATGGGTAATAAGCACGCGTAGTTTTTCACATTCGAAATACTGGGTTTCTGGATACCCTGAGCGCATTTCATGGTCGTCTATATTACCGTAAACCGCCCGAAGCGTTCCGACTTTTTCTAGAGCATCAGTTACCTCGAATGATCCTATGTCTCCAGCGTGCCAGATCTCGTCTGCTGCTTGCGCGTAGCTCAGTATGCGCTCATCTATATAGCTATGTGTATCTGATAAGAGTAGAATCCGGGTCATTGAAAGCGTATCTTTACGCGTCTAAAATACACTTATAGTGCGGTATTTCTTAGAACTTGCCTTTGACGGAACAGACTTTCACGGGTGGCAGAGACAACCAAATGCTCCGTCGATTCAGCAGCAGCTCGAAGAAGCGTTGACTTTGCTTTTGAGTAGCTCAATAGAAGTTGTTGCTGCTGGAAGAACAGACGCTGGAGTGCACGCCGATCAAATGTTCGTACACTTCGATACAGATAATACATTTGATCCCCCCGATTTGATTCACAGACTCAATCGGTTTTTACCTTCTTCTATTTCGGTCTGTGATATTTTTGCTGTTAACAGTGAGGCCCATGCGCGCTTTGATGCGGTATCACGAAGTTATCGCTACAGAATAAGTACGGTGAAGAATCCGTTCACCGATCGTTACGCCTGGCAGCTATATCAAGATCTCGACTTAGAATTAATGAACCAAGCTGCACAACTATTGCTTGGCACCCATGATTTTCAGTCTTTTTCAAAGACCCATACTGATGTAAAGACTTTCATGTGCACAATAACTCATGTTGCATTTGAAAAGGAAGGAAATGAAATACGCTTTTTTATTCGGGCCGACCGATTTCTTCGAAATATGGTAAGAGCCATTGTGGGTACTTTGGTAGAGGTCGGAACCAACAAGCGCAGTTTAGACTCTATTCCGCAGCTTATAGCCTCAAAATCTCGCGCACAGGCAGGGGTTTCAGTGCCTGCAAAAGGATTATCTTTGATAGAAGTTGCTTATCCAGAATTGAGACTTCATGCAAGCTGAGAAACCTTCCAAAACCAAATTTGACATTAAGTTATTCGCCAAGGTCTTTGCGTATACAAAGCCCTATCGCGGGGTATTTCTTTTATCTGCCTTTTCTGCATTGCTCATCTCTGGTTTTGCTGTGCTTACACCCTCCTTGGTCGGCCAATTAATCGATCAAGCCATTACTAATAGAAATGCAGAACTACTTCTGTCGCTAGTGATCACTATGAGTTTGGTATTACTAGGGGAGGTGTTTTTTCAACTCTTGTTTACCTATACAGCCAATTTACTTGGCGAATCGGTAATTCAAGACGTGCGTGTTAAACTGGTCTCAAAAATGATCCGCTTTAGAATGGCCTATTACGACAAGTCTTCTATTGGTGTTTTAGTCACGCGCGCCGTTTCAGATATGCAAAAAATAGGGGAGATCTTTAGTCAGGGTTTCTTTATGATCGTTGCTGATGTTTTGAAAATGGTGGTTGTTGGCAGTGTGATGGTCGTATTAAATTACAGGTTGGCTTTTTTAGTTTTTGCTATAATGCCCCTTATTCTTTATGCCACTCGTTGGTTTCAAAAATCGATGAAGGTCGCTTTTGTTGAGGTTAGAGGGCAAATTTCTGCGCTGAATTCATTTGCCCAAGAGCGTTTAGCTGGAATCAGAATTGTGCAACTCTTTCATCGCGAACGCATCGAAGCCGAGGCTTTTGAGCGCATCAATAAAGGACATCAAGATGCTTGGTTAAAAACAGTATGGTATAATTCTATCTTTTTTGCGGTCGCTGAATTACTTTCTTCAATTACCGTGGGTCTGATTGTTTGGTATGGAGGGGTGCAGAATGTAGGAGGAATTACTGCAGAGCGCTATGGCGATATATTTACCTTTATTCTGCTTTCTTCTCTGTTATTTCGTCCTTTGCGGCACATAGCCGATAAGTTCAACGTTTTACAGATGGGTATGGTGGCCGCCTCTCGCGTATTTGCTATTCTCGAGACCGAAGATTTTATAGATGATAAGGGCACAAAAGAAGTGGAAGATATTCAGGGGGTTATTGACTTTGAAGATGTTCGATTTAGTTATGACAATCAAAAACAGGTCTTAAAGGGTGTTACTTTTCATGTAGAGAAAGGTTCGTGTATTGCCATAGTCGGGGCTACTGGAGCTGGAAAGTCGACGATCATTAATCTACTTAATCGCTTTTACGACATTAACGAAGGAAGCATAAAGGTAGACGGAGTTGATGTACGTGACTACAGTCTTGGTTCGTTACGTAAGCACATAGCAGTAGTACTCCAAGATGTTTTTCTATTTGCGGACACTATCGCCAATAATATTAGTTTAAATAATCCATCTGTTTCCCGCGAAAGTATTGTTCAGGCGGCCAAAGATATTGGAGTGCACGAATTCATTGAGCAGCTTCCAGGGGCTTACGATTTTTGTGTAACCGAGCGAGGCAGCACTATGTCTAGTGGCCAACGCCAGTTGATTGCCTTTTTAAGGGCGTATGTTTCGAATCCTAGTATTTTGGTTTTAGATGAGGCGACGTCTTCGGTTGACACTTACGCTGAACAACTCATTCAACGCGCTACCGAGCGCATCACAAGGGGAAGAACATCAATTATCATTGCACATAGACTAGCTACGGTTCAAAAGGCGGATCGCATTATAGTGCTTGATCAAGGACGCGTGGTAGAAGAAGGCACGCATGAAGAATTGTTAAAACGCAAAGGCACCTATAATGAACTCTATAAAGCACAGTTTTTAGAAGTAGTCAATGAGGCAGTTTAGTGCTTTTTTATTGTGCTAGGTCGCGCTTTATTTTTTCTTTTAACATCACTATAGAATCAAAGCTTACGAAGTTTTTCTCTTTGATATACGAAATTTCTCCGCGTTCCTCGCTAACTACTAAACAAATAGCATCGGTGTTTTCGGTGATACCAAGCGCTGCCTTATGTCTTAGTCCGTACTGAGTGGGTATGTCTTTGGCGTTACTTACGGGCAGAATTACACGGGTAGCAATAATTTTATTTCCTCTGATAATGGCTGCCCCATCGTGAAGCGGACTATTCTTGTAGAAGATACTTTCGATGATCGGAGCATTCAGAGTGATATCCATGGAGTCTCCGCTGTTCTTAACAAAATCTAAGCTGTCATTTCTTTCAATAACAATGAGCGCTCCTAATCGCTGTAAACTCAACTTTTCACATGCCTCTACCAGTGCTCCAATATTGGTACGTGGCTCTTTCTTTTCGGCTCGTACAAATCGAAAGAAACGGCCCATCTTTTTTGCTGAGAAGTTTCCAGAGCCTAAGACTAGTAAAAACCGTCTGATCTCTTGCTGAAATACTACCACTAAAACAATGAATCCGACCTGCATGAATCCACCTACTATGTTACTGATCATTTTCATCTCTAACAGTCTGGTGACGTTCCAGAAACCCCAAACGATCACTAAACCAATGAATATATTGATAGCGACAGAGCCTTTTAACAAGCGGTATACATAGTAAAGCAACAAAGCCACTAGTAGAATGTCTATGGCATCGGTGATCTTAAAGGTTAAGAAATCAATGAGATTCATAATCCGTTTTTACAAAGGTACAATTTCGTTCTAAGTGGCTGATGTTCTGAGTTTAGTGTAAAGTTCAATACATTCTTGAGCTTCTTTTACATCGTGCACGCGCAATAGGTGAGCTCCGCGCTCAAGGGCAGCCATGTGCAGGGCACTAGTGCCATTTAAAGCATTTTCGGGGGTGGTATGTAGCGTTTTGTAAATCATTGATTTTCTGCTCAGACCAATAAGTATAGGAAGCTCTAGCAACTGAAATGCGTCTAGATGTTGGAGTAAAAAAAAGTTTTGGGAGACTGTTTTGGCAAACCCAAGCCCTGGGTCTATGATAAGATCGTTAATATTCCTTTTTGCAGTCGCCTCGGCAAGCGTTGAAAAAAAGTGCCTGATTTCTACAACAATATCTTCGTATTCAGTAAGGGTGTTCATGGTTTGAGGGGTGCCTCTCATGTGCATGCCTACATACGGAACTTGGTAATCTGCAATAAGATCTAACATTTGATCGTCTGCAGTTGCTCCGCTTACGTCGTTGACCATCGACACTCCTTGCTCAAGCGCCGCTCTGGCTACCTGAGACCTAAAGGTGTCTACTGAAAGAGGAATATCTTTAAAATGTGCGCGAATAAGTTTTACTACTGGAAGTACCCGACTGATCTCTTCTTCTACCGAAATGTCTAAAGCACCAGGGCGGGTAGAGTATCCGCCTAGGTCAATAATCGACGCCCCTTCGTCTATAAACTGCTGAACCTTTGCGAGCAGTTGCTCTTCGCTTTTTAAACGCCCACCGTCGTAAAAGGAATCTGGAGTGAGGTTCATAATAGCCATTACTCGCGGGGTACTTAGGTCAAGAAGCTGTTGATTTAAGGTAATCGTCATGGGTGAATCCTTTATATTTGGGCAAGCGATTTTAGATGCTCTAAGTTACGTTAACAGGCCTATACATTTATGACCGATACCTCTTCTCAGTTTGATCAACACATAGAGCAGTGCAAAACACTGTTTAAGAAGAAAACATTTGATTACGGAACCGCTTGGCGTATTCTTCGTTTGCCGTCACTTACGGATCAGATTTTCATAAAAGCACAGCGCATTCGAGGGCTTCAAACCAATGCACAGTCTAAAATTGCAGAGGGAGAAAAAGAAGAATTTATGGGTATTGTGAATTATGCAGTAATGGCCTTGATTCAGGTAGATTTAGGCCCTGCCGAGCAGCCCGATTTATCCTCTGAGCAAGCCCTTGAACTATACGAGCGCAAAGTGGCCGAATGCAAGGCTTTGATGCTCGATAAGAACCACGATTATGGTGAGGCCTGGCGAGACATGCGCATCAGCTCTCTCACCGATCTTATTCTACAAAAGGTGTTACGTGTAAAACAGATTGAAGATCATCAAGGCAAGACGCTAGTCAGTGAGGGCATAATAGCTAACTATCAAGACATGCTTAACTACGCTGTTTTTGCCCTAATTCATTTAGAACAATCATGACAGGTTTGACGCATCTTATTCGCGCCCTAACGGGCTTTGTTTTCATACTCTCTGGTCTGATTAAGTTAAACGACCCCGTTGGGTTTTCATTTAAACTCGAAGAGTACTTTGGGGCTGGGGTATTGAACTTGCCTTCACTTTCTCCATTTGCCTTAGAATTGGCCTTGTTTTTGGTGGTTTTAGAAGTTTTGCTTGGGGTATTTCTTTGGCTGGGATCTTTCAAAAAATTTACGCTCTACAGCCTTTTGGCGATGATCGTATTTTTTACCTTTTTGACGTTTTATTCGGCCTATTTCAATAAAGTTACAGACTGCGGATGTTTTGGTGATGCTATCAAACTAACCCCTTGGGAGTCGTTTACCAAAGATATTGTTTTACTTGTTTTTGTGCTTTGGTTGTGGTTCAATTCGGCGCATATTCAGCCTCTTTTTACAGGGCGAATGCGTGTGCTGCTGATGGCTTTGAGTACTGTATTCTGCGGCGTTTACGCCTACTATGTGCTCAACCACCTTCCGGTCTTTGATTTTAGACCCTATCATATTGGGTCCAACATTGAGTCTTCTATGCGCATTCCAGAAGATGCCGCTCAGGAGATCTACGAGTACAGTTGGGAGTTTGAATTAGAGGGGCGTAAAGAGCGCATTATAACAGACGGATCGTTTCCGGAACACCCGGGATCATTCACGGGCATTGTAGAGACCACTCTGATTCAAGAGGGGTACGAGCCCCCTATTCACGATTTCACTATGATGCGAGACGGAGTAGATTATACCGCCGACCTGCTTATAGCTCAGAAGGCCCTGCTCATCACCGCCTACGATCTTGATCAGGCCGACCAAGAGGGGCTTAGGCGGGTAGTTGAAGCAGCCGAGCGCATGCAAAAACAAGGATATGAGGTATACGGAATGACAGCTTCATCAAACGAAGCTATCGACGTCTTTTACGCGCGTTTCGGACAAGGCTTTAATTGGCATTTGGCAGACCAAACCACCGTGAAAACCATCATTAGATCAAATCCAGGAGTGCTTTATTTAGAGCGCGCTACCATCATTGATAAAAAACATTTCAAAGACCTATAAATTAAAATCTATGAGAACTGCTGTTGTTGCTGCGAATTGGAAGATGAATAAAGACCTCAATGAGGCCGAAATATTGGTGAAATCGTTAATAGAGGGCTACAGCCCTTCGGGTACAGAGGTGTATATCGCTCCGCCTTTTGTGCACCTTTATGCGGTAAATAAGTGGATCAATGAAAGCGGTATGCGACTGGCAGCTCAAAATATGAATGCAGCCGAAAGCGGAGCCCATACCGGAGAAATTTCATCTTCTATGCTTAAATCAGTGGGGGCCTCAACCGTTATCTTAGGTCACTCTGAGCGACGCGATATCTATAGCGAATCGGATGGGTTGATCAACGAAAAGGTAAAAAGTGCCCTAGCTGCAGGCATGCAGATTATTTTCTGCTTCGGCGAGCAATTGGGCGAGCGCAAAGCCTCGGCTCATTTTGATGTGGTTAAGGCCCAACTTTCTGAAGGATTATCTGGGGTTTCTGCTGACCAAATGAGCGAGGTAATATTAGCATACGAACCTGTGTGGGCCATAGGTACTGGAGAAACAGCCTCTCCAGAACAGGCACAAGAAATGCACGCCTTTATAAGAGATTATCTGAGAAATCAATTCTCAGACGCCGTGGCTGAGCGCACGCGCATTTTGTACGGTGGAAGCGTTAAGCCTTCTAACGCTGCCGAGCTATTCTCTAAGCCCGACATAGACGGGGGTCTAATTGGCGGAGCTTCTCTGCAGGCAGACGATTTCTTGGCTATTGTAAAAGCAGCCTCTTAATGGCCGAGACCATTTACCTGGCCATTGCGTTTGTCATTGAGCCCTTAGATGAGGTTAGAGACATTCTATTGGCCGAGCTTTCTGCTCTTGCGTTTGATACGTTCGAAGAAACTGAAGAGGGCCTTATCGCCTATGTAGAGAAACGACAGTTCGACGGCATACGCCTAGATTCAGCTGTTCATTTCCCCTTAGCTAGTAGTCTTGCCAAGTCTATTCGTTTTGAGGTGAATGAAATCGTGCAGGAGAACTGGAATGCAAAATGGGAGTCTAGTTTTGAACCCATACGCATAGAAAACCGGCTGAGTGTAAGAGCTCCTTTTCACCAGCCATGCCTTACCGACATAGAGCTCATAATCGAGCCTAAGATGAGTTTCGGTACCGGACACCACCAAACCACTTATCAGATGCTAGAGGCCATTGACGCCCTTGACCTAAGGGGTAAATCGGTGCTTGATGTGGGCTGTGGAACGGCTGTTCTAGGCATTTTAGCGGCCAAAAAGGGAGCCAGCCCTGTTGAGGCCTTTGACTGCGACGATTGGTGCGTAGAAAATAGCCTCGAGAACGCCGAGCGCAACGCCGTATCGGTGAAGGTTTGGCAGGCCAAAGACTTTTCGGCAATCAGCCGAACGTATGATGTGCTATTTGCCAATATCAACAGGAATGTTTTGCTCGATCAAGTGGCAGATTATGCACGCGTGCTTGCTTCGGGAGGGATTATTCTCATCAGCGGATTCTATAGCGAAGACCTGAGTGAATTGAAGAGCGCCTTTGAATCGAACCGATTTAGCTACCAGGATCACTCGGTGAAGGACAATTGGGTATGTGCAAAATTTATAATTTAGCGTATGCGCTATGAGAATAAACCCTTTGAAGAATCAGAAGAGCTGCTCACCGAGGTCGCTGAGGAGACCGAGCAGCATATCATACTCTATAACGACGATGTAAACACCTTCGAGCACGTGATCGCCACCTTGATACGGGTTTGTGAACACACCGAAGAACAGGCCCATCAATGCTCGTTGATTGTGCACTACAAGGGTAAATGCAGCGTAAAAACCGGAAGCTACGAAGAGCTCAAGCCACGCTGTAGCGCGCTACTTGATGCGGGTCTCAATGCCGAGATACACTGATCTCAGGGCGTTCTAAAGAGCTTTCCTAAGCGCATGGCTTTCTTGTTGGTGTGAATGCCGTTATTCAGCACATGACCCCTTAGTTCTTTCATGCGAACATACAAGGTAACCCCTCTGTCAAGGGTGCTTAAAAAGCTTTCTTGAGAGATCAACTGGTCTTCAGAGAGTTCGGTAAGTTTTAGCCCTTGAACAGGAAAGTCAGAGTTTTGCGCGCTGCGCCTCCATACCAGAGCGGCAGACTTGGAACCGGCCGCGTTTCCGAAGGTGTAATCGAGCACAATGGTGTAGACTACCGTCGGATTTTGAGTCGCACAGTTTTCGCAGTCGATATAGGTTGGCGCAAAGCGGAAACGACTTTCTGCCTCCTCAAAAAGTTGGCTTAAGCCGGTCACGTATACTTCTTTATCGTTTATCTCGAAGTTGATCCGCTGAGGCTGATCTATAGATTTTACATTATTTAAGGTGAGGGTGCTTATTTGGGCCTGCAGACCAAACGAGCAAAAGAGAAGGAATACTAAAGTGCGCATGCCGTGAATGTACATTAAAAGCGTGTCGGTTTCAAGCGTTCATGAGTGCTCCGCGTGTTTTAATCAGGCGCGCCACAAAATAGAGTAACCATCCTAGAGGGCCGGCCATAAAGGTGAACAGCAGAAATACGGGGATGAGGTATCTGGAGAAACCGAGTTTGGAGGCGTCTCTGGCGATGGTGATTCCGGCCAGCAGGTCGAATGCGAGGTAGTGAAGCCATCCGGCTAAAACCGCCTGCTCATCAGAAAACAGTGCCTGAAGCCCTTTTAAGGTTGAAAAGTCTGCTACACTATCTAATTGAAAGGTGGTAATGAGCAGATAGGCGTAACAGCCCGCAAAGATCAGCAGTACTAGGTTCACAAGGATTTTTCGAACCGCTTCTGAATGCGGAGCAATAAAGAGCCCAAGCCATGCAAAAAAGGCAAAGGCGTTAAAAAATGAATAGGCAGATTCGGCGGATTCAAAAAAGGGCATATCAGTGGTTTTTCGTTTGTGCATTTGGTGGGCCTCCTCTTCTAGAAAATCGAGAATTTGGCGTACCTGAATATCGATATTTTTGACTCGGTTTATACTATGAATGAGGGTTCTTTTTCGGCTGTTAGCTAAATGATTAAAGGTATTTCTCGCCTCACTGTCTTGATGGAGAAGTTCTTCGAGAACTTCTGGGATATCTACCCCTAGTGGGTCTGGGTCAACCTCTAGTTTGAATGCTATTAGGTCGTGAAGGTTTTTGTTCAGGGTTTTTATATGCCTCTGGGCGAGTAATACGTAAAAGTTTCCGTCGCCCAAGTGATTGAGACCGCAGCGCAGTTTATGGGTTTGCTCAAGGGTACAGATGATGCGGGTTTTGTGTTTTTCTGGAAGCTGTGCAACGGTTTTTGCGTCTACCTCTAGGTAGTAGAATCCGCCGCGATTGTGTTGCAGTTTTCGGAGGGGTTGCTCTCCAGATTGAAAGGTCATAATTGCGTTAATTTAGTGCGTCTTAAGGGCAGTGTTGCTAGGGTAATGCCTATCTTCGGGAAAATTTTTTTATGAAATCAGTTTTCGCTTTTGCTTTATTAGGTTTATCGACACTAACAGTTTTTGCTCAAGATAAGTACTTAGACTCAATCAGCTTTGAGCTTACTCAGGATATTGACTTCTTTAAGGACATTAAAAATAACACAGAGGTAAACACCTATATAATGCAAGACGGTAATCGCTTGTCTGTTGGGGATACGATTTATTTAAGTACGCCCACGGCAGAATCGAGCCTGACCAATGCCGGTGAAACCCAATCGCTTTTTGGGAGAAATCGGGCAACGGCTAGAACCACTACCAATGCTATGTATGCCCAAATTCAGTTGGGAAAATTCTCGAGTTTAGGAGCCACCATGGCCACCTTGGGCGGAGAACAAAGACCAATGGCGGGTCAATCGCTTCAGGGCTCGGCAACTATTATTCGGGAGATAAAATTATCGCATAAGGGAAGTAAAAAGAAGCCCTTGATGGTAACCTTGATACTTGGAGAGCCAAATGATAGAGCCTTTGGAATAAACAAATACCTGTCTGTTGTAGATACGGAGATTGCTTATCAGTTGGGCGAAATAGAGTTGGCAAATCGACTGTTAACCCGTGACGAGGCGATAGCCAAACTAAAAGAAGCCAAAGATCTACTCGAGCTTGAAATGATGTCTCAATCAGAATACGACGCCATTC
The DNA here is from genome assembly GCA_018402205.1 of Flavobacteriaceae bacterium. Lineage (GTDB taxonomy): Bacteria > Bacteroidota > Bacteroidia > Flavobacteriales > Flavobacteriaceae > UBA3478. The sequence continues at coordinate 183,848 of JAGYIX010000004.1, forward strand.
GTTCTGAGTTAGAACCGATCATTAAGCAGTAGGGTCTACATCAAGAAAATGCTTCCTTCACGCGCAGGATTACCCGAAGCTAGCGCTTCGTGTTTTCCTTTGCGCTCCGTAGTCTAAATCAAGAAAATGCTGCTGCTGCGCAGCACCTAGTTTTTTTATGCTAGTTACTTTGACAAGCGAGCTTGCCACGCAACTAGACATAAAAAAACTGGCACCCTTCGGTGCCAGCATTTTCTTGATTCTTAAGTGACCTCGGCAGGATTCAAACCTGCAACCTTCTGAGCCGTAATCAGATGCGCTATTCAGTTGCGCCACGAGGCCGATTAGGGGTGCAAATATAAGTGATTAAATAATTATCGCAAAAGAAATAAGCCCTGTAGGGGGTCAATCACCTGCTAAAAGTAGCCTACTCGTCAAGAGACTCTTTAGTGACGTAGTAGCGGTATCCCAGAAGGGCTAATTGCCATTTTTTGGCCTTCGCCGGGTCTATGCCTCTTCTAGTTAGTGAGGGGAGAACTTTTTTGTTGAGTTTGGCCAGAGCGCGAAAAAATGATCTCTTCATCCTATTGAAATTCCGGTTAAATATAGCCCATTGCTAGTATCTTTGGGGCATGATATCCTTTCTTTTGATCGCTGCCGGGCTATCCTTTTTGGTGCTAGGTGGTAACTTATTGCTGAAATCGGCCGTCTCTATCTCGCTGAGACTTTCAATTCCTAAAGTTGTGGTGGGTATGACGGTGGTTTCTTTTGCTACCTCTTTGCCTGAGCTGGTGGTTAGTGTTAAGGCTGCGCTCGCGGGCTCTCCGTCTATTGCACTCGGAAACGTGGTGGGTTCAAACATTGCCAATCTGGGGTTGGTGCTAGGTGTGACCCTTTTATTTGGATCTATGCACGTAAAGCGGTCGTTTTATGTGACGGATTGGCCTGTGATGATAGTGGCCTCACTTTTGCTTTGGTTTTTTTTATGGAATGATTCTATGCTCCGCCTATCGGAGGGAATATTGTTTCTTATGCTGCTTATCGGATTTCTGTGGTATCTGTTGAAGGTGCAGAAACCGGCGGTTGAAGACGAACAGCCAGAAGACGATGAGTTGCTTTCGCCGATCAAAAGTATGGCTTACCTGGCAATAGGTGTGGCCGGATTGTGGCTGGGATCGGAATGGCTGGTAAAAGGAGCTATCGACTTGGCTCAGACCTTTGGGGTGAGCGATAGGGTGATCGGCATAACGGTGGTCTCAGTCGGAACGAGCATTCCAGAGCTAGCTGCTTCTGTAATAGCGATGCTCAAGAAAGAGAAGGCAATTTCTTTAGGAAACCTAGTAGGCTCTAATATCTTCAATATATTTTCTGTACTTGGAATTACAGCAATAATTCATCCTATAGAGGTTACTGACACGAAATTTTTATCTAACGATGTTATTTTCATGGTAGGCTTCGCGCTGCTCGTATTGCCTCTTGTGCTCATTTCTAAAAGCAGAACGCTCAATTATAAGCAGGGTATTGCTCTGCTAGCGGCCTATGTCTTTTTTGTGTACACCGTGATATAAAAAAACCCCCAGTGTAGGCTGGGGGTTTTTTACGTTAACAAGTAAAAGTGAATTAGATTTTGGCTGACTTAACGGTTTTGATGATTCGCCCTGCAACCTGATAAGGGTTGGCGTTTGATGCCGGACGTCTGTCTTCAAGGTATCCCTTCCATCCGTGTTCAACGGTGTAGATTGGAATGCGAATTGAAGCTCCGCGATCAGATACCCCATAAGAGAATTGGTTAATTGAGGCAGTTTCGTGACGGCCGGTAAGACGCTGGTCGTTGTAAGCACCATACACGGCAATGTGTTCTTTGGTAACGGGTCTGAAAGCCTCGCAAACTTTCTCGTAAATCTCTTTGCTTCCGGCAGTTCTAAGAAGCGTATTCGAGAAATTCGCGTGCATACCTGATCCGTTCCAGTCTCCGTGAATCGGTTTAGGGTGCAATTCAATGTAGTAGCCGTATTTTTCAGTTACTCTATTCAATAGATAACGAGCTATCCAGATCTGATCTCCGGCTTCTTTGGCGCCTTTGGCAAAGATTTGAAATTCCCACTGACCAGGTGCAACCTCTTGGTTGATTCCTTCTACGTTTAATCCGGCTTCTAAGCAAATATCTAAATGCTCTTCTACGAAGTCTCTACCCCAAGTGTAGCGTCCACCTACCGAGCAGTAGTACTGACCTTGTGGGCCGGGGAAACCTCCGCGAGGAAATCCTAGTGGAAGATCTGTTTCTGTGTCCATCAAGAAGTATTCTTGCTCAAATCCGAACCAGAAATCGTTGTCGTCATCATCAATGGTGGCGCGGTGGTTAGACACGTGAGGTGTTCCGTCAGGACTCATGACCTCACACATTACTAAATAGCCGTTTAAACGGTCAGGATCCGGAAAAATGTTAACCGGTCTTAGAATGCAGTCAGAAGAATTTCCTTCGGCTTGCAGCGTTGAGCTTCCGTCGAAAGACCAATCTGAACAACTTTCTAACCTACCGTCGAAATCCGAAACAATTTTCGTTTTACTTCTGAGTTCTTGAGTCGGAGTGTATCCGTCAAGCCAGATATATTCTAATTTAGCTTTGCTCATATCATTATTTGATTGAAAATTTTTCGAAAATAATTCTTTCTGCACCTAAACCTTCAACATAACCTCCGAGTTATCAAATAATTATAAACTTGTTAAAATTGTGCGCCCTGAACCACTAATGCCTTAACTCTTTTGGGTTTTCTTTTATAATGGCATAAGTTCTATTTTTGCGCAAACGATCTTCATGGCCACTTCAGATTCTAATAGATACGCTCAGCGCGGAGTTTCGGCTTCAAAAGAAGACGTGCATGAGGCTATTGCAAATGTCGACAAGGGCTTGTTTCCTAAAGCCTTTTGCAAGATCGTCGAAGATGCGCTAACTGGAGATCCTGACTATTGTCTAGTGATGCATGCCGACGGAGCCGGAACCAAGTCTTCACTGGCCTATATTTACTGGAAGCAGACCGGCGACCTCTCCGTTTGGAAGGGCATAGCCCAAGACGCGCTGGTTATGAACCTAGACGACCTTATTTGCGTTGGGGCTACCGACCGCATCATGCTTTCTTCTACCATAGGCCGCAACGCTCGATTGATTCCGAAAGAAGTCATCAGAGCACTTATTGAAGGCACCGAAGAGCTTGTAGCTTCGTTGAAGGCATACGGAATTTACATTCATACCACCGGAGGCGAAACCGCCGACGTAGGCGATCTAGTGCGCACTATCATTGTAGATTCTACGGTAACCGCGCGTATGAAGCGTACCGATGTGATCGACAATGCGAACATACAGCCGGGAGACGTGATCGTCGGCTTTGCTTCTTTCGGACAAGCCACTTATGAAGATAACTACAACGGCGGAATGGGTAGTAATGGTTTAACCTCGGCTCGTCATGATATGTTTGACAAGAGCCTTGCCGACACTTATCCGGAGAGTTTTGATAACGGCCTCGCTCGAGAGTTAGTCTATTCGGGAAACTTCAAGCTCACCGATGCAGTTGAGGGTTCACCCCTTGATGCCGGAAAATTAGTGCTTTCGCCTACGCGCACGTATGCACCCATTGTGAAAGCGATGCTAGAAAGCGTAGATCGCTCAAAGATACATGGGCTCATTCACTGCAGTGGCGGTGCACAAACTAAGGTGCTTCACTTTGTAGACCAGCTGCACATCATTAAGGATCAGCTGTTTGAGGTGCCTGTGCTCTTTAAAACCATTCAGCAGCAGTCGGCCACGAGCTGGCAAGAGATGTACAAGGTGTTTAACTGCGGACACCGCCTAGAGGCCTATGTATCTCAAGAAATCGCACAAGAACTCATCGCGATTTCCGAATCTTTTGGTGTCGCCGCCAAGATTATAGGTAGGGTAGAGGCTAGTCCCCAAAAGCAGCTCACCATTGAAAGTGAGTACGGTACCTTCGAGTACCGTTAGCTATCGTCTACAGACCTGAGTAAAAACACTTAATTTCGATTCAATTACTTATCGATGATAGATAAACTAAACATTATAAAGCAGCGCTACGATGAAATCGGAGATCTCATCATTCAACCCGATGTGATCACCGATCAGAAACGTTACGTTCAGCTCAATAAAGAATACACTTCGCTTAAAGCGCTGGTCGCCAAGCGATCAGAATACCTAGAGCTCAAGAACAATTTGGCCGAGGCTGAAGAACTGATTTCTCAGTCTGACGATGCCGAAATGATCGAGATGGCTCGTATGCAATTTGACGAGGCAAAATCTAAGTTGCCTTTGGTAGAGGAAGAAATCAAGTTATTGCTCATTCCTAAAGATCCCGAAGACGAGAAAGATGTGGTTATGGAGATTCGTGCAGGTACGGGCGGAGACGAAGCGAGTATTTTCGCTGGAGACCTCTTTAGAATGTATACCAAGTATTGTGAGTCAAAAGGATGGAAAACCAATATTATCGATTTGAATGAGGGAACCAGCGGAGGCTTTAAAGAGATACACTTTGAAGTGAGTGGCCAAGACGTCTACGGCACATTGAAATACGAGGCTGGAGTGCATCGCGTGCAGCGCGTACCTCAAACCGAAACTCAAGGGCGTGTGCACACGAGCGCGGCCACAGTAATGGTTATTCCCGAAGCAGAAGACTTTGATGTAGCCATTGAACCTAAAGATGTACGTGTAGATTTTTTCTGTTCTTCGGGCCCCGGAGGTCAATCGGTAAACACCACCTATTCGGCGGTGCGCTTAACACACTTACCGACCGGAATTGTAGCGCAGTGCCAAGATCAAAAATCACAGCATAAGAATAAAGAGAAAGCCTTTAAAGTCTTGCGCTCAAGACTATACGATGTAGAGTTGGCCAAAAGGCAAGAAGAAGATGCGGCAAAGCGTAACTCACAGGTGAGTTCTGGAGACAGATCAGCCAAGATCCGCACCTATAATTATCCTCAGGGAAGAGTAACAGATCATCGCATTGGTCTTACTCTGTATGATCTTCAGGGTATTATTAATGGCGACGTTCAGCGCATAATCGACGAGTTGAGACTGGTCGAAAATACCGAAAAACTTAAAGAAGCCTCAGAAACTTTTTAGTATGAACACTGCATTCTTAAGTAATGAAATACGCAAAAAAGGATCGTTTCTCTGTGTAGGAATTGATCCGGTGCCAGAGCTTCTTCCTGATCACCTGAAGGGGCAAAAAGATTCATTGATTCAGTTCTGTACTGCTATTGTAGATGCAACAGCTCCCTACTGCGTGGCCTACAAGCCAAATATCGCTTTTTTTGAGGCCTATGGAATCCCCGGTTGGCAAGCTCTGGAGCAACTGATCGGCTACATCAAGACGAACTACCCCGATCACTTCACCATAGCCGATGCTAAAAGGGGAGATATCGGAAACACTGCCAAGGCTTATGCTAAGGCCTTCTTTGAGGTTTTAAATTTTGACGCGATTACCTTGTCGCCCTATATGGGGGTAGAAACTATAGAGCCTTATCTCGCCTATGAAGATAAGACGGCCATAGTGCTTGCACTTACTTCAAACCATGGAGCTTTCGATTTTCAATGGAACGAAGACGGCAAAGGGCCGCATTTGGTTGAAAAAGTGGTGGCCAAAACTTTAGAATTAGCTTCAAGCGATCGCATAATGTTCGTAGTAGGAGCCACTCAAGTAGCACAGTTAAGAGCCTTGCGTGCGCTGGCCCCGGATTCTTTCTTCTTGATGCCGGGTATAGGCGCGCAGGGCGGATCACTCACGGCCGCCTTTGATGCCGCGAAAACCAAAGAGGTAGGCTTAATCGTAAATTCTTCTAGGGGAATTATTTACGCCTCTTCTAGAACAGATTTTGCTGAGGCAGCGGCCAAAGAGGCCCAAAGGTTGCAGCATCAAATGCAAACATTACTGTATATTTAGTCTATGCTTCACTACACTACCTATACAAATGCACGATCAGATCAATGGGTCACCTTCGTTCACGGCGCTGGAGGTAGTTCTACTATTTGGTTTAAACAGATTCGCGATTTTAAGAAGCATTTTAATGTGTTATTACTCGATTTGAGGGGTCATGGAGATTCTAAAATTTCTCTTTCGCAGGCCTTTAATAGCAAGTACACCTTTAATTCTATAGCCGACGATATCATTGAAGTGCTCGATTTTTTAGCCATCGAGCGCTCTCACTTCGTAGGTATATCGCTAGGCACTATTCTAATTCGAAACCTAGCCGATCGTTGTCCTGGACGGGTGCAATCTATGGTTTTAGGTGGAGCCATCGTAAAACTAGACGTGCGCTCTAGCTTATTGATTCATTTGGGCAATACGTTTAAATCAGTGGTTCCGTATATCTGGCTGTACCGTTTTTTTGCCTTTGTAATTATGCCGAATAAGAATCATAAAGAGTCTAGGCATTTATTTGTGCGCGAGGCCAAGAAACTGTATCAGAAAGAATTTTTAAAGTGGTTTAAGCTTACTGCTGAACTCAATCCGCTTCTGCGCCTCTACCGCAGCGTAAATGTGGATATTCCAACACTATACGTTATGGGTGAAGAAGACTACCTCTTTCTGCCGCCCATTCGGGAGCTCCTAAAAAATCAAATGAACGCCACCCTAGAGGTAGTGGCCTGTTGCGGGCATGTGGTGAACGTAGAGCAGCCCGCTGTCTTTAACGCAACTACCTTGGGTTTTCTGAAAAACCGAACTAATTGAGCTGAGCCCGCCACTGGGTGTAGTTGGCTAGCAGTATTTGTCTATACAGCCGTAATGCCCGTTTAGAGAGCTGTAGATACTCTTTGTTTACCGCGTGGTCGTATTCAAGCCCTCTCAGATAAGACTGAAGGTTTTTAGCTAGTATCATGGCTAAACGAATGAGCGAAAAATGCTGTTTTAATGTGGCGTGGTCGTAGAGCGCATTATAGACACTGTGCTTTAGTAGAATAGAATCTTCGATGATCTGATGGGTGATCTCTGAGGTCAGCGCATTAGGCCTTTGGGCTTTTTCATCAGAAAAGCGCACGCGCTCGGTAATCTCACAAAGCGAGAGCGTGTCTTGGTAAAATTTTTCTGATAACAACATGTCTCGAAATTAATCGAAGACATGAACACAGTGATATAATAATTAAGGTAAAATTATATATTTACATTAATAAATAATGTTTTTTAGTTAAATAAAACTAATTATTAATGATAGATCGAATCGACCAGCGGATTATTCAATTACTTCAGCAAAATGCGCGCATTCCGTTCACTAAAATGGGGGCCGAAGTGGGCCTGAGTTCGGCAGCGGTTGCCGATCGGGTACGAAAGCTAGAAGACGAAGGCGTCATTCTTGGGTACGGTATTCAACTAGACCCTAGTTTACTGGGCTACCCTCTTCACGCCATTATTCACTTAAGGGCATTCGTAGGTATGCTGAAGCCCTTTCTCGCCCGGGTGCCCTCGTTGAACGAAATTCGAAATTGTTACCGCGTAACCGGAAATGAAAACATCATCATGGAGGTGGTATTGACCGATCAAAAGCACCTTGAGAAGCTCATAGATTTACTAATTTCGTATGGAGAAACCCGCACCCATATTGTGCTTTCCCAAGTTATTTGCGATGCGCCTATTCAGTCTGTTTAGTTTAATCCTTATGCTAGCTTCTTGTGCAGAGAAGCGCTATCACGACGATCAGGCTAGCGTTAATCTAGACACTATTTCTGAGGTTTTGCATGAGGCTTACAAATGGCAAAATAAAAAAAACGAGACCTTTAAAGGGGCAGAAAGCCCGCTTAGGCCCAAAGAGAAAAAGGCCTTTAACCGCTTGTCTTTTTTTAAACCTGATTCTTCTTTTATCGTGAAGGCCCGTTTTGAGCAAGAGCCAGATCCGGAGGCTTTTGACATGCCAACTACAACCAACACAACAACCAAAGAGATAATCTACGGAAGACTTTACTTTAGTCTAAAGGGGAGCAGCAGCAGCTTGAAGTATATAGAGCCTTTGAGCCTCAAGATGATTATTTGTTTTTACCATTCTTCGATAAGACCAGTGGCTTAAGCACTTACGGAGGCGGAAGGTATATCGATCTCACCTTTCCGTTAGAAGATACGGTTGTTATTGACTTTAATAAGTCCTACAATCCTTATTGTGCGTACAATCCTAAATATGCCTGCGCCCTTGTTCCATCGGTAAACAGCTTGTCGGTTGCCGTAGAGGCGGGGGAGCGCAAATTTGATCTAATGTTCCAATAATAAAGAGGGTGAGCTATGCTTTTGAGCGCAGCTCACCCTTAGTAGGAATTAATCTGGTTTACTGATTTAGAAACTAAATCCGGTGGTTAACTTGAAGAAGGATTCCGCTCCGTCTACAACATCAGTTCCAAAGGTAAAGCGCGCGAAAGGCCCTCCATTTGGGTGGGTAAATTGAATATAAGGCCCTACCCACTGGTAAACGTCTGTTGAGGTTTCTACTTTAGAGCCTCCAGAATTGATCAAGTGCTCGAAGTGCGCCCCTAAAGAAATTACTTCACTGGCCTTTATTCCGGTATTCACCCAGTAATGAATATAGGCTAGTGTGGTTTCGCCCATAGGGGCTTTGTCTTGTAATGGAGCATATAGACCAAAATAGAGTTGCCCTTCGAGCAAATCACTGGCTAAATTAGCCGTTAAATTGGGTACAATACCGTCTCCAAAGATAGAGGGCTCTAGTGCACCCGAACTTAATAAACTTCCGCTCACAATACCTAGTTGAGGATTAATGGTCAGGTATTCTCCAGCTGAAAATGAAGCACCTACTCCAAATTCAGTCCAATTACCCCATGCGGCCCCTGTTCCACCTCCCCAATGAATTCCGTAAAAGGTCAATAATACCTTTTCAGGATCTCCATAGCTTCCCTGAAAAGTAGGATAGAAGCCAAAGAAAGTATCTGAGTTTAGGGTGACTCCGAAATCGAAAGATTTTTCTTGACTTCTAAGTGATGTAGAATGTAAAACGCATACTAAAAGAAGTAATAAACTAGATTGTACAGCAGTTAAGTAAGTTGTTTTCATGAATGTTTGGTTTTTGATTAATGATTAAAAGTGAAAGAAATACATAGTGGTTACTGTTGATTAAGTCTAAAGTCAGGATAGGCGTCCATGCCGTGTTCATGAATATCTAGCCCCTCTATCTCTTCTGCACGGCTAACTCGAATACCTATGGTTTTCTTTAAAGTGAAAATGATTATAAAGGCTGATAGAGAGCAGAATAAAGCAACCGTACCTATCCCTGCCAGTTGAACTACGAATTGATCTAAAGAAGACTTTGCTCCAAAAATTCCAACGGCTAATGTTCCCCAAATGCCAGTACCTAGGTGTACTGCGATGGCTCCAACTGGATCGTCAAGATGGAATTTATCTAAAAGTGATACAGAAAATACAATGAGTAAACCGCCAATAAGTCCAATGTATATTGCTTGATCAGGGCTCATCTGATCGGCGCCTGCCGTTATGCTAACCAATCCGCCTAGAATACCGTTTAAGTATAAGGTGAGATCTAGGTTTTTATAGCGTATGTAAGCTATTAGAAAGGCGGCAACTCCGCCGGCCGCGGCTGCTAATGAAGTGTTAACTAAGGTTAATGAGGTGAGTTCGGGGTCTGCTGAAAGCACAGAACCTCCATTAAACCCAAACCACCCGAGCCACAGAATAAGTACGCCAGCAGTGGTAAAAGGCATACTGTGCCCAGTGATGGCGTTTGCACTTTTATCTTCATTGTATTTTCCAATTCTAGGGCCTAAAAGGTAAACAGCAACTAGCGCAGCCCATCCGCCTACAGAGTGAACAATGGTAGAACCCGCAAAGTCGTAGAATCCTTCAGCTTCTCCGTAAGAAAGGGTAGAGAGAAATCCTCCTCCCCATTGCCATGAGCCGGCAATTGGGTAAATGATACCCACATAAAGTACAGTGAATAAAAAGAAGGCGTTTAGTTTAATGCGCTCTGCTACCGCGCCTGATACGATGGTGGCTGCTGTTGCGGCAAACATTCCTTGAAATAGAAAATCGGTCCACCAGGTGTATCCGCTATTGGCATAAGCGGGTGTCATTCCATTTGCGGGTGGAGTTATTCCAAATCCTGCGAATTTAAAAAAGCCAAAATCTGAATCTTCAAACCCTGGATACATTAGATTAAAGCCTCCGACATAGTACAACAGTAAACCGACGGTGATGATGAAAATATTTTTAAAGAGAATATTGATAGTGTTCTTTTGACGGGTTAGTCCGATCTCTAGAAAAGAAAAGCCTAGGTGCATAAAAAAAACTAGTCCTGTACAGAGCATCATCCAGATATTATTGGCGGTAAATAGTGCTGTTTCCATAAAATGTTCTTTTCTGATTAATTGATTCCTTCGTACCCGCTCTCCCCTGTTCGAATACGGTAGGCTTCTTCAACGTTAGACACGAAGACTTTGCCATCGCCTACATTACCTGTTTTTGCCGTTTCTAAAATTGTTTTAATCGTAGTTTCAACAAATTCGTCAGTAACTACGATCGAGAGGTAGCGACGCTGAATGTCTGAAGTCGAGTAGACCACGCCTCGGTAAACATGTCCTTGTTTTTCATTGCCCACTCCCGTAACATCCCAATAGCTAAAAAACACAACCCCTGCATCGTGCAAAGCCTTCTTGACTTCGTCAAACTTTGACTTACGTATTATGGTTTCAATTTTTTTCATTTATCCCTCTATTTTGATGAGATAAACGTAGTATTTTAAGGTTTTTAACAAATTATTTTCATCGTTTTTCGCAAAACAATTAATAATCTTAAATAAAAGGCAGCGAAAACTTGAGAGATCCTGATTTTTAGGTCTCTATAAATGTGTACTTAGGAAAATTTTAAGGAATCAGGCTTTTAGCAGCTGAAGCGCTAGTCGGTAACCCCCATAGGTAAGTAACAAACCAACTATGATGGTCAGGCCAACATAAAGCAAGTATACAGATATACCGTGCTTTTCAAGAAGTTTTAGGCTTTCCCACGATAGGGTAGATAAGGTGGTGAAGCCTCCGCAAAACCCGGCCACTGCAAGTAGAAGTAATGAAGACGGAGGGTTTTTTGAGAATAAAGGAATGAATAGTCCGATCAGCAGACAGCCGATCATATTTGCACTAAAAGTGCCCCAGTGAAACACAGTACTCTTGTTGTTGAAGAGCTGTGAGAGTAGAAAGCGGGCTATGCTTCCTGTTCCTCCTCCGAGAAAAACAAGCGTATATGCCCACCAATCTTTCATGGCCGAAGAAGCGCTTTTAGCACACTGAGAAGAGCCACAAAAGCAATAAAGGCCACAAGCACCCATCTGGCGCCTTTAAAGTAGCGCTGATGTAAAGCCCTGTCTTTTTTGTAGGCCAGAACAATCAGGCTTATAAAACCTACCGCAAAGAATGCGGCGAAAATGAGTTGGCCTGTGCTAAACATCAGCGTTGATTTGGTATCTCCACTGATGAATATCTTCGGCCCGGTTGCGCTGTATGTCGGTAAGGGCCTTTTTTAGACGAGCGCCGTAGGCGTTTTCAACCGCGTCGAGTTCGTAATTAACTCCACGGTAACCGAAACTTTTGATTTCACTGACCACAGCCGCTGTGCCGGCGCCGAATAATTCGAGAAGTTTGCCGTTTTCGAATCCGTCGAGTAATTCCTGAACAGCTATGGGGCGTTCTTCGATGTGTATATTAAGATCATGACACAATTGTATCATGCTCTTTCGTGTAATACCATCTAAAATAGTGTCAGATACAGGGCTAGTTACTAAGGTATCTTCGAAACGAACGAATATATTCATGGTTCCGGCCTCTTCAATGTATTTATGTGTTAGAGCATCTGTCCAAATCAGCTGCTGGTATCCTTCGGCTTTGGCCAATTCTGTAGGGTAGAATTGCCCCCCGTAGTTTCCGGCCGCTTTGGCATATCCGAACCCGCCCGGAGCTGCCCGTGAAAACTGTTCTTCAATCTTAACCGCTATAGCATCACTGAAATAAGAGGCTACAGGCGCACAGATAATGCAGAATCTATACTCTAATGAAGGGTTTGCCTTAATAGCAGGTTCTGTGGCAAAAACAAAGGGTCTGACGTACAGCGAGCTTCCTTCATCTTCTGGAATCCAATTCTTTTCAAGAGCAATCAGGTGATTTAAGGCCTCTAAGAACTGGCTTTCGTCTACAGTCGGAATCGCCAAACGTTCACACGAACGATTAAAGCGTTTTATGTTTTGGTCAGGTCTGAATAAAAAGGCATTGTTGTCTTCGTCTTTATAGGCCTTCATTCCTTCAAACAAGTGCTTGGCCGTAGTGAAATACGCTAGACGAAGGGTCCATGCTCATTGGGCCGTAAGGAATAATTTCAGGAGCTCCCCACATGCCGTTCTTATAATCGGCAATAACCATGTGATCGGTAAACAGAGATCCAAAATCCTGTGATTTGTAATCTACCACTCCAAACCTTGAGCGCGCTGTTTTTGTGATTTTCATAAAACCCTATTTTGAGCGTAAAAATACGAGTTCTTAGGTTACTTTTACGCTTGTGAAAGTGGAGATTCTCACTACGGCAGACTCAAGCAAGACCCTTCATTTACCCGAGCTCAATGAACAGTATCATTCGAAGCACGGGGCGCTGACAGAGGCTGAGCATGTGTATGTTAAAGCCGGATTGCAGCACCGCCTAGCAGCCAATGCTTATTCAGGCGACTTGAACGTGTTTGAACTAGGATTTGGAACGGGAATGAATGCGGCGCTTACCGCAGCTCTTGTTGCTGGGCACCCTCAAATAAAATGTCTTTACACTGTTATTGAGCCTATTATTTTATCTCCCGAACAATACGATCTTTTTCGAGAAGAAACATGGGCGCTTAAAGCCCCTTTTATTGCCCTACATGAGGCTCGTTGGGGCGAGGTAGTTGCAATATCCGATAATTTTAGCCTATTGAAACTTCAAACCACCTTTGAGGTATTTGAAGCGCCAGATTTGGTTGATCTAGTCTATTACGACGCCTTTGGGCCTAGGGTGCACCCTCAGTTATGGGAGCCTTGGGCGCTACAAAAGTGTGCCGATCTCATGAAGCCCAAAGCCGTATGGGTTAGTTATTGCGCTAAAGGATCAGTTAGAAGAAGCCTTCAAGAAGCTGGTTTAGTGGTAGAACGATTGGCCGGTCCGCCTGGTAAGCGAGAAATGTTAAGAGCATGCAAAACGTAACGAAATGAAGGTTTTACTAACAGGAGCCACAGGACTGGTAGGTTCGCGAATTGTACAGCTGTTGCAGGATCGCGACATTCCGTTCTGCTTTTTTACCCGTAATCTTAACGCTTCTTTTCTTTCAGGGGCCCATGCTTTTCTATGGAACCCTAACCGTTTTGAATTTGATCCAAAGGCCTTAGAGGGGGTTACTCATATAATTAATTTAGCTGGGGCCTCTATCGCGAAGCGATGGACAGCTTCTTATAAAGAAGAAGTGGTACGCAGCCGTGTTAATAGTCTTAAAACTATTAAACTCGCTCTAGAACAAAGAGTGCACCCCACCAAAGTAAGGGTACTTTCGGCCTCTGCTATCGGCTGTTATGCCTCTAACTATAGCGAACAGTACTCTGAGCAGAGCGTGCATTTTGGTAATGATTTTTTGGCAGAAGTGGTTCAATTATGGGAAGAGGCGGCTAAAGAGTTAATACCCTTAAGTCATTCGCTCTGTCTGCTGCGCATCGGAATTGTATTTGACCGCGAACAAGGTGCCTTACCCAAGTTGTTGGCCCCCATTAAATGGGGAATTGGCGCAGCGCTTGGAACTGGAAGGCAGTGGCAGTCTTGGATACATATTGATGACTTAGCCCGGCTGTTTATATACCTCCTAGATCACGATTTGGGACCAGTTGTTAATGGTGTGGCTCCGAATGCGTTAAGGCAAAATGAGCTCACAAAGATTCTTGCTTCAACCCTGAATAAGCCATTGTGGTTACCAGCCGTTCCTGAATGGGTTTTAAAACTGATGCTTGGTGAGATGTCAGCTGTGGTACTTCAATCTCAACACGTGAAATCTGAGGTGCTTGAACGTTCAGATTTTCAATTTCACTATGACTCAGCCAAAGCAGCTGTAGAAGAACTATTGGGTGAATGAGTGACATTTTGACACCAGAGGTCTAAATGGCAGTAAATTTGATAGGTTTTGTTCAATCTCCAATAGTTTGATAAGATCATGAGTAAAAAAAACACCAAAACTGCGAAAGAAGAAGCACCACTAAAGGATAATTCCGCAGATCATTCTAATGAAGTTGATAGGCAAGAAGCTACTGACACTGAAGTGTCACCGACAGATAAACCAAGTTTAGAAGACCTACTCGCACAAGAGAAAGACAAATTTTTAAGGCTCTTTGCGGAATTCGAGAACTACAAGAAGCGCACCACGAAAGAGCGCATTGACTTGTTTAAGACTGCCGGAAGAGAGGTTATTACTTCACTTCTTCCTGTGATTGATGATTTTGAACGTGCCTTAGCCGAACTGCAAAAGCAAGAACAGGTTGAGCACACAGAAGGGATCAAGCTTATCTATAATAAGCTAGTTGAAACACTTAAAATTAAAGGCCTTTCAGTTATTGAGGTCTCCGCCGGAGACGCCTTCGATTCAGAACTTCACGAAGCGATTACACAGATTAAAGCTCCAGACGATGCGCTAGTGGGTAAGATTATCGATACGGTTGAAAGGGGATATAAGCTGGGAGATCAAATTATTCGTCACCCCAAAGTGGTGATTGGAAATTAAAGAGACCACATGAAAGAAGATTTTTACGACATATTAGGTATATCTAAGGGCGCCAGTGAGGCAGAGATAAAGAAAGCTTACCGCAAGAAGGCTATAGAGTATCATCCAGACAAAAATCCAGGAGACAGTGCCGCTGAAGAGCGGTTTAAAAAAGCTGCTGAGGCTTACGAAGTGCTTTCAGATAAAGATAAAAGGGCCCGTTACGATCAGTTTGGCCATGCTGCATTTGAGAATGGCGGAGGGGCCGGATCTATGAATATGGATGACATCTTTAGCCAGTTTGGAGACATTTTCGGCAGCGCTTTTGGCGGAGGGTTTGGTGGTTTTTCGGGCTTCGGTTCTACAACAGGACGCCGGGTTAAAGGAACCAACTTGCGCATTCAAATTAGCCTAAGCTTAGATGAGATTGCCGAAGGGGTAGAAAAGAAAGTGAAGGTTAAGCGAAAGGTTCAAGCAGAAGGGGTCACCTATAAAACTTGCAGCAGCTGCAACGGAACAGGTCAGGTGATGAAAATTACGAATACCATACTTGGTCGCATGCAAACGGCTTCTGCATGTGTTGCTTGTTCAGGAGCTGGACAAGTGCTTGATAAAAAACCTGAGGGCGCAGATGTACAGGGTCTTATTAGTAAAGAAGAAACGGTTTCTATACAAATTCCTGGGGGGGTAGAAGAAGGGATGCAGTTGAAAGTTTCTGGAAAAGGAAATGCAGCTCCTGGCGATGGTATATCAGGCGACCTTATTGTATCTATTAAAGAGTCTTTGCACGCTTCTTTAAAGCGCGAAGGCGACAATCTACACTACGACCTGAGAATAAGTTTTTCAGAGGCAATTTTGGGTGCTTCAAAAGAGATAGACGCAGTTGGAGGTAAGGTGCGCATTAAAGTCGATAAGGGTACGCAATCTGGTAAGGTGCTGCGATTACGCGGAAAAGGAATAAAAAGCTTAAACGGATACGGCAAAGGAGATTTGCTCGTGCACGTGCTTGTATGGACCCCTCAAAAATTGACTGCAGAACAGGAGGCCTTCTTTGAACAGACATTGAGCGATAAGAATTTCATGCCTGATCCAAAAGCTGACGATAAATCTACCTTTGATCGCATAAGAGATATATTCTCTTAAATACTATAATTCTATACTTACTTATAAGTGAGTTATAGGTTTAATTAAAAAAAGTATATATTTGGCATTAGTATTGGTTTCTATCAATACTATTTTCTTTTTCATAGCAATTTTTCCCATCCTCGAGCTCTGTTTGAGGGTGGGTTTTGTATTTTAAGGCCTACCTAAATTAGCAAACATGCCACGCATTTTAATCATTGAAGACGAAGAAAGTATCCGCCGGGTACTGGTCAAAATTCTTCAAGAATCCGATAAGGCGATAGAATGTGTCACCGCTAAAGACGGGCAAGAAGGCATAGATGTGCTCAATGAAGACGATGCGATTGACCTAGTATTTTGCGATATTAAAATGCCTAAAAAAGATGGAATTGATGTGCTTCAGGCGTTTACCGATCGCTTGGCAGACCTTCCGTTTATAATGATTTCTGGTCATGGAGACATTGATACTGCCGTCGAGTGTATGCGCTTAGGAGCTTTTGATTACTTGTCAAAACCCCCTGACCTAAATCGCCTATTGCTCACGGTGAAGAACGCTTTAGATCGAAAAACACTCACCACAGAAAACAAGCAGCTCAAGCGCAAGCTCAGGCAGTCTCAAGAGATGGTGGGCGAAAGCCAAGCGCTGAGTGAGGTTAAAGCGCTTATTGCAAAAGTGGCTCCTACTGCTGCACGGGTATTGATTACAGGCCCCAATGGGTCAGGCAAAGAATTAGTTGCCCGATCTATTCACGAGTTAAGTGAACGCTCTAAATCGGCCTTTGTAGAAGTCAACTGTGCCGCAATTCCCTCAGAGTTAATAGAAAGCGAATTATTCGGGCACGTTAAGGGAGCCTTCACTTCAGCTCATAAAGACCGCCCAGGAAGATTTGAGACTGCCCATATGGGAACGCTTTTTTTAGATGAGGTGGGTGACATGTCTTTATCTGCCCAAGCAAAGGTGCTTCGAGTCTTGCAAGAGCAAAAACTGACTCGCGTGGGTTCGGATAAAGCTGTCAACGTTGACGTTCGGGTACTTGCAGCTACTAATAAAGATCTTCAAAAAGCCATTCAACAAGGAGCGTTTAGAGAAGATCTATACCACCGACTAAGTGTAATTAAGCTCGAAATACCTTCATTAGATCGGCGCAAAGAAGACATACCCTTATTAATTGCTCATTTTAATCAGTTAATTTCTACTGAACAGGGGTCGCGCCTCAAACCCTTTGAAGATGCTGCTATTGAAGCACTCAAACAAAAGACCTTCAAAGGAAATATTCGCGAATTAAGAAATGTGGTTGAACGACTACTTATACTATCTGGTGATGCCGTAACTTTAGAAGATGTAAAAAAATATGTATGAGCGACTTGCTAAATAAACATGTATTATTGGCGATGATTTTCTCGGTAGGCTTCACTTTTTCGGCTTGGAGTCAGACCGATGAGACGCCCTCTAGAGACGCCCTTATGCTAGAGTCTATTTACAAGGAGACTCTGTCGAATGCTAAGGCATACGACTGGCTGCGATTTCTGTCTTTACAGATAGGCGGGCGATTATCAGGATCGGTAGAGGCCGAGCAGGCTATAGAATACACTAAAACTATACTCAATGATTTAGGGCTTGATCGGGTGTATTTGCAACCGGTAATGGTGCCCAAGTGGGTTAGAGGAGCCCCTGAATATGCCTATTATGAAACGGCTCCTGGACTGAGCACTACAGTACCCATAACTGCTCTAGGCGGATCTGTAGCTACACCAAGTATGGGCATTAAAGCCAAAGTGGTAGAGGTCAAGAGTATAGAACAGCTAGAGAAGTTAGGGAGACGTACTATAGAAGGAAAAATCGTCTTTTTTAACCGGCCAATGGACCCTCAAATTATTCAAACGTTTCAAGCTTATGGAGGCTGCGTAGATCAACGCTATTCTGGGGCTCTTGAGGCGGCTAAATACGGCGCTGTTGGTGTTATTGTGCGCTCGATGAATCTTCGAAAAGACGATTTTCCGCATACCGGGTCTATGAGCTATGGAGATAGTCCCATTAATTCCCGTATTCCGGCTGCGGCTATAAGCACGAATGGAGCTGATTTACTTTCAGCTACACTCCGTCTTAATACAGATACAGAGTTCTATTTTAAGCAAAATTGCAGGGCTTTTCCTGAAGTCAAATCCTACAATGTAATTGGAGAGATCAGAGGAACTGTATATCCTGAAGAGATAATGGTTGTAGGTGGTCATCTTGATTCTTGGGATCTCGGTGATGGGGCCCATGATGATGGAGCAGGGGTGGTGCAGTCTATAGAGGTATTGCGAACGCTAAAGGCTATCGGTTATAAGCCCAAACGAACAATGCGTGCAGTTTTATTTATGAATGAAGAAAACGGTCTTAGAGGTGCAAGAGAATACGCTAGCGAGGCTGAGTCTTTAGGCGAGAAGCATATTTTTGCACTGGAAAGCGATAGCGGAGGCTTTACTCCAAGAGGGTTTCAATTTGATACGAGCCCAGAAAATTTTGAACGTATACATAAGTGGGCTGCATTATTCTATCCGTATTTCACCGACCGCTTTGAATTGGGAGGAAGTGGAGCAGATGTAGGGCCTTTAAAGTCTCAGGGTGCAGTCTTGGCCGGGTTAAGGCCTGATTCTCAAAGGTATTTTGATCATCATCATTCTGACCACGATACGTTTGACCAAGTGAATAAACGCGAATTAGAACTTGGAGCGGCAGCAATGGCTTCGCTTCTTTATTTAATGGATACTTACGGAGCAGAAGCTTCGAATTAAAATTACGCCTAATGCAAGAAGGAATTTACGCTAAAATTGAAACAACAAAAGGAACTATTCTTATTCAACTCACCTACGACAAAACTCCGGGAACCGTCGGAAATTTTGTGGCTCTAGCTGAGGGAAATTTAGAAAATAATGCAAAGTCACAAGGCACGCCCTATTATGACGGACTCAACTTTCACAGAGTTATCCCTGATTTTATGATTCAGGGGGGCTGTCCGCTTGGCTCAGGAACGGGTGACCCTGGTTATAAGTTTGACGACGAGTTTCATCCCGATTTAAAACACGACCGTTCTGGCGTGCTCTCTATGGCTAATTCGGGCCCTGGCACCAACGGAAGTCAGTTTTTCATCACCCACGTACCTACCCCTTGGTTAGATAATAAGCACACTGTCTTTGGGTATGTTGTATCTGGTCAAGAGGTGGTAGATAGTATCGCTCAAGGAGATGCAATTACCACAGTAGAAATTGTCCGAGAAGGTTCCAATGCCGCCCAGTGGAATGCCATTGAGGCCTTCCGAAATTTTGAGAATTCTAGGGCTAAAAGAGAACAAGCTGAGCGTGAAGCACGCGAAGCTGGGCTTGAAAACCTTGCGGCGGGATTTGAAAAAACAGCTTCAGGACTCCGTTATAAAATCATTCAGAATGGAAAAGGAGTTGCCGCGGTAAAAAATAAAAAAGTTAGTGTTCACTACGAGGGTAGCCTTGAAAATGGACAAATTTTTGATTCGTCTTACAAGCGCAAAGAACCTATCGAATTCACTTTGGGTATTGGGCAGGTGATTTCTGGCTGGGACGAGGGTGTGGCACTCTTAAAAGAGGGCGATAAAGCCCGCTTTGTTATTCCTTCTGATCTCGGTTATGGTGCTCGAGGAGCAGGCGGAGTAATTCCTCCACATGCAACCCTTATTTTCGACGTTGAATTAGTCAAAGTAGGATGAACGACTTAAAATACCCTATTGGACCATTCGCTAAGCCTTTAATCATTGAGCAATCGCATTTGTCTGAGGCAGTAGAGACCTTAAGGCATATTCCGGTTAAACTTAGACAACTCGTAGAATCATGGAGCGATGCGCAGTTAGATACGCCCTATCGCGAAGGGGGGTGGACAGCTCGTCAACTCATTCATCATCTAGCCGACAGCCATATGCACAGTCTTATCCGCTACAAATGGGCATTGTCTGAAGAAACACCGCTTATTAAAGCTTACGATCAAGATGCCTGGGCTAAATTACCAGACGCCTTTATGCCGATATCTTCTTCTTTAGCATTGTTTGAGGCCGTTCATGAGAAAATAATAGGCATTGTAGAGACTTTAGATAACGACCAAATGCAAGCTGCTTTTATTCATCCCGAAACAAAAAAAGAGCGCAATCTACTAGAGAATACGCTCCTTTATGCTTGGCATTCGGCTCATCATTTCGCCCATTTAGAGCGACTTGCTGAACGCATGGAATGGTAGTACGATTTACATGGATTCTCCAAAAAACAAAGCGTTGAGCAATAAGCGGTTTGTTCCGTACCAGAAGGCTCTAAAGTTTGTGTTGTCGGTGAAGCCTATAACGCGTCCTGCACCCATTGACTGTGTGACAAATGGAACGGATCCTTTCAAAACTTGTAGATTTTCTTCTGAGATATAGCCGCTCAAAAGGGGTGTTTCGGTATAGCGAATAGGATTTTCAAAGGATTGTTTCTTGGGTTCTATATAGATATTGGTATTTCTAAATAGAGCTATCTTGTCTTCGCTAAAACCAAAATTTATAGGATGAGATCGGTCGATAGTGGCTTGAAATATGGCTCCTCCTGTAACTTGTGCCCCTTCATACTTGTCTCGTTGATCGAAACCTAGACCTTTGGCTTCTTTTACCTCTGCTGTTCGAGTCTCAAAATCTAACAAATTGTTACGTTTCATCCAATTAACCGTATTGCGATAGCCGATAAGAATGCCCCCTTTACGCACCCATTGCTTGAGATTATCTACAGTGCGTTCACTTAGATTTAATCCGTAAGAGGTACTTGGAAATATAATTCGATTGTAACGCGAGAGATCTGCACGCTCTATGGTTCTAGTATCTAGCTTAGTCACTTTAATGCCAAATCGCTGATCAAACAAATGCCACATTTCGCCAGCGTCGTAGGAGCTTATGCCGTCACCCACTATTAGTGCTACTGAAATAGGTTTTACGGGATCAAAATCATTGCTTCCTAAATCGATTCCTTTAGCACGTCCAGTGCTTACAGCATCTACTTTTACAGGTATTTCTTTTACTAATTCAGTGATTTCTTGAAAAAGTGCATCTGCATTTAGGGATTGACTTTGTAACGGAACCATAAGCGTTCCATAGTCGTAATTCTTGCCTTCAAGTTCAAAAGGAGCCATAGCTACCTTTACTCGAATGCCCTTTTGGGTGAGGTGATGTGTCAGTTTAGAAGCATAGTAGTCGTGAGGCTCGAATAGGTAGGCGTAAGTACTTTTTTCGCTTACCGATCCCGATCGAAGTTTGAGCTCGGTAGACTCACTTAACGCCGAAGTGGGTTTCTTCGAGAGTTTTTCGTAGTTCACTCCGAATGCGTGCGGAAATGTCCATGCCGAGATATCGTAAAAAAGGCTGTCTGCGAAAACGCTGCGCTCTTCAAAAATGGCGTGAATAAGTCTTGGATTCTTTTGATTAAGCGGAACAAAGTAGCTCTGACCGGCTTCGTATTTCTTTCCAGAAATGGTCACTGCTTCATTCATCACTTGGTGCTTTATTCGCTGGCGCTTCAACACCTCAGCTAGATGCCAAGGGCTGCTGTAGTCTTTAGCCGATCCAAAGATATAGCCTGATGATTTTTCGCCCTGAGCCTCTACTTTGAGTTGTTTATAGTAGTTGTATTGGTAACTCTGAAGTTGAGATTTTAGTCCATTGGCTGCCTTGAGTGTAGAGACTGCGGTACTCATTTGATTACGCACAGTAAAAGGAAAGGTCAATAATCCGTTTTCGCTCTCTTGAACATGTCCTCTAGAACTTGCTTGCTCAAACAGAATACCCACACTGCCATTAACGTCTGGAAAGGTTGAGCCCTTTCCGTAGTAATAATCGTCATAGTTCTCTTCACTGTAATACAACGAGCCAATCTCATTAAGCGCTGCTTCGTGATAATCTCCAATAGCTGCAGTCAATTCTTGGTTGATCTTAGGCGTCAATGGATGTACGCGATTAGGTTCTCCTGGCTGAAAGAAAAAGGTCGAGTTGGTACCCATTTCGTGGTGATCGGTAAGAATATTTGGAACCCAATCGTGAAACGTCTCAATGCGCGCTCTACTTTCTGGAAGCTGCACAGGTAACCAGTCACGGTTGAGATCAAAGTAGTAGTGATTGGTGCGCCCGCCAGGCCAGACTTCACTGTATTCACGATCATTCGAATCTGAATTAATCACATGGGCTCTATTGGTATTGGCCCAATAAGCGAAACGTTGTAAACCGTCTGGATTAAAGCTTGGATCAAATAAGACCACGGTGTTTTCAAGCATTTTGAGCGCTTCATCTGAGGCTGCTAGGTAATAAGCATAGGCCAGGGAAGCGTTCGAGCCACTCGGCTCATTACCGTGAATAGAAAACCCTTGATAAATGATGACCGGGTTTTCTGCACCTGGAACTTTTTCACCAGAAGCTATCTGTTGCTGATCGGCCTTAATCTCTTCTATTCGAGCTAGGTTTTCTGGACTTGACACGGTTAGTAACACTATGGGTCTTCCCTCAAAAGTGGTACCCCTAGAGACTAACTGCATGCGATCACTAGCGTTAGCTAATGCGGTCATGTATTGAATTAACTTGTCATGGGTAATGTGCCATTCGCCTACTTCATGGCCAATTATTTGTTCAGGCCTAGGCACCGAAGCATCGTAGTTGGCCGATTTCGGAAGGTAGTATTCAAGGGTTACGTCGGCAGAAGACTGTTGACCGCTTACAAAGCCAAACAGACACAGCCCTAAAAGGCTGAATAAGCGTTTTATCATGGGGATTAAATTTACAGGTTAAAGTTCCTCGAAATCAAGGTCAGTAAACGATGAAGAAGAGTTGTTGGAATCTTCAGAATGGTCTTCTTCGTCTTCCTTTTTAAAGTCTTTTTGATGACGTTCAGAAATCACTTCTTCTCCCTTAGCGTCTATTACAAACTGCATCATCTCATTTAAGATCTCGCCAAAAGCGGTAAAATCTTCTTTATACAGATATATCTTGTGTTTTTTGTAGTGAAAACTTCCGTCTTCATTCGAAAATTTCTTACTCTCTGTGAGGGTAAGATAATAGTCTCCTGCTTTGGTGGCCCTAACGTCAAAAAAGTAGGTTCTTCTGCCCGCTCTTAAAACTTTAGAGAAAATTTCTTCCTGATCTCCATTAAATCTTGATTCCATAAAAAGACTGCATTAACGTCTCTATCAAAAATGTAAAAAAAAAGAATGTCGAACAACTTTTTTACGATACTAATTGTTCTTGATAAAGATGCTTGTAAAATCCTTCTTCTTCTATCAGCTTTGAGTGTGTTCCTTCTTGAACTACTCGACCCTGATCGAGAACTAGAATACGATTGGCGTGTTTAATAGTAGATATGCGATGACTAACGATAAGTGTGGTCTTGTGTTTAGTCAAATTTTTAATGTGCTCAAGAATAACTTCTTCTGTTTCGGTATCTACAGCAGAAAGACAGTCGTCGAATATGTAAAGCTTGGCATTTTTAATAAGCGCCCTAGCTATAGCGACTCGCTGTTTCTGGCCTCCACTTAGAGAAATTCCTCTTTCGCCTAAAAGGGTGTCGTAGCCTTTGGGAAAGGTTAGAATATTATCGTGAACGTCTGCCATTTTAGCTGCTCTAATGATTTGTTCTTCAGAGGCTTCATTAAGACCAAATTGAATGTTTGCCCTAATAGTTTCAGAGAATAAAAAAGAGTCTTGAGGTACGGCTCCTATTTCGGTGCGCAATTTTTGGAGGTCAAATTCTTTGAGGTCGCGATCATCAAGTAATACCTTGCCGCTAGAAGGGTCTAATAGGCGCGAAACCAGGTCAACAATACTTGACTTTCCCGACCCTGTTTTGCCTAGAATAGCCAAAGTTTCACCAGGATTTACGGAGAAACTAACCTCTTTCAGCGCCTCAATCTCGGTATCTTCATATGTTAAGGATACCTTTTCAAAGCTCAGCTTTCCTCTAATTTGTTCTAATGAATGCACGCCTGAAACTAGATCGGGCTCGGTGGTTAAGAAATCATTGATTCGCTCTTGTGAGGCTTCTGCACGCTGAATAATAGAGGTGAGCCATCCTACTACAGTAACAGGCCATGTAAGCATATTTACATAGAGTATAAATTCTGCAATTAGTCCTACAGAGTCTATGCGCCCTTCAATGTACATGCGCCCTCCTACATACATTACAATTATATTGGAGGCGCCAATGAGTAAGAGCATTAGCGGAAAAAACCAGGCATTTATTTTTGCTAGGTGCATGGCTGTCTCTTTTCCTTCTACAGAGAGTTTTCGAATGTCTTTGTCGATCTGAGGTTCTAATCCATACGCTTTTACGACTGCAATTCCTGAAAAATGCTCTTGAGTAAAGGTAGAGAGGGTAGACAAGAAGGCCTGAACCTCTGTGCTTCTTTGATGTATACGTTTGCTTATGCTGTAAATCAACAGCGATAGCAACGGAAACGGAAGCACGGTATATAAGGCAAGGGTAGGTGCTTTGATGAACATTAGCGGAATCAAAATCAGAAAAAGAGTAAGGGTTTGTAGCCCATACATAATAGCCGGACCGGCATACATGCGCACCTGACTCACGTCTTCTGAAAGTCTATTCATTAGGTCACCGACTCTATTTTTCTTAAAAAAATTCAAAGAAAGTTTTAGGTAGTGACCAAAAACTTCATTTTTTAAATCAAATTCTATATAACGCGAAACATTGATTATGTACTGCCGCATTAAGAAAGTGAGTAGAGCAGCCATAGCCGTGGTGCCAATGATGATTCCGATATCAAAAGCTAAAAGTTTTTGGGCGGCTTCTCTGGTGATCTCTTCTTTGAAAAACCGCTCAATGGTTTGAATCGACTTATTGATATATGAGGGCATCACTAGTGAAGAAATGCGTGCACTAGCTGTAATTAGAAGTCCAATCAGTAGTTTTTTCCAGTATTTTAAGAAGTATTTATTTAGATGCCGAAGGGCTTTCATAAAGAAATGATTGACAATTTTCAAAGATAGTGTATCGAATTATAACTGTACCTTTAACGCCGTTGTTCAACTGTGTTCAAAGTTCTTTTTCATGCTCACGCGCCGCCACATTCGCATTAAGGTTTTTCAAAATCTCTATGCTCTTAGCAAATCCCCCGAAAATACACTAGAGCGTCAGCAAAAATTGCTCAAAGAGAGTATCGATCAGAGCATATCCCTGTATTTACTGCAATTAAACTTTTTTTACGCCCTCAGACAATGGGCCATACGTGATTTGAAGGCCCGTAAGAATGCCTATTTAGAATCTTCTAAGAGCGTCTATGCCGATCCTGAGCGGTTTATTCATAATCCGTATCTAATGGCTATCACTGAGACGGACGCGTTGAGAACACATTGGAAAAAACACAAGATTAACCAGTGGTATTTAAATGAGAAATACGTGGTTAAGGTGTATAATGAATATGTAGCTAGTGCCGTCTACGTGAATTACATGACCGCTGAGAAAGTAAGCTTAAAGCAACACCAAGAGCAATTGTTGAGTCTATTTCATGACTTTGTAGCTCCCAATGATGAACTCTATGGATTTTTGGAAGATGAGTGCCTGAGTTGGGCTGACGATTTTCCAGTGATCAATACTTTTATCTACAAGAAATTATCTACCCTACTGCTAGATGAAAACAACGCCTTTGAGGCGATTGATGAGCTGGTGAGCGATGACGATAGAACTTTTGCCACGGCCCTTTTGGCTAAAATTGCCTTGAATTATGAGTCTTATGCTAAAGAAATCGAAGGAAAAACTCCGAATTGGGATCAAGATCGGATCACCGATGTAGACAAGATTTTACTCATTATGGGAATAGGGGAACTGCTTGACTTCGAATCGATACCCCCCAAAGTTACCTTGAACGAGTATTTAGAGATCGCCAAGGAATACTCTACCCCAAAAAGCAGCTTATTCATAAACGGAATTTTAGACCAATTAAGTAAAGAATTCAATGCGAATAAGCGAATAAATAAAGCAGGAAGGGGCCTGCTGTAAAACGCAAAAAGAAATGTTTATTTTTGATGCATTATTATAAATAGATTTTAAACGATGAAAAATTCAATGTTATTTTCTTTGGCTTTATCCTTTACTCTGCTAGCAGTAAATACGTCTTGTGGAGACACTTCTAAAAAGACCTCAAAGGAGTCTGAGGCCTCTAGTGCAATGCCTGCGGCTGCGGCGACTGACGGAGATGTTCAGACTAAGTTCGCACGTATGTCTTTTGACAAGGTAGAACACGATTTTGGAGCCATTAGAGCGGGTGCTCCCCAAGAGACCGTATTCACTTTTAAAAATATAGGAGACGCCCCTTTAATTATTACCAATGCGCGCTCTAGTTGCGGATGCACCGTTCCTGATTATCCGCGTAATACGCCAATAGCTCCAGGAGAATCTGGGGAGTTGTTGGTCATGTTTAACGGTACCGGAGTTAATCAAGTGACTAAATCTATCACTCTGACTACGAATACTAAAGCGGGAACAGAAACGTTGAGAATTAAAGCTTTTGTAGAGCCTGAAGGTTCAACTGCCTTTGATTCGCCTTTAAAGAAATAATTATTAAAGTACTATTTCATGGAAGCTATTAGCCAATTTCTACCCCTCATACTCATTTTTGTGGTAGCTTATTTTTTTATGATCCGCCCGCAGATGAAGCGCCAAAAGGATGAAAAAAAGTTTATTACCGCATTAAAAAAAGGCGATAGGGTAATTACCAAAAGTGGGCTACACGGCAAAATTATGGAAATCAATGATGCAGATAAAACTGTAGTTATTGAAACGCTTGCGGGTAAGCTTAAATTGGAGAACAGCTCGGTGTCTCATGAGCTGAGCCAAAAACTGCAAAAAACCTAAGGCGCTGCGGTCAATTAAAAATTAAAGGGGTGATTAATGTCACTCCTTTTTTGTATAAACACCATGTACGCATTTATTCGCTCTGTTCTATTTGCGCTTGATCCTGAAAGGGCTCATCACTTTTCTTTTTCGGCTATTAAGCTAATGGAAGCCATTGGCGTAACAAGACTTGTGCGTTCGCTATTAGTTCCTAAAGGGCCGGCACTAAACCGACAGCTAATGGGAATGCATTTTGAAAGCCCCATAGGATTGGCGGCTGGATTTGACAAAAATGCTGAAATTTATAATGCGTTTGCCGATTTTGGATTCGGATTTGTGGAGATCGGAACAGTTACACCAAAGCCCCAACCAGGAAATCCTAAAAAAAGATTGTTTAGACTAAAGGCAGACCAGGCATTAATCAATCGACTGGGTTTTAATAATCACGGTGTAGAGCGAATCGCACGGTCTTTATCTAAACCCCATCGCACTTTAGTAGGCGGAAACATTGGTAAGAATAAAGTGACGTCCAATGAGAATGCTGTTGAGGATTATGTGCTAGCAATGACTGCGCTAAATAGCCATGTAGACTATTTCGTAGTTAATGTAAGTTCTCCAAATACCCCCGGCTTACGCGAATTACAAGAAAAGGAACCTTTGTTTAAGCTGCTTAAAAAATTGATGGAGGTGCGCGACGAGTTAGCACAATCTGCGAATTTAAAACCAAGACCTTTATTGTTGAAAATTGCTCCTGACCTTTCTGATGAGCAGCTCTTAGACGTATTAGAAATAATTGAGTCGCTGCATTTAGACGGGGTTATTGCAACCAATACTACGCTTTCAAGAGAAGGATTGCAATCAGCACAAAATATAGTTAAAGAAGCAGGTGGGCTGAGTGGCGCCCCATTGCGCGATAGAAGTACAGAGGTCATCCGCTTTTTGAAAACGAATCAAAAAACTCCTTTTGTTATTATTGGTGTAGGCGGGATTGATTCGGCAGATGCTGCATTAGAAAAACTTGACGCGGGAGCAGACCTACTTCAATTATACACGGGGTTTGTATACAAAGGCCCTCAACTCATTTGGGATATTCATAAGGCGCTTTTAAAAAGAAGCGATGATTAGGCTTGTAGAGTGTCCTAGAGACGCCATGCAGGGCATCAAAACCTTTATACCTACCGCTGAGAAGATCGCTTATATGCAACAGTTGCTCTGTTGTAACTTTGATTATCTCGATTTTGGCAGTTTTGTTTCTCCTAAAGCAGTACCTCAAATGGCTGACACCGCTCAGGTGTTAAATGCTTTAGACACCACCGTATCGAATACGAAGCTTTTGGCAATTATTGCCAATCAAAGAGGTGCAACTGAGGCCTTAGCGCATAACGCTATTGATGTACTTGGGTTTCCGTTCTCTCTCTCTGAAATTTTTCAAATGCGAAATACGCATAAATCTAGAATGCAGGCCTTCGACGAAATCAAGGCAATTCAAGAGAAGTGTGCACATGCCTCTAAAGAATTGGTAGTTTATTTATCGATGGCTTTTGGCAATCCTTACGGAGAGCCCTGGTCTACTGAACTTGTTTGTTATTGGGTAGATCAATTTTACCGCCTAGGAATAAAAACGCTCTCCCTCTCAGACACTACGGCTAATGCCGACGCCTCTCGTATTTCTGACGTTTTTCATGCGGTGAGCGAATGGTCTGTTAAAGGGGTGTATTTTGGTGCACACTTTCACGCGCGTCCGGATCAGTGGAGGCCCAATATCGAAGCTGCCTATCTTGCGGGTTGTCGAAGATTCGACAGTGCGATGCAGGGCTTTGGAGGATGCCCTATGGCTTCTGATCGCTTGGTGGGAAACATTGCGACAGAGAAGCTGGTGAGTTTTCTTACCGAACATAAAGAACCGCTAAATGTGCAAATAGGCTCATTTGAGGTAGCCTATAATCACGCTAAGAGGCTATTTAGTGCTTACACATAGGTTTAAGGCGGAATTAATTAAGTACATTTGCATGCAATTAAGCCATTAATTGCATGAACGCACATCTTTCAAAAATTGTAGGCGAAGGCCTCACATACGACGACGTTTTATTAATACCGTCATATTCTCAAGTGCTTCCTAGAGAGGTAGATATCTCATCTCAATTCACCCGTAACCTTAGAATCAACGTGCCTATTGTATCTGCAGCTATGGATACAGTTACAGAATCTAAGATGGCCATTGCCATGGCTCGTGAAGGGGGCATAGGTGTGCTGCACAAAAACATGAGCATTGAAGATCAAGCCATGAAAGTGCGCCGTGTTAAGCGTGCTGAGTCGGGTATGATACTAGACCCTGTTACATTGGGAACTAAGGCCAAGGTATTAGATGCCAAGTTGAGCATGAAAGAGCATAGCATTGGGGGGATTCCGATTATAGACGATCACGGTAAACTGGTCGGAATTGTAACCAATCGCGACCTGCGCTTTGAAAAAAACAATGAACGTCCGATCACTGAAGTAATGACCTCTGAAAACCTGGTTACTGCCCCCAAGGGAATCACCCTTACCGAGGCCGAGGTTATTCTTCAAGAGTATAAAATTGAAAAGCTTCCTGTGGTTGATGATCACTTTCAACTCGTTGGACTCATTACCTTTCGCGACATTACTAAACTTACCCAAAAGCCGAAGGCTAATAAAGACCAATTCGGAAGACTTTTAACTGCCGCTGCAGTTGGGGTAACGGGAGACAGCTTGGATCGTGTAGACGCATTAGTTGCTGCCGGGGTAGATGCCATTGTTATTGATACCGCACACGGGCACAGTAAAGGGGTAGTTGCTATTCTCAAAGAGATCAAAAAGGCCCACAACTCTTTAGAGATTGTGGTTGGAAATATTGCTACGGCTGAAGCAGCAAAGTTCTTGGTAGATGCCGGAGCTGATGCGGTAAAAGTGGGCATAGGCCCGGGATCAATCTGCACCACGAGAGTGGTAGCAGGCGTTGGTTTTCCGCAGTTTTCTGCAGTCTTAGAGGTGGCTGCGGCTTTAAAAGGATCAGGCGTACCCGTTATCGCAGATGGAGGTGTAAGGTTTACAGGAGACATTCCTAAGGCCATTGCTGCCGGAGCAGACAGTATAATGCTAGGCTCGTTGCTCGCAGGAACCAAAGAATCTCCTGGAGAGACCATTATATATGACGGACGTAAGTTTAAATCATACCGAGGAATGGGCTCTGTTGAGGCCATGGAAAAGGGGAGTAAAGACCGCTATTTTCAGGATGTAGAAGACGACATAAAAAAGCTAGTTCCTGAAGGAATTGTTGGGCGCGTACCGTATAAGGGCGACTTGTACGAAAGCATGCATCAGTTCATTGGAGGCTTGCGCGCAGGAATGGGTTATTGCGGGGCAAAAGACATACACACCCTTCAAGAAACTGGTAAATTTGTGAAGATTACCTCAAGTGGAATCAACGAGAGTCATCCACATAATGTCACCATCACCAAAGAGGCACCTAATTACAGCAGAAGGTAATAGAGCAAAAAAATAAGACCTTATTTAGTGGGTTTAAGACTGGCCTCGTAGTCTTTCCAGGTCATGTTTTCGAAGAGTGAATCTCCGAAATACCTAGCGATTTGAAGAAAGGGAGTTGCTGGGTAATATCCGGCCAAAGGAGAAAGCACTTCAAATTTCTCGGTCATGAACACCACGGTAGGATAACTCAGGTTTCCTTGAGTCAGGGCATAAGCCAATTCGTGGTAAGTGCTACGCCCAGATCCAACCAAATTATAGGTTTCTCCTTTATACGTTATAGGGGCTGGTTGTTCGGCATTGAACTTCACCATGTGGTAGTTAGCCAACATGTATGCTCTTACCTTCGGATCATTAAATGTCTCTTTGTCCATCTTTTTGCACCATCCGCACCAATCGGTATAGACGTCGATAAAAAATTTTTTGGTAGTGCCTTTTTCAGCAATTTCAGCAGCATCTTCGAAGCTAAGCCATTTGATGGATTGCTCTTGAGCGTGAGAGGTGGATAGCCCTGTGGCCATCACTAAAAGGAGTAATAGCAGACGTTTCATTAGGTAAAGATAAGACTAAATGATAGGGTTTGTGCTCAGTTGCTCTATGTCTATTTCGACTTGTCCTTTAATTAAATCTTCAAAGGTTTCGCGCTCTCTGATCAAGTGTGCTTGTTCTGCTATCCATAATACTTCTGCAGGGCGCAGTCTAGAATTGTAGTTACTCGCCATAGAGTAGCAGTAAGCCCCCGCATTGTGAAAGGCCAATAAATCTCCTTCGGTTATTTCAGCGATGCGCCTATTGCTTCCAAAAGTGTCTGTTTCGCAGATGTAACCAACCACCGAATAAAAGCGAGCCTTACCTTCTGGGTTGCTTAGATTCTCGATATGATGGTAAGAACCATAAAGCATTGGTCGCATTAGATGGTTAAACCCAGAGTCGACTCCCGCAAAAACTGTTGAAGTAGTTTGCTTTACTACATTCACCTTTGCCACAAATGTTCCGGCCTGGCTTACTAAAAACTTACCAGGTTCGAAAGATAAAGTCAAGGGCTTCTGTACTTTTTGGCAAAAACCATTAAAGCGTTCGCTCAGTTTTTGACCAAGTTCTTCAATAGGGGTTTCTATATCGTCTTTTTTATAGGGTACCTTAAAGCCGCTTCCAAAATCAATAAACTCTAGGTCTTTAAAGTGAGTAGCCGCTTCAAATAGAATTTCGGAGGCGTGCAAAAACACATCAATATCTAGGATATCGCTTCCCGTGTGCATGTGTACACCATTAATGCGCATGTTGGTTAGGTTGACGATGCGCAGAATATGCGGCACTTGGTGAATGCTTATACCGAACTTTGAGTCGATGTGACCGACGGAAATGTTGGAGTTTCCTCCGGCCATCACATGCGGATTGATGCGCACACAAACTGGTGTTTCTGGATAACGCTGGCCAAAAAGTTCTAGCACCGACAGGTTGTCTATGTTGATTTGAACGCCAAGATCTCGTGCCGCCTCAACTTCTTCTATAGAAACTCCGTTTGGCGTATAAATAATGTCTTTAGGGGCCACACCAGCCAATATGCCAAGTCTAACCTCTTCTATAGAAACCGTATCTAAACCGGCACCTAGACTGTGCATTAATTTTAGAATACTCAAATTAGAATTCGCCTTTACTGCATAGTGAAATTTTAAATGTTCAACCTGCTTGAATGCATTTTTTAGACGCTCGAATTGAGCGGTGATAACTTGAGCGTCGTAGATGTAAACCGGAGCTCCAAAAGTGTTGGCGATGGCAATGAATGGCGGCTGTTGCATAGGTATAAAACTAAAATCTTGCGCAAATTAAGTTGCTTCGATCTAATTTCCATGATGGATCTTGATAATTATCATTTAATCACAATTTGTTGAAATTATAACAAATAGAATCTAGATTTAAGTATGAATCCAATAGGTGCATTCCTGCCACTTTTCTATTTTTGTGCTCACACTTTAAAGCCTAGAAAAATGAATTTGCACGAGTATCAAGGAAAAGAAATTTTAGCCAGTTTTGGAGTAGATATTCAAAGAGGAATTGTGGCAGACACCTCTGAAGCTGCTGCCCAGGCTGCCCAGAAATTGACCGATGAAACAGGTACTTCTTGGTACGTGGTAAAGGCCCAGGTACACGCCGGAGGGCGTGGAAAGGGCGGTGGTGTGAAATTGGCAAAATCGATCGATGAGGTCAAGACTATTGCTGAACAGATCCTTGGAATGCAACTAATTACCCCGCAAACTTCTGCTGAAGGTAAGACCGTTCATCAGGTGCTTATCGCTGAAGATGTGTATTACCCTGGTGAAAGTGAGACTTCGGAGTTTTATATTTCGGTGCTGCTAAATCGCGCCACTGGCCGAAACATGATTATGTATTCTACCGAAGGAGGAATGGATATTGAAGCTGTAGCTGAAAAAACTCCGCACTTGATTTTTACGGAAGAAATTGATCCCTCTGTAGGGCTTACGGCCTTCCAGGCAAGAAACATTGCGTTTAACCTTCAATTGGAGGGCAAGGCTTTTAAAGAGATGACCCGATTTATTGCGGCACTATATAAAGCTTACGAGCAAAGTGATTCTAGTCTATTTGAGATTAATCCGGTATTAAAGACCTCTGATGATCGTGTGATTGCTGTAGATGCAAAAGTGACCTTAGATGATAATGCGTTGTATAGAAGAAAGGCTTACGCCGATATGAGGGATACCCGAGAAGAAAACCCTATTGAAGTAGAAGCAAGAGCTTTAGGGCTAAACTATGTCGATCTTGATGGAAATGTCGGATGCATGGTAAACGGAGCAGGATTAGCTATGGCTACTATGGACTTAATTAAAATGGCCGGTGGAGAACCCGCCAACTTTTTAGATGTAGGGGGCACTGCTGATGCTAAGAGGGTTGAGGAAGCCTTTAGAATCATCTTAAAAGACCCAAACGTAAAAGCTATTTTAGTCAATATTTTTGGAGGAATTGTACGCTGTGATCGCGTGGCTAATGGAATTGTAGATGCCTACAAGAATATGGCTGATCAGATCAATGTACCCATTATTGTGCGTCTCCAAGGAACTAATGCAGAATTAGCTAAGCAGATTATTGATCAATCTGGGTTTGAAGTGCATTCTGCCGTGCAGTTTCAAGAAGCAGCAGATAAGGTGAAAGCAGTTTTAGCTTAGCTGCGTTATTTTTGCAGCTGTAATAGCTTCAGGTGGTCGCGAAGTCTAGCAGCCTCCATAAAATCAAGCGATTTTGCTGCATGTTCCATTGCTTTCTTGGTTTCTTTAATTTGAGATTGAATATCTCCTTCGCTGAGATTGGCTATTTCTTTATCGCTTAAGGGCTTGAGTTTATTACCTTCAGCACGGTCTCTTTGTATGCGTAAAGTTTCGTCTAAAGGTTTATTTAGAGCGGTTGGAGTGATGCCGTGAGTAGTATTGTAATCGATTTGCTTTTCGCGTCTGTAGTTTGTTTGGTCAATAGTCTCTTGCATACTCTTAGTAATCACATCGGCATACATAATGGCTCGACCGTTTAAATGTCTAGCGGCTCGACCTACTGTTTGGGTGAGGCTGCGATTACTTCGGAGAAATCCTTCTTTATCGGCATCTATGATAGCCACTAAAGAGACTTCTGGAAGATCTAGACCTTCACGAAGTAAATTAACTCCAACAAGTACATCGAAAAGTCCTCGCCTTAAGTCTTGCATTATTTCTACCCTTTCTAAGGTGTCGACATCACTATGAATATAGCGACATCTAACACCAATGCGTGTTAGGTATTTCGTAAGTTCTTCGGCCATCTTCTTGGTAAGCGTAGTAACCAGTGTACGTTCATCCTTTTCTGCCCTAAGGGTGATCTCATTGGTGAGGTCATCGATTTGGTTTTTGCTAGG
The DNA here is from genome assembly GCA_018402205.1 of Flavobacteriaceae bacterium. Taxonomy (GTDB): domain Bacteria; phylum Bacteroidota; class Bacteroidia; order Flavobacteriales; family Flavobacteriaceae; genus UBA3478. The sequence continues at coordinate 217,968 of JAGYIX010000004.1, forward strand.
GCGAATTTCAATTATCGGATCGAGTAATCCTGTTGGTCTAATTAGCTGCTCTACCAGAACGCCTTTGGATCTTTCGAGTTCATAATCTGCGGGGGTTGCACTTACGTAAATCACTTGGCTTTGAAGCGCTTCAAATTCTTCAAATTTAAGCGGACGATTATCTAAAGCGGCGGGTAATCGGAATCCGTAATCTACTAGATTTTCTTTGCGTGAACGATCTCCGCCATACATGGCATGCACTTGAGGAATGGTTACATGGCTTTCGTCTATAACCATGAGGTAGTCTTCTGGAAAATAATCTAAAAGACAGAAAGGACGAGTACCTGGAGCACGTCCATCAAGGTATCTTGAGTAGTTTTCTATTCCTGAACAGTAACCCAGCTCTCGCATCATCTCGAGGTCAAAAGTGGTACGCTCTTCTAGGCGCTTGGCCTCAAGTGGCTTACCAATCTCGTTAAAGTAGCTTAACTGTTTAAGCAGATCGTCTTGTATGGAGTGAATGGCGTTTTGAAGCACTTCAGGTGAAGTAACAAACATGTTTGCCGGATAAATGGTAAGCTGCTGATAGATTTCAACTACCGACTGGTTTGCGGGGTCAAAGGCCTCGATCTCTTCAATTTCATCTCCAAAAAAATGTATTCTAAAGGCATAGTCGGCATAGCCCGGAAACACATCAACCACATCTCCTTTTATTCTGAAGTTTCCATTAGAAAAGTCAGCTGTGGTGCGGGCATAGAGGGATTGAACTAGAAGCTTTAACAGTTGAGTTCGGGCCATTATTTGTCCTCGTTCAAGGCGAATTACATTTTTTTGAAATTCAATAGGGTTTCCAATTCCATAGAGACACGAAACTGAGGCTACTACGATTACATCTCGTCTTCCGCTTAGCAGTGAAGATGTAGTGCTTAGACGCAGCTTTTCAAGGTCTTGGTTAATACTAAGGTCTTTCTCAATGTAGGTGCCGCTAGCCGGCATATAAGCTTCTGGCTGGTAATAGTCGTAATAAGAAACGAAGTATTCCACCGCGTTATTTGGAAAAAACTGTTTGAATTCAGAGTATAGTTGTGCGGCTAAGGTCTTATTATGCGCAAGTACCAAAGTAGGACGCTGAGCGATTTGAATCACATTAGCTACGGTAAAGGTCTTTCCCGAACCGGTTACTCCCAGCAGGGTTTGATGCTTTTCGCCCTCTAATAACCCGTCAGTTAAAGACCTAATGGCCTCTGGCTGATCACCGGTGGGTTTAAAGGTGGAGACGATCTCTAACTTCATGCTGTAAAAATAGCAATCCTAAGGCGCTTAAATTTTCTTAAAACAAACTATCTTGAAAACATGAGAGCAGGTCCGCAGATGGTTTTTAAAAAACCGAGTTACCCCATTTCTTCCAAATTAGAAGCTTATTTAGAGCGCTACAAGCGCAGCACTAACGTTCCTGTGCATTACGAAGATTTATTGCGTTTTTCGGGTTCTGTCGCCGTATACAGTCATCAAGACGATGATACCTTGTGGGTCAGGGTATTTTATGCAGAAGAAGAGCGTAAAGAGATTGATATAGCCTTAAAGAAAATCTATTCTATTTTGCATTCTGATGGCAGCGATACCATTTTCGAAGACCTATCGGTCGACGCCATTGATTACTGCACTTTTGGTAATTCAAAACCCTTTCGAATTAAAATTCGGAACATTATCAACGATAACTACACCTACTTCTATGTAAAGAGAAGCGATGCTTCTAGAATCTATGGGCTTGAATTGGAGCACTTGCTCTCTCCGTATAATCTCAATTTCTTAGTTTCTAGAGATACATTAATTGAAGAGCACATTGCCGGTATTCCCGGTGATGTATTTATTGCACGCTATTTGCCCTTGTGTAGCGAAAGACAAAGGGCTCAACTTGCCAAGGAGTTTGTAAAGTTTAACGAGCGTTGTATGATTCGTTTGTTGGGAGATATGAGAGCGTATAACTATGTGATTATTCCGGTACATGACTTTGATAGTGTTATACATAAAATACGTGCTATAGATTTTGACCAGCAGAATTACGAAGGTGACCTGAAGGTGTATAGGCCACAATTTTTTCCGGAGAACCAGACTATGACAGAATTAATAAAGACCCATCTCAAAAGAGAGTCGGTGTTTCAATACAAGAAAGAAGAGCGTTCGTCATTGGCAAAAAGAGCATTAGGAGCAGAATCTCAACTTCGAAGGTTAGTAGAGGCGGCCAAAAGCGATGTTTTGTCTTCTGCGGAGCACATAGATATGTTGGGATATCAAATTAGTCAATTTACTGGTGATCAACGATTTGCAAAAGCGACCTCTATGGGAGTTATATTAGAGCTCGCCCTTTTGTTTGTTATTGGAAACTACAAAGACCTCAGAGTGATTTAGCTCTTTGACTCTTTATTGAAATACAGCAAATAGTAATACATCTGCCGCTCTTCGTCCCACCCTTTTTCTACAAACTTTTGAGCAGAATCTGGATTTATAAAGTCTAACTTGATATGAATATTGGTATCGAGATGAATGTGATTCTTTAGTTTTCTTCGAGCCTCTGTAACCGCCTGGTTGGCTATGCCAAAAGAGGAAACATCTTCGATACTGTATTTTGGGCCTTTTTCTGTTTTGTAATGTTTAAATTCTGGAATGAGATTTGGATTTTCAATAACCTCATTTAGAAAGTGAGATTCTTCAAAAGTATCTCTAGAGGCAAAATGATTCATGGCTCTATTCATAAACAACACTTCTTGCTGTTTATCTTCTGCTTCTAGCACCACATCTTTAGCGAAGTCTTTACAGAGCTTCAAGTAATTCTTGGTGAAATAAACCTCGTCTTCTAAAGGTGAAATAGATAAGAATGACTCTGGCCAATATTTTGCATCGTAGCGATTTCGGTCTACAGTTAGCACTTTATAGCCTTCTTCAGCTGGAGTATTAAAAATAAGGCAGCCCTTATCTAGTTTTTGAGCAGAAATTCCTTTTCGCAGGTGAATATTCAAATTCTCGTTTTCCCAAGAAAATTCAAAGAAATCTTGCTTTACCTCGCTTTTAAATAGGCCAACAGCATCTACTTTTTCATTGTCTATTCTTAGCTCGGTAAAATGCACTACGTATAATTCTCCACTATTTATATGCGCGTGTTTTGATTGATCATAAAGATGAGCTGCTAAGGCCTTACTTTGTTCGTAAAGGCTTATTGGATTTTCAAAGATGTGCTTGACCGACTGATAAACAGGATTGAATTCTAGATCGATCTCGTGCGTAAAGTGGAAATAATTAGTTTCTTTTTGGGTAAACGGAGAAAAAAAGTACTGTTTTAGCAGTGCCCCAATTTCGTCGTCTAAGAGAAGTTTGTCTTTGGATAAATGTAAGGGTTCATTGCGACTTTTGTTTCCAATGCGGTGTAAGGCTATGGAATCAATTTGTGCATTATATAAGGTGAACATAAGTGTTGTTTAAATTAATAGTCTTCTGCATAATCGTCGAAAGACTCAAAGTCGTTACCGCTACTATCGTTAAAGTCGTCTTCGAATTCATCTTCAAAATCGTCTATCTCGTCGCCTTCTTCGTTGAAAAGATCCTCCTCATCTGCAATGCGTGTAGACCTCTCAGATTTAAAGCTTTTGTCAGGGGCGTTCTCGGGTAATGAACCAAAACTGAAGAGTAGCTCGGGTAACTCATTAGATTCTACTTCTTCCACCTTAGCGAGCTCCACGAAAAAACTCCACATGGCAAGTAGGTCATACACATAGATTAGACGCGGGTTATTTTCGTTTAGAAGCGTCGCCAATGGAGTGTGTTGCATGACTACGGTGTCGTCATCAAATCCCATATCTACGATAGGATATTCGACGCCTTGTGTCCAACGTTCATCCGTGGCAAAAAAGGTGCCCATTTCGCTAAGGTCAAATCCAAAGGATTGGGCAATCGCTATGTGAAAATCTTCAAGAGTGATGCGGTCAGATACGGCTAGGTCTCTAAAAACGTCTTCTTCGGCATCTAGGATGACTCGGATTTTGTACAGCATATAATCAGGTGTTTAAGGATGACAGACTTGAGGTGCTCTTCATAAAAAGGTACGCTTGAAGCCCAAATAATAAAGAGGCAATAAATAAGTGTAACGGCTGAGATGAAAACGGAAACGCAAAATAACTCATGGCAATTCCGGTTGCCGCCTCGAGCAAAATAAAAAACACTATCACAAGGTAATAGCGGGTGTAAGGCGAAGACACCTTTCTAAAACGCACATAAATAAAAAAGTTTACTAAGAGTAAGGCAATAGAAGAAGAGCGATGAATGTAAAAGAGTATTGGGGCTTGATCTATCCATTGCTCAATGGCGTTACCTTCATCTACAAAATGATCTACGCTTTGCCGCACCTGAGTTCCGAGTAAAACTTGAAGCAGCGTGAGGCCCATTGCTATCGCTAGATATGTTTTATAAGGCCTGAGCGACTCTTGCGATGGCGTAGGTTCACTCGCACTAAACTTCATGTAAAAGAGTAAGGCTACCAATACAAGAGCCATAAGCATGTGAAGGCTTATTTTTAAAGGATTTAACACAGAATAAACCACCGTAGCACCCAGCCAGGCCTGAAATAGTATTCCTAAAAGAGTAATTAGGGATAAAGTGACTAGTTTTTTATGGAAGGGCCTTATGCGTAGTGTGCTTAAAAATAGCGCCAAGGTAAATAAGCCTGCTAATGCGCCTAAAAGCCTATTGATGTATTCGATCCAGGTGTGCCAAGGATTAAATATTGCATAATCGTGTTTGGTATAGTTCTTCCAGTTTTGGTCGTTAAAGTTTTTATCGGAAACAAAAGAGTTTTGCGCTACAGCGAGTTGCTCTTCTCTAATTATTACTTGTCCTTTTTTATAGGAGTGATTTGGCTTCCACTCCAGCTCTTGTGCTTTGGTTGGAGGGATGTAATATCCAAAGCACTTAGGCCAGTCAGGGCATCCCATTCCGCTACCAGTCATACGCACCACAGCTCCTGCAAGTATAACTAGATAAATGATGGCTATAGTAGCGTTTATAAGAATTTTAGTACTGCGCATTTTATACTGGTTTTAGCCCCATAGTCTCCGCTTTTCCAAGCATAAATGATTTTGCTTCATGATAGTCGTTAGCAATGATTCCTTCCAAAATAGCTTCTTTAATAGCTTCTTTAAGTATCCCGATCTCCTTTCCGGGTTTTAGGTTGAAAATGCGCATAATTTCATCACCATCTACCGGCGGCTGAAAATTACGAATGCGGTCGCGTTCTTCAACCTCTACAACCTTAGCTCTAACCCGTTTGAAGTTGTCTTTGTATCGCCTTTGTTTGTTAGGATTCTTTGTGGTAATGTCTGCCTCGCACAGCAGCATAAGATTGTCTAGGTGGTCTCCAGCATCAAAAATAAGGCGTCTGACTGCAGAATCGGTCACGAATTGCTCTGAAATTACAATTGGTCTAGAGCTCATGAGTACCATTTTTTGAACAAATTTCATCGACTCATTTAAGGGTAATTTGAGTCGTTTAAAAAGCCTGTACACCATTTTAGATCCCACAAATTCATGACCGTGAAAGGTGAATCCAGATTTTTCGTCAAATCGCTTAGTAGGGGCTTTACCAATATCGTGTAAAAGAGCTGCCCATCTGAGCCAAAGGTCATCGCTTTCTGCCGCTAGGTTGTCAACCACCTCTAGTGTGTGCCAAAAGTTGTCTTTATGGGTCATGCCCTCAATTTCTTCTATACCCTTTAATGCACTTAATTCGGGCAAAATGAGCTCGAGAAGTTGCGTCTTTTCAAGAAGACCTAAACCTACAGATGGTTTTTCGGTAAGCAATATTTTATTCAGCTCTATTACTATTCTTTCTGAGGAGACAATTTCAAGGCGTTTTCTTTGAGTGCGTATGGCCTCTAAGGTTTTAGGGTCAATTTCAAAGTTTAATTGAGCGGCAAAACGAATGGCTCGGAGCATACGAAGTGGATCGTCACTAAAAGTGAGCTCGGGCTCCAAAGGGGTGATAAGTAGTTTTTGATCTAGATGCTGTTGCCCTCCAAAAGGATCTACAAATACCCCATACCTTTCGCTATTGAGGCAAATAGCCATAGCATTAATGGTAAAATCTCTCCGGTTTTGGTCGTCTTCGAGGGTTCCGTCGGTAACGTAGGGTTTTCGTGAATCGGAGGAGTAACTCTCTTTGCGCGCTCCCACAAATTCAATTTCAAGATCATCGTATTTGAGCATGGCCGTGCCAAAGTTTTTAAACACAGAAACCTTTGGGGCGCCGTCAAGTTCTTTACTCAATGATTCGGCCAGATCAATGGCATTTCCAAGGGTGACAATATCAATATCGTTTTTAAAAGTTCGGTTGAGTAGATAATCACGAACGTATCCGCCAATAACATAGCACTCAAGACCTAGATCGTCGGCGAGCTTTCCGATCTTTTTAAAAATAGGGTGTTTAAGTGCTTCTTCGAGCATGTCGATCCAAGTTGAGAGTAGTGATAGGTATAGAAAGACCTTACCCTGTTGTAAAGGTAGTACTTTAAACGTTTTTAGACAGAGACGCCGAACGTTCTTAGCGCATCATTTAAAGAGGTTTTCTTGTCTGTACTCTCTTTGCGTTCACCGATGATTAAAGCGCAAGACACGCCAAAGGTGCCCGCGTTAAATTCTTTAGTGTAGGTTCCTGGAATAACCACTTTTCGAGCAGGAATTTCTCCTTGATAGAATACCGGTTCTTCATGCGTAACATCAATTATTTTTGTCGATGCGGTCAGAACCACATTGGCTCCTAGAACGGCCTCTCTTCCGACCCTTACCCCTTCAACTACAATACTTCTAGAGCCAATAAAGGCATTGTCTTCTATAATAACCGGAGTGGCTTGAAGTGGCTCAAGTACCCCGCCTATGCCTACTCCGCCTGAAAGATGAACATGCTTACCTATTTGGGCGCAGCTTCCTACGGTGGCCCAGGTATCTACCATAGTGCCTTCGTCTACATAGGCTCCGATATTTACATAACTGGGCATCAGAATGGTTCCACTAGACACGAAGGCTCCATACCTAACCACAGCATTGGGCACCACGCGCACCCCCTTTTGTGCAAAGTTTCGCTTTAAAGGAATTTTATCATGGTATTCGAAGATTCCTGCTTCAAGAGTTTGCATTTGTTGAATAGGAAAGTAAAGTACCACCGCCTTTTTTACCCACTCATTCGCTGCCCATTGGCCATGTTCGTCTAAAGAAGCACAACGCAAAGTTCCGGCATCTAACAAGTCTATTACTTGACGAATAGCCTTTTGATGTGAAGCATCGTTTAAGAGTTCGCGATTATCCCAAGCGGCTTCGATTTGGTTTCTCAGGTCATGCATAAGCATCGGGTTTTTTGCAAAGATACAGTGAGCACTCAGTTTGCGACTGTTCAAATTGACCTATTTTTGTGTAAAATTTGAGATTTTGCAACGAGTTGTCGGGCTTGATATTGGAATAAAACGCACCGGAATTGCAGTGGGATATAGTTCTATTGGAATAGCTTCGGGTTTCACAGCAGTAGCCTCTAACCAACTTTTAGAAGAACTTAAGCGCATGCATAGCGAAGAACCTTTTTCGTTAGTGGTCATCGGTAAGCCTCTTCAAATGAATGGTGAAGATTCTGAATCTACGCCGTTTATTGAGAAAAAGGGCCGTGCGATCCAAAGTGAATTAGGGCTTCCTTTGCAATGGCATGATGAACGGTTTACCTCGAAAATGGCATCTCAGGCCCTTGTAGCTATGAATGCCAAGAAATCAGTGCGCCAAAGTCGTTTAGTTATTGATGAGGTTAGTGCAACCCTCATACTTCAATCTTTTTTTGACAAAGTACTATGATTCTACCTATTGTAGCTTACGGTGATCCTGTTCTAAAAAGAAAAGCGCGAGCCATCGATTCTTCATATGACGGCCTTGATGTGCTTATAGCATCTATGTGGGAGACCATGTATCACGCTCACGGGGTAGGCTTGGCCGCGCCTCAGATCGGAAAATCAATACGCCTTTTTGTTATAGATGGCAGTCCGTTTGCCGACGATGAAGATGCTAGTCCATCAGATCACATCGTTTTAAAATCGTTTAAAAAAGTTTTCATTAATGCTGAAATAATCGCCGAGCAGGGAGATGATTTCTCTTTTGCAGAAGGCTGCCTAAGCATACCAGATATTCGAGAAGAGGTTACACGCCCTTCAGTAATACGATTGCGGTATCAAGATGAACATTTTGAGCTACATGAAGAAGAATTTAGCGGCCTAGCTGCGCGCATTATACAGCATGAATACGACCATATCGAAGGCGTGTTATTTACCGACAAACTTTCACCACTTAAGAAAAGATTGATAAAAGGACGACTAGAAAAAATAAGTAGAGGCCAAGTTGAAGCAGAGTATCGCATGAAATTTCACCTATCTAAATTGAAAAGAAAATGAGTAAAGAGTTAGAAACCATCATTTCTATAGCCGGATATTCAGGCCTTTATAAGCTACTCGCTCAAACTAAAGGCGGATTTGTGGCAGAGTCATTAATGGATCAAAAGCGTGTAACAGTTCCTTTAAGGTCTAAAGTGAGCATGCTAAGCGAGATTGCCGTGTACACTTCAGACAAGGAACTTCCGTTAAGGGAGGTTTTTAAGTTGATTTCAGAAAAGGAGTCTGGAAAACCTACTTCGATTTCTCCTAAGGCATCTAAAACTGACTTAGAGGCTTATTTCTTTGAAGTGCTTCCGGCATACGACCAGGAGCGTGTTTATGTGAGTGACATAAAGAAAATAATCAGTTGGTACAACCTACTCTCTCAGCTGGGGATGCTCACCACCGGTGACGAAGAAGAGAAGGTGGAGAAAGACTAGAAATCAAAGAACAAGGCGTTCGCCGCTGACTGCTTTGCTCCGTACCAAAACCCTCTAAATACCGGATTATCTACAAAGTAGACCACCGTACCTCTTCCAAGTCGCTCAGTACCAAGTACCAAGGAATGCTTTAAAGGCTCTTTGGTGTTGCTACCTGCGAATCCTGAAATTGGGCTTGCGTTCTCTTCAATAGCAAAAACTGTCCCCTTATCGAGCTTCTCAAAATAATGCTCACTCAATTTTAGGGTGAAGTAGTTGGAGTCGTACCCGAAAGCTAGCGGATGCGTTTGATCTACGCGCGTTTTAAAAATAGCTCCGGTTATTCTGTTTGAAATAGCTGCTCTTTCTTGAAGCGCATAAGTGTAATCTTTGTCTTCGTAGTCTGTGCGATTGCGCTCTTTACCTTTTAGAGAGGTTTCCTCCCACGCACTCAGTACATTTAAGGCTGATGATTGGGCAATAAGACGTCCGCCTTGTTTTACCCAGGCCTTTAGCTGCTCAAATTCTGAGCTATTCCAGTTAGAATAACGTCCGTCGGGCATGATCAGCACGTCGTATTCATGTAAATCTATTTGTCTGAAGTATTCATAGTCTATAGTGGTCACTGGCACATCTAGGTCTTGCTCTAAGAAATACCACCATTCACCAAAGTTGTACGACGAAACGCCTTTGCCTTTCAGTAGTCCAATTTTTGGCGCTTTCGTTAGGCGTACAGAAGAAGAACCAAAATCTTTTCCTTGACTAACAAACCCGGTGCTAACTTCGGTAAATCGACTGTTAAAAGTAGATGCACACTCTTGCATTAATTGGTCTAATAGGTCATTTTCTTTGACTAATAAAATAGAAGATCCTGCTAAAAAACGTTTATTATTTACTTCAAAAGCCTCGTAAGATGTGCGTACTCGGGCACCTTTAGCTAATAAATAGCTTAACGCCCGTTGGTCTTCAAAACTCTCATAGTTTAAAACGTATGCATAAGCCTCTTTGTTAAAAATGGGTTTTTCAGCTGATAGCAGCTTTATAGGGATCGCCGGATAGGTCTTTAGAAACTAGCAGCGCGCGTAGATCATAGGCATACGGAAGTGACCATGAGGTGATATCGTAGGTCAACGAATCGGTGAGTTTTGCACTAGGATCGAACAATACCTTAGCTAGAGTTCCTTTAAATTGATTGGTTGAGATTAAAAGGTGATTCTTTCCTATAGCCACTCTTTTTTGAGTAGACGTTTGGTAGTCAAAGCCGGTGACCAAGGCCTCTTTAGCAGAACTGTATGTGATCTGGTGCCGGTCTAGAAGTTCAGTAAGTTGTTGAATATTCGCTGCCTTACCCGATAACACATAGGTTTGAGGGGCTTTGGTAGACGCCTTAAAGTATTCTTGGGCATTTTCTGCCAGTTTTTGTTTATTCAAATATGCCATTTCTACAGTGGAAAGCCCAGTGGTGACATGGTGATCGATGCGATCTTTTAAGGTAACTGGGTCTCCATCTCTGTTGTAAATAACTAATCCGGCACGCCCTCCGCCTCCTTGCTCGTAGGTCATACCTATAGCCCCATTGAAGGTAGGGTAAGAGTCTCCATAACTTGGATACAACAGGTCAAAACGCTCTTTAGTAAAATATAACCACGCTTTACTATCGAAGTATTTTGCATGGTTTCTTCCTAGATCGGTTTGAAAATCACGCTGAAACTGACTGACCTCTTCATGAATAGGTTCGGCTGCTGGCGCAAAATAATACGGACTATCTACCCCTTGCTCATGAAAATCAACATGTATGTGAGGTAGCCACTGATTGTATAGTTTTAAACGGGCTTTGCTTTCTGTCTGTGTCGTCCATACCCAATCGCGATTGAGATCAAACACATAGTGATTAGTTCTTCCAGAATGCCAGGGTTCAAAGTGCTCAGCACTATTCGGATCAGGCTGCGGATGCCTGTTTTTTACTTGGTTATACCAGTTGACATAGCGCTCGCGCCCGTCTGGATTAATACAGGGGTCTATAATAACTAAGGTGTTTTCAAGCCATGCTGATCGTGAGGTGAGCAGCTCATAAGCCGTTTGCATAGCAGCTTCGGTACTCACACTTTCGTTGCCGTGTACATTGTAACTCAGCCATACAATGGCTACTGCTGCATCGCTATTTTCTCCTTTTAAGCCTGAAAGGTGATTCGAGCGAATGGCATCTAGTTTTGCAATGGTTTCAGCAGTTCCCAAATAGGCCACCGTAAGTTCTCTACGTTCATTAGTTTTTCCGTACGCCTGCAGCACTACTTGTGAAGAACGCTGTTCTGCTAAGTGTTCAAAATAGGAGAGCACCTCGTGATGTCTGGTAAAGGCATCACCCAGCTCATAGCCTAAAAAATCCGCTGGCGATTGCAGCTGAGCCCAGCTTAAACTAACACTTAAAATCAAAAGAAGAGATAATTGTCTCATAGACCAATACATTTGGGGCGCAAAAGCTACGAAATTTACTGCGTATCTTCGCTTCCATTAATGTAAGTCATGGAGGTTTTAACTACCCATTTTACAAAGACTAATTTCCATTCATCCTTAATTAAGTCTTACCTTAATAAAGAGTTAGATGACTCATTATATACTGCGCATCCGTCTTTAGAAGCCTTCAAAGCGCAGCGAAAGACTAAGTTAGACAGCTACCCGCCTACTAATCGATCGGTTTTGGTAGCCGCTCTGAAAGATCAGTACGCACAGCTTAACCTCAGTGCTCCAGCGGTCGATGAAAACATTCAGAAGCTGGGCGACCAGCACACGTTTACGGTTTGCACTGGCCATCAACTAAATATCTTTACTGGCCCACTTTTTTTCATCTACAAGATTCTTCATACCATAAAGCTCAGTCAGATATTGAATGAGCGCTTTGATGACATGCACTGTGTTCCAATCTATTGGATGGCTAGTGAAGACCACGATAGTGCAGAAATTGACCACTTACACATCAAAAAAGTTAAACTTAAGTGGAACACCGATCAAACGGGTGCGGTGGGAGACTTTGAGACCAAAGACCTCGAACAAGTGATTGCGCTTATTCGAGAGCTGCTTCCGGGTACCGCAGAAGCTGCTCAGCTTATAGAGTTATTCACTACTGCCTATCGAAAGGGAGCAGTTCTAGCCGATGCCACCATGCTGTTGGTTCACGAACTTTTTAAACCATACGGATTAGTAGTAATGAATCCGCAAAATCGAGCGCTTAAATCTCTCTTTAAGCCCGTTATTGAACGCGAGCTACAGGTTTCTTTTTCTAAGAAGGAGGTAGACACCACCTCTGATAACTTAAAAAGTAAAGGGTTTAGCGCACAAGTTCATGCGCGTGAGATCAATCTCTTTTTTATAGATAAACAGTCGCGAGAGCGCATTATTAGAGACGGCGAACACTTTGTACTTTCAGATAGTAAACGTCGTTTCAGTAAAGACGAAATGTGGCGTATTCTTGAAGAAGCACCAGAGCATTTTTCACCCAATGTGGTTTTAAGACCTATATACCAAGAGACCATTCTGCCTAATTTAGCCTATGTTGGCGGAGGAGGAGAACTTTCTTATGCCTTGCAACTAAAAGCGGCTTTTGATGCTGTTTCGGTGCCCTTTCCGCTTTTTATACTTAGGCATTCGCTGTTTTGGGTTACGCCAAAAAACCGTTCAAAAATGAAGGCTTTGGGTACTCAAATGATCGATTTTACCACATCTAAAGACGCCACCATAAACGGAGTCATTCGCCGAATATCAGATATTGACATTGATCTTAGCCCCCAGAGGGCGGTGATTACGGAACAGTTTAGACAGTTAAAAGACTTGGCTCTTAGTACCGATAAGAGTTTTATAGGCGCAGTACTCGCTCAAGAAAAGAAACAATTAAAAGGCCTTGATATACTGGAGAAAAGACTCTTAAAAGCGCAAAGACGCAAATTAGCAGATCAGGTGCAGCGCATTAGCGAAATCTACGATCAATTTTATCCTATGGGGGTCGCTCATGAACGATTCGAAAACTTTAGTGCGCTCTACGCACAAATGGGAAATGCCTTTTTTGAACACATTTTGTCGGCATTCAGTGCTGACTTAGGGCACGGGCAATTATTATTACTCGAACTGCCTGAAGGGGTTAAGGAGTAACCCACCGTAGTTGGCTTAGTTGTTGGTCTGCCGCATTGTTCGCCTGAATTCTCAGTGCTCCTTCTCTTCTTAAATGCAGCAGGTCAAATTTGGTAGAGTGAAATTTTAACAAGCCGAAATGTACCTTTTGGACATCGTAAGGTATGCCCTTAGATGAAGAAATGGCGCCTGGAGCTTCAAGAGTAGTATAATTAATGCGCGAATGCTCACTGAGATCATCGATTGCTTTTAAACACTCTTCACTTTGAGTATCTACTGACACCTCACCATAGATGCGAAGTTGCATCATAGAAGTGGGATCGAATAGAAGAACGGAAGCTTTCGTATTCGCTTTAAATTGCTCTATTTTTGGACTTCGTGAGTCGGTATAAAATAGTAAGTTTCTCTCTGTATCTACTCTGCGCAATACGACCATTCTAAGGTCAGGCTCATTTCCGGTCTCAGATGTATTCACCGAGCCGAGCGTTACCCAATGAAGTCTGCTTTCAGGCTCTGAAGTTGCTTTATTTAGCAAAAAGTCAATCTGCTGAGCATAGAATTCAAGAGTAGGTTCTGTTGCCTTTATCATGTATTAAAAATACGATTTTGAAACTGCACACTACTGCCAAATACCTATTTTTGGGCATGCATCAGAAAGTTCTCATTCTTGACTTCGGTTCGCAATACACCCAGCTCATTGCAAGAAGGGTGCGTGAGCTAAATATTTACTCCGAAATAATTCCGTACGACAAGGCACCAAAAGATTTCAGCGATTTCAGCGCAGTTATTCTGTCTGGATCGCCTTTTTCTGTTCGTTCAGACCAAGCGCCTAGACCAGATTTATCGGGTATAAAAGGCAAGCTTCCACTGCTTGGAATTTGTTACGGAGCGCAATTTTTAGCTGCTAATTACGGTGGTAGGGTAGAAGCCTCTAGTACTAGAGAATACGGAAGGGCACGTTTGAAATATGTAGAAGACAAAGACACCTTCTTTGAGGGTATTTCGCCTAATGCACAGGTCTGGATGTCGCATTCAGACACCATTACTGCTTTACCTGAAGGGGCTAGATTGTTAGCGAGTACGCACGATGTTCAGCATGTGGCTTACGCTTTTGAAGGGGAGCCTACGTATGCTATTCAGTTTCACCCAGAGGTTTATCACACCACTGAAGGCACACAGTTGCTTAAGAATTTCTTGGTGTCTATTTCTGGTTTAAAGCAAGATTGGACGCCAAATGCCTTTATTGAGGAAACAGTAGACCGACTAAAGACACAATTGTCAGACGATCGCGTCATCTTAGGATTGTCTGGAGGGGTCGACTCTTCTGTAGCAGCACTTTTGTTGCACAAGGCCATAGGAGAGCGCCTGCACTGCATATTTGTGAACAATGGATTGCTGCGAAAAAATGAATTCGAATCGGTACTGGAGCAATACAAGGGGTTTGGTTTAAATGTGAAAGGAGTAGACGCCTCTGAGCGTTTTCTAGGCGCGCTTCATGGAATTGAAGACCCCGAAACTAAACGAAAGATCATAGGAAAGGTTTTTGTCGATGTATTTGACGATGAGTCTAAGCAGGTTGAAAAAGCTAAGTGGTTGGCCCAAGGAACTATTTATCCAGATGTAATTGAGTCTGTTTCTGCAAGCGGTGGGCCCTCAGTGACCATAAAAAGCCATCACAATGTGGGCGGACTCCCTGCTTACATGAAGTTGAAGGTGGTGGAGCCATTAAAGAGTCTATTTAAAGACGAAGTGCGCCGGGTAGGTGCGGCTATGCAAATGCCCCCAGAATTATTAGGGCGTCACCCTTTTCCTGGCCCAGGCTTGGCCATTCGTATTTTAGGAGCAATAAGCGCTGAGCGTGTTGAATTACTTCAAGAAGTAGATGCCCTTTTTATAGATGCGTTGAAAAAAGAAGGCCTTTACGATAAAGTTTGGCAGGCGGGAGCTATTTTACTTCCGATTAAGAGTGTTGGAGTAATGGGAGACGAGCGTACCTATGAAAGTGTTGTTGCGTTAAGAGCCGTAGAGAGTACCGACGGAATGACCGCAGATTGGGTAGACCTTCCTTATGCTTTTTTACAGCAAGTTTCAAATACCATTATCAATCGTGTAAAAGGAGTAAACAGAGTGGTTTACGATATTAGTTCGAAGCCGCCTGCAACCATAGAATGGGAGTAATTCGGACTTTTATAGCCTTTGGCTTTTTGACGCTTTTTTTGTGGCCTCAGCAGATCGATGCTCAGCGTAAGCGGTCCCGAGCTAAGCGCCAAGAGGGGAGTATTCCCGCACCAGAATCTACCCCTTTAGATACGCTCAGTCTACTATTGGAGCCAAAAATAAGCGCCATAGATACACTGCCTCCGCTAGCCGATTTGATTGCGCAAAAAGAGCGTATAGACGCCCTTTTTCTGCTCCCCTTTAGAGAAGACCGCTTACCGTATAGAGACAGTCTAGTTATAGACAGTCTATACAGCACCGACACGCCTGTAGACACCCTTCGGGTGATTGATACGTTGGCCTTGGTACGTCAAATTGAGTTGCGCCGCGATATGCAAACGGCCCTTGAAATGTACTATGGAATAACCTTTGCCATAGATTCTGCGGCCTTGATAGGAGTTGAGGTAAATGCGCGATTTGTAGACACTAAACTCAACCCAGAACATATGGCAGATTTTGCCCGGGGCGATACTATACACTCCGATATGGTATTCGGCCCAGTGAGTGCTAGAGTGGCTAGGTCTTATATTCAATCTAGGCCAGACTCTTTAGTTCCGATATTTGTTCCATTTCAGCAGCCAGAAACAGATCTAAGAGGTCGTATCTATTTTGGAAGCACGGTGGCTGATCTAATGCGTGAAAAAATGCTTTCTTACGCCTTAAGTCAATACCGTGGGGAGCGCGTTTTTCTTTTTGCCGATAGCGGACAAGAAAAAGCCAAATATGAGGTCAAAGCTGTGTTTGAAGAAGCACACGAGCTACGTTTAATTAACGACTTAGCTGTTGAGCAGTTGCCCGAATTTAGAGACTCTATAGTAGATTCATTAATTCCTAATTGGGCCTTTTTAGAAACCACGAAGTCTGGATTGGCGGCCTCAGTGATTTCTATATTAAACGGAATTAATGCCGAGCCCAAAAAAAGCATGCGCTTGTTTACTACCACACCAAGCCTGGTTTATTTCAATGATCAGATCAATCCGATTCACCTCTCTTCTTTAGTCTTTGCGTATCCTGAAATCTATGGAAGGCCTTCGGCGGAATTTATCGAAAAGTTTAAACGGCGTTTTGGGTTCAGCCCTTCGGTAACTACCACACGGGCCTTTGACATGACTATGGACGCTTTTTATAGAGTGCTTGTAGAAAGAGTTAAGTCTGCAAAAGATTCCGGTCAGGTAGTGACCACCAAGCAGCAGTATGCTGGTTCAGACATTGATTATCGTCCTTTTGGATCTAATTCTTTTCAGAACGTAGCTTATAGGTTAAAATGGGTGCGTGATTTAAACTTTAGTGATTTGGACACGGTGCTACCTCCTGAAGTGTTTAAACCTTGGCCCGAGATACCAGATACTTGGCTAGAAGATCGATTACTTGCCATCGAAAAAATGCGCTACCCCGAGCGATTTGACGAGAACGGAGAGCGCATTGAAGAAGAACTCAATTAAGGAACACGCCTTCCGTCGCATATAGCGATAGCCTCGGCGATCGATTCAAACGGGTCTTTATAGGTTGCGATAAATTCTTGAGCCACATGCCCTTTAAAGCCGGTGTTAGCAATAGCCCTCATGATGGCCGGATAATACAGCTCTTGATCCGCTCCAATTTCATGTCGCCCTGGAACACCAGCGGTATGGTAGTGTCCAAAATACTCGTGATAGGTGCTGATCTGCTTGATAATATCTCCTTCTTGAATCTGCATGTGATAAATGTCATACAGCAGTTTAAAATGGTCTGATCCAAGTCTTCGGCAAAGACTAATTCCCCAAAGGCTTGAATCGGCCATATAATCGGGATGGTCTTGGGCATTGAACAGTTCCATCTGAAGAGTTACGTTATGGGATTCGGCAAGTGGAAGCAGACGTTCGAGCCCGCGAGCGCAGTTTTCAAGCCCTACTAGATCGTCTATGCCCTTTCTGTTTCCGCTAAAGCAGATTAAGTTGGTGTATCCGGCATCGGCCACTTGCGGAATCACTTTGGTATAGCGCTTGACCAATTCATCGTGGTATTGAGGGTCATTGAAGCCCTCGGTCAGACTGATGGCAGCCCCCTCACACATGCTGCAGTGCATGTCGTATTTTTTTAAGATTTCAAAGTCTTGGGGTCCTACTAAGTCAATAGAATGTATGCCTAAGTCTTTTAATCGGGGTAGTAAGTTGTCTAAGTCGTATGAACTAAGACACCACCTAGCAACCGAGTGATTGATAGGAATGCTTGAGGTCGATTGGTTTTTTTTCTGTTCAAGGCCATGCATACCTAAAGGGGCGACCAGGAGTGCAGCCGGTACATTTTGAATAAAACTTCGTCGTTTCATACGCTACTTTCGTGTTAACTAAATCAAAAGATAGTAAAAATGAGCCTATGCCTCTGCTCAAAGTTTGTACCTTTATATCCCGTAGAAAATAAGTACCCATGCCAACTAAGTATATTTTCGTTACGGGAGGCGTAACATCGTCATTAGGCAAAGGCATCATTGCCGCCTCTTTAGCCAAACTTCTTCAAGCGAGAGGGTACCGAACAACCATTCAAAAATTAGATCCGTATATAAACGTAGATCCAGGCACGCTGAATCCATATGAGCACGGCGAGTGTTATGTAACTGATGACGGTGCAGAAACTGACTTAGACCTTGGGCACTATGAGCGTTTTTTGAATAGCGCTACCTCACAAGCCAACAATGTGACTACCGGTCGCATTTACCAAAGCGTTATCGAAAAAGAGCGCAGAGGAGATTTCTTAGGAAAGACAGTGCAGGTGGTTCCGCATATTACTAACGAGATCAAAGAGCGTATTCAAATTCTAGGTAATTCTGGCGATTTCGACGTAGTGATCACCGAAATCGGAGGCACCGTGGGTGACATTGAATCACTGCCCTACATAGAGGCTGTGCGACAACTATTATACGAACTAGGTGATCATAACGGAATGGTGGTGCACCTTACATTAATACCCTATTTGGCTGCCGCAGGAGAATTAAAAACAAAGCCTACGCAGCACTCTGTAAAAACGCTCATGGAAAGCGGAATCAAGGCTGATGTGCTGGTGTGTCGCACCGAACGCGAATTAGACGATGATATTCGTTCTAAAATAGCGCGATTTTGCAACGTGCCGCCCAAGGCGGTCATTCAGTCGATAGATGCAAAAACTATCTACGAGGTGCCTTTACTCATGCAAGAAGAAGGGCTAGATATCGTTGTCTTAGAGAAACTTGGACTCGATGCTTCACGCCCGGCGGATCTTGATCGCTGGCGGTTATTTGTAGAAAGCATAACTTCTCCGAGCGCCGAGCTTACCATTGGCCTTATAGGAAAGTATGTAGAGTTACAAGACTCTTATAAATCTATACTAGAAGCCTTAGTTCATGCCGGGGCCACTAATAAGGTAAAAGTCAATGTAGTTTCTGTGCATTCAGAGCATCTCGAAGAACAGTCTATTGGTCAGTTGTTTGAAAATTTTGACGGAATAGTGGTTGCTCCCGGATTTGGAAGTCGAGGAATCGAAGGAAAAATAAAGGCAGTAAACTTTGCGCGCACGCACCACCTTCCTTATTTCGGTATTTGTCTGGGTATGCAGATGGCTGTTATTGAGTATGCGCGAAACGTCTTGAACTTAAAGAAAGCCAATACTGTAGAGGTTGATGAGCATACCCCTGACCCGGTAATTCACCTTATGGAAACTCAAAAAGAGGTAGCTCAAAAGGGAGGCACTATGCGTTTAGGTTCTTGGAAGTGCACTATTAAACCCGAAACTCTTTTAAGTAAGGCTTACCATGGCCAAAATCAAATCAATGAAAGACATAGACATCGATTTGAACTAAACAATGCCTATAAACAGGCACTTGAAGATGCCGGGATGATAGCCTCTGGTATTAATCCAGAAACAGGACTTGTTGAGGCAATAGAAATTCCAGAACATCCGTGGTTTGTTGGTGTTCAGTTTCATCCTGAATACAAGAGCACCGTAGAAAATCCCCATCCGCTATTCGTGAGCTTTGTAGAAGCAGCAAATAAATACCACAACGCAAAAAGTGCAAAGGCATAATCGTGTTATGAAATCTTATATTTGCCAACCAAGCTTTTTAAGTTAAAAGACCTCAATGGAAGATCGAAGCCTTGATAAGAATGCGGTAATTGGTTTTGTACTCATCTTTGCGATAATGCTCGGATGGTTGTACTTCAATCAACCTACACCAGAAGAAATAGAAGCGGAACGTCTTGAAAAAGAAACTCAAGAGAGCTTGGCCCAATCAACTTCTACTCCGGCAAGCCCCGAAGAAAATCTGTCTACTGAGAGCAGTGATCCCATACTCTCTGATCAAGCGCGATTTGACGCATACCGTATGCAGGTAGGGGCATTTGCCTATACGCAATCTACAGACTCAGTGATTGAGGTGCAGACCGATCGATTCAGCGCTAAATTTTCTACTAGAGGTGCTGAACTATCCGAACTTATATTGCAAGATCACCAAGATTATGAGGGAAATCAAGTCAGACTTATAGATGCAGATTTTTCTGACTTCGGATTGAATTTTAGAACTCGAGATAACCGATTAATAGATACCTCTGAACTTTTGTTTACCGCTGACCAAGAAGTCTTGGGATCAGAAACAAAAATAATTTTTAGAGCTGCGATAGATACTCAAAGCTTTCTCGAATACACCTACACGTTTAAGGATAGCTCATACTTAATCGATCTAGCCATTCGCACCCAGAACTTAAATAGCTATATAGCGGGTAGCGATCCAGTAAATTTAAAATGGGTGTATTGGGCGGCCCGAAACGACCAAAGTGTGGAATACGAGAATCGGTACACTAGACTAACGTATAGTTACGATACTGGAACCGTAAAAAAGCTCTCGGCAACCTCAGACTCCGATGAAGAAGTGGCTCAAAACGTAGATTGGGTATCTAATCGTCATCATTTTTTCAGTGCCATTTTAGGAAGTAAAAGGCCCTTTAGCCAGGTGCTTATGCGCTCTGAGAATTTAGTAGAAGAAGAATCCAAGGCGATTAAGCACACCAAAAAATACACCACAGAAGCCCCTTTAACTTTAATAGGCGGAGAGATAAACGAGTCGCTTTATCTCTATATGGGCCCTACAGATGCAACTTCTATGGCCGCTCATAAAGATCTTGGAATCATTGAATCAATCCCTTTTGGATGGGGGATTTTTGGAACTCTGAATCGCTATGTCTTTAATCCGTTTTTCGATGCCTTAGCTGGCGTGTTTCCGTATGGCATAGCCATTATTGTAATGACCCTTGTAGTGCGCCTGGTGCTTTCTCCGGTTACCTATAAGAGCTATGTGTCTCAGGCTAAAATGAAGGTGATTCAGCCCGAGGTGCAAGAGATTAACAAGAAGTACGAGAGCAATGCTATGAAAAAACAGCAGGAGACTATGAAGCTTTACCGAAAGGCCGGGGTAAATCCGATGAGCGGATGTGTTCCGGCACTGCTTCAATTGCCTGTGTTCTATGCGCTCTTCAGCTTCTTTCCTACTGCCTTTAGCCTTAGACAGAAATCGTTCTTATGGGTAGATGATCTTTCTTCGTACGACACCATTGTTGATTTGCCCTTTACCATACCATTTTATGGAGACCACATTAGTCTCTTTCCGATACTGGCGTCTGTTGCCATCTTCTTTTATATGCAAATGACTACTGGGCAAACCATGCAAATGCAGCAGCAGCCCGGAATGCCGAATATGAAATTCATTATGTACCTCTCTCCGGTAATGATGTTGTTTTTCTTTAACAACTACGCCTCGGGCCTCAGTTTGTACTATTTCGTCTCTAATTTGCTGACGATAGCGATTATGTTAGTTATTAAGAATTATATCATCGACGAGAACAAAATCCACCTTCAGGTGCAGCAAAATAAAGAGAACCCTAAAAAAGAGGGTAAGTTTCAGCGCAAAATGCGCGAAATGATGGAGCAAGCTGAGAACCAAAAGAAACTCGGAAAATAGCGAAGCAATTCCATTACGATTACCTTTGTAGTCGCACATGACTCAGGTAAAACCCATTTCAGAGACGAAAGTAGTAGTCGGCCTTTCAGGAGGAGTTGACTCAAGCGTGGCCGCCTATCTGCTTAAGAAGCAAGGCTACCAGGTCATTGGGCTGTTCATGAAAAATTGGCACGACGATTCGGTGACTATTTCAGATGAGTGCCCATGGCTTGAAGATTCAAATGACGCGCTTATCGTGGCCGATCGGCTGCAGATACCTTTTCAGACCATCGATCTCAGCGAAGAATACAAAAAACGCATTGTAGATTATATGTTCGCTGAATACCAATCGGGCCGCACACCGAACCCCGATGTGTTGTGTAATCGCGAAATAAAGTTTGACGTTTTTATGAAACAAGCACTCGCTTTGGGCGCTGATTATGTAGCGACCGGTCACTATTGTAGACGCGAAGAATTGGCTAGCGAGGGCAAATCTATTTATCGCTTATTGTCAGGGTTGGATCGGGCTAAAGATCAGTCGTATTTTTTGTGCCAGCTGAGCCAACAACAACTGGCCAAGAGTCTATTTCCGATAGGGCACTTGCAGAAGGCTGAGGTAAGATCTATTGCACGAGAGGCAAACTTGATTACCGCAGAAAAACGCGATTCTCAAGGTCTGTGTTTCATTGGTAAGGTCAGACTTCCTGATTTTTTACAGCAGCGTTTAGCGTCCAAAAAAGGGCGAATCATAGAAATTCCAAATATACCTTATGACCATTCTAACGCAGAAGGCCTTCAAGCGCGAAGCATGTCGTATGCATTTAACCCCGATATGGGTATAGATAAAGGGTTTCACCAGGGCGCACATTTTTTTACCATTGGTCAGCGCAAAGGACTAGCTGTGGGCGGAACCAAAGACCCCTTATTTGTAATTGGTATTGACACTATTAAAAATTTGGTTTATGTAGGCCAAGGCAGTGATCATTGGGCGCTGTGGAGAGACACCTTGTATATCGAATCAAGCGACCTGCACTATGTGCGTGAAGATCTAAAGCATCTGACAGAGGTCAAGGCGCGTATACGTTACCGTCAGCCTTTAGAGTCTGCCACACTTATTACTGATAGCGAACGGGGAGGGGTATACCTGCGTTTTGAGCGCAAGCAGTCAGCGATCACTCCCGGTCAATTTGCGGCCTGGTACCATGAAGACGAACTCATCGGATCTGGAGTAATTTCATAGGCATCGTTCTTAAAAGCCTTATTTTCGCCTTGAATCTGCAGCATGAGATACGCGCTTAAAGAACATCCAAACACCCTTTATGTGTTTCTGGTAATCTGGTTTTTGGCCGGAGCTATTCAGGGCGGATTAATGCCGCTATCAGGAGAGGAAGCCTATTACTGGCTGTTTTCTAGAAATTTGCAATGGGGTTATCTCGATCATCCTCCTGCAGTGGCCTTCTTTTCTTATTTAGGATCATTGCTAGGCCCAGGTGAATTTGGCGCACGCCTATTTTCAAGCCTGCTTAGTACAGCTACTATTTGGTTTCTGTACGACCTCTGCGCAAAGAAGCATATCAGGCTATTTCTGTTCATGGTGGTCGGTCTACTGGCAGTGCATGCGGGTAGTTTCTTGATAAAAACTGATATTCCTCTGCTTTTTTTTGAGGTCTTATTTTTTTGGTTTTACAAACGCTATTTGCAGCGCCAGCGATGGCAAGAGGTATTGGGTATTTCTGTGGCCATTGCCGGAATGTTGCTCAGCAAGTACCACGGCGTGTTAATTGTATTTTTCACCGTACTTTCTTATCCAAGATTGGTGTTGAAGCCCTCTTTTTGGGGTATCGTTATTTTGAGCTTACTGCTCTTAAGCCCACACATTTATTGGCTTTACCTCAACGATTGGTCTAGTTTTGTCTTTCATCTTAATGACCGTGCTGACATTAGTTTTAAGACATCTAATGTGGTCTCATACCTTCTATCACAACCCGTGGTTCTTGGACCATTGGTGAGTATACCTCTCTTTATAGCGCTCTTCAAGAAAGGCGCTAAAAACGACCTTAATCGAGCCCTAAAATGGGTCTTTTTCGGGGTGCTTATCTTCTTTTTAGTTCAGTCGTTTAGGGTATTTATTCACAAACACTGGACGAGTGTTGTTTTGGTTCCATTAATGATATTGGCATTTGAGCCACTTTCTAATTCTGCCAGTTTAGGATTATGGGTGAGGCGATTGAGTAGGGTTTCGCTATTCTTTTTCGTTTTATTCAGGCTGTACCTTAGTGTTGATTTTCTTCCGAAGTCGCTGAGTAAAGGTCTTGAACCTCTTCATAATTGGGATAATTGGGCCCAAGAGTTAGAGGTGCTATCTGAAGGCCACCCCATTGTGTTTATAAACAGCTATGAAAACGCTTCTAGGTACCAGTTTTATTCGGGTAAGACTGCCCACACATTAAGCACCGTATACTTCAATAATACGCAGTTTGATTATTGGGGTGGCGAAAAAACTTTTAGAGACAAAAAGGTTTTAGTGGTTCACCACAAAAGAAACCAAGACGGATTTCAGACCTATACGGCATCCAACAATGCGCGCATTTACTACCGATTTATTGATCGATTTAGGGCATTCGATAAGTTGGAGGTTGCTGTTGAGCCTCTAGCTGATGGGCGATTTGCCTTGACTATTCACAACCCATACAGTTTTGAAGTACGCTCAGAATTATCTAGTGCGGTTAAGTTAAACGCTTATCTGTTAGAGGGAGAGCGCATTATTAGAGAGAATACGGTTATTAATGCGTTAACATTGCAGTCTGGCGAGACTCTATTGGATACTCTTGACATAGATTTGAACGTAACTGAAAATCGCTTTCATCTTCGCTTTGGAGTTCAGACTGAAGAGTTGCCTCCGACCATTAATAGTAATAGACTAACCCTAAGTGCTCACTAATGCCTGTAAAAGATCGTAAACTTCAGCTTGAAGCCTTCTCACGTTTGTTAGATATCATGGATGACCTTCGTGAAAAATGTCCTTGGGATCGCAAGCAGACTTTTGAATCGTTGCGTACCCTGACTATCGAAGAGACTTACGAATTATCTGATGCGATTGCTGATAATGACCTAGAAGAGGTGCGTAAAGAATTGGGAGACCTCTTGTTGCACATCGTCTTTTACGCCAAGCTTGGCGAAGAGGTAAACGCTTTTGATATGGCCGATATTGCAAACGGTATTTGTGAGAAATTGATTGTGCGTCATCCGCATGTATACGGAGATGTTGAGGTGAACAATGAAGAAGAAGTAAAGAAGAATTGGGAAAAGATAAAGCTTAAAGAAGGCAAGACCTCGGTGCTAGAAGGTGTGCCAAAAGGCCTTTCATCGGTTATTAAGGCGCAGCGCATTCAAGAGAAGGCCGCAGGCGTAGGATTTGAGTGGGAGAAAACCATCGAAGTAATAGCTAAGGTTAAGGAAGAGTGGGCTGAGTTCGAGGCCGAAATAGCCCGCGACCATAAAGAAAATATGGAGCAAGAGTTCGGAGACCTCTTATTTTCAATGATCAATCTATCTCGGTTTCTGAAAATAAATCCCGAGAATGCGCTAGAGCGCACCAATAAAAAATTTATAAAGCGTTTTCAATTTATAGAAGAGCAAGCGCGTACATCAAACAAAATGCTAGCGGATATGACCTTAGAGGAGATGGATGAACTTTGGAAAGCCGCAAAAAACCAATGATTACTTCTATAAAAAAGCATTTAGCCGAGGTTCCGTATAATATTAATCTCGCCGCTCCGGTAATTCTCGGAATGTTAGGTCACACCTTAGTGGCCTTTGCCGATAATATAATGGTTGGGCAGTTGGGCCCCGCTGAGCTTGCTGCGGTTTCTCTGGGAAATAGCTTTCTTTTTATAGCGATGTCGGTGGGGATAGGGCTTTCAACCGCCATTACTCCGCTCATCGCCGAGGCTGACGGATTCAAAAAGCAGTTTGAAATAAAAAAAGTGTTTAAGCACGGGGTATTAATCTGTGGAATAGTTGGGCTAGTGCTTACCGGTGTAGTATTTCTTTCTATACCCTTGCTGTATCAAATGCAGCAGCCCGAAGAAGTACTAGTCTTTGCAGTACCCTTTTTGACTATAGTTGGGGTATCGTTGATTCCACTGATGCTTTTTCAGGCTATAAAACAACTGTGTGATGGTTTGTCGCGCACTCGTCTGCCTATGTATGCCTCTATTATAGGTAATCTACTTAATGTTCTTCTGAATTACCTGCTCATCTTTGGAAACTTTGGATTTCCAGAAATGGGGGTTTCAGGGGCGGCTTTAGGCACCTTGATTTCGAGATTGGTTATGCTGTTTTTACTTATTGCCTTTTTAAAGGGCTCCACTTTTTTTGCTCCTTACCTCTCTGATTTACGTTGGCGCATAATTAGTTGGCGCTTTTCTAGACGTATACTTTCATTAGGACTTCCGTCTTCATTTCAGGTGTTTTTTGAAGTTACCTTGTTCACTTCAGCTATTTGGTTGAGCGGGATTTTGGGAACGCTGTATCAAGCTGCGAATCAAATCGCACTTAACCTGGCCTCTATGACCTATATGGTGGGAATTGGTTTAAATGTGGCGGCTATGATTCGTGTGGGCAATCAACGCGGTAAACGCGATTACCGTCGCTTAAATGAAGTAGCTCAGTCTATTTTCTTTTTGACTTTGGTGATCGAGGTGCTATTCGCTGTAGGCTTTTTGGCTGCTAGACATGTGTTGCCTGCACTCTATTTAGATGCTAATGACCCCATAAATAAAGTAGACAACTTGTTTGTTATGGCTTTAGCTAGTGATCTTCTTTTATGGGCTGCTATATTTCAAGTTTTTGATGGGCTTCAAGTGGTCATTATAGGTGCACTTAGGGGAATGCAAGACGTTAAATTTACCGCATACATTACCTTTATTGCCTACTGGATCATCGGATTTCCCATTTGCTATTACCTCGGATTACACACCTCTTTGGCTACTCAAGGCATATGGATAGGGCTTACCCTAGGGCTTACGGTCTCCGCCTTATTGTTGTACCTTCGATTTCAGTATTTATCTAAAACACATCGCGTTCACTATGTCACTTCCTAAATTTTTATTGGCTGACAATTCTGATCATGCCGAAACGGTTTTCGTGTTACATACAGAGTATCCGCGTTTTTTACTAAATGTGGCTAACGACGAGGTTACCTGGTTCGAATCTTTTGACGATGACGACATCTCTGAATTAGAAGAAGAGAGCGTAAAGCTCATCGAAGAAGCTCTAGCCTTTTACGACAAAGAGATCGAATCTTTTGATGCGTGATGCTTGAGACCATACAACAGATCGATCGTTGGTTTTTGTTGTGGGTTCAGGGTTTTGGAACATACTTCTTAGATCAATTTTGGCTACTAATCACCAAGAAAGAGAATAGTCTGCCCTTATACTTAGCCATGTTTTTTTTGGCTCAGCGCTATTTAGGATGGAAGAAGTTTGGATTACTAGTTTTGTTTACGGTGCTTCTGATTACCGTTTCAGACCAGTTTACCAATGCCTTTAAAGATGGATTTATGCGTCTTAGACCGTGCCACGACCCAGAAATTTCTCCCTTGCTTAGACCACTTAATTACTGCGGAGGCTTGTATAGTTTTTATTCTGGACATGCATCTAACGGATTTGCCGCTGCCACCTTTTTTGCGCTCATTTTTATAAGGTATCACAAAGCTTTTCGATGGTTATTTTTCTGGGCTTTTTTATTAGCGTTTAGCAGGGTTTACCTAGGAGTGCACTATTTAAGTGATATTGTGGTGGGCTGTGCTTTTGGACTTTTCTGGGGATCGGCATTCGCCTTTGCCTTTAATTATTGGATACTTAAAACAAATGCGCATTCGTAAGATTCATTGGACACTATGGCTACTGCTGGGTGCACTGTACCTAATTGCCTTGTTTATGCCACTGATAGAAAACGATTCTGCTCAGTTTGCTGTAATGGCCATGCAGATGGCTCAAGAAAATGAGTATTGGCAGTTATATAAAAATGGAGTAGACTATCTCGATAAGCCACATATGCACTATTGGCTTTCTGCTTTTAGTTTTGAGATTTTCGGATACACTCCATGGGCCTATAGGCTTCCGGCTTTCTTGAGTTTGATACTTGGCGCCTATGCGCTCTTCCGGCTGGGAAGTCTTTTGAGAAATAGTGCTTATGGAAGTATTGCCGCATTTGTTTTCTTGTCGACTCAGACTATGCTTTTGGCGGCTTTTGATCTAAGAACAGATAGTGTTTTGGTGTCATTTGTGGCCTTTTCACTTTGGAAGCTCTTAGCCTATACTCATTCTAAGCGCTTGGTAGATATAGCGTTAGCTGCCTTTGCGGCAGGCATAGCGTTCTCTACAAAAGGAATGCTGGCAGTGGTGGTGATCGGAATATCTTTTATAAGCTATATCTACCTGCAGAAATCTTGGAAGGTGCTGTGGTCGTATAAAATCGTCTTTGGCCTTTTAGTCTTCTTTTTGAGCCTGAGCCCCATGCTCTACGCCTATTACATGCAGTTTGATATGCACCCCGAGAAGGTAATTCGCGGCGTTTCAGAAAGAAGCGGAGTGCAGTTTATCTTATGGGATCAGAGTTTTGAGCGCCTCAGCGGCACAGGTCACGGTAAAAACTCCAACGGATTTTTCTTTTTCTTTCATACCGTTCTTTGGGTATTGCTTCCGTATACCGTTTATTTTTTAGCTCAAGGGTTCCGGTTTTCAATAAATGCCCTCTCGATAAGACTCAAGCCTATATGGTTTTCTTTTTTGGCGCTTGTTCCGCTGTTTCTTCTAATGAGTTTTTCGCAGTTTAAACTTCCCCACTATCTCAATGTACTTATGCCATTATTTGCCCTTACAATTGCCCAGGGAATAACTGGTATGAGTTTAGGGTTTTGGAAAAAATTAATTGTTTTCTCTAGTGTTTTGTTGGTAGAAATATACTTCATCTTTAGTTTGGGGCTGATGCTGGTTTTTGATTTAAATCTACTCGCCGCAATTTTCTTTTTTGGTGCATGGATGCTACTTTTTTATCTACAATTCAGCAAGAAGCTCAACCCCTTTTATTTGATGATAGCTTCAGCGCTTCTCTTTAATGCACTTGGGTTTTGCCACTTTTATCCAAAGTTGCTAGAGTATCAATCCGGAACTCAACTTTATAGCCGAATTCCCACAAATGTCCCTTTGTATAATTACTCTGATGACTATATATGGGCGCTTGATTTTAAACGAAAGAAACCTTCTATTCCTCTAGCCAAAAAGGAGATAAAGATCTTACCCAAAGCTTCATACGTTTATGTCGACCAGGCACATCTTATAGAATTTAAACTAGCGCATCCGTCTGCTATAGAGCATACAAGTGCCCTGCATTACAGAGTAACTAAATTAAATTTTCGGTTTTTAAATAAATCTACAAGAAATCAAGAGCTAGCGGTAAAACGAATTATGTACGTTCCCTAGACAATTGCTTTAAATACAGGCTTAAAGTGATAGGGCAGGCCAATAAGAGAAACCAAGGCATTTACGCTAAAGAATAACACACTTAGGGCCACGGCTACCTCCGAATCTAACTGAAGCCACTGCGCTCCATAGAAAAAGGTGATTTCTCTGAGACCTATTCCACCTATACTCAATGGTAAAACAGACAACATAGAAGACAGCGTGAAAAGCAGCAGAAAAGGCCAGGCATTTTCAAAGTTACCCAATCCTAAGAGCAGTATATAAGCGGCAATGACTTGTAGGCCTTGCAGCACAAATGACCCTAAGGTTGTTTGGTAAAAAACACCAAGTGCATAGCGAAACCAAATGCGATGAACGGCGTAAAAGCCCAGGATAACAAACGGACTAAGTACAACCGCAAATCGGATTACTGGAGCTATTGGCTTTATTGCGGTATTAATGACAGGGAAGTACAGTCCAAAATAGATACTACAAAGTAAGAGAGTTAATGTAGTCAAGGCCACAAGACCGCTTAATCGATCTAGAAATAGAGCTGCTATAATTCGCTTAATCTTTACAGGATACTGTTTGGAGAGAACGTAGGCTTTATAGGCGTCTCCGCCGATTCCTCCAGGCAAAAACAAGTTGTAAAACATGCCCTGCAAATACAACTTCCAATGCATTAACTGTGGAACTATAAGGTCGATTGATTTAAGGTAGTTGATCAGTCGTATATGCGATAACCATTTGGAACCAAGCACGAGCAAAAAGGCGGTGATGAAGCTTAGCAGACTTGATTGCTTTAGGGTTTGCCAAAGACTTTCTACTCCCAATTTAGAGAACACCAAATAGAGAAGCGTCGCGCTGACGACTACCTTAATGGATGTTTTTAGGCTGTTTTTTAGCCTTGTGTTCATATGGTTTTAGATACCTTAATCGTTTGACGCTTTCCACACACCCTTAAGGCGATACGGACGCTTACTTTGCGATTCATAATAGGTTCTGATGAGCATCTCCATGACAATACCTATGGTGAATAATTGCACTCCGGCCAGAATAAACATAAGTCCGAATATGAGTAGCGGACGCTGTCCAATATCTTCGCCGAAATAGAATTTCTCGACCAAAAGCCAAGCATTGGTACCAAGCCCGATCAGTATGAGAAAGAATCCAAATATGCCAAATAGGTGAATGGGGCGCTGCAAGTATTTTCGAATAAACAGCAGTAACAGCATATCGGCCACCACCTTAAATACCCGCTCTAGTCCGTATTTAGATACTCCTGAGTGTCTTGCGTGATGACTAACCGGAACTTGCTTGATTTGTGCCCCCTCTAGAAAGGCGAGCAAGGTGATGAACCGGTGCATTTCTCCATAGAGATTCAGGTTTTTAGCTATATCTCTACTGAATACTTTTAAAGCGCATCCGTTGTCTTTAATAGATAAATTAGTCACTTTGCGCACCAGAAAATTCGCCACTTTAGAGGGAATAGTTTTAAGCCAACTATCTTTTCGTTTTTGACGAATTCCAGTCACAAGGTCATAATGCTCCTCGACAGCCACCTGCAGCATTCTAGGAATATCACAAGGATCATTTTGAAGGTCGCCATCCATAGTGATAATGTATTCACCGTGGGCGTAATCTATGCCCGCTGCTAGGGCTAGACTTTGGCCGTAGTTCTTTTTAACTCTATTAGATGAACTAGGGGGTCGTTCATCTGCTTGATGCGTTGAACGGTTTGGTCAGTAGAAAAGTCATTCACAAATACGATTTCGTAGGTATAACCGACCAGACTTTCGTGAATTTTTTGCGTCAATAAGACTACATTATCTTCTTCATTGTAGACCGGAATCACAATAGATAGTAGCTCTGAGGTAACCACTGCTGTTTTAGTGTTCATGAGCCGCTTCTGTCTTTAAAAGTTCTGGAAGGGCCTTCTTAAATCGATTCAATCTAGGAATAGATACACTTAGAATATACGAATCGTACGGATGGTTCTTCTCGTAATTTTGATGATAGGCTTCGGCTTCGTAGAATATATCAAACGCCTTTACCTCGGTAACGATAGGTTGTTCGTAAACCTTGGATTGGGTTAGAGCTTTAATATAGGCCTCGATGTACTGTTTCTCTGACGCTGAAGAATAAAAGGCTATAGAACGGTATTGGGCTCCGCGGTCGGGTCCTTGGCGGTTTAAGGTTGTTGGATCATGAGACACAAAAAATACGGTGAGTAACTGCTGAAAGCTTATTAGGGTCGGATCGTAGTACACTGCCACTGCCTCTGCGTGACTGGTATTGCCATAGCTCACTTCGCGATAGGTGGGGTTTTTCTCGGTTCCGCCGGCATAGCCAGAAATTGCTTCTTCAACCCCTTCTACGCTTTCAAAAATAGCTTCTACACACCAAAAACATCCAGAAGCGAAATAGGCTACCTCTAGCGAGTCGTCTTGTATGGGATAACTTCTGTTACTCTGATTCTGTGCATTAGACGCACACGATAAAAATAGTAACGCGCTAAAAAGGATAAGAGGATTATACATTTTTTTTGGGTTTAAGTGCTTTGGCATTGATAAAAAGCAGAATGGCAAAAGCAATAGCTGCAAAGAAATAGATAGTGAAGGAATGCTCTAGGCCGAATTTAATCGCTGTCGCCGAGCAAAGCAACATAGCCATATAGTTTACCCGTAAAAGAATTTCTCTTTGAACAAGCCAACGTTCTTTAGGTGCCTTCGACATACGCTAAGACTTCAGTACCCATTCTTTAGACTGAAGAAGAGGCTCGGCTTGTTTATACTTTAATTCTTTTTCTTCACCGCTTAAGGAGTGAATAATAGTCACACGTTCGTTACGTCCAATTTTTGGATTTTCTCGAGTAACCGTCTCGGTTACCGAACGTCTAGCACTTGAAGCCCCAGCCGAAATTTCTCGTTGTCTTTGTGCCAATTCTTCAGTGTTTAGTAACGACTCTTTCGAAGTACTCAATTTTTCATTCTTGGGCTTTCTCAACGCACTAACATCGCTGATGGGTCTTTGCTGTTCAGAAGGAATTCTAGCTTTTAATAAGAACCCAAGTAGTTCTCTGTTTACCTTCGAAAGCATAGCTTTAAATAGCTCGAAAGCTTCGAACTTGTAAATAAGTAGCGGATCTTTTTGTTCGTGCACGGCCAGTTGAACCGACTGCTTAAGTTCATCCATCTTTCGGAGATGATCTTTCCAGGCTTCATCGATGAATGCTAGTGCGCTGTTCTTCTCGAAATCTTCAACTAAACTTTCTGCCCCAGTTTCATTGGCCTTTTCAAGATCGGTGACAATCTGAATCGTCTTTTGGCCATCAGTAAACGGAACAACTACTCGTTTATAAGTATTTGAAGGGTTCATAAGTATAGTTTGCACTACTGGAAGTGCCACTTGCGCATGCTCCTGCAACTTCTGCTCGTAAGCCCTGTAGGCTTGTGCATAAAGTTCATCGGTTAGCACGGGAATAGAGGATTTGATAAAGGTTTCTTCGTCTAAAAATTCATTGATACCGAAAAGACTGATCGTTTGAAATTGGAAATCTTTGTAGTCTTCTGCAGCCTTTGATTGCTCGACTATAGCTTCACAAGTATCGAAGATCATGTTGGCAATATCTACTTTTAGACGATTGCCAGAGAGTGCGTGTTTTCTTCGTTTGTAGATGACTTCACGCTGAGCATTCATAACATCGTCGTATTCTAATAGACGCTTGCGAATGCCAAAGTTGTTTTCTTCTACCTTTTTTTGCGCACGCTCTATAGACTTGGTCATCATACTATGCTGAATAACCTCACCCTCCTTTAAGCCCATGCGGTCCATGATTTTAGCCATGCGCTCAGATCCAAAGAGCCTCATAAGGTTGTCTTCAAGCGATACGTAAAATTGTGAACTTCCTGGATCCCCCTGACGTCCTGACCTACCTCTGAGCTGCCGATCTACCCTTCTTGAGTCGTGTCGCTCGGTACCTATAATGGCTAAACCACCGGCCTTTTTGACCTCTTGACTTAGTTTTATGTCGGTACCCCTACCAGCCATGTTAGTCGCGATGGTTACAATACCAGCGTTTCCAGCCTCAGCCACGATCTCTGCTTCTTTCTTGTGAAGTTTAGCATTAAGTACATTGTGGTTAATTTTGCGTACTGATAGTAGCTTAGAAACAAGCTCTGAAACCTCAACAGAAGTAGTTCCTATAAGTACCGGTCGTTCTTGAGCGGATAGTTTGACTACTTCTTCTATAAGGGCGTTATATTTTTCTCTCTTGGTCTTGTAGATAAGATCGTCTTTGTCATCTCTTGAGATGGGTCTATTGGTGGGTATTTCAACCACATCGAGTTTATAAATCTCCCAGAATTCCCCTTCTTCAGTTACTGCCGTTCCGGTCATACCCGAAAGTTTGCTGTACATTCTAAAATAATTCTGCAAAGTAATGGTTGCAAAGGTCTGAGTGAGCGCTTCTATTTTAACATTTTCTTTAGCCTCAATAGCCTGATGTAATCCATCGGAGTATCGGCGTCCGTCCATAATGCGACCCGTTTGCTCATCGACGATCTTAACTTTGTTGTCGATAACCACATATTCTACATCTTTTTCAAATAAGGTGTAGGCCTTAAGCAATTGAGTAAGTGTGTGAATACGCTCACTTTTTATAGAAAAGTCTTTAAAAAGTTGCTCTTTTCTGCTAGCTTCTTCTTCGACCGAAAGACCAAGACGTTCAATGGCGACTACCTCTCCACCGATATCGGGCAAAACAAAAAACTGTTGATCTTCGTCATTCGAAAGGGTTTGAATCCCTTTTTCGGTCAGCTCGATTTGGTTGTTTTTTTCTTCAATGGTAAAGAGAAGTTCAGCGTCTACCTTAGCCATTTCTTTAGCGTTGTCTTGCAGATAGAAGCTTTCCGTTTTTTGCAGTAATTGCCGGTTACCTTCTTCACTCAGAAATTTAATAAGGGCTTTGTTTTTAGGGAGTCCGCGGTGCACGCGTAAGAGTAAAAATCCACCTTCTTTAAGATCTCCAGCCTGTATTTTCTTCTTAGATTCTGCAAGAGTTGCGGTAAGCTCAGTGCGCTGGCGTTGAACTAGTTCGCTTACTCTTGGTTTAAGCTTGTCAAAATCATGACGCTCTCCTTCAGGTACGGGGCCTGAGATGATAAGTGGCGTTCGGGCATCGTCTATGAGAACAGAATCAACCTCATCTACTATGGCGTAGTTATGCTTGCGCTGAACAAGGTCTTGAGGTTGATGGGCCATATTATCTCTGAGGTAATCAAAGCCAAATTCATTATTCGTACCGTAGGTAATATCCGCCATGTAGGCATTTCGTCTTTCGACACTGTTTGGCTGGTGCTTATCGATACAGTCGACAGAAAGTCCGTGAAACTCGAATAGAGGGGCCATCCATTGGCTGTCTCTCTTGGCTAGATAGTCGTTAACAGTTACTAGGTGAACACCTTTTTCTGTCAATGCATTTAAATACATCGGAAGCGTGGCCACAAGTGTTTTTCCCTCTCCAGTTTGCATTTCGGCAATTTTTCCTTCATGAAGAGTGATTCCTCCTATGAGCTGCACATCGTAGTGTACCATGTCCCAAACCACCTCTTTTCCGGCGGCATTCCAAGAATTAGACCAGATTGCTTGTTCACCGTCTAACTTCACATAAGTGCGCGTAGCTGAAAGTTCTCTATCAAAGGCCGATGCGTTTACACGTATAGTAGTATTGTCTTTAAATCGCCTGGCCGTTTCGCGAACAACAGCGAAGGCTTCGGGGAGCAATTTTTTAAGGGTGATTTCGTTGGTAGCTATAATTTTATCATCGAGCTGGTCTATCTCCTCGTAAAGCACCTCGCGCTGGTCAATATCTTTAGTTTCTGCAATTTGATGATAAAGAGCCTCTATCCTTTTATTGATATCGGCTACAGCCTCTTTGATGGTAGCCTTAAAGTATAAGGTCTTAGCTCTTAGGTCGTCAGCGGATAATTCAGAAAGACCCACCTCTGCTTCTTTAATCGTCTCAACCAAGGGCTGAATCGACTTAATGTCATTTTTAGATTTATCGCCTACAAAGGCTTTGAGAATATTCGTTACAATGCTCATAATTCTGGTAAAATTAACTAAAAAAAGCCTCTTAAAGAGGCTTTGTGCTTTGCTTTGAGAAGTGAATTAATACTCGTCTTCGTTCCAGAGATAATCTTCTTCGGTAGGGTAATCTGGCCAGATCTCTTCTATGGATTCATAGATTTCTTCACCTTCTTCTTCCATCGACTGAAGATTCTCTACCACCTCTAAAGGGGCCCCCGTTCGAATGGCGTAATCAATAAGCTCGTCTTTGGTGGCCGGCCATGGGGCGTCACTCAAATATGAGGCAAGTTCTAACGTCCAATACATAGTTAATAGGGTTTAAATTTTTGCAAAAATAGAAGTTCGATTAAAATGGCCTATACATTCGCGAAAAAAAGGTGTTAAAGTTTGGTTAATGCTTTTTTCTCTCCTCAAGAAAACCTCTGTTTTTTCTTCTTTTTCTGCGTGTTTTACCGGTAAAAATTAACACTAGATAAATGAGAAATAGAACGCCTAGTAAGAGGTAAATAGGTGACATCATATTATGTGGTAACAGATGGGTGAATTGTAAATATGCCTCTTTTAATAGTCAGAAGCACGGTTAGTAGTGCGCAAAGCATGATCTCAACAGAAAAGTATTGAACTCCGAAGAGCGCAAGTGGAATTATAAGTATAGAGAGCATAGCTACGGCTTGCAATAGGGTTTTACTTCTAAAAAATAGGGCTATAATAAGCAGCGGATTGGCCCAGAAAATAGAGAAATTAAGCGCAGTCGCGTAGTGCTCGGCAAAGAAATTTAAAAAAGTCAATAACATACCTACACTACCCATAATTAGCAGTATTAATTGGTCAAAGAACGCGTAACCTTGTTTTGTTTTACCTAGCCATAAGCTTACTATGGCATAAAATAAAATCAGGCTCACCACTAAAAGGGGCGAGTAGATAAAAGAGGCTTCTTGTAATTCATAAGCCTTAGGTGTCTCTAGTCGAGTTTCTCGCACAATAGGTTGTCCATAAAAGCTGCTTTGGGCCAGAAGTTCTTTAAGATAAACAGGTAAATAGGCCAAGGCTGCACCTTTAATTGGCTGGTCTACTCTAGCTCCAAGAACCAGGTCTATCCCAAATCTTTCCCAAGAAAACCGCGATAGGTGTTCGTGTATGGTGCTGCGATAAGTTAAGTCTTGTGAATCATACAAAGAACCAATCAATAGTGAGTCGCCCAGGCTTACCATTAATATTTCTGGGATCTTAGTAGCACAGTTTTCTGTTAAAAAATCGTAGCGGTAATATTTGTTTTCTGGCTTTGCATTAAAAACAAGGGTATTGAAAATTTGTTGCTTTTGCGTCGTACTGAGTATCAGCTCTTGACTAACTACAGACCGTCCTACGTACTTATAATAGCCACTAAATGCATTGTAGCTGCTTATGGATACAAAATAGTCAAGCTTTCCTTTTACAAAATTTAGATAAAAGTTGGGAGCATCAAAGTCAAAGGTGCCGAAGTTATATACTTGGTCAATTCCGTTTCCAGGGTCAAAAACGCGCAATGCCGAGTGACCAAAAGCCGCATGAAGTTCTGGACCTTCACTGCAAGTGAGTACGCTAATTTTTGCTGCGCTACTTAATTCTATTTGCGCCCTGCCAACTAGAGGGTAAAGAAAAAGAAGACCTAATGCGAACAATCGCAACCTAGCCATTATACTCATACGGTCAAAGATAAGGTGAACCTGCAGAGGAATAAAGTGTAAATTAGGGGCCGATATGCGTCTAAAAGATCACAGTGCAAATGCCATCACGCTTCTCAATGCTATTTTCGGCTTTTTGGGGTGCATAGCACTCACTCAGTCTAGATTTGACCTCGCTTTAGCAGCTATAATTTTTGCTGCTATCGCCGATTTTTTAGACGGATTTGTAGCCCGAATGCTCAAAATTAATTCGGTTTATGGGAATTTCTTAGATTCTATGGCCGATCTAGTAAGTTTTGGTGTTTTACCAAGCCTTTGGTGGTACTTTACGCTTTCTTCTAGCTTATCACAACCACTTTCTATAGCACTTTCTTTGTTTTTATTCGTAGGGGCTTTATTGCGCTTGGTTCGTTTTTCGGTTTACCCTAGTTCTACTAATCACTTTGAAGGTCTTCCTTCACCTGCTATGGCTTTGTTTGTAGTACTTATTACTCGAACAGATCTCTTTTCTGATATGTCTTACTTCACTCCAATGTGGTTTAAAAGAGCAGTGGTGGTTTTAAGTGTGCTGTTTGCCTTGTGGATGGTGAGCAAGTTGCCTACTGTCTCTATGAAATTTAAGGGGTTTGGATTTAAAGAGAACAGCTTGCGCTACTTGGTGATTCTTAGTGCTCTTATTGGACTATTTATTTTACGAGAAGCCTTTGTGCTAATATTGCTTCCGGCTTATGCCATTTTATCCCTTCTTATCAAACGCTAATCGCTTTTTTCTAAGTTCGAAGTTTTGTCCTAAGTAGACCTTTCGAACCATTTCATCAGCTGCCAGTTCTTCGGGGGCACCTGCCTTTAAAATAGAACCCTCAAACATGAGATACGAGCGCTCGGTGATAGCCAAGGTTTCTTGAACATTATGATCTGTTATTAGAATTCCTATATTCTTTTCTTTCAATTGAGCAACGATGCGTTGTATATCTTCTACCGCTACAGGGTCTACTCCAGCAAAAGGTTCATCTAAAAGAATGAATTTTGGATCTGTTGCTAATGCTCTGGCTATTTCGGTTCGTCGTCGCTCTCCTCCAGATAATAAATCTCCTCTGTTTTTTCGAATGTGGGTAAGAGAGAATTCATCGAGTAAAGCATCTCGTTTTTTTAGTTGGGCTGCTTTTGAAAGACTAGTGGTCTGCAGCACGCTAAGTATATTGTCTTCAACGCTCAATTTTCTGAATACCGAGGCCTCCTGAGCGAGGTAGCCTATGCCGTGTTGCGCCCTTTTATACATTGGAAACTTAGTGATATTTAAATCGTCAAGATAGATAGCACCAGCATTGGCCTGTATGAGCCCTACGATCATGTAAAAAGAGGTGGTTTTACCAGCCCCATTTGGTCCTAACAAGCCTATAATTTCTCCTTGATTTACCTCTAAAGAGATCCCTTTAACAACGGTGCGCTGTTGGTATATTTTCTTAATATTCTCTGCCCTTAATTTCACTCTTTTTCGTTTAAGGCATCCCAATATTCATAGGCTCTTCTAAGGTGCGGGATTACAATGGTTCCTCCAATTAAGGTAGCAATACCAAGAGTTTCGGTCACTTCATCGGCAGTGCATCCGGCTTTTTTTGCTCCTTCGAGGTGATAGCGTACACAGTCATCACAGCGCAAAACCGCAGAGGCCACTAGCCCAAGTAACTCTTTCGTCTTGACATCTAAAGCTCCTTCGGCAAAGGCGTTTGTATCTAGATTAAAGATGCGCTTGATGATTTTCTGATCGTCTTCTAAAATACGCTCATTCATCTTTGAGCGATAGGTATTAAAGTCTTCTACGAGTTTATGTGGCATTTTTTCGTTCTTTTCGAATTACAAACTTTGAAATACTTATACTGACTTGGTATAAAATCATCACCGGTATAGCTACAATAACTTGACTCGCAATATCGGGCGGAGTAATCACTGCAGACAGCACAAGTACTAGTACTAGGGCCATTTTTCGGTATTTTTTCAAAAACTCTGGAGTTACCAGTCCGATCTTTGTCAAGAAGTAAATCAGAATAGGCAGTTCAAACATTATCCCACAAGCAATTACAGAGGCTCTAACAGTGGCAATATAGGATCCAATATCAATTTCATTACTCACCTCAGAACTGACTTGGTAAGTGCCTAAGAAATTGATAGATAAAGGGGCTACTATATAATACCCAAATACTACACCTAAAAAGAATAAAAAAGATGCAGCACCGATAAAGCCTTTAGAATATTTACGCTCTTCTTCATAGAGTCCGGGACTAATAAATTTCCATAATTCATAGAGCAAATAAGGGAAGCCTAGAATGAAACCCGCCCAAATAGAGGTCCAGATATGTGCCGAGAACTGACCGGCCATAGTTCGGTTTTGAATAGTAAAGGGCAGAGATTCCGCACAGAAGTCTGAGGTGATGCCAAAAAAGGTGGAGATTTGGCAAAACATCTTGTACGTAGGAAAGTTCATGTTCTTAGGTGCAAAAATGATGCTATCGAAAATAAATCCTTTCATCACAAAGGCCACAGTAGCTATTATTAAAACCGCGATAATTGACCTGATTAAATGCCAGCGCAGGTCTTCAAGGTGGTCTAAAAATGACATTTCGTCTTTTGCACTCATACGGAAATACCTTCTTGAATAAGTTGATGCATGTGAAGCACCCCTGCATAAGCGCCTTGGTGCGTTATTAGAACTTGAGTAATTTCTTTGGCATTCATGAGTTTTAAGGCCTCCAAAGCCAAAGTCTCTGAAGGTAGGCTAACTGGAGAACTACTCATAATATCCGAAGCCTTAAGCCCAGAGAAATCAGCATTGCGCTGAAGCATACGACGAATATCTCCGTCGGTAATCACTCCCGCGATCTGATGGTCGTGAATCACTGCAGTACATCCGCTCATTTTATTTGAGATCTCCAGAATAACCTCTAGAACAGATGTATCCAAAGTAACTTGAGGTTTAGTAAACCCACTCATTAAATCTACTATTTTTAAAAACAGGCGTTTTCCTAAACTTCCGCCTGGATGGAACCGTGCAAAATCTTCTTCAGTAAAGGCCTTTTCATTGAGCACAGCTACCATCAGTGCGTCTCCCATAGCCAATTGAAGGGTTGTACTTGTTGTAGGGGCCAGATTGTGAGGGCAAGCTTCTCGTTCCATGGGGGTCTCTAACAGAACGGTTGCGTATTTACCCAAATAAGAGTTTTTATCGGCACTGATTCCTATTAACGTGTTTCCTCTTTCTCTAATTAATGGAATAAGGGTTTTAACCTCTTCAGTGTTACCGCTTTTAGATAAACAAATCACTATGTCGTTAGACTGAATCATTCCTAAATCTCCATGAATAGCGTCTGCGGCATGCATGAACAAGGATGGAGTACCTGTAGAATTAAAGCTAGCTGAGATCTTTGAGGCGATAATCGCGCTTTTTCCCATTCCAGTGAATACGATTCTTCCATTACATTTAATAATGTGATGAACGGCCTCTGAAAAAGAAGCGTCAATAGAATCTGAAAGGTTTTGCAGTGCAGAAGCCTCAAGGTTAAGCACTT
The DNA here is from genome assembly GCA_018402205.1 of Flavobacteriaceae bacterium. Classification (GTDB taxonomy): domain Bacteria; phylum Bacteroidota; class Bacteroidia; order Flavobacteriales; family Flavobacteriaceae; genus UBA3478. The sequence goes on from JAGYIX010000004.1 coordinate 257,877, forward strand.
CTTTGGCATCTGCAATACGTTTGTGAATTTCGTTCAAGAAAAAAGCCTTAGGATTAGCTAATTTAGTTTTACTTTAATAAACGAATTTACGAAAAACGACCTCTTGTTTTTTCTTAACTTCAAGACTATGTCTGAAACAGAACCTGATCAACAGCTTTACGAGGCGTTAAAATTTTATTTTGGCTTCTCTAGGTTTAAAGGGCTGCAAAAACAAGCGATCACTTCTTTATTAGGCAAGAATGACACTTTTGTGATTATGCCTACAGGCGGAGGAAAATCATTATGCTACCAGCTACCCGCTTTAATGTCTAATGGAACAGCGGTAGTCATTAGCCCACTCATTGCCTTAATGAAGAATCAGGTAGACGCCATACGTGCGGTTACCAAAAACCAAGGAGTAGCTCACGTACTAAATTCTTCTCTTACAAAAACAGCGTATAGTGAAGTGGTGCAAGACCTGCAGTCAGGCGAGACCAAACTACTCTTCGTCGCTCCTGAATCGCTAACAAAACCACAGACTATCGAATTGTTGTCTCCGTTAGAACTTTCATTTGTGGCCATTGATGAGGCGCATTGTATTTCGGAGTGGGGCCACGATTTTCGTCCTGAATACCGCAACATAAGGGCGATTATTGATAGATTATCGAGTAAAATACCTTTAATCGCTTTGACTGCCACCGCTACGCCAAAGGTTCAAGAAGATATTATTAAAAACTTAGGTATGCGTGACGCCCAGTTATTCAAGGCTTCATTTAACCGTCCTAATTTGTATTATGAGGTAAGACCGAAAACAGAATCTGTAAATGCCGATGTCATTAGGTTTATTTCTGAACGCCCGGGCAAATCAGGAATCGTCTATTGTTTGAGTCGAAAAACCGTTGAGGAGATCGCTCAGTTACTGCAATTAAACAACATTAAGGCTATCCCTTACCATGCAGGCTTTGACGCAAAGACTCGTGCCGAGTATCAAGATCAATTTCTGATGGAAGAGACTTCTGTGGTCGTAGCTACCATAGCCTTCGGAATGGGAATAGACAAGCCCGATGTGCGTTTTGTTATTCATTACGATATGCCTAAGAGCATTGAGAGCTATTACCAAGAAACCGGAAGAGCTGGCCGCGATGGGGGCGAGGGTCATTGTGTAGCGTTTTACGCCTCAAAAGACATGCAAAAGCTGGAGAAATTTTCTGCTTCTAAGCCAGTCGCTGAACAAGAGGTAAGCAATGCTCTGCTTCAAGATGTTATTGCTTATGCCGAGACCTCCATTTCTCGCAGAAAATTTATACTGCATTATTTTGGAGAGTTTTTTGACGAGAAAAATGGGCAGGGAGCCTTAATGGATGACAACGCGCGAAATCCGAAAGAAAAAATTCAGGCCTCTGAAGAGGTAATGCTAGTGCTAAAGGTGGTGCGCGATACCATGGAGAAATATAAAAGCAAAGAAATTGTAAGAATTCTAAGAGGTAAGACCAATGCCATGATCAGTGCGCATAAGACCGATGAGCGTTCTTTTTTCGGATCTGGATACGCGCATCGCTCAGCCTTTTGGCACGCTCTTGTGCGTCAAATGGTAGTCGCAAATTTGTTGAAAAAGTCTATTGAGCATTATGGTATTCTTATGTTAACCGACTCCGCGCACACTTTCTTAGAAGACCCACAGTCTTTTGAGATGGTTCTTGATAGAGACTATGAGGCCCTCAAACAAAATACTGCTGAAGCCGCAGTGAAAACAGAAAGTCTTGACCATGTATTACTGGCTATGCTCAAAGACCTGAGAAAAAAAGAAGCGGATAAACACAAGGTTCCGCCTTACATAATATTTCAAGAGCCCTCCTTAGAAGACATGGTGGTAAAGTATCCCATTAACCTTTCAGAGCTTTCTCAGATTCACGGTGTTGGGGAATTAAAATCTAAAAAATATGGAGCACCATTTGTGGCGCTTATACAGGAGTATGTAGAAACAAATGAGATTGATCGTCTGCAAGATTTAGTGGTTAAGTCAGCGGGATCGAATTCAGGCCTGAAACTTTATATAATTCAGAGTGTAGATAGAAAACTCTCCTTTGAAGACATCGCTACAGCAAAGGGTTTAAGTTTAAATGAACTTTTAGATGCGATGGAGCAAATTGTGTTTAGTGGAACAAAATTGAATATTACTTACTGGGTTGACGACCTTCTTGACGAGGAGTCTCAACTCGAATTATTTGACTATTTCAAAGAGGCAAAAGATAATGCTCTAGAAAAGGCACTTCAAGAGTTTACGGGGTCATACGAAGAAGAAGAACTGCGTATTTACCGGCTGAAATTTTATTCAGACGTTGCGATTTAAGAAACGTGCTGCTCAAGAATAAATGTTTGGTTAATTTTGCCGTGAATGAAATCGGTTTACTTTGATAATGCAGCGACAACAGCTCCTCGCCCTGAGGTAGTTGAAGCTATGCATGCGGTGCTTAGCGAGCAGTTTGGTAATCCATCTTCAACGCACACCTTTGGAAGATCTTCAAAAGCGCTAATCGAAGGGGCGAGAAAAGAGATTGCAAAGACATTGTCATGCAAACCCTCGGAGATTATTTTCACCTCTGGCGGAACAGAGGCTGATAACTGCATCATTCGTTCTTGTGTTCGAGATCTTGGCGTTCGAAGAATAATCACCTCTAAGATTGAGCACCACGCAGTTCTTCATGCTGTAGACTCTATGTCAGAAGAATACGGTGTTGAGGTGGAATATGTGGCGCTAGATTCTTATGGCTCAGTGGATTACTCCTCTTTAGAGTCGCTATTAGGGCTAGCTGGTGCTAAGAAAACACTAGTTACTCTAATGCACGTTAATAATGAAATAGGGAATCTTTTAGACCTTCAGAAAGTAGGTAGAATCTGCGAAACTTATGGAGCCTATTTCCATTCAGATACCGTGCAGTCGATAGGGCATTACTACCTAGATTTGGCTCAATTACCAGTACATTTTTTAACGGCCGCAGCGCATAAATTCCATGGGCCTAAGGGGGTAGGATTTATGTATATTCGATCCGATTGTCGCGTGCGCTCGTTTATTGTCGGAGGCGCTCAAGAACGCGGATTACGCGCAGGTACTGAGAGTATTCATGACATTGTGGGATTAGAATCGGCCTTTAAATTGGCATACCGTCATTTAGACAGCGAACGTTCTTACGTTCTGAGTTTAAAAACCGCGTTTGTTCAAGGGGTTAAAGAACATATTCCAACGGCACATTTTAATGGCTATTCAGCAGATCTAGAAAAGAGCACCTATACCCTCGTTAACCTTAGAATTCCAATAATCGGAGATAAGGCTACTATGCTTTTATTTCATCTTGACCTTCACGGAATCGCCTGTTCTCAAGGTAGCGCCTGTCAATCTGGAAGCAATAAAGGTTCTCATGTACTTAACGAAATTGTAACTGAAGAAGAAAAATGGATGCCCTCTTTGCGTTTTTCTTTTTCAATTTTCAATACCCTTGAAGAAGTGGAGTACACCATTAAGGTGCTTAAAAACTTTGTAAAAGAAGTCTAATTGCTACTTTGTCTGTAATAAGGAAAACTTCTAGCGGCGTTTTTCATTAATTTCTCAATTAGTTCTTTAGTGTTTTTGCCTACTCTACGATCAATTGCTTTTTCATAGCGCCAAAGCAGTTTACCCGAAGTTCCATCGCTTATTTTTAGAGCTAATCTTCCAAATTCGGGCGATAAGAGCCAAAGATCTACCCAGTTGAAATCATCGTCTATTCCATCTGATAATAATACATTAAGGCTAAGAGTGCCGCTTATTATAGCGTCAACCGCTAAAATTTCAGCGAGTTCTTGGCTTGATTTTTGCCCGATACTCCGGTAATCTAATCCAGCTAATTGAAGCCTTTTTTGCGTAAGTGCCAAGGGCTGAAAATACACGTTTAGGTTTTTGCTATTCGATTTGTTTTCAAAGTAAGTGGCGAGTGCTTGTTGAATGGCAAGCCCTTCGATTTCTAGAAACTGTCTTCTAAGAAATTCGCTTGGTTCACTTTCTAATTCTAGGTCAACTGAAAAGGGAAGTATAGCTATTATTCGATGATTCAGCGCGTATTGTGCAAAGGTCGGATGTGTAAAAACAGCTTTTTGCGAAATCGCCAAATGCACGCTACAGAAACAGCTAATAAAAAATAGGGTGTATCTCATTATGTACATTTCATCCGACTAACTTTAGCGAATTTCAAATTGGGCTCTCCAACTAGATCTGTTGTCAATGGCATCTTCTGCTTCTATACGAATAGAATGCCCTCCTTCAAGCAGTACCAGGTCACTAAGGTCACATCGCAGTGTTTTGTTTTTAGGTTCGTATTCAAAGAGAACCCATTGATCATCAATATAACCGCTGTAGCGTTTTACAGAGGTTTCTTTATCTTCAAGGGTAATGGTAAGGTATCTGAAATTATTCAGGTTTTGTCCAGGGGTGAAATTCTTTGGTTCAATAATTGGCCCCACAGAATCTATTGCGAAGCCATATTTTCCGGCGCTTTTAAGGGTAGTTTCAAACGAAGCACCTTTTACTGCATTTAAAAAACTAATAGGTCCCTTTTTAGAGACTTTTCCAAAAAAGACCTTTTGATTGGTAATGCGTTGCAGCATGGAGTCAGAAAAGGAAAACCTTGCCAAAATGGGGGTGTTTAATAAGCCCTCTTCTGGCGATATACTAAGGGTGTCTTGGTAAAAAGTAATATCAAATGGCTGAGAAGATACCATACTCTTTTCAAGAGCAGTTATGCGGACCTCCGCAGAAGCAGAACTATAACTGCTGTCTAAGGCGCTACTTAAAAAGGCCTTTTTATAGGTAGTTGATTTCTGTGACTTTTTAAGCTGAAGTAGCGCACGGGTTTCATTTCGACTGTGATCTTTGAGAATGAGCTCGAATGCAGTGGTGGTGCTGTCTAAGGCAATGACTCCAAGATTGGTTGTCTTCTTGTACATCTCTAGTGGATGCGAATTTCGTTTAAAGAGAAGTTGAACATCTTTATTGCTTTGCTGTTCAAATTCAAAATCGATCACTTCATTAATTAAGGGAGAAGTTTCAAAGGAGAAGCGGTCAAATTGGATATAGGTAATTAAAGAATCTTTAGCAGTAAGAAGAATAGCGTATAATCCGTTTTTGTTTATCGATTGGTCTAATCGATCAAATGCTTCAATGCCTATGCCAACATAAGGAGCAGCTTCTATAGGTTCTGAGACATAATAGTTCTGTAAGCTATCACTGACCTTTTGAAGCGAAATACGACGTCTATTTACTTTTAAATCGTCAATATTAGCCGTGTCGTTTTCATAGAGATAAAGGCCTACTAGCGTAGGAGGGTCATTATCTTCAGCAACCAGCCCAAAATCAAGTGGATTCAAGGGAATCTGTCCTTTTTGTTCACGCAATTCAAAATGTAAGTGAGGTCCAAACGAATTGCCAGTATTTCCGCTATATCCTATGATTTCACCAGCAGCTACAGCAAATTTTTCATCAGAGAAATAACGTTCAATTTCATAAGACTTTTCGGCGTATTGTTCTGACTTAATATACGATTGAATACGCGGGCTAAATTGCGAAAGGTGACCGTAAACCGAAGTATACTGATTGCCGTGATCGAGATAGATTACTTTGCCGTATCCGCCTGTAGCTACCTTTAAGCGGCGAATGTATCCGTCGGCAACAGCGTAAATGGGTAAACCCTCACGGCCATTAGTTTTCAAATCTACTCCACCGTGAAAATGATTAGGTCTTAATTCAGAAAAAGTACCAGAATACCTTAAATCAATTTTTAAAGGGGGTTGTTTAGATAAATCAACTGTAACGGACTGTTGCTGTGCACTAGTTGAGCTAAAACCACAGCATACTATAAACCAAAGAAAATGTTTGAGCGTCATAAACACAAATCAAAATGATATCGAAGAGATGTGCAAGCGATTACCCGGATTAAATTATTGTGCTAGCCCCGTCACTTTTAGTATCTTTGAAATTAGAAAAATGACCGAGCCTAACGCACTTAGTGATGCAGTTCACTTTCTCGATAAGAAAGTGCGCGAACTATTAGAACGGCTTTCTTTTCAGCGGAAAGAGAATTTAAGGCTGAAGAGAGGGCTAATGGAGTTAGAGCAATCGAAGATGGTGTTAGAAGAGCAAATAGGAGTATTGAATCGTCGACTTGCAGATGCTCAGGTCAATTTTTCTGAGATGGGTAGCGTTCAACAAGATGATTTAATCGAGCAACGCTTAGATGAAATCATAAGAGAATTGCAAGAATGTATTGATGAAATCAACTGACAATGAGCGATAAATTAAAGATAAAGCTCTCTATTGCAGACCGAGTATATCCATTGTCAGTGGATGCTGAACAAGAAGAAAGTTTAAGACAGGCTACAGCTCAGCTGCAGAAAATGGTGAAGCAGTTTGAAGCTAATTACGCGGTGAGTGATAAGCAAGACGTACTTGCTATGTGTGCACTTCAATTAGCCAACACTGTAAATTTAAAGAATCTTGATCAGCAAAAGTATCAAATGGCAGTCTCTCAGTTGAAAGCTCTTTCGGATGCTATTGATAACGCCTTAACTGGTGTTGCAGAATAAAGAGATTAGTATACCCACATTGATATATTTTTTGACAAACTCAACGAAGATTAAATTCTAAGGGGTGAGTATGATTGTGCAAGCGGGCCATCTAGAATGGATTCTTAAGCAATTATTTAGCCTTAATCATGTATAAATGGAGTTTGTACAAAAACCTCAATGTGGGTTTTTTATAAATGTAAATTATGGATGATACGATAACAGTTTTAATAGCTTCAATTACAGGAATTGCTTTTGGGATTGCCTTTATGGCTATAGTGCAAAAAAGAAGGAGTAACTCCACTTTGAATGCTGCTCAAAAAGAAGCAAAGACAATACTCAGAGATGCCGAAAAAGAAGCTGAACAGCTGAAGAAAGACAAAATCTTTCAGGCCAAAGAAAAATTTTTAGAACTCAAGGCAGAGCATGAGAAAGTTATTTTATCTAAGGATAAGAAAATTGACGAAGCCGAAAAGCGCGTGCGCGACAAAGAGTCTCAAGTAAGTGCCGATATCAAGAAAAACCAAACCTTAAATGAGGCACTAGAGAAAGAATTAGACGCGCTTAATAAGCGGTTAGAACGCATAGAGAAGAGAGAAGAGGAGCTAGAGCGTTTACACCAAGGCCAGGTTCAACAGCTAGAGGTTTTATCAGGCCTTTCGGCAGAAGAAGCAAAAACAGAATTGGTTTCTTCACTTAAAGAAAAGGCAAAGTCCGATGCCATGAGTTTTGTTCAGAACGCATTAGAAGAGGCAAAACTCACGGCTCAACAAGAAGCAAAGAAAGTCGTCATTAAAACTATCCAACGCATTGGAACAGAAGAGGCAGTCGAAAACTGCGTTTCGGTTTTTAACCTTGAATCTGATGATGTAAAGGGTAGAATTATTGGCCGTGAAGGTCGAAATATTAGAGCTATAGAAGCGGCTACTGGGGTTGAAATTATTGTTGACGACACCCCTGAGGCAATTATTTTATCTTGCTTTGACTCGGTGCGACGAGAGGTAGCTAGATTGTCTTTACACCGTTTGGTTACCGACGGAAGAATACACCCTGCGCGTATCGAAGAGGTAGTGCAAAAAACAGAATCCCAGATAAACGAAGAGATTGTAGAAATTGGAAAGAGAACCATTATCGATCTCGGAATTCATGGATTGCACCCTGAATTAGTTAAAGCTGTGGGGCGAATGAAGTATAGGTCTTCTTATGGGCAGAATTTATTGCAGCACTCGCGTGAGGTTGCTAAACTGTGCGGAGTAATGGCTGCTGAATTAGGACTTAACCCCAAGCTGGCCAAAAGGGCTGGGCTCTTACATGATATTGGCAAGGTTCCCATGAATGAAGTGGACACTGAAACTCCACATGCCATTTTAGGTATGCAATGGGCAGAAAAATATGGCGAGCACAAAGAGGTAGTTAATGCTATTGGTGCTCACCACGATGAAATTGAAATGACTTGCCTTATCTCGCCTATTGTGCAGGTGTGTGATGCCATTAGCGGTGCACGTCCTGGCGCCAGAAGACAAGTGCTAGACAGCTATATTCAACGTCTTAAAGACCTAGAAGAAGCTGCCCTTGGTTTTAAAGGAGTGGAAAAGGCTTATGCCATTCAAGCAGGACGGGAACTTCGCGTAATTGTGTCCAGTGATAGAGTTAGTGATGATCGCGCAGCTGAGCTGTCTTTCGAGATTTCTCAAAAAATACAAACAGAAATGACTTATCCGGGACAGGTTAAGGTGACGGTTATAAGAGAGACGCGATCGGTAAACATAGCGAAGTAAGTTTAATCCGCTGTATCTATATCATCCGAACTTGATTCTTCGGCCTGAGTGGGCTCTTCGTTTTCTTTTTCAATGCGGTGTTTGATGACGTTTAGCTCTTTTAGCTTTTGTCTCCACTGCCCTTTTTCGTTGTTTTTTCGTTCTAATTTGGCCTTTGCATCGTCTAAAAGAGAGCTTTCTGAGCTTGAGCTTGAGAAAAATTCGAGATTTGTCTCTAACAAGCGTATTTCATCGGTTAAGCGATCAATATGCTTTTTAACTTCGGCCCTAGTAACTTGAACCTCATAAAGGCCAAAACTATCCCCTTCTTTGAGTTGTTCAATTCGATGCGCGCTCATTTCTACTGCAAAAGACTCTTCTGTAAATCCACAGGCTTTAAGTGCAGCATTCATTGCTTTTTCTGCACGTTGAATTACAGGAGCAGCTGCTGAACGTGAATTTTTATTTAATGCTTGCTTCATGGCAGAAAGCGCTTTTAAGTTATCGTCTTTCTTTTCTGAAGGAGTAAAGTTTTCTAATTGTTCTATAAGGGTAAAAACTTGCTTCTTTTGTTCGTTAAGTTGAGTGCGCGAATGAGATTTTTGAGATTTTAATCGCTCGAAATAAGTATTACACGCGCCTCTAAAGGCCTCCCATAGAGGTTCAGAATACTTTCTAGGAACGTGACCTGTGCCCTTCCATTCTATCTGTAATTCTTTGATTATTGCAGTGGTATTTTTAAAATCAGTACTGTCTTTAAGAGATTCTGCTTTTTCTATAAGTGCTCGTTTCTTTATGAGATTATCTTGGTAAACCTTCTTCTGCTCTTTGAAAAATGAATTTTTACTGCGATTAAATTGACTAAAGAGCTCTCTTAATTGCTTAGATAGGCGCTTTTGTTCATTTTTAGGTACAGGCCCTTGCTGGTAGAAGTCGTTTTTCAATTTTTCAACTGCATCAACCTTCTCTTTTAATTGTTTTTGCAAGGTTATTGGCTCGGCAATAAGACGCTCAAAAGCTTGTAATAGCTCTTTCTTTTTAAGGAGGTTCTCTTGACGTTCACGGTCTTCAACCTCAAGCAATTGCTGCTTTTTGTCGTGCATTTTTTTTGTGGCTGAACTAAATCGCTCCCAAACCTCCTGTCTCAATTCTTTAGAGATTGGGCCAAGTTCTTCTTTCCAAATACGATGAAGTTCTTGAAGTTCTGCGTAGGCCTTTTTGAAGTCTTCTTCTTCATAAAGCGCTTCAGTGCGCTCAATGATTTTCAGTTTCTCTTCGTAGTTACGCTTAAAATCTAGATCTCTTAATTCACGGTTGAGGTCAAGAAAGTCATAAAAACGTTCTACATGGTGATGATAATTTGCCCAAAGGTCGTCGTTATACGTTTTTGGGACCATGCCGATCGATCTCCAATCGGCTTGTAACTGTTTGAATGTTTGAAAAGTGGTATTGATATTTTCTTCTGCTTCTAATAAAGCTTTGATAGCCTCAATAATCTCTTGCTTTCGCTTTAAGTTGTCTTGAAGTAAACGCTCGAAGTCTTTACGGTATTGCGTTTTTTTATCTCTAAACTCTTTGAACAGTTCGTCAAATTGCCTTTTAATAGGCGGATGGTATTCGAAATCTATCTCGGTATTTCCTTGCTGTAAAAATGCTTCTTTTTCAGCCTCTAGCTGCTGGTTAAACTGCGTATCAAAACATAATTTTATAGCTGAAACGTGGTTAGAAATGCGTTGGATTGGGGCATTTTTTAGAAGTCGCTGCAATTCGCCAATCAGGTTCTCTAATGAGTGATTCTCGTAAGAGACCTGTTCTAGATCGGGTAGGGTAAAAACGAGTTCAGTAGTTTTAGGCTCCTCCGAGTTAAGATTTTTTCGTTTGATTCCATTAGTTCAATAGGCAATGAGTGTTAAAACAAAGGTAAACAAATGAACATGCTATCAAAGTGTATTCCATATCTCCCAAGAGCGCTCAGCTTGATAGATAAGCATGTCGTACCCATTTTGAATCCGAGATCCCGCTTGCTTTCCGTACTTCAAGAAATGCGATTCGGAAGGATTGTATACCAGGTCGAATAAAAAGTGATCGGGGTGCAGCGCCTCATAAGGAAGCTTAGGCGAATTCTCAATATTTGGATGTGTACCTACAGGGGTGCAATTAATGATAAGAGGTGTTTCTTGTACGAGTTTGGAGGCTAAGGTTTCATAGGTGAAATCAGACGAACCAGAGCGAGAAACAGTAATGACTTTTATAGACAGGGCGTTAAGCGCGTGAATGATGGCTTTAGCAGCTCCTCCAGTTGCGCCGAGAACTAGTGCAGCCTGATCTGAAGATCTTAGCTGCTGTTTTAAGGATTGCGTAAAACCGTAAGCGTCGGTATTGTATCCGACTACTTCATTTTCTTCAAATCTAAGGCAGTTGACTGCCCCTATTGCAGAGGCCTCTGAATCGAGCCGATCTAAGTGCTCAATGATTGAAGTCTTGTAAGGAATAGTAACATTACACCCCTTTAAATGTAAAGTCTTAAATACCGAGCGCAACTCAGTTAAGTCCGAAATATCGAAATTCACATACTGTGCATTGAGGTTCTCCTTTGAGAATCGATCATTGAAGTATTTAGCCGAAAAAGAATAGGAAATATTTTTACCTATTAACCCGTACACCGCCGTGTTTTTTGCCCCTTTTTCCATAAACATCTATACCCAATACAATGATAATACCTAAGGCAATATACCCCAAAGCGATAAGATTTTCTTGCTCGCTAAAATCAGGCCAATAGTTTTGAAAGTTTTTAACCTTCTTTAGCCCGTTTGAAAGTTCATCGGTATATGCACTTTCATAGATTGGATTTTTCCAGGGCCAAATAACCATTAGGGATCCGGCTACAAAACCAATTAATACAGCAATGGTTATTGATTTAAATTTTTGTAACACAAAGGCCAATAGATGCGAAAGAGAAACCAGTCCTGTCATGGAGCCTAAAGTGAATACTGTTAAGACTTTGAGCAATCGCAAATGCTGAGAATCTGTTGCAAAGGAATAATCGCCCTTTAACACAAAAGCAAAGGTGTCATACAGTGCATTCACAGAATCAACTAAGAGAAGTACATAGTTTCCCAAGATGATAAGTAAAAACGATCCGGATAGGCCAGGAAGAGTCATTCCAGCTACACTAATTAGGCCACAAAAAAATACGTAGTACAGGTTGTCATTTGCTGGCATCTGAGGAATTAAAGAGAGCGATAACCCAGCCACAAGTCCCAAAAACGCGCTTAGGCGAGAAGTAGTATTCCACGATCCAAATTGCTTTTCAAGGTAATAGACCGATCCAATGATCATTCCTAAAAATGTAGACCAAACATAGAGTTCATAATTGGAAATAAGGTAGTCTAATACTTTGGCTACACTGAAATAGCTAATTAACATACCTGTAATCAGAAGGGTCAAAAAGCTACCGTTGACATACCCAAAGAAAGACTTCCACTTCAATGAAATAAACAGTCGAAAGGAGTAAAAATTAAAGCGGTTGAGAGAAAAAATGAATTCTTCGTAAAATCCGCCAACAAATGCAATAACACCCCCAGAAATTCCAGGAACCTTGTTAGCTGCCCCCATTAAAATACCTTTAAATACAAGGGCTATATTGTCAAAAATCGATCGCTTTTCTGGTATCACTATTGCGCAGATTTTTTCATCAAAAGGCCTATATATTCTAGAAATACCACTAACCCAAGTCCTAAAAATGCGAACAAAATTCCATGGACTAGTTGGTCAGAAGCTAATTTAAATTGGGGCAAGTAAAGACTGAATTCATCTAGCTCATTTTTCCATGGCCAAACTTTTGGAAGTGATCCGGCTATAAATCCTACCAGAACGGTTAACGTTTGATTTTTGAAATGCTCGAATAGCCATTTTAAGAGCTTTGAAAAGGTGAGCAATCCGAATACGGCGCCAAATCCAACGGTAGATAAAATAAGATAGTTTCGCTCGTGCACGGCCGTTAAAATCGTTTGATAGTTGCCTAGCAGGACTAAGATAAACGAACCAGATATGCCGGGTAGAATCATAGCGCAAATGGCTAGCGCTCCTGAAAAAAAGAAATAGATTAATGAATCGTTAGTGCCCACTGGAGTAATAAATGAAATGGAAAGTGCACAAATCATACCTGTTCCAAAGAAAAGTACAAAGCGTCCAAAAGCCATGTGACTAATTTGTTTGGCTACTATAAAAATGCTGGCCGTAATGAGTCCAAGAAAAAAGCTCCATAGGGCAATGGGCTGCGTTTCTAAAAGGGTACTCAATAGTTTGGATAAGCTGATCACGCTCGTTGCAATACCGGTAAAAAGTACTAGTAAAAAAGAGCCATTAATCGTTCGCCATAAAGAAGCAAATCCCTCTTTTCTAAGAAGGTTGATTAAAGAAAAGTCAATAGAACTTACACTTTTAATCAATGGATCGTATATACCGCTTATAAAAGCTATGGTTCCACCAGAAACTCCTGGAACAATGTCGGCTGCCCCCATAGCCATGCCTTTTAAGAAAACTAAAAACGCGTTTATAAACTTCATGCGGTGGGCTTTATTCCTAAGCTCAGCGAAGTTACGGCGAAATATTTACGAAGAGAAAGTGCGCTTGTTGGCTTCTAGGTAAGCTTTTAGCCAATCTACCTCACTGAGCTCTTCGAAATACAGATAAAAGTATTCCGCTCCAGAGGGGTCTAATCTGAGCGCTTTGCATATAGTAGTTTGAGCTGCCTCTTTCTGATTTTTTAGGGCGTAAATACCTGCAATGAAATACAATAAACTAGATTGGTCAGGATAAAACTCAATTCCTTGCTCTAATACTTCAAATGCCGCATCGTAAGATTTGAGTTCCAGCAAAATTTCAGCCCACTTTAAAAATGTATTGAGTTCATAATTTCCAAGCTCTACGCATTGTTTGAAGGCATAATCGGCCTGAGAAGTGTTTCCGAGTGCTTGATAGATTACAGCTGCCCTTTTCCAGAAAGAAGAGTTTTCGCTGTCAGATGCAATTGCCTTATTGATATATTCTTGAGCCTTAGTATAATCGCCTTGAATATAGAAGAGTTTAGTTAGCGCCAACCAGCCCTGATCGTACATTGGATCTTCGTGAATGGCCTTAAAGAATTGTGCTTCAGCTAGTTGATAATTTCCGAGTTTTTGATGGCATAAACCAATTCTTAAATAAGAAGAAGAAGTAGGGGCATCCCATTCAAAACTGGTTTCATAACTTTCTATAGCCTCATTAAATCTTCCCAATTTCTCAAGTACTCTTCCTTTCTCGAAATAGGCACCAGTAAATTTGTCGTCTGAAATGATAGCAAATTCAAATGAGGCAAGAGCTTCTTTGTGCATGTCTAATTCTACGTACATTTTTCCAATTTGGTGCCATGCTACCTCACAGTATGGATTCTGTTCGAGATAGGTGTTTAGAAAGCTAATGGCCTCATCGTATTGCTCTAGAAATTCAAAACAATAGATAAGATTGTATAGAGAGGCATAATCCATAGGGTCGATTTCTAAACAGCATTCAAAATGCTTGCGAGCCTCTCCGTAATTATCAAGATACAGGTGTTCCATTCCCAATAGCGAATGAAGATCAAAGGAATCATCGGTATATTTTAAAGCCTCATTAAGTACCTCAATAGCCTCATGGTGTTGATCTTTCTTTGAAAGTATGTTGGCTCTTTGAATAAAGAACTCCTCATTGAAAGGGTCATAAGACTCCAGTTCATCTAAGATTGTCTCTGCTTTCTCAAACTGGTCTTCTGAAACCAATAACTCTACATTTAAAATCTTCAACTCTGTAGAGTGGGGGTGTTGCTCTAATCCTAGAGCTATAGCCCTCTTTGCAAGAAGGCTTTTGCCTAATTCTAGATAATGATGAATTATTTCTTCAAAATCTTCAGAATCAAAGAAGTAGACATCATCAGTTTTAAGCATGGATTCAAACTTACGAACGGCTGTTTCTGGGTTTTCATTGGGGTTTCCCATAGTTGTAAGTATTGCGAGGTTTGATATTATTTAAATTTACCGATCGTTTCAGGGGATGACTTTTTATTTTAGACATTCTTATTAACAGATTAGTTAACAGTATAGTCATCCAAAATCTCAAGTATAATTTGACACCCTTTTTCTAGTTCACGCTTAGTGATGGTCAAAGGAGGGGTAAGTCTAACCGCTTTTTTTTCATAGAGTAACCAAAACAGAATCAAATTACGTTTTAGTGCCTCTAAAACTAAAAAGTTAGCAACGGCCTCATCTTCAACTATTAGGGCCAACATTAATCCACGGCCTCTAATCTCCTTAATACGCTTATGCTTTAAGAATTTACGGATGGTTTTTTCATGCGCCAAACTTTTCTGAGCTAGTTTATTTTCTAGTATAAAACGCAAGGTGGCATGTGCTGCTGCTGCAATTACCGGATGCCCTCCAAAGGTGGTGATATGTCCAAGTTTTGGTGAGTGGCTAAGGGTTTTCATCAGTTGCTCGTCTGCAACGAAAGCACCTACCGGAAGTCCACCGGCCATTCCTTTTCCGAGAACCAATATATCTGGAATACAGTCAAATTGTTCAAAAGCAAAAAGTGTTCCGGTTCTTCCAAAACCGGGCTGAATTTCGTCGAGAATCAGTAAGGTTTTGGTTTCTTGACACCTTTTTTTTAATTCCGAAAGGTAACCACCTTTAGGTAGTATGAATCCGGCTCCGCCTTGAATAGTCTCTACAATAACCGCCGCGGTAGCTTCGCTTATTTGGTTTAAATCTTCCAATTGGTTGAATCCAATGTGTTTTATGTCAGGTAATAAAGGGCGAAACGGGGCCACCCTCTCTTCGTAGTCCATAAGACTTAGGCTTCCCATGGTGTTTCCATGGTAATTGTTTTTAGCGGCTATGATTTCAGTGCGACCAGTGGCTGCTCGAGCTAGTTTTAATGCCCCTTCAATGGCTTCTGTTCCAGAATTCACCAGATAAACATTATTCAGAGAGGAATGAAGTTGGGCAATAAGATACTCTGCATAAGCAACAACAGGCTCTTGAATGAATTCGCCATAGACCATGACGTGTGAATGCTTTTTGAGCTGTCTGTTTACCGCGCTGCGAATAACCCTATTACTATGTCCAATACTTACTGCAGATACCCCAGCTACAAAGTCTAAATAGGCCCTATTCTTACTGTCGTATATATAACTTCCTCTTGCCTTTGAGATTTCTAGTCCCAATGGGTGAGGAGTGGTAGGGGCTAACGCTCTCTTAAAACGTTCTAGATTGTTCATTTCTTCAGGCGTTTAATACGACTTATAAATTCCTCTAGTGAGTCTACCCGCTCTGTACCTCTCCATTGAAACCCCTCTAATTGCTCTAGCTCTTTAGGAAACAAGTCATAGGGATAAATTTCTCCTGAAGGGTTAATCATAAAAGTGATATCCGAAATACTTCCTTCGACAAATTGAATTTTAATTTCACTGCATACCGTCTTGTTAATTCCTATTAATGAAGGTGCATCGTCATACATATAGTATATAACCTCAGTATTCTTTTTTAACAGCATGGCATTAAGCTTGTTGTCAATAAAATTGCCGTCTAAAAGAGCACCTTTAGCTTGATTGTATCCAAGAGAGCCAATGCTGTCTTCGGCAACCATAAATGCATTTCCCTCTACGTGAAGTGAATCAATAGCCTTAGTACCTTTTGAATAAGTGAAATACATGTAATCACCTGTGAGTTGATTTCTCACGTTCCAGAGTACAGGCTGCCCTATTAACTCGGTGATGCCACTTTTTTGGGTATACCTTAGGCTGTCACTTATACCGCTAAGGCCCTCTTTGTAAAAGCGGGCATTGGGAAACGCCAAAAGGTCTCTTTCTTGTTCTTTGCCCGTAACAAATAAGTAGGTGCCGTGAACATATAGCGAGTCGCGATCTAATTCACGAGCCACTATGGCTTCTCCGGTGGCACGCATCGAATCTTTTGCTTTGAATAGCTCGACGTATTGGGCGGTGAGTACACTAGCATTTAGAGAATCTAACACCTTTATGTTTTGAGTGGCTGAAGCGTACTCTAAAGCATTGTCGAAGTAAACAGAGTCGCCATAAAGCGTTCGATTATCATAGTCTATGCGGGTATTTTTAAGACCATAACCTAATTCTTTATCTGTGTTGTATTGGCCTTTTTCAAAGTAAAAGCGGTAAGTCGGGCTTACGATAGTGGTAGCCCCACTCATATAGGCTACCTGAGAAGTAGTATCGAAAATGAGCTGATCTGAATCTAGAACAAAATCAGGATTATCAATATGCACCTTTTCTTTAAATATGTATGTCTTAGCATTCATATCATAGGTTCCCACACGACTGTTAAGAATATTCTCTTCGCTATATAGGGTTCCGCTTGTATTGAAAAAGGCTGTTTGTTTTTCTCGGTCGAAATACAATAAATTAGTGAGTAAACGCGAATCGTTATTTATAAGATCTACGCTATCTATGGCCCTTGCCATACGTGTATCCCCATTGTAATACAACTTGTTGCTTTTGAGCGTAAGGGTGTCTCCTTGAAGCATCCGAATATTTCCCAATGCTTCTAGTCGATTTTCACGGGCATAAAGAAAAGCCTCATCGCAGTATAAGTCGGCTCCTTTATGTCTAAAGTGTACCTGACCTTGTTCGTCTTTTTTGAAAACTGAAGCTCCCGGAAATTGAACTTCGTCTTTTAAGAAACGACCTCCATAAAGCACTTCAATAATGGCCCGCTCTTCTGTTTGTGACATGAGGCCCAAAGTGAAAAAAAAGAGGGCGAATGTCACGATAATTCTCATGAATTTCTAAATAGGGTTTGACTTCGATCTGGGCCTACAGAAACAATAGTTATCGGCACCTCTAAGGCAGTTTCAAGATAATGAATGTAGTCGTTCAGCTCATGTGGTAATTGGTCCAATGAGTTTAAGCCAGTAAGATCAGCATTCCAGCCCTTAAGGGTTTCATATACGGGCTCTACATACTTTGAATCTATATCAAATGGAAGATGATCAATTAGCTCGCCCTTGTATCTGTAATGCGTACACACCTCGATAGATGGAAACCCACTTAATACGTCGGCTTTCATCATGTTTAGTTCGGTCACACCATTTACGGTGATAGCGTATTTTAGCGCTACTAAATCTAACCAACCACATCTCCGTGCACGGCCTGTTGTGGCTCCAAATTCGTTGCCCACTCTGCCTAGTGTTATTCCATTCTCATCAAAGAGTTCGGTCGGAAATGGGCCACTTCCTACACGTGTTGTGTAGGCCTTGAAAATTCCAATTACCTTTTGAATGCGGTTAGGAGCTATGCCCAATCCGGTGCAGGCTCCGGCAGCTGTGGTATTAGAAGAGGTTACATACGGATAGGTTCCGAAATCTATATCTAGCAAAGATCCTTGAGCTCCTTCAGCTAAAATGCGCTTACCTAGCCGCTGTTGCTGCTCTAGGTAATGCTCAGAGTCGATAAATTGAAGGGATTTTAATGTCTCAACGGCGTCAAAAAATTCCTGCTCCAATGGATCAAGATCAAAGTCAATGGCGACTTTATAATTCTCAATCATTTGAAGGTGTTTATCTCTAAGTGCGCGGTACTTCTCTTTCCAATCAGGAGCTTCGATATCTCCAATACGAATACCGTTTCGGCCGGTTTTATCCATATATGTAGGTCCAATTCCCTTGAGTGTAGAGCCAATCTTTGCACTTCCTTTTGCAGCTTCTGAGGCCTGATCTAGGAGCCGGTGTGTCGGCAAAATCACATGGGCTTTTCGAGAAATAAGAAGTCTATGGCTAATATTCAGTTTGTAAGGAGTTAGCTTTTCGAGTTCTTTTTTAAAGACGACGGGGTCAATAACTACTCCGTTTCCGACCAAGTTAACCGCACTGTCGTGAAAGATACCTGACGGAATGGTATGCAAGACATGCTTGTGCCCATCGAATTCTAGTGTGTGACCGGCATTTGGCCCTCCTTGAAATCGCGCAATTATATCGTATTTTTTGGTGAGTACATCAACAATTTTTCCCTTTCCTTCATCTCCCCACTGGAGTCCAAGTAATAAATCAATCATGAGTAAAAAGTTAGCTGGCTAGTTGTTTTTGGGAGTATTGCGCTCTCCGTAAAAATAGAGAGAGTGATTAGCAATTTTAATATCAAACACTTCTTCTATAGTTTTTTTGATGGATTCAATGCGCGGATCGCAAAATTCGATCACTTCTCCAGAATCTGTTAAAATGACATGATCGTGTTGACGGTCAAAATAAGATTTTTCGTACTGCGCTTGTGTCCCTCCAAATTGGTGCTTGCGAACAAGTTTGCACTCTAGCAGAAGCTCTATAGTATTGTACAGCGTAGCTCTTGAAACTCTGTAATTCTTCTCTTTCATTTTGAGATAGAGAGATTCTATATCGAAGTGTTCGGTACTCTCGTAAATTTCATGCAGAATGGCGAAGCGCTCAGGGGTCTTTCTATGTCCGTTTTCTTCGAGAAACTGGGTAAAGACCTTCTTTACTATTTCTTGATTCGATGAGTGATTCATAGGGAGCTTTAGCGCGAATTAAAAGGTAAAAATAGCGTAAAATCAAGTACGAATAACCTTATCTACTCCGTTTACTTGGCGCAGTTTTTTAATCAGGGAATTTAAGATGTCATTATTTTTTACAATAACGCGTATAGATCCTGAGAAGGTTCCTCCTTTCTCGTTGAAACTAATCGATTTCATACCTACGTGCATTTGTTGAGAAATAACCTGAGTTATACTACTTACTAATCCCATTTGGTCAATACCGGTAATATAAATATCAGCGAAGAAGTCTTCTTGGGTAGAATCTATCCACCTGGCCTGCATGATTCGGTACGAGAATTTCGACTGCATAGAAAGTGCATTCGGGCAATTCTTTTTGTGTACTTTAATACCGTCGTTTACCGATAAAAACCCAAATACTTCATCTCCGGGTATGGGCTTGCAGCAGTCACTAGCCAGTGTATAATTTAAGCGTTCTTCTTCCTCTCCAAAAACGAGCATATCAAATTGGTGAGAAAGCTCATTTTCATCTGTAGAGCCTGTTTTTTCTTTAGGGCTTCTACGAATGCGACTGGTAAAAAAGCTTATTAAGGCATTGTGATAACTCGATGAAAATGATTTAATCATCGTATTGGTAATGGCACCACTACCTATGCGGTAGAATAGGTCTTGAGAGGTCTTTAACTTGAAATGATTAACAAGTCTATTAATGGTTTCTTCGCTAAACTTAATCTTTAAGGTGCGCAACTTTCTTCTCAATACCTCACGGCCTTCTTCGGCTATTGATTTTTTCTCGGCATTAAGGCTAGATCTAATTTTTGATAACGCCTTGGCGGTGTGGCAATAATCAAGCCATGCCGAAGTGGGTTTGGCATTTTCAGAAGTAATGATTTCAACTTGGTCTCCACTTTTAAGACGTGAGCTTAAGGGAATTAATTTACCATTTACCCTAGCCCCCCTAGTTTTTAGACCTACTTCACTGTGTACATGAAAGGCAAAATCTAAAGGTGTGGCTCCTTTGGGCAGAGAGATCAGATCGCCTTTTGGGGTGAAGACAAAAATTTCTTTGGAATAAAGGTTTAATTTGAACTCCTCCACAAAATCTACAGCACTGCCGTTGGCGCCTTCTAGAGCCTCTTGAAGGCGATTTAGCCATGTTTCTATACCCACTTCTTTTTGCTCTCCGTGTTTGTACTTGTAATGAGCAGCATAGCCTTTTTCGGCGATTTCATGCATGCGCTCAGAGCGTATCTGCACTTCAACCCACTTTTTATCTGGGCCCATAACAGTGATGTGCAGTGCCTCGTAACCTGTACTTTTCGGAGAGGTGATCCAGTCGCGAAGACGCACCGGGTTAGGAGTGAAGTAGTCGGTAACAATAGAGTAAATTTTCCAGGCTAAAAACTTTTCTTCTTCAGGTTTAGCCTTATAAATTATACGCACCGCGAACTTGTCATAAATCTCGTCGAATGCTACGTTTTGGCTGAGTATCTTTCTATGGATACTGTGTATAGATTTCATTCGTCCCTTAATTTGAAAGGCGATAGCTTCGCTTTCAAGGGCATCTTTGATAACAGATTTAAAGTCTTCTATATAGGCAATATTGTTCTCTGCAGAGTCTACGATATTCTTCTGTATGGCATCGTAAAATTCTGGTTCTGTGTATTTTAGAGCCAGATCTTCTAAGGTATTTTTTATATTGAACAAGCCTACTCTGTGAGCTAGAGGAGCATAAATGTAGAGTGTCTCAGAAGCAATCTTCACCCTTTTGTCAGCACGCATAGATTCTAGGGTGAGCATATTGTGGTAACGGTCGGCTATTTTGATGAGAATAACGCGTACGTCGTCATTAAGCGTCAGTAACATTTTTCGAAAATTCTCTGCCTGTGAACTATAGTCGTTGGTGTCTTTCTTTAAACCGGCAATTTTGGTTAATCCGTCTACAATGCGGGTAACGGTCGGCCCAAATTGTTCTTCTATATACTCTAAGGTATAGTGGGAATCTTCAACAACATCGTGAAGCAAAGCAGCAATAATTGAAACTGCGTCAAGCCCTATTTCTTCAGCCACGATTTGTGCAACGGCAATAGGATGAAAAACATAGGCTTCACCTGATTTTCTCCGCTGATCTTTGTGGGCATCAACGGCCACTTCAAAGGCTAATCTAATTTGGGATTTGTCTTCGTCGCTTAAGGTTTGGTAGCTCGTGCGCAAAAGATCTTTGTATCGCGAAACGATTTCTTTGTTCTCTTGCTCTATTTGCACCTCTGAAAGCATAATTTAAAGATACAAACAATCTGCTTCCCTTAGCCGCTGCGCTGCCTTAAGGCCTCAAAGGTGAGCACCGCCGTGGCTACAGAAACATTCATAGAGTCAATTAATCCCAACATCGGAATAGTAACGGCCGTCTTGGTATGCGTTCGCCAAAAGGCACTTAGTCCGTTCGCTTCTGAGCCCATTATAAAGGCCGAGGCCTTGCGGTAATCTTCTTTGTGGTAGACATTACTGTTTTGAAGGGTAGCGGCGTAAGTATTGATATGCGACGCCTCGAGCCAATCGAGCACCTCTTGATTAGAGCCCTCAATGCATGGAACGCTTAGACAGCAGCCTAAACTAGAACGTATGCTATTTGGATTATAAAGGTCAACCGTGCTGTTGGCCAGACACACCGCATCGACTTTTGCAGCGTCTGCTGTTCTAAAGATAGCGCCTAGATTTCCTGGTTTTTCAATCGATTCTAGCACAATAACCAAGGCATTTTCTCGCTTAAGTGTTAACTCATTTATGCTGTGGTTTTTTTGCCGAAAAATGCCCATAATACCTTCAGTAGATGCTCTGTAGGCCATATGCTGATAGAGGTTTTTATCTACCTCAAACGACTCGGCTGCAGGGATTAATTCTGAGGAGATTTGTGCTATATCAAATAACAAAGGAACTATGAAGATCTTCTCAAGCTCATAACCAGATTGCAGCGCAATCATAAGCTCACGTTTACCTTCAACCACGAAACGGCCTTCTGATTTTCTAAAATTATTTCTCTCTTGCAGGGCTTTTATGTATTTGATATGCCCGTTAGATTTACTGCTAAGAAAAGTCATAAAGAGTGCGAGCCCAGTTAAAGGGCTCGCATATTTT
Source organism: Flavobacteriaceae bacterium (assembly GCA_018402205.1). GTDB lineage: Bacteria > Bacteroidota > Bacteroidia > Flavobacteriales > Flavobacteriaceae > UBA3478. The sequence goes on from JAGYIX010000004.1 coordinate 279,892, forward strand.
TATTGAGATTCGTATTTTTCTGTGTAGCGTTTCCAGAGCTTTGTCTGGTGGGTCTCTAATGAAATATCCCGACCATCAATGAAGGCTCGTGTCAATTGATTGGTTCTCATATCAAGAGCGTCTCCTTCTGAGATGAACAGTGTCGCATTCTTACCGGATTCTAAAGAGCCATACGACTTGTCAATACCTAAAATTTTAGCGGTATTTAGGGTAATGAGCTGCAATGCCTCTTCTTTACTTAATCCATACTGAACAGCGTGACCTGCATAGAAGGGGAGGTTTCGCACTTGAAAATTACTTTTAGAGGCGTTTTGAATGGCTACTAGATGTCCTTTTTGGTGAAGACGGGCAGCAAGGCCATATACATAGTCATAGGCGTCGTCTTCAAAATTGGGAATCTCGTGCCCATTATGCACTAAAATGGGAACATTGTGCTCTAAAAGTAAGCCAGAAACTTTTTCAGCGTGATACCCTCCAACAAGAACAACCTTTTCTATGCCTAAAGACTTTAAGCTCGTTATAGCATCGCTAATTTCGCGTTCTCCATCGGCGTAAATATAAATGCGTTGAGACTGATCAAATAAACCGGCACAGGCGGCGTAGGGTAGGTGTATAGGTGATTGATTTCCTGAGAGGTAAGCCTTGGCTTCAACGAGAAAGTCGACCACCTGCTTCATCTGTTCGCGGTAATTATCATTTGGTCTAAAGCCTCTTGGCTCACCAGCCCACCATCTACCATTTCGGAAAGCCGATGGCCAATTCAAATGAATACCATCGTCTTCTTTAATGGCCGCATCTTCCCAGTTCCATGCATCAAACTGTACGATAGAGGAGGTTCCAGATATACGTCCACCTTGAGGAGTAATTTGTCCTAAAAGCATACCGTTTTGTCTAAGTGATTCTACCACTTGTGATTCGGCATTATAGGCGATAAGGCTTCTAGTGTGCGGAATCATATCTCCCATTTCGTCGGAATCGTCGGAGGCACGGACGGCATTGATTTCAACTAGTCCTAAACTTTTGGTCGGAACGATAAAACCTGGGTAAACGTGTTTTCCTGTGGCCTCAATAACCTCAGTGGGTCTTGCGATCTTACTATCTGCTGATCCGGCATAAAGTATTAGTCCGTTTTCAAAAATGATCAGTCCGTTTTCAATAACACTGCCATCCCCAATATGAAGCGTTGCTCCTTCTATGGCAATAGGTGCTGATTGTGCGCTTGCTGGCGTTTGCTGTGCCTTTAGATGAAAGCTGAGCAATGCGCACGCTAAAATCGTTAACGAGTAATTTATTTTCATGAGCGTTGATTTATAAGGTGTCACAGGTAAATCGATCTTTTACAGTTTGAACAGGGGTAATAACTTCATCTCCAGACTCTTTAACTTCGAGCATTAGCTTAGTAAGCTGCACTCTTTCGTATTTCACAGCCTCCCTAAGCGCTTTGTCTTTCTCTAGATCAAAGTATTCGGCTCCCTGTATTAGTGTTTTTTCAGCTTTAGAGTAAATAGACATTGGATGGCCTGTCCAAAGCACGACATCTGCCTCTTTGCCTACGCTTATGCTACCTACTTTATGATCAATATGCAACAGTTTCGCCGGATTAAGAGTCACCGTCTTCCAGGCCTCAATTTCTGACATACCTCCGTATTTGACCGTTTTTGCGGCCTCTTGATTTAGTCTTCTAGACATTTCGGCATCATCACTATTAATAGCTACAGTAACCCCTTGACTAGCCATAATTGCAGCGTTATACGGAATAGCGTCTTTTACTTCGTATTTATAGGCCCACCAGTCACTGAATGTAGACCCTCCGACTCCGTGAGCCGCCATTTTATCGGCCACTTTATAGCCTTCTAGAATGTGCGTGAAGGTGTTGACTCTGAAATCAAAGCTTTCGGCTACTTTCATAAGCATATTGATTTCGCTTTGCACATAAGAGTGACTGCTTATAAAGCGTTTGGATTCTAGAATTTCTACGAGCGTTTCTAGCTCTTCATCGTAGCGGTAAGCTTGTTTGGAGGCTTTGATCTTCTGATATTCTCTAGCTCTATTGAAGTAATCTACGAACACTTGCTCCACACCCATTCGTGTTTGAGGAAAGCGATTGTAAGATTCCCAGTTCGATTGCTTTACATTTTCACCAAGAGCAAACTTGATAAAACCAGGAGCTCCTTCAAATAGAAGATTATCTGCTGTTTCTCCCCATTTTAGACGAAGTATGGCAGATTGACCTCCAATAGGGTTAGCTGATCCGTGTAATAACTGAGCTGAGGTAACTCCTCCAGCTAAATTTCTATATAGGTCTAGGTCTTTTGGGTCTACCACATCAGACATTCTAACTTCAGCAGTCGAATTATGGCCAGCTTCATTTATGGCCAGCGCACCTATGTGGGTATGTTCATCTATAATACCTGCGGTTAGGTGCTTTCCAGTGGCGTCAATAACTGTTGCACGATTAGCGGCTAAATCTTTACCCAAACGATAAATCTTACCGTCTTTAATATGCACATCAGTTTCATTAAGTATCTCTTGGCCAGTCCAAACGGTAGCGTTTTTAAAGATCCACTCTTTGGCCGTGGGTAGGGCCTCATAACCGTATCCAACATTCGGAAAACGCTGGTAAAATTGGTTAGGTTTAGTGGTAGATTTTTTTGTTTTGTTCTCCACTACATAGGGTGAAATACGTTCGAGTGTAAGCTCTTTAGAGCTTCCGTCAGAGTTTATGAGTTTCCCCTGCAAGGAGTTACTTGCTAACATACTACCGGCAAAGCGAAGCAATGTACCGCTATCGTCGAAAATAGAGAATTGCAATTGCAGGTCAGTATAACTCACTTTGGAGCTCACTTTCTCTTCTGCTAGGGTAACCTTTAATGTTGGCTTAGTCAGTTTTCCTTCAAAAGATAATTGGTATTCATTTTCAGCGATATTGAGCGTGTAAGTACCCCTAACATCTGGTTTATTTCGATCTTCGATCACGTGTTGATGACCCCCAACCCAATGTTCATAAAGGGTAGTGCTAGGATCAAATAAAGGACCAGAGCTAAGGATGAAATTCGCTTGCATTTGTGGCTTTAGAGCCCCAATACTTTTTTGTTTTCCCAATAGTTCAGCCGGAATAGTGGTTAAGGCCGATAGGGCATCTTTTTCAGAAAGACCATGCTCTATAGCTTTAGACACATTTTTGATCAGATCTTTTGCTGAATTTAGTCCGTGAGCCGTGAAAGCAAAGCGAATTCCATTATCGGTAAGTACTTTTGCATTAGATGGAGCATTCTGCCAATGGCGCATATCACGTAAGTTCACGTATTCTGCGAAATAAGGGTCAGCAACGTCGTAAGCCTTCGGAAAGTTCAAAGGAACAATAACGGTTCCACCTAGGTTTTTAAGTTCTCTAGTGAATTCATATTCATCGCCTCCTCCAAGAACGGCCATAGTTTTTCCAAACTGTTTGCCTATTTTGAGAGCTCTTACCGCGTTTCCATTACCTCCTGCCTCAAAAAACTGAGGCAAGCTCTGCTGCTCGGTTAGGGCTTCGAGTGCTCTATCTTTAGATGTCGATGCGCCTGTTTGGTACCACTTTAAGTCGTGATTTAGCTGACGAAGTAAGGCCATTGCCCCCATCAAAGAAGTAGGATATGACTGTCTTGATTGTACACTTTTTTGAAAGGAAAAATAGGCGCTTGATTGCGCGTCAAGTATGCGATTGGCCATAGAAGCTTTATCGTCTAGAATTACCGTAAGTCCGGTGCCTCTTGCTATACCATCGGCATGATGTGTATTCACAACACCTATACCTGCTTCTCTAAGTTGTTTTGCTTCTTTCTCGGCATATTCAAAATGATCAACGGCTTTTACCTCAGGCCTAATATGGTCATTCCAATAGAAACCTTCTCGTGTTGGATCGTACTGAGGAGACCTTCCGCCCGAAGAAAGACTCTTGGGTTTTTTGACTCCAAAAGTGCTGAATGCATCAATAAAAGACGGATATATATAGAGTCCTTTCGCGTTTTCGATGACGGTATTCTTAGGGAGTTTAATACCTTTTCCGGCCGCCACTACCTTTCCTTGATGTATGAGTAATGTGGCATCGGTTACTTGGGTATTAGGGTCAATTTGTATAGTTGCACCCGTGAATGCTCGGTAATTGGAATCAACAGTCTTAACGCCGTCGTTCGACGGAAAATACTCTTGGGTAAATCCGAACCCTGAGCACAGTAAAAAACATGCGTAAAGGATATTTTTCATAAAGATGAGGTTTGCGAAATCTAGTTGGTGGTATTAGGGTCTATAAGCTCGAGTTGAAAGATGAGGTCGGCATCTGGCGGAATAACTCCTCCGGCTCCTTGAGAGCCATAGGCTAGGTTCGATGGAATTCTCACCAAACGTTTTTCTCCAAAAGACATATCAAGAACCGCTTCTTTAAACCCAGGTATCATAGGCGCATCGGGTTCTACCGTCATCATTAACGGCATAAACTGGCCGCGATGCATGGCATTAATCTGCTCAAAGTTTTGGTCTTTTTCTGCTATGGTAGCAATATTGGTATCAAACAATTGCCCGTCACTTAACCATCCGGCATAGTTTAACCCGACCTCAGTACCCTGAGTTGGTCTATCTCCTGTTGCAGCTTGAAGAACGGTAAACTGAAGTCCACTGCTTGTTGTGTTTACCTCATCTGAGTTAAAAGTGCTGGTAAAGGTAAGTGCGCGTGCTTCTCTAAATTTCGCATAGGATTCGCGCTCTGCTTCGATACCAACAAAATAGTCTTCAATGACTTCATTCGCATTAAATTTACTCGCTTCGCTACCTACGCGAACTATAGTAACACTTTTTAACAGTATGCTGTCGAGTGGTTTATCGGTTGGGTCAGTGGCAGAATTGGCTATAGAATCAAGCACACTCTCCCCTTTAACGAGTCTTCCGAAAATCGTGTGTCTTTGATCTAACCAAGGGGTTTCTTTATGGGTGATAAAAAATTGACTCCCATTGGTGTAGGGCCCAGAGTTAGCCATAGATAGAATCCCTTTACTGCCGTGGGTAAGCCCTTCATTAAATTCGTCCTTAAAACGATAACCAGGCCCTCCTTGCCCGGTACCGGTAGGGTCACCCCCTTGAATCATAAAGTCTTTTATTACTCGATGAAAGACAGTGTTGTTGTAGTAGGGTTTATTGGCATAAGCATCGCTTACCCGCTTGCTGCTACCTTCAGATAGTGAGACAAAGTTAGCTACGGTGATAGGGGCTTCTTCTGCATGAAGCTCAAGCACCATTTCACCCTTAGAAGTGTTCATGACTGCGTAGATGCCGTCTTCAAGATCTGCGTATTTAGAGCAAGACAACACGCTTAATCCCAAGGCGGTAATTAATCCTATTTTTCTCAAATGTAAATTCATGAAAGAGGTTTTTTTAAAGAAGTTAGATACGTTGGTAATAAAGATTTAAAGTTGTTTAATGTTTCTTCTAGAGAAAGGTCGCTGCGTCCACCCGCAGCATTTTTGTGACCTCCGCCATTAAAATGAGCACGGGCAAAAGCATTGACATCAAAATCACCAACCGATCGAAAGGAGATTTTAATCATGCGATCTTCAAAATGCTCGATAAAAATAGCCGAAAAATGTATTCCTTTTAATTGTAATCCCATATTCACAAAACCCTCAGTATCCCCTTTTCGAAAATGACACTCTTGTTTGTCTTTCTCTGTTATAAACATGAGTGTTGTGGCATACTGCTCATAAACTTCAAGACTATCAATACATCGCCCCATTAACTTAAATCGACTAAGGTGGCCTTGATCAAAAAGTTCTTGGGCAATAAACGTCTTGTCGGCTCCGTGGTCTATTAATTCTGCAGCTATTCTAAGGGTATTAGACGATGCCGAAGGGTATTTAAACGAACCTGTATCGGTAAGAATACCCGTATACAAGCAGCTACTTATTTCTGGGGTAAGAGCTTTTTTACCAGATAAAGCCAGAATTAATTCATAAACCATCTCACAGGTAGAACTCATTTGCGTATCGCTATAAATCACCTCTGCATAAGCTTTAGGGTCAATGTGATGATCTATCATAAGTTTCACACCTGATGCCATTGAAATACTATTTTCAAGAACACCTGATCGGGAGAGGTCGTTGAAATCTAGTGTAAAAATAAGCGAGGCTTCTGCTATAAAGTGTTCCGCTTGTTGGAGCTCGTTCTCTGCTATAAGAATATGGTCAGACCCAGGTAACCAGTTTAAAAAATCGGGATACCCATTAGGAGCAATTACTCTACATTGGAAATTTGTGCTAGAAAGAAAGTGATAAAGAGCTAAACACGAACCTAGAGCATCTCCGTCTGGGTTTTTGTGGGGAACAATCGCCACCTTTCCTTGGGCTTTTAGAGCGTGCTTAAACTGCTCTATTGGTAATGAAATCATAAGGTCGAAGATACAATTAATTTGAGTCTACCTTTGTAAATTCACCATTCTAACCTGGTCAATAACTATGTTGCGCTCTACCCTTTATCTCCGTTTTTTATCTGTGGCCGTAATGGCGGTTGTGTCTTGCAATGAATCAACTGCACCCAAACCCCTAAATAAATTACCTTCAAGTGGCGAGAACTTCAGGCTTAGTTTTGGTTCATGTAATAATCACTTAAAACCCAATTTGCTTTGGGATGATATTCTTCAATCAGAGGCTCAGGCTTTTGTCTGGGGCGGAGATATCATTTATGCCGACACCGACGATGTAACCAAAATTCGTCGCTATTACAGCGAGCTTTCTGCATTAGAGTCGTATGCCCAGCTAGCAGCCAGTATGCCAATTTCAGGAACTTGGGACGATCACGACTACGGTTTGAACGACGGCGGATCCGAGTTTAGCGTCAAAGCGCAAAGTAAGGAGGCCCTTTTTGAATTTCTGCAGGTTTCAGCCGATGATCCAAGCCGAAATAGAGAAGGGGTATACCAAAAGCAGTCGTTAGTACACGAGGAGTACAGTGTAGACATACTTCATCTAGATACGCGCTATTTTAGATCTGCTTTAACCGAGGGCACCAACGGAAAGCGTTATCAACCCAACCCTTATGGTCAAGGCACTATTCTTGGCGAAGCGCAATGGCAGTGGTTAGAAACACAACTTAAAGAATCAACTGCTAACCTTATAATCATTAATTCAAGTATACAGGTACTTTCATCGGAGCACCCTTTTGAAAAATGGAATAATATGCCGCACGAAAGAGAGCGTCTTATTGCACTCATAGATGCTTCTGTTATCCCTGTGGTGATTCTTTCTGGTGACCGTCATATCTCTGAGTTTTCAGTAATGCCTCCTTCACTAGACCGATCGTTTGCTTTACTTGATTTTACCTCTAGTGGTCTCACTCACGCCTACAGTGGATTTTCGGGAGAACCGAATCCATTTCGTGTAAATACGGTAGTTAGTGAAGTGAGTTTTGGTATTCTAGATGTCGATTTTACAAATAAGCTACTTACAGGCTATATTGTGGGCGATAATGCGGAAGTTTTGGAGTCCCTTCAACTTGAATTCTAAATTCGCATTACTTTTGCAAAAAAAATACCATTATGTCGAGTACACGAACCTTTACAATGCTTAAGCCAGATGCGGTTAAGAATCAACACATTGGACCAATTCTAGAGCGCATAACCAGTTCGGGGTTTAGAATTGTTGCCATGAAGCTTACTCAGATGAGCGAAAGAGATGCAGCTCTATTTTATGCCGTTCACAAAGAGCGCCCTTTTTTCAAGGATCTTGTTGAATTTATGACCAGCGGCCCAATTGTGGCTGCAATTCTTGAAAAAGAAAATGCCGTTGAAGATTTTCGCATGCTTATAGGAGCTACTAATCCGTCTGAAGCTGCTGAAGGTACTATTCGAAAGCTATTTGCCACTTCTATAGGTGAGAACGCCATTCACGGTTCAGATAGCGATGAAAATGCCGAAATAGAATCGGCTTTTCATTTTTCAGGTCGCGAACAGTTTTAGTCAAAATAGTTGAATAGAGTCTATATAATCGCCATCCAACGCTTCGTTGAGCATGGCGATTATTTTTTTTCTCCCATACATCAACTCTTCTCTAAGTACAGATGAACTTAGGTGCACGTGCAATACGCTTCCTTTCAACTGAACCCTCTGTGTGTAGTGTGCAACACCAGAGCCCATTACTTCTGGCCATAGGCGGTTAATTTCGGCCTCTACTAACCCTTTTTCTAGTCTGTTTTTTTGTATGAACAGCTTGAGAATATCTGCTAAAGAGCGTTCTTCATCTTTACGCATGATCTAGGGGAATCATTTGGTAAGATTGCTCTGTTTGTTTGACAACAAGTTCAGTGCGCTCTTTGCTGGTATCGCTAATAAAAATCTGTCCAAAGGTTCCATTTTTTACTAAAGCCACTAGGCGTTGAACGCGTTGATCGTCTAATTTATCAAAGATATCGTCTAATAAGACGATTGGCTTTTCTCCGCACAAATCTTTTAGGTATTCGTATTGGGCAAATTTAAGCGCGATGAGAAAGGTTTTTTGTTGTCCTTGGCTACCGAATCTCTTTACTAAATGAGTATTGAGCTCAAAATGCAAATCGTCTTTATGAATTCCTTCGGTAGTGTATTGCGCTAATCTGTCGTTGGATAACGACTGCTCTAATAGCTCAGGCATGTCATGTAGATGCAGAGCAGACTGATACGTAACAGATACCTTCTCCGATTCATTAGGGCATATAGCTTGGTACTGTTCTTTGAAAAGATCAGCGAATTTTTCATTAAAAGCATTTCTTTTCTGATAAATAATTTGAGCGGAGCCCGCTAATTGCTCGTTGTAAACAGAAAGTGTTTGTTCATCGAATGTATGATTGCTCGCAAAGTATTTGAGCAGTGCGTTACGCTGCGCAAGTACCCGATTATAGTTTAGTAAAGCCTCTAGATAATTTGGATAGAGCTGAGCCAAAATGCTATCCATAAACTTTCGGCGAACTTCGCTTCCTTCAAGAATCAAATCGCGATCGGTCGGAGAAATAATTACTAGCGGAATAAATCCGATATGGTCGCTAATACGCTCGTATATTTTACCGTTGCGTTTGACTATTTTCTTAGCTCCTTTTTTGAACCCGATGTAAATATGCTCATCGGTTTGGTTTCGGTCGAATACGCCTTCAATGGCGAAAAACTCTTGACCATGTTTAATGTTTTGAGTGCTTAACGGATTAAAATAGGCCTTGGTAAATGCAAGGTGATAAATACTGTCTAGAAGCGTGGTTTTTCCAACGCCATTGGGTCCGACAAAACAGTTTATAGTGTGGTCAAAGCTAAAGCGCCCGATTTCAATATTCTTGTAATTTATAAGCTCCAGACTTTTGAGACGCATATTACCGACTAAGACGTGTAAAATTAAGCATTGTTTATCAAGCTATTGATTCGGATAAAAATTCTATTTTTGCCCTTCAAAACGCATACAAAATGGCCACTTATAAACGCAGAGGATACAAGAAATCAAAGAATCAAGACGAGGCTTCAACTCAAGCTAGCGCAAAAGATAGCCAAACGGCTGAGGTTTTTTCAGCTTTAGACTCAGGGGCTTCTAAAACAGAGGCCTGGTTTTCAAAAAATCAACGGATTATTTTGGGAAGTATTGTAGCTTTTGCTGTTTTATCTCTTGGTTTTTTTGGGTATTCAGAATTTATTCAGGCTCCTAAAGAGCAAGAGGCCGCAAACGAATTGTATTACCCACAACGTTATTTAGAACAAGCCTTAGAGCCCGGAGCCGCGAAAGACTCACTTTTAACCTTAGCGCTCAATGGGGCCGAAGGCAAGTATGGGTTTTTAGACATTGTTTCGGAGTACTCAAGTACAAAAGCTGCAGATATTTCGTACTATGGTGCCGGAATGGCCTCTTTTCACTTGAAGAACTATCAAGAGGCCGTAGATTATTTATCTAAATTTTCTGCTTCAGACGATTTATTAGGTGCTCTTGCTAAGGGAACTTTAGGAGACGCTTACGCCGAGATGGAAGTTTTTGACAAGGCTATGTCATCTTATCAACGTGCTATAGATCACGCAAACAACGCATTTTCTACTCCAATCTATCTCAAAAAAGCGGCTTTACTTGCCTATAAAATGAATGATTTTTCCAAGGCCAAATCTCTGGCGGAGCGATTAAAATCTCAATTTCCCGAAAGTCCTGAAAGTGTAAACATAGACGGCCTAATAGGGCTTGCTTCAAAGTAGTTTATGGCTACCCACCAGCGCAGCATATCCGATGAATATACTCAGTTAGAAAAAGAGCGCTTTGACGATAAGCGTATTCTGGTGATTACTTCAGATTGGAATAAAGAAATAACAGAGAATCTCTCTAAAGGATGTATCGAGACTTTAGCCTTTAAGGGAGTCTCTGCAGTGAATATTCACGAATTGCATGTTCCTGGAGCTGTTGAATTAGTTTATGCTGCAGCTAAAAATCTAGACAGTAAGCGTTTTGACGCTATAATTGTAATTGGATGTGTGATTAGAGGCGAAACCGCACATTTTGACTATGTCTGTAAGTCGGTTACTGACGGTGTCACAGAGCTTAACTTGCGTGCTCAACTTCCCGTAATTTTCTGTGTACTTACCGATGACACTCTAGAACAGTCAAGAGCACGCAGTGGCGGTGCATTGGGCAATAAGGGAGAAGAGGCCGCATTAGCCGCCCTGCGTATGGCCATGCTTTAAGTTGTTTTGCTTGGCTTTATCGCAGATTTCTATCTCGAGTTTATTACCTTTATTCTATGGCCTTCTTACGAATGAAATCCAATAAAAAGTTTGAGTATACCCCTCGTTATTACAAGGGTAAGGGATCGCCTTTTAAGATGGAGCATAGGTTTGATGAGTTTAGATCAACGGCTCAGCAGCCAAGAGGATTAAAGAATAAAGTGCTTTGGGCATTAGAAGATCTATCGAACAGAAGGGCATCGCAAACTACTAATCGTCGTGTACTTCTAATAGCCGCGATTCTATTCTTTATTTTTTTCTGGATTATGGGGTTTGATTTAGGGGTTTTCTTTGCGAAACATGGGTGAGATTATCAAGCTTCCCGAAAATGTAGCTAATCAAATTGCGGCCGGTGAAGTAGTACAAAGACCAGCTTCTGTGGTTAAAGAACTACTAGAAAATGCTGTAGACGCTCAGGCAACACGCATAGAGCTTAGGCTTCGTTCAGGTGGTATAGCGCTAGTGAGTGTCATTGACAATGGTTTGGGTATAAACTCCTCGCAATTGGCCCTAGCCTTTGAGCGGCATGCCACCTCAAAACTTCGAAACGCAGAAGATTTGTTCCATCTTTCAACCAAAGGGTTTCGCGGAGAAGCATTAGCGAGCATTGCCGCCGTTTCTGATGTTGTTTTAATTTCTAAAGTGGCCGATCAATCTTCTGCTTACGCTATTCGTATGCGAGCAGGGCATCAAGAATCGATCGAAGAAACCGCATTCTCGCAAGGCACTTCGGTGAGTGTCAGCCATCTTTTTTTCAATATACCTGCACGAAAGAATTTTTTAAAGTCAGTTTCTGTCGAGTTAAAACACTGTTTAGATGAGCTTCAACGTGTAGCCCTATTGCACGAAGATGTTCATTTTCAATGCTTTCATAACGACGCGATTATTTACGATTTACCCATAAGTTCTCGGCATCAGCGTATCGTTCATATTTTTGGGGCTAAGTATGCCGATCGCTTAGTTCCGGTAAAGGAAAAAACCGATCGTTTTTCCTTATCTGGATATGTAATTAAGCCCGAATTCTCTAAGAAGTCTAGAGGAGAACAGTTTTTCTTTATCAATAAACGCTTCATTCGAAGTGCCTACCTGCATAAGGCTATTATTGAGGCGTTTGAAGGCCTACTTCATTCTGGCTGTCACCCCGGATATTTTATCGAATTTGATATAAATAAGGCGGCTATTGATGTTAATATTCATCCTACAAAAACTGAAATAAAACTGGAAGATGAGTACCATGTGTTCTCCGTTTTAAGAGCTGCAGTTAGACATAGCCTGGGCAGATATCAAATCAATGCTCCTATAGATTTTGCATTGAATCCGACGCTTACACCCTCGTATCAACAGGTTTTTTCTGAAGCTAAAACACCCAAAATTAAAGTTTCATCTACTTTCAATCCTTTTAAACAAAACGAATTATACCCGGAAGCTTTTAGTGAGCTGTATGTAGAAACCGATGCACAACAAATACGTATCGACGGGCAATCCGATGTAAAAGAGGAGTTGTGGAATTTAGACACGATGAAATCCTTTCAATGGGCAAACAAGTTCATTGTAGTTTCTGGTGCCGAAAAACTACTAATTATCGATCAGTATAGGGCGCATCAACGCATTTTATACGAGGCCTTTTTAAAGAAAATGACCTTGGAGCATTTGGGTACGCAGCAACTCCTTTTTCATGAAATAATTGATCTTGACGCCAAAGAGTGGGTGGTGTTTGAGACGATAGAAACCCATTTATCAGACTTAGGTTTTGAATTTGAAAGAAATAGTGAGGTTTTGGTAATAAAAGGAGTACCCGAGTTTTTTCCGCATAAAGAAAGCACTTCAGTTTTTAAGCGCTTTATAGAAGAGGCTCAGATGATGAACTCCGCGCTTTCGTATTCAACTGCAGACATGGCCGCTAAGGTACTTGCTAAGCATAGTGCCGTTAAAAAGGGGGTTAGCTTGACTCCTGAGGCAGTCACCGAGTTGCTAACAGATTTAGGCCGATGTAAGGAGCCTTATCTATCTCCATTTAACAAGCGTATCTTTGTAACTGTACAAGAAACAGAAATCATCCAAAAACTACATTAAGTATGTTTCAACAGCTTCCCCCAGCCGTAAAGGGAATTCTAATAGCCAATGTACTGATTTTTATTGCCACGCTATCGCTTGGAAATCTTATGTATTCTTGGTTTTCGCTTTGGTTCATAGAGAATCCAAGATTTGGGTATTGGCAATTTATCAGCCATATGTTTATGCATGGTGGGTTCGCCCATATATTGTTTAATATGTATGCCTTAGTTGCTTTCGGATCTCCACTGGAGCGCATTTGGGGCCGTGACAAGTTCTTGTTCTTTTATTTTTCTGCAGGCTTAGGTGCAGCTTTTCTGCACACCGCTGTTAACTATTACTATTTTAACGATGCTTTAGATCAACTTGTTTTAGCGGGAGTATCCCGTTTTGATTTGACAGAAGTGTTAAACTCAGGTACATCGCTAAATACTTCATACTTGGCACAGTATGTTCCCATTGAAGTGGCACAACAACTTCAAAGTGCCTTTTATACTCCAGCAGTTGGTGCTTCAGGGGCCGTTTATGGAGTGTTGGTAGCTTTTGCGTTTATGTATTCTGAGGCGCGGCTCATGCTGCTATTTTTCCGTTTCCGATTAAGGCCAAATATTTTGTGCCATTAATTGTGCTTGGTGACTTGTATTTCGGTATCACGAATCAAAATACAGGAGTAGCTCATTTCGCGCATATCGGAGGTGCATTAATTGGGTTTATTATGATGTGGTACTGGAAGAAAAATTCGTTTGACAATAATCGTTGGGATTAAATGAGCAGGTTTCAAATTAAATGGGCATTATTAGGTAAACTAGAGCGATTCATTGCTATTCAGGTAGGTGTATTTGTCGTTTTTGGATTATTGAGTTTAATAGGTCTTCCGCTATATACCTATTTTGAACTCTCCTCTTCACTTACTGCCTTTATTTTTAAACCATGGTCTTTAGTGACTTATTCCTTTTTACATCACGATCTGTGGCATCTAATTTTTAACATGTTGTGGCTTTATTATGCCGGAAAGTTTTTCTTGAATTTTTTCGATTTCACAAGGCTATTGAGCTTGTTTCTATTAGGAGTATTATTTGCAGGAGTGACGTATGTGTCTGCCTATAACGTGATCCCTTCATTTGCTTCTATAAATTCGGCCATGGTGGGTTCTTCAGCAGGGGTTATGGCCGTGCTTATTTTTATGGCCACCTACAGTCCTAATCAGCCTGTTCAGTTATTATTTTTCAGACTTAAATTATGGCACTTAGGATTGTTTTTTGTCCTTATTGATTTACTGCAATTGTCTTCTGGGATTAATTTTGGTGGAAGATTGGCGCACCTGTCAGGTGCAGGAATAGGTTATTTTACCGCTTCTCAACTACTCAAAGGTAATGAAGTTGCAGAAGGGTTTCAGCGTTTAGTGGGGGTTATGCTTTCTGCTTTTTCAGGAAATACTTCTAGATCAAAAAAGTCTCCGTTTTCCTTCAAAGTATATAGGGGCGATTCTAGTAAATCAAAAAATACACATCAACAGACCGATCAAGAGCGTATAGACGCCATCTTAGATAAAATAAGCGCTTCAGGCTACGAAAGTCTCTCGGAAGACGAAAAAACCTTTCTCTTTAAAAAAGGGAGCTAAGGTCTAATTGCTTTAGATAGGCCTTAGTCTCTTTCGGACCTGTATTGAAAAGAAGGTCAAGCACTGAAGCCCCTGAAATAAAAGGCTGTATGGTATCAAATACTTGTGGGTAAGGACGAATAATAGTAGGGGTTAAGTCTTTAGCATTTACCAAGCTCCTGAGGTCTAGTATTTCTGAGTCATTATAAACCTTTTGATAACTGCTGCTGGTTTTTATTGGAGGTGAAATTCCCAGCGAATGGCAAAGAAATTCGTGGGTTTTTATGGTGTGTTTAATCAATTCTACCGAACCACTACTAAAAAGGGGTTGAAGATCGTTTTCATAGAACTCAAAAAAAGGAGAAGACCTGTAGGCGGTGACTATAGATTTCCAATGCAAGTCGTTCCAACGTTCACCCGGGTCTGAAACTACTTCTCTGGTAAATTGTCTTTTTCCGGGATTGTGTTTTATAGGAATACTTAATAAAAGCTTGCCCTTATCGGTGACAATGAATGTTCGATTTCTATAGGTTTGCTTTTGAAAAGTATCGCAAGCCTCCCATATTACCTTTCCCTCAAATTGAACGTTTACAGCAAGTTGAACAATCGAGCTAAAATAGGTAGGGTGAAGTAAGACGTTTTGAATCACGCTTTTTTTCGTTTACGCCAAAAACGGTAAAGGAAGTATGCAGCCAGAAGCCCAACAAATACATAGCGGTAAGAAACGGGTTCGCCGTCGCCTTTAACCGTAGTAAAAAAACGATCCCAGCGGGGCCTCATTGAAAAAAGGCCCTTGTCGAAATTGTCCCAGCTCATCCAGATAAAAACCGGTTTGCCGAGAATATGATTTTCTGGCACATGGCCCCAGCTTCGGCTGTCTTCAGATCGATCTCTGTTGTCGCCCATCATCCAGTAATAGCCTTGCTTAAAGGTGTAGGCTGAAGTAGGCTGACCATTTAGTAAGATAGATCCCTCTTTTACTCTTATCTCTTGCCCTTCGTATTCCGTTATTATTCGCTTGAATATCGGAAGATTGGAAAGGGTTAACTCAATGGTCTCTCCAGCTTTCGGAAGGTAAACAGGTCCGAAATTGTCTTCATTCCAGGAATAATCGGGATGGTTTGGAAAAATATTATATCCCGATATGCCCTTTGGAGTGATATCCATAACTACGCTATCGATGCGCTCATTTGTTCTCAGCCAGGCTGCTTTATCTAGTGTAAGATTTACTAATTGTTCCGTTTTTAATACCTCTTTCAGGGCAATGCGCTGGCTTCGAAGTAATTCTACTGGAATGCCGTCTTCGGAGGTGTAGAGTTCTAAAGATCCATCTTCAAGTTGATTAACACCTATAAGGTGAGGAATCAGGGCATTGTATTGAGATTGACTCAAATTAGCCCCTGTAAACACACGGGCATAGTCTGAAGCATCTGCTTCAGATAGTACCCGCGAAGATACCCCGCTAGACGCGTATACCTGATGGTTGTACATGGGTTTTGCACGACTGTCTAGAATAAGTATTTCACCATTGATGTAGACAAATCCATTTATGACCTCAAGGGTGTCTCCTGGAGTTCCTACACAGCGTTTCACGTAATTTGACTTCTTGTCAATAGGTTTTTTAACCCCAGCTTCTTTGACAAAAAATTGCCGCACGGTGTCAGCTGGCCAATTAAATACTACCAGATCATTTTTTTTTACTGCAGTAAATCCGGGTAGTCTTACATAAGGAAATTGAGGTTTTTTTAAGTAAGATTTTACCTTGAGAATGGGAAGAGTATCGTGCACCATCGGAGCGGCAATTGCCGTGGTAGGTATGCGTGCGCCATAATGAAACTTGCTGACTAGCAAAAAATCACCTACCCTTAGCGTGCGCTCAAGCGATGGGGTAGGAATGGCATAAGGCTGAATAAAATAAGTGTGCACTAGGGTGGCTGCTACGATAGCAAAAACTATAGACGAGAGCCATTCACCTGTTTTAGTTTTTTCTGGTCTGAGACGACCTTCTTCGCGAAAGGTTTTTGAATCTAGGCCAAGAACGAATAGATAGGTTCCTAGGCTAGCCACGGTCATTACGTGCTCTAATGGCTTAGGCCTTTTGTACGCGTATAATATATCGATCCATAAGACGGGAAACATTACTAGATTAATGATGGGCAAACAAAAAAGGATGAGCCACCACCAGGGCCTTTCGAGCACCCTGAGCAGTAGTAGACTATTGTAAAAGGGAATGAAAGCCTTGTAGGTTGCTATACCTTCTTTCTTGAAGAACAAAGAGAATAGTACAGCATAAAGCAAATGAAATGCAGTAAGAGTGATCAACCATTCGAGACTATTCATGCATGAAGATTTAAGACATCCGATAGGTTAAAAATACCTTTTTTACCAATGATCCATTCAGCAGCGATTAGTGCCCCAAGCGCAAAACCGTCTCGTGTAAAAGCTTCATGTTTAAGTGAGATCTGATCAATTGCACTGGTGTATTGAACTACATGTGTGCCCGGAACTTCACCCTCTCTTATCGAGCGAATAGGTAAGTAACCGGTTTTTGGGTCTTCTGAATACCCTTGCAAGTTACGTGCGGCCGTGTGAGCGTTAGCTAAAGTAATAGCTGTGCCACTTGGTGCGTCGAGCTTTTGGATGTGATGTGTTTCTTGAATGTTTACCTCATAATCGCCCTGATTTGCCATAAGGCTGGCTAGTTTTTGGTTTAGAGCAAAAAACAGGTGTACTCCTAAACTAAAGTTACTGGAAAATAAAAATCCGGTATTATGTGTTATTGCTAGAGCTTCGACCTCGGGTAAACGATCAAGCCAGCCAGTTGTGCCACTAATAACTGGAATGCCCCTAGTCAACCCAAGGCTTACGAGATCAAAAGCAGAGTCTGGGGTGCTAAAGTTGATTACTACCTCTACCTCTTCGGGAATATGTTTGGGGGTATCGTTGGTGCATAGGGCTATAGAGTGATTGCGTTCTCGTGCAAAAGCCTCAATGCGCTTACCCATTTTTCCATAGCCCAAAATTGCTATTGAACTCATAGTGTGATGGTTAGTTTTAATCCGGTCTCAGTGCCAGCTCCTATAGAAAGAGGTTGAATGACCGGATGCATTTTTATGCTGAGATCTTCGTTTACATTGAAGGGTTTTAGGTGGGCATCTACGCTGGCATCAATAATGTTTAACAGATAAAGGCCTATGGCAATAAGAACCGATGAATCCCGTTGGCTTTGAGATCCTTTTTGTGCTTGCTCTAAAGCATTATTGGAAACATCAGGGCCTACACCGTCTCCGTTGATGTCGTAAAATTCATCGGTGGTAAAGCCTGCATTGCGCAGTTTGAAAGCATCTCTGTACCTCAAATATTGCGTTTGATTGAATTGGTATACGAATACCCCGGTGCCAACTGCGGCCCATGCCAATGGCACCTTCCAATACCGTCTATTATAAAATTGACCTAATCCAGGAAGGGCCGCCGAGTAAAAGGTGGCCTTAGAGGCGGCGAGAGGGTCTCTTGCGCGGTTTAGTCTTTGCTGAACTCTTTGGATCTTTTTTTCTTCTCTAGTATCAGACTCAGAAATTTGCTGAGCATTAGTGAAGTAAAGTGGAAAGAGAGCTAAAAGAAGCACAAGACACTTATTCACCAAGGAGCATTTTTTTCAATTTCAGTAAATCTTTTTCAGAATCAAATGGAAATTTCAAAACGCCTGAACCGTTCGAGCGCATATCAGCACTTACTTCTTTTCCACTATACTGTTTTAATTGTGCAATTGCTGCTTCAGTCTTTTTACTTAGTGCAGCAGATGAATTACTTTGGGTACGAATTGGCATTATTCTAGCCCCTAATAGCGCGCGAGATCTATTTTCTGTTTCTCTAACTGATAGCTTCTTGCTCAATACTTCTCCAAGTAATCTAAGTTGGTCAGAAGGCGATTCTAACGACATTATAGCCCTTCCGTGCCCCATACTAATCGACTTGTTTTTTAGGGCGTCTTGTACTTGAGGGTGCAACTTTAACAGTCGTAAATAATTGGTGATCGTTGAACGTTGTTTGCCAACGCGTTTGCTCAATTTGTCTTGGGTTAATTGAATTTCATCTATTAATCGCTGATACGACAAAGCGATTTCTATCGGATCAAGCTCTTGACGCTGAATATTTTCTACAAGGGCCATTTCAAGAGATTCTTGATCATTCGCCTCTCTGATGTAAGCCGGAATTTCAACGAGCCCAGCTCTTATAGCAGCGCGCAATCGACGCTCTCCTGAAACGAGCTGAAAAACACCGTTGTCTAATTTTCTGACGGTTACGGGTTGAATGACGCCAAGTTGTTTAATCGACTGTGCCAATTCATCTAAGGCTCCTTCGTCGAAAGAGGTTCTTGGCTGAAAAGGGTTAACTTCAATGAGAGATGGAGAAATCAGGGCCATTAAAGAGCCCCCTTCTGTAAGTTTAATTCCGCTTTCAGGGTCTTTAAGCAGGGCGGATATACCTCTTCCTAAAACTTGTTTTGTTTGTTTAGCCATGAGCTAGTTGGTCTTCTTCTTTTTTAAAGGCTCTTCTGTTTTGCGCTTTAGCACTTCGCGTGCAAGTCCGAGATAATGAGAGGCTCCTTTACTGCTGGCATCATAACTAATGATGCTTTCTCCGAAACTTGGAGCTTCACTAAGTTTTACATTACGCTGAATAATGGTTTCGAAAACCATATCTGCGAAGTGCTTTCTCACCTCTTCTACTACTTGATTAGATAGCCTTAATCGAGAGTCAAACATCGTGAGAAGCATGCCCTCTATATCGAGGTCTTTGTTGTACAATTTTTGAACACTTTTTATAGTGTTTAAAAGCTTTCCTAAACCTTCTAAGGCATAGTATTCGCATTGAATTGGAATGATCACGGAATCGGCGGCGGTCAAGGCATTAAGGGTTAACAGACCCAAAGATGGCGCACAATCGATAATGATATAGTCGTATTGCTTTTTTAGCGGACGAATAGCCTCGGCCAACATAAATTCTCGATTCTTCTTTTCAACCAACTCAATTTCTATGGCCACTAGATCAATGTGTGCGGGAACGATCGACACATTAGGTGAATTCGCAGGTACAATGACCTGTTCAGCTGTTGCTGTGTGCTCTAGTAATTGATAAGTTCCAAATGATACACTATCCACATCAATACCAAGGCCAGAGCTCGCATTGGCTTGTGGGTCAGCATCAATCAGTAGCACCCTTTGCTCTAAGGCACCAAGAGCAGCGCTCAGATTAACTGAGGTAGTGGTTTTACCCACACCTCCTTTTTGATTTGCAATCGCAATAATCTTGCCCATAGTGAAAAATAGCGTGTTCTAAAATACAATAACTGGCTGCAGCGCCCAATAAGCCTATGGCTAAATTGTTAACAAACGCTCAGAATTTAGGAGGTTTAATGCTGTCTGCATACTCAATGAGATATAGTTCTTCATTGTCGCGTTTAAATAAATACTGTTCTCGAGCGTATCGCTCTTTCTCTGTGGAGTCTCTGAATTTTTTAAGTAATAGAAGGTCGGCCTCTATCTCTTTTTCTAAATAGTTTTTCTCTTGCTCTAATGCCCGTATCTCTTTTCTAAGTTGCCATTGAATGAGAACAGAGTTAGAGTCGAAAAAAAGCATCCAAACCACAAAAAAAGCACCAATAACCACATAGAGATTGGTTAGCCATTTAATAGATTTAATTCTCTTTAAACCCTTCATGCACCCAACTGTTTAATAGCCAGAGATAAAAAACTAGCGGCCACGGAGTAGTCGTTATTGTTATTGATAACCAAATGTGCCATTTTACGTGCTTTAGATACATAGGTATCATGCATAGGTTTTACTTGTTTGGTATAGCGAGAAAAGGCAGTCTCTAGGTCGTGTCCGCGCTCTGTAGTATCTCTTCTTATTCTTCTGAGTAATCTATGATCCTGGTCTGTGTCGACATAAATCCAAAGATCCACTAGATTAAAAATGATATCGTTATTCATTAACAATATACCCTCAAGAATAAGTGTTTTTGACGGATGAATTGTCTCTGTTTCTTGTTTTCGTGTTTCTCGCACAAAATCGTATACCGGAACATCTACTGAATCGCCAGCTTTTAAGGCCCTAAGATGGGCGATGAGTAAGGGGTAATCAAAGGCGTCTGGATGATCGTAATTAGTGCGCCTTCTTTGCTCGGGAGTTAAATGATCTTGGTGGTGATAGTATCTGTCTTGAGAGAGCACCTGAAGCTCTTTTGGACTAGATTTTTCTAGGACCTCCACTAAGGTGCTTTTTCCACTACCTGATCCGCCAGTTATGCCAATAATAAACACGCTGTCTTTTATTTAACGTTAAAATTTTGCTCCACTTCATCTAGGATTAGTGTTCCAGCGCAGGAGTCTCTAGATGCCCCGGTTACACTGCTGTATACATTAATCTTATTCTGGCTTCGAAGGTACCCCATAAATGCAAAAATTAAGGCCTCTTTATAGTCTATGAGTTGTTTTTCAGGAATCTCTAATCGTATATTTTCCGAAACTAAGGCCCTCATTCTTCTCATTGCATAAGTGTTGTGGGCGCCTCCACCCGTTACAAGCACCCGCAATGTGTTTTGTTTGGTTAAGGTCAATAGTCGATGAAGCACCTTGCAGATTTGAATTACATTGTGCTCAGTAACGGTATTCACTAGATTTTCAATGGGCGCTTGGTGCCTTGAAATAAGCGGAAAAAAAGTCTCATGGTACCACTCTTTACCCAGAGACTTAGGCGCTGTGCGCGCGAAAAAAGACAACGAATTGAGCGTGTCGAGAAGTTCAGGAATAGGTTTGCCCGACTCCGCGATTTTTCCGCCTTGGTCGTAAGCTAAGTCAAGTCGCTGAACCAAATCATTAATAGGGGTATTAAACATGCCTATGTCAAAGGCTCTTCGTTCTCCCTCGAGAGAATAGGAGATGTTGGATATTCCTCCCAGATTAAGGCATACATCGTAGGTGTTGAACAAGAGGGCATCTCCAATAGGTACCAGCGGTGCCCCTTGACCACCTAAGGCTACATCGTACGATCTAAAGTTGAAAACAACCGGTATTTTAAACTGACTGTAATATCGCTTTCCGTTTCCAATTTGTCGGGTAATTCCCTGATCAGGCCTATGAAAAACAGTGTGTCCATGACTAGATATCAAATCAATCGGTAAGGCGATGCCTTCTAAAAATTCACGGATAGCCTGAAGAACAATTAGATCAAACTCGTCTTCTAAATCAGCCAACTCGGATTCTTTCATGAGGTGCGCATTAGAGAGGCGCTGCACAAATTCATTGGTATACCCATGAGTGTGCGCGCCTAAGAGTTTATAGGAATATAATGAAGCCTCTTTATTAAATGAAACGCAGCACAGGTCTAGCCCGTCGAATGAGGTTCCTGACATGAGTCCGAGTACAGTCATGCTCTAAAAGTAGTAGATATTCGCCCTTTTTCGATGTAGATTTGTCTCATGAGCTTCAAAAAGACTACCGAATCTGATTCTTTACACGACAATTTACAGGAGAAAAGCACCCATGAATTGCTCGTAGGTATCAATCAAGAAGACCAAAAGGTTGCATATGTTGTAAAAGACTGCATTGTTCAAATAGAACCTTTTGTCGACCAACTTGTCGAGCGCTTTAGTATTGGAGGGCGCTTGTTTTATATCGGAGCAGGTACTTCTGGTCGATTAGGCGTAGTGGATGCCTCAGAAATTCCGCCAACCTTTGGTTTGGATCACGGGCAGGTTATTGGGCTTATTGCAGGCGGAGATGGCGCCATAAGAAAAGCGGTTGAATTTGCAGAAGACGACTGGGATCAGGCATGGAAAACCCTTGAGTCTTATCACGTCACTACACTAGATACAGTGGTAGGAATCGCGGCCTCTGGTACGACACCTTATGTGATTGGGGGAGTGCGAAAAGCCAAAGAGAATGGCTTGCTAACAGCCTGCATCACCAATAACAAAAACAGCCCACTAGCGTCCTCTGTAGATTTTCCTATTGAAGCCGAGGTAGGCCCTGAGTTTGTAACCGGTTCTACCCGTATGAAGAGCGGCACCGCCCAAAAGCTTATCTTAAATATGATCTCTACCGCTTTAATGATTCGATTAGGACACGTTGTAGGCAACCGCATGGTTGACATGCAGCTTTCTAATGATAAACTATGGGAACGCGGTATTTCTTACCTAGTGGAATCTCTGCATATTTCTACTGCAGAAGCTAAGGCATTACTTGTCAAACACAAATCAGTAAGAGAAGCCTTAACGGCGTACACTAAAGGCTAAGTACTTTATAGATTCCCTGGCCTTCAACGGCTATATATATAAAACCATCTGGTCCTTGTCTCACATTGCGAAGCCTTCCGACGTCTTTGAATATACGCTCTCGCTTAACCACCCTTTTTCCCTCAAAATGTAAGGCCTCTAGGTATTGAAATTTCAAAGAGCCCACAAGCAACGTATTCTGAAGTTCAGGGTATTTCGCTGAAGTAACCCATTGCATTCCTGAAGGGGCAATAGATGGAACCCAATAATACAAAGGCTGCTCCATTCCTTCCATTTCGCTTAACTCGGTAAATGAGCTTCCATCGTAGTTTACACCATAACTAATTACAGGCCAACCAAAATTCTTACCCTTTTCAGACACGTTAATTTCATCACCTCCCTGAGGGCCGTGTTCGTGAACCCAAATTTCTTTAAAAGTCGGATGAAAAATCATGCCTTGCGCATTGCGATGGCCATAGCTAAAAATCGCTTTTTTTGCTCCCTCTTGGGATGCGAAAGGGTTATCAGTCGGAATGGATCCGTCTTTGTTAATGCGATACACCTTACCAGCATCTCTAGTGATGTCTTGTGGATTATTATCCCGATCACCGCGATCTCCGATAGAAAAATAAAGCAGGCCATCATCGTCAAACTCTAGTCTTGATCCAAAGTGGTGACCTTTGTCGGAGACCTCTTCTCCGTAATAAAGTTCTTGCCAATCGATTAGGGTATCACCGTTAAGCTTAGCTCTAGAAATTGCTGTATGGCCCTGATCTTCATTAGCAGGATCTTGTTTTGCATACGAAAAATAGATCCAAGGCTCTTCAGCATAGTTAGGATCAAGCTCTATATCTAGAAGGCCGCCTTGGCCCTTTGACCACACCTTAGGAAATCCTTTAATAGCTGTACGTACAGTAGGTTCAGTATACATCCAAATACTACCGTTTTTGTCACCCACTAGTATACCTTCATTTACAAATACCATTCCCCATGGAATCTCTAAATCACCAGCCACCAAATCTAGCTCATACCCGTAATCTGTATCGATCACTTCACTAATGGTTAGGGCCTCAGTAGTTGGTGCTGCAGTTTCTTGCTGTTGGCTTTGGCTTTTTTCATTGCAGGAGGCAGTAAGAAAAAAAGCAAACAAAAGAGTCGGGACGGAAAAATTACGGAGATACATACTTCAAAAGTTTAGCTTTAAATATATGCGAATATATGCTATTTTTGCCGCTCATTTCACGGGATGTGGCGCAGTCTGGTAGCGTACACGCATGGGGTGCGTGTGGTCGCTGGTTCGAATCCAGTCATCCCGACTAAATAAGGGTTTAAACCATTGATTTTCAATGGTTTACACTTTACTATAAGAGTTTAGTCTCCGTATAGGTCTCCAAAATGTTTTTGAGTATATTTGAGATTAATGAAAATCACGTCATATTTAAAAAAGGCTCGGTCTATTGAGTCACCTATCTACATTCGATTGCGGGATACGTTCAACGGATCCGATAGTCAAGCTATTATTAGTGTAGGATTTTCAGTTGAATCTAAATACTTCAAAAACGGTTTAGTAACCACAAGACATTCCGATTACCTTCTTATCAATGAAGAGATAAATCGGATTATTTCCGAGTTGAATCGTATTTATGTGGAATTTAAATCTCAAGGAAGTATTCCACTTCCCAATCTTGTTAAGAAGACCTATTTAGATGGTCTAAAACAAAAGAGATTTGATACCGAGAAAATAGTCCCTTTTTGGAAGGCAATGGGGGAGTGGAGAGAAACTAAAAAGGGGATGTCTCGAGGATACACTAAAACCTTATTAACTCTTGAAAATAGACTGAAAGACTTTGAGAAGGATAGAGGTATTCCAATCAGTTTTAGTTACATCATAGGGTCAACTCAGTTATTCCAATCTCAATTTCAAAATTTTCTTTGGGACAAGAGAAAGTTAACCAATGGATACATCAATAAACTTCTGAACTCATTAAGTTCGTTTCTTCACTATTCCCACGAAATGGGATACATAAAAAAGAAACCAAAATTCAAAAAACAAGGAACACCGACTCTTTTAGAAAAACCTTTTTTACGAACCGATGAGGTTATTAAACTCTTCAACAGTGATAAGTTTGATTTCAAAAGTGAAAGTAATTGGAAGAAGTTAAAAGTAAATACAAAGTTCAAACCCCATTTATATCTTATTCAACAAGAACTAAAGGGTAAAAATTCAAAAAAGTATGGAGGGGTTTTAACCATTACCAATTGGGAGTTAGTACGGTTTATTCATCTATGGTGTTGTTCGGTAGGTTGTCGTTATGGGGATGTGGCACATTTCAAAGTGAATGATTTCACTTTTGACAGGGAGAATAAACATATGGAGTGGATTCAACAGAAAACCAAACGAAGAAATAGTGTTCCAATCAATGATATTAGTGGATACATCTTCACAAAGTTCAGTAGTGGAAAAAGTCTAGACCAAGAACTATTTCCTTCATTATCCATTCAAAAGTTTAATAGGCACATCAAGGTACTACTGAAAGCCTTGAAATTTAATCGAGAGATGACTGTCCCTAAACAAAGAGGGTCAAATATGATTAATAATAACCCAAGGCCATTACATGATTTGATTCGTTCACACAGTGGAAGACACGCCTTTATTACCAATACCATTGAAATGGGAACTATGGACTATAAAACAATTATGAGTTTGTCAGGCCATACTACCACTTCTTCCTTCTTAGGGTATGTATCAGTTTTAGAGAATCAACGGAATAAAGCGAGTAAACTATATAAAATAGAAAAGGGGACTAAACAAAACACATCGGAAGAGATTGTGAAGTTGTATGATGACTTAGATGAGAATGATAAATCCTTTCTATTGAGTTGGTTAAAGTCAAAATCGAAGTAGATAGTTTTTGAAAATATCAGTTTCCAATATCACCCCCCACCCCAAGAACAGAGAAATCTATTCTCTATCGGATTTGGAGGATTTGAGAAACTCCATTTTAGAAGTAGGTCTTCTTCAACCCTTAATCCTTAATCAAAACCACCAAATCCTCTCTGGTCACCGAAGATTTGAGTGTATCAAAGAGTTAGGTTGGGATGAGGTGGAAGTAGATATCAAAGAAATCAGTGAAGAGGAGACGGAACTCTATCTGGTTCACTTCAATAAACAACGAATAAAGAGTTTTAAGGAGGTTTTAAAGGAATACGATATACTATCTCATTTCTACGGAAGATATCAAGGGAAACGAAACGATTTAACTTTTGTTCGCCCGAACAAAAGTGAAGTCTTCTTTAACCGAAGAGATACCATTTCTAAAGAAATAGGAATTGCATCCTCTCAACTCGGTAAACTTCTTTTCATTAGAAAGAACAACGAAGACCATATTGAACTTATCGATAAAGGAATCCTAACCATCAACCAATCGTATCTTCAGATTCAAAGGGAAACCAAAGAGAAAGAAAGTAGAGAAGGATTAGATAGAAACGATTCCACCTCATCGGTTACCAAATCTAAATGGAGGTTTTATCAGAAATCCTCTCATGATTTATCTGAACTCAAAGATGGTGAAGTTCAAACCATCTTTACTTCTCCTCCCTATTGGAATAAAAGAACCTATTTAGAGGGTGGTGGATTAGGAAATGAACCCAATCCTCATGAGTTTGTAGAAAACCTCTCAAATCACCTTAAAGAGTGTTATAGGGTATTAAACGAAAGAGGTTCCTTCTTTCTAAACATTGGAGATACCTTCTTAAATGGATGTCTTCAAAACATTCCATTCAAAGTTTCAGAAAGTTTGAAAGAACAAGGTTGGATTCTTCGAAACACCATCATTTGGTCAAAGACCAATCCTAAACCTTCTTCTTCCAAATCTAACCTTACCCCATCTTACGAATACATCTTTCACTTTGTAAAGACAATGGAGTATGATTACTATCCAACCCTTGCACCACTCTCGGATAAAACCAAACCATCTCTTCCACCAAGACACCGAAGTGTGAGTGGTGAGTATTCAGACTCGGTATCTCCGTATATTCCCAATACGAAAGGGAAGAACATGGGAGATTATTGGAATGAGGATATTGTGAGGAGTGCGGTTGCGAATCAAAAACTAAATATTGGAGGAGAACACCCTGCTCCTTTCCCTCAACAGATTGTTCTACTACCCATTATTCAAACTTCCAAAGAGTTTGAACTTGTGTTAGATCCTTTTATGGGTAGTGGAACTGTTGGGAGGGTTTGTGATGAAGTGAATAGGAGATTTGTGGGGTATGATTTGAAGGAGTATTACTGATTCTATTATTAGAATCAATTAAAATGTTTAAAAACTTGAATAAGAAAAAGATGATTTTTAAGGACACAAGATCACTTGAAAAATTTCAAGAAATAACTCTTAAAGTCAAACGAGATGATAACATACAAAATGGTAAAACTGTATTATTTAATTACTTACACAATAAATCAATTAGGAATTCTGAATTCTTTAAATCAAACTAAATTGGATGGTGGATCCATTTATGCCTCTAATTATGATTTAGAATTGGAGAACATCCTATTTTTGAATATGAAATTAAGAGACAAGGACTTATAGAATCACTGTCTTTAGAATAACCAAATATTTAGATTATTTTGAGTAAGAAACGTGATACAAAATGGTTAATCGAACAATCCAAATTATGTTTTGGTGATTTCAGATTACAAACCAATCTGTTTATATAAACTCAAAAACAAAAATTAAGTTTCGTTGTATAAATCACGACTATTCATTCGATCAAACGTCAAATAATCATTTAAACTCTAAATATCCATGTAATAACTGTTTACAAGAATCTCGTCGTTTATCATTTATGGATAATATCGAAACATTCAAGATCAAGATTCAATCCAAATATGGTGACCAATTTGATTTCGAAAACGCAAAATATATTAATCAGAGAACACCAATTACTTTAAAATGTCTCAAACACAACAGAGTAATTAGTAAAAAGCCTGAAGTATTTTTAAGAGGGTATGAGCTGCGATTTATGTACTAAGGAAAATCGTTTCTCAACTTGAGTTCACAAACCTTAAGTGAAATAGAAAACTTTGTTTCAAAACTAAATGGAAAGTGTCTTTCTGAGAATTACATAAATAACGAGACAAAACTAGATTTTGAGTGTAGTGCAGGTCATAAATTTCAAAAATCTTGGAGTTCAGTAAAAAATTCTCTTAGATGGTGTCCTAAATGCTCACCGAACAAGTTAATTGGTGAATCTTTATCCCGATTGATTCTAGAACATCTATTGCAAATAAAACTTCCTTCAGTATTCATAAAAGAAATGGAGGGACTTCAATTAGATGGATATAATTCCAAAAAAAAGATTGCTTTCGAATACCAAGGATACCAACATTACTCCAAGGACAGTCATTTTCACAAAGATATGAAGAGTTATAAGTCTCAAATTGAGAGAGATGACCACAAAAAAAAACTTTGTAAGAAATATCAAATAACACTAATTGAGATAATTGAATTCAAAACTATTAGATCAGGAAGGATACAATTATTTGTTGATCAAGTTAAAGTAGTAATTAATGATTTAAATCTAAATTATACTAATGATCCATTTAAACTTGATTTAATTGAATTATATAGAGGAAAGAAAAGCCATTTATATGAACTGGCTAAAAAGATTGTTGAGAAAAAAAATGGGATTCTTCAAGAATATATTGGTTCTGAAAGCAAACATACTTTTACTTGCCCTAATGGTCACAAAACATCAAATAGAACTTTAGGAGTAATAATTTCAACTAAGGCCTCCTGTCCAATTTGTGAAGTAAATTCTAAGTATGGAAAACTTAAGAAAAGTATAGAATCAAGAGGAGGTATTTTGATCGACAAGAAGTTGAAATCTAAAGGTTTTTCAGAAGTATATAATTGGATTTGTAACAAAGGACACAAGAAGAAATCTAAAGGTCAACATATTGTTGACGGATACTGGTGTTCAGAATGTCAAAAGAATCTCAAAAAATAAATTTAAATTCAAAACAACTAGAAGAGTTTAAACAAGACGTTACCAGTGGTAAATTTTTCCAAAGAGACCTTCCTGTAAAATATGGTTTTAGTGACGGAGTCTATAGACGAATGATTTCCGAGATTGGTTTGATTCCAAATTATATACCTCAAGATAGGAAAGGTCAAAAGAAACTACTGAAAGTAAATTATTCCAGATTGATCCTAATAATTTTAATGTTATAAAAAAGTTTGAGTCATTAGAATCAGTAAAGCTAAGATGAATCTGGATTGTATAAACCAGAAGGTATAAGACAACAAATGAAAAAATATAAGAAAGTCTATGGATATTACTGGTCTAGAGATAATGATTATGAAAAACAATAAAAATGATTAAACCACCTACCACTAACAATATGTAAACAGTATAAAGATCCAAAAAAAACAAGACATCGTAACCTCTTGTTTAATATGACTGATTTGTTTAGGAGAAGTTAGTGTATGAAAAACTTCAGGACTTTTGGGGTTTATCAAGAACGTTAAATTACATACCAGCCGACCCACTCGAGGAACGGTGGTTTAGAATACGGGAAGCTCTTCCAATAAATCGAGAATCCACGGTCTAAGATTGTTACAATTATTTGTTTAACCATTTAATTGTATTCAAGATGAATCAAAAAGTAAAATTCTTTACCTCAAAAGGGTATGGTGTATTTCCTTACATAATCATTCGTGAAATGAGTGGTATGTACCGCCAAATTCCTATCCACTTTCTTATTGAAGAACTAACCACCAAAGAAGGAGTACTCGTTGAGTTATCCGGAAATGAATCTCACGAAGAGATTCAAGATAAATGTGTTGAGATATTGAGAAAGATAATCAACTCTGAAAACGTCATTTCGAGTGAAGATGGTAAAAAGGATAAATGGGTCACTGTTGGAGAAGTAAAAAGAGAGGGTTGTGTTGTGTTAAATCCTAGTTCAGCTATCTACCTAAATTCTGAAGGTGAAATCATTAGTAGAACCAAAAAGATACCGTGGGGAGGGACACTCATTAGTATGAATGGAGAAACAATTAGTCAATCCGAAAGTCATTTTCAAATTCAATAATTAAATCGTAAACTACTATGATAACAGAAGAACAATTGTTGGATCTAGGGTTTAAACAAGTAGATCCTGTCTGGGAAGAAAATGCGAATTTTCACTTTTATTTACTCGATATGCATGAGGATCTTTTTCTTATGACCAATTGTAGTGATGAGGATAATGCATTTATTGTAGACCGACTCAATGAGGCCAACGTCTGTATAAGTGATGAAAAGACCCTAAGGGGGTTAATTGAATTACTAGGACGTATTATACGATAAAGATGATTACGTGCAAATCCTTACAGAGATTAACTAAACTATTTATGAACGAGTAAAATAAATCGATATCATGTTGCCTAGTCAATTCAAACAAATTAGTGAGAGACTAAAAGTCCTTAAGTCTAAACAAATAAGATCCCAAGAAGATGAAGTGGAAATTAAAAGGTTAGAGAAGTGTTTAGATAATCTTTTTGAAGATGATTGGGATTGAATTCATCTCTAAACGTTTCTTCGTTTGGATTAAGTATCTATTCAAATACATCTGGATAAGACCAATATTTTTCATTTGGTCTACCACATAGTTTTTTACTGTGTGGTGTAAGGGATTCTTCTTGTCACCTTCCTCATAAGAATGTTAATAAGGTCCTGTGAATTGGAACCTATAGTTCCTTTGATTTGTTTTAAATAGTTAACAACCAATTCTCCATCCCGAGTGTCGTAAAAGTCCATATTACAAGTTGCACTTTGGGTAGCTCCCCCAAATCCAATTAGGGCTAATCCAATTGCAGCACCATTTGACATCGGCTTACTTGTTTCAAAAGTACCCATCACAACACAATCAACATTTAGAATTTTTCCAATTTCCTGAGGAGTGTATGATTCGAGTTGATAAACATCTAATCCTGCTTTTAACAATATGGCATTGGTTTGGGATGGATTCTGAATTGTTCCTGAAAATTCTCCTCGTTGTTTTCTGGTCAAAAACCAAGAGTGCATTCCTTTTTGGATGTCTAAAGCTTCATCTTTATTCATCTGAACCATTTGATCTGAGGTAAAATCTTTAAGTTCCTTTGGTCTAAGTTTCACTTGCACTCTAAAAGGTAAAACGGCTATAGTTTGAGTGTTTGAGGCATAATTTTCTGC
The DNA here is from genome assembly GCA_018402205.1 of Flavobacteriaceae bacterium. Taxonomy (GTDB): domain Bacteria; phylum Bacteroidota; class Bacteroidia; order Flavobacteriales; family Flavobacteriaceae; genus UBA3478. The sequence continues at coordinate 310,777 of JAGYIX010000004.1, forward strand.
GTCTGGGTGTACATATAATTTGGTTTGGCTATAACCGGTATAACACATTATTAAACTAATAATTGTGCAAAAAGTGTTTTTTAAGTTCATAAGTTCAAAATTTATTATCCTAAGTTAGGAATAAGAATGAAAAAATATATTCTTCATTATATTTGGTATATCTATATGAAGTGAAGTTATATCACTTTCCCTTAACTCAGACACATCTAATCCTCTTAATAGGTAAAAGGATACCAGATATATTCAAGGGTGGGACAGTCTTGTTCTGATTAATATTGAGATGATCCATTCAGAAAAACTCAAAACCTTTGAATTACCCCAAACCATCCAATGATTTATTACCTCTCAACTTCAACAACCTCAATTCACTCTCCAATACACTAATTCGTTGTTTGAATTATTCATTCTCTGAATGATATTCAAACTTCTAAAGAGTTTGAACTTGTGTTAGACCCCTTTACGGGTAGTGGAACTGTTGGAAGGGTTTGTGATGAAGTTAATAGGAATTTTGTGGGGTGTGATTTGAAGAAGTATTTTCATTTTAAACCTTTATCACTAAATAATACGACCTATCTTTCTCTAAAAGAAAAATCTGTTTGAATTAGAAGTGGTTCACAAACCTGAAATCTTATTACCTATTGACAATCACAAAATTAAATAACATTGATCTTAGGGAATGGCAAAAAGAGGCATTCAATAAATGGTTAAAACATAATCACTCAGGAATAGTTTCTGTTGTTACCGGAGGGGGTAAAACAGTTTTCGGTTTGTATTGTGCACTATACCTAATCCACAAAAAATTAATTGATCATGTTTTTATCGTCGTCCCAACCAAGACTTTACAAGACCAATGGGCCAGTACAATTATCACCCTCTTTGATCTTAAAGAATCAGACTTAAATTATAATTGGATTTTTCTAAAACAAATAAACATTATTGTCAGTTTGTCTGCTCAAAAATTGAATTTTCTGAGGATATCTTTAAAAGATCAATGATTATATATGATGAATGTCATAGATATGGAATATCGTCATATGAAAAACTTTTGTCTCATAAATATTACTCTTCGTTGGGATTAACGGCAGCTTTGGAGAGAAAATATGATGACGGGGTTAATGATTATCTAAGCTCCTCTAATTGGAAAGTTAATTTTTCAGTATGGTTATAAAAAAGCTCTTAAGGATGGTGTAATTTCAAATTATGAGTTTACAAATATTCGAACTCATTTTAATAATGACGAATCTTTAGAATATCAGGAAATGACACAGGCAATAGGTCAACTTTATCAAATGATTGAGTCAACTAGGAAGAAAGATCCAAATAGTTCTATGATACCCATATATGAGTACGACCTAAAGATCTCTCTTTTCTCGAGATCTAGACTTGTTAACAATACGTCTGAAAGGGTTCCGGTGTCAACAAAATTAATCATGAACAATCATGAAAAAGAAAATTGTATTTTGTGAAAGTATAAAGCAATCGGAATTAATTTTTGATCAATGTAAGTCCGTAGGGATAAATGCAAATCTTTATCACTCTAAGTTAAAGAAGTCTCAGAGGATAGGTAATCTTGTATCGTTTCAAAAGAATTTCTCTAACACCTTAATTGGTTGTAAATCTTTAGATGAAGGATTTGATGTACCAGATATTGAAGTAGGCATTATTGTATCACAATCAAAAACAAGTAGACAAAGAATTCAAAGAATAGGGAGAACGATTAGGAAAAGCCCTGAAAAAGGAACGGCTCACATATATACTCTATTTACAACAACAGAAGAAAAAGAAGATTTAATAGAAGAAATGTATAGAAATCCCGACATAAAGTTTAATTGGTCTAAGGCTAAATAATTATGGAAAACTATTTGAACATAAGCAAACTAAAGGTTAGTAATAATACATTAAAGAGGTATAGGGATTTAGATTATAAAGTTTGGTATGCTATATCCGAATTTGTAGACAATTCATTACATAGTTATCTAGAGAACTTAGAATCCCCAAATAGAATAGGTATTTCTAAATGTGAAGTTTTAATAAATCTTGATGAGAAATCAAACACCTTAATAATTGAAGATAATGCAGGGGGTGTCCATCCAAGTGAATTCGAAAGACTGTTAAGTGTTGGTGTACCTAAAAAGGAGTCGAAATATCAACTTAGTGAGTTTGGTATGGGGATGAAAACAGCTTCAATATGGTTGGGCAATAATATCACCATTACAACTAAACATTTTGAGTTACAAAAAACTTACAGAATTTCTATTCAAATAGAAAATACTGATGATGAGGTTTCAATAAAAGAAGTTCCTAATTCCAGTGGACTTCAAGGTTACACTAGAATAGAGATATCATCTTTGAATCGAAATCTAAGTCACAAAAGAACTGTTTCTAAAACAAAAGAGTCATTAGCTAGTATTTTTAAAAAATACATTGAATCCAATAAACTTGATATAATTTTTCAAGGTGAGACACTCTCAACAGATAAATTCTCTCTGATGAAAAATAATGATGGTAGCAGGAAATGAGAAAAGACTTTAAAATTGAATTGTCTAGTGGAAAAACAGCATATGGATGGATTGGATTATTGGATGCTAAGTCAACCTCAGCGTCCAGAGCTGGGTTTTCAATTTATCGATTTGAACGACTTTTAATGGGGTATCCAGATAATACTTGGAAACCATCGGAAATATTTTCTAAGGGTCAATCTCAGGTGAGAACTATGCTAATTGGAGAAATTGATATGAGTGAGTTTAAATCCTCTCATACAAAGAATGGATTAATTTTGTTGGAACAGAGGAAGAGGAGTTTCTTGAACAATTAAAGGTAAGTTGTGGTCACTACGGAAATGAGAAATTTGTTCGAAGTTTGAGTGTTAGGGTTAAGAATATAGAATCTCACAAGACAGATCAGAGTACAATTATAGTCTCAATTCTATTTTTGATAAAACGGTTCAGAATGAACAAATCTTAAAAGTTGAAGAAGTAGTTTTTGAAGTAGAAAAGTCAAACAGTGGAATTGAAGAATTTATTAAGGATAATGATATTAAAGATCTTGACCCCATTTCTGAATTTGGATTTCTGACTAATAATGACTACGAAACTTATGTTGAGGTATATGAATTTTATTCTTCAACTAAACCATATATGATGGTTGCAAATAATGGAGATGTTTTAGGTGTTTACATAAATGTTGGTCACAAGTATTTCAAAAACGTCGTTCAAATGAGTGATTTACCTGAGGAACAAACTAGATACAAACTAAACTGTCTTTTTGACGCACTTAGTGAATTTTACATATCAAAAAGGGATGAGAAAATAAATCCAGACCAAGTGAGATTGCTGAAGTCTATTTTGTTAAAAAATTATGCCGAGGAATTCTCCATCGAGTAATTTGATAACATTTCTTTTAGACGATTTTTGATTTTAGGTTTAAGTTCGAGAAAAGATGGAACACTTTCATATTCGCTTTTATAACTGATAGCATCAGATAATAAATCAATAAATTCCATCTTACTGAAAGTATTGAATAAATTCCTCTCTATTATCACCTTAAAATCTCCAGAATAACCAGAAATATATTGTATTTCAAATTGAAATTCTGATCTAATATGTTCCCGTAACTGAACTATTATCTCTGTTTTTCCAAATTGTACTTTTAAAGCAATTGAGTCATCTGTCCTCTCTGACTTATTTTTTAAAAGATCCTCATATTCATTTATAATTGACTCTATTCTTTCCTGTTTAACCCTTAGTTTATACTCTCTTTTTAGTATCTTCTCAATTTCGTCTACACTCTTACCCTCCTTGAGATCATAATATTTAACAATCTCTTGAATATTGAAATTTTCAGCATTTACAGATCGTATTACTTTGGTTTCAATTGATTGTTGTGTAAGGACATCAATCAAATTATCCTTACAGAATTTATTCAGATTATTTCTTTCATCAGATGTAATTAGGTAGTCCTCCCAGTATTTTTTGCACAATTCAAAATATTCCCCCAAAATTAAGTCTCTCGAAGTCTTGTTATATCCAACTGTTGAAGTTACCGAAGAGTTTGTAAGGAGGTTTTGGATCTCGTCATTTGTATCTAAAAACTTCTCCTTGTGATTTTCCTTAAGCCTTATATACGTCTTTTGGTAATCTATACTAAATGATAATATCTTAGAAATAATCTCTGATTCAATCTTGTCTATATCTCTTTTGAGAGATATGATTTCATCTAAAATTTAATTCTATCATTACTCGAATAGGTAGAAAAAAGGAACCGTGTTTATCACTTAGTGACAAATATTTTTCTACAATATCCATAAATTATAGTTTTTGAGGTTTCAATAAAGTTAATAGAAATAATGAGTTTACCCCAACCCATCCACTCTCTTATTTCCTCTCAACTTCAACAACCTCAATTCACTCTCCAAAACACTAATCCGTTGTTTGAGTTCTTCAATCTCTGATTGATATTCAAACTTTGAATGGGGTTTGAATGTTGGTTCTCCTTTGAGTTGTTCCTTCTCCCATTTCTCTTTGAAATCACCCATCAGATATCCATAGGTATCATACATATGATTCCATTGTTCTAAGAGTTCCAAATCCGTTAAATCAGGGTCTAACTCACCTACAACATCTGAAGACATCAGATCATTAATGGGTAGGTTTAGGGATTTAATTACTTCACCGAGATAATCTTCTGATTTAATAAGGAGTGTTTCTCTATTCTTTTTGGAGATTTTATCATTTCCCATTAAATAGAAACCAAACCCTTTGAATTTTCTATGTGAGGGTTCTCCTGTATTACGAGGGGATTTGTATTTCTTAGTCATCGGAAGAAAGTTAATCAATCTATATTTTTCTATAGGGAGAAAAAATTGACCTCGATATGAAAACCACTCCGATTGGGGTTTTGAGAAAGGAAGTTTTCTCAGTTACAAGAAACCTCCAACCCTGTCCTTTCCCTCAACAGATTGTTCTGCTACCCATTATTCAAACTTCCAAAGAGTTTGAACTTGTGTTAGATCCTTTTATGGGTAGTGGAACTGTTGGGAGGGTTTGTGATGAAGTGAATAGGAGATTTGTAGGGTATGATTTGAGAAATTACTCTTAGTTATATTATTGTAAATAGGCAGCTTAAATTGATATTGGTATTCTTTAATAAAACCTTGGATAGTTCCTATAATTATCTTTCACTGACTGTTTTAATTTTACGAATGAAAGTAACACATAGAGTAATATAGTCCTCTTTCGAATGTATTAGGAACCCTACGATATTTAATATGTGAACCGATTTCGGCGTTATTCCAATGTGCGTATTTAGGACCTTTCAAAATCCTATTCAATAGTTTCAAAGACAACTGATATTCAACAAATGATTCTATACCATTTAGATTTTCAACTAATTCAAACTTTCCTCCATCAAAACTTAATTTAATGAATAAATTCGATTCTAATTTTATTAAAACTTTAGTTTTTGAAATGAAATTTATTTCCTTTCTCTTGTCATTCATCCTCTTATATGATGGAGTAACGAGATTTAAAATTTCCTCTATAGAAGGTTCTTCATCAAATTCATAGTCAAATTTTCTTTTAGAAAGAATATCCTTGATGTATTTTTCTTTATCCTCTATTTTAATTGGAATGTAATCTTTTGAAGAATTTTTGATTTTAAGTCGAAGTATTCATATGTGTTTAAGAGAACAGGATGAGATTTATTATGATTTATTAAACTAGAATTTTTAAAGTATTCTAATAGCTTCTTCTAGTTCAGGGACTCCTCTTTTATTCTGTAAGTCCGATAAATTACCTGATAAAGTATATGTCCCTACACGGCAATATAATAATCAGGGTTCACTAATTTTATAAATTTTTCACCTTGGGAAAGGAACTGAAGTTTTTGATTCTTCTGCTTTATCACGTTCATCATCAGATAAATCAAAACATTGGGGATAAGGACCGCTCCTCATATCCTACTAATAGGAAATTAATTTTTATATTTTTCTAATATAACTTCGATAGATTCTTTAGCCAATTCATATGGACAATCATTAACATTAAGAACGGAATTCTTTCCATCAGATATAACTGAAAGAGAATCTATTTGAGTTGATTTAAATTTTGTCTCAACTACACCACATCCCATAAACTTAGCACATAATTCAGGATTACAATTATCAGCAGCTAGTATATCTATTGTAATACCATTTTTAGTTCAGTTTTTGATTGTGAGGTAGTTCAATAACCTCTATAACCCAAACGTTCAATGTTTATTTTTAAAAAGGACTTGTGTACTGATGAATAAGAACGGGAATTGTTTTATTAAGAATCTCTAATGAGTTTCTACTAAAATGGTCAGGATGAATATGGGAAATATATATATAGTCAATACTAGCTAAATATTCGTTATCAACATCTAGAGGGGGATAGTGACACCAAGAACCATAGTACTCCCCGTCAACCAACCATGGGTCTGTTAATATTTTAACTCCATTACTTTCAACAGATACACAGGAAGATTTAATATATCTAATTTTCATAAAAATTTTTGAGGTAAAAGTAGTAAAGGATGGAGTTTCAAGATACAGGGTAGTAAAGGATGGAGTTACAAGATACAGGAATACATTGTATTCTTAGTTAAATATTGTTCAATGAAACTCAAAATCTTTGAATTATACCTTTCAACACTCTTTTTTAACACCTCTCAACTTCAACAACCCCAACCACTGTAAA
>JAGYIX010000005.1 GCA_018402205.1 Flavobacteriaceae bacterium
GGTCACATCGGTTACCGAAAAGCCACAATGGTAGTCGCCGGGGTCTACATCGTTTGGTACACTAACGGTAATGCTTATTTCATATTCGGTGGGCGATCCATCAATAGTAAAGGTATTCATCCATATAAGCGGATTAGTAGGAGATTTCACTGCATCCAAATCGCATTCAGCTTCTTGATCATCATGAGTGTGCTGATCAAAGTTGTGATGAACACCGAGGCTGTACGAGGCCAGACCCAAATTGTCTGAAACCCGAGCCCGAAAGGTGTAGGTCTGCCCGCGCTGCAAGACTGCACAGGCTTGTGGAAATCCTTGGGCGTAGTTCACCGTAATGGTCGGCTTTTCTTCATCAAGGGTCTCGCTATCGGTGCATGAAGCAAGCAGGGTCATTAAACCCATTGCCGCCAGCAAATTGAAAAATAGTTTCATACGATAAAAGTAGCCACATGCCCTGAGAAAAGGCATGTGGCATTTGTTAGTTAAATTAATCTTCGTCAACGATATCTACATCGGCCTCAGCAACGGTACTGTTGCCCGCCTCGTCAGTAACGGTGAGCTTCACGTGATACTCTCCAGAAGGTATATTGGCCGGAATCTGAATGTCTTCATGAAATTCAGGGTTGAGCACCAGGTATTTCGGGTCGGTGTACACCTGCTCAAAATCCCATTCAACCTCTCCTGCTGCAGCAACCAAATCGTGGCCGTGAATCTCAAGAGTGATACTGCTCACGCGAACCTGAGCCAAAATGTCAGCGCCTACGTGCATGCCCTCTCCCTTATGCACCTCACCCTCGTGAGCGTGATCATCATCGCCATGGTCGTCGTCATGATCATCATCGTGATCATCATCGCCATGGTCGTCGTCATGATCATCATCGTGATCATCATCTCCGTGATCATCAGCCGATCCAACCTCAAAATTGGAGATTACCGGAGGCCCCACAACAAGTTCGTCGGTATCGTCTGAGCACGATTGTAAAACAAAAGCCGAAAGGGCAAATAGTAGTAAAGATTTAAGTAGTGTTTTCATAGCATTAAATGTTATAGTTAAATTCATTTTTAAAATTTAGATGGGTAGATTCAAAGCCAAGGCAATGTTTCTTCCGGGTTCAGGCACATCAATGAGCCTGTAAAAGCTCGTGTGATCAAAAAATTGGGTATTTAATACATTGTTCACCTTTAAGCGTATTCGGGCTGGCTGCGCAGATGCGTTCCATTTAAATTGGGTGTTGAGCGACAGATTGAGCAACTGATAGCCTGGCGTTTTCTCTTCGGGCGGAACAATGCGGTTTTGAGCCGCAGTCAGCCTCAGATCGGCCATTAGTTGCATCTCTTTGACAAACCACACACGACGCAGGGTTTGGCTAAGCGAAATCAAACCAGAAAGCGGAGGGTTAAACGGTAAAGTAAATCCCTTCTTTGGCCCGCTGGTCTGCTCGGCATAGACATACTCGATCGAAGCGTCAAAACGCAAATCTGGGGTAAGGTTCTCTCCTATCCAGGCCTCTCCTCCAAAGCGTATGGCCCTAGTCTGCATATACTGATAGATCTGCAAGGTTTGGTAATACTCGGTGGTCGGATTCAGGTAAATAAAGTTGTCGAAATAATTTAAAAAAGGACTGAGCCCAAGCACAAAAGAACCCTTCGCGTGATCGATGTCTACATCGATTTGATACGACTCTTCTGAATCTAGATCTATGGCTCCGCGCTCGAAGCGGTACATGTGATAATTGACTCCGTCTGAAGCCAGCTCGTTGGCCAAAGGCATCCTAAAACTCTTTCCGACATTTACCTTAAGGGTAGTGTAGTTGATCCTATAACTCATTCCCACCGAGGCGCTGAAATTTCCAAAATCGAGCTCTCTGTCTCGCGCGCGTTGGGTAAAGACCAGAGAGGTGGTTTGGTCGGCATTATTTACCACCGATCGATACCAATCGAAATGCTCCTCGGTTTGAATGAGCCCCCAATCATATCTAAGGCCACCCTGTACATGAAGGTCTTGGTTCACTCTATAGTGATCGAAGGCAAAAACGCCCGCTGTGAATCGCGTATAGGCAGGGATCAGAAACCCCCACCCGCCTATCTGATTCTTCTGAAATTCGGTATTTACCCCAATAGATATATCGTGATCGGCATCAGGCTTAAAGGTGTCTTGTGCATTTAATGAAAACGTGTTTTTGGTAAACACGCGTTCTCTAGTGTTAGGCGGAACGGGCATATACCCGTGCGCAACCGCTTCAGAATGTTCTTCTCGCTGATTATTCTGATACCCTAGGTCGAACTGAAGGGTGTGCGCCTTTTTATAAAGAGTAGTGTTGTGAATTAATTTGAAGTGATTCACCTGATGAAACGGCAAGTCAACGTCGCGATCTGATCGATCGTAATCGATATTCGAGGTTCTCACCTCTAGACCATGGGCGTTGGCAAAAAATCCGTTCTGGGCGTTGACGTTACTGATCAGGGTCTCTGACTTAATGGCGTCATTGACGTATCCGATACTAAAGCTGGCATTGGCCTCACTACCGGCTGTGTTTCTGAGCTGATTTTCAAAAAGCTGAAACACATAACTCTCGTAATTGATGCGGTCGGTCGGAACCCGGTAATCGCCATAGTCGCGATAGGTCATTCGACCCCGGTAATACCACTGCTCGCCCCTGCCCTGAAAACCTGCCGATACACTCACTAAATCGTTATTAGTCTCCGAAGCCAAATTCACCTCAGCGCCAAACGATTGAGCGGCCGGAATTTTCGGCGGACGAATATCTACAATACCCCCAATGGCGTCTGAGCCGTAGAGCAAAGAGGCAGGCCCCTTTATGATCTGCAGGTCTTCAACGGCATACTGGTCAATTTCAAGACCGTGGTCGTTACCCCACTGCTGAGCCTCGTGCTTGATTCCGTTTTGCACCACCGAAACCCGGTTAAAACCAAGGCCTCGAATGACGGGTTTTGATTGGCCCGATCCGATCGTAATGGTGCTCACACCCGGAATTTTCTTTAGAGTCTGCATGAGGCTGTTCTCTCGATTGTTCTCCAAAAACGCCTTAGAGACTCCCACCGAAATAGCCGACAATTCTTGGGCCTTTTGTTGAGGGGTCTTTCCGAATAACTCTACCTCGTCGAGGCTAGTTACCTCTGGCTCGAGTGCTATAAGCAGCGACTCATCTGCATCTCGCGGATCGACAGTCACCAGGGCCTCTGCATAACCAACGTAAGTGACCAAAAATCGGTACACCCGCCTTGTCGGCACCTCTAACAAGAAAGCTCCCCTAGCATCAGACACAGCGGCGCTTCTAGCCCCAACGATGTTGACACCTTCTAAAGGTTGCTGAGTCATTCGATCAACCACCACTCCGCGAATCGTAAACGATTCTTGAGCGGTTAACGATAAACTGAGCCCAAAAAATAGCGATAGTATAAACGCCTTCATGCTTCAATTAATTACTATAAACTACCCATCAGCCCTATCACACTAGAAGAATGGGCCGAAGTAAAAAGTAATTAAATGAAAGGTGGCGGTCGCGAGAAGAGAACGCTTGAACAGGTATCAGAAATGCGTTGGTAAGCGTAAACCGTGCTGATTTCTTTTTGAAAAATCAGGGTGTTTGTCGGCTGAAAAGAGGTGTTGGTGTCTGCTGAAAGGGCAGCATGTTGCAGGTCTGCGGTAATAATGTGGCAAATCTCACACTGGTCAGTCGCTGACTGATCGCTCTCATGCGTAAGCACGTGAAGGCCCAACAGTTTGGTGGCTAAAAACAGCCCCGCAAACGTCAATAAGACCATTCTCATGTTACGACTCAAAAGCATAGGCTTAAAGATACTAAAAACAAGGCTTAATGTTCTGCATAATGAACAAGTTGAATAGCCATAAGTACAAGTCCTGCAAGTAGCAAGTAGGTGTTTAACGCAAAATAGAAAGCCTGAAAATTCGAGCGCTTTCTCCAGAAATTTACTAACCACACCATGGGTATCAACACTAATACCTGCCCGAACTCAACACCGAGATTAAACCCAATGATGTTCAGAAAACTTCGTTCGGATTCAACTGACATGGTTTGAAGGCGAGACGATAGCCCAAGACCGTGAATCAGCCCAAACAAGAATACCATTCTCAATAAATTCGGTGGGGATACCTTTAAGACCTTCTTAAAAAGGTCTAAATTCTCAAAGCCTTTATAAAAAACGCTTAGACCAATTATTGCATCAATTAAGAATTCATTTACAGCGAGTTGAAAATGTGTCGCTAACAACAAAGTCAAGCTGTGGCCAACGGTAAAGGCTGTTATAAAGGTTATGATATCCTTAAAGCCTTTGAGAAAGAAAACCACACCAAGCAGAAACAAAAGGTGATCGTAACCTGTCAGCATGTGCTTGGCTCCTACCATGAGGTAGTCAATGAACGATCCGCCCTGAAGTATATTGCGGTCAGCTTGACTCACATCGTGAACTAGCATCAAAAACATACTTACGCGTCTTTCTTACGATAGATGAAGTAAAGCACACCGATGATCAACAGGCTTCCTAAAAGATAGATATAGGTAGTGTTACCACCATCGTGGCTGTGAACGTCCGCCATGGCAAAGCTCAACGTAGCCCAATTTGATTCGTGAGTGAGGTCATCTTGCGTAGACTCAACTAAATGTATGGTTCTCAGGTACCACACTCCAGGCTGATCAAGCTCAGCCATTACAATGCCATTTTCATCGGTGCGTAGCTGTATCAATTCACTGTGCTCGTGCGCCGAATCGTCAGCATGGGTGTGAGTTGACCCATCATGGGTATGGGTAACCGCCTGGGGTTGGTAACCTAAATACACCAGCTGATCAGCTAATGGTTTCCCTTGGAAAAAAAGTTGGGCGCTAAACTGATCCCCAGGTTCTAATTCGTACGGATTATTCAGTGCCACAAATTCTATAGGGTACCCAAGCTGCACGTTGTAATCTAGACTGCGCTGTTCACCAACCTGAAAAAGAGTTTTAACATGCTTTGAGTACTGCTCGGTGGCAGAGTCATTCAGCTTATTTGATTCTCTGCGCGATTCAAGCATATCGAGCACCCCGTCGTGCTCTAGGTAGTCGTTAAAATCTTCAGCAGACATGCTCAAAACACGGGGCTTGGTAGAAACCCCCGCAACATAGGTGCCCTCAGCTTCAGTTTTTATATTCAGATACGTTATACTGTCTTTTTCAAACCAATCTTGTTCATCCGCCTGAATGCGCTCACCTTTGCGAACGATACTGACATCAATCATTCGATCTCTATCGATGACATTTTCGCTGCGGTCAAAAGTGCCGTTATACAGTTGAAGTATCGAATTCGAGTTAGGATCTAAGAAAAAACTGTCGAGCTTTAAATACAGGTCATGACTTGAAAAGACCATAAGCGCTGCAATCACACCTAACAAACTGATTATTCGCTTCATTGGTTAGCATTTTAACGCTATAAAGATAACACTTCAACCACACTTCCGCAGGTTGAGCATAGCGTCGCCGTAATACGGATTGCGAATTTCAGCCTCAACACTTAACCACTTTGCGCCCTGATTGTTGTTGGCCATGGGGCAGAACTGCACATAAAGCGTCTCCTCGGCCGATTGGCCTTGTGACGCCCAACTGATGAGCTGCTCAGATAGGGCGATAAAAGCCTCACGCTGAAACTCAATAGAAGCGGCCGCTGAGATCTGCTGAAACCCATTTACAATGGGGTCAATTGCAGCTGAAACTTCGCCTTGCCCCTGAACAGACCTGACCTTTTGAAGAGCTGCCGCTGCCGACTGACCGACGGCAGTTACATCGGATGCCACCAGGGCATTTTTAAGGGAAAGGTAAAGGGGTAACAGCTCGGCAATTAGCCTGTTTTCTACCTCAGAAAACGCAGCTGAACTAGCGTGAGTGTTGCCGTGATCGTGAGTGGCTGGCGCCGGCTGGCCACCTTGAGCGTTCATCATAGAGGGCTGCCCTCTGAGCTGCGCTGAGGCATCGATTACAAATGCCCCATTAACCACCACGCGATCACCCGATTGAAGGCCTGATAACACCTCATAATGGTCATCTGATCTTCTTCCGATTTGAACGTTCGTCAACTGGTAGTTGGGCTTAGTTGGATCGGGCTGCACATAAACCACCGAGCGCTCACCCGTCCATAGCACAGCCGAAGACGGAACCATAAGCCCTTCTTCAAGCCTAGTTGAGCCCACATCTATGCGACCCTTTACAAACATACCCGGCTTGAGCAGCTCTTTGGTGTTGCTCAGCTCGGCACGCACGCGTGTGACTCTAGATCGACTATTTAGCACCGGATCAATAAAGGTGACGGTTGCATCAAACTCCTCGGCCTTAAGGGCCTCGATCGAGACGCGCATGGGCTGACCCAACTCGAAGCGATCTAGCTGCTGTTCATAGGCATCGAAGGTCACCCACACCGACGAAAGGTCGGCCAGCTCAAACAAGGGCTTTCCGGCCATGATATAATCGCCCTCTTTAACATTCACCTTGAGCACGGTTGCTGCCGATTCGGCATAGACCGAGAAATAGGGTTCGGGCTGTTCGCTGGCCTCTATTTGATCTATCCAGGTGTCGGAGAACTTCATATACCTCAGTTTATTGCGCACTGCCTCGTACCACTCAGGTTGCTGGTCTTTGAGCTTAGCGGCGGTCAAGAGTTCTTGTTGGGCCTCCAATACGGTAGAAGAATAAACCTTCGCAAGTTCTTGACCCTTTTGTATGTACTGCCCATCAGAAGTGATTAGCAGCCGCTCAATGCGTCCGTCAAACTGGGCAGTCTGAAGCTTCTTAAGGTCTTCATTAACCTCTACGGTACCCGAGAGCAGTTGAGTGCTTTGAGCATCGGTCGTTGCCCCCAAAATGACCGTCTGAATCTGTGCCAATTCTTGGGCGCTAGCGCTAAGGGCAACCACGGCAGATTGATCAGCGGTGGCGGCATCGGTGGCGGCAGGAATAAGTGCCATTCCACAAATGGGGCAGTTACCGGGCTCGGGTTGATTGATCTGCGGATGCATAGAGCAGGTGTAGCGCTCCCCCTCTTGGTGGCTGTGTACCTCATCAGATGGTGCTTCAGGTTGAGCTGAACCCCCATTAATTAAGGAGCCCAAACTAAGCCCAACAACCAAGGCTCCGAGAACCACTAACAGCCATGCATTTCGTTTCGTGTTCATTTCTTTCTTGTTTTATTAAGTTTTCTAAGGGTCGGAGAAGACACTGCCCACCGTTCGCTTTACCATTTACGTAAAAGAATTTAGTGATTGTGATTGGCGTCGTGTTCTGCAGATTCGTTGTAGTCTTCGTTCAACACATAGGTCATTCCGCAGACCGGGCACTTACCCTCTGAGTCGCTTCCGCTTCCTTCGCAATGCATGGGGCACACGTACTTTGAGGTGTACTCAGGACCGTCTTTTACCATAGAATCGCTGAGATCAGACTGCATGCTGTGATCTTCGTGCTGCATCTGCTCTTCAGTGGCCGCCGGAGTCTCCGCATCGGCGGCATTAGAGGTTTTTTTGAAGTGTTACCGCAAGAAGTTGCAGCCAATACAAGCACTAACAATAGAGAGTTTCGAAAAAAATGAGATTGTTTTCATAGAATGAATTATTAAGGATTAATTAAATAGTTGATTAACGCGTATTGAGTGTAGCACTGTACCGTGGCGTCTATTCGGCGCAGCTGTAAATTAAGTTGTACATCTTGCAGTTCAACAAGTTCTTGAAAACCAAGGCTTCCGCCCGAGAATTTATTCAAAAAGAGCGCTTCAGTTTGCTCTAGGCGCGCCAAACTTTCAGACTGTAGTTCGTAGCTAAGTTGGGCTTCTTTTAGCAAAGCCAATGCCCTTGAATAAGTATCTTCTAGTGTGTTTAAACGCTGCTGTTTCTGAAGGTCAAGTCGTTCTTGCTTCAGTTTATTCTGAGCCGATACCGAGCTGTATTTTTTACTAAACACCGGAATCGAAAGCGATACCCTAGGCATAAAGATGTCTTTGCCGTTATCGTCAAAAACTAAATCGGGTCGCTGCGCAACCGTTAAAAAATCTACCCCAAATGCCAGGTTCGGAAGCCTTTCTTTTTGGTTAAGCTCTTCGGCCTGGGTTACAGAAGCAAATAACTTGTCAAACTTAAGTAGCTCAGGGTTCGCTGAAAAGTCAACAATCTCAGGCACTTCTATTTTTGGCAGCGGAAGACTATCGACAATCAAGAGTTCTAAATGAGGTTCATTATTCAACAGATTGTTAAACACGCTACGCTCAGCGGTTAACTGATGTGCTATAGTGAGTTTTTTCTGTTTTAGATCGTTTAATCGCACCTCTAACTTGAGCATTTCTGAGAGCGACGACCTAGAGGCTTCTATTGATCTTAACAAGCGCTCTTGGTTTACGGTTACCCACTTTATTTGATCGTCTATAATGTGGGCTTTTGCCTGCAAGCTATAGAGGGTGTAATAGGCCTGGGCCACCGAAAGGGCTAATTTTCGTTTGGCAATGCTAAATTCAACAAATTCATTCTCGGCAAGTGAAGCAGCATAGCTCTGCCGTGCAGATAGGGTCCCAAACCAAGGAAGCATTTGCGTAATCGCAAAACGGGTAGTTTGAGCTCCTGTACGTGTCTCAGGTTCACTCACAAAATAACCAAACCCCAGATCGAGATTAGGCAAACTGCTCGCTTCTTCAACTTTTTCTAAGGCCAGGCGATAGTTAAGCTCAAAGGCTTGAATTTCGGGGTTATTCTGCGCTGCTGCGCGTAAATAGTCTTCTAGGGTTTGACCCTGAGCCATACTCGCGCCCATTATAAGCGCTAAAAGAGAATAAAAAGAGGTCTTAACGTTCATCTCTATTATTTTTAAGTTGCCATTCTTGTCTAAAGCTGTATAAGACCGGAACAATAAAAAGTGTAATTAATGCAATGAGCATTCCTCCAAAACTGGGTATTGCCATAGGTATCATAATATCGCTTCCTTTACCTGTGCTGGTCAAAATGGGCAGTAAGGCTAAAATGGTGGTTGCCGTAGTCATTAAACACGGACGTATTCTGCGCTCTCCAGCTTCTATGACCTTGGCGCGTATTTCTTGCACGTCTTTAGGCGCGCCTCCTTTAAAAGATTGGGTAAGGTAAGTGGCCATGAGCACGCCATCGTCTGTGGCAATTCCGAAAAGCGCAATAAACCCTACCCACACGGCCACACTCAGGTTAATCGGAGCGATTTGAAACAAGTCTCGCATGTTTTCGCCAAAGAAGTTGAAATTTAAAAACCAGGACTGACTGTACAGGCCGATTAAGATGAATCCGCCAGTAAAAGCCACGGCAATTCCAGAGAAAACCATGAGCGAAGTACTCACCGACTTAAACTGCAAATAGAGAATAAAGAAGATGATGGCCAGGGCTAAGGGCACCACTATTGAAAGCGTACGGGACGCTCGCAGTTGGTTTTCATAGGTGCCGGTAAAGGCATAACTAACCCCAGAAGGCACCTCAAGAGTTCCCGCGCGAATTTGCGCTTCGATGTACTGCTGGGCGCTTTCTACAACCTCAACCTCTGCATAACCGGCTGCCTTATCAAACAATACATAGCCTACTAAGAAGGTATCTTCACTCTTTATAGCTTGTGGGCCTTTTTCAAATCGAATATCGGCTAATTGCCCTAAGCGAACACGTTCGTTGGCATTAATAGCCACATAGATATCTTCTATGTCGGCCACCGAATTTCTAGATTCCCTAGGGTAGCGAACGCGAATGCTGTAACGCTCTCTTCCCTCTACCGATTGAGAAACAGGCATTCCGCCCAGAGACAATTCAATCACTCGCTGCACGTCTTCTATGCGCAACCCGTACCGCAGCAAACGCTCCCGATCGATGTCGATGAGCAGGTAGGGCTTGCCCACTATACGATCGGCAAATACCGAAGAGGCTTTCACCCCCTCTACCGATTTTAAGGCAGATTCGAGCTGCAAACCAAAACGTTCTATCTGCTCGAGATCTTGACCCTTGACCTTGATACCCATTGGGGCACGCATACCCGATTGAAGCATGACTAGGCGCGTTTCGATGGGCTGCAGTTTAGGGGCCGAGGTTACTCCGGGTATAGCTGTTGCGCTCACGATTTCGTTCCAGATATCATCTGTAGATTCGATATTCGGGCGCCAGTTTCTGAAATAGGCTCCGTCTTCGTCGGCGATTAATAGACTTCGGTCTATGCGAAGGCCGTCGACTATCCCAGAAGAAGTGGCATTTAAAACGTGCTCATGATTGGGGTTAAAGGCGAGTTGAGCACTGCTGAGCACAAACAAGCCGTTTTCGTCAACCTTGAAGCGTTGGGGTTTTTTGGATGCGTTAAGCTGGTATTCTGGATAATACTGAATAATATTTTCAAACATAGAGAGCGGAGCCGGGTCTAGTGCCGACTCAATACGCCCTGACTTGCCAACAACGGTTTCGACTTCTGGAATAGCCGCCACTGCCCTGTCGAGCTGCTGCAAAATGCGCCTATTCTCAGATACACCAGCATGTGGCATGGTGGTGGGCATCAGTAAAAAAGACCCTTCATTAAGCGACGGCATAAACTCTTCGGGGGTATTGCGCATAATGGCGTAACCGATGAGCAGCAGTGCGAGCGGAAGCGACAAAAAAGCCAGCTTGTGCCTTAGTGCCCAGCGCAATATAGGGGTGTAATAGCGCCTAAATAGGTAAAAGATTCCTAAAACAAAGACGCACAAAAAGGACACAAACAGATAATTGATAGCCAAGCTGCGGTCAAAACCAAGCGGTCTCCAATAATGTGCCAACAAGCCTAAAATAGTCACTATGGTAAGCGCTATATTCAGGCGCTTCAGCCACTGCTCACTTAAGCGATCATAGGTCTTTAAGAATTGGAGCGCAGCAAATACAACCAACACCAAGGCTACCCAATAGCCATATACCAGTCCGGCGATTCCTAGCGCCAGTAAGCCGAACTTGACCCCCCAGGCCATTACAGAGGCTCGTCGCGGCCTATTAAACACAGCTACGGCGAAGGTGGGTATCAAAAATAGAGTCACTATAACTGCCGCAAGCAGCGCAAAAGTTTTGGTAAAGGCTAAGGGGCTAAAGAGTTTACCTTCTGCCCCGGTCATCGTAAACACTGGAATGAAACTAATAATAGTAGTTAGCACCGCGGTAACTATGGCACCTGAAACTTCGGTGGTGGCGGTATAAACTACCTCGTCGACCGACTGTTTTTCAGAGCGGTTTTCAAGATGACTGAGAATATTCTCTGATAAAATGATCCCGAGATCGACCATGGTTCCAATGGCAATGGCAATACCCGATAGGGCCACAATATTGGCATCTACCCCAAACAGCTTCATGGCGATAAAAACAAGCAATATGGCTAACGGAAGTAGTCCAGAAATAAGTAAAGATGCCCTGAGGTTATAGACCATAACCACTACGATCAAAATGGTGATGAGCACCTCTAAAATAAGTGCCAAGCTAAGGGTGTCTAGGGTTTCGTAAATCAAGCCGCTTCTGTCGTAAAATGGAACCACAGTAAGCCTCGAAACCGTTCCGTCTGCTAGGGTCTTAGTGGGTAGGCCCACACTCAGTTCGTTGAGCTTGCCTTTCACCGCGCCTATCACTTGCAGCGGATTGGCTCCATAGCGTGCGACGACTACTCCGCCTACTACTTCGGCGCCTTCTTTATCTAAAATGCCTCGCCTCTCAGCAGCGCCCAAAGACACCTTGGCCACATCGCGAACCCGAATCGATTTAAACTGATCGCTGCGCAGTACCGCATTTTCTAAATCTTCGAGCGATTGCACATAACCGAGTCCTCGAACTAAATACTCGACACTATTGATCTCAAGGGTTTGAGCGCCAACATCGCGATTGCTTTGTTGTACCGCCTTGGCCACCTCTGAAAGAGTCACCTGATAGACCTTGAGCGCTTCAGGATCAACATCTATATGGTATTCTTGCACAAAGCCGCCAATAGATGCCACTTCAGAAACCCCAGAAGCCGATGAAAGGGCATACTTTACATAATAATCTTGTACGCTTCGAAGCTCCCCAAGGCTCCATCCGCCAGTGGGCTTTCCTTGTGGGTCTCGACCCTCAAGTGTATACCAAAAAATCTGACCAAGGGCAGTGGCATCGGGGCCAAGGGCCGGAGCAACACCTGTAGGAAGCAGATTGTCTGAAAGCGAATTAAGTTTCTCTAAGATTCGACTGCGGCTCCAGTAAAAATCTATGTCTTCTTCAAAGATTACATAGATGCTAGAGAAGCCAAACATCGAAGAACTTCGAATGGTTTTTACCCCCGGTATTCCCAAAAGGGCAGAGGTGAGCGGATAGGTAATTTGATCCTCTATATCGCGAGGTGAGCGCCCTTGCCATTTGGTAAATACGATTTGCTGGTTCTCCCCAATATCCGGAATAGCGTCAATAGCCACAGGGTCACTGCCCACCCAATTCGATTCAGAAATAATTGGAAGCGACCGCAGTCCCCAAAGCAGCAAAACAGCTAGCAGTAGGTAGGCGAATATTTTGTGGTCAAGAAAAAATTTAATGCTTTTATTGAGCATAACAGACAGATTTAATAGGCACAAATAGGTAGAAAAAGTAGCAGATAGACGCTCAGCCTAAATGCACTATTGGCGCTAATAAATCAGATAAGAAAAACCTGCTGAAGCAGTTGAATATCTTCAAAAATGGGGGGCGGATGGTAGGTCGGAAGGGCAATTACCTCAAGGACTTCAGGCGAAAAGGGTTTGAAATCGAAGCCTGCTGAATGGATAAATACAACAGGGGCCTGATCAAAAGCGTATTCAAAAACAGATGATTTAAGGTCTTCTTGCCCCGTTAGGGTGAAGCGCTCATCTTTGCAGCAGTGATTCTCGTTGCCCATGGCCATTCCGCAGCCCTCGGCCTCTGAGAAAAAGGCCACACTGACCACGTGGCCCATGCAAAGATGCTTCTCTACTGTCCAAGACACGGTCGAGGCCAATACAAAAAGGCCCATAACCACAGAAAAAACTTTAGAAAGCATTCGCTTCATGGGTTCAAAAGTACAAAATATTCGGCTTTAGGCCTTTAGCGGCAAAAAGTCTAGTCAAAATGCGCATAAAAAAAGCATAAACAAAGTACTTCACTTAAGGAAGGGCGTAGCCTTCAATATGCACTTTGTTTATGCCTAAACTATTTTGGTAAAGGGTAAAGTACGTAAAATCAATGAATTAAAAAAATATTGTTTTGATAAACCTTAGACTATACCACCAATAGGCTAAGCAATAGCACTACCGCGAGCCCTGTAAATCCCAAAATCGTGGTCATCATGGTCCATGAGCGATAGGTTTGGCGCTCATTTAGTTTCAAATACTGACTCACCAGCCAAAAACCAGAGTCGTTGACGTGAGAGAAAATAGAGGCTCCAGAGGCGATAGCCACAGTAATTAGGGCAAGGGCAAACGAAGAGTATCCGGCATCAATAGCTAGTGGAGCCACAATAGACGCTGCCGTTATCATAGCCACCGTTGAAGAACCCTGAAGCACACGAACAAGTGCGGCCACACTAAAGGCCACCACAAAAATGGAGAGGTCGGCTCGCGCAAAACCCTCTGCAATTTCGAGGCCGATCGAAGAATCGATTAGCAATTGCTTGAGCACTCCTCCGGCTCCGGTCAGTAAGATGATAGTTCCTGCGGGCTCCATCGACTTGGTGGCCACCTTGAGCAGGCTATGCTTACTGTAATTTTCTCCAAGCCCAAGAAAAATCCAGGCGAGTATATTGGCCAAAATGAGCGCAGCAAACGGATGTCCGATAAACGCTATAACCCTTTTTAGACCTTCAGCCATTGGCCAAACTTCAAGCTTACTAAGGGCAGCTAAGACAATGAGCACTATGGGCACAAAGACAATGGCCAAAATCTTGATTATTGACGGATAGTTTACCCGCTGCTCTTCAGAAATCTGGCCCTCTACAGCAATAAAGATCTTGGAGGAGATGTAGCGTCCGTAAAAAATACCCGAAACAATGGCCGCGGGCATGCCCACCAAGAATCCGACCAAAATCACCATACCCAAGTCGGCGCCCAAGATGCTCGCCACGGCAATGGGGCCCGGAGTAGGCGGAATAAAGGCATGGGTGACTGCCAATCCGGCCAAAAGGGGAAGCGCGAAATACAGCAGCGACTTTTTGGTGCGCTGCTGCAGCGAATACAACAAGGGCACTAAAAGAATAAAGGCCACGTCGAAGAAGACCGGAATGGCGATGATAAATCCGCTGAAAAGCATCGTCCACGAGGCGTTCTTAAGGCCAAAGCGCTCGAGTAAAAAACGCGATAGGGCCTCGGCAGACCCGGTAATTTCAAGCAGCGCTCCAAAAATGGCCCCTAGGCCCACTATGGTGGCCACATAGCCCAAAGTGCCTCCCATACCCTTCTCAATAATCTGAAAGATGGCCTCGGCCTTGAGCCCCAAGAGCAGACCTATGGCTATGGTCGAAATCAACAAAGACAGAAAGGCCGGAAGCCTAAATCTCAAAATAAGCAGCAGCAATAGGGCCAGCCCCAAAAAAAGCGCCACCAATGAATTCATCTCTATCACTTAGGCCACGGATAAAAGGTTAAGGTCTCGGCAGACTGTTTGAAGTACACCCCGTGCGCACCAAAATAGTCGCGCTGAGCCTGAACAAGAGCGGCCGAAGACTGCTCTTGGGTTATCTGCTGGTAGTAGTTCAAGGCGGTTTGCATGGTACTCAAAGGCACATCGCTCTGAATGGCAGCACTAACCACTTTTTTCACTGAAGGTTTTTGGGCAAAAAGTTCCTCTCGAGTGGCCTTGTCAAAAAGGGCTGACAGTTGACCGTCAACCTTGGGCATCAGCTGCTGTAAAAGTGTTGATCGAATGATACAGCCCGAGGACCAAACAGAGCAGAGATCCGATAAATTGACCTTCCAACCCAATCGCTCAGAGAAGGAGGCGATCATTTCGAAGTGCTGGTAGTGATTGATGATTCGGGTAAAGGCATAGGCCTGTTTCAATTCGTCAACCGATATAGAAACAATAGCTGAGGTAGGTTCAGCATAGACGGCAAGTTCTTGGCGCTGGGCCTTTTTATTGGAGATAAATCGGGCAAAAAGCGCCGAAGCGACCATAGAGAGCGGCTCGCCCTTTAAAGCTCCTTCGACCAGGGTCGCCGCGCCTGTTTGATTATAAGCGGCGCGATCGGCTATGCGCTCAATCACGTACCCTTGATCGTCTTTAGTTCTTAAAATGCGGCTGCTGATCTCAAGCAGGTAACTCTGTTGACTGCTGTCGTTCCAAGCTTCGAAAACCTCGGCAATCGTCTGGTAATCTAAGCCCATAAGGGAGTGCATAAACTCAAAGGCCTCGGCTATGGCCTGCATTTCGGCGTACTCTATGGCGTTGTGAACCATTTTTACAAAATGCCCTGATCCGCCCGGTCCGATGTGCTTAAGGGCCAACCGACCCGCGGGGGTCTTGGCAGCAATGCCCGACAAAAAGGGCTCGGCAAGCGCGTAAGCCGATGGGGTGCCCCCGGCCATGAGCGAGGCACCCTCGAGGGCTCCTTGTTCTCCGCCCGAGACTCCCAAACCAAGCATGTTTACTTCATGAGTGTTGAGCATACTCATGCGCCTTTCGGTATCTAGGTAGTGGGCGTTTCCGGCGTCAATAATTAAATCGCCCGACTGCAGCAAAGGCCGAAGTTCGGCGATGAGCTCATCGACCGCGGGCCCGGCAGTGACCATGAGCACGATCTTACGCGGCTGTTCTAGTGAGGCCACAAAATCGCTCAGCTCTTCATAGGCTGCCGCCTGGCGCAACTCGACAAACTGCTGAGTCAGAGCCTGTGCCACGCCTTCTTCGCTTCCGCTCACGCGACGGTTGTAGAGCGACAAGCTATGCCCACTTTTGGCCCAGTTTCTGGCCAAAGACCGGCCCATGACTCCCATTCCAACAATACCTAATTGCTTCTTCATAACTGGCTGAGTATATACTTCACTTGCTGTTCTGGCGTCTGATCGATTGAGACAATCAAGGCCTCTTCTGGAGGCTCAAGATCGTCAAATTGAGAAGATAATAGCGACGGAGGCATGTAATGCCCTGACCGACTTTCTAAACGCTCGCAAATCTGATCAAAATTGCCGCTTAAAAACACCCAGCTGATCGGATTGTTTTCTTCCAAAATAGCCCGGTAGCTGGCCTTAAGGGCTGAGCAGGCCAAAACCAGATGACCTTCTCTCAGCTCAAGGCAGAGCGCATTGAGTCTTTTCAACCAAGGCAGCCTGTCCAAATCGTCAAGGGCTATGCCCGACTGCATTTTTTGCTTGTTCTCGATCGGATGGTAATCATCCGCATCCACAAAACGAGCACCTAGGGCTTCGGCCAACAACTTTCCAACGGTGGTCTTGCCGCTTCCGCTTACCCCCATAAGTACGATTACCTCTTGCATGATTTTACGTGGCTCAAAGTACTTATTTTCTGCAGACTTAACGAAGCAAGAGCTTTACCGATTGGTCTCTCGAACACGCTGCAAGTCGGTCTAAACTTTCATCGCTGAGAACAAGTATTCTGGGGTATCCTCCGCTTACCTGCGCATCGCGATGTAAAACAATACACTCTCCTGAAGGGGTCAATTGTACTATTCCGGGAAAGACCGCA
Source organism: Flavobacteriaceae bacterium (assembly GCA_018402205.1). Lineage (GTDB taxonomy): Bacteria > Bacteroidota > Bacteroidia > Flavobacteriales > Flavobacteriaceae > UBA3478. Next base: position 16,661 of record JAGYIX010000005.1, read on the forward strand.
CATGAGCGAATGCTTTTGGTTGATTTTTTTAGATGAGTCGAGGGTAATAAACGATAGCCCATTCGGTTAAAATCAGCCACCTTAAACTTAAGCTGAGTGAGTAGGTTGGGGTGCAGTAAAAAATGAAATTCTGGACCCCTCTGCGCCTCCAGAACATATTCTTCTTCGGCCCCACCTGAAGGCGTTTCAGGTAACGAATTCGCTTCAAATTGACCATGCGACTCATAGGCCAATTGCTGACCCTTCTGCAATCTAGGGTGCTCAAATAGCGACGGATGCATCGAGCGACTATTTAGTATACAGTCGGTCTGAAACCCGCCCTTAATCGCCAAATAAGTGTAGACCCCTTCTATGCTGCGACCTATAAAAAGTTCATCGTCAGCCTTGGCTTTATGCACCTGGGCACTTGAAAGAGCCAAACCATTCAGCCTAGCTTCTTTGGGTGCGCCAGAGAGGGTGAAAAAAGTTGGGGTGTGAAAGCGGTAGACTCCTCCGATTTGACCGATCTCAAGGGCCGCATCGTTGGGGTGATTGCCTAATCGCGCATTGGCCTCGGCAAAGGCCTTTTGGTGCATGGCACCTGAAACGGCGACACCTAGCGATCTAAAACCGAAGCGTCCGAGATCTTGAATGGTATCAAAAAGTCCAGCGCGGATTATCTCGAGCATGACAATAGTTGTTTTCGTTTAGACACCTGCATCCAGGCCTGAGACCATTCGTGCAATTCTTGCTTAGTAACCGACTTAAAGCGCAGCTCGTCTCCGACATTCATGAGCATTGGGGGCTGACTGCGGTGGTCAAAAAGGTCAAAAGCAATTTCTCCGAGCACATGCCAGCCTCCACTGGTTTCAACCGGATACACCCCAGTTTGTTCACCTGCAATGGCCACTGACCTTGGCGGTACGCGAAGCGCGGGGGTGTTTTTACGTGCTAGGTGCAGCGATTTTGGCAGACTTGAAGCGTAGAAAAATCCGGGCAAAAAACCGAAACCCTCAATAGTATAGGTTTGCGACTGGTGCAGCTCTATAATCTGCTGAGTGCTTAACCCAAGCTGAAGCGAAAGGGCGTCAAGGTCAGCACCGTTGTAATGCACCGCTAGCTCCCAGCTATGGGGTTTATCGGTCTCGCTCAAATGAAAACCGCTCAGAAATACTTCAATAGCCGTTTGACTATTCGAGATATCTTTTTCGAAAAGGGTGAGGCTACCATTCACAGCCAGTATGTCTAGATGCTGGCCAAAATGCGCTCTTAAGCCACTCATTATTTGCCTTAAAAACAAGGGAGTTAATCCTTGAAATTCAAGAGTCAAGACATCTTGACCAATAGGGTATGTGCAAAACTTAAGCCCCATGAATCGTCTGAAGAATGTGTTGTGTATTGGGGTGATCTGAATGCACACAAAAGGTATGGGCATCTACAGCGTGTTTCTGCTGATTTACATCGATTAGGTATCCCTCTTGCATCAATCGAAGCTGTGTTAGACACTCTTCGGCTGAATGAATCACCCCACGAGGGTCGCTACGAGAGAGCAATTGACTCGCATTGAGATACCTGCGGTCGATAAAGTATTCGCAGGCGCAGTGAAACCCTTGATCTTCAGCACACTGAGCCAAGGCTGAATGCTGCTGTACATAGAGGGTTTTATCGTTCATAAATGGGGCTATGGCCGATAAAAAGTTTTCGGAAAGTGCTTGATCTTGGGCGAGATCATTGTAGAGGGCTCCGTGGGCCTTTAAGTGCGTCCATTGCAGACCCAGCTCTTCTATTTGCGACTGAAACAAGACGAGCTGTTCGGTGAGAGCTCCTTTTAAGGCTTCTTTATTTAGGCGCATAGAGCGGCGACCGAAGTGCATTTTGTCTGGGTAAGACGGATGCGCCCCAAGCTGCAAGCCCAATGCATCTCCCAGTTCAAGAGTGCGTTTAATCGATTCTGCCGAGCCTGCATGACCTCCGCAGGCAATATTAAGGGCATGAACATAGTTATAGAGTGGGCGTTCATCGACCAATCCTTCTCCGGCGTCTAGGTTGATATGCAAGGGTCTTTGACTCATCAATTACATAAGGGTTTTATAGAGTGCCATACCCCCTAGCACTAGGGTGAACAACACTAAAAGTGACCCTACAACTCGTTGAATAGGGCTGTTGGCATAAGCACCCATAACCGATGTCTTAGAAGAAAGTACCAAAAGAGTTGAAGCGATAATAGGCAATAACAGACCATTAGCGATTTGGGCAAATTTGATGATCTCAACTGGGGCGCTGCCGACAAGAGCGATGATGAATCCGATCAAGAAAACAGCTACACTCGCATAACGAGAGCTGTACTTGTGGTCATAGGGGGTTGACTTAAGTACCGATTGAGTGACCAATCCGGCCGCAAGCGGAGCAGTGATCGAAGAGGTGAGCCCAGCTGCAAAGAGTCCGAATCCAATAATGAATCGACTAGCCTGGCCAAAAGAGGGCTCGAGTAAAGCTATGAGGTCGACCACAGAGCGAATGCTATCGGCCTGAACCGAGGCCGCAGTGATCAAAATGGCCATAGAAATGAGTCCGCCTGCGGCAATGCTTACTGCTGTGTCTATTCTCAGTGCCTTTAGCCCAGAGATCTGCGCATGCGATCGATTGACTAGCGAGGTGTGCAAAAAGAGATTGTACGGAACCACCGTAGTTCCTACAAGCGCAATCACCATAAAAGTGTTTTCAGTAGTTAAACTAGGTAATAGACTGGCCTTTAATATGTTAATGAAGTCTGAGCCCAGGGTGATTGCTGTGATGGTAAATGAAACTCCCATGAGAAAGACCATGAGTATCAAAAAACGCTTAATGGCCTCAAAGCGCTCGTTCCATAAAAAGAAAAGCACCATAGCACCTATGAGCAGCAACATCAAAAACTTGTGCTGATCGGTTGCTGTTAGCGACTGCAGGCCTAAGAGTGTGCCGCTCAGATTTCCGCCCTGATAAACCGAATTACCAAAAAAAATAGCCAGCAGTATGAGTGCTAAAATAAACGTGCGCCAAAAACGATGGCCAATATGTTTCTTGATGATCTGATCTAAATCGGCCTTTAACACCCAGCCCATACGCGCAGCTACCTCTTGAAAATAGTAGGTGATAAAGATCGAAAGCGTGAGCGCCCAAAGCAATTCTATTCCGAAATCTACTCCGGCCATGGCACAGGTGGTTACGGTTCCCGGACCTATAAATGCAGCGGCGATAAAAATGCCGAAGCGTTTCGATTTAAGAGGTGATCTGCTCAAGACTTTGGATTAAAAGGCATAGGATCTGAAGGTGTCGCTGAAACCTATCTCGAACTTACATAATTTTGAGTTATGGAATCCAAAGAAGAAATCGTTAGCGACTGGCTGCATCGCTACACCGGAAAACCTGCCGCTGAATTCGGAAAATTTATTTTACTGACCAACTTTTACAAGTACGTATCCAAATTCGCCGAACTCACCGGAGCGCAGGTAGAGGGCAAAGACGTAGTAATGCCCTCGGCCACTCACGACGGAATCAGCATCATTGACTTTGGCATCGGAAGCCCTAACGCCGCCCTCATCATGGACTTGCTCATGGCGGTTCAACCAGAGGCCGTACTTTTTTTGGGCAAATGCGGAGGGCTCAAAGATCGCCATCAAATCGGCGATTTCATTCTTCCCATCGGAGCCATTCGTGGCGACGGAACCTCAGACGATTACTTGCCTAAAGAGGTGCCCGCCCTGCCTTCATTTGCCCTGCAGCGCGCCATCTCTTCAACCATCAAAGACAGTGGCCATAGCTACTGGACAGGCACGGTGTTTACCACCAACCGACGCGTTTGGGAGCACGACAAGAAATTTAAGGCCCACCTGAAAAGGGTGCGTGCCTATGCCATCGATATGGAAACCGCCACCTTGTTCACGGTGGGCTTTCACAACAAGATTCCGACCGGAGCCTTGCTACTGGTAACCGATCAACCCATGGTGCCCGAAGGGGTGAAGTCAATGGCCACCGATGCGGAGAACAAGGCACGTTTCGATGCTAATCATGTGCAAATGGGCATTAATTCGCTTAATCAAATCAAAGACAAAGGAGAGACCATTCGGCATTTGAAGTTTTAGCACATCTTTAACTAATGAGTTTTTATGGCCTGGTATGAGATTACTATTTTTGGGGCCATGAAAAAGTGTAGAAGCTCTTTTCTTGTTAAGCTATTTTGGTTTTGCTTTAGCCTGCACCTTTTAAATATTAGTGCAGACACTTCCGCCTTACTTAAACAAAATCAGACCATAGATCTTGATTATAACTATCAAGAAAGTATAGCGGAGATTCTTATCGAAACTGTGCTTGGAAACGAAGACTTCTTCCAAGAGCTAAATGAAGGCGCTGATAGCGATTCAGAACGAAACAAACCTTTTAAACCCTTCTTTTTTATCTCTTACCCTAGTCATCCTACTTTAGTGGCTAACTCGCCATTTGACAAAAGAAGTGTTCTAGATTACTTCGCGTTTCAATTCAACTCTATCATTACCGGGGTAGACAGCCCCCCACCAGAAATTTATTTGTCTTAAACCTTTAGACACATTTAAAGTCATTTTTACTAATCTTTTTAAGACATTTTAAACTATGGAACCAAAGAAATTTGGCCTATTCCTGTTATTTATTTTTGCAGGAATTCAACTTTCGTCAGCGCAATTAACAGATAGCGAGAAAGACAGTATTTACATCGATTATATTGAGAATAAAAAAACTCCTGCTAAGGTTTTGCACGCTGAACCCTTGTACATTGATCTGATTCGCGACCTAGGGGCAAGAAAAGGAGAGAAGGAATGGAATTTTGGATTAGGTCTCTCCGATAATCTTGATTTCGACTCTTACGAAGCACTTATTGAATATGAATGGGCACCGATTGATCGACTTGGCTTAGAAGTCGAGCTACCCTTTACCGTTTACTCAGGCACTGCAAATTCTGCAAATGGAAGTGGATTGAATAGTGGATTGAATAGCTTAAAGCTTGCAGCCCAGTATACGTATTATGTAAACGAGAAAAAGTCAATTAGTGCGGCCATTGGATATATCCATGAGTTTGAACTCTCCTATGCATTAAATCAGTCCAACAGCCTATTTAGAGGTAATCGCTACAACCCTTTTATGATAGTCGCTAAACGCTGGGGAAATAATTTTCACTCTTTGATCTATACCGGGCCTGCTGTGGAGCACACCTTTTTGACCGATCAATGGAAAACCTCATATGAGATTAATTCAAATCTCCACTATATGTTGACAGGAACACGTAATTTCTTGGGGATCGAGGTTAATCAGTCTATAACAAATGGCCATTGGCAAACCACGCTAAGGCCACAAATGAGACTAGGCATATCAGAAAACCTATTAATCGGTATTGTAACTGCAGTGCCGCTAAATCGAGAAACAGAGAGGCTTGGAACCTTTGCACGAATCATTTGGGAGCCTAAGCATCATTGATTTCTTAAGGATTAATAGAAAAGACGCCGCATATAGGCGTCTTTTCTATTTCTCTACAAATGTACTTTTTGTTAGAATGAACATAAGCTGATGTAATCCGACGTTGTGTTGAGGAAATTTTATAACTTTCATACTCAAATCAATCACTAAATGAGACAGTTACTCTTTTTACTTCCTTTAGTTATATTCTCTCTTGTCTCTTGCGATAAAGAAGAAAACCCACCACCACCATCTCCATCTGCTCCTTCTTCTCCAACTTACTAAGTTGATCTTCTTTGCTGAAGAAAGAGACATAAAGCACTAATGAAAACATTATTTTTCAGAACAGTTTTGTACCATAAATTGTACCATTTTTCTGAATTCTAGTCGTAACTACTTTATTAATAAACGGTTATTGAGTTTAAGGGATTAGCCACCGCTAGCGCGGCGGCTTTTCCCTTATGCCCCGAAGTCTAAATAGAAAAAACCTGCGCCTTCGGCGCCTTTGGTTTTGTGTTTTAAGCCCTTGCTCAAGCAAGCTTGAGACGGGCCCTAAAACACAAAACCGATGCATCACTGCATCGGTTTTTTCTATCCTTTAGTGGGTGTTAAGGGATTCGAACCCATGACCTCTACCCTGTCAAGGTAGCGCTCTAAACCAACTGAGCTAAACACCCCTAAGCTATTATAAGTTACTGTAAATCAGGAGCCCGGTGAAGGGCAACCTCAGCAATTTGGGCCGTTGATCGCGCCTCGTTTACTTCGAAGGCCACCGCAGACACCTGTTGCGGGGCAAAGGTAATCATACGTTTGTTTCCTACCGTTGTTCCGTCATAGACTTTTTGCCACTGCCCAGACTCGTCGGCAATAAAGAAGCTAAACGATTGAATGTGCTGGCCCAGTTGAATGGCCTCTTGAACCACGAAAAGGTTGGCTTCTACAGGGCTGTCGAGCATGATTTCAAGACGCTTATTAGTGTCAGGGTTTAGGCTGGTGTAGCTGCTTCGGTCACGGTCAAGAAGATCTTGGGGGGCGGCAGTTTCGAGCAGGTTCGTGGCAAAGGTAGCATCGAGCTGCGCCTTGAGGCCCATGAGGCGTTCTACATCGGTCTCGTGCACGAGGCCTCGGCGGTCAACGGGTAGGTTGAGTAAGAGGTTGCTGTTGAGTCCGACCGAATTGAGGTAAATATCCCAGAGGTGAGAGACGGTTTTGACCTTGTCGTCTTCTGAGGCGTGGTAGAACCATCCTGGGCGAATCGACACGTCGGTTTCGGTGGGCACCCAGTGGGTGCCGTCTAGTTGTCCGGCTGAGAAGCGATCAAAATCGGGCATTCCGGCATACACGCTGTCGCGGTATAGGGTTGACCAGGTGGTTTGATTGGCGTAGCCCTTTTCGTTTCCGACCCAGCGGATGTCGGGGCCCGCATCTGAGAACATGACCGCATCGGGCTGGTATTGGCGCACTAGGGCGTGGGTGGTGGGCCAATCGTAATAGGTGAGTTTGTCTACTTTGCGAATCTCGTTGGCTCCGCCGTAATAGCCGTCGCCTCCGTTGGCTCCGTCGAACCACACTTCAAAGAGTGTTCCGTACTGGGTGAGCAGCTCGGTGAGCTGGTTACGGTAATAGGTGATATAGGCATCGGTGCCGTAGTCGGGGTGATTGCGGTCCCAAGGAGAAAGGTAAACTCCCATTTTTAAGCCGTATTTGTCGCAAGAGGCGCGAAGCTCTTTCAAGAGGTCACCTTTTCCGTCACGCCATGGGCTGCTCTTAACCGAGTGCTCGGTGTAGGCGCTGGGCCAAAGGGCGAATCCGTCGTGATGCTTGGCGGTGATGATGATGCCCTTCATTCCGGCCTCTTTTGCAACCCGCGCCCACTGATCGGTATCGAGCTCAGACGGATCAAACAGCTCAGGCGACTCATCGCCATAGCCCCATTCTTTATCGGTAAAGGTGTTGATGCTGAAATGCACAAAGGCATAGTACTCGAGGTCTTGCCAGTTCAATTGACGTTCAGACGGAACAACCGCAGAAGGCTGCTCGCCAGCGGGTTGGCAGGCCTGAAAAAACAAAGCCGAGGCCATTGCTAGGGTAAACAAAAGATTTCTCATACAACAAACATGTGCAAAAAATCCATAGGTACCAAGCAAGGTGTTACACATAAACTATTCATTGCTAGTTATTTTAACACAGATGCGCGCCAAAAATGCAGATATTGTCGCATGCAACCACCAAAACCAAAGGTCAAGAGCGGCGGTACTCATCGCGCTGCTATTGGTCTTCAGTGCACTGCTTAACGGCTGTGTAGAGGCCGTTCCGCCGGCCTTTGACTTTCAAGACAACCTGATTATCATTGACGCCTTGGCGTCTACGGTGCCCGGAACCAGCTATGCCACCGTGCAACAAACCAGTTACGAGTTTGGTCTGTACCGCTCAAAAGCGATCAGCGGATGCAGCATCAAGCTCATTAATGCCGACACTCAAGAAGAAGAGGTGCTTTTTGAGAGCGATGAAAGCTATGTCGTTAACCCCAATTTTAAGGTTGACCCCTTATCGCGTTGGTTTATTGAAATTCAGCTTCCTAACGGAGAAACCTTTCGCTCTTCGGTCGAGGCAACCCCAAAGCAGGTACCTATAAAGAGCATAAAGGAGCGCTTTAACCCAGAGATGATTTACGACGAGGGCAGCGAGAGCTATACCTCTGGGCACGAGATTCGCATTGACTTTGACGATCCGGCCGATCAGCGCAATTTTTTCTTTTACCAATACCGCGCGTACGAGCAAGAAATCTATTGCAAGCTTTGCGAATACGGAGTCTACCGAAATGGAGAATGCCTGTCACAAATCGATAATCCGGCCCTGACCAAAGACTACTACACCTACCTCTGTGAGGTGCCCTGTTGGAAAATCAGCTACAACAACGATATCAACATCTTCAGCGATGAGTTTGCCAACGGTAAGCCCATCTCTAACCTTCTGGTAGCCAAAGTGCCCTACACTTCAAAGCAAGACATACTGGTCGAGGTGCTGCAGCTCAATGTATCTCAAGACGCCTACAAACACTTTAGAACCCTGAAAGACTTGGTCGACAACAACAGCGGATTCAACGCTCCGCTGCCCGCCGCCCTGATCGGCAATTTCACTAACCTCTCCGACCCCGATCGCATCGCCCTAGGCCGCTTCACGGCAGCCGCAGCGGTAAATCAAAACATCTTTATCAGGCGCAGCCTTCGTTCAGAACCCCTTAGCGGAGACTTTAAGCTCCCACAACCCGAAATTCTGGGCGACCCGGTGCCTCAACCCCTAACTTACGTAGCCCCTTGCGTTGAGGGGCTCTACCGCACCTCAGATATAGAAGCTGATCGACTGCGCTATTTCGAGGGTAGTGCACTAATACCCCAAGACTTATGAGCACAGCAAACACATTCATGGGGGTATTTTTAGCATTAACCTTAAACTTGCTTTTTTCGGCCCCTATGCAGGCCCAAGAGGCCGCATTGTCTATTACGGTGACCGACGCCGAAACCAAAGAGCCCTTAAGCGGGGTAACGGTATACATCAGCCAGTGCGAATGCGGAGGAATCACCAACCCCAGCGGCATATTTCTGAAGCGCCTAGAACGAGGCAACTACGATGTCACACTAGACTATCTAGGCTACGCCACCCGAACCTTGAAGGTTAATCTAAGCAGCAACCAAAGCCTAGTGGCCGCACTTGAGGTCACTCAAGAACAGCTTTCTGAAGTGGTGCTAACGGCAAAAAAACGCAACCAAAATGTCGAAAGCCCTCAAATGGGAGTATTCGAGCTGAGCAGTCGAGATCTCGCCAAAATGCCTGCAGCGTTGGGCGAATTTGATGTTCTAAGAAGTATAACTATGATGGCCGGAGTCAACAATGCCGGAGACATTAGCAATGGGGTTTCTATTCGCGGAGGCTCTCTCGATCAAAACCTGATGCTGCTAGAATCGGCACCAGTGTTTAATCCGACCCACCTCTTCGGACTGTTCTCGGTCTTCACGCCAGAGGTGATCTCGGGTGTGGATATCTACAGAGCTAACATCCCCGCCAAATACGGCGGGCGCATCGCCTCAGTAGTTGATGTAAAAGTTGAAAATCCGTATACCGACTCGTTTAAATTCGAGGGTGGAATCGGGCTAATCTCTAGCCGCTTTTCGATGACCACTCCACTAATCAAAGACAAGCTCATGCTGCTTGCCGGAGGTCGCGTGGGCTTCAGTGATCTGCTATTTCCGCTGCTGGTTCCGCGCCTTAAAAACACCCGTGCGAATTTTGCAGACAGCACGGTCAAACTGCTTTACCTGCCCACCGAAAACGATCAGCTGACCTACACCAACTTTTACTCTAAAGACTTTTACCAGCTCGATCTGATCTCTTCTATCGAAAACATCGTATCCTCAGCAAATCAGTACGATTTCATGACTATGAATCACACCCTAAAATGGCTGCACACTTACGAAAACAATACCAACTTGACTAGCAAACTCGTACTAAGCGACTACTTGCCTCAAAATCTTTTTCCGGAGATCGACAGCGACAATGTAATTCGATTTGAGTCGAGCATACAATACCTCAGCGCACAGATCGAATACTTTAACAACCAAACCTCTAAGGTAGATTACTACCTAGGGGTTCAACTCAACCGCTATACCATTGAGCCCGGAAAACTCGACCCCGGATCGGGCAATTCTATAAACGCCGTAGATCTAGGCCAAGAGGTAGGAGATGAATGGTCTGCCTACGGAAGTTTAGACTTTTCACTCACCCCTAAGCTCACCCTGTCTACCGGATTGCGACTCACTTATTTTAACTTGTTGGGGCCCTATACAGAGGCACTTTACGACGAAAACTTCGACTTTGATCAGAATCGAACCTATGCGGCTGGGGAAAGCGTGGTCAACTATACCTATCCTGAGCCGCGATTGGGTCTGAATTTAAAGCTAGGCGAGTATTCCTCGCTAAAAGCGAGCTATGCTCGCATGTTTCAGTACATTCAAAATATTTATAACACGAATACCCCGCTGCCTACCTCGCGCTGGAAAATTTCAGACCGCTATGTATTGCCGCAGCAAAACGACACCTATGGTATCGGATTTTACCAAGACTTCGAAAGTAAAGGCATCGAATTCTCGGCAGAAACCTACTACCGCAACACCACCAATAATCTCACCTACAAGCCCGGGGCCAATTTCTTTTTGTCTAGAAACATCGAAACCGAAGTGGTTCAAGCAGACGGAAGATCTTACGGTATAGAGCTAGGCCTGCACAAGAACTCTGGACGATTTAACGGGTTTTTAAACTATACCTGGGCCCGAAGTTTACTCCAGACCAATGAGGCGGCACCAGAAGACCGCATCAACAACAACGACTGGTACGCGTCAGACTTTGACCGACCACACACCTTAAACGCCACACTCAACTTTGAGGGCGACCTTTACAATAAAATCAGTTTCAATTTTGTGGGCCAAACCGGACGACCCTACACCATTGCCAACGGGGTATTCAAGCAACAAAACGTGACCATACCCATCTACCTTAATCGCAACAACGCACGCCTACCTACCTATCACCGTCTAGACTTTGCCTGGACGATCGCTTACAGCAAAGACCCTAAACGGCGCTTTAAGGGCGACTGGGTGTTCACTATTTATAATATATACGGACGCAATAACCCCTTTAATATTTACTACGCACAGCGCAATGGAACCGTAGACGGAAGCGTCTTTTTAGGAAGCCCACTGGGGGCCTACGAACTCACCGCACTTCAGGGCACACTGGTTTCGCTATCGTACAATTTTAGATTTCAATAACCTCAGCTTTTGTTCCAATCCCAAAGAATAACCTCCCAGCGAGAGCCTTCGTGGGCTAAAGACCCAACCACCTCAAACCCTGTCTTCAGGTGTGCCTTTAATGACCTAACGTTTTGAGCATCTACATCAGTAACTAAATAATCGAACTGTGTTGAGTGTTGATCTCTATAGGCGTTGTACATGCGCTGCACCAATCCCTGACCCGTATGCGATTGGGCCACACACAATTGACCCACCAAACAAAACGATAACTGATCAATGAGCTGCCCTTTGTATTCGATGCGCGAGAGGTGCTGCACAAATTCGGTGATAAGTGGATGCAACCGCTGGCTTTCTCTGGTGACCACCAGGGCATAGCCGACCACCTCTGATTGGTCAACGGCAATAACTGATGGGTGAACCTTGTTTATAGCCTCAAGAAAGTCTAGGTCGTACTCAAAGGTCACAAACCCCTGCTCTGCCTGCTGCTCAGGGGTTAGATTTTTCTTGAGATTTTTATCGTGTAAGCGTTTGATTCCCTTGAGTTCTTCAACAGAATCAACCAGTTTAATTTCAATGGGCATGGCTAGTTCGTCGTCCAATTGGCGCTCACCGCCTCTACCTCATCAAGCACGCGTAGTAGATTTTCTCCCCACAACTTTGCAATTTCTTCTTCAGAATATCCGCGTTTAACCAATTCTAAAGTTACGTTTTGGGTCTCTGAGGCATCGCTCCAACCCTGTGATACCTCCGCCACCGTCAAAGTCAGAAGAAATACCCACATGGTCAATACCAATGAGGTCTACCATGTAATCGATATGATCTACGAAGTCAGCCACGGTAACTCCAGCTGCTGCCTCAGCATCATTCTCTGCCACCTCATTGGCCGCATCATTTATTTCATAGGCATAAGCCATAAAAGCCTCGCGCTCTTCAGCACTCAGATCTCTGAGTTCACTGCGCTCATACCACTTTAGACCCTTTTCTTCGGCTAACTTTTTGCGCAAAGCGCTCATGTAAGTATTTCTAGCCTCATGTTTTTCGGTGTTCACATAAGACGAAAAGGCGACGGTTTGCACCACTCCTCCGTTTTCTTTGAGCCACATGAGCTGCTCATCGTCAAGGTTGCGCGAATGGTCGCACAAAGCCCTGGCCGATGAATGCGAGGCGATAATCGGAGCCTTAGTGAGTTCTATCATTTGCCGCATAGCTTCTTTCGAGGGGTGAGATACGTCAATCATCATGCCCAAGCGATTCATCTCAACCACGGCCTGCTTGCCGAGCTCGCTGAGCCCGTCGTGCAGAAAGCCATCGGCCTCTCCGGTATTCGAATCTGAAAACTGACTATGGCCGTTGTGGGAGAGCGAAACGTAACGGGCACCTAGCGCGTGGTACTTCTCAAAGTTGGACAAATCTTCTCCCATGGGGTAGGCATTTTCAACGCCAATCATCGCCACCATCTTACCCTCTTCAGTGGCCTGTCGCACCTGAGCAGAGCTGGTGGCCAATACCATTTGATCGGGGGCATAGGTGGTCGTCAACCGCTTAATGGCTTCAAACTTGGCCATGGCATTCTCTTCAGCGGCGGCATATCCCTCAGGGGTTAGTGGGCCTTGCCCGGTATAAACGATGAGCCAAGCTACATCTAGCTGCCCTTCACGCATCTTGGGAAGGTTGACCTGTGTATTCAGGCGCTGGGTGTAGTTGATGCTGTCGGTGAAATTGGCCACATTAATATCGTCGTGGGTGTCTATGGTGATCACCGCCTGGTGTATGCGCGCGGCCTTGGCCTCTAGGGTCTCTTCTGCGGCTTTGCTTTCTTTTTTCTGGCCACAGGCGGCTAAAAGTGCTAAACCAAGAAGACTTAAACTATATCGTTTCATGCGTGTGTGCTTTACTGATTAATGGGCGCGGGGCCGTCGATCATGGGCTCGTACACCACATCTCCCTTGCGCTCTTTAAATTCTTGTTTTATTTCGGCTACGGCCTTTTGGTTTTGAAACAGGTCGGCCATGGTCATGCCCATCGCCTTAGCTGCGTGCACCATGCCCTTGTGGCCTATACTCATGCCTCCGCATGCCACAACGGCCCAAGAATGCCATGGGGTGCCTTTGGGAGCAACGGTTACACTTAAATTGATATTCGGAACATTCCAACTTACATCTCCCACATCAGTAGACCCTCCTCCTGAATTTTCAAGAGTGGCTTCTAGCGGACGTATCGAACTGTCCATTCCTAACTGAGGCTTGCCGGTGGCTTCTTGAATGGCTTTACCAAAAACCTCTTCTTCAGCGGTGTAGGTTATAGGCCCTAAAAGCTCTAGGTTGTTCTGCATAAGCTCACCTCCTCTGCGGTTAACCAGCACTTCGTAGATACCTGAGATCAGTGAAATCTTGTAATCGACATCGGCCATGATAGCGGCTCCTTCGGCCATCTCGCGTACCCGTTCGTACACCGGTTTCATGCCCTCTCGCTTTGAATCGCGCACCCGCATCCATAGCCTAGAATAGTCAGGTACGACGTTTACCACTTGGCCTCCGTCTTGAATGTGGTAATGCATGCGCACGGTAGGTTTCACGTGCTCGCGGTAATAGTTTATTCCGGTGGTGTAGAGCTCCAAGGCGTCTGAGGCCGAGCGCCCGTTCCAGGGGTCTGAAGAGGCGTGAGCGGTTTGTCCAAAAAATTCCACTTTAAAATCAACCAGTGCCAGGGTGCTCTGCACGTCGGCCTCAGTGGTTGCGCCAGGGTGCCAGCTAACGTTTACGTCAACTCCGTCCCAAATGCCTTCTTTGATCATCCAGATTTTTCCGAAGAACTTCTCCTCTGAAGGAGTTCCGATGAATTTAACGGTGCCTTTTAGGGTTCCGGCCTCGATCTGTTCTTTGATCGCGATGGCAGCACCCAAAGAGGCGGCACCAAAAAGGTTGTGGCCGCATCCGTGACCCGCGGCACCCGCATTGAGGGGCTCTTTAACCGGAGAGGCCTTCTGAGAAATACCGGGCAGGGCGTCAAATTCTCCCAAGACCGATATTACAGGTGATCCGCTTCCGTAGGTCGCCACAAAGGCGGTGGGAATACCCGCCACTCCGCGCTCTACCGTCAGACCCTGGGCCTCGGCATAATCGGCTAGAATACGAGAAGATTCGTGCTCTTCAAAGGCCGTTTCGGCCAATGCCCAAATCGAATCGCTTATGGCGATAAGGGCCTCTTGATGTGCCTCAACCGAGGCTATAATCGCCTTTTTTTCGCGATTGAGTTTTTGGGCGACTCCGGTGCTAGTGACCAGAAGTGCGGCAAGGGTGAACAAAAGAAAAGATCTCATAAGAAACTAATTTTTAGAAAAGGTACAAAAAGGGGTTAGGAATTCGATTGCAAGTATTCTGCTCTTACTAGTTTTGCGGTTTTGTGATTTCCGTCGTGGCTCCAGCCCGGAGGCATAAAAATATAGGCCACTTTATTGCTGATTCCGGGAGCATCCCGAACATCTTTGGCCAGGGCAATGATCTCGCCAAAGTAGACGTCTACAAAATTGGTGCTATCTATGGGGCGTGTGATTCCGTACTCGGGCTTCTGTTGCATGTCTTCTTCTTGATAGGTCTTAAAGACCCGGTCCCATACATTGAGCAGGTTGCAAAAATTGGTATCCATGTATAGGGCGTTTCGCGCGTGATGCACCCGGTGGTGCGAGGGCGTTAAAATGAGCTTATTGAGCCATCCGAATCGGGCGTCTTTGATCAGGTTTTCGCCTACGTGAATAAAGGCGCCATAGGTGCCGTCGATGAACATGATCAAAAAGAGTAACTCGGGGCGCACCCCCAACAAGATGCAAATCGAAGTGCGAATGGTGTCGGCATAGGGGGCCTCCAAGAAAAAGTGAGCGTGGGTCACCGACAAGTTCATCTCTTCAGGAGAGTGATGTGTGGCATGTAAGCACCAAAAAAGGCGCACTTTGTGTCCCAAATAATGGTAAACAAAGTGAGCGAGCTCCCAGATAATGTATCCGTAAACAAACCAATACCAAGCGCTCGAGGTCTGAAAAGGGGCGAGCGGCTGAAGCCATCCGATCAGAAAGCCTACCATGCCGATGGCAATAAAACGCCCTACTATACGATTGAATACATAAATTAAAAAGGTCACTTTATAGACCTTGATCTGTGGCTTTTTATAGATCATGCCCAGAGAAAACTCCAATAAAATGAGCAGCGGAATAATCGGGTAAATAAGTGAACGCACCCCCTCATAGGTTTTAAGCGCCTCGTAATTACCTGAACTTAAGAGTTCCCAGAGCGATCGAATGCCCAAAAAGCCCACCACTTCTTGGTACAGTGTTTCAAGAAATTCCATAAAAACAAATCAAAGTTTCTTAAGCGTTCTCTATCTTCAGCCCTGAAGCTAACGAATTATTACATCTTATGCTAGAGGTAGACCCTGTTAACAAACCCTCTTTAAAACGACAAATGGGGCTTTTTGCCGTAATTGCTACAGGGGTTTCTTCGATGGTTGGCGCTTCTATCAATGTTGTGCCCATAATGATTCACCGCAGTGTTCCCGAGATCGGGCCCTATGTGATCCAAGCCTTTTTATTCGCCGCTATACCTGCGCTATTGGCAGGGCTGGCCTATGCTATTTTAGGCTCTGCCATGCCGCGTGCAGGCGGAAGTTACCTCTATGCCAGTCGCGGCCTAAACCCCTATCTAGGCTTTATCGCCAGCTTTTCGCAGTGGTTTGGGTTATCTATTGTGATTGGCGTGATTGCCTACATCAGCATTCCGTTTATTCGCGATATAGCCTACAGCGCCGGATGGCGTGACTTAGCGCAGCTACTCGACCTTTCATGGGTTCGGGTTTGCCTTGGGCTGAGTCTCATATGGGGGTTCGTTTATGTGAACATTCTTGGGGTAAAAAGCTATACCCGCTGGCTGATTCCGATGGTTATTCTGATTTTTACGTTGGGCTCTATCGTGATTATTTCGGGTCTCATGTACAATCAATCCGATTTTATTGACGCCTTAGCCGTTAAGCAAAATGTGCAATTTGAGCCAACCGAAAAGGCCCCATTTCAATGGCCCGTTTTCTTGTCGGCTGCCGCGGTGCTATTCTCGAGTTTTATCGGCTTTGATGCTATTGCCCAAACCGGTAGCGAGGCCAAGAATGCCTCTAGAACTATTCCGCTGGCTATACTCATTGCCATTTTGGGGGTTGGGTTATTTTATATGCTGTTTACACTATCGGTTTACCACATAGTGCCCTGGAGCTACATGGCCGATCAGGCGCAAACTAAAGACATCACAGCGCCCGGGCTGCTTAGTTTAGTGCTGCCCAAGGGAGTCGATCTACTCATTCTAAGCGGAGCCGCCATTGCTCTAATCAACGACTTACCTGCGATGCTACTCTCGGTCTCGAGGCTGATGTTTGCGTGGGCCAAAGACCTCATTTTTCCGCAGGCTATCACCAAGGTGCATCCAAAATTTTTTAGCCCCTACATGGCATTAATAACCGCTGGCGCCATGGCATCTATTGGGGTGCTTGGATCCCATTTCGCCGGAGACTTCTTTTTAGGCATCGATATCATGGTGACCTCTATGCTGGTGAACTTTTTATTGATGTGCCTTACGGTGCTCACCTTACCCAAGGTAAATAAAGAGCTGGCCGCGTCTATCTCGGTGTTTAAAAGCCGAAACCTGCAGCGGCTTATCGGAATTAGCGGGGTAGTTTTTATAGCCGGATTTCTGATCATACACCTCTACAAAGACCTTTCGCAAACCGATGTGGCTTGGTACTTTCACTCCACTTATATTTGGGGCATTGTTATGGTAATAGGCAGTGCCTTGTATACCCTTTTTTATTTCAAAACTAAAAATCAGCGCGGGCCGCGTCACTTTAAAAATCTCCCCACAGAATAAGCTATGCAGACCACCTCATACCTTTCGCCAAACCTACAGATACCCCGCATAGTCATGGGGCTATGGCAAATCGCCGATATCGAACGAAAATCAGGAACCCTAAATGCGCAACAGGCCGCAGCACACATGCTGCCTTATGCCGAGAATGGGTTCAGCTGCTTTGATATGGCCGATCATTACGGATCGAGCGAGATCATAGCCGGAACCTTCAAAAACAATTACGCCCAAAGCGATCAGATTAAACTGTTCACCAAATGGGTGCCCGAACCGGGCAAGGTTACCAAAGAAATGGTAAGGTCTGCCGTCGAAAAAGCACTAGATCGCATGCAGCAGTCGCGCATAGAGCTAATGCAATTTCACGCCTGGCACTATCCAGACCCTAGCTATCTCGACGCCATGGGCTACCTCAACGAGCTTCGTGAAGAGGGCCTAATCGCCCACCTAGGAGTCACCAATTTTGACGCAGCTCACCTCGGTATTTTGGCGGCGTCCGGAATACCGGTAGTTAGCAACCAGGTATCGCATTCCATCATCGATCAGCGCGCTCAAGGCAATCTCAAAAAGGTTTGTGAGCGCTATAACATCAAGCTATTGGCCTACGGAACATTAGCCGGAGGCTTTCTGTCTGATAGCTGGCTTGGTAAACCCGAACCCAACAGCTCCGAGCTCACTACCTGGTCTCAGATGAAGTACAAACGCTTCATAGACGCGGCCGGCGGATGGGCCGTTTTTCAGCAATTACTTCGCACCTTAAAATCTGTGGCTGACAAGCACCAAAGCAGCATAGCCGTAGTGGCGAGCCGATATGTGCTTGAAAACCCAGCAGTAGCGGCCATCATTGTTGGCGCGCGCTTAGGAGAAAGTGCGCATATAGAAGACCACAAGGCCTGCTTGCAACTCGATCTTGACGCTGAAGACGTGCAGCTCATTGGTGAGGCCCAAGAGCAACTCAGCCCCATTTTGGGAGACTGCGGAGACGAGTACCGCAAGCCACCCTTTCTGACTGCCTCTGGAGACCTCAGCCATCACCTGAGTCAAATACCTTCGGTCTTTGAGCCCATCACCAAAGGGCCTAAGCACCAGAAGGTCTACAGCAACACGATTTGGGAGGGGTTTGCCGGATACTGCCGTGCCGTAAGAAAGGGTCAACACATACATGTTTCAGGCACCACAGCCACGCATGAAAGTCAGCTTATCGGCGGTCAAGACGCCGCCGCTCAAACCCACTTTATCATCGATAAAATAGAGGCGTCTATTACAGCACTAGGCGGATCACTCAGTGACGTGCTGCGCACCCGCATCTTCGTTCATAATCTCGAAGACTGGGAGGCCGTAGCAAGGGCCCACGGAGAGCGCTTTAAGGGCATAGACCCCGCTAACACGCTTGTTGAGGCCCGACTTGTCGGAGAGGGTTATCTCGTAGAAATCGAGGCCGAGGCCATCGTCTTAGAAGACTAGAGCGCTAGCGCTTCCAGAACGTTTTTATGGCGGATTTTAAATTCGGCGACCTTTTCGACATACTTCTCTACCTGCGCTTTGGCGCTATCTAATCGCTCGTATTCTTGATCCGAAAGCGGCATAGTACGTGCCCGAGACAGCTTAAGCAAATCGCTCAACAGTGAATGCGGAGTGATTTTGTCGCTCTGCCACGCACCCACTTGGCGGTCAACAGGCCTATCTCGACCGGCTAGCAAAAGCTGAGCGAGCTCGTCTTGAAGACTGCTACTTTGATTCTCAGCAGCCTGTTTTTTAGCCGCTGCCTCTAAGGTTGCAAGGCCGTTGTAGGCATCGCTAAAATTGCGCACTAGGCTATCTAAACGCTTTTGATACTGATACAGGGCTGCCTCAATAGAAGGGTCAATCGCAAATCGCGGATCATCTATCACCGAAATAGAGCTGCTCACCGTGCTGCCCTTGTAGGTACTCTCGGCTGTATATTCACCTGCTAGAACCGCAATGCCCCTTGATTCATCACTTACCCAGGCACCGGGCAATCGGTGCATCTGCTCATCGAGTTTCCAGTGCACATAGTTGAGCCCGGGCTTGAGCCCTTTGGTGACAAGGTGCTGAATTTCTCTTCCCGAGTCGTCTTTAATGCGCACCGAAATACTGTCACCCTCGGTTGGCACATCGCTGATGAACACCGGAATTTCTGCGCGCTGAAACGCCCTATTCTCCCCTTCGAAGGTGGTGTGAAAGCCCGTCCATATGTTTCCGGGCGGATTGATAAATAACCCCTTTACCTGAACCACCTCATTCATCGGTAACGCGGCAATGGGCTCTGCTAACTCTCCCTTGGCAATGGCTCTTAAACTCTGAAGGTCGTCAAGCACCCAAATGGCCCTTCCAAAGGTGCCGACCACCAGTGCCGACTCAGGCTCTTGGATCACTAAATCTCTGGTAGACACACTCGGGAAACCGTTCTTAAAGGCCACCCAATGCGTTCCGCCATCGCGACTGATGTAAAGCCCATGCTCAGTTCCCAAGAACTGTAGATCGGCAACCACTGGGTCTTGAATAAACGAAAGCGTATAGCCTGTAACAGTCTTACCTACTAGCACATTCTGCCAGGTCTTTCCGTAATCTGTGGTTTTAAACAGATAAGGCGCATAATCGCCCTTTCGGTAGTTGTTCACTACGGCCCAGGCGGTTGAGGCCTCATGAGCTGAGGGGTGAACGCGGGCGATCCAGGCCCCTAGGGGCAAACCTTTTATAGCAGATGTAAGGTTTTTCCAACGCTTTCCGCCGTCGCGGGTGAGGTGCAGCTGTCCGTCATCGGTTGCTGCCCAGATAAGCTGCTTGTCTAGGCGACTTGGAGCAATGGCCAGCAAGCTGTTGTAGTTCTCGGCCCCAGAAAGGTCTAAGGTGAGGCCACCGTAGTCGCGCTGCTGTTGCTCGGGGTTGTTGGTCGATAGATCGGGCGAAATGATGGTCCAAGAGGCGCCGCGGTCTTCTGACTTGTGCACATACTGCGAACCGTAATACAGGGCGTCTGCATTAAACGGATCTTTCGCAAAGGCCGCATTCCAATTGAAACGCAGCTTGGCGCTCATATCTGGTGCAGGGGGTTGAATGCTTTGGTAATAGCCTGTCAGCTTGTCGTAGCGGTAGAGGTCTCCGTTCTGGGAGGTGCCGTAACCAAAGCGCGGATTCTCTAGGTCTGGAGCTATGTAAAATCCATCGCCTCCTACCAGGTATTGCCAGTAGAGGGTTCGAATGCCTCCTCGTTTCCAGGTGTAGGCCGGGCCTGACCAGTTACCGTTGTCTTGCATTCCACCGTACACATTGAAAGGGCGCTCGTGATCGACGGCGATCTGGTAAAATTGGGCGACCGGAATGGTCTCCGGAAAATACCAACTATGCCCGTGATCGTAAGTGATTCCGAGGCCTCCGTCGCCCCCAATAATAAAGTGCTTGGGGTCGTTTTCATCGATCCACATGGCGTGAAAATCGGCGTGTATACCCTTAGTTTCGTCGGCCGGAATCATCGGAGTTTCGTCAAAACTCAGCCCCCCATCGTAAGACACCGAGAGCGGCTGATAAATATTGTAGAGTCGGTCGGGATCAGCCGAGTCTACCGCCAAATCTTGAAAATAGAAGGGTCTGTTATTGGTGAACTTAGGGTTGTCGTTGATTAATTGCCACGATTCGCCTGCATCTTCACTGCGGTAAAGCGCATTTTCTTGGCCTCTACCTTGGCGTACATGCGGTTCGGGTTAGAGGGCGCCAAGGCAATCCCAATGCGTCCGAGCTCACCCTCAGGCAAGCCAGATTCGGGTCCCAGTTTTCTCCAGTTAGACCCGCCGTCATCGGTTACAAATAAACCTGAACCCGGGCCTCCAGAGACAAATGAATATGGGGTGCGACGATGGTCGTACAGCGCCACATAAAGTCGCCGGGGGTTCTGTGGATGCATGAGCATATCGGCCACCCCAGAGGTCTCGTTGGTGAACAGTATACGCTCAAAGTGCATGCCCCCGTCTGTCGTCTTGAAAAGCCCTCTCTCAGTGTTGGGCGTAAACGGATCGCCGTGAGCCCCAATGTAAACGGTATTTGGATTACTCGGATCGATCAGAATGCGGTGTATCGATTTAGTCGCATCAAGGCCTAGGTGCTTCCATGATTTTCCGCCGTCTTCGCTTTTGAATAGCCCCATGCCCAAATTGACCGAGTTGCGCGGATTTCCCTCACCAGTTCCGATCCAGATCACCTCTGGATTGTCGCGCTGAATGGCAATAGCCCCTATGTTTTGGGTGGGTTGATCGTCAAAAATGGGCGTCCATGCTGATCCGCCGTTGGTCGACTTCCACACGCCTCCTGAGGCAGCTCCCACCACTATAATCTTAGGGTCGCTAGCAGCGACAGCAATGGCCGTGATGCGACCACTCATATTGGCGGGCCCTACATTGCGAATATTTAGGTTTTCAAGCAGACCTAGGTCTAGCTCTTGCCCAAAGGCGATTGCGGGTAAAAGCAGTAGCAGCGCGTAGAATTTTCTAATCATGAGCCCAAATTTTAACCCCTACAATGTAAGTGAAAATTTGTTTCTTTAGCCCAGATCAATACCTGCAACATGAACGCATCTCTTAAACGCGCACCCCTGATTGGCCTTTTATTAGTAGCCTTGAGCAGCTTCACTGCACTGAATGCTCAAGCCGCTGAACTCCATGAATTTTTTGAACGATGGAGAGCATTTGAATCTCCTCAAACCACTGACGGCAGCTACGACTACTCCGAAGAGGCCTTTGAAAAGCGCTGGCCGGCATACCAGGCTTTGCGCGATGAGCTCGCTGGCATCAATACGACTTCATGGCCCATCAACGCTAGGGTCGACTATATGCTTATTTGGGCAGAGATGAACGGATACGCCTTTAACCAGCATGTGCTAAAGCCCTGGCAGCGCGATCCGGCCTTTTACAAGGTACTGTGGACCGACCAAAGCGATGTTCCGGCCCACGAGGGCCCCACCAACCACGCCGTGATTGAATGGTGGCAATACGCCAAGCCCCTATCGCCCATAGACCGCGCTGATCTGCGCTCAAAACTTCAATATATTCCGGCCTTTTACGCCCAGGCCAAAGGCAATCTGACCGGAAATGCCCGCGAACTATGGGTAGCCGGCATTAGAGACATCAAAACCCAGCTTAACGACCTCCAGCAGCTGGCCCAAGAGCCCGAGCTGAAGACTGACCGAAAGACGCAGAAGGCGATTGAAACGGCCATTACAGCCACTCAAGATCTGGCCAATTGGTTAGAGGCCCAATCTGATTCAAAGACAGGCCCCTCGGGAATCGGCAAAGACTATTATTCGTGGTATCAGCGACATGTTCACTTGGTGCCTTTGAACTGGGAAGACGAGGTAATGCTCTTGAAGCGAGAACTGGCAAGAGCCTGGTCGTCGTTGGCGCTAGAAGAGCACAAAAACCGCTACCTCGCGCCTCTAAACGCGGCCGACTCAGAGGCCGCCTATCAGTCCCTGGCAACTCATGCTGCAGATGAACTCGTCGAGTTCTTAGCGCGCCAAGAAATCGTCAGCGTTAAAGACTATTTTAGACCGGCGCTTGAACCCCATCTAGGGCGCTACATACCCTCAGATCGTCGCAACTTTTTTTGGATCACCGCTCACCTTGATCCCAAACCGCTATACTCGCATTTTTACCATTGGTTTGAACTCGCACGCATGCAGTACGAGCCGCACCAAAACCCCATTAGAAGGGGAGCATTACTGTACAATATCTTTGATTCGCGCAATGAAGGAATGGCCACGGCCGTTGAAGAATTCTTCATGCAGGCCGGGCTCTACGAGAACAATCCAAGGGCCCGAGAAATCGTCTACATCTTAATCGCTCAACGCGCCGCACGAGGGCTGGGCTCTTTGTACGCCCACGCAAACGAGCTGAGCATGGAAGAGGCAGGAACCATTCACGCCGACTATACGCCAAGGGGCTGGATGAAAACCGAAAAAGAACTCTTACTCTTTGAGCAACACCTTTATATGCGGCAGCCCGGATACGGCACCAGCTATATTACCGGAAAGTACCTCATGGAGCACACCCTTATGAATTACTCCAAGGCACTAGAGGGCTCAACAAGCAGCCCAAATGTGTTGAAATCTTATTTCGACGGAATGAATGCGATTGGAAATATACCGGTGTCTCTTGGTCAATGGGAGCTCACAGGCACTTCAACGCTGATCGAAGAGATCCTAAGCAGCTATGTGCCCATTGAAGAGTTGATGCTCGCCCAGAAGACAAACTAAAAAGGGCCTCCACTATGGAGGCCCCTTCCTACTTAAACAAATGGTCGTGTTAGGCTAGTCTTTTGGCACCGAAATGGTGAGGTTTCTGTACTCGATGGGGCCGTGATCTCCTTGAAGCAGAATCGGACCGGGCTCTCCCTCTTTGGAGTCTAGAGCTCCTCCTGTAATGCCCGGGATCAACGCATCAGTAATCACCGACTTGCCATTTAATACCACTGTGACACGTCTGCCGACTAGGGTAATGTCATAGGTTTGCCACTCTTCGGCGGGTTTAGCCGCATTCTCGTTGGGGGTTAAAAAGCCGTACACCCCACCGATGTAATGCGAGTTCGGAACGCGCCCATAGTTGTCTTCGACTTGAACCTCGTAACGTCCGCGCAAGTAAATTCCTGAATTAGATCCTTTAGGGTACTTAAATTCGAGATGCAACTTAAAATCGTCGTACTTCTCGGTGGTCATGAGGTTTACCCCTGAGGCCGGATTAGTCAACACCCCGTCTACCGCTTTCCATTGATTGTCTCGATCGGTGGTTTGAGGCTGCCATCCGTCTAGGTTTTTTCCGTTGAAAAGTGGCTCGGGCTTGCTCCATTTTTTAGGGGCCTCACGCTCTAGTGATGGAGCACGAACTCCCGTAAAGGTTACGGCCTGACCTGTATTGGTGATGATGTTTCCCGATAGACGATCACCGTCTCGGGTACCACTCAAATGCATGTATTGATTGCCACTCCACTGCGGTGGAATGCTGAAATTAAAACTATTATCGCTTTCAAAGACCTCAGCAATTGGACGCGCAGAACCAGAAAAACTCACGTAGCGTCCGATGAGCGTCTTAGTGCCAGAGAACTCTACCTCTAGCCAAGAGGGCAAGGTAGTTTCTCCGTACTGTATCTCCAGATCCCAAGATCCGATGAGCGCAGACTTAGACTGCGCATTTGTGGTCAAAGGCAGAAGCATTAAAACGGCGCAAAAACCAACTAAGGTGCTGCGTAAAATAGGATTTAGAGTATGCATAGGTAAGTGAATTAAAAAACGAGAAGAATATAGTCAAATTAAGCTTCCGAAGCACTTTGTTATAGGGCCATTCGGCCAAATACGCTAGATTTAAGGCAAGTTTTAACGGTATGCTGAGTTATTGGGAAAAATCAGCCCTGCTATCTTACGAATTCGTGGTTATAGGCGGAGGAATCGTCGGCTGTTTTGCCGCACTCTCGTATCGAGCCAAACACCCGAGCGCCCGAATCGCCCTTATTGAACGAGGTATTTTACCCAGCGGAGCCAGTACCAAAAATGCCGGATTTGCCTGCTTCGGGTCGATCTCTGAACTGCAAGATGACCTTAACGATTTCACGTTAGACGAGCTGGTGGCACTGACCGAAAAACGCTTTATGGGCATCAACCATATGCGCAGCACCCTTGGCGATAAGGCTATTGGGTACGAGCATTCAAAAGGGTACGAGCTCAGTTTCAATAGCGTTGATCCCGAGCAACTCTCTTTTTTTAATGAGGCCCTAAAACCCATTTTCAAGGGCGAACCGTTCAGCGATTGCACAGGCGACTTAAGCCATTTTGGTTTTGGTTCTTCGGTAAAAGGGCTGATCGCCCATGCCTATGAAGGCAGTATACATACGGGGAAAATGATCAGCGCTCTGTATCAACTTCTGGGCGAACAAGGCGTTCGCTGTTTCACCGGATGCACCCTAAAACAGTTCGAAGAAAAAGGCGCTGAGGTCATCCTTGAGGTGCACTCTAGTCAACAGCAGCTTAGCCTCAGTGCAAAAAAGGTTGCTTTCTGCACCAATGCCTTTAGCCAAGATCTGCTGCCAGATCTCAAAATCGTTCCTGGGCGTGGTTTAGTGCTGATCACCAAAGAAATTGAAGACTTAAACCTGAGCGGCTGCTTTCACTACAACAGCGGGTACAACTACTTTAGACCCATTGATAAGCGTATTATGCTGGGAGGGGCGAGGCATCTAGATAAGGCTGGCGAGCAAACCGCTGAATTTGGTATCAACGAGCGCCTTAAAACCTCACTTGTAGCGGATCTTAGCGCGCTTATCTTGCCTAATAAACCGGTCGAGGTAGATTACTTCTGGTCTGGGATTATGGCCTTCGGCGCCAACAAACACCCTATACTCAAGCGGGTATCTGAGCGCATAGCTGTAGCTGCCAGACTTGGAGGAATGGGCGTGGCCGTTGGTCCACTTCTAGGCAAAGAGGTGGCTGAGCTCTTGGAATCTTAGTTGGCTTTTTAGAGAAGACAGCTATTATTTCTATTTTAAGGTGCTGTAGTGTATTCGCTACTCTTTAAAGCATGACCGTTTCGCCACATCAATTATTTGATAAATGTTATCAATCGTTTGCTATTGCTGCGGTAAATGTATTTACCATGGAGCAAATAATTGCTCTATTCCAAGCTGCTTCCATCTCCCAAGCCCCTTTTATAGTTCAACTCACACCTGCTGCTAGAGACTATGCTGATTCCCAAATGCTACTAGCGATGATTTCAGCGGCAGCTGAGCGCTACCCAGATACGATATATGCAGTGCATTTAGACCATGGAGTAGAATCGCATATTGTAGATGCATTGGAATCCGGAGGATACCATTCGGTAATGATTGATGCCTCACATGATCCGTTTGAAAAAAACATTATACGTACCAAAAATATTGTGCAGCGTGCAGTACCAAAAGGAGTTTTTGTAGAGGCTGAGCTTGGCGTGCTTAGCGGCATAGAAGACGATCTGTCTATTGAAGACCACGAAGCCAAATTCACTGATCCCCAACAAGCATTTGAGTTTGTTCAGAAAACTGGTTGTAACAGTTTAGCAGTTGCTGTAGGCACAAGTCATGGGGCATATAAATTTTCTGGAAAGCAGCGCTTGAGATTAGATTTGCTTAAAGCTATCCAAAAGCTATTACCTAATTATCCTTTGGTTTTGCACGGCGGATCGGCAGTGGACACCGCTGAAATTAAGCGCATTAATCAGTATGGGGGGCAATTAGGAAACGATGCTTCTGGAGTACCCGAGTCTGATATACGCGAGGCAATTTCATTGGGAATTTGCAAAATTAATATTGCTACAGACCTGAGAATACTCTGGACACGCACGCACAGACAATTTTTCTACACTCAACCCGATCAATTCGATCCAACCATTCCTGGTAAGTCTTATATAGAGGCTTACAAAAACTTCATGATAAAAAAATTTGAGCTCTTTAATGCACATCAAAAAGCTTCACTGTTCTTTAATTAATAAGCCTTGCATGTATTCATCTAAACTCTGTATTAAACCGAAATCTGACCAACTTTATTATCAAAGGGTTACCACCGAGTCTGCACAATGGAGCTACCTTAATTTTGAAGCTCGGCTAATGAAAAAAGATGAGGTGTGGGAACATGAAACCGGCGACTGCGAGATGGTCATTGTTCTTCTCTCTGGGAATTTCGAAGTACACAGTAATCACGGAACTTTTTCTACCATAAATGGCCGAAAAGACGTTTTTAGCGGCATTGCACATACCCTATATTTTCCTGTAAATTCTAGCTTTAGCCTTCGAGCTACAAGCAATCTGCTAGATATTGCTTATGGGTGGTGTGAAGCAGACGATTTTTTTCCAGCAAAGTTTGTCAGACCTGAAGAAACCCCAGTGGTTCTTTTTGGCGGAGACAATGCTTCAAGACAATTCAATGATTTAGTGCCACCAGGGTTTGGTTGCAGTCGCATAGTAGCAAGAGAGGTGTACACCCCCTCAGGAAACTGGAGTTCTTTTCCTGCTCACAAGCACGACGAACGAAGAGTTTCTGAAGACGGCGTTCTACTTGAGCCTATTCAAGAAGAAACCTATTTCTATAAATTTCAAAAGCAAGAAGCCTACGCGCTGCAACAGGTTTATACTAAAGATGGCAGCCTTGACGAAATTGTTCGGCCTAGACATAATGATGTAGTGCTCATACCCAAAGGATATCATCCTGTAGTTGCCGAACATGGGTTTCATTGCTATTATTTAAATTTTTTAGCCGGAACAGACCAAAGTCTCGCAAACAGCACTGACCCTGATCATGATTGGATTTATAATTCTTGGACCACTATTGACCCTAGATTACCTTTGGTAACCGCTGAAATGAATAAATCCGAACGGATATGAAGCGCCATCCTGAAGTATTAACCATTGGAAGGTCTTCTATTGATCTTTATTCTCAAAATATAGGGGCTCCTTTTGAAGCTATTAAAGGGTTTGATGCATTCGTAGGAGGTTCTCCACTTAATATTGCGGTTGGCTGTGCCCGTTTGGGGGTTTCAACGAGTCTACTTACTGCTATTGGGCCAGATAAAGTAGGTGATTTCATAATGAGCTTTCTAACTAATGAGGGGGTAGACACTAGTTTAATTTCAACAAAAGCGAATACACGCAGTAGCGCGGTTGTTTTGGGAATTGAACCTCCTGATCGCTTTCCGTTGGTGTACTACAGAGATAATGCAGCCGACAGCCAAATAGATATAGATGATGTTCATAAAGCTGGTGTGGAACGCTACAAAATCGTTTTAATCAATGGAACTGCACTAAATAAAGAGCCTAGTAGAAGTGCAAGTTTCTTGGCCGCTGAGCTCGCAATGAACGGTGGAGTTAGAACTTTATTAGATTTAGACTTTAGAGCGGATCAATGGCATGATTATAGAGCGTTTGGCATCACCATTCGCAGTCTATTGCCAAAAATAGAAATCGCTATTGGAACAGAAGAAGAGGTGCTTGCTGCTACCCTTAAAGACACTGCGGCTGTTTCTATTGCTCATCAACAAATTTCATCCCCAACCATTAAGGGAGACCTAAACCAATCCATTCAGGAATTATTAAAATTAGGTCCCAAAATGCTCATTGTAAAAAAGGGAGCTAGAGGAGTAACCATTTACCAACAAAGCTCAACGCCCATTGAGGTTCCTGGTTTTCCTGTAGAAATACTAAACACCCTTGGGGCTGGTGACGCCTTTGCTAGCGGTTTTATTTATGGTCTTCTTCAAGAGTGGGATCTCTACAAATCGTGCCGAATGGGAAATGCAAGCGGCGCACAAGTGGTTCTTCAAAAAGGCTGTGCCAATTTCATGCCAACCCTAGAAGAATCGATAGATTTTATAACTAAAAATGGAGGGTATTAACCGTATGGAACATTTAAAAAATTACATAAACGGATCTTGGGTTGAGAGTTCTTCCACGGAATATGCCGATGTGTTAAACCCAGCGAATCAAGAATGCATTGCAAAGGTACCTATTGGACTTCAGACAGCAGAAGATGTGAGAAAGGCTACAAAGGCTGCACAAGAAGCCTATTTAGAATGGAAAGAGATTCCAGTTATGAGACGCGTACAATGCTTATACCATTTAAAGCAGCTCTTAGAATCACATAAAGAAGAACTAGCCATCACTATAACCAATGAATGCGGAAAAACGAAAGACGAATCGTTAGGTGAGTTGCAGCGGGCCATTGAAAACGTTGAAGTTGCCTGCGGAGCCCCAATGCTCATGTCAGGCGACATTATCGAAGATATTGCCACGGGTATTGATGAGATGATGATCAGACAGCCGCTAGGGGTTACCGCCTGTATAACCCCTTTTAATTTCCCTTCAATGATAGTGTTCTGGTTTCTTCCGTACGCCATTGCCACGGGTAATGCCTGTATTGTTAAGCCATCAGAAAAAACACCCAAGACCATGGGGTTATTATTTAAACTAATTGACCAACTAGACATACCTAAAGGGCTAATTAATCTTGTTCACGGGGCAAAAGAATCAGTCGATGCACTAATTCAAGACCCTTATGTAAAGGCCGTAAGTTTTGTAGGTAGCACCTCTGTGGCACGCTATATCTATGCAGAATGCGGCCGTCATGGTAAAAGAGTACAAGCCCAAGGAGGGGCAAAAAATCCAATTATCATTTTGCCTGACGCAGAGCTAGACTTAACCGCAAAAATTGTAGCAGATTCTGTCTATGGATGTGCCGGTCAAAGATGCCTCGCTGCTTCAGTAGTAATTCGAGTAGGTGATGAAAAAAATAGCATAAAGGACTCTCTATACGAATCAGTAAAACAAAGAACTGTTGGCTATGGATTAAATGAAGGCGTTTCTATGGGCCCAGTAATTTCACCAGAAAGTAAGGACCGCATAACCTCGCTGATAGAAGTGGGAAAAAGAGAAGGTGCCTCAATTCTTTTGGATGGTCGCACTCATAAAGTGCCCAACTACGAATATGGAAATTTCTTAGGGCCAACCATTTTAGAAAATGTACCCATTGATCAAACCCTCATTAAAACCGAAATATTTGGACCTGTTATGAGCATGATCTCCATGAAAACCATAGAAGAGGCTATAGGTTTTGTCAACTCAGGGGCTTACGGAAATATGGCTTGTCTTTTTACTAGTAGTGGTGCTCATGCGCGTTTGTTTCGCAAAGAGGCTCAAGCGGGGAACATCGGTATTAATATAGGAGTTGCAGCACCTATGGCTCAATTTCCATTTAGTGGTTGGAAGGAGAGTTTCTTTGGAGATCTTCATGGTCAGGGAAAGCATGCCATAGAATTCTTTACCCAGACCAAAGTGGTCATTGAACGTTGGCCTAATCATTGGTCAAGAAAATTTTAAACTATGATACACCTTGCCAACGCCCCTTGTTCTTGGGGAGCCTTAGAATTTGATCTAGAACAAAAATCAGCGCCCATTGCATACACCCAGGTGTTGGATGAAATAAAACAAACCGGCTACCAAGGTACCGAGCTTGGAGATTGGGGGTTTATGCCAACTAACCCCTTAGAACTCTCTTTAGATCTAGGTAAGAGAAGTCTTGATTTGGTTGGAGCCTTTGTGCCTGTAGACCTAAAAGACCCTTCTAAACATCAAAAGGGTATTACTCATGCCCTAAAGGTGGCACAATTAATGCGCGATGCTGGATACCCTAATGCTTTCATCGTTCTTGCTGATGAAAATGGAACCCATCAAGAACGCACACTAAACGCCGGACGCATTAAGAATCCTATGCAGTTGAGCGATTCGCAGTGGAAGGCATTTGCAAAAGGCTGTGAAAGTATAGCAGAAAGTGTCTTAACCACCTACCAAATGCGCACTGTTTTTCACCATCATTGCGCGGGGTTCATCGAAACACCCGATGAAATCGAAAAACTAATGCAACTTACCGATGCCTCCCTTTTGGGTTTGTGCTTTGATACTGGTCACTATGCCTTTGGAGGGGGCGATCCAATTACTGGCTTAAAACAACATAACTCGCGCATATGGCATGTACATTTCAAAGACTTTGATCCCCAAGTTGCCCGCGAATCAAGTTTCAAAAACGGAGATTATTTCGATGCCATTTCTAAAGGGGTGTTCTGTGAATTAGGCAAAGGGTCTGTCAACTTCAAAGGGGTACTTGACACGTTAGAAAAACAGAAATATAACGGATGGGTGGTTGTCGAGCAAGATGTACTTCCTGGAATGGGTGACCCCAAAGCTTGTGCTGAGGCAAATCGAAACTATTTAACTTCAATCGGATTATAGATATGGCAATTAAAGTAGCAATCGCAGGCTTGGGCCGCATCGGACAAATTCATTTAGAAAATTTGCTTCAGCTAAAAGAAGTTGAGGTTGTAGGAGCTACAGACCCTATGGCTGAATCGCTAAAATTTGCTGAGCTAAGAGGTGTTAACTGTTATTCAACCTATGATGCACTTCTAGACGAAAGCGCGTGTGAGGCTGTGGTCATATGTTCGCCCACTGACACGCATGCTATCTATAGCATTTTGGCCGCAAAAAAAGGCAAACACATCTTCTGCGAAAAACCACTAGATCTTTCTCTACAAAAAGTTCAGGAGGTAGTCGAAGTTGTGCAGCAGCATCAGACAAAGCTTATGCTAGGTTTCAACCGCCGTTTTGATGAAGAATTTATGAAAGTAAAGGCACATACCGATCAAGGAAGCATAGGTGAGGTACATATCGTTAAAATTACAAGTCGAGACCCTAAAGCTCCTCCGGCAGAATATATTGCTCATTCAGGGGGTATCTTTCTGGATATGAGTATTCACGATTTTGATATGGCTCGCTTTATAGTTGGTAAAGAGGTAGTAAAGGTCTTTGCTCAGGGCTGTGTGCGAATAGATCCAGAAATAGGTAAAGCGGGTGATTTAGATACCGCAATTATTCAGCTCACTTTTAGCGACGATACTATAGCGGTCATCGACAACAGTCGTCAGGCCGTCTATGGGTACGACCAACGCCTTGAGGTTTTCGGGTCTCTTGGAATGGTCAAAGCAGAAAACCGTACCAAAGACCAACATGAATTATTCACCTCGAATGGAGTGAGCAGTGCACTGCCAGAATACTTTTTTCTGGAGCGTTACGCCAATGCTTACAAGAATGAAATGCGTTCATTCATAAAGCATCTAGCTGAAGGGTCAGAGATTAGCCCTAATGCCTTAGACGGATTACAGTCTCTAAAAATTGGACTGGCTGCAAAACTCTCGGTAGCCGAGAATCGTTCAGTATGGTTAGATGAAATTACGTCTTAAATCTAAAAGCGTATGAAAACGATTAAGCTTACCACAGCTCAAGCCCTCATTCGATACCTAAGTGTTCAATACAGTGAAAGGGATCAAAAACGACAACGATTCTTTGCAGGCTGCTTTGGAATCCTCGGTCATGGCAATATCGCCGGAATCGGCCAGGCGCTAGATCAAGAAAAGTTACTAACCTATTATCAAAGTCGCAATGAACAATCTATGGTGCATGCTGCAGCTGCTTACGCAAAGGTCAACAATAGGCTGAGTACTATTGCATGTACCTCTTCTATAGGTCCGGGTGCCACAAATATGATTACAGCAGCGGCAGCGGCCACCATTAATCGATTGCCTGTATTGCTTCTTCCTGGAGATATATTCTCTAAACGACATGTTGCTCCTGTCTTACAACAACTTGAATCTCCTTATTCTCAAGACTTCTCTGTAAACGATTGTTTTAAACCCATTTCGCAATATTGGGATAGATTGAATCGTCCTGAACAATTACTCACTGCTTTACCCGAGGCAATGAGAGTGCTGACGTGCCCGGCGCAGACCGGAACCGTAACGCTCTCCCTTCCGCAAGATGTACAGGTAGAGGCCTTTGATTTTCCTGCATCTTTCTTTGAAGAAACGAATTGGACTATTAGCCGACATCGCCCAGATAAATCAGCGGTTGAACACGCATTAAAAGCGATCGCACAGGCCAAACAACCCCTAATTATTATCGGCGGAGGGGCTCATTACAGCGAAGCACTTGAAATTATTACCAAACTCGTAGATCAAACCGGCATACCCGTTGCAGAAACTTTCGCAGGAAAGGGGGGTCTTCCGTTTAACCACAAGAGTAATTTAGGAGCGCTAGGAGTAACGGGCACGCCAGGGGCAAATCTCATCGCAAAGGAGGCTGATTTAGTTATCGGAATAGGCACCCGTTATTCTGATTTCACCACAGCCTCTAAATCAGCATTTCAAAACGAGAAGGTGCGCTTTATCAATATTAATGTTACCTCTTTTGATGCCGCCAAGCATCATGCTT
This sequence comes from Flavobacteriaceae bacterium, assembly GCA_018402205.1. Taxonomy (GTDB): domain Bacteria; phylum Bacteroidota; class Bacteroidia; order Flavobacteriales; family Flavobacteriaceae; genus UBA3478. The sequence goes on from JAGYIX010000005.1 coordinate 49,644, forward strand.
TAATGCTAGTGGGTGATGCCAAAGCCACTATTGAAGAACTGATAGATCCGCTTAAAAGTTATCGCGTATCTAATGCCTATGAATCCAAAGTTCAATCTCTTGCCAACCAATGGGATAACAAAGTTACTGAGGTATATGCCTATCGTCATCAACCCCAAATGAGTCAGGGCGAAATCATAGGTGCCGTAAATTCACTTGCCGATGATAACGCTATAATGGTGGCAGCAGCAGGTAGTCTGCCCGGGGATCTGCATAAACTTTGGAGAACCAAAAATACTAAAGGCTTTCATCTTGAATACGGCTATTCCTGCATGGGATACGAAATTGCTGGAGGCCTTGGGGCAAAAATGGCAAGCCCAGAAAGAGAAGTTTTCGTTTTAGTAGGAGATGCAAGCTACCTCATGCTCGCTCAAGAAATAGTGACCTCAATACAAGAAAACCTAAAGCTCATTATTGTGCTCATTGACAATAACGGATATAAAAGCATAGGGTCCCTTTCAAGAAGTATTGGCAGTGAAGGCTTCGGAACGAGATTCTTATTCAGAGACCCCCAAACCCAAAGTGTTGAAGGAGATTTGGCAAGCGAAACTCCTTTTCTACCCGTCAACCTGGCCGATAATGCGCGCAGTCTTGGCGCACATGTTATTGTATGCGCTGATTATGATTCTTTAATCAGCGGCATCAAAGAGGCTAAAGTACACCCGAAAACTACGCTCATTTACACCACCTGCGACCGCTATCAAGCAGTAGAAGGTTACGGTTGGTGGCATGTTCCTGTGGCTGAAGTTGCCGATTCAGAAAAAGTCAACGCTGCCCGAGAGACGGATACACCAAACCAAGAACAACAACGCTTTTATTATTAACTATTTCTGATGCAAACCGCTCTTACCTTTATAGCCTTTACCGCTTTTGTTGCTCTTTACTCGTGGTACAGACTGCGAAAAGAGTCTTTAAGCTCTCAAGAGGGATATTTTCTAGGGGGGCGAAGCCTTAGCGGTTGGGTTATTGCCGGGTCAATGATTCTCACCAATATTTCTACTGAGCATTTGATTGGTATGAACGGTTCATCCTACCGAAACGGTTTTGTGATTATCGGCTGGGAGGTCACCTCTGCTCTGGCACTTGTTGTAGCAGCCCTATTTTTTGTTCCCAAATACTTGAAAATGGGACTAACCACTATACCCGAATTTCTAGAATACCGTTTTGATGCCACCACACGCACCTTAGTGGCTTCGTTTCTAATGATATCTTTCGTAGTAACACTTCTTCCCATAGTTCTTTACACTGGAGCTCTGAACTTAGAGAGTATCTTTTCGATTTCTGAACGCCTAGGGGTAGATAACCAAACAGGGCTTTGGATTACCGTTTTTGGTATAGGAACCATCGGTTCAATCTATGCCATCTTCGGAGGGCTAAAAGCCGTTGCTTTCTCCGATTCAATAAACGGAATAGGATTGCTTATAGGTGGAACCGCCATTCCTCTAATTGCCCTTTACCAAATTGGTGATGGACATATCATGAAAGGGTTTTCGGAAGTTTTTCTGCACCAGCCCGAAAAGTTTAATGTGATTGGCAGCAAAGATTCTGTGCTGCCTTTTGAGGTGCTTTTCACAGGTTTGATGATCAATCAACTCTATTTCTGGGGAATGAATCAAACCATCATTCAACGCGCTCTAGGCGCTAAAAATTTAAAAGAGGCTCAAAAAGGATTGTTATATACTGGGGTGCTGAAAATTATTGTTCCTATTATAATTATTCTTCCTGGGGTCATAGGATACTACTACTTTGGTGATGCGCTCTACGAGAACCAAGACATGATTTACCCAGAACTGATCAAAAAATTGCTTCCAAGTAGCTTTGTGGGGTTGTTTGCCGCAATAGTGATGGGCGCCGTGCTCAGTACTTTTAACAGCGTATTAAATAGTGCTGCTACCATTTTCAGCTTAGATATCTACAAGAAACATTTAAATGCCACAGCCAACGATCAAAAATTGGTGCAGATTGGCAAAATCACCTCCACCCTTCTCGCCCTTTTTGCGATGTTAGTAGCCCCTCTAGTGGTAAATGCGCCTGAGGGTTTATATCAATTATTACAGCAGCTTAATGGCATCTTTTTCATACCTATTGCCTCTATAATGCTAGCCGGATTTTTTATGAAATCCGTCACTGCAAGAGCCGCAAAAGTTGCTCTAATCTTCGGTTTGGTCTTTTATATTACTACCACATTTATCTTTCAAGTAGACCTCCATTTTGTACACTTATGGGGTATCGAATTTGTGCTAAACATAGCACTGATGTACATCATTTCGAGCCTTGACCGAAGTGAATTAAATCAACCCCAGCCGGTTTCTGCGATACTTTCTGACCTTCAACCTTGGAAGCACACCAAGGTCATGTCTGTCATTCTATGTGCAGTGACAGTGATTATTTATATTTTACTAGGCCAATTCTAATACTCTAATCTAAGGCTGAATTTTGGTTCCCATTGGTTCCGGTGATTGATAAGCTTCAAATGGGTATTCATCTGGAAGTACCAGTGTACCCGTCGAAAATACTAAGGCCGATTCGGTACCTGGATTAAATGTCACCTCAACAAAAGACGCGGCAAATCCTGCAGAAGTGTCAGTGGCTTTAATTACATAAGAACCGCTATCGTTTTTATCTATAACCGTTTTTTGCCAATTTTCACCGACCTCCCAAATTCTAAAGTCACGTGCGTTTAAATTCACTATTGACCAAAGTGCCACTTCGTAGTTGCTTTGGGGGTCTATTGAAATTTCAAAGCTGTCATTATTGATCTTCCAATCCCATTCAGGCAATGGCTGATCATGAGCTAGTGCATTGAAAAAAGAGAAAACATTTGGGGTGTTGTATGAGCCTGCAAGTCCGTGATTTCCATTTGCGACGTACTGCAATTGTTTATACCCGGGTAATTCATCAAAATAAAACCTCCATGAATCGGTTACAAAAAATTCATCAATGGTTCCATTGACAATGAGTTTAGGCATGTTGAAGCGTTCCTTGAATTCAAATGGTTCGACGTAAGAAAGCAATCGATCAAATTCTTCAGAGCCCATCCATTCCATAATACCGTAATGGACATAATCTTCAACGGCAGGAGACCAATCTCCATAGACCCTGTAATGATGATTAAAAGAAGCTTTAAGATTTAAAAGATCAATAACAAGGGGAGCCATTCCTATCACTCGTTTATCGACGGCAGCGGTTGTCCAGGTGGTCCAACCTCTTTTAGATGCTCCAGAAATAAAAAACTCTTCTACTGGAAGAAAAGAATCTTCCGTTACCTTTTCGACTACATCCATGGCTCTTGAAACTGCTCGAGTCATTGGAAATCGTAAAAGCCAATCTGCCTGATCATCCGTTGCTCCTCTGTTTAAAAATTGATGCCATCCGTAGGCAATCAAATCGTCTTCATAGTGATCTATTGTGTCATTGAGACCAAATCGAATAGGTTGAAACGGAATGTTACTTACGTGTGCAATAACAGAGCCCGTTGAGATTGCCTTTTCAATATTCAAAGTATCTAACTGCCAGGCAGTATCTTCGTCACTGCCTCCGCCAATAAAAACAAGTGCTTTATTGGTATTTTGCTGGTGAGGAACTGCAATATCCACCCAATGCCACCAAGTGGACGGATTTGTAATGTCTTCGCTGCGCCAATTCCCTGAAATCATCTTTACGCGATACACTTTAGCCTCTTTGTATTCCAAAGAATCCACTAGGGTATAACTAAAATCAGAAGCGTCTTCTACGTAGGCCTGAAGCCGATCAATAGGTAATGATTTGAGCGATGGTTCAGGAGTATTTACGCAAGAAATTAGTGCACTCGAACCTAAAACAAACAGAAAAAACAAGTTCTTCATAATCTAATATATTTAGGTTAAATTACTTATTTTAAACAACTTAGAAAAATACTATGATGTGGTTTATTCGACACTTATCGGTTCTCATTATTGTTTTATTCTGGTCGTGTACCCCTGCCTCTGAAAAATCTCTTCAGTTTCGATATATAGTTCAGTCCATTGACACTAATCGAAACGAAATGAGTGTTCGATTTGAACTGATTAACCACACTGATCTTTCGTTTGAAAACGCTTCGTGGCAATTTCATTGGAATCAAATGAAAGGCACAGTTATAGCATCGAGTTTGCCTAAAGGCATCACCTATATCCATGTTAATGGCGACAATTATATGTACCTACAATTCGATGAACGTTGGAGGTTGCCTCCAAGAGATACCCTAGTCTTTGAACTCAAACAAAGAGGAATCATGGATCGGTTGGCTATGGGACCAGTAGGAGCATTCATCGTAAATGAGCATAGCCAACACGATCTTGAGACATCAATTATATGGCAGGATGCAACTAACCTTTCGGCCTTGGATATTCCCACAGCAGCCGATCGTTATGAAAGTTTAGAGGGCATTTATCTGCTGCCTAAAGATTCCCTTCTGGGACTCGTGCCACAGCCCCTGCATATGCAAGCAACAAAAACATATCGACCCAAAGACCGGCGATGGAATATTTCAATAGATCCTCAGTTAAACGGGCATAGTTCTAAGCTAATGTCTTTAATGTCTAGTCTATTCCAACAAGAAATTACCTTCGATTCGAAAGGCTCATCAAACTTTTCAATCCGATATAACAATTCACTTTCAGCTGAAGCCTACCATTTAGAAATAGCTGAAAAGTCTATTTTCTTAGAGAGCGCTGATTATCCAGGGCTTGTTTATGCCCTACAATCACTGCATCAACTCATCGACTTGGCCGAAATTGAAGATGCCTCTTGGCCTGTACTTCAAATTGAAGATGCCCCTCGATTTAACTACAGGGGCTTTCTAGTTGATATTGCCCGAAATTATTACGGCTTATCCAAACTAAAACAGGTGGTAGATCTCATGAGTCAATTTAAATTGAATCATCTAGACCTAAGATTAACAGATGATGAAGGTTGGCGCATAGAAATAGAGGGTTTACCTGAGCTTACTTCTGTCGGATCAAAAAGAGGTTACACGCAAAATGAATTAGACCGCCTGATTCCTATGTACGGGTCTGGTGCACATGGCTCCTTGCAAAGTGATGGATTCCTCACACAAAGCGAATTCAAAGAACTATTATCCTACGCCGCTTTGCGAAATGTTCAAATTATTCCTCAAATCAGCTTTCCGTCACATGCAAGAGCGGCCGTAAAGGCAATGGAAAGTCGTTATCATCACTACATTAATTTAGGCGATTCCGAGAAAGCCAATGAATTTTTGCTCACAGATCTAGAAGACCAAAGTACCTACCGCTCTGCTCAAAACTACGATGACAACATTGTATGCATCTGCAATGAAAGTGCTTATAATTTTTATGAGAAAGTAGTGTCATCTATAACAAAAAACTACGATGAGGCTGGTGTACCACTAATCGTCTTTAGTATAGGGGCAGACGAAGTACCTTATGGTGCATGGCAAAAATCACCCATATGCCAGGAGTTTCTCGCACAAAACAAAGACTCTATTTCAAGTATATCCAAGCTCTACTCCTATAATTTACGGCGTTTAAAGCGTTTATTTGACCGTCGAGGCATCACTATGGCCGGATGGGAAGACATTCTTCTTGACCATTCCAATAAAAGTCAAGGCGAAACGAAAATAGCCGAAGAAACTCTAAACTACGAAGCAATACCTTTTGTATGGAATACAAGCTGGGGCGAAGGTAGAGAAGATATGATCTACAAAATGGCGAATGAAGGATTTACCCCAATTATGAGTAATTCTTCGGCCTTCTATTTTGACATGGCCGACGACAAAGACATGGAGAGCTACGGTTTAAACTGGTCAGGATATGTCGATTACATCGATGCTTGGGGAATAAATCCGCTAGATGTATTTTCAAATCTAAGCTTTCGAGAAAAACACCATTTACATCAAAAATATATTGATGAACGCATCAAACTCAACCCCGATAAAACATCTAATTTTTTAGGAATACAAGGTCAACTATGGACAGAAACAGCCAGAACAGAATCTATTTTCGATGAACTACTTCTTCCCAATTTGATCGTTTTGGCTGAAAGAGCGTGGGCGCCTTCACCGCTTTGGCATGAAATATCTGAAGCAAAAGCACAGAATAAAATGAGCCAAGACGAGTGGAACGTTTTTAGCAACACTCTCGGCCAGCGCATACTTCCTTTGATAAGTTATTGGTACCCCTCTATCGCCTATCATCTGCCTAAACCGGGGGCAAAAATAATCGATGGGCAGTGGAAGGTGAGAACTGTTTTTCCGGGGTTAAAGGTTCATTATAGTGTCGATAATGAAACGCCTACTTCAAATCATCCTTTTTACACCAAACCCCTTAGTACAAGCTTGACTAAAAACTCCATTTACGCGTTTTTGATCCAAACCAGCGCGGAGGAAAATCAATCCTTTCTTTACATTAACTCTTATACCATTTTCATGCCCTACTCTTATCATCTAGCGGTTTCTGATCTATTTGAATCTATTGTTGAAGCTAACGAAAAGGAACTTGCACAAGCCATTGAATGGTTCACAGACTCATTGATTCAAGATCATCTAATTCACACTTTTGGAACGGGCCATTCACATATGATCGGCCTAGAGCTCTTTGTAAGGGCAGGTGGGCTGGCCAATGTAAACGCCCTGCTTGATTCCACTGTAATGACCGCAGAAGGAGCGCGTAGATCTGCAGAAATAGAACGTATTAGTGGATTCTCAAAGGTCATTTGGGATCAGCACAAAATCGCAAAAGAAGATTTGTTTCTGATCTGTTCAAATTCTGGACGCAACGCTATGCCAATAGAAATGGCTCTTTTAGCCAAAGAAAATGGAAATAAGGTTATCGCCATCACCTCATTGACTCAATCCCAAAAGTATCCTTCTAGAATTGCGTCTCAACCTAAACTGTATGAGATAGCTGACCTAGTATTAGACAACAAGGTTCCATCGGGTGATGGTCTATTGCAGCTTGGCGAAGAGCACATAGGTGCAGCCTCTACCCTGGCCGGATGTTTTCTAGTGAATCTCATCGCTACTGAGGCGATGAAAAAAGCCCAATCTAAGGGAGTCAAACTTCCAGTTTACTATAGTCAAAATTTAGACGGATACAGCAATGAAGAATTATACACCCGTTATAATGGGCGTATAAAACATCTCTAAAGAAAAAACTGTAGGGTTGTGATGCTGCGAAAAAACTTCGATTTTAATTACTCGACTTTGTAGTAATAAGTATCACACCACCGGCACCCATAAACCCGTATTGGGCGAAATCTTGAGGGTTCTTAAGTACGCGAATGCTGCCGATCTCTAAAGGATTTAAAGTAGAAGCTGCTCTTGAAAAATCTCCAACCTGAGCTCCATCAATAATAAATAAAACCTGCTTTGGATTATTAACACTAGAAACACCTCTAAGAAAGATTTCTGCACTGGCGTCGCTTCCGCGAATGACCAATCCGGCTTGCTGACGAAGTCGATCCAAAAGGCTCATATTGCCCATGTTTTGGCCCTCTTCAGTAGATGCTGCCGAAGAAGCATTTTTTGTAGTCGAGCAGCTAACTGCAGTGAGTAAAAAGAGCGCAGAGGCTATAGTAAGTGTCCATTTCATGATAGCTAGGTTATAAATTCTGTCAAAAGGTAGGGGTTAATTAGATTGAACCTTAGGCGTATAGTGTTAAAGTCTTGATTTGAGCGTGTTAAAATACCTTTCACAGGGGTCGGCTTTTTTGCCGATACGCAAGACTATCTTATCTTTTGACATTATGAGCGCTGATCAAACGATTCGAATTTTAGTAGTTGGCTGTGGCAATATGGGTGCCTCGCACGCCAAGGCCTATGAAGCGCATCACGCATTTGATATTTGCGGGTTGGTTTCAAGAGGCTCAAGCAAGAACACCCTCAATGACGCGTTAAAGGGCGACTACCCCTTATTCGACGATTACGAATCAGCCCTAATACAGACCAAACCTGACGCCGTTTGTATCTCTACCTATCCAGAGACCCATGAACCCTACACGCTGGCCGCCCTCGAAATGGGTTGCCATGTCTTTCTTGAAAAACCCATTGCAACCACGGTGGCCGGAGGCCTGCGCATTAGTGAAAAGGCGAAAGCGCTGAACAAAAAAGTAGTGGTCGGATACATCCTTAGACACCACCTAGTATGGAAGCGCTTTATTGAGGAAGCTCAAAAACTAGGCAAGCCACTAGTTATGCGCATGAACCTAAATCAGCAAAGTCAAGGCTACATGTGGAATGTGCACAAAAGCCTCATGCAATCTTTAAGCCCCATTGTCGACTGCGGTGTACACTACCTCGACGTCATGTGCCAAATGACCCAGGCTAAACCCGTCAGTGTTTCGGCCATAGGCGCACGACTTACCGATGAAATCCCTGCTGACAATTACAATTATGGCCAGTTGCAGATTCGTTTTGACGACGGATCGGTGGGCTGGTACGAGGCCGGATGGGGCCCCATGGTCAGTGAAACGGCCTTTTTTGTAAAAGACGTATTTGGACCGAACGGCAGCGTCTCACTCACCCAAGACCAACAGCGCTCTGACTGTGTCGACGGACACTCTAAAGCCGATCTAATGCGTGTTCACCATGCGGCTATTGACCAAGACAACCATTTTTTAAAAGCTGATGAGCTCATCCGCTTCGAACACAGCCCAGACCATCAAGAACTCTGCGATAACGAGCAAGCCTATTTTTACGAGGCTATTGCTGAAAACAAAGACCTCAGCAGCCACCTAAACGATGCGGTAACCAGTCTTCAAATTGCACTGGCCTGCGATCAATCGGTTAAAGAACAACGTACTATTACCCTTTAAATTTCACCCCTATGAACAAATTACTTACTCTTTGCGCAGTGCTACTCAGCTCGATGAGCTGGGCGCAGCGCAGCCTTCCGCCTGATACCCTGAGCATTAAAACCGATCGCATACGCGTGGGCTCAGAATGGCTAGACTATTCGGTAGAAGTCGGCACTCAGCCCGTTTGGGACACCGATGGTAGCACTATCGCCTATTTACAGTATACCTACTACAAGCGACTAGGTGTTGACAGTGAAACTAGACCATTGCTCATGAGCTTTAATGGAGGCCCAGGTTCTGGCTCTGTTTGGATGCACCTAGCTTACACCGGCCCAAAGGTACTTCGGGTAGATTCAGAGGGATTTCCGGTTCAGCCTTATGGGGTTAAAGACAATCCAAATACCGTGCTCACCGACACCGATATCGTGTTCATTAATCCGGTTAATACGGGCTATTCACGCACCGTTCCATTGGCCGGAAAAGAGGTTGACCGCAAAAAGTTCTTTGGTATCGATGCCGACATCACCTATTTGGCCGAATGGCTGAATACCTTTGTGACCCGCCACAACAAATGGCGCGCCCCCAAGTATATCATCGGGGAAAGCTACGGAGGCACCCGCGTAATGGGCCTTGCCCTTACCCTTCAAGAAGAACAGTGGATGTACCTCAACGGAGTAATCATGGTGAGCCCAGCAGACTATCAGGTGCTCAGAGTGGGCGGACCGGTTTCTGAGGCGCTAAACCTGCCCTATTACTCGGCTACTGCCTGGTACCACAAGCAGCTCGACAGCGAACTACAGGCCTTGAGTCTTGAGTCACTGTTAGAAACCACCGAGGCCTACACCGTAGACACCCTGCTTCCGGCCCTAGCCAAAGGCGGATCATTAGAAGCCGCCGAGCGTCAGCAAATCGCTAGCGACATGGCCCGTTATACCGGGCTGAGCAAAGAAGATGTTCTCGCCCTCAATCTTTCGGTGCCTACAGGATACTTCTGGAAGAATCTGCTCAAAGAAGAGGGGTTCACTGTGGGTCGACTTGACAGCCGTTACAAAGGAATCGACAAAGAAGGCGTAGGCATGCGACCCGATTACAATTCAGAACTTACCTCGTGGCTGCACAGTTTTACTCCGGCCATAAACTACTACTACAACGAAGTGCTCGGATTTAGAACCGATGTAAAGTACAATATGTTTGGCCCGGTGCGCCCATGGGAAGACGACCGCGTAAACACACGAGAAGATTTGCGCGCAGCCATGGCCGAGAACCCATATCTGCACGTGCTCAATCAATCGGGATACTTTGATGGCGCAACCACCTATTTTAATGCCAAGTATACGCTATGGCAAATCGATCCTAGCGGACGCTTCAACGATCGCATGGAGTTTAAAGGCTATGAATCTGGGCACATGATGTACCTAAGAGAAGCCGATTTAAAGGCGGCAAATCAAGACCTAAAAGCCTTTATTCAGCGCACCCAAACCAATGGAAAACCCGCTAAATACTAGCGGGTTTTTCCCTTTTTTACGACCTAATCTTACACACCAATGAATCGCAACACCCCGTTCATTTTGCTGTTTTTGTTGGTGCTTATCGCTTTGCCTATAAGCGCTCAAGTGAACGCCAAAGACTACCGTCTAGCTATTGAAAAAATTAGCGAAAAGATAGTCATAGATGGGGTCCTCGATGAGCCTGCCTGGAACCGCGCCCAAGTGGCCAAAGACTTTTTTATGATTACTCCAGTAGACACAGGTAAGGCCCGTCAACATTCTGAAGCCCGAGTTGCCTTTGATGACGAATACCTATATATATCTGTGATCTTTTACAACAATGCCGTTAAAGGACCTTACGTAGTCGAATCGTTTAAGCGCGATTTTTCATTCGGTAAAAACGATAACCTGCTCATCGCCATAGACCCCTTTGACAACCAAACAACGGGCTTCACTTTCGGGCTTAATGCCTACGGAGCCCAATGGGATGGCACTATGTTTGAAGGGCGCGGAGTCGACCTTAACTGGGATACGAAGTGGTACTCAGAGGTGCGATTCGATGAAGACAAGTGGGTGGGCGAGATGGCCATTCCGTTTAAATCGATTCGCTACGACGAAACCATTAAAGAATGGGGAATCAACTTCAGTCGTCTAGACCTCAAAGCCAGCGAAAAATCGAGCTGGGCCCCTGTGCCTAGGCAGTTTCCGTCAGTCTCACTAGCCTTTGCGGGTAGGTTGGTGTGGGAAACTCCTCCGCCTGAGCAAAAGGTGAACGCCTCTTTTATCCCGTACGTTTCGAGCATCTCTGAAGGAACCAACCTGACCGACGATCAAAGTAAGATTAAAGTGGGCGCCGATCTGAAGTATACGCTCACCACCGCATTGAACCTTGATGCCACCATCAACCCCGACTTCTCTCAGGCAGAGGTCGATCAGCAGGTCACCAATCTCGATCGATTCGAGCTCTTTTTCCCAGAACGCCGTCAGTTTTTTCTTGAAAACGCCGACCTGTTTTCGAATTTTGGATACCGAACCATCCGCCCATTTTTCTCTAGACGCATTGGGCTCAACGTACCCATAGTAGCCGGAGCACGACTGAGCGGAAACCTAGATGAGAACTGGCGTATTGGCCTTATGAATATTCAAACTAGGGCCGAAGACCTTATGGGCCTTGGCGCTGAGAATTACAGTGTTCTGAGCCTTCAACGTAAGGTAAAAGAGCGATCAAACATTAACTTTTTACTAGTCAATAAAGAGGCCCCCAATACCGACGCTTCACTATCCGAACGCTTTCACCGCAACGCAGGGGTCGAATACAACTACTTCTCTGAAGACAATCAGTACAACGGAAAGGTGATGCTCTTGCAATCGTTTAGCCCAGACCCCGAAAAAGAGGGAACCGTTATTGCCTCGCATCTAGAACACCAATCGATTCGCTGGAACTGGCGCGTGCAACAGGAGTATATCTCACAAGACTTTAGGGCAGACGTGGGCTTTGTGCCGCGCACCAACTTCCACAAATTCGAGGCCTCGGCGGGCCATCTCATCTACACTAAGAATACAAAAAACCCATTACTTTCTCACGGCCCCAGCGTTGCACGCACCTATTTCTTTGACTCAGACTTTGAGCGCACCGATCAATTCGACGAGCTGCGTTACCGCTTTAATTTTCAGAACCGCAGTCAATTTTCAGTAGCCGCAATGCACACTTATATTTTGTTGTTGGCCGACTTTGACCCAATTCGAAACGGCATAGCGGTGCTCGAAAAGGGCAGTGAACACAGCTACACGAGCTTTATGCTCTCTTACGATTCAAAGCCTCAAAACCTTTTCACCTACTCTATCGACGCCATAGTCGGAGGCTATTTCGCCGACTCTAAGCGCAACGCCCTGGTAGGCGAATTCGGTTACCGCATACAGCCCATTTTAGAACTGAGCTCGGTGATTAACTACAACCAATTCGAGCTTCCAGAACCCTGGAACGATCAGTCGTTTTGGCTGGTCGGTCTAAAGGCCAATCTCACGCTTACCGACAACTTGTTCTTTTCAAACCTCTACCAATACAACGAGCAGGTCGACCTGTGGAATTTCAACTCTAGGCTTCAGTGGCGCTACAAGCCGGCCTCGGATATCTTCTTGGTCTTTAACAGTAACGAGGTGACTATTCCGTCGTTTTCTAGCGGATGGAATCTTACCTTCAAGATCAATTATTGGCTCAACCTATGATGAAAATGCGCAGTTTAGTTCTTCTGCTTTTAGGCATTGCCCTAACGCATGCCATTACAAGCCCAAGAGGTCGATTGGCGCCACCTAGATGAGCGCCTGAGCTTCGAAGAGCGCACCGAGATTCTGGTGGCTCAACTCAGCACCGAAGAAAAAATAGCTCAACTGGTTCATGAGGCCCCGGCCATAGAGCGGCTGAAAATTCCGGCCTATAACTGGTGGAACGAGGCCCTTCACGGAGTGGCTCGAAGCGGATACGCCACGGTCTTTCCGCAATCAATTTCGGTGGCGGCCTCTTTTGATAAGGAGCTGCTGCATCGAATAGGCTCGGTCACCTCAGACGAAGCCCGCGCCAAACACCACGATTTTATTCGGCAAAACAAAAGAGGCATCTACACGGGCCTCACCTTTTGGTCGCCAAACATCAACATCTTCAGAGACCCTAGATGGGGTCGAGGGCACGAAACCTATGGAGAAGACCCCTTTCTCACTGGCTCCTTAGCTTCAGCATTTATTAAGGGTTTACAAGGCAATGACCCTAAATACCTCAAAACCGTCGCCACCTCAAAGCACTTCGCCGTGCATTCAGGGCCCGAGGCCCTTCGACACGGCTTCGACGTAGACGTGAGTGATGTAGATCTCTACGAGACCTATCTAGAGGCTTTTCGAATGACGGTGGTCGACGCCAAGGTGGCCTCAGTGATGAGCGCCTACAACCGCTTTCGAGGAGCGCCCGCCTCGGCAAGCCATTTCTTGCTCGAAGAAACCCTAAGGCAGCAGTGGGGCTTTGACGGATACGTGGTCTCCGACTGCGGAGCGATTGGAGACATTCTCTACAACCACAAAATAGTCGACAGCAAGGCAGAGGCAGCGCGCATGGCCCTAGAGGGCGGATGCGATCTGAATTGCGGCTCAACCTACCTCAGCCTCAAAGAGCTTATGGCCAAGGGTATTCTAAAAGAAGAGGCCGTCGATAAAGCCGTTAAACGTCTTTTTTTGAGCCGATTCAAACTGGGGATGTTTGACAGCGACGAATCTGTAGCATTCAGCCAACTGCCCATAGGCATAGTAGGCGCAGAGGCGCATCTCGACTTAGCACGAGAGGCCGCTCAGAAAAGCATCGTATTGCTCAAAAACGACAACCAGCTTTTACCGTTACATAAAGATCAACTCAAGAAAATAGCGGTGATAGGGCCCAATGCTGACAACTGGGAGTCGCTTGTCGGCAACTACCACGGAACCCCCATTGAGCCCATAACCTTTCTCAAAGGACTCCAAAACAAACTGAGCCCTGAGGTAGCCATCAGCTACGCTAAAGGATCTCATTTTAGCGACGATGTGTACAGCCTAGACCCCATTGCCTCGGTCTATTTTGAGACTAGTGACGGTCGCCAGGGCCTAGAGGCCTCGTATTACGACAACATGAATTGGCAGGGTGAGCCCGTGCTCAGGCGCATCGACGACCAGATTGATTTTTGGTGGGAGCACGACCTTATTTCCAAAGAGCTTGACGACTTTTTCTCGGTTAAATGGACGGGCTTTCTCAAAGTGCCCGAATCAGGATCTTACGAACTCGCCGTATTCGCGAAAATGGGCATGAATCTGCGCATAGGTGAAGAAGAAATTGGCAATGGCCAGGGAATGGTGCACGAGACTACCTATGCCCGCAAAGCACTGAAGCTAGAAAAGGGGGTCAAATACCCCATTGAGGTGAAATACTTCAGCGACGATTCAAACGCTGAATGCCGATTGCTTTGGACACGCACCGACACCGATCTTCAGGCTGAAGCCGTTAAGTTGGCTCAAGAAGCCGACCTGAGTGTAGTGGTCTTAGGGCTAAGTCAGCGGCTCGAAGGCGAGGGCGGTGACCGTAAAGACATAGCCCTACCGAAGGTTCAGACCGACCTGCTCAAGGCCATTAAGGCCCAAGGCAAGCCTGTAATTTTAGTGCTGAATGCCGGATCAGCCCTAGCCATAAACTGGGCCAAAGACGAAATCGATGCCATTCTAAGCGTAGGATACCCTGGCGAGCAAGGAGGTAACGCATTGGCTGATGTGCTCTTAGGAGACTACAATCCGGCCGGAAGACTGCCGATTACCTATTATAGCTCACTTGATGAGCTGCCAGATTTTGAAAGCTACGACATGAGGGAGCGCACCTATCGCTACTACAGCGGTGAGCCCTTGTATCCATTCGGATACGGCCTTAGTTATACCGAATTTAGCTACAGTAACCTCAAAGCCCCTGAGGCTGCCAGTGCCGGAGATCCGCTTGAAATAGCCGTTACGGTGACCAACACGGGAGATAGGGCCGGAGACGAAGTCGTTCAAGTATACCTCACCGATGAAAAGGCGAGCACCCCAAGACCCCAGCATCAACTGGTGGCTTTTGAACGTATCTACCTGAATGCCGGAGAACAAAAAGAAGTGAAAATCTCTATAGCCCCTAGGCACTTCTCTATGGTCAACCTCCAATCTGAGCGCGTCATAGAAGCCGGATCTTTTATGCTACATGTAGGTTCAGGTCAGCCTCAATTCACGCCTGCGGGTGCTCAGGTACAAAAACGCATCCGCATAAAGGGTAACGCCGAGCTGCCTCTTTAAGCACAAAGAATTGATTATCTTAACCTATTGATTTTCAAAAAGATGAAAAAAATATCCACCCTATTCATGTGCTGCTTGCTTTTTACAACTGCACCATTCGCCTACAGTCAGCAAAAAGAGGCGTCTAAGCCTCTAAGGCTTGGAATCATCGGCTTGGTGCACGACCATGTGCACTGGATACTCAATCGAAAAGGAAAAGACGTAAAGGTGGTAGGCATAGTAGAAACAAATGCCTCGGCCATTGCCAAAATGAAAGAGCGCTATAAGCTGCACGATTCGTTGTTTTTTGAGACGTACGAAGAACTCTTAAACAAGGCCAAACCCGAGGCGATATCCGCCTTTAATGAGACTAATGAGCACCTTGAGGTAGCGGCATACTTCTTGCCTAAAAAAATTCCTGTAATGGTTGAAAAGCCCATGGCGACTAGTCTTGAGGCCGCTGAGAAAATGGCCGAATTGTCACGGCATCATAACACCCCACTACTGGTAAACTACGAGACCTCGTGGTACGAGAGCACCTACGAAACACAACGTATGGTGCAATCGGGTGAGTTCGGAGCACTTACAAAAATGGTCTTCAACACTGGGCATATGGGGCCGATTGAAATTGGGTGTTCTCCCGAATTTTTGGAGTGGCTCACCGATCCGATCAAAAATGGAGCAGGAGCGCTCACCGATTTTGGCTGTTACGGAGCCAACTTAGCCACCTGGATGCTCAACCAACAAACTCCTGAAAGTGTCACGGCTATTAGCAAACAGACCAAGCCACATATGTATCCGAAGGTAGACGACGACAACACAATTATCTTGGAATACCCTGACCTTCAAGTGGTCATACAAGCCTCATGGAACTGGACCCATCACCGCAAAGACATGGAAGTTTACCTCAATAAAGCCTCCATTTATGCGCTAGACGCTACCCGTATGCGCTTGCTCGATTACGATTCAGGAACAGAGCACGCGCATAAACCGCAGGCCATTGAGGCCCACCTTAAAGACCCCTTTCGTCTATTGTACGAGATGGTGTACCAAGGGAGAACTCTTGAGGCCTCCTCGCTTTATGGCCTCGAAAACAATTTGATAGTGTCTAAAATTTTGGAACTTGCCAAGCGCTCTGCCGCAGAAGGCAGAACAATAAAGTGGAATGAGGGCTAATCAAAAATCAAAGTAGGAGTGGGCGAAAGGCTCATTCTTAAGTGTAAAATGCCACCACTCTTTGGAGTAATTGCTAAACCCAAAATGAGTCATTAGCTCAAGCAGTAATCTGCGGTTGAGCTGCTGATCTTCACTGATTTGGTCGTAATCTGTGGCCGATTGCGGACCAAAAAAATCATAGCTGCCTCCCATATCTATCTCTTGACCAGCTGAGGGCCCCTTTAGATAGATGAGCGTCAGGTCTACAGTGCTTCCCCTTGAATGACCAGAACGCTCGGCAATATAGCCTTTAACAAAAAGGGAGTCTTTGGGCACATCAGGATAGTAGGCTGCTTTTGCTAGGGTGTCAGCAGGAAGTTGGGCCCAAGCTATAAAGTGATTTACGGCTCGCTGCGGACGGTATCCGTCGAAAATCTTAAGCCCCAAACCCAGTCGTATCAGTGAATCTTGAACGCCCTTTAAAGCCTCCAAGGCTGCTGCACTGAGCACCTTTTTGGGCGATTCATAGCCCTTAACTATTCGGCCCGTAAAGTTATTAGTTGAGGCGTACCTCAACTCTAAGACCACCCCACTAAGCACCGAATCAATAGACGCGAAGCCCTCAGGATACTGCTGAGAAAACCCTTTACCTATTGAAAATAGCGTGACTAAGGTGCATACTATAAATACCTTGCTACTCATAGAGAAGCGCTTAAGCTGAGAAAAAACTGACGGGGCAGACCCGATTCGTAAAAGCGTCCGCCAAAGGCATTGATGCGAATGTTGTCGGCATAGCTAACATTCGCCAGATTTTGAACGCCGATCGCTAGTCTGCTGCTCGTCTGGCCCCATTGAATTTGGCGCGAGACCGTAAGATGATCTAACCATAGCGAAGGCACTTTATGCATATTAGCATCGTCGGCAAATAGGCTTCCCCTAAATAAGCGCTGATACTGAAGGTTCGTCGATTTTGAAATGGCATAGCTCAATTGTAAACTGGCAGAATGATCAGGAACTCCAGGCAAGCTGTTGCCTTCAAGTTCTTGTGCCAGATTAGAACCACTGAACTGAAGTTTCATGTAAGTATATACCAGATCGATATCTAACCGCTTGAATCGGCGAAGATAGGAAGCCTCTACCCCATCTCTTTGGGTGCTTCCGGCATTTCTAAAAAAGCTTCTACCCGGAAAAGCCTCTAATTCATAGGGCAAGATATCATTGGTAGTTGTCCCTGAGAACAAAACTAGTTCCCATTGGGTAGCCTGGTCTCTTTTTCTAATACCCAATTCAAACATCTGAGTACGCTGCACGTCAAGGGCCTTGTTAAATCCTAAATCGCCGCTCGGACTATTCGCAAGCTCACTAAGGGCAGGGGTCTCATAAGCCCTTGATGCATTAAAAAAAAGGGATGTCTGACGACTAAGCGCATAAGATGCACCAAATTGAGGGCTAAAGGCATTGAGCTGTAAGGCGTCTGAAGTATCTACCGAATCAATTAGATAAAAATCGTCTAATCGTAATTGATTCGCGTCATATCTAAGACCCATTTGAGCCAAAAAGTTTCGATTACTTAGTTCGTAAATGGCGTAGGTGCCGAAGCTTGAAAAACGCTCGTCTTGATTGAGGGTCAAGTCGCCCCTTTGCCCGTTTTCATTCACATAACGCTTGCGGTTGTCTTTTTGAGCGGCCCAATCGTATCCGATTTGCCACTGCGACGACCATGTAGCAACTGTACTAGATCTAAGTACCATCGAAGCCCCTTGTCCGGCATAAAGGCGATCTAAAATAACCGCGCCACCATTAGCAAAGGGCAAAAATCCTTCAAAATAGCGCCCTGAAAAAAATCCATAACCGCTAAGGGTGTTGCCCTTAAAATCGTAGGTTAATGAGCTTCCGATTTTGTAATGTCTTATGCGTTCGCCGGCAGCAAAAGCTTCATTTTGAGGCCTTGCTGCTAATGGATCCCGCTCAAAGTCTGTCAAATTAACCGCTCCAGGATCTTCAGCCAGTGGGCTGTCGGTGTAGTTAAACTGTGTCACCCATTTGGTAGACGAATTAAATCGATGTAAAAACTTGGCATTGAGCATTGAGGTCTCTACAGCGCTATGATCTCTAAATCCGTTTATCTTTTGATGAGATAGCTGCATGATTAGTCCGCCGGCAGTAGACGGGAGAGTCAATGAATAGGTATATTGATATTGGCCATACGTACCCAATCTAGAGCTAAAACGATGGGCCACTTCATCTCCAGGATCTCGGGTATCTATACTAATGACCCCGCCCGAAGCATTTCCAAATCTGAGCGAAGAAGGGCCTCGGAGTACCGAAATACGTTCAATTAGATCGAGCGGAATATTGTCAAGCTGACCCTGTCCGTCAGGAGTGGTCTCTGGAATTTGATCGACCACCAGCTTAATTCCTCGAATGCCAAAGGCTGCCCTAGAACCAAACCCCCTAATCGAAATGCGCAGATCTTGGGCGTAATTCGAACTGTTAAGTGTGTTTAATCCAGGTATTTGATACAAGTATTCTTGCAGGGAGCGCTGTCCACCAGTATAGGAATCAGAAAAGGTTTTTAGCGAAAAGGCAGCCGGAACCCGAAGTAGGTCTTGACGTTGCCTTAAGGCTGTGATTTCAACCTCTTGCAACTGCACCTCTGCAATAGAATCGTTCGGTACTTGCTGAGCATGAATAAGGCTAAATGCCGAAAAAAGAAAAGTGATGAAAAAAAAGTGTGTTCTCAGTGGGCCAATCATACCATTAAACGCGGTGGTAATCGCCTTTCCAGTTTTTAATGCGCATCTTGATCTCTTTGGCTGCTAACTTTTGCGCTATTGCCTCATCAACTAGAGTAACAAACTCCTCATCTGGGGCAAAACGCAGCGCAATAATTTGCGAAAGGCGAAGCTCAGTAGGCAAAGGCTTTTTCGTCAATAAAAAATACCTAAAGTTTTCCTCAGCGCGAATTGCTCTGTCTTGCGCCTTTAAAGCAAAGGTTCTAGTGAACCACATAAACACTAAAAAAATAGGGCCAATAAGCACCAATAAAGAGGCGAGATAATAATTATCTGACGAGGCTTTGGCCCAGTAATTCAATGATCCGCCTAAAAACAGAGCGATGAGCATAAAAAGGAGTCCATGGAATCCTTTCACCATGCGGGTATGATTCTTAAAATTCTGGGGGGTGGTCATAAGTCTGATAAGTTTAGAATATCTTGCTAACACCAAATTACGGCTATTTTAATCACCCTACAATTTAGAGCTATGCGTGTACTCCCTTTTCTATCTACCTTATTTTTTGTAATGCTATCAACTGTTAGTGCCCAAATAGAACCCAGCCAAAAAGAACTCATCGAGTTGCGCGGCTATGAAATAAAAACTGGGGCAAAAATGGATGTTCTAGTTGAATACATGCGTCAGGTTTTAGTGCCAACACTTAAAGAAAAAGGGGCGCGAGAAGTGGCCCTTTTTAAAGAAGTCGGAGACGCTGAGCCGCGCAAGCTTTACCTTATGATCGCGCATAGTGACAGCAAGAGCTTTCTAAATAGCCAAGAACTTCACAAAGACAAAAAATACGCTCAACTGGCCGAATCCTACAATACTATTGGTATTGAAAATACCCTATACAATCGCATAGAATCTATGCTTTTATTGTCGTTTGATCGTTTGCCTAAGATGGATGCGCTAAAGGCCTCTTCTACCCTTTTCGAGTTGCGCACCTATGAGAGTTACAGCGAAGATGCCAATCGAAGAAAGATTGATATGTTTAATGATGAAGAGCTCGATCTTTTCTATGAAGTGGGCTTGCACCCTGTGTTTTTCGGAGAGCAAATTATCGGTGCTCAGAGACCTTGCCTAACCTATATGATACAATTCGACGACATGGAAGAACATGACGCGAATTGGAAAAAGTTTATTGACTCCGAAAAATGGAAGCTAATGTCATCCAAAGAAAAATACGCCGATACAGTAAGCAAGATATACAAGGTGTTCTTGAGTCGCGTTTTTTAGTCGTTCGCCCTAATAAAAAAGCCGCCCAATGGGCGGCTTTTTTTGTTTCTAACTGTAGAAGAGATTACATGGCAGGTTGAATCTTTACTTCTGCCTTTCCGTATTCCCAACGCACCTCTAACCTGTCTGGCTTAACCTCATAAACCAAATGCTCTTCGAAAGAAGCTGCCTGGCCTGCATAAGCATTAACGCGCAATTGATCTTTAGTAGCGTCGTAATTGAAAGCGCCCCACTGATCAGCCACCTTGTTAAAAATAAAGGTAGACTGGTACTCGTTAGGAATGATAAAGAAGCTGTAGGTGCCAGCCGGCAAACGCTTTCCTTCAATCAAAATATCTTTTTCAGTGGTGAATTTAGTGGCCTCGTCAGCTCCGGCGCGCCAAACTTGACCAATGGGTACTAGATTTCCCCAAACCACTCGACCCTTAACCGCAGGGGCCGAATACTGTATGGTGATGCTACTTGCGCCAGCCTCACCTTTAGCTACTCTTGCAGGGCTCGCCTTTTCTTGAGCAAATGTAATGGCCGAGACCAGAGCAAAAGTTAAGGTGAGTAATAGATTTCTTTTTCTCATAATATGGATTTTTATTGCCCCTTAAATTACGTATAAATACATTGATTTCGTAACCTGTGTTACCGATCAGGGGTTAAGTAATTGGTAACTTTGTTACTTAAATGAAACCCTATGCCAACAATTAAGCTAACTACGCAGAAATTTAAAGAAGATATATTCGATTACACGCAAGAAAAAGAGTGGAAATACAAGGGCTCAAAGCCAGCTATTATAGATTTTTATGCAGACTGGTGTGGCCCGTGCAAGATGGTTGCTCCTATCTTGGAAGAACTCAGTAATGAAAATCCTGATATAGTTATCTATAAAGTAGATACAGAGGTAGAGCAAGAATTGTCATCCGTTTTTCAGATCAGAAGTATTCCGAGCATTCTCTTTATCCCTAAAGATAATAAACAGCCAATGATGCAACCCGGAGCACTGCCGAAGCACGCACTCCAGGAAATCATCGATAAAGAATTACTTAAATCTGCTTAGAGCGATGCAGAGGCCTTAATCAAAAGGTCTCTCGTTGCTTTAATACCTTCTATTTCAGATAATCTGCTGCCCTCGTATTCTACGCCAATGAATCCGTCATAGCCATACGATTTTGCGATTCCGAGCATACGCCCATAGTCAATAAAGGTCTCATCTCCATTCGCATCGAAGTCATTAGACTTGGCGCTCAGGGCCATTGCTTTAGGCATCATTTCTTCTACACCCTGGTAGATGTCGTAAACTTCGGCGCAGCTTCCGTCAAATACCGAGCCGTAGCCCTCTTCAGCAATACAGAAGTTTCCAAAGTCGGGTAGCGTTCCACAGTTTGGTTGATTCACCCCATTGATAACCCCCATCAGTGCTGCCGCATTTGAGCTGATGCGCCCATGATTTTCAACCAGTACGTTGATACCCTTTGGAGCAGCATAAGCTGAAAGCGCAGAGAGGCTTTCTATAGAATTCGATTTCCAAAGCTCCGGATCATTTTCTCCGTAGAGATTTAAGCGCACCGCAGAGCAGCCCATATCTGATGCAGCATCTATCCACAGCTTGTGATTCTCAATAGCCTCGTCACGCGTCTGGGCATCTGAAGAAGATAGGCTGCCCTCTCCGTCAATCATAATAAGTACATTTTGAAGGCCAAATTGCGCAGCGAGCTCGTTATTCTTTTCAACAAACACGGCTACGGCCGTCTTTTTGTCTTCTGCACGCACCACATCAGTATATAACTGATTTACATACTCTAATCCTTGGAAGCCCATTTCGTGGGCTTTTTCAGCAAAGTCATAGGGTGACATTTCACCCGATCGAATGGCGCGATGCAGCGACCATTGCGCTAGTGATAATTTAACCGAAGTATCGGCTTCAGGGCTAGCCGCCGTTTCGGCCTGTTGCTTTGGTGCCTGGTTGCAGCTCCAAAGGGTTGCAGCAGCAAGCAGCAGTAAAAAGTATCTAGTCGTAATTGTTTTCATAAGTTAAATTTAAAGGAGTAAAAAAGTACTGAATAATTCAAAGCGCACGTGAAAGCACAGTCAAAAAATCGATAAAGGCTGTTGCATCAGCTATTCGGTAATGGGCTGCTGTAGGCTTATTTCCAACCTTTATGGTTAAGGCTGAAGAGGGCAAATAGGTAAACATATCTTCGTCGGTGACATCATCTCCTACGGCTAACACAAAATCAAAGGCTTCGGTATTATAACGTTCAACTGCCGCAGTTCCCTTATTTACACTACTGCTAACCACTTCTATAATTTTATCACCATTCATTAGGTGCACCTCATTTGAGATCATGCTCCTTAAAATGGTGTTTAGTTCTTCAGACTTTATAATCCCCAGCTCTGGATCGGTTTTTCTGTAATGCCACACTAGGGCATTCTTCTTAATTTCTACAAAGGTTCCCGGCGTATTATCGGCAAACTGCTGCATAACAGGGAGCACATGAGCTATCCAATCGTCACTGCTTAGATTTTTTTCTTTCCAAACTAAGCTGCCTTTCTCTCGAGTCATGTGTCCATGCTCTGCGATGAGATCAATAGCAAGCTCGCCAAAATGTTTTTCTAAAAAATCAGGAGGCCTCCCGCTTATGATACCCAAATGATTTAAAGGGTCTTGACTTAACCGCTGCAGCGTGTTTAGAACCTCTTCGCTAGGTACAGCCTTTTGATGATTTACATGAAACCCAGTTAATGTGCCGTCGTAATCCAGCAAGAGCAAGCGTTTTTTTGCAGATTTATACGCCGTGATTAGCTGTTCTTTTTCTTTTATTCGCAGACGAATAGTCTGCTCTTCTGGCTCGCTTTTAGCTATCTGATCTAGTTCATCAATAAAGCGTTTAGACCAGGCATAAACATCGTAACGCCTTATGCGCTCTCGCATAGGCTGGTTGCGCTCGATCTGTTCTTCTTCGCTCATTTTTAAGGCTTCGTAAATAGCATCAGCCAAGGCGTAGGTGTCGAACGGATTCACTAAAAGAGCGTTATGTAGTTCTTTCGATGCTCCTGCAAGCTCGCTTAAAATAAGCACTCCTTTGGCGTCCAGTTTTGTGGCCAAAAATTCTTTGGCCACTAAATTCATTCCATCGCGCAAAGGGGTTACCATAGCCACTTCGCATCCCTTGTAGAGATCAATGAGATCTTCAAAATCAAAGGCGCGATAGTAATACCAAATAGGCGTCCAGTTCACTGTAGAGTGCAATCCATTGACACGCCCAATACTTTCGTCTGTTTTTTTCTTTAGTGCCTTGTAGTGCGACACCTCTGATCGCGAAGGCACAATGACCATCACTAGGCGAATTTTTTCGTGAAATTCGGGATAGCGTTCTAGAAACAATTCATAGGCCTCAATGCGATTCAATATGCCCTTAGTGTAATCAAGTCGATCGATAGATAAAATCAATTTTCCGTCTGTTTGCGCACGATGTGAGGCGAACTGTTTTCTCAACTCCGAAAAATCACTAGGATGAATTTCATCATGAGCCTTAGAGACCGATTCGAACTTCTCAAAATCGATGCCCATAGGAAAGGTGTTAACAATTACCTCTCTGCCTTTATTCATAATGGTATTAAAATTCACCTCTAAATGCAATATGCGCTTAACCGAACTCATAAAGTGTCGTTGATAGTCGTAGGTGTGAAACCCAATTAAATCAGCGCCCATAAGCCCCCTTAGAATTTCTTGTCTTTTAGGGAAGATTCTAAAGATCTCGTACGACGGAAACGGAATGTGCAAGAAGAACCCTATAGTTACATCGGGAATCTTCTGTCGTATGAGGTCGGGCAATAGAAGTAACTGATAATCGTGCACCCATATCGTATCTCCGGGTGAAACCTCCGCGGCCACAGCTTCTGCAAACTGCTCATTAACCTGCTGATAAGCCTCCCATTGTTGCTGCTCAAAAACCACATTTTGCTTGAAATAATGAAAAAGGGGCCAAATAGACTTGTTCGAAAGCCCTAGATAAAAATCTTCAACCTGAGCATGGTAGAGGTGCACTGCTTTAAATCTCATTTCTCTCAATGCAGCATCAGTTTCGTTAAGTTGCTGCGGAGTGAGCTCTTCTTTGGTTAGTCCAGGCCAACCTATCCACAATGCATTGCCATTTTGATGCACGCTCTTCAAACCAGTCGCTAATCCTCCGCTGGTAGGGGTAAAAACTATCGATTGTGCATTTTTTTCAACTTTTAGCGGCAATCTGTTCGAAACAATGACAATTTTCTTCAACTTGGGAGGAGCTCTTTAAAAGGTTAGTATATGCAGTCAGACAATTTACATTACGGAATAATCGGAAACGGAGCTTCAGGTGCTCTTGTATCAAAAGACGCCTATATAGAGTGGTTGTGCCTTCCGCACTTTGCGTCACCCTCTGTTTTTGCCAAAATTCTGGACAAACAAGCAGGTCATTTAGGCATAATACCTGAGACTCCTGCCGTAACTCATCAAACGTACCTTGAAAATACGAATATTTTAAAGACCGTTTTCGAAAGTCTCGAAGGATCGTTTGAGGTTTTGGACTTTATGCCTCGCTATCAAAAAGTAAACGGAAGTTATTATTACCCACCAGAACTTATTCGCATCATAAAACCGTTAACAGGCACACCGAAGATCGCTATTGACTATAATCCAGCATTAGAATATGCCAAAGGCAAAACGGAGACACACATAAAAGGATCACATCTGATTAGTATACTCGAAGATGAAACGCACTACGATACCCTATTTTTCTACTCGAATATAGCGTACGAACAAGTTATGGGGCGCGACATTTTTTCACTAGATGAAACAGTCTTTATAACCCTTTCGTACAACGAAAAACTGGAATTACCTACTGTTGAAAAGGCTTGGTATGACTTTGATCTGACCAAGGCTTATTGGATGACCTGGGTGCAGCGCACCAAAACCTACCCGCTATATGCGCGAGAAATTGAGCGTAGCGCGCTTGTTCTAAAACTATTGTCTTATGATAAGACAGGAGCAATTATTGCCGCCCTCACCACATCAATACCAGAAACTATAGGTGAAGTAAGAAATTGGGATTATCGGTTTTGTTGGATCAGAGACTCTTCAATGGTGATCAAGGTGCTCTCCCAACTCGGGCACCGCAAGGTGGTCAAGCGCTTCATCGATTACATAATTGACCTCATTCCAGAAAAAGATGAAAAGCTACAGATCATGTATGGTATAAATGGTGAGCGCACGCTCACCGAAGAAACTTTAGATCACCTTGAGGGCTACCACGGTTCCAAACCCGTAAGAATCGGAAACGATGCTTACCGTCAGAAACAAAACGATATTTACGGCATTTTGATCGATGCAATTTATGTAGAACTCAAAAACTACAGCCTAGATTACGAACGCAAAGAGGAGTTATGGGAAGTAGTAAAAAACATTGTTTGGATCGTCTCTAACAATTGGGAAGAACCCGATAAGGGTATTTGGGAGTTTAGAGGAGAAGACAAACATTTCACCTTTTCTAAAGTGCTGTGTTGGGTAGCTATTGATCGCGCAATTAAGATTGCACAACTTCTAGGCATTGAAAAACCCAAATGGGTTGAAACTAGACATCTTATTAAAACCCAGATTGAAGAGAGGGCTTGGAATGAAGAAGTAAAAGCGTACACCCAATATTACGGCGCAACCTCTCTCGACGCTTCTGTGCTGCTTATGGAGCAGTACGACTTTGTTTCGGCTAAAGACCCGCGATTTATAGCTACGGTGAAGGCCACTGAAAAAGAGCTTTTGAGAGACGGACTAATGTATCGCTACAAAAACGAAGACGATTTTGGACAGCCGTCTTCGTCCTTTACGATTTGTACCTTTTGGTTTATTCGCAGCTTAGTTAAGATAGGAGAAGTGGAGAAAGCCAAAGCACTTTTTGATCGCCTTCTGTCTCACGCCAATCACCTAGGACTGTTCAGTGAAGACATTGATTTCGAATCCAAGCGGCTTTTGGGGAATTTTCCTCAGGCCTACTCTCATCTAGCACTTATAGACACCGCAATTCAATTTAATGAAACATCGAGCAAGGCCCCGCATTGATTTAGGTATTCTAGCTCGGCAAGCTTTGCGCTAAACTTGGCCTGTACCCCTGTGAGCTCAGCGTTGAGTAAGTTGATTTGTGCCTGTCTCAATTCAATAGAAGTGATCTGACCCAAGTCAAACTGATTCTTCGATCGCTCAAAATTATCTATGGCGGTAACCACGTTTTCTTGTTGTAGACGGTACACCTCAACCGCATTGCGATAGGCTCCTTCTGCGTTTAATAGATCTCTCAGTACCTCCTGCTCAATTTGCTTTTCTTGTAATTCGGTAGAAGCAAGGGCTATTTTAGCATTTTTGATGCCTACTTGCTGGGTGCCCTGTCCAAATAAGTTCCAGCTTAAGGTGGCCCCTGCAGACAATCCAATCACCTGGCTTGAGGCCAAGAATCCAGTAGCCGGAAAAACACCTTCACTGTACCCATACCCAGAATTTATGGCTAAAGATGGAAGCAAGGTAGAGCGCTGTGCCCTTAGACTTAGCGTATTAATCTTTTCGTTCGATCTCACTTGAAGAAGCCGCACATTTTTAGAAGAGTATTCTTCACGCTTTTCTATAAGCACCGCATCGTCTAAAAAGCGCACCATAGGGTTTACGGTGAAATCGGTTTCTAATTCTCTAGCCAAAATTACATTCAAATTGCGTTTGGCGTTAGTGAGCGCTTGTCGCTGCTGAATCAAGTTGATGCTGTCGGTGTTGAGATCAACCCGGGCATTTAAGAGGTCTAATCGGGTAGACGATCCGAACTCAAAGCGCTTATCTGCACGCTCTAATCTCCTTTTAGAATTATCAAATGTTTGTTC
This sequence comes from Flavobacteriaceae bacterium, assembly GCA_018402205.1. GTDB lineage: Bacteria > Bacteroidota > Bacteroidia > Flavobacteriales > Flavobacteriaceae > UBA3478. Next base: position 76,820 of record JAGYIX010000005.1, read on the forward strand.
TAAAATACGCACTCCTTCTTCAAGGCGAGCCACCTCATAATAGGCCGAAAAAAGTTGAATGAGGGTTTGCTCAATAGTTTGACGCACGCCCAACTTCGACAACTCGTACTGCTCTTTAAGTCGCTTAAAATTATAGAGCCTGCCCATTCCGTCGAAAAGGGTGAAGTTCATGTTTACCGAGGCGTTGTAGCGCGTAGTCTCTGCCCCATCAACGGTGCGGGTTTGCCCATCTTGAAACGTAGCCTCTTGATCGTCTATGGCAATGTCGGCACCCGTAGTAGCTGTAACCGCAGGCAGAAAGCGTGAGTTTAAAATAGAAGCGTTGTTCTTTGCTTGTGCCTGATCGTTTTTAGACACTAAAATGCCAAAATTGTTTTCCAAAGCCAAAGTCATCGCTTCTTCTGGCTGCAGCACTTGTTGTGCATTTGCGGCCATAAAAAAAGAGATGAAAAAAACGAGTATATACCTATTCATGAGTGTTTTGTTGTTCTTTAACTGCACGTTCAACCACCCTGCGATCAGGTTTTACTCCCGTTCTAAGCCAAACCACATAGATTTTCAACGTATTGCTAAACGTCAAGAATAACGGAAGCATGATCAAGGTTAGTAAGGTCGCATAGCCTATTCCATATGCAATAGATACCGCCATGGGCTTTAGAAACTGTGCCTGTCTACTTTTTTCTAGAAGCAAGGGAGATAATCCGGCTATAGTGGTCAGTGAGGTTAAAAAGATAGCCCTGAAACGAGAACGTCCAGCCTCGTATAGCGCTTTTTCAAAGGGCATGTTTTGTTTTAGGTTGGTGTTAAATTTTCCTATAAGTACCAATCCGTCGTTTACCATTATACCTATTAGTGCGATGATACCGAGAAGAGACAATATATTCAACGGAAACCCGTGAATCTTGTGTCCCCAACCTACGGCCGTGATACTAAAAGGTACCAAGAGCAACAATAGCAAAGGCTGAGAAAAGCTTCTAAACGTAAAAGAGATGGTGACGAAAATTAAGAATAAGGCGGTAAATCCGACTAATCTTAAAGAATCAATAAGCTTTCCGGCCTCGCGGTTTTGGCCCTCATAAGAGGGGGATACGGTCGGGTAACGCGCTGTTATATCGGGCATCACCTCAGTTCTAATCCATTCCAAAATCTCGGTGGGTGTGGTCTCATCAGGATTGTCTAGATCGGCATTGATTTGAATTTCGCGTTGTCCGTCTAAGTGATTAATGGCTACGTCGCCTCGCTCAATGGAATACGAGGCAATTTCTTGGAGAGGCACTTTGTCTCCGGTAGGCGTAGCGATACGCATCTGATCTAGGTCTACAATCGATGAACGGTTGGCGCTATTGTAACGAACCCAAACGCGAATCTCATCTTGTCCGCGTTGAAATCTAAGGGCCTGAGCTCCAAAGAAACCCGAACGCACTTGATCCATTACGATTCTTAAGTCAAGACCCAATAGATAGGCGTTATCTTTAAGTTTGAGTCTAATTTCTTTAATGCCTGCCGGATCATTATCGGCCACATCTTTCAACAGCGCATTATCAAGCATGGCCGTTTTAAGCTGATTTTTAGCGGCCTTTAATTCTTGAATGTTATTGCCAAGCAGTGAAATACTAACCGGTGATCCACCAAAATTTCCTCCTGAGCCGAAAATCAAACTTTCGACACCTAATACAGGCCCCACCAGCTCGCGAATTCGAGAAGTCACCAAATTTGAGCGAATAGCATCTGGCCTTTCTTCTCCTGGGAGCAGATTAATAACTAAGCTGGCTGCAGCGGTTCCCGGACCAATTCTTCGAATCGTATTTTCATAGAGTTTTTTGTCGGTTCCGTTTAGATAGGTTGCTGTAAACTCTTCATTAACGATTAAGGCTTTTTGCTCAATCATGCGAATGATAGAGTCGGTAATTTTTTCGTTTGTTCCATTAGGCATCTGTAGATTAATGGTCACCTGATCCGATGCAATACGCGGAAAGAAGGCGGTTTGAATAATTCCCCCACCAATCGATCCGAAAGTAGCAATCAAAAGAGCTACAAAAAGAGCAAAGGTGAAAAACGAATGCCGCAGCGAAAACCTCAGAAACGGACTGTATAATTCGTCACGCATCCACACCATGGCACGATCGCCAATTTTATTGATCACCCGCATCTTTGCAAAAGCCTTTCCGATCAAAGAAGTGGGCTCGGTTTGAGGCTTTAATGCCTTAGAATGAGCCAAATGCGAGGGTAATATAATCAGTGCCTCAACGAGTGAAACCACGAGCGTCAAGATAACAATCACGGCTACTTCAGAGAAAAACTCTCCAATCTGTCCGTCTAAGAAAAGTAAGATACCAAAAGCTAAAACGGTAGTCATAATGGCCGAGACAATTGGCGGAATCACCTCTAAGGTGCCGTCAATAGCGGCCTGAACCGGGCTCTTACCTTTCTCATAGTGCTGGTAGATGTTTTCTGCGATTACGATTCCATCATCGACCAAGATTCCGATCACAATGATCATTCCGAATAGCGAGAGTACATTAATAGTTACCCCTGCAAAAGGAGCCACTATAAACATTCCCAAGAATGCCACGGGCAATCCGAAGGCAACCCAAAAAGCCAATCGCGTGTTCAAAAAGAGAGAAAGAAAAATGAGCACAAGTAGCATACCCATAATGGCGTTCTCTGTGAGCAATTCAGTACGCTGAACCAACGTGATAGAGAGGTCATTGATAACATCAAGCCTCACGTTCGAAGACTTGGCATTATAGTCTGCGATATAGGCTTTTACAGCCTCGGCAGCACCGATAAGGTCTTCGGTGTTGGTTGAAGTTACCGTAACGGTAATTGCACGTTTTTCGTTAAAATAAGTGGCATTTGGCGTTTCAGAAAAACGGTCAGACACCTTAGCAATGTCAGCGAGCAAGAGCCTTCTTCCGTCAGGAAGCGCCTTTACTACTATAGAAGAAAGCTCGTCTGCATAATAGAGCCTATTATTAGCACGAATCAAATATTCTTCAGCCTCAGACTTAATGGTTCCGCCTGTAATCAGTAGGTTACTAGAAGCCACCTTTTGAGCCACTTCAGTAAAACTCAAATTGTAAGCTAATAATTGATTTTCATCTAAAGCGATCTCTATTTCCTCTTCAGGGTAGCCAGCTACTTCTATCTGAGATATTCCTGAAATCGCACGCAGATCATTCTCTACCTGACGCCCCACTTGCTTGAGCACCGAAAGTGGAACCGCATCACCACTAATGGCAAAACCGATAGTTTGGCGCACCACATCTTGCTTTGCAACTACTAAAGGTTCCATTCCAGCCGGGTAGTTAGACACTCTATCTACGGCATTTTTCACCTCTAACAGCATAAAATCAATGTCACGCCCCTTTTCGATTTCGACGTTAATGCTGCCCGAATTTTCTTTAGAAGTAGAGGTTACGCGGTCTATTCCCTGAAGTCCTTTTAAGTTGTCTTCAATCTTCAATACCACTCCTTCTTCAATTTCTTGAGGGGAAGCCCCTGGATAAGCCACTGAAATAATGATATTCTTCGAGTCAGAAAGCGGAAAAAATGACGAGCGCAAAGAGAAGGCTCCGATCAATCCAAATACAATAAAGGCAATGATCACAATGTTCACTGCCACTTCGTATTTTATAAAGTAGGCGATTAATTTCTTCATGCTTGTACTGCGCTTAAGGGGCGATTACCTTTACGGGCATATTTATTTGAGCCCCCGGAAGGGGCTTAGCCAACATTTGCTCTCCATCGAGAACCCCTTGAACGATTACCGTGTTCTCATTAAAATGTATAGGCGTAACCTCAATTAACTGCAGGGCTCCATCTCTTATCACAAAAATCTCTTGACTATCGAGCAACAAACTTCTGTCAATTTCAACAGCGTCTTCTACCGAGCGTACTTCAAGTTCTGTCTTCAAATACTGTCCTTCTTTAAGTTCGGAATCGACTACAGATACAAAAACAGAAATCATCTGTGTCTCTTGATCAATGGCCGGATTGATCCTAACCACCCTTCCGTCGTATTGGTTTACCCCACCAAGAGAGGTCAATTGCACAGGCTTTCCTATGGCTAAAAAAGAGGCATAGGTTGCCGCTACAGGAATTTCAACTTCATAGCGTCCATTCTCAATAAAGGTGCCCAGATTTTGACCCGAGCGCACCAATGTGCCTTCGGTCACGGCAGCGGCAGAGAGAGCACCCGTAAACGGAGCGATAATAACATATTTAGACAACCGCGTTTCAAGATTAACCACCGTATAATAATTATTGACAATTCCCCTTCCAGAAATAAAAAAGCGCTCTTTCTCTGATTCGAAGTCAGGAAGTCTCGGAACAGATAAATGAATATTAACGCGTTTTACGTAGGCGTTCCATTTATCGTAAACTTCAGGAAAGTCAAGCGCGATATCGGCTAGGGTAGTGCTTAAAGCATTTAAAAAGTTACTTTTTGCCGATTGAACCGAAGCCTTAAACTCAGTGTCATCAATAGCAATTATAGTGTCGTTTTTTTGGTAGATCTGCCCCGCTCTAAACGCACGATCTTTGAGCAATAAAATGCCTTGAACTTCAGAAAAAAGCTCTACACGACGCTGGGCGGTCAATCGACCATTACTGCTTAGTTTTACTCCTAAAGTTTGGTTTTTGGCTTCTTTAGAAAAAACAGATTTAATCGTTTTCTCCACGGCTACCTGAGGAGCTTTACTCGCACTTACTAGGTCGTTTGCAATGAAGACAGCAATGGCTATAACCAGTATTCCAAGACCAGCCAAAATGAGTTTACGGTTCATTTATTAACATTTAAAGGCGTATGCAGCACGCGAATTCAGCAAATCTAGCCAAAACCGTGCCAAACCTTGATTTTTTTAAATCAAATGATCGTTAAGGTCTGTACTGTAAAGCAAAAAATAGATTTCTGCCTGGCATAGAAATTAAACTGGTCTCCCAATAGGATTGATTCAATAAATTGTTTAAACCCATATTTAATCTAAGGTCGTTAAGCGTTTTTGAAAGCGTCAAATCAACAACAGTGTAAGACCTGCCGGTCGCGCGCTCTACCCACTTAACCGAGGTGAACATAGAGCTGGTTTTAGTCCATTCAGCAGCTGCACTAAGCACTAGGTGATGCCTTAAGTCATTATCTATGGAATAGCGAGAAAAGGCAGCCGCATCTTCGCTTAATCGCTGAGACAAGTACGCGTATGCCACACGAAAATCTACAGGAATATAAGCGCTGCTATTTTTGAAGTACTGGTATTCCACTTCTACGCCTTGGGTTTGAAGTGCTTGAATATTGTTGGCTTTAAATCGCTGCTCTTCAGACGACTTTACGTAATCAATCAGGTTCGATGAGGTCCTAGAAAACAAAGCGAAAGAGGCCATTGAACGTTTTTGATTTATACGAATTCCTAGTTCAATCGTTTCAGCCTCTTCAGCCACCAGATCTGCATTGCCCTCTGTGCTTGGGTCGCTGTAATACAAGTCGGTAAAGGTCGGAACACGAAATGTCTTGCCCCAGTTTAGATAAGACTTGATTTTGTCGTTGATTCTCCACCCGGCATCTACTCCCGGAAACACCCTTTCACCGAAATCAGAAACGTAATTCATCACTAAACCCGGAGTCACATCAAGCTTACTGTTCCATAAAAAAAAGCGGTGCTCGGCAAATAGATTAACCATGTCTCTTGAGCGCTCTCCTAGGTTGTTGCTTTGTATATTGGTAGACGATAGGTCTATACCTAATCCCGATTTTCCCAAAGAAGACTCGTGGGCTACATCAAATGCTGCGCCTATTTTATGAGTGATATGCATATTGCGGTAAATCTCAGGTCGATCGCGAACAAACTCATACATATCTTGACCTCTGCGCCAATATATTCTAGGGGTAAAAGTGGTGCGCTCTGATTGAAATTGCTGGGTTACTGCAACCAAGCTCGCCTGGGTTTCTTCATACTGATCAATAGCCGAAGGGCTGGCATAAAAACCATTCGCTCCAAAAGCCCGAGGAGAGAAAAAAGCCAATACTCTAAAGGGTCGTTCTGTTGAGCCCGAAGCCAATGAGACAAACCACTGCTGTTGGCGGTAGTCGGTGTTGTGCCTATATCCGTCTGATTGGGCGTGGCTGGCGAAGGCCAGCACACGCACTTGATCAGTATTTAGTGAGCCTCGCGCTTGTAGACCTGCCGTACCAAAAGATCCGCCTTGAATTTCGCCCTGAACTCCAGACTCAAGGGTTCTTTTGGTGACTATATTAATAGCCCCAGAAAAGGCGTTTTGCCCGTAGACTCTGGCCGAAGCTCCCCTTACGATCTCAACCCGTTCAATGAGGGCTACCGGAGGTAAAAAATTAGCTAAATGATGGCCCGTTTGAGCGTCTTCTAGAGCGATACCATCAATGAGCAGCAGCGTCTGATCGAAGGTGCCTCCTCGTAAATTGAGATCGGCTTGGGTGGGACCCACTCCCCTTCTGCGCACGTCTAGCCCGGCCACCTGCTGTAAAAAATCTACCAGGTGCAGTACGCCTGATTGCGCGATTGCCTCAGCCGAATACACGGTCACCGACTTAGATTCATTTACGTAAGCTTCAGCAATGCGCCCTTGTACCACGACCTCCCCTAAAACTTGAGTAGGCAGGCTATCGCTGGGTGCCTCTAGCTGAGCAGATAGCGCAAGAGTGCCTGTCAGAAAAGCAAAAAAGGCGAGTACAGCAACGGATCGCTTCATTAGCGGCTTAGTTAAGCCGCAAAAGTAAGCAACCTAGTTCAACTCTAGCGGGCTTCCATACCCTTTGCCCACAAGCTGAGGCAAGCCTAATAATTGACGCACTGTAGGAGCCACCTGATTGGTGTACAACTGTAAATCACCGTTTATTTCTCCCAGAGGGGCCACTTGGTTGCCGAAAAGAATAAACCAGGTCTGATCGGCGCCCTTTATTTCAGTGCCGTGACCTTTCCAAGTATCGAGCGGATCGGTTCCACGACCGTGATCGGTAGTGATGATAAAGGTGGTGGCGTCTTTGTAATACGCATCGTTTTGAACGAAATTCCACAAATCTTCGATGAGTTTGTCGGTGTTGTGAGCCGATTTTAAGTAGGCAGCATAATCGCCGTCATGGGCAAAATCATCGGTTTCTCCGTACGAAATATAAATCAGGTCAGGATGGTGTTTTCTGAGGTATGCTTTGGCGTACTGATGGGTGAATCCGTCTAGGCGCACACTGCCCCACGGGCTTGGAATCACAGGCTGTAATTCATTGAGTAATTGCTCGTCGCTGCTTAACGGATAGTCAGTTGAAAGGTCGAATCCGCTATTGGTGTAAACCCCTGAGCGCTGTTCATTTACAATGAAATCAAATACATCCCAGCTTCCAAAAGCCGCCACCTTGTTGGTTTTCGACGTCTCTTGCGCAAACTGTTCTAGCACCGTGATATTGGGGTTTGGCTGTTTATCATTGCTTGAAATGCGCTCGTCATCGGCACGGCCTGTTAAGATTTCGTTGTAACCTGGGTAAGAGAACCACATATAATTGGTGAGATTTACCTTGCTGCCAAGGGTGCGATTGCCGTGAATCTGACCTATTTGGGCCACTTTATTCCAGATAAACGGATTCAATGCCTCTCTGCGCTCCGCCGCCGATGGCCTCCAAAATTCACGATACAGCGCTTCTGGATTGTCTACATATTCGCTATTCTGAATTAATAAAGAATCGGCTCCGCTAAAAAGTTCTTGCCAGCGGTATCCGTCTAAAGTGATGAGAAATACTTTGTGCTCTGTTTGTGCATTCCCCAAAAAACTAAAAGAAATAAGGGCAAAAAAAGTGTAGATAAAAAGCTTCATAATTTAAAGGGCTAAAGTTTGGCCTCGAAAAGATAAACCGAAGATCTAAAAAGATTGCAGTATATTAATTCTAAAGTCTTTTGAGAACTGTACTTATGAAACGCATTCGCTTAATTACCCTGTCTGTTATTAATGTGCTTTTAATAGCATGCACGCCAAAAAGCCCTCTAGACCAGGCCATTGAGCAGGCTGAGCCAATAGTACAGCAACTCTTAGACGATTCGCATCACGAAATTCAACTGCGCTACACTAAGATTAATCGTGACACTGCGGGCCTGCCTAGTTTTGTAACCCACTCAGTGAACGAAGATGGCGATGCTTATTTTTATCCGGCTAGTACCGTCAAGCTGCCCGTGGCCGTGCTCGCCCTTCAGCGACTCAACGAATTAAAGGCTGACGGCTTGGCTATCGACGCCTCAACGCCCATGCACATTTACGACGCGGCTTTTGAGCAACCGATCGCCCTGGCTGACAGCACCAAGGCCGACAGCTCGCTCACCGTTTCGCACCTCATCAAAAAGATTTTCTTGGTCAGCGATAACGACGCTTACAACTACCTCTTTGATTTTCTGGGTAGAGACTACATCAACGCTCAGCTCAACGAAAAAGGACTAAGCCAAACCCAAATACAGCACAAATTCTTGTTTGGGGCAGACAATACCCAGACCTGGAGTTACGTCTTTTTAAAAGGCGCAGACAGCCTTTACGCGCAGCCTTCTATTACCAGTGAAGCGGCGCTCAGCACGAACGCCAAAAAGGGTCTGCTAAAGGGTCAGGGATATCAGTCTGATGGGCAACTCATTCAGCAACCCTTTGACTTTAGCGCCAGAAATAGGATGTCGTTGGCTGACCTTGAGGGGGTGATGAAGCGGGTTATTTTTCCGGAGGCCTTCGCAGAAGATCAGCGCTTTAATTTGACTGAAAAAGACTATTCTTTTCTGCGATTTTGGATGAGTCGAAATACCCTAGAAAGCCAAGAACCCAATTACGCCACTGACAGTACGTACTACGACAGCTACGGAAAGTTCTTTGTTTACGGAGACCGCCCAGGTCAAATGAATGACACCGTACGCATTTACAATAAGGTAGGATATGCCTACGGAACGCTAACCGATATTGCCTATATAGTTGATCGGGTTCATGCAGTCGAGTTTCTGCTGTCGGCCACCATTTTGGTCAATGAAAATCAAATCTTTAACGACAATACCTACGAGTACGACGAGAAGGGGATTCCGTTTTTAGGGGCCCTAGGCCGGGCGGTGTTAGAGTTTGAGCGAAACAAAAAAGGTGACGCCTATTGAGTCATTTTCTTAGGGCCATACCACAAGAAAAATCCGCTTAGCGATAATGCAATAAGGCCGAGTCCGATTAGCGTCGAATAGACCCATTTAGAGGTGTCTGTCTGAGAGAAGTAAAATTCAATAATAGAGCCGTCGTGAATACGCTCAATAAAATGATCAGCACGTACTTCTTCAGAAACGATTTCGCCGCTTAACCCTTCAATTTGAAGTTCGGTGAAATGGCGCTTAAAGAGCACCTTTGCGATGCCCTTGTCGAGGCGAATATCAACCCGGTCGATTTGCGTATCTAGCCCCTTAGAGCGAGCATGAGCCTGAGCCACCTGAACAATCTGATCTAAAGGAGTCCACTGTTCAACAGTAGTAAGTTCGACCGCCTTAGCGGTAGAAGGCTTTAGACCCAACGGATCTTTCCAGGCCAAGAGCACACCCGTTAGGGCCATTATAAAGAAAAAAACAAGCAGCCCAAGCCCAATTCGTTTATGCCACTTGCGAAAACTTCGAATAAGGTAGGCGCGCTTTTTGCGCATGTGAGGCAAATTCGACAAAAGTGTGCGGGATTAGGCGGTTAAAGCGTGAATTATCTAGGATCCTAAATTAGCGAAAATTTCTAGTTATATTGGAGGCCTTTAACACAATTAACGCTCATGAAAGCCCTGTTTAGCCTTGTTTTCAGCCTTGTTTCTTTAGCAACTTTCGCCCAAGAAAAACCCCTTGACTCCCTAGTCAACGAATACGCCAGCCAAGAGGGGCTCATCACTACCTATTGGCATCCAGAGAAATCGAAGCTGCTGTTGGCTGTAAACGACAGCCTTTTGGGTAAGCCACTGCTTATGGTTACCCGTTACGTGAGCCTTCCAGCCAACTATTCGGCTTACAGAAATGCCGGATCAAAGACCGCAGAAAGTGTAATTAGCTTTGAGCGAGAGGCCAACAAGATTGTGCTGAAACAGCTTTCTTACGTGAATTTGGCAGAAGAAGGCGACCCCATTGCGCAAAGTGTGGTACAGAATAACTTAGCGCCTATTCTTTCTGTTTTTGAAAAAATGAATTCCGAGAAGCAGATCGCCCTTTTTGATGCGACCGATTTCTTCTCTAAAGACTCACCCGGATTTAATGCCGTCGGCGAAACCGAAAAAAAGAATTTCAAAATCGGATCAATTGATTCCAAACGTTCATTTATCAATGAGGTGCGCAGCTTTCCGTTAAACACAGAGATCACGCACACGCTTACCTATCCTATAGCGGCCGCTCCACGAAGCAATCGCAGTGAGACCTTTAGCTTCAAGCTCAATCACTCGATCATCGCACTGCCCGAACACCCCATGCCCACCCGAAAGGTTGACCATAGAGTCGGATGGTTCTCTCTAGAGCAATACAATTATTCTTCAGAGGCGCTTAAATCAGACAACTACCGCATCGCCACTCGCTGGAGGCTAGAGCCTAAAGACAAAGAGGCTTACGCCAGAGGAGTACTCTCAGAGCCCATTAAACCCATCGTGTTTTACATAGACCCCGCTACCCCACTAAAATGGCGACCCTATTTTAAGAAAGGCATAGAAGACTGGAACAGGCCGTTCGAAAAAGCAGGATTTAAAAACGCCATAATCGCTAAGGATCCGCCTACCAAAGAAGAAGACCCAGAATTCAGCCCCGAAGATGTGCGCTACTCGGTAGTGCGCTACGTGGCTTCTACCACCCGAAATGCCACCGGGCCGAGCGTGAAAGACCCCAGAACCGGAGAAATAATAGAGAGTGATGTTATCTGGTACCACAACCACTTGCGCTCTTACCGAAACCGCTACCTGCTCGAGACGGGGGCCGCCAATGAGAAGGCGCGTAGCCTAAACACTCCTGAAGAAGAGATCGGAGAAATGATGCGCAGAGTCATCGCTCATGAGGTAGGTCACGCCTTGGGTTTACCGCATAATATGAAGGCTAGCTCGGCCTATCCTGTTGACTCGTTGCGATCTGCTAGCTTCACCCAAAAATGGGAATTGCCGCCACCATTATGGATTATGCGCGCTACAATTACGTCGCTCAGCCCGGCGACAAGGGGATCCGTTTTGTGCGCCAAATGGGGCCCTATGACGACTACGCCATCGAATGGGGGTACCGTTACTTCGAGACGCTCGAAGATGAACAAAAATGGCTGAAGCAATTTGTCGACCAGCGCAGTCTTGAGCCGGTCTACCAATTTGGTTCTTCGGGTAATGATCCGAATTCACAGACCGAAAACATAGGAGACGACCCTGTAAAAGCCACTGCCTATGGGCTGAGCAACCTAAAAATTGTAGCTAAAAATCTCGAAGAGTGGACGACCTACGACGGAGCGACCTATGACGACCTCAACGAATTGTACATGGAGCTGATTGGAGTCTACCGCCGCTACATCTATCACGTGGTGTCGGTGGTTGGAGGAGTAAACGAGACCCTGGTGGTAAAGGGACAGGCGGCGATTCCGTATCAAAATGTAAACAAGGCCAAGCAAAAAGAAGCTCTGGCCTCACTCGACGAGCACCTCTGGAAAACGCAAAAATGGCTATTTGAGCCAACGCTCATTTCAAAATTTGAGGGCGATGGACACCTTGACCTCATCTCAAATCTGCAAAAAGCGGCGCTTTACAGGTTGCTGAGCACCGATCGCTTAAACCGCATGCTTTCAACCACTGTGACTCTTGAAGGCGAGGGACTTCATCCGCATGAGCTTATTGAATTGCTAGCGCAAGGGCTTATGTACAAGAAGGCCCAGCCCGATCTACTCGAGCGAAACCTTCAGCTGGCATTTATTGAGCGCAGCAAAGAACTGCTTGCCGATGAAAAGGTGCACGCTGAGGTCAAGTCTAGCGTTTTTAAGCAAAGTGAGTCGCTTAAAAAATGGCTGAAGAAACAAGAGCGCAGCAGCAATGGTGCATTAAGTGGTCATTTCGGCTATGCGCTAAAGCGCTTAACGGCAGAGTAAAGCTATTTCGAGGCCTTGTACCAGGTTTGGGTGCGTCCAAGCAGTGAGATACCTAAATAGCCACGCACCTTCAAGGTCTGGTCGTCTTCTAGCGTAAGGGTGCACGAATACTGCTTTCCATTGGCCGGGTCGAGAATTTTTCCGCCGGTCCAGGCTGATCCGTCCCACTCGAGGCCTTCAATGATCGTGAGACCCTCTATGGGCTTGTCTTTTAAAGCACCTTTGCAAGCTGCACACTGCTTGCCCTTGTCTTCTTCGAGCAACAGTCGCGCGATTTGGCCGTATAGCTTTCCGCCTTCTACATAAAGGCTGATCTCAGATTTGCGCTGATTCGAAACATCATCGACAGAGACCCAAACGCCTTCGAAGGCCTGTTTTGTTTCGGTCTGCGCATAGGCGCTAGTTAGGCCAACAAAAAAAACAAGTAAAATAAGTGCGTTTCGCATGGTAATTGGGTTTAACGAAGATTGGTGAGCACAGATAACAGAAGGGGTTCCATGACGGCATATCCGGCCTCGTTGGGGTGAACCGGATCGTACCCCCAATCAGACCTGAGGCCCTTTTGGGCATCGACCATGGCCCTGTAGTAATCGACATAGGCCAATTCATAGGTCTTGGCCATATGCTGCAACATGCCGTTCAATTCTACCACCTTTTCGGTCGGATCGATACGCTGCCTCCACGGAAAAGAGTTGGCCGGAAGCACCGAACAAAGCACCGGAACCACACCATTGGCCAGAGCAAGCTGCACCATGCTCTCAATGTTAGCCGCAATTTCTGTAAGCGAAATGGGGCCGGTATTCTCGGCTATGTCGTTTATTCCTGCCAGAATAACCACCATTCTCGGGTTCAAATCAATCACGTCTTGACGAAACCGAAGCAGCATCTGAGGAGTGGTTTGGCCCCCAATTCCGCGATTAACAAACCCGTGCTCTTGAAAGAATTCCGGACGCATAGAGAGCCATCCTTGGGTTATCGAGTTTCCCATGAACACCACGCCTATTTGATCTGATGCAGCGCTAATAGAATCATTTTGCGTTTTAAAATAACTCATCTGGGCCCAGTCTTGAGCATGAACAGTTACAGAGCCTAAAAACAAGGCCAGCAGCAACATAGTTAACAGTCTATTCATAACTATTGTCTTTATCTACCGCGCACAAATCTACAATGAGCTCGGCAATCTTATCGGTTACGTCTGCAATATATCGGGCTCCCTTTTCAGCCGAAGAGAGGCTGGGGTCTCCAATGCCCGTATCTTCACTTACCTCAGACCATTTTCGTTCGGCCCATGCCCATTTTTCTCTTATGGCCTTGACCTTGTGCTTTTTTTCAGCGCCGCTTCCGGCTTGATCCAAAGGCAGCACTAATTCAGGATGAAGCTGCATCATGATTGAGGTTTCCATCTCGTCCGCGTGGTCACCAGCCTTTTCAAAATATACCCTCTTATCTAGCATGTGAAACCAACTGCAAGTCACCAGCAACATCTCAGGAAAGAGCAGTCCAAGCTCCCGCAAGTGAGTCTTAAAGTCGTTTCCGCCATGGCTATTGAATACCAATAGCTTTTTAAGTCCTTGTCTATTGAGCACCGTAATCAGGTCTTTGAGAATGGCAAATTGGGTGCTCGGGTTGAGGTTCATATCGAGGTATATGTCGCTCTGGCCCGTGTTCACTCCAAAGGGAACGGTCGGAAGAATCACAAAATTGCCCCCCTTGTCATAGGCCTTCTGACCGGCGATTCTGAGCAATCCATCGGCCTCATACACATCAGTGCCATAAGGCAGGTGATAGTTATGGGCCTCTGTAGCAGCCCAACCGAGTATGGCTAGATCATATCTATGCGTCTTAAGGCGCTTCCAGTTGGACTCTTTGAGGTCAAAAAATTCGGCAGCGTCAGACACTTTTAGTTACTTAAAGATTAGAAAGAACGATAATCCCCGCTGAGATACTGGTTGGCCTCAGCTTCTTCAAAGGCAGACGCTTCTTTGTTGTAATGCAATGTTTTTCCAGGAAAGCGCCCAGCAATAACCCCCAACAGAATAGTTTCTGTTAGACGAGCTGAGTAATCAAATGGAGCAGAAGTCTCCGCTGTACCTAGACAGGCATCGATGAACTGATGGTAGTGCTTAGGCGATTCACCCGCGTAGTCACGAACCGGCTCGCCCATAACGCCCTCAGTGTCAAAGTCTGAAATGGCATAATCTGTATAGGCCCCTTCTTCAATGAGTTTAGGAAGCTGTTGAAAGTGCGGAAGCAGTAATCTTCTTCCGTCTTCTCCGATAAACATGGCCCCTTGATCGGGTAAGGCATCACCATTAGGGAGCATGAGCTCGTCACTCATCACCGGACCTTCGACTCCGTCGTACCACACCCACTCAAATTCAGGAGTAGTATAGGCGGTTCCTTCAAACGTGTAGTGCACCTCGTTGCGCTCAGGATAACCGTATCCGTTAGATTCGCGGCAATAGGTGGTTATAGTGTTCGGAACATCAATATCAAGGGCGTTGTAGGGTGTATCAAAAATGTGAACCCCCATGTCTCCCAATGTGGCGCATCCGTAATCCATGAGCTTTCTCCAGTTCATCGGATGGTAATAGCCTTCTTTATAAGGCCTTTCAGATGAAGTGCCCAACCACAGATTCCAGTCTAATCTTTCAGGAACCGCATCGGCGCCCTCAGGAATAGGGCCGTCGTAGCCCCAGTTTTTATTGGACCAGGCAATTACCTTGTTCACCTTGCCCACAATTCCTTTGCGAATGAGCAGTGTGGCTAGCTTGTAATCGTAAAAAGAGTGCACCTGAATACCCATCTGCGTTACCAATCCTTTTTCATTGGCCACCTTACGCATTTCTCTAGATTCTGACACGTAATGCGTTAAGGGCTTTTGGCAGTATACAGGCTTGTTGTATTCCATGGCTAGCATCGAGGCGGGTGCATGCGTATGGTCGGGAGTAGACACCACCACAGCATCGATCTGTTCGCCATATTGCTCCATTAAAGTGCGGTAGTCAGCAAAAATCTGTGCATCCGGGAAAAGGGCATGGGCCGCTTTCAGATGCTCGCTATCTACATCGCAGAGTGCAGCAACCTTAACCTGTGGGTGAGAAGCAATAGCCTCAAGGTCGGCCATTCCCATGTTTCCGACCCCAATGTGGGCTGTTCGTATCATTCTTGGCGCCGAAGAAGCGCACGACCAAATAGACAACGGAAGGGCTGAGGCGCCAGCTGCCAAGGTCATTGATTTTAAAAACTCTCTTTTCTTCATGATTATAATTCTTTGATTTTAATATTTCTAAACCACAATGAGCTACCGTGATCTTGTAGCCCGATGAATCCCTTTTTAAAAATTCCGTAGTCAGGAGCAAGCCCCCATTTACCACCTGATTTCTTAGCCTCCCAGTCTTCAGACCAGGGCACAAAACTCAGCAGCATTTCTCCGTTTAACCAGTGTTCAACGCGCTCAGGGGTAAACACGATTCGTGACGAATTCCACTCACCGGCCGGGTTGAGTTTTTTCTTTGCAGGGTCGGGCACGTACATGGCGTAGTCGGCACCTGTTGACTGCAAGGGTTGCAGCTTTTCAGGATTCTCGGTAACCCCTATACTCTTGTTGTAACCCGTAATATCGTGATAGTCGGTATAATTAAGATCATCGATGAGCTGATATTCGGGAGACACTTCAGGAATACCATTGTACCCTTCGACTACATGGTAAAATATTCCGCTGTTACCTCCAGACGGGATCTTCCACTCTAGGTAAAGCTCAAAGTTTTCAAATTCCTTGGCGCCATAGATGAGGTCGCGACTTCCTTTGTAATCGTAGTCTTGCTCTTTGACCATTTCGGTGCTGAAGGTGAGCTCTCCTTCGACGATTCCCCAGCCCGGAGGCAGTCGGTCACCATTGTAGGCACGCCAACCGTCTAGTGAGGTTCCGTCAAAAAGCATCATCCAGTCGGTTTCAACTTGTTTAGAAGACTCTTCAGCGCACGAAAGCACGAGCACAGCGGTCAGCAATAAAACGCTTAATTTTTTCATGTTTTGCTTATAATTCAGTGAGGTACATATTTCTCCATTTGACTTTGATTCCTCCGCCGTCGTGAATTTGCAGGGCGATTCCACCCTTACCCTTTCCGATCTTTTCGTCGGTTAACGTCACCATCTCGTGCCCATTTAGGTAAGTAGTCACGGTGTCGCCGTTACAAATGATTTTCATCTTGTTCCATTCGCCCATCTTAAGGTACGCATCTTTGGCCTTATCAGGCTTAATAAGCCATCCGCGACCATAAGACTCGTATATCCCCCCGGTGTCGTGATCAGGCGGAGCTACCTCTACCTGCCATCCGCTTACCACTGTTCCGTCAACGGTTGATCTAAAGAAGACCCCGCTGTTGCCGTCTGCCTCCTGCAAAAATTCTAATTCGAGTGAAAAATTGTCGTAATAGGCATTGGTTGAGAGGTATCCGTAGGCCTTGTCAGGGCCGCTCTCGCACACCAGAAGCCCGTCTTCAACATACCATTTTTCGGTGCCGTTTATCGTCCACCCCTCTAGATTTTCACCGTTAAAAAGAGCGGTTTGAGCACTTATACCTAGGGTAATTAAAGCGAGTAGAGCTGTGAGTAAGTTTTTCATTTAAGGTTGATTTATAGTTTGATGTAAATTTTCTTCTTGAATAGCCACCAGGTAGGTAAACTAATCACACCGACATATAGTAGGGCGTAGAGTAGCGAGGCCAGTTTAGGGGCCACTTTGATCGAGACCAATTGCTCCATAAAAACTTTGTTTAGAGCTACCCCTATAAGAAAGTCACTGTAAAAAATAGAGACTAGTAGACTAGAAAGCGCATAAGACACGATCGGATTTTTGCCAAATGCCTCAACCAAGGTAAATGCCTTTTTAGGTTCATCTCGGTCAAAAAACAAGCTGCAAATAACCCACCCTTGCATAGATGCTCCGGCCGTAATTAGAGTAAATGATGTCGACCACAAGGGCTTGTTAATGGGAAAAAGATAACTTAAAGCATATCCGCCAGCCAAAAACATTGCTCCGATAATCATCATGCGAAGCATTTTTTTTGAATGTTCTTCTTCTTTTAAAAAATGATGGGCAGCTGTCATTCCCAATAGCGCAGAACCTACTGCTCCAACGGTGCTCAGTATTCCCTCAGGATCCCATGTTTTTTGCCACAACACTCCAGGAAGCATAAAGCTATCTATATAATTGGCCCAATTAAACATGGGTTGTGAGAGATCTGGTGCGCCTATTCCAGGAACCGGAATAAAAACCATGATCACTGTGTATAAGGCTAACAAGATTATGGCCAATTTTAGCTGATTAGATCGCTTGGTGAACAAATAAATACTGGCACAGATAAAATAGACTATAGCTATTCGGGGAAGCACCCCCACATAGCGAATATGGGTTAAATCAAAATCGGGCCATATCCACAAAAAAATACCGACAGCATAAATTTTTGCGCTTCTGAAAGCGATTTTTCTAAAGGTCTGAGATGCGGGTTGCTCTTCGATGCGACTGTGCATGGCTAGAACAATCGAGACCCCTACGATAAACAAGAAGCTAGGGAAGACGAAGTCGGTGGGTGTAATACCGTTCCAGTCGGCATGCAATAAGGGCGCGTACACATGACCCCAACTGCCTGGAGTATTCACCACAATCATAAGCATGATCGTTAGCCCTCTTAAAATATCTACCGAACGAACGCGGGCACTCATATTCAAGAATAACTATTAGGGTTTGCGCTTTAACATTTTACACTTAGCGGTCTTGTTTTTCTGCGGTATCTTTAAGTAAACGTAGAAAATTGCTCTTAATATTATGAAAAATGCTCTCGGTATCCTAAAAAACCTGAAGCTTACTGCGGTCTTTGTGGTAGCCTTCAGCTTGTTAGCCTTTGGGCAAGACAGCTCATTACTTACCTTGAGAGGAAAAGTCTATGATGCGCAATCGAATGAAGCGCTGCCTCTAGCTTCTATTCGGCTTGAAGGCACTTCATACGCAACAGTAAGTAATGACGAGGGGGTTTTTAGCCTAAAATTTGAATCTGCAGAGCGCCCTACGCATTTAGTTGTGTCTTACTTGGGTTACCGTAGCACTCGAGTAGCACTTTCAGAAGTAAACGATCTCGATAGTGAAATCAGTATAGGCCTACTTAGCGACAGCATAAGACTTGAAGGGGTTGATGTAAACAATCCGGAGGACGCTAAGAGTATTGTGCTAAAAATGCTGGATAACTACGACGCCATGAAACCGCTTCAGCCCAAAACGGCAGTCGCTTTCTTTAGGGAGCGTATTAATAGACGCAATCGCAACTTATCTATCACAGAAGCTGCCATAGAAATTCAAAAAGACCACCTCAAAGAAGGGCTTAACGGAGCCTATGTAATTGAATCCCGAAAGCGAAACGACTACAAACCCTTAGACACCATAGCACTTAAGCTTCAGGGCGGCCCCTATAACCTTATTTACCTCGATCTGCTGAGCCATAGAAACGATATTCTAGACGACGAAAGCATTGATCAATACCTGTTTACCCTCACCGGAAAGGTACGGTACAAAGGTGAAGACGTCTACATCGTTCACTTTGAGCAAAATCCAGAGATTTTCGATCCGCTCTATAAAGGAGATCTGTACATCACTGTTGAAAAGCACCTACTGTCGAAGGCAAACTTTGAGCTGAACATCACCAACAGCGAACAAGCGGCCAAGCTCTTTGTGCGCAAAAAGCCAAAAACGCTCAGAATAGAGCCCACTAAGGTGGCTTATAGAATCGATTATCAGACAGCCCGAGACGAACCCGTTCAGGTCTATGCCGATCTTCAAATGGAATTCACCATTAATTGGAGAAACCGACTCTTCAATCGCAACTACACAGTGCTGGCTGAAATGGCCTTCACCCGATGGGACGACGCCAAGAGAGAAGAGGTAAAGCCGCGCAATGAAAGGCTCAGACCAACAGTAATTATGGCTGATTCTGAAAGTGGATTTAGCGATCCCAATTTCTGGAGAAACTACAATGTGATCGAGCCCGACCAAGACATCGAATCTATACTGAAGCGAATCGAACGCCAATTAAGACGAGTGCGCTAAAGACAGCAGTGTTTCAAAGACAAAAAAAGACGGCAAAAATTTGTTCTGACGATATTAACCAATACATTTCTTGCTAAAGTCAGTCTTAAAAAGAAAAAACAATAAAAATGGCCATTATTACTCCTACAGAGCTAGCTTATAAAGCACCTGGAACACACGAAGAAAACCGATTTGAAAAGCTACATAATGTCGTTGTTTCTTCTGCCGCCAAAGGTTCTGAGTTAATTGCACAAGAAATAGCCGATCTAATCCGCAATAAACAAGCGAAAAACAAGAAATGCGTGCTCGGTTTAGCTACGGGATCGTCTCCACTAAGCGTGTATGCCGAATTGGTGCGTATGCACAAAGAGGAGGGGTTAAGCTTTGAAAATGTGGTCACCTTTAATCTGGATGAATACTGGCCGATGAATAAAGAAAATCTGCAGAGTTATCACCACTTCATGCATGAGAACCTCTTCGACCATATCGATATTAAACCCGAAAACATTAACCTGCCCGATGGAGAAGTAAAACCATCTCAAGTTAAGGCCTTTTGTCAAGGATATGAGGCTAAAATTGAAGCCCTAGGAGGTCTAGATTTTCAGCTTTTAGGCATCGGAAGAACAGGGCATATTGGATTCAACGAGCCGGGCTCAAACCAAAACTCTAGAACCCGATTGGTCAACCTAGATCATATCACTAGAGAAGATGCTGCCGAAGGATTTCAAGGTCTAGAATTCGTTCCTAAGCGGGCGATTACTATGGGAATAGCCACTGTGCTTTCAGCCAAGCGCGTCGTACTTATGGCCTGGGGGCAAAAAAAGAGTGCTGTAATTCACCTAGCCGTCGAAGGGGCAATAACAAGTACCCTTCCGTCTTCTTTTTTACAGCTGCACAAAAACACCACTTTAGTTTTAGACGAAGAGGCAGCCGCTGAACTTACTCGCATTAAAACGCCTTGGTTGGTTCAAACCTGCGAGTGGAATGACAAGTTAAAGTACCAAGCAGTAGTTTGGTTATGTCGAAAAACGGGTAAGTCTGTACTTAAACTAACAGAGTCTGACTACAATGAAAACGCCTTAGCTGATCTGCTCGAAACGCAGTCGATTTACGACCTCAATATTGAGATTTTTAATAGACTTCAGCACACCATTACCGGCTGGCCTGGAGGCAAACCCGATGCCGACGACTCGCACCGCCCAGAGCGTGCTAGGCCTAAATCGAAACGGGTCATCATCTTTAGTCCGCACCCTGACGATGACGTCATTTCTATGGGGGGTACACTTGACCGCCTAATTTCGCAGGGGCATGAGGTTCATGTGGCTTATCAAACTTCTGGAAGTATCGCTGTTTCTAACCAAGAGGCATTAAAATTCCTCGAAGTTGCTTGTGATATGATGCTAGGCGCCGAGAGCAATAACCTCAAAGATCTCAGAAACGAGATCGATCAACTTAAAGACGGCGAGATTCCTTCGACCGAAATCCGCAATCTAAAAGCCATTATTCGTCAGCGCGAAGCCATTGCCGCCACCCGATATCTAGGACTTCCTGACGAGAACGTTCACTTCTTGAAATTGCCGTTTTACGAGACGGGTGCTGTCAAAAAGGCTCCTATATCACAAGACGATATAGATATCTTGAATCACTTAATCAAAAGTATTCGCCCGCATCAAATCTATGCGGCTGGCGATTTGGCCGACCCGCATGGAACGCACCGATTATGTATAGATGCCCTGCAACAATCGCTAAGTCAACTGCGCAAAGAGCCCTTCTTAAAAGATTGCTGGGTATGGCTATATCGCGGAGCATGGCACGAGTACGAGCCTTACGAAATTGACATGGCGGTGCCTATGAGCCCTGCTCAAGTCAGAAGAAAGCGACGCGCTATCTTTTTTCACCAAACTCAAAAAGACGGAGTTATGTTTCAAGGAAACGACCCTCGAGAATTTTGGGTGCGGGCAGAAGATCGCAACCGAGAAACTGCGGCACTATACCGCGACCTAGGTCTTTCAGACTACGCAGCCATCGAAGCCTTTAAGCGTTATTACTACTAATTTTCTCTCTATGTCTATCGCCAGAAACCTTTGCCTTTCGCTCTTTTCGGCCCTTATGCTAGCCGCATGCAGCCAACCTAAGCAAGACGGATCTGCCTACGAGGCACTTATGCCCATGGCCGAAACAATCCTCCTTAAAGAAGGGGTGTTCGCGCTTGAGGAATCGATAACTATTGGTTTTGAAGGCTTTTCTGTTGAAGCCTCTGAATCGTTTATAAAGGTAATCGGTGATCAGGCCCTAGCACAGGGATTCGCTGTGGTTAAAGAGGAAGCCATAAAAAGCGATCTAAGCTTTAGCATTGAGCCTAACTTAGAGCCCGAGCAATATGTGCTAGAAATAGGGACAGAAGGAATAGACATTAAAGCAGGCGCAGCCTCTGGAGCTTATTTTGGATGGCAAACGCTTCGACAAATACTCTTGCTGCAAGAAGGTCAGCCCAACGCGAATGTGCTTAGAGCGGCAGAAATCAGCGATAAACCCGCTTATGAATACCGCTCTGTAATGCTAGACGTGGCGAGGCATTTCTTTGAGCCAGAGGTAGTCAAACAGCTCATCGATCAGCTCACCCTTTACAAGGTGAATACCTTACATCTTCATCTTTCTGACGATCAAGGCTGGCGCATTGAAATTAAAAAATGGCCAAACCTAACTGCTCACGGGGGGCTTACAGAAGTTGGAGGCACTGATGGCGGATACTTCACTCAAGAACAATACAATGACCTAGTGGCCTATGCCAAAAGCAGATTCATTGACGTAGTACCCGAGATAGACCTTCCAGGACACACCAACGCCGCACTTTCAAGCTACCCAGAATTGAATTGCGATGGCATAGCCCCAGAGCTGTACACTGGCATTGAAGTTGGGTTTTCAACCCTCTGTGCCGACAAAGAAATCACCTATACTTTTTTAAACGACGTATTCGAAGAGCTCGCAGCTATGACTCCTGGGCCCTATATTCATATTGGAGGAGACGAGTCGCATGTAACTTCAGAAGAAGACTACGTGAAGTTAGTAGATTTTGCTCTCGATAAAGTGAGATCTTTGGGCAAAACCCCCGTGGGATGGGACGAAATAGCCCATGGCGCTGTAGACCAGACAACGGTCTCGCAGTACTGGGCAAGTCAAGAAAACACCGAGAAGGCTTATAAAAAAGGAGCAAAGCTCATCATCTCTCCGGCCATTCACGCTTATCTAGACATGAAATACGACTCGCTCACCCCAATTGGGCTTAAATGGGCCGGATATCTGAGTATAGACAAAGCATACGATTGGTCGCCTGACGCACTAGTTGAAGGGGTTTCTGCCGACCAAATCATTGGTACCGAAGCCCTGCTTTGGACAGAAACCGTAGCAACCGTCTCAGATATTCAGTATCTTATGTTTCCCAGAGTGCTCGGAATCGCTGAAATCGCCTGGTCTAAAAAGGAAAAGCGCAGTTTAGCTTCTTATAAAGCTAGACTCGAAAGCCACCTTAAACTATTAGACCGATTACAGATCGGCTATTACAAGGGTTTAGAGTAAAGTAGGGGTATAAAACTTTTACTCATGCAACACAAAAATGAGCACCTAGAAATCCCTGGAAATCCTTCGGTAGACAAATCGAGCAGTTATCGCCTTAATGAGCGCCTTAACAACGAGCCCCTTAGGGCGCTGACCGAAGAACAATGGCTTTTTTGGATAGAAAACGGATACGTAGTTATCAAGCAGGCTATTTCTAGAGAACAAGCAGCTAAAACGGCCTCCTTCTTGTGGGAGTTTGAAGAAAAAGATCCGCAGCACCCTGCAACTTGGTACGCGGCACCGCGGGCCGAAATGCAGATGAAAGAGCTCGTTGGAACAGGCATGGTAGAGGTCTACAACCATCCATTGCTTTGGGAAAACAGACAGCAGACTGCTATTTACGAGGCGTTTACCGATATATGGGGCCGCGAAGCCCTTTGGGTAACTATAGACCGGGCTAACCTCAATTTTCCGAATCGCCCAGGTCACGAACAAAAAGGATTCATTCACTGGGACTACGACCCAGAAACTAAGCCTCAAAACGTTCAAGGCGTGCTTGCTCTGGCAGATCAAACCGACCCCGATATGGGCGGATTTCAATGCGTGCCTTGGCTATATCGCAACTACGACAGCTGGAAGCTTACACAGCCCGAAAATCGAGATCGCTTTCAACCTGATATGAGGGGCCTAGAGCATGAATTAGTAAAAGTGGCCCTTGAGGCAGGAGATTTGCTCATATTTAACAGTACCCTTGCTCACGGTATTCGTCCAAACAAATCCAAAGACAAAGTGCGCATAGCGCAATACATTTCTATGATGCCAGCAGATGAGTCGAATCAGGCGCTCATCGATTGGCGGGTGCGCTCTTGGAGAGATCGCATCGCTCCAGAAGGATACGCTTTTCCTGGAGATCCTCGAAAATGGGAACAAATACGCTATGAGCGTGCCGAGTTATCGGCACTAGGCAAAAAACTGCTCGGCCTTGATTCATGGAATCTATAAATCAAAACTTAAGCCCTTAAATGCAGCAAAAACAATCGATACTCATAACGGGATCCACCTCAGGTATTGGTTTCGCCACAGCGGCCGCACTGTTGCAAAAAGGGCACCGGGTTTACCTAAACGGACGTTCAACAGAGACTGTAGAAAGTGCGCTTAAGTCTATAAAAAACCAACATCCAAAGGCCGATGTCGATGCAGTCGTATGTGATTTCTCTAAAGAGATCGATTTAACAAAATTTCCGCCCCACCTAGACGTACTGATCAATAATGTGGGCATTTATACCTCTCAATCTTTTTACGACACCTCAGACCAAGATTGGCTTAAACAATTTGAAGTGAATTGCCTTAGTGGGGTGCGATTGAGCCGTCATTACCTCAAGCCTATGTTAAAGGCCAATTTCGGACGTATACTTTTCATATCTAGCGAATGCGCCTATTTAGCCCCCGAAGACCTTATTTCTTATAGCGCCACCAAAGCGGCTATTCACGCATTGTCGCGAGGGCTATCGCAGCTAACACGAGGCAGCGGGGTAACTGTCAATACGATAGTTCCTGGGTCTACCCTTACTGAAGGGGCAGAATCTTTTATAGCCGCTAAGGCAAAAGCCCAGCAAGAGCAGGCTGAAAAAGTGGCTAGAAATTTTATCCGAACAGAACGGCCAAACTCACTCATTGAACGCTTTGCGCGTACTGAAGAGGTGGCTAATCTCATCGCCTTTTACGCTAGTAGCGAGTCGAGTGCGGTTAACGGATCTGTTATTTTTTGCGAAGGCGGAAGCACAAACGCAACTTATTAAGCCCCTTTTCTATGATACAATTTGAAGTTTGTGCAAATTCATTCACCTCGGTGCAAAACGCCCAAGAGGCAGGAGCGCATCGTGTAGAACTCTGTGCAGAACTTGGAGTCGGTGGCCTAACTCCGTCTTTTGGACTCATCGAAAAGGTAGGTGAAGAACTCAATATCAAGGTCAATCTGCTCATACGCCCCCGAAGCGGAGACTTTGTATACAACGACGAAGAGTTTGACGTTATGATGCGCGATATTCGAAAGGCCATTGACCTTGGGGTCAATGCCATTGTTTGCGGAGTGCTGCAATACGACAACACTTTAGACCTAAGGCGTACTGCCCTACTGAGAGAGGCCTGTAGCAATGTAGAATTTACTTTTCACCGCGCCTTTGACTTAGTAAACGATCCGCATTCTACCCTTGAGCAACTGGCCTCTATCGGAGTAACACGTATTTTAAGCTCTGGCCAAAAATCCACTGCACTAGAAGGCATTGAATTACTAGCAGCGCTAAAAGACCAAACTGCGGTAAAGATCATGCCAGGCTCTGGAATCAATGCACAGAACGTTCAAAGTTTTGTCTCAAAGGGGTTTGAAGAAATACATTTTTCTGGAACACTAATGAGCGCTACAAGTGGCGATAGCCCAAAAATTCCATTTATTACGCCATCGCTTATCGCTGAGTCAGCTCATGCCACCTCAGACCTAAACAAGCTCAAAAAAATCATAGATGCGGCTAAAGGCCTAAGCTAATTCTTCTTCTTAATGCTATGCGTTTGTTCGTAATAGGTAATAATCGGCTGAAAAGGCCCAAGTTGATGTTGCTGAATAGAAAACGCGTCGGCATAGGGCCCATAGGGGGTAGAAACAGGTTTCTTTAAGCGATCGGGAAAGTCCTTTTCAAGATTTGCTCGAAGCGGACGCTTTTGTTGGTTCATATACCCAGCCACATCATAGGCCTCTTCATCAGTGAGCACCGGGTTTTCGTGAGAGATACCAAATGGCATGTTGTACTTAATGAATTGGGCGGCTGTGATTACGCGATTCATTCCGGCCCCATTATTGTATGATTTTGGTCCCCACAAGGGCGGATAGGTATAGGTTAACCCATCTGCATTAACCAATCCTTGCCCATCAGGTTGATGGCATACCGCGCATTGTGCAGTATATACTTGTGCGCCGTTTTGAAGATCAACGGCTCTATTTGGAAGTTCAATGGGTTTGAGCCCCTTTTTAACCTCATCGGCCCCTACTTCAAAGTACTCATCGAGCCATTTTATATAGGTAATAATGGCCTGCATCTCAGGCTGATCTACCTCTAATGCACTCCCATTCATACTACGTGTAAAACACCCATTAATGCGGTCTGCCAATGTTCCCATTTTATCTTCGCGCCCTCGGTACTGCGGAAAACGCAGATCTACAGCCACCAAAGAAATACCGTAATCTTTAGCCCCATCATTCAAATGACAACTAGTGCACTGCAATGCATTACCTGTATAGCGCATAGCAGGGTCGGTCACATTAGGGCCCAGTAGTTCATCGGTTTGGGTCAATAAGGCATATCCGTATTTCAACTGCTGGTCACTCGATTGATCTATAGCATCTACAATACTTAATTTATCTTCTATCTCGGGTGCTAGTGTAGCGCTAGAAATACTCAATAATTGCTGCTGAGGGACATCAAAAATAAAGGTAGACAAGAATATAACCGCAACGAGCAATACAATCATTAAGCTTGCCGTGGCAATGGTCTTAGAAAGGCTTCGGATGACTTTCTCAAGATCGTGTTTAGGAGCTTCTGAGGCCATTGAAAAATGAAATTATATCAATAAATGTAGCGAAAAGTAATTCTTGACGGGCAGACCTAAAGTAACATCGGTTACAAAAGCCTTAACTTCATAGTACACAATAGTTAAAGGAAGTATGACTTCGAATTATCAGCAGTTTTTGTCGCTGATCGCAGAGCGGTATGGGCGCTCATTTGATTCTTATGAAGCGCTTCATGCCTTTAGCATTAATGAGCAAGAACTATTTTGGCAAGCAGTAGTCGATTATTTCAAAATTGACTTTTCAGTGCCCGCCGAACAAATCTTTGTCGAGGGGGCAAAGCTTTGGCAGACACCCTATTTTTTGGGAGCTAAGCTAAGTTACGCCGCACACCTTATTCGCTATGCTTCTGCGCATCATCTACCCCTTATTTTTAAACACGAGCAGGGTGAAGCCCAAGAAGTGTCCTGGCCTGCGCTGCTCAAGCGCGCTTTACTCTATCAAAAGAAATTGCAGAAATTAGGGGTTAAAAAAGGCGACAGGGTAGCCGCTTTATGCACAAATAGCCCAGAAACCATTGCAGCTTTTTTAGCTACGAATAGTTTAGGGGCCATTTGGTCGTCTTGCGCCGTAGAGTTCGGGTACAGCGCACTTTTTGATCGTTTCTCTAGCATTGAGCCCACGGTCTTATTCGCTCATGGCCATTACCATTATGCCGCAAAGCGCTTCGATTTGACCAAAACGCGCAAACAACTCGAAGAAACGCTAAAAAGTATCAAAGGCACCATAGTGCTTGAACCCTTTGAAAATATTGAAGATAAGGCCGATGATCTCCAGTCGCTTTTGGCTTCTTTTTCTATGGTAGAAGTAGAATTTGACCACCCTATTTATATTCTTTTTTCTTCAGGCACCACAGGTAAACCAAAGGCCATTGTGCATAAAACAGGAGCTATGCTACTTGAGCACTGTAAGGCTCTTGGTATTCATCAAGGGGTAAGCGAAAGAGATCGATATTTCTGGTTTAGCACAACGGGATGGATGATGTGGAACTATAGCCTTAGCTGCCTAGCCCTAGGGGCAACTCTCTGCCTGTATGACGGGGCCTCAAATTACCCTGATGACCTTGCACTCTTGCGCTATGCCGAAGTAAATGCTATAAATCATTTTGGTCACGGAGCTGCCTTCTATGGATACTTGGCCGAGAATAATCGCTCCTTTTCAGAGCTAAATCTAAGCGCAATTCGCACCATAGGATCTACTGGGTCTGTTCTATTGCCGCATGCTTTTCATTTTATACGCACACAATTACCTGAGGCAGAAATTCATTCGATTAGCGGCGGAACCGACGTCTGCACCGCTTTTGTCGGTGGGCTATCGGGCCGAAGCACCAAGGCAGGCGAAATTGCTTGTAAAATGCTCGGTGCAGCTGTAGATATTTTCGATAAAAACGGCACATCTCTAGTTGACGAGCCCGGAGAACTTGTGCTTACCAAACCCTTTATAGCCCTACCTCTAGGCTTTTGGGGCGACACCCAGAACAAGCGCTTTGTACAGAGCTACTTCTCAACCTTCGACAATGTTTGGAAGCACGGAGACTGGGCGAAACAAACCTCAGATAACCGCATAGTCATCTTTGGACGGTCAGACGCCACCCTGAATCGCGATGGAGTGCGCATTGGAACCTCCGAAATCTATGCCGCTTTGGCACGTTTTGAAACAGTCGAAGATGCTCTAATTATTCATTTATTTGATTCCAACACGGATAGCCTGTTTTTATTCATCGTAAGCAAAAAAGACATCGATAGTCAACAGTTAAAGCGGTACCTTCAACAAGAATGCTCTCCGCGCCACAAGCCTGACCACATCATACAAGTCGACGCAATTCCATATACCTTAAACGGGAAAAAAATAGAAATTCCGGTAAAGCGCATTCTAGAAGGCGAAGCGGTAGAAAATGTCATTAGTCTAGCCTCGGTAAAAAACCCGGAGAGTCTTTATGCATTCGAAGCACTTAGACCTCAACTTAGAACCCTCATAAACGCAACCACATGATATCACCGGTTTACATCGTAGCAGCAAAACGAACCCCCTTTGGAAGCTTTGGTCAGGGCTTGTCTTCTATCTCAGCAACCGACTTAGGCGCCGCTGCCTTGAGCGCAGCGCTCAAGGCAGCACGCCTGCCCCCGGAGGCGATAGAAGAAGTGTTTATGGGCAATGTATGCAGCGCCAACTTGGGGCAGGCGCCAGCGCGGCAAGCCGCGCTGGGCGCCTCAATCCCATTCAGTGTTCCAGCCACTACTATTAATAAAGTGTGCGCCTCAGGAATGAAATCGATCATGCTTGGGGCGCAATCTATCGCCCTTGGGCAAGCTGAATTCATCGCCGCGGGAGGGATGGAAAACATGTCGCAAATTCCCTATTACGCCCCTCAGCAGCGGTGGGGGGCCAAATACGGGGACGCCCTGCTCGTTGACGGTTTAACTAAAGATGGGCTTAGCGATGCCTTTGAAAGGGTGTCTATGGGGGTGCTTGCCGATCGCGTGGCCGCTGCGAAAAAGATAAGTCGTGAGGCTCAAGACGACTATGCATTAGAATCGTATAAACGAGCTGCAAAGGCTTGGGCTGAGGGTGCCTTCTCGGCAGAGGTTGCCCCCATTGAGGTGCAAGAGCGCAAAGAAAAGCGGGTGATAACCCAAGATGAAGAATTTCACAAGGTGATGGTTGAAAAGGTCAGGAGTTTGAGGCCTGCCTTTACCGAAGATGGAAGTATTACAGCGGCTAATGCCTCAACACTAAACGACGGGGCGTGCGCGCTCATTCTGGCGTCTGAAAAAGGGGTGAAAGACCTTGACCTTATACCCATAGCGCGCATTGTAGGTTATGCCGATGCGGCCAGAACACCTGCTGAATTTACCTTGGCACCCATTGATGTCACCGAAAAACTGCTGGCTCAAACCAAAAAATCCATAAACAATATAGATTTGTTCGAGATCAATGAAGCCTTCGCTATGGTTCCATTGGCCTATGCGGCCCATTTTAAGTTGGCGCTCTCCAACGTAAATGTACATGGAGGGGCAGTGGCACTGGGGCACCCCTTGGGCGCCTCTGGGGCAAGAATAGTAAGTACCCTCATGTATGCCCTCAAGGCTAGAAATCAACGAATAGGGCTTTCAACTATATGCAATGGTGGGGGCGGCGCATCGGCCATGATGATCGAATTGGTATAAAAAACACGTCTATCTTTGCCCCAATCATGATCCTCTCTACAGACATAAATGAAGCGGCAGCCTTGCTCAGAGCTAATGAGGTGGTGGCTATTCCGACCGAAACAGTTTATGGATTAGCAGCTAACGCTTATTCTGCTGAGGCCGTTTCAAGAGTATATGAGGTCAAAGAACGTCCAAAGACTAATCCGCTTATCGTTCATATCGGCTCAGTCGATAAGCTGGCTGCGGTAGCCTCATCGGTCAGCCCTAATGCCCAGAAACTAGCGGCACATTTTTGGCCCGGACCGCTCACCCTTCTACTGCCAAAATCAGCACGCATTTCAGATCAGGTAACGGCTCATAGCCCCTTTGTGGCCGTCAGAGTTCCCGATCACCCGCTCAGTCTGGCCCTTTTACAGCAATTGGAGTTTCCGCTTGTGGCTCCTAGCGCAAATCGCTATACGAGTGTTAGCCCAACAACCGCCGCTCATGTGGCCACGAATTTAGGCGACCGTATACCGCTGATTCTCGACGGAGGACCCTGTAGAAAGGGGCTAGAATCTACTGTCGTAGGTTTTGACGCAGATGACCAGCCGCAGGTATACCGGCTTGGAGCCATAACGCTTGAAGAGCTGCAGGCCATCATTCCCGAAACAGCTCTTTTTAAACAGACCGACACCGAGGTTTCCCCATCTCCCGGAATGGCCAAAAAGCACTACGCTCCTACAACCCCGCTCAAGGTGGTCGATCAGTTAGAGCGCTTTTTAGTCGAGCATCCGCCGCTACAATCAGTCGCTTACGGTGTGCTCAGCTTCGGGCACGAGAAAACGGCAATGAAAGGCCTTACGGTCTATGAGCTATCTGCCCAAAAAAATCTAGAAGAAGCCTCAAGCCGCCTATATGACGGGCTCTACGAGCTAGATGCGAAAGGGCTGCAATTTATAGTGGTAGAATGGTTTGAAAACCAAAGATTGGGGCGCACGCTTAACGATAAGCTAAAGCGAGCTTCGAGTGCTCTCTAAGATTCGAGTGCTCTCTAAGAAAAGGTCTCTATCACATACAGATAGAACGGAATACCAAACATCACATTAATCGGAAAGGTCACGCCTAGGGCCATGGTAAGATAAAGCCCCGGATTTGCCCTGGGGGCCGCGAGTTTCATTGCCGCCGGAACAGCTATATAAGAGGCACTTGCCGCCAAAATGGTTAGCAGCAGGCGGTCGCCTATTTCAGAAAGAAAGAACTGGCTTACATAGGCCACGATCAATCCGTTTACTAGCGGAACAAGTATGGCTACCGCCAGCGCATTTTGGCTTTTTCGAAAGAATCCTTTAAGGTGTTTACCACAAGAAAGGCCCATGTCTAACAAAAATATGGCAAGAAATCCTTTGAATATGTCGGTAGTGAATGGGGTGATTCCCTCGGCCTGAGAATCGCTAGAAATAAATCCGATAATTAAGCTTCCTAAAATGAGCAATACGCTTCCATTGGTAACTGCATGCCGCAACACCGGGCTCACCTTTTTCCATTGAAAATCTTCCGAAGAATAGAGCGAAATGAGCACTACTCCGGCTACTATAGAGGGTGCCTCCATGAGGGCCATCACGGCCACCATGTGCCCGCCGTAATGAATAGATTGTAACTCCAAAAAGCTAATAGCCGTAACAAAGGTGACTGCTGAAACCGAGCCATAAGATGCAGCAACCGCTCCTGCCGTCTGCACGCCAAAGCCTTTTTTTGTGAGCCCAAAAACATAGACGGGTACACACAGGGCTAATAGCAAACCGGCAATAAGTGCCCACAAAATCTCGGTGCTAAAAGAGCTGTGAGCCAACTCTTGCCCCCCTTAAAGCCTATAGAAAATAGAAGGTAAAGCGATATGAATTTGGATGAATTCTCTGGAACATTCAGATCACTCCTTGATTTGAGAGGCTAAAATTCCTAGAATAAAAAATAAAAGTGCTGGATTTCTAAAGTTTTCAAGAAGCAGGTCCCACTGCATACTTTTTTGTTTGCGAAGGTGCATTTTTTAATTCATAAACATTTATGAATTAATTTTGAAAGTATATATATACAATAATTTATGAATTTTACGTTCCACCAACTAAAGATTTACAGCGAGGTAGTGCGCCAAAAGAGTATTACAAAGGCAGCCAAAATTCTCAACATGACTCAACCAGCGCTTTCTATTCAGCTCAAGAATTTTAGCAGCCTCTTTGAATTTCAGCTCTTCGAGCGAAAAGGGCGCTCCATAAAGGTCACCGATTACGGGCTTCAGATTTTTCACACCGCCCAAGAATTGCTAGAAAAGGCTACGCACATGAATTACCTCACTGAGGCCTTTAGAAATCTAGAGGCAGGGTCACTGCGCATTGCCTCGGTTTCTACAGGAAAGTATATTATTCCGTATATCGTCGCCGACTTCTTAGAGCATTATCCTAAGGTTGATCTCAATATTCAAGTTTCTAATAAAGAAGACGTTGTGTCTAGATTGAAAGATGAAGATCTCGACTTCGCATTGGTTTCATCTATTCCAAAGAACGTACTTGTAAGCGAAGAAGTACTTTTCAAGAATGAGTTATTTCTGGTAGGCAACACCCCCGAGTTCGATCCAAAAAGGCCACTTATTTACAGAGAAAAGGGGTCTTCTACTCGACAAGAAATGGACCAGTATTTTGGAGAGAGTACCCCAAAAAAATCATTTGAGCTAACGTCAAATGAGGCAGTTAAACAAGCTGTAAAAGCTGGACTTGGCTATTCGATAATTCCGCGAATAGGCATTACTCGAGAGCTCGCCGAACAATCGCTCTATATTATACCCCAAAAAAACTTACCTATTGTGACCCAGTGGCGAATAGTGTATAATAAACAGAAACTCTTGTCTCCAGTGGCTCAAACTTTTTTGTCTTATTTGAAAGAACACAAAGAAGCTATCATTAAAAGGTTCTTTTCTGAATAGGCACACCTGGTTGATCAGAAAAAAGACTGTTTTTAGCGCTGAATGATTGGTTTATTCTACCTTTGACCTCAAATCACATCTATACCATTAGTTCTCAAAGATTTAACTTGCTTGTGATCAAGGTTTCTCAAACGCCTTTCAGTTGCGGTAGACATGTTTTTTAACCCTAAGTACCTCTACAGGTTCTCTTTTTGGACGAGCCTTCTCATTCTCATTTTGATACTCATTGATTTGGGTTTTCATCAAAACCAACAGTTAGAGCGTCAGATAGAGAACTACTACTATTACGCCCTTTTAGTGGGGGTTGTGACTACTACACTGTCGTATATTATTGATAGTAAGCGCATAAAACAGAATATTGCCCTGATCGATCTAGCAGGAGTTGGTTTTGCCTTATTCCTCTTAGGCATTCATTTTTTTGCAGATCCTAACTTAGACCTTTCGTTAAAACTTTCAGCCTGGCATTTAGAGAAATACTCCGCAGGCTTGCTCTTTTTAAAAGGCCTTTTAGATTTACGGATAGAATATAAAAGATCTGACCTAAACCCCGCTCAACTCTTTTTAATCAGCTTTATTAGCATTATCCTTTTTGGCACACTTCTTCTCTCTCTTCCAAGTGCTACCGTAAACGGAATCTCTCTGCTCGACGCGCTCTTTACAGCAACAAGTGCAGTGTGTGTCACGGGGTTGATCGTATTAGATACTGCAGTCGATTTTACCTCTTTTGGACAAGGTATTATTCTTTTGCTCATTCAAGTAGGAGGGCTTGGGATTCTCACCTTTGTAAGCTACTTCAGTTACTTCTTTAAGGGCCAAATTAGCTATGAAAAGCAAATTGCTATGAGCTCCATGAACTCTAGCACTGCTATTGGTAAAGAACTAACACTGTTAAAACATATCTTACTCATTACACTCACTATAGAGGCGGTGTCTGCAGTATTGATCTTTTATAGTGTAGATAGATCCAGTTTTTCAAGCGTTGCAGACCAGGCTTTTTTCGCCATATTTCATGCCATTTCTGCATTTTGTAACGCAGGATTTTCTACGCTAAGCGGCTCATTGCAAGAAGGTTCGTTCGAATTCAATTACGGGCTTCAAATTATTGTGGCGCTCACTTTCATTTTAGGAGGGCTCGGGTTTCCCATAGTTGAGAACATCGTATCCTACTTAAAATATAGGGCAAAGCAACTTTTCTCTTTCTCTAAAGAAATGAATTACCGACCCTGGGTGCTAAATCTAAATAGCCGAATTGCACTTATCACTTCTGCCTTTTTAACCGCCGGAGGGTTTATCGCCTTTTACGCATTAGAATATCACAACACGCTGGGGCGTCACGACGAAGCGGGCAAACTAATAACAGCGTTCTTTGGTGCAGTTACCCCAAGAACAGCTGGATTTAATACTGTGGATACAGCATCGCTGCTCTTTCCGACTACCTTGCTCCTCTTTTTCTTAATGTGGGTAGGCGCCTCGCCAAAATCTACAGGGGGAGGAATCAAAACCACCACGTTCGCCATTGCTATACTCAATATCATTAGTATGGCCAAAGGCAGCTCACGTATTGAAATTTTCAGGAGAGAGATCGTTGAGGTTACCATAAAAAGAGCATTTGCCATGATCGCTCTTTCTATAATCGTAATTAGTATTGGTATTGTGATCATCGCTAGTCAAGAACCCGAAATGGAGATGCTTAATATTGCCTTCGAATGCGTCTCGGCATATAGCACCGTCGGGCTGAGCATGGGCATAACCGCTGGGTTGGGCTCTGCAAGTAAACTTGTTCTTATTCTGCTCATGTTTATTGGTAGAGTGAGTGCCCTCACTGTTCTTTTTGCTATCTTCAGAAAAACAGTGGTTCGCAATTATAGATATCCTAAAGAAGAAATAACTATTCACTAACAGATGAAATATATTATTGTCGGACTCGGAAACTTTGGCGCATCTCTAGGCCAAAAACTAACCAGCCAAGGAAACGAGGTTATTGGTATCGATACCAGCGCTGCTAAGGTAGAGGCATACCGCGAAAAAATTACCTACACCATGGAAATGGACGCCACAGATGAACTTGCCGTTTCGGGCTTGCCCCTAAAAAGCACTGATATCGTGGTTATTGGTATTGGAGAAGACCAAGGAGCAAACATAATGGCAACCGCACTTTTTAAAAATCTCGAAGTAAAACGCCTCATAAGCCGCTCCATTAATCCGCTGCACGAGAAGGTCTTACAGGCAATAGGTGTTGACGAGATCGTGCGCCCAGAAGAAGAAACCGCCGAGCGTTGGGCCAAAAAACTTTGTCTAGTAAACGTGGTAGATTCATTTGAATTAAGCGACGACTATAGTATAATCGAGGCCACGGTGCCTGAAGAGTATGTAGGCAAGACTTTAAAAGAGGTCGGATTTCGCTCAAAGTACAACTTACTTGTGCTCACTATCATCAAGAAGGTAGAAGCAACCTCTATTCTAGGAAAAACTAAAATGGAAAATCAAGTACAAGGGGTAGCCTCTGCAGAAAATAGCCTAGAAAAAGGCAATATATTGGTGCTATACGGTGCTAATAAAGACCTTCAGCACTTCTTAAAGCAGAAATTTAGATAGCCCTAAACGAGATAATTCGCTTATAGTGGGTTTCAACGGCCATAGCGAATTTAAAATCGAGAGTGGTTAGTCCAGAAGCATCGTGCGTAGTCAACGACACATCAACAACCTTGGCATTTACCACAATATCGGGGTGATGATTTTGCTCATTCGCCTCTCTAGAAAGCCGCGTTAATAGCTCGTGTACTTCTTGCAAACTATCAAGCTCTAAACGAAGCTTAAGTGCATTATCAACTATGCTCCAATGCAGGTCAAGTTGATCGAGTACATACCTTTGTTGCTCTTCTTCAGACAATCTTTTCATAAATTACAAGATGCAAATAAAAATCATGAAAAACCATTTCTCTATTGCGCTTATTCTCATGCCTTTTTTCGTTGTTTTCGGACAGATTAATCCGCAAAACATTGAAATTATTCGCGATGCCTATGGTGTGCCTCATATCTATGCTAAAACAGATGCTGAAGTAGCCTACGGTCTCGCCTGGGCGCATGCAGAAGACGATTTTGAAACCATTCAACTTGGATTTTTAGCGGGAGACGCGAAACTTTCAAAAACTATTGGATTAAAAGGGGCTCCCGCAGATTTTTTACAGCAATTCATTCAAGCAGAAAAAACAGCAAGAGAACAAGTACACACGCTTTCAGACGACTTTATGCAAGTAGTTAAAGGGTACGCAGAGGGGCTTAGTGCCTATGCAGAGGCGCATAAAGAAGAGGTGCTGCTCGATGAACTTTTTCCAATAAGCCCCATTCAAATGATCGCGTATTCTCAACTTCAGCTTTTTGTATCTAATGCGGCTGACCGCTTGGTTAGTCAGATTCTGAAGAAAAGAACACCCAGAGAGCTTCCTATTCAAACCGAGAGCAATGGATCAAACCTTATCGCCCTTTCTAGCAAAAAAACCGGACAAAACGCTAGTTTTCTTACCATAAACACCCATCAACCCTTAGAGGGGCCAACCTCATGGTATGAGGCGCACCTAGTAAGCGAAGAGGGCACTAATATTATTGGAGCACTTTTTCCTGGAGCGCCCTGCGTACTTACAGGAGCTAACGAATATTTAGGCTGGACACATACGGTGAACTTCCAAGACAAGGCCGATATTTTTAAGCTAGAGGTCACTGACAAAAAGAATCTTACCTACAGGGTAGACAATGACCTGCTTACACTTGAAAAGCACAAAGCCAAGGTCTATTTCAAATTTTTAGGACTACGCATCGGAATCAACCGCCCTTTCTACTCTAGTATTTACGGGCCAACACTTAAAAACTCAAAAGGGTTTTACGCCGTTCGTACCCCAAGCACTACTACGGTTCGCGCCCTAGAGCAGTGGTGGCGAATGAACAAAGCGCAATCGTTTACCGAGTTCTACCAGGCGTTAAAAATGAACGCTTTACCCGGATACAACATCGGATATGCCGATAAGAATGACACCATATTTTACATCTCTAACGGTAAAATGCCCATACGTGCCGAAGGATACAATTGGGAGGGTCTGGTGCCCGGAAATACCTATGAAACACTTTGGGACAGTTACTACGAGACCGAAGACCTTCCGCAGGTCATTCAGCCTAAATCGGGTTACGTGTACAACGCCAACCACAGCCCCTTTAAGTCAAGCGCACCAGAAGACAATCCCAAAGCTGAAGACTATCCTATTTCTATGGGCTACGAGCGGTACGATAATAACAGAAGTACAAGGCTCTTTAAGTTGCTAGAAGAAACGGATACTATAGATTTTCAGCGGTTAAAACAAATTAAGTACGACCATACGCTGCCAGATCCACTCAATTATAACTATGTAAATCTCAATGCTTTATTTGATATGGACCCTGCAGACTATCCAGGTGTAGGAAGCTTACTGCGAAAAATTCAATCATGGGACAGAGTAGCGGCAGCAGACTCAAAAGGGGCAGCAGCCTATGCCATTTTATACTATCAATTAGGGCGCTACTGGGCGAAGCTGGGCGAAGACAAAACGTTCGATATGGCAACGCTTCACAAGGGGCTCAAACGCACAAGCCGCTACATGAATCGCCATTTTAAGTCGCAAGACATTGTGCTTGGCGATTTTCAGAAGCTGGTAAGGGGCGACAAGAATATTCCGATTTGGGGGCTTCCAGACGTGGTGACAGCCATGCACGGGGCTCCGTTTAAAGACGGACGCTACCGCATCACCAACGGCGAGTCTTACATCGCGCTCATTCAGTTTAGAGAAGACGAGACCCACTATCAGTCGGTTATTTCGTACGGAAACAGCAATCGTAAAAGTTCGCTTCACTACGACGACCAGATGAAGCTCTATCAAAATTTTCAGACTAAACCCATGTCTTTTAATAGAGACGATGTGGTGCAAAATTCAGTAAGGCGCTATGCACCAGTGGCTAATGACTAACCTTTGGTTTTGTTAATTTAGTATATTCGCTGTGCTATGGAATCTTTTTTACTCTTTTTTGAACAGATGCCGGTTTGGATGAAAGCCGCCTGGATCTTCTTTGTTCTAGGCATTTTCTGGATCGCAGAAGGGTATTATGCTCAAATCAATTTCAGCTACAAAAAATGGCGTCATGCACGAGTTAATGGCTCGCTGCTTTTCATGGTTATGCTTATTAATGTGGCATTCGGAGCACTCACAGCACTGCTTTATCAATGGATCAATCAAAGTAATTTTGGGCTTTTAAACTTGATCGAGTGGCCTTTATGGGCCGAGCTCATAATTGCCCTAATCTTTCTTGATTTTATCGCCCAATACTTTGTGCACTTTTTACTGCATAAAGTACCCGCCCTTTGGAGGCTACACCTGGTGCATCACAGCGATAAGCACGTCGACGTCACTACTGGAACACGACACCACCCACTTGATTTTCTGCTCAGAGAGACCTTCGCATTAATAGCCATAGCCCTTACAGGCATGCCGGTCTCTTTTTATTTGTTTTATCGCATCTTGAGTGTGGTATTCACCTATTTCACGCACGCAAATATCGCCCTTCCAGTGGGGATTGATAAAGCCATTTCTTATGTGTTTGTTACTCCGAATATGCACAAGTTTCATCACCACAACGAGCTACCTTGGACCGACTCTAACTTCGGCAATATGCTGTCTATTTGGGATCGAATCTTTGGAACCTTTGTCTACGGAGATCTAACTAAAGTAGTGTATGGTGTAGATATCGCAGATCACAAAGACGATCAAAACCTTTGGGTGCAGCTTGGGGTGCCCTTTGATCGATCTATCAAATCTAAGCGTTAACTCAGCGCTTGTAAAGGCCACAACAGCGGCATTAGATAGTACACCCATAAAGTAATGAGCAAAATAGAAAACAGGTTTAGCCCAAGCCCGGCGCGAATCATATCTGACATGTTAACATAGCCTGAGCCAAAAACCACGGCATTTGGCGGAGTAGCCACTGGCAACATAAATGCACAAGATGCCGCCAGCGTTGCGCTAATCATGAAGGTATACGGATGCACTCCCATAGCAGCCGCCAACGGTGCCAAAACAGGCAAAATCATCGCTGTAGTGGCTAAGTTCGAAGTGATTTCAGTCAAGAAATTAATAGCGGCCACTAGCACCAAAGTCATTAACAGTAGTGGAAGAAACTGCAAAGTGACTAGCTGCTCGGCAAACCATTGGGCAAGGCCGGTTTCTTTAAAGCCTTGTGCTATGGCTAATCCGCCACCAAAAAGCAACAGAATACCCCAAGGCACCCTTTTTGAATCGTCCCAGTGAAGAATAGCCTCCCCTTTAGAAGACCCAGGCAGCACAAAAAGAATAATTCCTGAGGCCAAGGCGATAATGGTGTCGTCTATAGCTGGTAAAATAGGGGCAAGCAAAAAAGATCTGCTCATCCAGGCGATAGCCGTAAGTACAAACACTAGTAATACTTTTTTCTCTGAAGCATTCATTTGCCCTAAAGCCGCGCGCTGGCGACTTATCTCTTCAACTCCTCCGGCAAAATCATCGGCCTTAAGCGTGATCGCCATTCGAGTGAGGTAAAGCCAGCATACGACCAAAAGCACTACCGATAGCGGAAACGCAAGTAACATCCAGTCTAAAAAGCCAATCTCTACCCCATACAGCTCTTTAACAATTCCCGCCAAAACCAGATTGGGCGGGGTTCCGATTAGGGTGGCCATTCCGCCAATAGAGGCGCTATAGGCGATGGAAAGCATAAGCATCTTTCCAAACTGGGTGTGCTCGTTTTCTGGGGTTTCTGGGTGATCTCTATATTGGGCAATAATTGCCAGGCCTATGGGAAGCATCATTACCGAGGTGGCTGTATTAGATATCCACATCGACAAAAAAGCAGTGGCCACCATAAATCCCAGCACAATAAGTCGCATTCGGGTTCCAATAAGCGCAATAATGGTTAGTGCAATACGTCGGTGTAAATTGACCTTCTCGATGGCTATGGCCAGCAGAAATCCGCCGAGATATAAAAAAACATATTTATGCCCATAAGCCACGGTAGTCGTGGTCAAATCAAGAGCTCCGGTAAGCGGAAAAAGCACCATGGGTAATAGCGCGCTAACGGCAATCGGAACGGCCTCGGTTACCCACCATGTACCTATCCAAAGCGCAACAGCAAGGGCGGCAATAGCATCGGACGAAAGCCCCTTAGGAGAGAATCCGAAATAAACCACTGCAAAAAAAAGCGGACCCAGTACCAAGCCGATATTGGCCGCAGAAAAGCGACTACGCATCGGCAAGGGCCCATTTGGTGGCTAGGCCCGAGAGAGCGCTCAAGCCTACTAAAAGGGTAAATGGTAAGCCCATTGCCACGAAGAACGCTGAAGCCCACACGTACAAACCAATGAGCAACGCGATACGCAAGGCCTCAAAAACTAAAGCCCAACGAGAGCCATCCATGAGCGAAGAATAACCCAAAACCATCAAAAAAATCAGCGCTCCTGAATAAACTCTGTGAATAGTACTCAAGTCTGAAAAGAGTGCGAAAAAGTAAAACAACAAGCTTATAGCTAGTACAAACTGAACGAAGACCACCACCTTGCGCAGCAAGGTGCTCTTCGGATCATACTTTTCATAGGCATACACATCTTCAATGATGGGTCGCTCAAAACGATTAGCTACATCGGCTGGGCGCCAACCTGTGGGCATAAACCAAATACGCAACTTGTCTATAAAACGCCTAGCATGCCAAGCATCAAAGGCAAGGTTATAGGCGTGTTGAAAATTGATCCATAAAGGGTTATAGGTTTCTGCAGGTTTCAGCACTCCATAGCGGGGAGGCACCTCGTCTAATTCTTCTTGAAAAGTTCCAAAAAGACGATCCCAGACAGAGAAGATTTGTCCTAGATTTTTGTCTATATACTGCTGATTGATCGCATGATGAACCCGATGCTGAGAAGGGGTCACCAAGATGTATTCAATAAAGCCCAGCTTTCCGATATGCTGGGTGTGGTACCAAAATTGCCCGAAAAGATGCAGCGGTGCTAACACTGCGATTACCGAATACGGAACGCCCAATAAAGCGGCTGGTAATAACAAAATAGCAGTATATCCGACTACGTTAGAGATCGACTGTCTAAGCGCGCAGGCCAAGTTGAAGTCTTCGCTCGAGTGGTGAATCACGTGCTGATTCCAAAATATATTCACATGGTGACTCAGGCGATGGTTCCAATAACCGGCAAAGTCAATCACCACAAAGGCGATAGCCCAAGTTAACCATGATCCTGAAACCTCTGTGACCGCCAAGCGAGATACCAAAAACGGATAACTCACTAGCACAAGCGCTAAACCAAGACTGTCTTTGAGTACATTGGTGACTCCACTGCTCAAACTGCTCAAGGTATCAAATAGCCTGTATTTCTGTTGCTTCGCATAGTGACCGTAGGCAATTTCGATCAACACCAAGACCATAAAGGCTGGAATAGCATAAAGCAAAGCGTTAGCGTAAGCATTCATAGCTTTAAAAATACTAAAATTCTCCGCTTAAAAACTTAGTAAACTTCAGTGTATTTTTGCTCAAACAACCCAACCTATGCAATTACAACTGACAGACGAAACCTCTAGGTTGCGTTCGGTGATTCTGGGAATTGCACATCAGAACGGCCCCGCTCCTACTTTAGAGGAGGCCTATGACCCAAAATCAAGAGTGCACATTGCTCAAAATTCCTATCCGCTCGAGAGCGATATGATCAAAGAACTCGACGCGTTTGCAATAGTACTTCAACGTTATGAGGTGCAGGTATTCCGGCCTCAAATTATCGAAGACTGCAATCAAATATTCTCTAGAGACATCGGGTTTGTCATAGATGATTTTTTTGTGAAGGCAAATATCTTGCCCGATCGCGAAAGAGAAATACAGGCTATCAAACACATACTGAGCCTTATCGACCCTTCAAAAATACTAACGCCGCCTAGCGAGGTTCACGTTGAAGGCGGAGATGTAATGCTTCACGGCGAACACCTATTTGTGGGCTATTACAACCAACCCGACTATGCCCAGACCATTACCGCTCGAACCAACGTTCAAGCAGTAGATTGGTTAGGCAAGCAGTTCGGCAACAAAAAAGTAAAGGCCTTTGAGTTGCGCAAATCAAATACCGATCCGTTTGCCAATGCTCTTCACCTTGATTGCTGTTTTCAGCCGGTGGGAGACCGCTATGCTATCATTCACAAAGAAGGGTTTATGCACCAAGAAGATGTAGATTACCTTACTAGCCTCTTTGGCGCAGAGCAGTTATTTCCTATTTCGGCACAAGAGATGTATGAAATGAATAGCAATATTTTCTCGATTAGCCCCACCGCCGTGGTCTCTGATCACAGCTTCGACCGCCTAAATTCATGGTTACGCTCAAAAGACATTACCGTCGAAGCTGTACCTTTTAGAGAAATAGCCAAACAAGAGGGCCTGCTGCGCTGTACAACACTTCCGCTGTTCAGAGACCCCAAATAAAGAACCCCATGAAGCAATACAGTTCACATCTTCTGATGGTGCGCCCATCGAGTTTTAGAAAAAACGAAGAAACTGCCGTCAACAATTATTTTCAAGCAGACGCAGGCCTTGAGTCGAAGGCGGTTCTGAAAGAGGCCCAAACGAAGTTTGACGCCATGGTTCAACAGTTGAGGCAGGCACGCATAAACGTTACTGTGTTTGACGAACCCGAAGGCAGTGATACACCAGATGCGCTTTTTCCGAATAACTGGATCTCGATGCACCACGACAGACGTGTTGCGCTATACCCAATGTTCGCCGAAAATCGTAGACGTGAGCGCCGAGAAGAGGTGCTTGATCTTTTAGAAGAGCAGGGTTTTGAGATTGAAGAAGTGATCGATTACAGCAGAGCTGAAGAAGAAGGCCTTTACCTAGAAGGAACCGGAAGCATGATACTAGATCACGAGAATCGCATGGCCTATTGCGCACTTTCTGAGCGAGCAGACGAAGACCTTTTCATTGAGTTTTGTGAAGACTTCGAGTATACACCTTTCACCTTTAGTGCCTACCAAACCGTCAATGGTAAACGGCTAAAGATTTACCACACCAATGTGATGATGTGTGTAGCCGACCATTATGCAGTGGTTTGTTTAGAATGTATAGATGATGAACGCGAGCGCAAACAACTCAAAAAGCACTTAAAAGAATCGGGTAAGACGCTGATCCCGATCAGCGAAGCTCAGATGCATCAGTTTGCCGGAAACATGTTACAGGTGGGAGACCAAGATCAAAACCCGGTGCTGATCATGAGCGATTCGGCATACAAAAGCCTAACGGCAGGCCAAATTAAAACTCTAGAGTCTTTTAACCCTATCGTTCATCCTGAACTTGGTGTTATCGAAACCTGCGGAGGCGGAAGCGCTCGCTGCATGATCGCCGAAATCTTCTTGCCTAAAGCGAGCTAAAGGGCTTATTCACCACGATGAGCTGCTCTTGACGTCCGTCTATGTAGCGGACCCCGTTTTCATCGAAAAAGGCCTCTTCTTCGAGCATAATACGTACCTCTTTATTCCATTCTTTGATAAACACAGTGGCGTTCAGCTCAATGGAATAGGCGGTATTCAGGTGCAGCGGATAGTCGCCAGTGTAGGGCACTCCCCCTTGAAAATCCCACATGCCCAAGGTGGTTCCTGCAGCGTGCCCGTGATACCCAATGGGGTGGGTATAAATTGAGGGGGTAATACCCTCAGCAATGGCCTGTGCACGACTCATGGCGAGCACCTCGTTTCCGCTTCGGCCCTCTTTAAAGTTATTGGTGAAAATGTCTTGGAGGCGGTTTCCGACCGCCAAGGCATTTTTGAGGAATTCGGGGGCATCAGTCTCTCCAGCACTTAATACATAAGCGTGTTGCTGCTGATCGGTATTCAATCTCAAGTAGGTGATTCCAAAATCGCAATGCAGCAGATCTCCAGGCATGATCACTTGCGTGTCAGGACGCTTTGAAAAGGTTCTCAAATGATCAAAGCGCTCAGGATCTGCGCGCTGAATATCTATAGTCGGATGAAACCAAGTCTGCAACCCTAACGCGCGCACCTTGTCGCGCATAAACCAAACCACATCTTCGGTGGTAGTTACTCCCGGTGTAATCACCTTTTCTGAGAAGGCCTCAGCAATAATGTTGTGGCTGATGCGCTCAATATGAGGGTAAATGGCCATCTCTTTAGCAGTACGGGTTTCAAGCCATGCAATAGCTAGCTTTTCGGCAGATACTACTCGTTTTGCAAATTTAGGCCCAAGGGCTTCAAGCAATGCCTCTTTGTCGGTGGCCACAATGCCGTCAGCGAGTCCGAAATGCTCCGATTGATTAATGCCTATAGATTTCGGATTGCGCTCTTCTACTAGTTCTCGAAGCCTAGCCCACTGATCGGGCTGCTTTTCTGTATCCCAGGCACTCTTAAAAGCTGACCCCACATCGTAGCGGGCCACAGCTATGGTCTCTATCTGTTGGCCGGTGTTAAAAAACACCAGAATGGTTCTTCTTCTTGCGGCCAACCACTCGGCGGGTAATAGGGTCTTGATGACTGGGTCTTCGTTGTATTCTCTGGATACCACTACCCACATGTCTATGCCCGTATCGCTCATTAGCTTCGGTAAATAATGCTCAATTTTGTCTTCGAGAAGCTCGTTAATAACTTTTGCGCGCTCGCGCATGGGCAAAATGGCTCCGTAGTCTTGAGCGATCATGGGGGTTAGCAACGAACCCATGAGGGCGATGAGTATAGCGGTGATTTTTATACCTTTCATTGGTGTAGAATTTAAGCATAAGATAGGTAAGATTTTGATTGCTCCCATATACAGCATCGGATACGGGCTTCGTTCTGTCGAAGACTTCATGGCTCTATTACGTGCTTATAGCATTGAATACATAGCCGATGTGCGCTCTAACCCCTATTCGAAGTGGAACCCCGATTTTTGCCGCGAGCCTATATCCGCCTTTTTGCAACAGCAGGGCGTGGGCTATGTGTATTTGGGTGACATGATAGGCGGAATACCCAAAGACGACAGCTGCTACACCGAGGGCAAACTCGATGTGCAAAAGGCCAAGAACCATCAGGCCTTTAAAGGCGGAATAGATCGCCT
This sequence comes from Flavobacteriaceae bacterium, assembly GCA_018402205.1. Taxonomy (GTDB): domain Bacteria; phylum Bacteroidota; class Bacteroidia; order Flavobacteriales; family Flavobacteriaceae; genus UBA3478. The sequence goes on from JAGYIX010000005.1 coordinate 121,408, forward strand.
ACTCAACGCGCACGAGAAAGAATTGAGCGTGGCGCTGATGTGCGGCGAGGTAGAGCCCCATCAATGTCACCGATCAAAGCTCATCGGAGAGGTTTTATCTGAAAAGGGTGTTTCTTTAGTGCACATCATCAATGAACGACAACAAAAAACACAGGCACAGGTCATGCTCGAACTCACCAAAGGCAAAAGCACGACCGATCTTTTTGGAAACCCCACCATTTAATTTTATGAGAAAACACGTATTTATAGCCGTCTTGTTATTCAGCCTATCTGGTTGGGCTCAAAAACAACCCAATGCCCAGGTTGAACAAACTATTGATGCCCTTTTTGAGCAACAGATAAGGGCCTGGAATGACGGAAACGTCAACGATTTTATGCTGGGCTATTGGAACGACGAGCGCTTGATCTTCGTGGGGAGCACCGGCCCCACCTACGGCTATCAGAACACCCTAGAAGGCTATAAAAAACGCTACCCCGATCGCGCAGCCATGGGGCGATTGGCCTTTGATATTCTAGAAAAAAGACAGTGGGACAAACGCACTATTCAAGTCATCGGAAAATTCACACTTTATCGAGAAAAAGACACGCCAACGGGGCATTTCAGTCTATTAGTTCGAAAAATAAAGGGTAAGTGGCTTATCGTTAGCGACCACTCCTCTTAAAGAGCAGCATAAAATACCCACGCCATCCATACCACTAGGGCCAGTTTTAAGACAGATCCGGCTAAAATGCCCATAAGCGACCCTAACGCGGCTCTAGCTGCAGCTTTTATGTCTGATTGCTGTTCATAGAGTTCGCCGGCAAAGGCTCCCAGCAATGGGCCAAAAAGAAATCCAAAGGGCGGAAAAAACAGTAACCCCATCACGAGGCCCACAAACGAGCCAATGACGCCTGATTTGGATCCTCCAAAGTGTTTAGTGGCATATACGGGAATAACATTGTCAATGATAGACACAGTTACCGAGAGAATACCAAACACCCACAACCAGGTCGCACCAATGTCATGCCCATCACTAAATTTTAACACTAGCAAGGCCAAATAGCCAATAACCGGGCCAGGTATCACGGGTACAAAACAGCCAATGATACCTACAAGGAGCAAAAAGCTCCCCAAAATGATCAGCAAAAGGTCCATGAGCAGGGAATTTTTAAGAAAGGTACATTATTTAGTACTTTGTTTTGCATAGTACTATTTTTAGTTTATATCTTTGCAGTGCATTATAGATAACCTATGAATATTGAAAACACCAAACAGCAGATGCGCAAGGGCATTTTAGAGTTCTGCATATTGTCTGTGCTCAAAGACCAAGACCTCTATGCCTCTGAGATACTTGCGCACCTCAAAGATGCAAAGCTTTTGGTCGTAGAGGGCACACTTTATCCCTTACTCACCCGTTTAAAGAATGCAGAGCTTCTGCAATACCGCTGGGAAGAGTCGACAGGTGGGCCGCCCAGGAAGTATTTCACGCTTACTGAAGAAGGAGTCGCATTTCTAGAAGAACTCAAACTTACCTGGAACGAACTACAACACGCTATAAATATCGTAACCAACAAATCATGAAAAAAACATTAACTGTTAACCTTTCTGGGCTTGTTTTTCACATAGACGAAGACGCCTATTTAAAGCTCCAGCACTACCTAGACTCAATTAAAGCCTACCTGAACAACAATATTGGTAGAGACGAAATCATAGCCGATATCGAAAACCGCATTGCTGAGCTTTTCACCGAAAAAAAGAGGTCAGTCATCTCTATAGTAGACGTCGAAGAAGTCATTACCATCATGGGGCAGCCTGAAGACTACGTATCTGAAGATGAAGAAGAGCCACGGCCTCAGGGGCGCCCGTACACGACGAGTAGTAAAAAGCGTCTCTATAGAGATCCTGACAACCAAGTACTCGGGGGGGTCTGTTCGGGCATCGGCCACTTCGCCGGAATAGACCCTGTCTGGGTGCGTATTATTTTCTTGGCGCTAATGTTTAGTGGCCTGTCTGTGATATTCTATTTTGTGCTTTGGATCATTATTCCAAAAGCTGTTAGCACGGCGCAAAAATTAGAAATGAAAGGCAAGGCCGCCACCTTTAGCAATATCGAAGACTTTGTTAAAGAGAGCTATCAAAACGTCAGAGAAGATCTTAAAAACGTGGATTTCAAGGGCGCACAAAGCAAGGCTGAGAAAGGAGCTAAAGGATTCTTTGCTTTTCTGGGCGAACTATTCAATGCCCTATTTAAGGCTATTGGCAGTGTGCTCAGCTTCATAGGAGAAGTGCTGGGAAAGCTTTTGGGGGTGATCATCATCGCAATAACACTCATACTACTGATCGTAATCACCGTTAGTTTTATCATAGGAAGCTTCATCGACGTCAATATTGGCAACGATATTTTGATGTTACCGGGCTTTCAATACATAGACCACAACTGGGGCGGGCCTTACCATCCGATCTTCTACCACATTAGCATGTTGTTGACCTTTGGTATTCCCGCATTCAGTTTGCTTCTGGTGGCCCTTCAGCTTCTTTTCAAGAACATGGGAAGGCTATCTGGAAGCGTCAAAGTTGGAATGCTTGCGGTGTGGATGCTCGCTCTAGTCGCCTTTATCGTAATGAGTTTTACGCGATTCTAAAGCCTAGAGGCCTTCACGGCCAGTGCATTTTTACGAGTAACCACCTGGGCCAAAGGTGTAGAGGTGATATGGCTTTCTAGCCATGACAACACATCTAAATACAAAAAAGAGCGCCGCTCGTAGTAGTCTTCTTCAAGCGGAAGAAGTTGCCCATGCAACACTCTGAATTTTTCTTTAAGGTCTTGCGGATAAATCGACCCTAGTTCACGAATAAATTGAATGAGCAGTCGCTGTACCTGATGCAAATCGTTCATGCGAATAAGAAATCGGTAAGTGCTCAATAATAAACGGTCTAAATCATCGTCAAGACCCGCCTCAAAATGGGCAATTACATCGAGAATACGCGAAAAACACATTAAGTCTTCTCGCATAGTGAGGTTAGAATTGAAAATAATTGGTCTTAAATAGTCAATGCACTGTTTGTACTCTGCAGCTCCAAAATACATGCAGGCCATTTTGTAATAAAGCATCATAACGTGGTGAGCGTCAATTTGGTTCTCAAATCGTTTAATGCCCTGTTTGACCTCAGGAATTAACTGCAGGCCTTCTTCGAAAGTGCCCTTTAAAAAATGAAGGTTGAGTTCATTGTTTACAAAATACAGAAAAGCCAATGCTTGTGTGTTTGTATTTACCGGAAACCCCTCAGAATCAATCGTCTTGCGCATGTGCTCTAGGGTAGACTTAAACCTCTCGGGGTGACGCAGTAATAGCAAGGATTCCATGAGATAGTTATTTGCCTTGAGGTAAAAAATCGGATGAGAGCTAAGCATCTCGGGAAACTGTTCAAACAAATAAACCCACCTTGAGGCGTGCTTGAACAACCCTAAAAAATCTTGAGTGATCATGCTGTACCATACATGTGCCTTTGAATACCATAAGCGCTCTCTAAACCCCAGTTGATCGTACTCTACCTTAGGTAATTCTCTGAAAAAAAACTGAGTTATTTCTCTATACTCTTCGTCACTTTTGACGTATCCGGCTTTTAAGAGACGTTCGTACAACAATAGCGATAGGTTAGAGAGTTGGCTGCAGAGCATATTGGCCTCTCCTAGCATGCGTGCGTCTGAAACCAGAGCCTCAGTGCGGTTGCTCATGCTTCTGGTTATATATTGAGACTCAATAATTTTCTCAAATTCTACAATCTCGTGTTGGGTGTATTTTTCATCCCATTTCTTGGCCATCTGCTTGGCTTTCTCTAGCATCTTTAGACTCTGTTTGTACAGCCCCTTCTGATAAAGTACAGTGGCAAAATCAAGCTGCTCACGAATGAGCATTCTCGGATTTTGAATGCTGGGGCTCAGCCTCAAAGAAGTCAGAAGCTGCTTGTAAAGATGCGACTTAAGGTTGGCTAATTGCGCACGAGCAACAAAGGGTTGCTTGAACAGTTCGCGCTCTTCGTAGATCTCAGATTGATCAAAAAAATCGAACAATTGGATAAATTTGGAATCGCGATGTCCTTCGATGCGCTTGGCGTAAAGCTTAAATTGTCGTTTTTGTGCCTTAGTTAAAGACTTTACAAGCAAAAAGACAGGGTCTTGAGCATTTTTAGGCGTCGAAGAAATTTTTTGTGTAACTCGCTGCATTTAAATAATTTAGGTCTAACAAAATCAGGGTGAATTTCGTAATATAAAATGGTATACACAAATGAACACCCAAAGAGCCTATATTTTTGAATAATAATTAGGCCGGAGGAGCTATGAGCAAAGAGCTATGAGCAAAGAGAAAGTAGAAATTTTCGATACCACTTTAAGAGACGGAGAGCAGGTGCCCGGCTGCAAGCTTGACAAGAAAAGCAAGCTTGAGATTGCCGAACAGCTCGATGCCCTTGGAGTAGATATCATCGAAGCTGGGTTTCCTGTATCTAGCCCCGGAGATTTCGAATCGGTAGAAGCCGTCGCCAAATTGGTTAAACATGCACGCGTCTGCGGACTAACCCGCGCCGTAGAAAAAGATATTGATGTGGCCGCCGAGGCCCTAAAACACGCTAAAAGACCCCGTATTCATACCGGAATTGGCACTTCTGATTCTCACATTACGCACAAGTTTCGGGCAACCCGTGATCAGATCATAGAGAGGGCCGAAAAAGCCGTGGCCTACGCTAAACGCTATGTTGAAGACGTAGAGTTTTACGCCGAAGACGCCGGTCGCACCGATAACGAATTTCTGGCTCGCGTATGTGAACGCGTGATCGCAGCAGGAGCCACTGTGCTTAACATTCCTGATACCACTGGTTATTGCCTGCCCGAAGATTACGGCGCAAAAATTGCCTACCTCAAGGCCAACGTGAAAGGTATCGAAAAGGCTACGCTTTCGTGTCACTGCCACAACGATTTAGGGCTAGCCACCGCCAATGCCATTTCGGGAGCAAAAAACGGTGCGCGTCAAATCGAATGCACCATTAACGGCATAGGAGAGCGAGCAGGAAACACCGCCCTTGAAGAGGTGGTTATGATTATGCGTCAGCATCCAGGGTTGAACTTATACACCGACATTAACACCAAACTACTTCACTCTATAAGCCAGTTGGTGTCTGACCGCATGGGAATGTTTGTTCAGGCCAACAAAGCGATTGTAGGCGCAAATGCTTTTGCCCACAGCTCTGGAATTCACCAAGATGGAGTAATTAAGAATCGGGAGACTTATGAAATTATAGACCCGCTAGAGGTGGGTGTTGATGCTTCAGCCATTGTATTAACTGCCAGAAGTGGTAGGGCTGCTCTCGCTTATCGGGCTAAAAATTTGGGCTTCGAATTTGACAAATTAATGCTCGATGCCATGTATGAGCAGTTCTTGATTATGGCCGATTCTAAAAAAGAAATAAACGACCAGGACATCGAGATTCTCGTCAAACAAATCACACATTAAATTCACTTTTCGTTTTAAATGAAAAAGACACTATTCGACAAAGTATGGGACGCACACGTTGTTTCTTCAGTAACTGACGGGCCCGACGTATTATTTATCGATCGCCACATGGTGCACGAGGTTACCAGCCCCGTGGCCTTTTTAGGGTTGAAGAATCGTGGCATTAAAGTGTTGTATCCAGAGCGCACCTTTGCAACGGCTGACCACAATACGCCTACGATGAACCAACACCTTCCGGTAGCCGATGCCCTTTCTGCCAAGCAGCTTGAGGCCTTAGAGCATAACGCGGCTGAACACAACATCTCTTATTGGGGATTAGGGCACGAAAAAAACGGTATTGTACACGTGGTAGGGCCCGAATACGGAATAACACTGCCCGGAGCCACCATCGTATGCGGTGACTCTCACACCTCTACTCACGGAGCATTTGGAGCCATCGCCTTCGGCATCGGCACCTCTGAAGTTGAAATGGTGCTTTCTACACAGTGCATCATGCAGCCCAAACCCAAAAGTATGCGCATTCACATAGAAGGTATGCCTGGTAAGGGAGTGACTCCTAAAGATGTGGCGTTATATATCATATCAAAATTGAGTACCTCAGGAGCGACGGGGTATTTCGTCGAATACACAGGAGAGGTCTTTGAAAAAATGAGCATGGAGGGGCGCATGACTGTTTGCAACCTCTCTATAGAGATGGGAGCAAGAGGAGGCATGATCGCGCCAGACCAAACCACTTTTGAGTACGTTAAGGGCCGCGAGTTTGCGCCTAAGGGATGTGACTGGGAAAGCGCGATGAACTATTGGAGCACCCTTCACACAGACGAAGGCGCTAGCTACGACAAGGAGATCATCTTGAACGGACCCGAAATCGAGCCTATGATCACCTACGGAACCAACCCGGGCATGGGAACAGGCATCAGTGGCAGCATTCCTACCGCAGCGCAAACCGAAGGAAGCAAAGAGAGCTACAAAAAGTCACTAGACTACATGGGCTTTAGCGAAAACGAGCCCCTGCTAGGAAAAAAAGTAGACTATGTTTTTCTCGGAAGCTGCACCAATGGGCGCATCGAAGACTTTAGAGCGTTCACTTCAATTGTGAAGGGGCGCAAAAAAGCCGATCACATCACTGCATGGCTGGTACCCGGATCGCACAAGGTGCGTCAGGCCATTATTGATGAAGGCCTTTACGACATCTTGACGGCCTCAGGCTTTGAGCTAAGAGAGCCCGGATGCTCGGCTTGTTTAGCCATGAACGAAGATAAAATTCCGGCCGGAAAAGTTGCGGTGAGCACCTCTAACCGAAATTTTGAAGGGCGTCAAGGCCCAGGTGCACGCACCATGCTTGCCAGCCCAACTGTGGCAGCCGCCACCGCCGTTACAGGTGTAGTAACCGATCCTAGAACATTTACAGACTAACGCATATGGCTTACGATAAATTCACGCGATTAACCAGCTCGGTTGTTCCTCTGCCCATTGAAAATGTAGACACCGACCAAATCATTCCGGCCCGCTTTTTAAAGGCCACCGAACGCAAGGGGTTTGGAGATAACCTTTTTCGCGATTGGCGCTACCATCAAGACGGCAGCCCTAAGGCCGATTTTGTACTCAACAACTCTACCTATTCGGGTAAAATTTTGGTAGGAGGCAAAAACTTTGGCTCGGGCTCTTCGAGAGAGCACGCCGCTTGGGCGATATACGATTACGGTTTTCGTTGTGTGGTTTCGAGCTTTTTTGCCGACATCTTCCAAAACAATTGTCTGAACATTGGGGTGCTACCCGTGCAAGTATCAGAAGACTTTTTACAGGCTATTTTTAGTGCGGTTGAAAAAGACCCTAGCGCTTCGGTGACTGTAGACCTAGATTCACAAACCGTTACGCTAGACGCTACGGCACAGCAAGAGCGTTTTGAGATATCTTCTTACAAAAAACAAAACCTTCAAAACGGATTTGACGACATTGACTACCTACTGAATATTGAATCAGCAATAAAAGATTTTGCCCAGTCGCGCCCCTTCTAGGCGTGCGCTAACTCGTATCTCATGAGCCCCAAACAAAGGCCTATTGAAATCATGGACACCACGCTTCGCGATGGTGAACAAACTTCTGGGGTATCTTTTACCGCAGCAGAAAAGCTCACCGTGGCTCAGCTGCTTCTAGAAGAGCTTCAGGTAGACCGCATAGAAATTGCCTCTGCTCGGGTTTCAGAAGGTGAACAAGAGGCCGTAAAACGCATTACACATTGGGCGCTTTCCAAAGATTTACTCGATCGCATTGAGGTACTCACCTTTGTAGACAAAAACGTTTCTCTAGACTGGATGCAGTCGGCAGGCGCCCAAGTTCAAAATCTGCTCACTAAGGGTTCGCTTAATCACCTTACCCATCAGCTGAAGCTAACACCCGAACAGCATTTTGAGCAGGTCGGTCAAAATCTTCAGGAGGCCCAAAAAAGAGGCATCACCTCAAACGTGTACCTCGAAGACTGGAGCAACGGCATGCGCAACTCGAAGTCATACGTTTTCGACTACTTAGACTTTCTAGTCACTCAGCCTATAAAGCGCATTCTGCTGCCTGATACTTTGGGCATCTTAACCCCTGAAGAGACCGCCGCCTTCTTAAAAGAAATTTTAGAGCGCTACCCCACTACCCACTTCGATTTTCACGGTCATAACGACTACGATTTAGGAGTGGCCAATGTGCTTGAAGCCGTCAAGGCCGGGGTTCATGGCTTGCACCTCACCGTGAACGGAATGGGCGAGCGAGCGGGCAACGCCGCGCTCGCGAGCAGTATTGCGGTGATCAACGACTTTGTTCCCGAGGTAAAGACACGCGTAAAAGAAAAGGCGCTTTACAAGGTCAGTCAACTGGTGGCGACCTTCAGCGGGTTTCACATTCCGGTGAACAAGCCTGTGGTGGGTGCCAATGTGTTCACCCAAACGGCCGGAATCCACGCCGACGGAGACGCCAAAAACAACCTTTACTTCAACGACCTGCTTCCAGAACGATTTGGCCGCAAGCGATCGTATGCTCTGGGCAAGACATCCGGAAAAGCCAATATTTTAAAGAATCTGGGAAATCTAGGCATTAGCCTGAACGATGAAGAACTCAAAAAGGTAACCGCCAGGGTCATCGCCCTAGGCGACAAAAAACAAAAGGTGACGCTCGACGACCTGCCCTATATACTCTCAGATGTTCTGGGCGAGGGTGCTTATGAGCAGCGGGTGAAAATTGAATCGTACGTGCTAACTCATGCCAAGGGCCTTCAACCGTCGACCACGGTGAGCGTGCGCATTGAAGATACTCTGTACGAAGAAAATGCCTGCGGAGATGGGCAATACGACGCCTTTCTCAATGCCATTCGAAAAATATATAAACAGCAATCGCGTGAACTTCCGCAGTTGGTTGACTATTTTGTGCACATTCCGCCCGGAAGTAACTCTGACGCGCTGTGCGAAACCACTATCACTTGGAAGGGCTCGAGTCGCGAATTTATCACTCGAGGGCTAGACTCTGATCAAACAGTTTCTGCCATTAAAGCGACAGAGAAAATGCTGAATCAACTTTATAACGCCTAAACATGAAGATGAACATTGCCCTTTTAGCCGGAGACGGCATTGGCCCCGAAGTGACCGCCGAAGCGGTTAAAGTCAGTAACGCCATTGCCGAAGTCTATGGCCACCAAATTGAATGGAGGCCAGCGCTAACCGGGGCTGCGGCTATTGATGCGGTGGGAGATCCGTATCCGCCTGAGACTCACGAAATTTGTGCCAGCTCAGACGCGGTGCTTTTCGGAGCCATCGGATTGCCGCGCTTCGACAACGATCCGTCAGCCAAAGTAAGACCCGAACAAGGGCTGCTTCGCATGCGCAAGATGTTGGGTCTTTACGCCAACGTGCGCCCTACCTTCGTGTTTGAGTCGCTGATCGACAACAGCCCACTTAAGCGCGAACGCATAGAGGGCACCGACCTGGTATTTGTTCGAGAGCTAACCGGCGGTATTTATTTTGGAGAGCGCGGGCGCAAAGACAACAATAATACCGCCTTCGACACGTGCACCTATACCCGTGATGAAATTATCCGCTTGGCTCGTAAAGGATTTGAGCTGGCCATGAGCAGAAGAAAACAGCTCTGTCTTGTTGATAAAGCCAATGTTCTTGAAACCTCAAGACTGTGGCGCGAGACGGTTCAAAGCATGGAGAAAGAATATCCCGAGGTCACCGTGAGCTATGAGCTAGTTGATGCAGTCGCCATGCGCCTTATTCAGTGGCCCAAAGGGTACGACGTGCTCATCACTGAGAACCTTTTTGGCGATATTTTGACCGATGAAGCCTCTGTAATCTCAGGCTCCATGGGGCTTATGCCCTCGGCTTCGATCGGATCAAAGGTGGCCCTGTACGAGCCCATTCACGGATCGTTTCCTCAGGCCACAGGCAAAAACATCGCCAACCCGCTAGCCACTATACTTTCGGCGGCCATGCTTTTTGAGATGTCATTTGACCTAAAAGAAGAGGCCGAGCACATTCGCAAAGCGGTAAATCAGTCGCTAGCAGATATGGTAGTCACCGAAGACCTGGCGGGTAAAGGCAAAGCCTACAGTACCTCAGCGGTCGGCGACTACATTGTGGCTCAGATTAAAAACTAAACTATCTTCTTCATTGCGGTCATTGCCGATCTCAGGGTAGCCCCAACCTTTTCGATGGGGTGGTTTCTCAGCTTCGCATTAACAGCAATTAGCGCTTGGTTATCTACTCCTTTAGAAGGCACACCTTTTCCGATTACCGAAGTGTCTATCGATTTCATGAAATCGGCAAGCAGCGGCTTGCAGGCGTGATCAAAGAGATAGCATCCATACTCAGCAGTATCTGATATTACGCGGTTCATTTCGAATAGTTTCTTGCGCGCGATGGTATTCGCGATAAGCGGAGTCTCGTGAAGCGACTCGTAGTAGGCTGACTCTTCTTTGATTCCGGCGTCAACCATGGTCTCAAAGGCCAATTCTACTCCGGCCCGAACGAAGGCCACCATCAAGATGCCGTGGTCAAAGTACTCTTGCTCGTCAATAGCGGCAGAGGTAGCCTCAGTCTTCTCGAAGGCGGTTTCGCCGGTAGCGGCGCGCCAGGTAAGTAGGTTTTTGTCGTCATTAGCCCAGTCTTCCATCATGGTCTTAGAAAAGTGTCCAGACATAATGTCGTCCATGTGCTTTTGAAATAGTGGGGTCATGATCTCTTTCAGCTGCTCTGAAAGTTCAAAGGCCTTGAGCTTGGCACTGTTTGATAAACGGTCCATCATGTGGGTGATTCCTCCGTGCTTGAGGGCCTCAGTGACGGTCTCCCATCCGTATTGAATGAGCTTGGCCGCGTAAGCGGGCTCTATGCCCTTTTCAAGCATTTTATCGAAGCACAATATCGATCCGGTCTGAAGCACCCCGCACAAGATGGTTTGCTCCCCCATCAAATCTGATTTCACCTCAGCAACGAAAGAAGATTCGAGCACTCCGGCTTTGTGCCCTCCGGTGGCTACGGCATAGGCCTTGGCCTGTGTGAGCCCTTTGCCCTCTGGGTCGTTTTCGGGGTGCACCGCGATGAGGGTCGGAACCCCAAACCCGCGGCAATACTCTTCTCTAACCTCAGATCCGGGGCACTTGGGCGCCACCATGATCACGGTGAGGTCTTTGCGAATCTCCATGCCCTCTTCAACCATGTTGAACCCGTGTGAGTACGAAAGGGTTGCCCCTTTTTTCATAAGCGGCATCACGGCTTTAACTACAGAGCTGTGGTTTTTATCTGGGGTCAGATTGATCACCACATCGGCCTGAGGAATCAGCTCTTCGTAGGTGCCCACCTTGAAGTTGTTCGAAGTCGCATTCTGGTATGAGGCGCGCTTTTCGCTGATCGCCGATTCGCGCAGCGCATAGCTTATAGATAGGCCAGAGTCGCGCATGTTTAGCCCTTGGTTTAGCCCCTGTGCTCCACAACCTATAATTACCAATGATTTTCCTTTAAGAGCTGTAACTCCGTCGGCAAATTCTTCGGCGCCCATAAAGCGGCACTTGCCCAGTTGCAGTAATTGCTCTCTTAACGATAGTTGGTTGAAATAATTTGCCATAGTCTAGGTTAGGTTTTCTTTGAACGAATTTAAGATTTGTGAGATACCCATGGGGGCTTTTGAGACCGAAATACGGCCAGAGCGCACAAATTGTAGCAAGCCCAAAAGGCTGCAGCGCCTCTCTTAGGGCGTCTGTCTCGTGTCTAAATCCGGTTTTTTCAATCACAAAAAACTCCGGAGAAACCGTCACAATATTGGCGTGGCTCTCTTTGATAAAATTTTGAATCTGCCGCTCCTCGAATAAAAAGCTAGTTTTTACCTTATACAGTGCGGTCTCTAAGAAGATGGTCTCTTCGTCAGTATGGTAGAAAGCCTTTATAACATCTACCTGCTTCTCGATCTGCTGCACCAGTTTCTGTACCTGAGGCTCGGTGACCATCACCACGATCACAAAGCGAAACACATCAGGAATCTCTGACAATGAAGTCGTAAGACTTTCAATGTTGATGTGGCGTTTTAGAAAAATAGCAGAGATACGGTTGAGTAGCCCCACATTGTTTTCTGAATAAATCGATATCGTATATCGGATAGGTTCTTGGCTCATTAGCTTAAGCGTATTTCGGTTAGCGAGGCTCCGGTCGGAATCATCGGAAACACATTATTTTCTTTTTCTACCACCACCTCTAAGAAATATGGGCCGTCGGTGGCAAACATTTCAGCCACAGCAGACTCGAGCTCTTCGCGGGCCGTTACCTTTTTGGCCGGAATGTAGTAGCCCTTGGCGATCGCAACAAAATCAGGATTGGTCATTTCAGTAGAAGCATAGCGCTTCTCGAAGAAAAGCTGTTGCCACTGGCGAACCATGCCTAAAAAATCGTTGTTGAGTATCACAATTTTTACCCCCACTTTGGTTTGAAAAATAGTTCCTAATTCTTGAATGGTCATTTGGTAGCCTCCGTCACCTATCACCGCAACTACATGGCGGTCAGGAGCGCCCATCTTGGCTCCGATGGCAGCCGGAAGGGCGAAGCCCATGGTTCCGAGCCCCCCAGAAGTTACATTACTTTTTGAGCGCACAAACTCGGCATAGCGACAGGCAACCATTTGGTGCTGACCCACATCGGTCACAATCACCGCATCAGACTTGCTCGCTTTGTTGATGGCCACAATGACCTCGCCCATACTAAGACCTTCTTTTTGAGGTCGAAGGTCTTTCTCAATAACCACCTCGTATTCTTGCTTATAGAGCTCGTCAAAGCGCGCCATCCACTCGTCTAGTTTCTTTGGCTGTACCAAGGGCGTAAGTGCCTCAAGGCTAGCTTTACAATCAGCCAAAACAGGATAGTCTGCGTAAACGTTTTTATTGATCTCGGCCGGGTCAATCTCTAAATGCACCACCTTAGCCTGCGTTGCGTAGGCATCTAGTCGACCCGTTACGCGGTCGTCAAAGCGCATGCCTACGGCAATGAGCACATCGCACTCTTGGGTAAGCAGATTAGGCGCATAATTTCCGTGCATTCCCAACATTCCTTTGTTCAAAGGGTGAGCGGTTTCTAAAGCTGACAACCCTAAAATGGTCCATGCAGCGGGTATTTGAGTTTTTTCAACAAATGCCTTGAAGGCGGCCTCGGCCTGCCCCAAAATGACCCCTTGACCCCATACAATTAGCGGCTTCTTTGCTCCATTAATGGCCTCGGCCGCCGCCTTCACCTGATCGTGATCAAGGGTCGGAACCGGCTTGTAGCTGCGAACGCCCGTACATTTCTTGTAGCTGTAATCAAATTTGGCAAACTGGGCATCTTTGGTGATGTCTATAAGTACCGGGCCTGGTCTTCCTGATCGGGCAATATAGAAGGCCTTGGCCATTATTTCAGGAATCTCTTCGGCATTAGTAATTTGATAGTTCCACTTGGTCACCGGGGTAGAAATTCCGATGATGTCGGTCTCTTGAAAGGCATCAGACCCCAACAAATGAGAAGCTACTTGGCCCGTTATACACACCAAGGGGGTTGAGTCGATTTGTGCATCGGCTATGCCCGTGATAAGGTTAGTGGCTCCGGGGCCCGAGGTGGCAATGGCCACTCCGACCTTACCCGAAGTTCGGGCATAGCCTTGGGCAGCATGTGTTGCCCCCTGTTCATGGCGCGTGAGCACGTGGTGAAGCTGGTCTTGGAACTTATAGAGCTCGTCGTAAACCGGCATTATGGCTCCTCCAGGGTAGCCATAAATAAGGTCAACCCCTTCTGCAAGCAAGCATCGAATAACCGCTTCGGCTCCGCTAATGTGTAATTTTTCTGACATGATTAGAGATCATCGGTCACACAACCCTTAGAGGCTGTAGACACGTTTTTTATGTATTTGTATAGTACTCCGCTTTTAAACTTGTATTCGGGCTGCGTCCATTTTTTAGCGCGCTCGGCCATCTCCTCTTCGCTCACATGAACGCTAAGGGTGTTGGTTTCGGCATTGATCTCGATGATGTCTCCATTTTGAACCAGTGCAATGGGGCCGCCTTCTTGGGCCTCTGGCACTATGTGGCCCACCACGAAACCGTGTGTTCCTCCTGAGAAGCGTCCGTCGGTAATTAGGGCCACTTCTTTTCCGAGTCCGGCGCCCATAATGGCCGCTGTAGGCTTAAGCATCTCAGGCATTCCAGGGCCTCCCTTGGGGCCTTCGTATCGAATAACCACCACGTCTCCAGCTTTTACCTCTCCGTTTCTAATGCCATCGTTGGCGGCGTACTCGCCCTCGAACACGCGTGCGGGGCCCTTAAACTGCAGCCCTTCTTTTCCGGTGATCTTAGCCACCGAACCCTCAGGAGCTAGGTTACCCTTAAGAATGCGAATGTGCCCAGAGGCCTTGATGGGTTTATCGATCGGATAGATCACGTCTTGCCCCTCTTGTAAACCGTCTAGGTCGGCCAAGTTCTCGGCTATGGTCTTACCGGTCACGGTCATGCAATCGCCGTGCAGCATATCGTTTTCGAGCATAAACTTTAAGACAGCCGGAACTCCTCCTACGCGGTGTAAGTCTTCCATCAGGTACTTGCCTGAAGGCTTCAGATCAGCCAAAAATGGCGTCTTGTCCATGAGTTTTTGAAAGTCGTCAAGCGTGAACTCGATCTCGGCCGCCTTAGCGATAGCCAAGAAGTGCAGTACGGCATTGGTCGATCCGCCAAGCACCGCTATTAGGCGTATGGCGTTTTCAAGTGACTTGCGCGTCACAATATCTTTAGGCTTAAGGTCGCGCTCCAGCAGTATTTTCATGGCCGAGCCTACCTGAAAACATTCGTCTATCTTTTCTTGAGTGGTGGCCGGATTCGATGAGTTGTAAGGCAGCGCCATTCCAAGCGCCTCAATAGAAGAGGCCATGGTGTTGGCGGTATACATTCCACCGCAAGCTCCTGCCCCAGGGCAGGCATTTTCTACTACGGCGTTGAATTCTGCTTCGTCTATTTTTCCAGCTACTTTTTCACCCCAAGCCTCAAAAGCAGAAACTATATCTAACTTTTTGTTCCTATGGCATCCTGAGGCAATGGTGCCTCCGTAAACCATAATGCTCGGACGGTTTAGGCGCAGCATTGCCATAAGCGCTCCGGGCATGTTTTTGTCGCATCCGACCACCGGAACCACGGCGTCGTAAGACATAGCCTGCACCACGGTTTCTATTGAATCGGCAATCACATCGCGAGACGGAAGCGAAAAACGCATTCCTGGTGTACCCATAGATATACCGTCGCTCACTCCAATAGTGTTGAAAATGAGCCCCACTAGGTCTGCGTCAAGCACACCCTTTTTGATATCCACCGACAAGTCGTTCAGGTGCATATTACACGGGTTACCCTCATAACCTGTACTAGCGATTCCGACAAAAGGCTTTTTAAAGTCTTCTTTGGTCAGCCCTATGGCATGCAACATCGCCTGGGCCGCCGGTTGAGTCGGATCTTGGCTTACAGCCTGGCTGTACTTGTTAAGCGGTTTACTCATCTTCTACGCTGATTTTAAACGAAAATACCTACGGAATTGGTAGAACCCTATTATGCTTTAAAAACAATTATTACGTTCAACTTATAAAAATTATCATAATATATTGAAAATCAAAGGAATAATTATAAAAATCATATTATATCTAAAACACAAGAGGTTTTTAACTTTTTATCTATAAATACCCCTCAAACAAAGAGTTTATATCTTTAGAGTATGAAACATCTCTCCCTTTTTTCTCTTACCCTCTTTTTCGTAACGCTTCTTAGCTCTGCACAAACCACGCGCCTCTTTGTGGCGGCTCACCAAGACGACTGGCAGCTATTTATGGGCATTAAAGCCTTTGAAAGCGCCCAAAACAACAAAGATCACACGATAATTTTACACTTAACCGCTGGAGACGCCGGATATAAAATGGGCAACGATGCCTATTACAAGGCCCGTGAGTCTTCTGCCCTAGCGGCTGCGCGATTTATGGTTAACGCCTACAATAGCGGCCAATTTTACGGAGACGAAATGCAGCGTGAGTGGGTAAAAGTAAATAACCAACTGGTATTGAAATACACTTACAAACAACTTGATGTTTACTTTATGCGCCTGCCTGACGGTAACGGAGACGGCTCTGGGTTCACCGCCAATCAAAACAAGAGTCTTGAGAAACTCTATACCCGAAAGATTATTGATATAGAAACCATTGACGGGCGCTCAACCTACAGCAACAAAGAGACGCTCATTGGCACGCTCAAAACCCTAATTACGTCGATTCACAAAACTGATACACTCGAAATACATCTGCCTGACGCTGATCAGAAGCGCAACCCTGGTGATCATTCTGACCACCGAGTGGCCTCTTTGTTTGTGCAAGACGCAAGCAAAGGATTCAATGGGCTATCTTATTTTTTCTACGCCGGATATCACGCCCAAACCCTTGAGCCCAACCTAACTGCAGACGAAATAAAGATCAAGAGTGCCCTTTGGGGAATTAGCGCTGCAGAACTCGCAGACCAGCGCCACCACAGTAGCTGGGACAGCATACACAACAGGGCGCTAGATCGCGAATACTTTAGAGTGCAACAGCCTAAAAAGCCTAGTAGCTCTCAGCGCTAAGCACGGCGATAAGCGTGCGCAATCCGTCTTTTAAATTCTGAGCACGCAGATTTTCATTCGGACTATGCTGGTTGTTATCAGCATTTACGGTCGGAATCGTCACCGCATCTATACCCAACCCATCGACAAACGGAGAAATGGGGATAGATCCGCCAGACATGCGCACCGAAACCAAAGGATCTGAAAAGGTCTTTTTCATAATGTTCGATAGCCAAACCGAAACCTCGGCGTCGAAGGGTGTTCTAAATGCCTGATACGAAATGCTCGACTGCATGCGCATGATTTTTGAATGGGCCATGCGCTCTTCTTGGGTGGGTTCTCTGTCCAAAACCAAGAACCCTTGAGACTCTAGGTGAGCCCGAACCAAATTAATCAAGCGCTCAGGATTCACTTCAGGCACTAGGCGAATGTCTATTTCAGCCAGGGCTGTGGCAGGAACAATAGTACGCACCTCATCGCCAACCCAGGCCGAACGAAGGCCTCGAATATTTAGCGAAGGGTATTGAATGCTCTCTTGATAGGTGCGTCCCACGGCGTCAGCGGTGGCGAAGCCAAGCCGCTCTTTAGTCGCCTGTTCGTCATCAGGAACGGCGTCGAGTATGGCCTTTTCTGCAGCCGAGATATTAACATTGTCGTAAAAACCCTTGATGAGCACTCTGCCCCGCTCATCTTTCATAGAGGCGAGTGCCTGAGCGAGCATGAGTGCGGGGTTAGGGGCGTAATTTCCGTAATGCCCGCTGTGTTGAGCGAGTTTAGGCCCAAAGCTTTCAAGTGTAACGGTAGAGATACCTCTTGCCCCAAAGGTAAGGGTGGGTAAATTGCTCACGTGTCGGGGGCCATCAAATATGAGCATGGCGTCGGCCGTTAGCTTATCGCGATGCAGAGTGACCGCCTCAGGTAGCGAGGGCGAACCTTGCTCTTCTTCAAAATCAATCACCATTTTAATGCGGTAATCGGGTAGCTTCTTCGTCTCAGCGAGAGCATCCCATGCTGCCAAAAACATGGCTAAGGGTCCTTTATCGTCAGAGGTCGAGCGGCCGAATAAGCGCAGTTCAGGGTCATAGGCCTCCTTTAGGTTGCTCCATGGCACCTGCTCAAACCCCCCGTCTGCAGTAGGCTGCTTGAGCACCACAGCATAAGGGTCGGGCTGATTCCATTTAGAAGGGTCTACCGCCTGCCCGTCGACGTGCACATAGGTTAATAGGGTACGCTTGGGGCGCTTAGGTTCATAAGTAGCCAGCATTAGCGGAATGCCTGAAGTCTCTAGCATTTCGATGTTGAAATTGCGCGAAGAAAACACCTTTTGGGCGTAAGCGATATTGGCCGTAACATGATCGGCTATGGCCGCATCATTTTTTACCGCAATCATTTCTTTGAGTAGTTCAGCAGAGTGCAAAAAATAGGCCTCTGTTAATCGGTCTAGCTCGCTCGAAGAAAGGCGCTGAGCCTCTACCGAACTCAATGAAAGCAAAAAGGCCGCAACTATTGCGGCTCTTTTTAATCTATCTATTCTTAGTCTCATAACGTACAGCTCATATCAGATCCGCAGCACTGAGGTGACTTAATTTTTCCTTCACAAGAAGGGCAGAATGAAATTTGAACTTCTGCGCCAGAATCTAGGGTCAGCGAGCCATTTTCTAAGGGAAGATCGCATTTTGCGCAGCTCGCATTTACCGCCATTTTGCATGTATCACAAGTGTAAGTAGCCATAGCTTGATTTTTTATAGATTTAGAGATTCAATATACAAAGAAGCCTTCTATGCACCCATCAAAAACTGCTCTTTCATTGTTCAGCTTGCTGTTTTTAACGGCAGTCACGTCGCTATCGGCCCAAACGCGTTTGAACCGCACCGAAAAGCAACTAGTACAACAAGTAAGCGTCAACCACAACCAGGCTATCGGCTTTTTAGAGCAGGTGGTTAATGTGAATTCAGGAACATTGAATTTAGAGGGGGTGCGCGAGGTAGGGCGTATGTTCGAAGAGCAGTTTCAGGCGATAGCTTTTGAGACGATTTGGGAAGAGATGCCTTCTGAAATGAACCGAGCCGGACACCTTATCGCCAAAATTGAAGGCGCTAAGGGAAAAAAACTGTTACTCATTGGCCATTTAGACACGGTCTTTGAAAAAAACAGCCCATTTCAGGTTTTTGAAAAAATTAACGACAGCATAGCCAAGGCACCTGGAGGCAATGATATGAAAGGCGGAGACGTCATGATTCTCTATGCCCTTAAGGCCCTTCGCGAAGTGGGAGCCCTTGATAACGCCGACATTCAGGTGGTGTTTACCGGAGACGAAGAAAGCACCGGAAAGCCCTTATCTGTTTCGCGCAAGTCACTGATCGATGCAGCTAAACGAGCAGACGTGGCTTTGGGTTACGAAACCTCAACGGGTTTTGACTACGCCACCGTGGCCCGAAGAGGAGCCTCTGGCTGGTACGTGGTCGCTGAGGGCAAGCGTGCTCATTCGTCGGGGGTCTTCTCTGAGCGCACCGGAGCCGGAGCCATCTTTGAATTATCGCGCATCTTACACCAATTCTACACCGATGTCAGGGGAGAAGAACTGCTCACCTTTAACCCAGGCTTGCTGATGGGCGGCACGCTATTAGATTACGACCCCAAAACCAGTCAGGCCACCGTTTTCGGAAAAACCAATGTCGTCGCCCAACGCGCCGAGGTGCGGGGCGGATTGCGCTTTATCACCGAAGACCAAAAAGAACGCGCCCGAACCAAAATGCGCGCCATCGTTGAAAACGGTAACCTACCACAGACCTCGGCCCGCATTGAGTTTACCGATTCGTATCCGGCTATGCCGATGACCGATGGTAACCTGGCGCTTCTCGAACAATTGAACGAAGTGAGTTTGGCGCTCAATCAGGGCGAAGTGAAGGCCTATGATCCGGGCAAGCGTGGAGCTGCAGACATCTCATTTGTGGCGGCCCATGTCGATGGAGCCCTAGGCGGGCTAGGCAGCATGGGAAGCGGAGCGCACACCCCCAACGAAACGGTTAACCTCAACACCTTTGAGGCGCTAACGCAGCGCACCGCGGTCTTTATTTACCGCTTGCTTCAAGAAAAGTAGAAACCCAACCTTGGGGCACGACTATTCTATCGAAAGCAGCTCAACCCCTACAGTCTCACCCATTACGGTTACTACATAAAGGTTGCCGTTGACCGCATCATTTATCTCGGTGAAGCGCTCCTCAGCCATCAGCCTATTCACTAGCATAGGCGTGGTGTTGCTGTGGCCCACAATAAGCACGCGCTGGCCTTTGTGTTTTGCAATCCAAGTCTGCGCATCAAAGGCATTAGGGTCGTAAAGTGAAATCTCAAGCCCATTGGTCTCTGCAGCCGGGGCTGCTGTCTGTCGCGTTCGTTGGTAATCGGTGCTGTATACGGCATCTAGGGGCTCCAAGCCCAAAACCTCTGCCCAGCGCTGAGCGCGCTGAAGGCCTTCTTCGGTGAGTTGCGGATCATTTCCGACCCCTTCAGAGCGGTCTTTTTCAGCATGGCGTATGAGGTAAAAGGTGGTGACAGAAGTGTCTTGAGGCGCAGGCGCACAAGACAGCGTCAAGAGTGCAACAGATAAGGCTAGCAGAAATTTTTTCATAAAAAGTAAGATTTGCGAACGAAATAGATGCTGTAACTTACTTAAAAATATCCGCCGATGAGAATCCTTTTTACCCTAACTACCCTGTGTATTGCATATAGCTCAATAGCTCAAAGCGACTACAGCAACGTGCAGATCACCGCCGAGCAGCTTTCAGAGCACGTGTATATTCTTTATGGGGCCGGAGGCAACATGGCCCTAGTCACCGGAGAGCAACAGAATTACCTGATCGACGACCAGTTTGCCCCGCTCTCTGACAAGATTCTCTTCAAGATTAAATCGATCAACGACAAGCCCCTGGCCTATGTGCTCAACACTCACTGGCACGGAGATCACACGGGCGGAAACGAAAACCTGGCCAAAGAAGGAGCCCTAATCATCGCCTCAGACAGGGTGTACGACCGGCTCAAAGAGGGGCAGCAATCAGCACGACGCACTACTCCGCCGGCTGCTCCCGAAGCCTTGCCCGTAATTTCATTTAGCGACCAGATGCATTTGCGCTACGGCCAAGACGCCCATATTCACGCGATGCATGTCAACGATGCGCATACCGATGGCGACAGCTTCTATTACTTTCCTGAAGAGAACGTGATCCACATGGGCGATAATTTCAGCAACGCAAAGTATCCGTTTATCGATTTAGATTCAGGCGGAGACATCGATGGCCTGCTTAGCAATCTAAACATGGCACAAGCGATGCTCAATGACGATTCCAAAATTATTCCGGGGCACGGACCAGCGGCCACGCTCAAAGACCTTAAAGCCTACACCCACGTGCTTGAAACCTGCGTTGAGCTACTCAGAGAGCTGCGCGACAAGGGCATGACCGCAGAAGAGATTATAGCCGAGAACCCGCTAGCTGAATGGAACGACCGCTACGGAGACGGATTCATTGGCCCAGAGGCCTTTATTCGTTCGGTGTTAGGGAGTTTAGACTAAAACCGTACTTTCATAGCGCTAATGTCTTTTTGAAATGAAAACCGTAAAGTTTATAGCCAGCGTGCTGCTGTGTGCAGCCCTTTTCTACATCGGGCACTTTGGCCTCGGATCACTGCCTCCGCTCGGCAAATTCATCAGCCCTACTAGCGGATTTTGGCAAAACGAACGCAGCGAAACCTCCGGAGAAATCACCGTATTAAGCGGGCTAAGCCAACCTGTGCGCATTCAGTACGACGAGCAGCTGATTCCGCACTTATTCGCTGAAAACGACCTTGACCTCTATAGAGCCCAAGGCTACATAACGGCAAAGCACCGCTTATGGCAGATGGAATTTCAAACCTACGCCGCCGCCGGGCGTGTTTCAGAAATTGTAGGCCCCGCAGCCATTGAATACGACCGCGGGCAACGCCGCAAGGGTATGGTATTTGGGGCCGAAAACGCCCTAGACGAGATGCTAAAAGACCCGATACTAGCTGCACGCATAGAGGCCTACAGTGAAGGAGTCAATGCCTATATCGATCAACTAGAGCCAAAAGACTATCCGGTAGAGTACAAGTTACTGAACTACACGCCAGAACCTTGGCAACCCCTTAAATCAGGGCTGCTGCTCATGTACATGACCGACATGCTCGCGGGGGGTGATGCCGACCTTGAAAACTCCAACTTCGTCAGCCTCTTCGGCAAAGAAACCTTCGAATTGCTGTTTCCCGAATTCTTGACCGATCAAGACCCCGTTATAGAGCGCGAGCGCAACTGGAGTGATTTCGAAAACATCGAAGTGCCTGAGAGTCCGGGTCAACTAAGCGCAATGGCGCTGGTCAACGAAACCCTTGAGCAGCCCGACCCCGACAACGGCAGCAACAACTGGGCCGTTTCAGCCGAAAAATCGGCGAGCGGAAACCCCATGCTCGCCAACGATCCGCATCTAGGGCTCAACCTGCCCTCTATATGGTATGTCATGCAGCTGGCGACACCCGATCACAACGTCATGGGCGCTACGCTTCCCGGGGCACTTGGGGTGATCATTGGCTTTAACGACCACATTGCCTGGGGCGTGACCAACGCCACCAGAGACGTCAAAGACTGGTATAAAATCAGCTTTACAGATGAATCCAAAACGTCCTATGTATACGGGCAAGAGAGCAAGCCAATCAATGAGGTGATAGAGGCCATCAAGGTCAAGGGAGCCGATACCGTTTACGACACGGTGCGCTACACCCACTACGGACCCATAACCTACGACGAGCGTTTCAAGGGTAACGGGCGCGAACACTTTGCCATGAAATGGATAGGCCACGAGCCCAACAGCAACCAAAACACCTTTTTAAACCTGAATCGCGCGCGCAATTACGACGACTATTTAACCGCGATTAGCACGTACACCGCACCCGCCCAAAACTTTGTGTTTGCCTCGAAAGAGAACGATATCGCGCTTTGGATTCAGGGAAAAATCGCCAACAAATGGGAGCAGCAGGGTAAGTTTGTGTTAGACGGATCCAACCCTGAGCACGAATGGCAAGCCTACATTCCTCAGGCCCACAATGCCCACACTAAGAACCCCGAACGGGGGTTTGTGAGTTCGGCCAATCAGCATCCGACCGATGAGGCCTACCCTTACTATGTGTACGACGCCAACTACGAGGCCTATCGCAACCGCGTAATCAACGATTTCTTCAGGTCAAAAGACCGGTTCTCGATAGACGATTTTAAGGCCCTTCAGTCGAACAACTACAATTTGAAGGCCGCCGAGGGGCTACCTGTCATGATCAGTCTTTTAGAAGGTTCCGGGCAGTCTGTTGTTGGCAGCGCCGAGGGCTACCTGAACACGCTCAAGGGCTGGGATTTTCTGAACGACGAAAATTCACTGGGTGCCTCCATTTGGGAGGCCTGGTGGACCAATCTATACGACTTGAGTTGGGACGAATTTGAGCAATCTGAAGTCGCGCTGCATTGGCCCGACGCCTATCAAACGGTTTGGCTGCTGAAACACCATCCCGAACATGAATTTTTTGATCGCCTAGACTCTGCAGAAAAAGAAGACGCCGCCGCCGTTGTGCAGCTCGCTTTCGAGCAGGCCGTGAAAGCTCTAGACGCCCATGTGAAAGAAGGTAAATCGCTCGAATGGGCTAGCTACAAGGCCACCTATGTGGGTCACCTGCTGCAGGCGCTGCCCGCCTTTTCGCGCTTTGACTTGCCGGTGGGCGGAAACGGAAACATTGTCAACGCCATGAAGAAAAACCACGGCCCATCTTGGCGCATGATCGTCGAACTTGGCTCAGAAACCAAGGCCCTTGGCGCCTACCCCGGCGGGCAATCTGGAAACCCCGGAAGCAAACATTACGACGACATACTCGACACCTGGGCAGCGGGCGAATACTACCCCTTGCTTTACCTCAAGTCTGTCGACGACCAACCTTCTATGATGAGTTTTAGTTCAACACTAAACCCCAAATCGTGATCATGAAACGCATTTTGATACACAGCTTTTTGACCCTAACCCTGGCCGTTGCCCTAGGGCTTTTGAACCAATGGTACACCGTGATCATAGCAGCGGCCGTCAGCAGTTATGTGGTAAGGCTAAAAGGGGTCTGGGTGTTTCTTGCCCCCTTCATAGTGATCGGCCTTGATTGGGCGATTGAGGCCTATTTCATCGGAGCGGCCAACGACTTTATTCTAGCCAAGAAGATTGCCGTGCTGCTGCCTTTGGGCGGAAGCGCCACAGCGCTCATTGCCGTTACTGGGCTTCTGGGCGGATTGTTCGCCGCCTCTGGCTCACTTGTGGGGCGCAGTTTACGGGCGCTTAGGTAGTTTATTTACGGTTTCTAGTGCAATAAACCATTTCCCAGAGGTAGGCAACTTGGTGAATCCATAATGGCCGTAAAAGCGTTCTGCCTTTTCATTCTTTGCATCTGCAACTACAGCCATGGCCCCAATTGAACGCTGAGAAGCTTCGGCTGCTCTAAGCAAAGCGTCTACTAAGAGTAGTTCTCCAAGCCCTTCACCCTTGTACCTGCTATCTCTTGCCAGTCTACCCAAAAGAATTACCGGAGCTTCGTAGTTTGAAGGCAACCTCTTTTGGTAATGATCTGGTATCACCTCTCGGCCCATACTCATCGCAGAAAGTGTGTAGTAACCGATCACCTGTTGTTCATCATTAATGGCCACATAGCATACCGCCAGTCTCTTTCTCATGTCTTGAGTAGCCTGTGTCTTTAGGTAATCACAAAGAGCAGGTTCTTCACACTGAAAAACGCTGCGATCATAGGCTTTGACTAAACGCGTTATTCTCACGTTTACCGATTTAGCTTACGGTAGCGTTTTGCTGCAGACACAAGGGCCTCGTTAGGCTCGAGATCTTGCTCAAACAGCGTTTTAAAAAATAGTTCTTGATCTCGTGATGAGGCTAACACCCGCTGATTATCTGCAATGATTTGGTCTGATGTTTCTTTCATAGTTTGAGTAATAAAGGCCGCTAGAGAAGAAAAACCACTAAGCTCTTGAGCCCTTGAAAAAAGCTCTTTGTCCAATTCAGTTATTCTAAATTCTATTCGCTCAGATTTAGTGTTCATTTCAACTATTTTGTACGGTAAACTTACGTACATAATTTGAAAAGACCTAATCTTCTTTTACGACTGAGATCGCAAAATAAAACCCTGACCTCGTCTAGTTTGAAGCTTGATTGATTCGTATTCATTTCCATTTGAATTTTTTAACTCATTACTTATTGGCAACCTTGCGCTCAACCACGCGGAGTGTCTCGGCGACCACATCGTAGTCGGCGATGCGCTTGATTTTGGTGGGCATCTTGGTGAAGTCTTCAACGATGGCGTTGAGCAGGCTGTCTTTGCTTAGGGGCAGTTCGAGATCCATGGCCTCGAGGCGCTCTATGCACTGAGCGCACCACTGATTCGCTGGGTATGCGAATGGTGCAATCTAGGTTTTCGTTTGAGCTGTTTTCGAAGAGCTTGCTGAAGATGCGTCCTTCGATGCGGGCCGCGGCGTTCAGCTGCACTTTTCCGGTGCAGTAGATGTCGCCTTTGAGTGATCCGTCTATGGTGACTCCGTCGCAAATGAGGTCTCCGACAAAATGGGCCTGTTCAGAAAGGTAAACCTTGCCTGAAGAAATCACTGCGCCTTGGTAGTTGCACTCGATTCTAAGGCTCTTATTGGTCTTAAAGTTGCCCTCGATGACTGACGGAGCCGACAAAATAATCGGCGAAGCTTCGGGTATGCGCTTTGACATAAGTGTAGGTTCTTAGTGTATTAGCAAAACGCAATTTAATACATATATGCGGTAAAAAACCCATAATTTTGCCTCCAAAGACGCTTAGGTAGCCGCTACGCCACATGATTTTAACCAAAGCCGCCCCCGAAAAGGGCGGTTTTTCTTTTAGCTGCGCAGGCGAATCAAAAGCTAGACGCCAACAATTTTGCGAATCTGCTCGACCACCTCGGGATTGAGCAGCGTAGATACATCTCCGAGATTTGAAACGTCGTTTGAGGCGATCTTGCGCAAGATGCGGCGCATGATTTTGCCTGAACGGGTCTTGGGCAGTCCGGGCACAAAAACGATTTTATCGAGCTTGGCGATGGGGCCAATTTTGTCTGAGATGAGGCGGTTAATCTCTACACGCAGGTTGTCTTGGTTGCGCTCGTGCGCCTCGTCTTTTAAGATGACATAGCCGAACAGGGCGTTGCCCTTGATGTCGTGCGGAAAGCCCACAATGGCCGACTCGGCCACCGCCTGGTGTTCGTTGATGGCGTCTTCGATGGGTGCGGTTCCTAGGTTGTGGCCCGATACGATGACCACGTCGTCAACTCGACCGGTGATGCGGTAGTAACCTACGGCATCGCGTGAGGCGCCGTCTCCGGTGAAATACATGCCCTTGAAGGTAGAAAAATAGGTTTCGCGGTAGCGCTCGTGATTGCCCCAAATGGTGCGGGCGATTGAGGGCCACGGAAACTTAATGCACAGTCGGCCCTCGACCTGGTTGCCCTTGAGCTCTTTTCCGTTTTCGTCCATGAGGGCGGGCTGCACTCCGATGAACGGAAGGGTGGCAAAGGTGGGTTTGGTGGGGGTTGAGTAGGGTATGGGGGTGATCATGATGCCCCCGGTTTCGGTCTGCCACCAGGTGTCTACAATAGGGCTCTCTTTCTTGCCGATGTTGTTGTTGTACCAGTGCCAGGCCTCTTCGTTTATGGGCTCTCCTACCGAGCCGAGCACCTTGAGCGAAGACAGGTCGTATTGTTCGACGAATTTCAGGTCTTCTTTAGCCAGGGCGCGGATGGCCGTTGGGGCGGTGTAAAACTGATTGACCTTATGTTTTTCGACGATCTGCCAGAAGCGGCCGTGATCGGGGTACGACGGAACGCCCTCGAACATCACCGTGGTGGCTCCGTTGGCTAGAGGTCCGTAGAGAATGTAAGAGTGGCCGGTGATCCATCCGATGTCGGCGGTACACCAGTAAATGTCGTTTTCGCTGTACTGAAATACGTTTTTAAAAGTGTAGGCGGTGAAGACCATGTATCCGGCGCTGCTGTGCACCATGCCCTTGGGCTTACCCGTTGATCCTGAGGTGTAGAGAATAAAGAGCGGATCTTCGGCCTCCATAATCTCAACCGGGCAGTCGTCGCTGGCCGAGGCAATGAGCCCGGCGAGCCACTTATCGCGGCCTTCGACCATGGTCACTTCGGTCTTGGTGCGTTCGGCCACGAGCACGGTGCTCACTTGCGGGCACTGTTCTAGGGCCTGATCGACAATTTTTTTAAGGTCTATGGTTTTGTTTCCGCGGTACGATCCGTCTGAAGTGACCACCAGCGTGGCGTCGCAATCGTTGATGCGGGTGGCTAGGGCGGTTGAAGAGAATCCGGCGAAGACCACCGAGTGAATGGCACCAATACGCGCGCAGGCCAAAACGGTGTAGGCCAGTTCAGGAATCATCGGCAGATAAATGCAGACCCGATCGCCCTTTTTGACCCCCTGCGACTTGAGCACGTTGGCCATTTTGCTGACCTCGGTGTGCAGCTGGCGGTAGCTGATGTGCTGAGCGGGCTCATTGGGGTCGTTCGGCTCAAATAGAATGGCCGTTTTGTCGGCCCGCGTAAAAAGGTGGCGATCGATGCAGTTTTCGGATATGTTCAGCTGAGCACCTTCAAACCATTTGACCTCAGGCTTCTCGAAATCCCACGAGAGAACGTTGTCCCAGCGGCGACGCCATTGAAAGTGTTCTTCGGCGATTTCTTCCCAAAAGCCTTCGGGGTTGCGCACCGATTTGCGGTAAATCTGAAAGTATTCTTCTAAATTCTTGATGTGGTAATTACTCATAATAGTAGTAGTACAGGCTAAACAAACAAAGACCCGCTTTAAACGGGCCCATTAAATTACACATTTTTAGTGTGTGGCCTCTCCGGCGCCGCTCGGAATGCGAATGTTCTCTACGATTTCTTGCACCTCTTCGGGCACCTCAGGGGTAACCGTGTTGATGACAAGCGACACGCCAAAGTTGACGATCATGGCCACAAAACCGAAGCCCTCGGGCGAAATGCCAAACCACCACTTCGATTGCAGGGCGGCAACGGCTGATTTTCCGCCATCGAAAAGCCCGAACTTAAACTTGAGCATGTAGAAGAGCATCAGGGTGATGCCCACGACCATTCCGGCGATGGCGCCTTCTTTGTTCATCTTCTTGTAGAAAATGCCCAGAATGATGGCCGGAAAAAACGAGGCGGCAGCCAGCCCAAAGGCCAGGGCGACTACGGCGGCTACGAATCCGGGCGGATTTATGCCAAAATAGCCCGCAACCACAACGGCTCCAACGGCCGATAGTCGGGCCGCGATCAATTCGTGTTTCTCGCTGATATCAGGCTTAAACACGCTCTTGATCAAGTCGTGAGACACAGACGAAGAGATCACCAGCAAGAGGCCGGCGGCCGTCGATAGCGCCGCCGCCAAAGCACCAGCCGCAACTAGGGCAATCACCCAGGCGGGTAGGTTTGCAATCTCAGGATTAGCCAGCACCATTATGTCTTGATCTACACGCAGCTCGTTGATGGTGGGGTCAGCCGCATACTGAATGAGCCCATCGCCATTCTTGTCTTCAAAGCCAAGCAGCCCGGTCTTTTCCCAATTAGAAAACCATTGCGGCATTTGCGCATAAGGTTGTCCGCTGACCGTATGAATAAGATTCAGGCGCGCAAAAACCGCAATGGCCGGAGCCGCCGTGTACAAAATAGCGATCAGCAAGAGTGCAAGGCCAGCCGATTTTCGGGCATCACGCACCTTTTTTACGGTGAAAAAACGCACTATAACATGCGGAAGCCCAGCGGTACCAGCCATGAGCGCCGCTGTTATGGCAAAAACGTCGAGGGTAGATTTAGATCTGCTCGTGTATTCAGAAAAGCCCAGTTCGGTTGAAAGTCCGTTGAGTTTTTCAAGCAGGTACAAGCCCATCTGCGCCCTTAGACCCGAAGCCCAACTGCGGAATCGGATTGCCTGTCATCTGAAAAGAGATAAATATGGCGGGCACCATAAAGGCAAAAATCAGCACACAGTATTGGGCCACCTGGGTGTAGGTGACACCCTTCATGCCGCCGAGCACCGCATAGAAAAGCACGATGATCATTCCGATGATCACTCCGGTGGTGATGTCTACCTCTAAAAAGCGCGAAAACACCACGCCCACTCCGCGCATCTGGCCCGCCACATAGGTGAACGATACCAGCAGGGCGCAAAACACAGCCACTAATCGGGCGGTGCGGGAGTAATACCGCTCTCCGATAAAATCCGGAACGGTGAATTTTCCAAATTTTCTAAGGTAGGGGCCAAAAGCAGGGCCAAAAGAACGTATCCGCCCGTCCAGCCCATCAGGTAAACCGAACCGTCGTACCCCATAAACGAGATCAGCCCGGCCATCGAGATAAATGAGGCGGCCGACATCCAGTCGGCCGCCGTAGCCATTCCGTTTGCAAGCGGAGAAACCCCCGCGCCAGCCACATAAAACTCTTTAGTAGAAGAGGCCCGCGACCAAATGGCGATGCCGATGTAGAGCGCAAAGGTCAGCGCAACAATGATATAGGTCCAAATTTGTACGCTCATGGCCTATTCGCTGTAGAAATTATACTTCTTATCAAGGCGGTTCATTAGGCGCACATACACGAAAATCAGCACCACAAACACATAGATCGAACCCTGTTGAGCAAACCAAAAGCCTATCGGAAAGCCTCCAATGGTAAAGGCGTCAAGGGCCTCTTTGAACAAAATGCCCGCCCCAAAAGAGACCACAAACCATATCGTCAGTAAAATAAGCAGGTAGCGCAGGTTTTGTTTCCAATACTTGTGAGCTAGCTCGTGTTTATTTTTCATGAGGGTTAAGTTGCGTTTGGCGCTAACGTAGGTAATCAAAAGATAGCGCATTCTATCGAAAGCGCGAATTTTTGTCGAGCCAAGCTGTTTTGTTTAAGGCGTCTTGAAAGGGAGAAAGGCAGCGTCGTTAAACAATCGCTGTTGTTAATTTATTATAGCTACTGGTTGCGGTGCAAAAGTCAGCACCATATAGTGCCCGTTTACCCGAGATATAAGTAGATTAGTCTGGTTTAAAAACGACTGGTCGTTGATAAGCTCTACCAGTTTTGAATGGGGCAATAAGTGCTGCTTAGAATCTACTAAGGCGCCATCTGGGCGCGTAATGTTGTGCTTTTTGACCCAATTCATCACGCTTACGTGCGAAACCCCTAAAACGCTCTCAATCTCGCGGTAACTCATGCCCTCTAAATATAGCTGTAGCGCGCGTTTTACGATTTTAGCATCAATTGATTTGCCCTCTTTAGCCACGGTAAAATGGTAGCCACAGTCTTTGCACTTAAAGCGCTGCTTGTAGGTGATTAGACCGGCCTTTACAAAAGACTCTCCAGAGCATTTGGGGCATTTTTCAATCATGTTTAGAAGTAGGTATAAAGTATAGACGCTTGATTGATTGAAAGGGCCAACTATCGTTTTTTCGCTAGTTTTTTGCGCTTTATTCAGGCAGACAACGTCTAAATTGTTTAACTAAATTGGTTGTTTATTGGCTTTTAAAGATATAAAAGTTAAACAAAATAACGAAACTGCTAGCCCTAAATTTGAACTTTACTAAGTTTTAATTTTTCTCTTCAAGGTGCCTAGCAGCGGTTTGGCGCTTTTATTATTAACGATTACGAAACCTTTCTGAAACGAATTGTAGCTACGTTTGCCGATATTTATCGGTATGGAAAACCTGTTCTTGTACATTCTACTCGCCCTTTCGGTGCTAGCCATAGCCGATTTAATTGTGGGGGTGAGCAACGACGCAGTAAACTTTTTAAACTCGGCGGTAGGGTCTAAGGCCATCTCATTTAGAACCATCATGATTGTGGCCTCGATTGGTATCGCGGCCGGATCTATTTTCTCAAGCGGAATGATGGAGGTCGCCCGAAAAGGCATCTTTAACCCCGAACTGTTTTACTTCGACGAGATCATGTTCATCTTCTTAGCGGTGATGATCACAGATATCTTGCTACTCG
Source organism: Flavobacteriaceae bacterium (assembly GCA_018402205.1). Classification (GTDB taxonomy): domain Bacteria; phylum Bacteroidota; class Bacteroidia; order Flavobacteriales; family Flavobacteriaceae; genus UBA3478. The sequence continues at coordinate 152,110 of JAGYIX010000005.1, forward strand.
ACTTCTTTAATACCATCGGAATGCCCACCTCAACCACGGTTTCAATCGTGTTTGAATTATTGGGGGCGGCTCTAGCCATGTCGGTCATCAAAATAATGGCTCAAGGAGATGATCTGAGCACTATCGTTAATTACATCAACAACGAAAAAGCCTTTCAAATTATCATTGGTATTTTACTCTCTGTTTTTATCGCCTTCACCTTGGGGGCCCTGGTGCAATGGGTCACCCGACTATGGCTGTCGTTCAACTTCTTAAACCGCTCAAATGTGGCCAACGCCCTTTTCGGAGGAGTTGCACTGGCCTCTATCAGCAATTTCATCTTGATCAAGGGGATCAAAGGAACGGCCTTTTCAGAGGCCTCGTATTCATTCACCCAAGGGCTCTCGCTGGTTGATTTCATGGAGGCCAATACGCTGCTCGTGGCCCTGATCGCCTTTTTTATCTGGTTTTTGATTTCACTTGGGCTGTTGCTGATGCGCCTTAATCTGTATCAGGTTATTATCGCGGCCGGAACCTTCTCGTTAGCCCTTGCCTTCGCCGGAAACGACTTGGTAAACTTCATCGGAGTTCCTATAGCCGCCTATCAGTCGTTCGAACTCTGGTCGGCCTCTGGCATGCTGGCCTCCGATTACAACATGGCGGTGCTTGCCAATTCGGTGAAGACCCCAACGCTCTTCTTGCTGGCCTCTGGAGTGGTGATGGTGCTCACCTTGTGGTTTTCAAAAAAGGCCCGCTACGTGGCCGACACCGAGATCAACCTGGCTCGCGAAGGCGAATCACGCGAGCGTTTTAAGCCGAACTTCTTATCGCGCGCCATTGTGCGCATGACCATTCAGTTTTCTAACTACGTGAGCCTGGTCATTCCTAACGGGCTACTAGAGCGCATCAACAAGCAGTTCGATCGCCCCTCTACCAAGAATTTAGTGTTAAAGAAAAACGAGCTTCCGCCCGCCTTTGATATGGTGCGCGCCTCTGTGAATATGGCCCTTGCCGGAATCTTGATTTCACTAGCCACCTCGCTCAAACTTCCGCTCTCTACCACCTACGTGACCTTCATGGTGGCCATGGGTACTTCTCTGGCCGATCGCGCCTGGGGAGCCGAAAGCGCCGTGTACCGGGTAGCCGGGGTGCTCAATGTCATAGGCGGATGGTTTGGCACAGCCCTCATCGCCCTGCTCTCATCGGCAGTTATCTTGACGCTCATTCATTTTGGGCGTGGTGTCGCCATTGTACTGTTGCTGATCTTTGCCACGGTCATCATTATTCGCAACTACATAGCCTATAACCGCAAGCAAAAAGAAGAGGCCGAGAGCTTCTTGATCAAGCGAGCCGAGAGCATCACCCTTAAGGGGGTCATCAACGAAAGCGCCAGAAACGTAGAGAATGTGATCATGCGCTCTAAGAGTATTATTGAGCTGAATATAGACGGACTCAGCAAGCTCGACCCCGAAAAATTAAAGCAAGGGCGCAAAGAAGTAAACGCCCTCTCTGAAGAGGTTGAAGACGTGCGCGCCAGTGTGTTTCACTTCATTCAAAACCTAGAAGATGCCAGCGTGCAGGCCAGTGCCTTCTACATCTCTATGGTGAATCAGCTCAACAACATCACCCAATCGCTCGAATACATCTCTAAAATGTGTCACGACCACGTGCTCAACAACCACAGCAAGCTGCGCTACACCCAGTTGCGTGACCTCAGAGAAATTAAAGAGCAATTTGAGAAAGAGATTTTCAATCAAACGGCCGAGTCGCTCAAGGGGCTCTCTCAAGAGCGCATCACCGAATTACTAGACCGCAAAGACCAGCTTGAGAGCGTGATCACCCAGAAGATTGATTCGCATGTTCAAGACATCCGCAACGAAGATTCGAGCCCCAAGAACACCACGCTTTACTTTTCGCTGCTGCTCGAGGCCAAAGACTTCTTAAACGCGGTAACCTCGCTGATCACCGAATACTATAAGTCGTACGAAGAAACCGTAGAAACTCCGCTCAAGCTCTAGCGCTCACAGTCTTCGTAATTAATGGGGCCAGGGTTTAGGGTCTTCAAATACTGAATCAGGTAATCGGCCGTGGTCAGCTCATAGGTGAGCGTTGGGTCGCCAAATAGCTCGGCAAACTCGTTGGTCAAGTAGTCGTTAAGAGCTAAGGTGACTAGGCGATCGTTAGAAAGGGGCACGCCATTCTGCAGCAGCTCAATCTGATCTCCGCTTCGCTCAAGGGTAAAGTCAGACGAATAACTGAAGCTCACATCTATCTGTTCTAGCAGGTCTTCTAGCGCAGCCACCGATAGCTCGTAGGCCTCAAACCCATTGCCGAAGGGGTCAATGGTGTAAATGTCAAAGGGCGTAATGGGCCCGGCGTCTAGATTGGCGCGTACCCCTCCGCGGTTTTGAATGGTAAAGTCGGCCTCTGAAACCAGCCGCAGCGCATCGGTGTAAAAGCAGGCCGTCTCTCTTCTATCGTGATCTCTTGCTGACTGCCCAATGGTCTCGTAGAACTCTGGGCGGTTGTTGTACTGCGCAATGAGCGTGAGCATTTCGGGGTCTTCAGGGCCTTCTGCCATAAGGTCTATGACTTCAAATTCGTAGCTAATGCGTCCGTCTTCAAATAGCTTCAGGGTAGTCTTGCCTAGGGTCTCTAGGTGCTTGCCCGACATCACCATGAACTTGCTATTCAGGCTGTAGCCGTAAAGCTGATTGGTGTGTCCGCCGATCACCAGGTCAATAAAGCCGTTCTGGCTGAGCAGTTCGCGGTCTTCTTGTTCGCCCTGATGGGTAAGCGCCACTAGCAGGTCGGCCCCGCTGGTTTCTTTGAGTGAGGCAAAGCGCCCAAAAGCGGCATTGCCATCTTCAAAGCCCAAACCCTCGATTTTTTTGGGGTGGGTGAGCGGAAGGCCACCACGACTGCCCGTTTCGACTACTCCGACGAAGGCCACTTTTACCCCTCCACTTTCGATAAGGGTATAGTCGGGCACCTCAGGAAGCAATCCGCTGCCCGGCTCAACGTTAGAGCAGATAAAATCAAAAGAGGCCTGGGCTATGCGCTCGGCGAGCTCTTGCTGCCCGTAATCAAACTCGTGGTTGCCTATCACATTTACATCTAGCCCGCTTTTCGACAGCAGATCGATCAGCGGATAGCCCTTTTCAGGATGAAAATCAACGATGGGGTTACCTGAGAAGAGGTCTCCAGCGCTCACAAAATATACCGATTGGTATTTCTCACGCGCCTCGTCAATGATGTGCTTGACCTTGCCAAAGTTATCGATGCGCCCGTGCACATCGTTCACACTAAAGATCACTACTTCTTTAAAAGACTGGGGCAGATCATTCAGCTGCGCATTGCCACCGATTGGCCCTGAAGCCTCACTGCTGCAGGCAGTAACTAACGAATAGGCAAAAAAGACTGAAATGGCAAACAGTATTCGAGTAGATCTATACATAATCGTACATATTTTGAAACATCATTGGGCAGAAGCGATTAACTTTAGGGTACGTATGAAACACTCCACTTATTTATTCGTTTTAGTTGCCGTATTAACGCTCGCAAGCTGCGGCGCTGTTAAGTTAGCACCCTTTGACCAAACTCCTCTTGGTCAATCGCCAGATTATGCCAAAAAAGAGAGTTGGGCGGTGCTGCCAGGGGCTTATCCGTCTGCACTTAGCGAAGTGGTGGGCGAATACGTTACTAAGGCTGCCGATGTGTTTTTTATCTACCCCACCCTTTTCTCTGATAAAAAAGACCCCCATTGGAACGCTGATGTTTTTGACTCTATTATTCGGCAAGAGGTGATCAACTTAAGCGTGAGCAACCAGGCCTCGGCCTTTGCTGCGGCAGGCAACCTTTATGTGCCCTTTTACCGACAGTCGCACATTCGTGTGTTTAACCCTGAACTGCTCGACCTAGTCGGAAACAGCTGGGAGTTGGGCTACGAAGACGTCAAACGCGCCTTTGAATACTACCTTGAGCACTACAACCAGGGCCGCCCCATTATCATCGCTGGTCATAGTCAGGGTAGCATGCACGGCTCACGGCTGGTCAAAGAATTTTTTGACGACAAACCCCTTCAGCAGCAACTAATCGCGGCCTATTTGCCCGGAGCCGCCATCGAACATGAGTTTTACAACCAATTAGAGCTTCTTGAAGATCCGGCTGGGGTAGGCGGATTCGTTAGCTGGAACACCTACAAACAAGGCAAACTTCCAAAGAGCTTCGAAACCTATTACAAGGGTAGCTCAACCACTAACCCCATCACCTTTGACCAAAGAGATGAGGCCGCCCTTGAGCAGCACAAAGGCCTGCTGTATTACGATAAAGAGATCTACCCCCAGAGCCTGAGCATAGAACTCATCGACGGAATGGTCTGGACAAGCTTGCCACGAGTGCCCAAGCGCTTTTTTATGCGCTTTATTAAGAACTACCATGCATTTGATATCAACCTGTTTTGGAAAGACATTAGTGAAAATGCCCTGCTGCGCACTGAGACATGGCTAAACCAATACCAATACCGCTATGGCTTCTAAAACAATTGCGGTCTTATGGGTCACAGCAGTAAGCCTGTTAGCCTTAGGAGCCGTGCTATCTTGCAAAGATGAAGATAGGCTTGTGGCAGACCCTTCTGAGTGCAGCCAGCCTATTCAAGGGCGGCTAGCAGTTAAGGGCATCTGCATGAACTATGTCATAGAGGTGCTCGACCCCATTAATCCTGAATGGGTAGAGGCCGAATGGGTGCACCCCGATACCCAAGTAAGCTATGCCAACGCCTTCAAACTAGGTTCTGTGTGCACGTTTGACGATAGCCTAAACGAAGGCGACCTATTATACTTTGAGGCTAGCCCCGAGCCGTTCGAAGGCGATGAGAATTGCGCAGTTTGCCTGGCCTACAGCCCCACTCCGAGCAAGACGCTCTACCTTCGTCTTTGCCAATAAGAACTCTTTACCAAACACCCCCTGCATTTCCACTAAGAGGCCCGCTCAAACTAGGCCGAAAATCGCTTTAAGCCGTATCTTTGTAGCGTCAAAATTAGCTATGAAAGAATTTTGGAACGAGCGCTACAGCCAAGAGGCCTACGCCTACGGTACTGAGCCCAACGCCTTCTTTAAATCACGAATAGACCAGCTGAGCCCGGGCAAGCTGTTGTTGCCGGCAGAGGGCGAGGGTCGCAACGCCGTTTATGCCGCTACCAAAGGCTTTGAGGTAAGCGCCTACGACTGGTCAGAGGCCGCCTGCGTCAAGGCCGCCAAGTTGGCCGAACAGCATCAGGTGCAGATCGATTATCAGGTGTGCAGCCTCGAGCATCTTAGCTTCGACCCAGCGCATTTCGATGCGATAGCGATGATCTACGTGCACTTTCTGCAGCCCATCCGCAGCCAAAACCTCACAAGGCTGCTCAGTCTGCTAAAGCCGGGAGGCTCGTTTATCTTCGAGGCTTTTAGCGATAAGCACCTCGACTATCAAGAGCGAAACCCCTCGATCGGAGGCCCCAAAGACCCCGACTTTCTGTACAGCCTAGAAAGCCTAGTTAGCGCGCTAGACGGTTACCAACTGATCTACAGCGCCCAAGAAGAAACTACCCTAAGCGAGGGCGCCTTTCACCAGGGCCTTGCCGAGGTCGTACGCATTCACGCCTTAAAACCCTAACACTCATGTCAGCACGCATTGAAGCCATCGAAAACCGCCTAGCCCCTTTAAGAGAGCAGCTCAAAAATCACGAGCTCTACGCCGCCCTTCAGACCCTAGATCACGTGAAGACCTTCACCGAATACCATGTGTACGCGGTATGGGACTTCATGTCGCTGCTCAAGGCCCTTCAGCAGCAATTTACCTGTGTGAGAACCCCGTGGGTTCCGGCCGCAGACCCCGAAATCGCCCGCTTCATCAACGAGATCGTTCACGGCGAAGAGAGCGACCTCAACGAAAAGGGCCAGCCCAATAGCCACTTTGAGATGTACCTAGAGGCCATGAGCGAAATAGGCGGCAGCACTCAATCGATCAGCCGTTTTATCGACCTGCTCAAGAGCGGTCAATCGGTGTCTCAGGCCCTAGAACAAGCAGACGCTCCTAAGGCCGCCCAAGACTTTGTCAACTACAACTTCAGCCTAATCGACGCCGGGCAGGCGCACCAGATCGCTTCGGCCTTCACCTTCGGGCGCGAAGACGTGATACCCGACATGTTTATCGCCATCTTAGAGCGTTCGGCCACCAGCGAAGACAGTTTTGTGAAGTTTCGCTATTACCTAGACCGGCACATTGAATTAGACGGAGACGAACACGGGCCCATCTCCCTCAAAATGATCGAGAAGCTCTGCAAAGAAGACGCTCACCTCTGGCAAGAGGCCGAGGCCATAGCGGTGCAGTCGCTCGAGAAGCGCATCGCCCTTTGGGACAGCATCTACCAAGCCCTCTAGCCCATGGAGCCCGCACTCAACCTCTACGGGCAGCCCCTAGCCCTGTGCTGCAGCCAGCCGCTAACCGGATTTTACCGAGACGGCTATTGCCAAACCGGCCCTGCAAGACGCGGGCACGCACACCGTTTGTGCGCAGGTGACCGAAGAATTTCTATCTTACAGTCTGTCTAGAGGAAACGACCTAATCACGCCCAACCTCTTTTACGGCTTCGGCGGATTAAAACCCGGAGACTTCTGGTGCCTCTGCATCAGCCGCTGGCTTGAGGCCTACCGCGCGGGGGTGGCCCCAAAAATCAAGCTTGAGGCCTGCCACCAAAAGTGTCTAGACTACGTTGACCTAGACGTGTTAGAAGCTTATGCCCTATGAAAAAATTATTAATTATACCGATCGGTATATTTATGGCGTCTTGCGCCACGGCTGACCCTGCCCACCAGCTCGTAGAAGATGCTGTGCGCTATCACGGCTTTGATCAGCTAGCCAGCACCCCCATTCGCTTTAGTTTCAGAGACGCCCAGTACAGCATAGACCGCAGCCAGCCCGGCAACACCATCTACACCAAGGCCTTTAGCGCAGTCGACACCCTCAGCGGGCAAACGCAGCAGCTTAACGACACCCTGATCAACTCGGCCCTAGTTCACGCGCTACCTGAACGGTCAGCCCCTTGAGCTCAGCCCCGAAGACAGCGGCCGCTATGCCGAGAGCCTCAACGCCGTGGCCTATTTCTTTCAGCTGCCCCTGCCCCTGCTCGACGAAGCCGCCCAGCTCGAGCTGCTGCCCGACACCAACCTCAAAGGAAAAAACTACCGAACCCTAGCCGTCAGCTTCGCCCCCAACCAAGGAGGTAATGACCACCAAGACACCTTTAGGTATTACTTTGACCCTAAGACTATGGCCCTCAGCTACCTCTCGTATGCCTATGACACCAACGGCGGAGGCATTCGCTTCAGAGCCGCCCAAGAAAACCCCAAGGGCCGCTTTGTCTTTCTGAACTACCTCAACTACAAACCCAAAAGCCTGGCGCCCCTAGACAGCCTGCCCTCACTCTACAACAGCGACCAGCTGGAACTGCTCTCGGAGATTATTAATGTGGTGGAATGAAAATTTACCGATTTACATACTTAATTCTAATATTGATTTCGACTTTGAGCTCTAGATCATGGGCGCAGTATGATGAGTATGTTGAACTAGAAAAACTTTACAATTCTCTAAACAAAACTGATTCTCTGCTCGTAACCCTTCACAAACATTATTTAAGAGCTAAACTAGAAAACGATTCTTCAGAACAATTAAGTGTTTTAACTTGGATTTACTGGTACAATGATGACAAAGGGAAAGATCAGGCTTTAAAAGATTCATTAATTTCTCTAGTTGCAACTCTTAATGACCCTCGCGAGGAAAGCAGAGCGTATTACACATTCGCATCAAAAGAATTCGAAAGGGGAGATTCCAGTAAGTCCATTCAAAACTTAGAAAAATCCATTCAAATTGCGTTAAACTATTTTGAATACGAACAAGCCATTGAGAGTGTTAAGGCGTTTAATTCTTTATTGATTGAGTCAAATCAATATGAAAAGGCTTTGTCCAATTTAGATTACTTGAGTTGGTCAATTTCAAAGACTAGAGAGATAGATCTAGAGAATAAACTAGATCTTGAAAACCGAATCTCAATGGAAAAAACTAGTCTTTTTATAAACACTGGATTAATTGATTCCTCATCCTATTATTTACAAGCTCTTTCAAAAGACTTACGCAAGTTTGATAATCATGATCTTGGCAGGTTCAAATTGATGGAGGCAACCTTAAACTTTCGAAATCAATTTTATTTAAATGCTAGGGATTCATTGCAAAAATATTTGTCAACCCTTGATAAAACTCAAATAAAGGATGCTTGGTATATCCTAAGTTTAGTAGAGAGAAAGCTAAATAATAGCGAATATTCAGATAATTACTTGAAGCTTATTGATTCTGCTTTAGAATCGGAAGAGTACCCACAGTATAACAATGGAATTTCTACCTATAGAAGATTATTGAGCATTGCACCAGACTCGCTAAAAAACAAGTATTTAGGTCTTTTCTATCATTACGAAAAGAAACCTAATCGCAATTACGAGTCGATCACAAAAGCTTCCTTTTCCGATAAACCCCTAATAACTCCCCTAATTGTTGTATCCATTATTGTCGTAACTTTTATTTTGATATTCTTGCTTCTTAAATCTTCATTTCGAAAAGGAAACCTTAACAGCAAACATAAAGTTGTTATTGAGGAAAATAATTTCAACTTTAAGAACAAATTGAAAGAATGGGAAAATGAAAAGGAATTTTTAAATCCAAGCACGACTCTTGCTTCATTAGCTGTGCTCTTAGAAACAAATACATCTTATTTATCAAGATATTTCAACCAAGAACTACAAGTTAGTTTCTCTAACTATCTATCTAAACTTAGGATAAATCATCTTCTTGATATAATTCAATCAAACCCTTCAATTATTAAATCAAAGTCATCTATTCAAATAGCAGAAAGCTTAGGTTTTAAATCTATAGATGCTTATTACCGGGCTTTCAAAATAACAACCGGAAGTACTCCCAATCAATATCTGAAAAAGGTAATAATGGGTGAATGAAATAAAATACCTTTGCCAAAGAATTCAAATTCCCCATGGAACTCCAATTTAACAGCAAAGAGATCTTAACTGCCTCAATGGTGCTTTTCGCAGTAATTGATATACTCGGGTCAGTGCCAATCATCATCTCCTTAAGAAGAAAGGTGGGCCATATTCAGTCAGAAAAGGCTTCTTTAGTTGCCGGAGTGATCATGATCGCCTTTCTTTTTATTGGAGAAAAAATACTTCGCCTTATTGGCATAGATGTCAACTCTTTTGCGGTGGCAGGTGCCTTTGTACTCTTTCTGCTAGGTCTAGAAATGATTCTTGGCATCAGTATTTTCGGAGAAGATGCGCCAGAGACCGCCTCGGTAGTTCCGATCGCTTTTCCGCTTATAGCCGGTGCAGGTACCATGACCTCTCTACTGTCTCTTAGAGCCGAATACGCCGTCGAAAATATCATAGTCGCCATCATTCTCAATCTTATCTTGGTCTACATCGTTCTGAAGTCTTCAAAAAAGATAGAGCAGGCAGTGGGTCAGAATGGGCTTACCGTTATCAGAAAAGTATTTGGAATCATATTGATGGCCATAGCAGTAAAACTCTTTGCAGGCAATGCGCCACAACTCTTTTAAATAAGCTCAATGAACAAAATCACAAGCTACATTCTCTTAGGCATTTCAGTAATTCTCTTGGGCTTCAATCTTTACACCTTAGACTATCAAGATATCTGGGGTAAAGATTCTAGAGGTGCCTTGTTTGGCGGGTTAGCCAATGTATGCGTAATGCTTGTGGTATTCATTAACCTAACCTCTCAAAAGATCAAAGAGAAGGTTGATCAGTCAAAAGACTAATCTGCTAATTCAATTTGAATTAATTCTACCCCTGCACGCTCTAAAAACTCTAGACCAGAAACGTCTTTGTATTTCTTGGCGTAAACTAGGCGCTTTATACCAGATTGGTGAATGAGCTTGCTGCATTCTTTACACGGAGAAAGCGTAATGTACAAGGTAGCGCCCTTACAGCTCTGAGTAGAACCCGCAACCTTCAATATGGCATTAGCCTCTGCATGCAACACGTACCATTTGGTATAGCCTTCTTCGTCTTCACAAGGGTTTTCAAAACCCGTTGGAGTGCCGTTATATCCATCTGAAATAATCATACGATCCTTCACAATCAGGGCGCCCACCTGCCTGCGATTGCAATGTGAGAGCTTTCCCCATCGCTGGGCCATTTCTAAATAGGCGAGATCGTACTTGAGTTGTTTGGACATTTAAAACTACTTATTGATACGGTGATTAGAGGCAAATATACTGCTTGAAATCCGTTGGGATTTTATAATACCACAATACTGAAAGGGTCAAATCCCTTATCCCAAAAAAACCTCCGCCGGAATCCTCAGTTCTTTGTGAAAACGTCTGGCGAGTTCGATTGTCAGCGATTTTTTTCGGTTGAGCAGCATGGAGACATGGCCTTTGGATCCGTATTCTCTTATTACTAGATCTTTATTTCTGAGCCCCAATTCTTTCATGCGCAGCTTGATGGCGTCTATAGGGTCAGCCAAGGCTATCGGATAATGAATGTCTTCCCATTGCTTGATCAATAGCAGGGCTATTTGCACTTGATCACCCACTTCTGATTCAGGCTTTATGCCATGATCAAACTGCTGATCGACCCACTCAAGGTAGCGCTCGTATTGTTCGTCTGATTTGATTGGTGCTAGTTTCATCTTACCTCAAATATAACCTTTGATCAAACCTAAACTCAGCGACATCTACAATAGCAATAAGATCAAAGTCTTTGTGATTATTTTCTTCTGGCGTTGCTAATCTATTTAAAGTTGTTTAAAATTCTCTCTTTGTCTTCAATCTCCTTACTGTTCTTGTGAAATAACTCGACAAAAACGATTTTATTTTCTTCAGGCAGATGAGCATAAATTAATCTTAAACCAGAATTTACCCCTCTTCCTTTCAATGATTTACATGCTATTTTCTTAACCTTTATAACACATGATTTCAATCCCAAATCATCAATCCTATAACTGAATGGAGGTCTTTCATCAGGATAAACCTCTAGCACACGCTTTACCACTCCTAAATCATCATTTAGTGTTCGGTATTTTTTTATCAGAATTTTTAAATCCTTTTTAAACTCTTCCAATTCCTCAAAGGTCATTATTCTTCGTTTTCTTCTCCGTAATTCCTCACAGAGAAGGGTGCCTCTCTATAAAACGCTAGTTCATAATTGATTTCTTCGCCGTCTTTAGATGCTAGCCAAGGCATATCTTTATGGGAGTAGTCACTAATTGCAGCTGCAGACCAATCACTCATCTGTTCAATTACTCGATCAATTACTTCTTTTTCGCTTGCTTTCAGTCGAGTTAAATCTGGTTTCTCCAATGGAAGTAAACGCGTTTGTTGATATCCGTGATATTCTGTTTTTACCCTTTGCAATTGCTTCTTATCAATCATTTGACTTATAATGGTGTCCAGTTTTTGAGGTACAGGGCCAAAAGGAAGTTTACGATATTTCGCGCCGGTTAAGTGCTCTTCATGCAGCTCATAATAATTGAAGTCAGAAAAATACAAGAGTTTATAAAGAACCGTTTCTCCTACATTAGGCTTTCCTGCGCACCTCTCAAGTATATACAACAGAATATTTTTGAACTTTTCTACTTGAAGTGTTGGTTCAGAAATGCGTTCATTATGCTCTTTTGATTTCGATTCGTTTTTCCCCTCAACATGCTGATTTGCATTAAAGTTCTCAGACATAAATTCATCCAATGAAAATTCTAATTTCATTGATAATTTTTGAAATTCAAGTATATCAATACCTCTGTTGCCTAATTCAATTTGCGCTAATGAAGACCTTGAAATCTTGACACTTGATGCCAAATCTTCCTGGGATAATCCCTTGATTTTTCGAAGTTCTGTGATTCTTTGTCCTATTTGCTTCTTTGATAATTTTGTAATCATTTCAATCTGATTTCAAAGTTCTAAGCTACAAAAATACACCTAATGTTTTAAATTAAAACATTGACTCGTTAGATAATCAAACATTTTTATTTATTCGTGATTGAATATGATGAAAGTGCTAAAATGATAAACTTCAGTTGTAAACCTTAACAACTTAGGGCGCCCTTACAGATCTATTCTACAATGCTAAAATTATACCCTGAAAAAACCGTGCAGTACGCGAAGTGTTGGTCTCAGATTACCCAAACCACCCCGCAGGGGCAGCCTCCAAAGCGATTTTGAACGAGATGAGTAGAATAAGGGCAGAAATCAGGCGCACCAGCAAGGGGCGGCGGTCGCTGAGCAGCTTGTTGGCGATGGCCGAGAAGGCCAGGGTGGCTGAGATTACGAGCAGCTGGGCGGTTTCTATGCCCAGGGTGAATCCGAGCAGGGCGGTGGCCTTTTGGTCTTCGCCTCCCATGATCATGCGAAAGTAGTTAGAGAAGCCGAATCCGTGTATAAGGCCAAAGAACACGGTGGCCACCAGCTGCATGTTAAAGCTGCCTTGGCGGTGGTCGGCCTCGTAGACGATGAGGTTATAGAGGGCGGTCAGGGCAATGGTCACCGGAATCAGAAACTCGATGATGCCGGGGTCGATCTTAAAGAGGTTAAAGGCGGCCAGGGCCAGCGAGAGGGTGTGCGCCACGGTGAAGGCGGTGGCCAGTAGCAGCAGCCGCACAAACGACTTAAAGGCATAGGGCAGGGCCAGGGCGACCATGAATAGCACATGATCGTATCCCTCTAGGTCTAACACATGAAAGACCCCTAGTTCGAGATAAAAGCGAATCGTTTCCATTACGACTTAAAAATTACGCTCTTTTTGGATGGTTTCGTAGGCTTTTTGCACCTGCTTGAATTTTTCTTCGGCTCCGGCCTTAAGGGCCTGATCGTCGGTGATCACCTTGTCGGGGTGGTATTTCTTGACCAGCTCGCGATAAGCCTTCTTGATCTCGGCCACTTCGGCCTCTTTAGCGATTCCGAGCACCTTATAGGCCTGGTCGCTGCTCTCTTCAAACAGGGCGCGAATGCGCTGCCAATTCTGAATGCGCATATAACCAGATATCTCTGAAAGTTTGGCTATCTCGGCTTCGGTGATGTATCCGTCGGCCTTGGCTAAATCGATCAAAAAATACATAATCTGCTCGCGGGTAGCGTAAGAGGTGTATTGGGTAAAGCCAGAGCAGACCTGCCTAAGGTCTATGCTCGATTTGTTGATCTCTTGATTAAAGCTCTTAAAAAGCTCTTGGGCGCGGGCAGGGCCATAGTTGCGAATAAAAAACTGCCTCACATAATCAAGCTCACTTTGCTCGACTTTGCCGTCGGCTTTGATAATGGCAGATGCTAGGGTTATCAGGTTTAGGCCGAAGTTAAACGAGCCCACCATTGCGCGTTGATAAACGACCTTGGCCTTTGACCCTCGGCCGAGCATACGGCCTACGAAATAGCCAAGCAGGGCGCCCGGAAAGCGCAAAATAAGGTAGCCCACAATGGCCCCGATAAGTGGTGCAAATCGACCCATGGGTGCAAAGATACACTTTTGAAAAGCCTATCTTTGTAAGGTTAAAATCAATTACTATGATGTATCCTGAAGATCTCGTTATACCTATGAAAGAAGAGCTCACCGTTGTTGGTTTCAACGAGCTCACCACTGCACAGGCCGTCGAAGACGCCCTTGGCAATAGCGGAACCACCTTGCTGGTTGTCAACTCGGTATGCGGATGCGCCGCCGGCAGCGCCCGACCCGCAGCACGCCTTAGCCTAGCCCACGATAAAACGCCAGACCACCTAGTGACTGCCTTCGCAGGCTTTGACCTAGACGCGGTTCAAAGGGCTAGAGAATTAATGGTGCCTTTTCCGCCCTCATCGCCTTGCATGGCGGTGTTTAAAGATGGCGAACTAGTGCACATGATCGAGCGCCACCACATCGAAGGCCGTTCGGCTCAGATGATCGCCGACAACCTAAAGGCGGCCTTCGACGAATTCTGCTAAACACTTTTTTATCTAAAAACGAGCCACCTTTGCCAAAAAGGTGGTTTTTTTATGCCATGAAAACGCTGCTCAGTTACTTGCTCACCCCCATTTTTTATCTGTGCTTCGGCTCGGTGATGGTCGTCTTTGACCCCATTCAACGCATCAGCCTAAACCTATTTGGGCACAAGGCCCACGACAGGGTAATTTCTATCATCAACTACCTGCTAATGGGTGCTATGCGGGTGCTAGGGGCGCAATTCGAAATCAAAGGCCACCTTAATCTGCCCACTGACCGGCCACTCATTATAGCGGCCAATCACCAAAGCATGTATGACATGCCTGGCATCTTCTGGTACTTCAGAAATCATCACCCCAAGTTTGTGGTAAAAAAAGAGCTGGCCAGGGGCATTCCGACCATTTCTTACAACGTCAGAAGGGGCGGAACAGTAACCATAGACCGCCAAAACCCCAAACAAGCCATAGTGGCCATTTATCAATTAGCTCATCTGATACAGCAGCATAAGTTCGCCGCAGTGATCTTTCCTGAAGGCACACGAAGCCGCAGCGGAGCCATGAAACCCTTTAAACCCGCCGGCCTACAGGCCCTACTCAAAAAGGCGCCCGACGCCCTTTTGGTGCCCCTAACCATCAACAACACCTATAAATTCACCTTTAAGGGCATGTTTCCGCTCGCCTTGGGCGTAAAGGTATCTTACTACATTCACGAGCCCTTAGAAAACAAGGGCGACCATCTGGCTTTGATCGCCACGGCCGAAGAGGCTGTTCGGTCAAAGCTTCAAGAATAGGGTGTAATCGTTTGGTGGCAAAGGGCCACCCCAATCCAGCCTTTATTTCTAAAACAAAGGTCCCTGCGCATCTTGCGATGCGCAGGGACCTTTTACCTACTAAAAAAGTAGTAGTGGTATTACAGGTTGGCTAGTTGCCAGCCCTCTCTGTAGGTTTTAGTTACGAATTGGTTCGCATCTTCCATGTTGGTCACCTTCATGCTCGCGCCATCCCAATAGAGCTTCTGGCGTCCGTAGAACTCAAAGCGTCCGTTGGCGTTTTGGCGTCTGAGCTGGTGAGCTCTGATGGCGATGTTACCCATAAGAACGGTCTCGGTAAATGGCCCCGCGTAATCAAACGACGAGGTGAGCGCCTTATGCTTGTCTGAGCCGTATCCGGCCTTAACGGCCTCGGTCCAGAAACTGTTGTGAGTCAGGTCAAGATTTTGTTGAATGCTGGTATCGTAGTGAATCTGCTCTTGCCCAGGAATGAACAAGCGCGGGTTTCCGCCGTAATCTTCGTGAGCTATGATTCCTTTAGTACCAATCATAAGCACCCCGCTAGAATTTGGTCTAAAGTTGCGCTCTACGAGCATGTCTGGCAGGGCGGGCTGAATTCCTCCGTCTGTCCACTCAAATACAACCCCTTCTGGGTTAAAGTCGTCGGCTGGAAAGTCGATGGTCACTCGGGTTGAAATAGGGCAAGCCTCTGGTGTATAATCGGGTGTCCACATCTGTGAATACACATCGGCAACCGTTGCCTGAACTGCTGTGGGGTAACCCAATCTAAGCGCCTTATAAGGGGCGTCTATAAGGTGACAGCCCATGTCTCCAAGTGCTCCGGTACCATAATCCCAGAAACCTCTCCAATCAAACGGATGCAGCTTTGGGGTAAAGTCGCGCTGAGGCGCAGTACCCAACCAAAGATCCCAGTTTAAAGACTCTGGCTTTTCTGACGGAGCCTCTTTAGACAGCGCCACTCCTTGTGGCCACACAGGTCGGTTAGTCCACACCTTCACCTCTTTGATGGTTCCGATGCGTCGGTCGTTTACCCACTCAGTGATTTTGTTTACACCAATGTTAGACCCTCCTTGATTACCCATTTGAGTAACCACTTTTTGAGACAGCGCAGTCTCTGTAAGTAAACGCGCCTCGGCTATGGTATGTGTCAACGGCTTTTGTACGTAAACCGCCTTACCTCTAAGCATTGCATCGTAGGCTATAACTGCGTGGTTGTGGTCAGGTGTACTGATCGTTGCCGCGTCGAATTTCTTCTCGTTATCGAGTAGCTCTCTGTAATCGTAATAGAATTTTGCCTTCGGATGCTCCTTAATCGCCCTTTCAGCGCGCTTAGGGTCGACATCACAAATGGCCACAACGCGGTTGATTCCGCCATTGTAGGCATTGGCCATATCAGAGTAACCCTTGCCTCCTGCTCCAAAAGCTACCACATCAAGTTGGTCGCTAGGCGCAATAAATCCGGGGCCCCCTAACACGTTTCTGGGCACAATAAAAAAGCCCACACCCGCAGCTGTAGACTTTCGTAAAAAGTCGCGACGACTATTATTCGACTTTGACATGAGTATTGATTTTTTAAATTCAGCGAGAATGTACTGAAAAATTTAAAAGAATGATAGTTTTTTAACGCCTTAAGTGTTAAAAGTGAGGGTAAAACGGGTTCCTTGACTCTCTTTAGAATGGCAACTGATGCGTCCGCCATTTTCTTCAACCAACGACTTAACCACTGCAAGCCCTAGACCCATGCCGCTATTTTTGGTGGTAAAGTGCGGTTCAAACATGCGCTTGCGCACAGCGTCGCTCATTCCCTTGCCGTTGTCTTCGACCTCAATGAGTAGCTGACTTGGTGCAAACTTAACCCGCACCTGCACCTTGGCCTGCTGCACCCCTTGAACCGCCTCAAGCGCATTTTTAATCAAATTATTGACCATCTGTACCAAGTGATTGCGGTCTATCTTTAAGGCCATCTCAGGCTGTTCAGACACAAACGACACCCGCTCATCGGTAAACAACTGCACCGCCCACTGCACCACCTCAACCGCGTTGACCTCTACCTGTTTAGCCTCAGGCATCTTGGCAAAATCTGAAAAGGCCGAGGCGATAGTGTTAAGCGTGTCAATCTGTTGTAGCATGCCCTGAGTGAATTCTTTGAGCTGCACCATGCGCTCGTTATCGTCAAGGTCAAAACTGCGCTCAAATTGTTGCACATTAAGACGCATGGGGGTAAGCGGATTCTTGATCTCATGGGCCACCTGCTTGGCCATCTCTTTCCAGGCGAGTTCGCGCTCAGACTGCGCTAACTTATCAGCGCTCTCTCCAAGAGCTTCGACCATATTGTTGTAGGCCATGATAAGAGTGTCTAATTCGGTGCTCTGTGACCTTAGGTTCAATTTTTCATTGGTTCCGAAGGCCGTATTAGCCAATCTATCGGCAACCGTGTTCATGGGGCGACTGATATAGATAGACACTAGGTACCCTAAGACCAGCGCCAAAATAAATATGAGCACATACACAAGGCTAAGTCGTGTTAGAAATTCTCTAAGCTCAAATTCATTGAATGAATTTTCTTCAAAATAGGGCAGGTTTACTATGGCTACCGGATCGCCCTCACCATCAGTCAAGAAAAAAAACGAGCTCATCACCGAACGCCCCTCGTTGACCTCTTCGACCACAAAGCGCTCGTTGTCCATCACCCGTGCCAGCAGCCCCCTGAATAGCCGCTCGGGCGCATCGACCAAGGTTGACTTGATCAGCTCACCGTCTAAGCTATACAGGCTAAAATCGACGTCTTGAATATTCGAAATCTCGTAAACGGGCTCGTTAAAAATACGTCCAAGATTTTTGGGCGTTAAGGTGAAGTAGGTTTTAATAAGCTCATTCTCTAGGCTCTTGAGCACCTGTTGCTCTTTGCGCTCTAGCCGATCAATGTGGTAGTCTTTCGATTGCTCTTGGTACTGATACCAGGTGATCACGCCGGTAAAGACCATGGCGAGCACCACAATGATGGTCATCGCCGCAAAGATTCTAAACCGTAAACTTTGAAAATACATTAAGCCTCAGGATTCTTATCTCGAATACGTTTATACAGGCGTATGCCGAGCATGAGTAAGTACAGCAAGCAAGAATAATGCCAACACCCCAAAAATCCAGTTTAAAGCGCTTTTGACAATCACCAAAAAGACCACCGAAAACAAAATCAGCGTGCTGCCCTCGTTATAGATGCGCATAAAACGAGCCGAAAACCGAATGTCGTCGCGCTGAAATTGGGCATAGATACGATGGGTATAGCCGTGGTACGCAAAAAGCAGTACTACAAAAAGCAACTTCACGTGCATCCATGGCTGAGAAAGCCAGCCGGGCATCAGCAACAAAAGCCAAACAGCAAAAAGGGTACAGAGCACCGCAGAAGGCCAAGTGATAATATACCATAGCCTTTTACTCATGAGTTTTAGCTGCTTAGAGAGAATGCCTGGGGCCGGATCAGGCTCGTTTTGAGCCTCGATGTGGTACACAAATAGCCTAGGCATATAAAAAAGCCCTGCAAACCACGTTACTACGAAGATGAGATGCAGGGCTTTGATGTAGGGGTAGAGTTCCATAAGTATCACCCTAAAGGTCTTAAAAACTCAGCAACCCGAATCAATCAAGCTGTAAGAACTTCAGCTGTTTGTCGTTAAAAGCTTTATTAAAGGTTTCTATTTCTTGCTCTACTAGGGCATCAAAGGTCTTGAGCTCAGCCTCGATGGCGATGCTAAGTTCTTGCTGCACGGCACGGTCTTGTTCGGTTGGGCCAAAGTCATCTAAAGCCACTAGACTATTCAAATGCGCCAGCTTATTGGTCAGGCGAATCGGAAAGTTAAGCGGATCTTGCCCACTGCGATTCTGCGTCTGATAAAGCGCCTTTTCTACCGTTGAGAAGCGCTCTCTGAGCTCTTTTGACTGCTTCACTAGATCGGCCACAGCAGCGTCATCTTTGTACTGAGCCTCAAATGCGCTGAGCTTTTCGTTGATCGATCTGATCTTCTTGATCGACGAGTGTGCCTTGTTGACGGTGGCGTTGATCTCAGAAATAAAGTCGTATTGGTCTTTCATTTCGGCTACTGAAGCCTCTGCGCGCGGATCAGCCAAAATAGCAAACGACTCAGACTGCGTGGCCCCGTTATGGGTTAAATGCACCTTGTAGCTGCCCGGAACGGCCTTAGGCCCGCTAAGGTTAGCCCACCACAAAATCATGCCCTTGAGGCGCTCGGCTCCTTCGCCGCGGGTATCCCAAACATGAGTGTTGCCTCCTGTTTTAAGGGCTAATTTCTCTTTAGGATCGGTGGCGTCTGTGCTAAAGTGTGCCAGCGTGTCTCCGGCCATAGAGGTGTACACCAACTGCACCTTGTCTGAGGGCTTAAGGTCTTTGAGGTAAAGGTGGGTGACCACTCCTGCTGGCATATTTTCGCCTTCGGTTAGCGATCCTTTGCGAGCGCCGCCTTTAGTGCGATAGGCGTCTTTGGGCTTGAACAGAACCGCCTCTTTGCTCGCCGTGTTGGCGTCTAATTGATGTAACACGGTTAGGTCGTCGATCATCCAGATGCTTCGGCCTTGTGTGGCAACGATCAGGCTGTTGTTTTTAACGGCCAAGTCAGTGATCGGAACAATCGGAAGGTTCAGCTGAAACGCAGACCAAGCCTTGCCGTCGTCAAACGAGATGTACATTCCGGTCTCGGTACCCGCATAAAGCAGCCCTTTTTTGGCCGGATCTTCGCGCAGCACTCGCGTAAAGTGCTCGCTATTTATGCCTTTGGTAATGAGCTTCCAGCTCTTACCATAGTCTTCGGTCTTGTAGAGGTATGGGGTAAAATCACCCATCTTGTAGCGTGTGGCCGCCACATAGCAAGTGCCCTCGTCAAAGGCCGAAGGCTCTATGCTGTTGATCATACTCCACTCGGGCATATTCTTAGGCGTGATATTCTGCCAGCTCGATCCGCCGTCTTGGCTGATGTGAATAAGACCGTCGTCACTGCCCACCCATAAAAGACCTTCTTTTAAGGGGCTTTCGGCCGCCGCAAAAATAGTGGCGTAGTACTCTACCCCAGTGTTGTCTTGAGTAATTGGGCCTCCGCTTGACACCAATTTAGAGGCATCGTTTCTAGTAAGGTCTTCGCTAAGCAGCTGCCAGCTTTGCCCCTCATTGGTAGAGAGGTGAACGTGGTTAGAGAAGGTGTACAGCTTCTTGGGGTCGTGCTTAGAGAATATGATCGGAAAGTTCCACTGAAAGCGGTACTTCATGCCTTCAGCCCCATAGCCCATTGGGTTATCTGGCCACACATTAATGGCGCGCACCGTGTTATTGTCGTGGTTAACACGCGTCAAGAATCCGCCATAGCTACCCCCGTAAACGATGTTGTCGTTTGCGGGATCAACGGCTATGTGAGCCGATTCGCCTCCGGCCGTTTCTTCCCAATCGTCTTCGCTAATGCCGTAACCGTCAGAGCGATGCTTAATGCGAATGGTCGAGTTGTCTTGCTGGGCCACGTAAATGCGGTACGGAAAGGCATTGTCGGTGGTCACTCGGTAAAACTGAGCGGTGGGCTGGTTGTGGTAGGTGGTCCAGTTTTCACCGGCATCGTTAGAGACTTGAGCGCCTCCGTCGTCGGCAATGATCATGCGCTGGTTGTTCTCTGGGGCTATCCACAAATCGTGGTGATCGCCGTGTGGGGCGTTATAGGTTGAGAAGGTGGCTCCTCCGTCGGTAGAGCGGTGGTACTGCACATTCATCACGTATACGATGTCAGCATCTTGAGTATCGGCATACACTCGGGTGTAATACCAGGCGCGCTGACGCAACTTGCGCTCTTCGTTCACTTGCATCCAAGTGGCGCCTCCGTCTTCTGAGCGGTATAGTCCGCCTTTTTCTTTGTGTTCAATAATGGCCCAAACACGGTCTTTTTGAACGGGTGAAACGGTTACCCCTATAATTCCAAGGGTGCCCTCAGGAAAGCCCTTGTTCGAAGAGATCTCGGTCCAGGTTTCGCCCGAATCAGTACTCTTCCACAGCGAAGATCCTGGGCCCCCGCTGCTCAAGCTGTGTGGCGTGCGCTGAACCCTCCATGTAGAGGCATAAAGCACCCGCGAGTTAGTAGGGTCAATGATTAAGTCAACAGCGCCCGCCATGTCGTTGACGTAGAGCACTTTTCGCCAGCTGTTACCGCCATCGGTAGACTTGTAAACTCCGCGCTCAGTAGTGGGCTTATAAATATCTCCTAGCACCGCGGCATAAACTACCTCAGGGTTAGTAGGGTGAATGCGCATGCGCGGAATGTGGCGACTCGCAGAGAGCCCCTTATCCTCCCAGGTTTTTCCGCCATCGACCGACTTCCAAACGCCATAGCCCGAAGAGACGTTACCGCGAACGGTGACCTCTCCGCCCCCCACGTAAATCACGTTCGGGTCGCTCTGTGCGACTTCAACGGCGCCAATGCTGCCACCAAAATATCCGTCAGAAATGTTTTTCCAGGTGTTTCCGGCATCGTCACTCTTCCAAACACCTCCTCCGGTACCCCCGAAGTAGTAGGTGTTAGGTTGACCCGAAACTCCGGTAACGGCCGCCGAGCGTCCGCCTCTAAAAGGCCCAATGAGTCTGTAGTCTAGGCTCGAATAGGCATCAGAAAGTTGTTGAGCAGAAAGCGCAGAAAGCGCAAAAAAGAAGGCTAGAAAGCTAGCTGATCGCAGCATTTTCATAATGTAAGTTTTAAGTAAGGCCCTACAAATTAGAAAATATCGCGAAACGCCGGCACAAAAGAGATGCAAATTTAGCGAAGCACCTAAAGGCAACACCCAAACTTAGACCAACAACTCTCCCGAATCTTGCCAGTGATTTATCCAAGAGGCCATAAGCTTAACCCAATGCTCGTTATCGTTGAGGCAAGCTATGTGCTTAAACGAAGTTCCGCCTGCCTCGATAAATTGTTCTTCGCCCTCCATGGCAATCTCTTCGAGGGTTTCTAAACAATCAGATACAAAGGCCGGAGTAATCACCGCCAATCGCTTTTTGCCCTCTTTGGCAAAACGCTCAAATTCGTAATCGGTGTAAGGCCTTAGCCACTGATCTCCAGCAAGGCGCGACTGAAACGAACTGCTTACCTTCTCGGGGTCAAGCCCCAGGTAGTTGCGCACGGCCTCGGTGGTCACAAAACACTGGTGACGGTAGCAGGTGTGATGGGCTACCGAATTGATGCTGCAGCACTGGCCATCAATCTTGCAGTGAAATTTAGTGGGGTCAGACTTGCGAATATGGCGCTCTGGAATACCGTGATACGAAAAAAGTACGTGATCGTATTCAAAGTCGCTCAACTGTGCCTTAATGCTCTCTGAGAGCACCTTGATATAATCAGCGCTTTTGTAAAAGGCCCCAAGGGTGGCCATGCGCATGTGCTTAAAGTGTTTCTGCTGATCTTCTAGTGCCTTAACCACCACAGTTTCGTAGCTGCTCATCGCGTAATGCGGATACAGCGGCACCAACAGCACTTCTTCTACCCCTTTAGCG
>JAGYIX010000006.1 GCA_018402205.1 Flavobacteriaceae bacterium
AATTTTGGATATCGATGAATGTTTAAAAGTTGAAATGCCTATATCTTGTGCTGATCCTTCGTTTGGTTTCACACAAAGACTTGGTAATACTGGTTGTATGACTGTTGAGTCTCCTTCTCCGGATTTGATGACTGTTGGTGGAGGTTATATGTTTCCTGGCATGAGTCCTAGTCCCGATGGTGGTGCATTTTTGTCTAATGTATATGAATTAGGTAAATGGGATGAATTTTCAAGCGTTACTGTTTTCGATCTCATACCTGGTCAAACCTATGTTGTTGAATTTTGGCAAGCTGCACCAGGAATGTTCTTCAATGGCACGAAATATTGGACATCTGATGGATACTATGATGTTGTTCACAAGCAATCAAATCAATCCATAGGGACGACTAACGTTTCTACTGGACTATCAACTGTAACTGATGGCTCACAAATTAAATGGTCGTATGAATCCGTTAAATTTGTTGCTACAAGTTCAACAATGTCATTCTATTTTAAGGCAAGAGCCACGGATCCAGTAAAAGGTGTTAGAATGGCTATGGATGGCTTAAAAATTGTAAGCTACGATTGCTCTTATGATTCTGATGGTGATGGGATTCCTAATCGTTTAGATTTAGATTCAGACAACGACGGGTGCAGCGATGCCTTTGAAGCAGGCAGTACAACGCAGATAACGAGCACATCAGTATACCCTACAGTTAACGCAGGTGACGACAGCAACAAAAATGGATTACTTGATCAGTATGAAGGGGCTACAGCCGGAACCATAAACTACACCTCTACTTACTCATCGGCAGCATTGTTAAGCGCGGTCAGGGCCTGTGTAGACACTGATGGTGACGGTATAGCCGACATATATGACCTAGATGATGACAACGACGGTATTTTAGATAGTGAGGAGTGTGTAAACTCACAGGTATTTCTAGAAAACTTTGAAGCTGCTACAGTAAATCCATATGCATCAGCCTCTATTTATCAACCAGGAGTATCATTGAATGGGCAGTTAAGAAACGGCGGTGCAAATGGAACTTCTCAATCATTATTTTATAACACGGGGTCTGGCACCTATAGAGTTGGAGATGTATTTTGGGGAACAAAGACCCCAATAACTGTTTCGCAAAATAGTACTTATGAAATAAGTTACTACATGAAAGACCCTAACGGGATTTCTCCTCCTCGTGTAGAGACTTGGGTGAACAATGTTAAAATAGGTAACGCCACTACAATTACTACGTCATGGATAAAATATACATTCACTTGGAACAGTGGGTCAAGTACAACACTTGACCTTTCCCTTAAAAATTTAAATAACTTCCGGAAGAGGGAATGATTTTTATTTAGATGAAATAGAAATTATTGCAATTTGCGTCGATGGAGATACAGACAACGATGGCATTCCAAACCGCTTAGATCTAGATTCAGACAACGACGGGTGCAGCGACGCCAATGAATACTATGGTCTTAAAACAGCCGATGGCCTTGACTCCAATAGCTTTTACGGAGAAGGAAACCCTCCGAGCGTAGATGCAGACGGAAAAGTCACTGCCGCTAGCTATTCAGGATCATACACTAACGTCATCACGGCCGGATCTGCCAGTACTTTGGTCGCAGCGCCTACAGACCAGCAAGTGCTGTCTGGGGCCCTTGCAACCTTCGCCGCAACAGTAACAGAGGGATCGGGAACCACCCAATACCAATGGCAAATTAGCACCAATGGGGGCGGGTCTTATACCAACGTAAGCGACAACAGCACCTATAGCGGTAGCAACTCTGCGACTCTCACTGTTTCGAGTGTGCTCAACGCTATGAACGAACACCTCTTTAAACTCTCCATTAAACAAAGTGACTATGTCTGCGGCGATCTTGAAACAGCCCCTGTTCGCTTACTAATTAGCAACCGCGTTACCCTTATTAATGATGCCCAAACCGTAGATGAAGATGTCCAATTAACAGGCAACGTACTGGATAACGATAGCGGATCAGGCGCAACCCCTCTACCACTAACCATAACCAGTTACTCTATAGCTGGTGTGCAAGAAAGTATCTCGGCAGGCACTACTACCACTATAGCAGGAAAAGGATCAATCGTCATTAATAGTAATGGTAGCTACACCTTCACCCCCGATCTTAATTTCAATGGCCCCGTTCCTGTAATCACCTACACGGCTCAAGACAGCTCTGGAGCTTCTAGCACTGCAACGCTCACCCTTAATGTGCGAGCCGTTAACGACGCGCCTACTGCTGTTGACGACACCCTTAGCGTTGCTGAAGACACTGAGTCTGCGTCGGGCAACGTCTTAACTAACGATGATGATGTAGATGTTGGCGATATTTTAACGGTAACCACCTTTGAGGTAAATGGTACTACCTACAACGCTGGTAGCACAGCAGAAATAGCAGGAAAGGGATCAATCGTCATCAATAGTGATGGTAGCTACACCTTCACCCCGGCGGCAAACTTTAATGGCCCCGTTCCTGTAATCACCTATACCGTTAGCGACGGATCGCTCACAGACACAGCAACACTTAGCATCAACGTAACCGCCATAAATGACGCGCCCATTGCTGCTAACGACATTGCTACTACAGATGAAGATGTCCCATTAACAGCCAACGTCTTAACTAACGATACTGATGTAGATGGCGACACTTTAACGGTAACCACCTTTGAGATAAATGGAACTACCTACAACGCTGACAGCACAGCAGAAATAGCAGGAAAAGGATCAATCGTCATCAATAGTGATGGTAGCTATACCTTCACCCCCGACCCTAATTTCAATGGCCCCGTTCCTGTAATCACCTATACCGTTAGCGATGGATCGCTCACAGACACAGCAACACTTAGCATCAACGTAACCGCCATAAACGACACACCTCAGGCGGCGAACGACATTGCTACTACAAATGAAGATGTCCCATTAACAGGCAACGTCTTAACTAACGATACTGATGTAGATGGCGACACTTTAACGGTAACCACCTTTAAGATAAATGAAACTACCTACAACGCTGATAGCACAGCAGAAATAGCAGGAAAAGGATCCTTAATTATCAAAGGTGATGGTGCCTACACCTTCACCCCGGCCCTAGACTATAACGGCGCGTTCCCAGCCATCACCTATACAATTACCGATGGCAAAGGGGAAACCGCCTCTGCCAGCTTAACGATTACTGTTACTGCTGTTAATGACCCGCCTCAGGCATCTGATGATGTTTTCTCAGTACTCCAAAATACTCCTGTCATTGGTAATGTCTTGACCAACGACTCGGATATTGACACTGCAAAAAACCTTCTTAGGGTTTTGAATTACACTATAGATGGTGTGTCGGGAAGTATAGCGGCAGACACGACTACCAATATATCAGGAAAAGGTGACTTAATTATCAAAGGTGATGGCGACTTCACCTTCACCCCGGACAGTGGCTTCAGCGGTAAAGTACCCATTGTTACCTATACCGTTAGCGACGGACAGCTCACAGACAACGCCACGCTCCAAATCGTGATTATTCCTGTGCCTGATCGTCCTGTAGCAAGAGATGACTCTCAAACAGTAAATGAAGATGCTATTCTGAGCTGCACAGGTGCTGACCCAGATACTTGCAACCTTCTTACTAATGACAGCTTAGATGCTAGAAATGGTAACTCGGACTTCCCGACACTTAGCAAGTCTATCACTCAAATATCATTTCAAGTTACCCTTAACACACCACCACCTACAACTATCCCGCAGGTAATAAGGTAACTATCCCTGGTATTGGCACGATCCAAATTAATGCAAATGGCACCTATGAATTTGAGCCATTCCCCAACTGGAACGGAACTGTTCCGGCTATCACCTATACAATTACCGATGGCGAAGGGGGCACCGATACTGCAGAATTAGCGATTACCGTAACTGCAGTTAACGACGCCCCCATTGCCGCTAACGACATTGCTACTACAAATGAAGATATCCCATTAACAGGCAACGTCTTAACTAACGATACTGATGTAGATGGCGACACTTTAACGGTAACCACCTTTGAGATAAATAACATTACCTACAACGCTGGTAGCACAGCACAAATAGCAGGAAAAGGATCAATCGTCATCAATAGTGATGGCAGCTATACCTTCACCCCGACCCTAATTTCAATGGCCCCGTTCCTGTAATCACCTATACCGTTCAAGACAGATCTGGATCGCTCACTAGACACAGCAACACTCAGCATCAACGTAACCAGCCGTAAACGACGCACCTCAGTGCGGCGAACGACATTGCTACTACAAATGAAGATGTCCCATTAACAGGCAACGTCTTAACTAACGATACTGATGTAGATGGCGACACTTTAACGGTAACCACCTTTGAGATAAATGGAACTACCTACAACGCTGGTAGCACAGCAGAAATAGCAGGAAAAGGATCAATAGTCATCAATAGTAATGGCAGCTACACCTTCACCCCGGACGCTAACTTCAATGGCGCCTGTTCCTGTAATCACCTATACCGTTAGCGATGGATCGCTCACAGCCACAGCAACACTTAGCATCAACGTAACCGCCATAAATGACGCGCCTCAGGCGGCGAACGACATTGCTACTACAAATGAAGATGTCCCATTAACAGGCAACGTCTTAACTAACGATACTGATGTAGATGGCGACACTTTAACGGTAACCACCTTTGAGATAAATGGAACTACCTACAACGCTGACAGCACAGCAGAAATAGCAGGAAAAGGATCAATAGTCATCAATAGTGACGGCAGCTATACCTTCACCCCGGCAGCAAACTTTAATGGCGACTTCCCCCTTGTTACCTATACCGTTAGCGACGGATCACTCACAGATACAGCAACACTTAGCATCAACATAACCGCCATAAATGACGCGCCCGAAGCGGTAGATGATGCCGTTACTATTAACGAAAACAACGTGGTCTTAGGTAATGTACTGGATAATGATAGCGATGTAGAAGGTGATACGTTAACGGTTACTTCGTTTGTAATAGATGGAAAAACATATGCTGCCGGAGACATTGTCAACCTTCCAAACATTGGGGTTTTTGTGTTAACGCAATCCGGCAGCTATTCTTTTACTCCGGCCGAGGGCTACAGCGGCGTGGTGCCCAATGTTACTTATACCGTTTCAGACGGATCACTTACAGACACTGCCATACTATCTTTTAGTATTGCAGCTGTGAATGATCCGCCTCGTGCGCAGAGCGAAACCTTAAGCACAAATGAAGACGATTCCTTAACGGGTAACTTACTTGCTAACGATACTGATCCAGAAGGAGACGTCTTAAGCATCAGTAGTTTTAAAGTGCTCGGACAAACCTATAGCGCCGGATTAAGCGCCAACCTTCCAGGAGTAGGGGTCTTAACCATACGCGCAAATGGAGAATTCAGCTTTATTCCTGTGGCCAACTTTAATGGTGTTGTTCCGGTAGTAGAGTATACGGTTTCTGACGGATCCTTGAGCGCTGTGGCGTCGTTGAATATTTCCGTAACCTCTGTAAATGACCTTCCGATCGTACAAAATGAGACAGCAATTACAGACATCGGCATTGATGTGTCTGGCAATGTGCTCAGCAATGATTATGATATTGAGGGCCAGCCCTTGAGCATTAGTCAGTTTACCATAGCGGGGGTAAGTGGTGTTCATGCTGCAGGAGACACCGTTTTAATTGATGGGGTCGGCAGTATAACCTTAAACGCCGACGGAACTTATATTTTCGATGTAGATGAAGGCTTTGCTGGTGCCGTACCCGACATAACTTATACGGTTAGCGATCAAATAGACACAACAGATGGGCTATTAAAAATTTCGGTTAATGACCCTGATTCAGACGGAGATGGAGTTTCTGATGCAAAAGAATTAGCTGATGAAACCAATCCATACGACCCGTGTGACTACAACCAAGCCAGTCAAGTGCTCTCGTCTGTCAGCGCCGCTTGGCTTGCCGCCGACTGCGATGGCGATGGGCTCACCAATGGCGAAGAAGCCACCGGGGTAAGACGACCCAAATGCTGCTAACGACATTGCTACTACAAATGAAGATGTCCCATTAACAGGCAACGTCTTAACTAACGATACTGATGTAGATGGCGACACTTTAACGGTAACCACCTTTGTGATAGAAGGAACTACCTACAACGCTTGTAGCGCAGCACAAATCAACGATTGTAGCCCAGCAGAAATAGCAGGAAAAGGATCCTTAATTATCAAAGGTGATGGTGCCTACACCTTCACCCCGGCAGCAAACTTTAATGGCCCCGTTCCTGTAATCACCTATACCGTTAGCGACGGATCACTTGAAGATACAGCAACACTTAGCATCAACGTAACCGCCATAAATGACGCGCCCGAAGCGGTAGATGATGCCGTTACTATAAACGAAAACAACGTGGCCTCAGGTAATGTACTAGATAATGATACCGATGTAGAAGGGGATACATTAACGGTTGCTTCGTTTGTCATAGATGGAAAAACATATGCTGCCGGAGACATTGTCAACCTTCCAAACATTGGGGTTTTTGTGTTAACGCAATCCGGCAGCTATACTTTTACCCCGGCCGAGGGCTACAGCGGCGTGGTGCCCAATGTTACTTATACCGTTTCAGACGGATCACTTACAGACACAGCCATACTATCTTTTAGTATTGCAGCTGTGAATGATCCGCCTCGTGTGCTGAGCGAAACATTAAGCACAAATGAAGACTATCCCTTAACGGGCAACTTACTTGCTAATGACACTGATCCAGAAGGAGACATCTTAAGCATCAGTAGTTTTAAAGTACTAGGACAAACCTATAGCGCCGGATCTAGTGCCAACCTTCCAGGAGTAGGGGTCTTAACCATAAACGAAGATGGAGAATTCAACTTTGATCCTGTGGCCAACTTTAATGGTGTTGTTCCGGTAGTAGAGTATACGGTTTCAGACGGAGAATTGAGCGCAGTAGCGTCGTTGAATATAACAGTAATCTCTGTAAATGACCCTCCGATCGTACAAAATGAGACAGCAATTACAGACATCGGCATTGATGTGTCTGGCAATGTGCTCAGCAATGATTATGATATTGAGGGCCAGCCCTTGAGCATTAGTCAGTTTACCATAGCGGGGGTAAGTGGTGTTCATGCTGCAGGAGACACCGTTTTAATTGATGGGGTCGGCAGTATAACCTTAAACGCCGACGGAACTTATATTTTCGATGTAGATGAAGGCTTTGCTGGTGCCGTACCCGACATAACTTATACGGTTAGCGATCAAATAGACACAACAGATGGGCTATTAAAAATTTCGGTTAATGACCCTGATTCAGACGGAGATGGAGTTTCTGATGCAAAAGAATTAGCTGATGAAACCAATCCATACGACCCGTGTGACTACAACCAAGCCAGTCAAGTGCTCTCGTCTGTCAGCGCCGCTTGGCTTGCCGCCGACTGCGATGGCGATGGGCTCACCAATGGCGAAGAAGCCACCGGGGTAGACGACCCAAATACCCCTGCCGATCCAAGAGGGTTCATCACTAATCCATTAGCAGCAGATACCGATGGAGATGGTAATCCAGACAACACAGACCCGCATCCAAACACCCCAACCGCTCTTAACGATGGAGCCGCAGTGGTAACAGAGGTGGCTGGAGTCATAAATATTCTGGCCAACGATGACTTCTTGCCTAACGACCCAACAACCACTATCACCAGAGTGGGCGGAACCGCTTCTGAAAACTACAGCTTCGATCCGCTTCTAGGAACATTGACCTACACCGCGCCCTACGAAGAAAACGAACTTTCTGTAACTATCGTCTATGAAGTCTGTCGCGCTGGTGTATGTGATCAGGCCACAGTTACCATAGCCGTTGGCGTAGTAGACTCCGATGGAGATGGAGTTAATGATTCTCAAGAAGCAGCCGATGGCACCGACCCTAACGACCCGTGTGACTACAACCAAGCCAATCAAGTGCTCTCGTCTGTCAGCGCCGCTTGGCTTGCCGCCGACTGCGATGGCGATGGGCTCACCAATGGCGAAGAAGCCACCGGGGTAGACGACCCAAATACCCCTGCCGATCCAAGAGGGTTCATCACCAATCCATTAGCAGCAGATACCGATGGAGATGGTAATCCAGACAACACAGACCCGCATCCAAACACCCCAACCGCTCTTAACGATGGAGCCGCAGTGGTAACAGAGGTGGCTGGAGTCATAAATATTCTGGCCAACGATGACTTCTTGCCTAACGACCCAACAACCACTATCACCAGAGTGGGCGGAACCGCTTCTGAAAACTACAGCTTCGATCCGCTTCTAGGAACATTGACCTACACCGCGCCCTACGAAGAAAACGAACTTTCTGTAACTATCGTCTATGAAGTCTGTCGCGCTGGTGTATGTGATCAGGCCACAGTTACCATAGCCGTTGGCGTAGTAGACTCCGATGGAGATGGAGTTAATGATTCCCAAGAAGCAGCTGATGGCACCGACCCTAACGACCCGTGTGACTACAACCAAGCCAGTCAAGTGCTCTCGTCTGTCAGCGCCGCATGGCTTGCCGCCGACTGCGATGGCGATGGGCTCACCAATGGCGAAGAAGCCACCGGGGTAGACGACCCAAATACCCCTGCCGATCCAAGAGGATTCATCACTAATCCATTAGCAGCAGATACCGATGGAGATGGAGTTAATGATTCCCAAGAAGCAGCTGATGGCACCGACCCTAACGACCCGTGTAGTTATTTGCCCTCAAGCCAGATTTTGTCTAACATCAGCGCCGCATGGCTTGCCGCCGACTGCGATGGCGATGGGCTCACTAATGGCGAAGAAATCACCGGGGTAGACGACCCAAATACCCCTGCCGATCCAAGAGGATTTATAACCAATCCATTAGCAGCAGATACCGATGGAGATGGAGTTAATGATGCAGTAGACCCTAACCCTAACACGCCTATGGCTCAGCCCGATGAGGCGTTTGTACTGCTCAACGAACCGATACAGATGATGGTGTTAGACAACGACGATTTTGAGGCGGGAACAGATATCACCTTAACCCACATAGGCGGAACGGCTAAGGGAACAGTGAGTATGGATGCTACAATAGGAGCCCTTACCTACATGCCCTTGCCTGAAGAGGCAGGTACTACCGTTACTGTTATGTACCAGGTGTGCCATAAGACGGTATGCGCCACGGCGACGGTTACCCTAGAGATCGAGCCCGATGCAGACGGCGACGGCATAGGCGACAGCGCCGACCCGGATGACGATAACGACGGGGTAGAAGACATCTACGATCTGTGCCCAGGCACCCCACCAGGCACCGCGGTAGACATTAACGGATGCGCCCTGACCACACTAGGTCCAGAGGCCTTTAGCGTAGCGGCTACTTCGGTAAGCTGTACGAACATCGACGACGGGGTACTAACCCTAACGGCTGCAGACACGCGCTACAGCTATGAGGTAACGGTAAGCGGCCAGACGGCCTTTGACTTAGACGACGCATCTGGCTACACGAGAACCCTTACCGGACTCCCCGCCGGCAGCTACCAGGTGTGTTTCGCCCCAGAGGAGCTACCCGAGCAGCAGCAGTGCTACACGGTGACTATTGGCAGCCCAACACCGCTACAGCTCAGCACCCAGCTGATAGAAGACAGCAAGCAGTTAAAGCTGACCCTTCAGGGAGCAGCCAGCTACACCGTAGAGCTCAATGGAGTTGCCACTACCCATATGGGGTCTTCAACAGAACTCAAACTTAAGACCGGTCTTAACCGCCTGCGCATCTACACCGACCAAGAGTGCCAGGGCGTAATCGAGCGGGAAGTGTTTGTCTCTGAGGTGCTAGAGTATGCCCCTAACCCGGTGGTAAGGAGCATGCAGCTCTACATTGGAGGCACTGATCGTGAGGTGACACTTACTTTAAGTAATATAAGCGGAGGGGTACTGTTCACCCAGCAAGTGCCTGTACCCGCAAGCCGCATCTACAGCGTAGACCTTGGCCGTTACAGCCAAGGCACCTACATCTTACAGGCCCAAGGCCCCACGGTGAATAAAACCATAAAAGTGATCAAGCGATGAAAAGGCTAACCATACTCTTACTCTTGGTAAGTTTACTACTAGGCTGCAGCAACGACTGCCCTGATGGGCTATGTGCCACAGAGGCCTGCCCGTTCTGCCCCGATGCAGCGGTGCTGCTCTTCCCTGAGAACAACCAGGCCTGCGAGCCGGGAGAGGTACTCTCCGAGACCCAGGCTACACTCACCCTGCAGTGGCAAGGGGCTAAAGACGCCGATCGCTACAGCCTGACTATTACCGATCAGGCCAGTGGAGAGACCCAGCGCTACGATAACCTCACTAGCCACCAGCCACACGGTGACCCTAACGCGCGCACAGGCCTACAGCTGGCAGGTGACCAGTTACAACCAGCGGGCCAACATCACCCAGAGCTCTGCCCTGCATCAGTTCTACCTGCAAGGGGAAGGCGTTATAAATTATGCCCCCTTTGCGCCAACCTTACTCACCCCAGAGTCGGGCAAGAGCATCCCAGTCGGGGCCAACCACTTTTACCTGGGAGGCTAGCGATCTGGATGGCGATCCGCTCACCTACACCCTCTATGTAGATACGGTTGACGGCAAGCAGACCCCTCCGGCCAGCCAGCAGAACCTCAGTGCACCAAGTGCCACGGTTACCCTAGAGCCGGCTAAGCTGTACTACTACCGCGTGGTAGCCTCAGACGGTAAGAACAGCTCATCAAGTGTAATCCGATCGTTTAGAACCCAGTAAGCCATGAGAAGAAGAACCATACAACTAGCAGGCATAGCAGCGGTTTTACTGTTTACCCTATCGGGCTACAGCCAGCAGCGCAAGAACAAGTTCGAGATCGCCCTGGGTGTGAATGCCGTAGACGTGTACCTTAACAACGGCTATGGGCTAAACGCCAGGGCCGAAGAGTCATTTATCAGCGACATCTTTACTGTAAACGACTGGAACATAAACTCAAAGGCCCGAGACACCTACACCGATAAGGGCAATAAAGAGAGCGCTCTGCCGCCCATCTCTCTTAGAGCCGCTTATTACTTTAGCGATCAGCTGGCTTTAGGATTGCACTTCTCGGCCAACTACTTAGACATCATCGATCTGTGCTACAATGCAGTGGGTCTACCTGACATGGACTTTACCAACTTCGAGGGGTTCTTGCGCTTTAGCCCGTTACAAGACACCAAGATCGAGCCCTACGGTCAGCTTACCCTCGGACAGTCTTGGGTAGGTCAGCGCAGCAACCTGCATGCCGGGTTAGATCTAGGGGCCACCCTGTGGCTAACAGAGCGCATCGGGCTGGGATATACCGCAGGGGTGAGAACGATGTTCGGTACCGACCTCTCGGAATACCTGCAGCACAACCTGGAGCTGGTGGTGCGGTTAGACATTCCTAGAAAGGTAGGGCAACTTGATTTTATAACTTATCCGTTGCCACAACCTATAAATTTTGTGGTTAACCCAATTACCCTAAAAACGCCCTATATAAAAGAATCCTTGAAAACCTTACCTATTTTCGAGTTTGGTAGGCCCGTTTTCTTCGATTACAAGAGCGCTTCAATTAATACTGAGATCGCACAACAAATCTTAATAGACGTTGCAAACGACATTAACCACTACGCCCTAAAAAACATTTACGTAATAGGTCATACAGATCTTCAGGGTAACTCAGCATATAATTTAGACCTCTCTATTAATCGATCTCTGGCGGTAACCAAGTTTCTCGTTTCTAATGGAGCAAGCATTCAGGGCATTGTGGTCGGGGCTGTTGGAGAGTCTCAACCTTTAGAAATTGCCACCAACGAAATGCACCATGCCAGAAATCGGAGAGTATTCATAGACGAAACCCCTCCAATAAAAGGATTTAAAATAGCAGAGTATTCATTTAACCGAATGAGCATAAGAAACACTTTAAATGCACTTAATCTAGTCCAGAAACAGCTCGAGTTGCATCCAGAAATGCGCATACAGCTAAAAGGATTTACCCCTAGCTCTAATGCCTCTTTGCAACAGCTAGAAGAAGCCTTAAGAAGGGCTCAACGATTTGCAGAAACACTTATCTGGGAGGGTATGGATCCAGAAAAAATGGAAGTTTTTGGATATGGAAGCAGCTATGCCTTAGAAGAGGTTGTGCTTAAAATAGAACTGTACTCCGACTAGAGAGCGTATTTCTAAGATTTATTTGATCTAAGATTTATGTGCTAAAATTTTTATGAAGTAAAAAAATATGTCTAGTAGAAAAATTTATATCCACAAAAAAACAACGTCTGATAATTTTTTGGCTAATAATTTTGATTTGTGAAAGACTTTTTAAAGAGAATTAGAGCGACCGCCGTTGAGCTTATTGAGGTAGCTTCTGGGCTTTCAAAAGAACAGGTTTCAGAGCTGATAAACTCAGAGTTTGAAATGGAGCCTTTGTTCGCAGACGAAATAAACGCTGCAAGACGAATTTGTCTCTGGGCGGACGCTGGTCAGATGCCTAGTGCTGTGCCCGAGGCTAATTATCTTGAACCCGTTTAAGCATCATAGTTACCAGGCTTGACTGTCGCTTAGACGCACTTAACGCTTTCGAGAATATTGTTTTTTACATCTCTTCTCCGTTTTTTTCGGATTCTTTAGATGCCCTTCACGATCAAATAAAGCTGAGTTATAACGAAGAGGTTAAACACGGCATCACCAAAATCTCCTTGAACAATGAGTTGTTGGTTGGAAGAAAGCGACAGTTAAAGATCATCTGTAACAGCGGAAGTGCTGATTCGGAAGTAGACCAAGACAGGTCAATTCTCATCTAGAAAGCTGCCCTCAATTCAATTAGTATTCAACGTTTTTCAAACTTAAGGTCTTAACTTGGGCGCCTAATACTTACTTCTATGCGCACCTTTTACCTTTCACTTATAATGGTATGCCTAAGCGCAAGTGCAGCAAATGCTCAATATGGCTCTATAGAGCTGAGCAGTGGAGGGTTCTCGTTTGTTCCGAACTTCACCTCAGAAGAGCCTCACTTTATAGTATCTATGGGCACAAACTCAGAGAAAAAATTCTCTGCCCACTTGCTTTCTCTAGTGCGCGCCAATAATCTAGTGCCACGAAATGCCATCGTGATTACGCGCTATAAACTGCTTGATAAACGGTTTAAGCTGTCTGTGGGAGCGCACCTTCCAGCCATTCAGATCAATGACGATTATACCGTTGACTCGTTTTTTGCCCAAGAGGTTTTAACCGACTATCAGATCAATGACCGCTGGTCTGTGCGCAGTATGTATTTGCACGGAGAAGGGAGAAATCTCGATCTAGAGATTCACTTTTTTACGGCCGGAGCGGCCTATAGAAAGGGTAAATTTAGCAGCTACTCACAGTTTTGGGTGCTCGACCTTGATAGCGGATTTGGGCTTTCTCAAAGCTTCGGCTACCAGTTGGGCAAAAAGCTGACCTTAAATGCCTTCGCCAACCAAACCTTGTCGACCGGAGACTTCATTTGGACCGTCGGTCTTAATCGCTCTTTCTAGTCGCCGTCTGTAGGTCGCGAATGCCTATATTCAACGGACCCATTTTGTGGCTAGTGGCGAAGTATACTCCCGTTTCAGATTGTATGTAGTCTTCCCATGAGGCGCGCAGCCCGCCGATGGGAATGATAGACACCCACATTTTAAAGGCGATCGGCCGGGCGTTTTGGTCGAGCAGCCAGAGGTAGCTGTCTCCGGGGGTAACCCCTCCGCTCGAATGGGTCACCAGCAAGGCATCGTTCTCGCCTTCGATACGCACCAGCTTTCGGCTGACCCCATGGTCAAACAATTTGAATGGGGCAACCAGCCAGTAGCTGTCGTTGTAAAAGTAAGAGACGCCTTGATCGATAAGTTTTGAGCGCTCTTCACTATCGGGTTGCGTCTGGTCGGTATACACCACAGAGCGCGAAAGATCGTCAAGTTCAAGCAAAACACGATGCGATGACCAGCGCACTTCTACTCGGTTTTCGGCCTTGTTCCAAGCGTAGTGATGGCCGCTAAAAGAGAAGTCGATTACCTCTGTAGTTAGGTAGGCCTCGTGGTTAAGCGATTGGAGCATCCGATGGGCGAGGGCGTCGGCCTCTGCCCCCGAAACTCCCTCTGGCAGGGGCTCAGAAGCAATTTTAACCGCGACAGTGGCCACAATGAGCAGGCCGACCAGAGCGATCGCTAATCGCAGAAGAATTTTTTTAAGTCGTTTCATAGTACTGAAAGATAAGGCCATTTCACCGTCCAATTCGAAATGGCTATTTTGCCTTAAAATCTATGATTCATGCAGAAACGTTCTCCCATTGAGGTGTTCGGTGAGTGGGCCGAAATTGGAAAAGACGAAGGCATGGCCAAGGGCCACGAATCGGCGGTAAGTCAAATGCTTGAGTCGGTTTTGCCCGTTGAGCGTCATTTTTCTTTTCTTGATGCCGGATGCGGAAATGGATGGGTAGTGCGCAAAGTGGGGCAATTGCCTCGTTGCTCTAGGGCAGAGGGTGTAGACGGATCGGTTCAAATGATTGAGAAAGCGCGTTCTATCGATCCCTCCGGAAGGTATCACCTGGCGAATCTGACGACTTGGACGCCTGAAGCTTCATTTGATATCGTTCACAGCATGGAGGTGTTTTATTATATAGCAGATCCGCTTGCTTTGCTAAAATCAATACGCGCCACTTGGCTGAATGCCGGTGGCAAATTAGTCATGGGAATAGACTTTTATACCGAAAACACTGCCTCTCACGATTGGCCCGAAAAACTCAGATCAACCAAATGAAGCTGCTTAGCATTTCGGAGTGGATGGCATTGTTTCAACTAGCCGGGTTCTCAGATGTGCAGAGTCGTCAGATTGACGCCAAAGCAGAATGGGCGGGAACCCTTTGTGTGGTGGGTACGGTTTAGAGCAGAACTGATGAACTATTCCAAACTACATATACTCAATGGCGATGCGCTAAGCCTAGACGATTTTTTCAGAAGCGTCTAAAATACTTGGCTGAAATGTTTCCTTATAAGGAAACTTCTGCTTGTCTTGATTTGATTTCAGAATTGTAAAAATGAGGCGAGCCGGCGCAATGCGCGCTCCTGAAAATGCTGCGAACCCACCCTCTGCTAGAAGCAGAGGGGTTCTTCAACAACCCCAGCCTGGGTTCATTTGCTGCGCAAATGGCGATCAAGCGTTAAAAAAAGGTCTAGTAGACCTTTTTAGCGTAGAGGCGAGCCGGCGCAATGCACGCTCCTGAAAATGCTGCGAACCCACCCTCTGCTAGAAGCAGAGGGGCTTTCTTTTTTGCTTCTAGCAGCTAAAGCAAGCTTTGCTGCTTGCCGCAAAAAAGAAACCCGCTCCTCAACGGAGCGGGTTCTTGCGCTTTAAGTGGTCCCACCTGGGCTCGAACCAGGGACCAACTGATTATGAGTCAGCTACTCTAACCAACTGAGCTATAGGACCAAGCGGGCGCCAAAATTAAGGCTATTTTTTGGGTAGAACAAGCGTAAAAAATAAGCTTGCGGGCAGAGGCGTAAGATTATCGCTATTTTTACGGCATGGAAAGCGACAGACAACGAAAAGTAGCCTCAGTCATTCAGCGTGATTTAGCCGATATACTGCGCAAAGCGGCCAGCGAATATCCCGGAAAGGGCTTGATTATTTCGGTATCTGGGGTGCGCATAACTGTTGATTTTGCGCTGGCTAAAGTTTACCTCAGCATCTTTCCGCCCGAACAAGCGGCAGAAATACTTGAAGGGATTAAATCTAATGCGCCTTTGCTTAAGCACGAATTGGCTCAACGCACTAAGAATCAAATGCGCCGTGTTCCAGACCTTTTGTTTTATATAGATGATTCTGTAGCGCTTGTCGAAAAGGTAGAGCGTTCCCTTAAGGGGGCCGACAACCCCATTGATGACCCCTCGCTCTTAGAAAGACGCAAAAAGAAGTGAAAGCCACTTTTTACATGGCATGGCGCTACCTTTTCTCCAAAAGCCAACAGAGCGTTGTCAACCTGATTACTTATGTTACCCTATTAGTTATTGTAGTGGCCTCGGCGGCATTGCTTGTGGTGCTCTCTGCATTCTCTGGGCTCAAAGAGTTCAGCACTGAATTCGCGCAAGAAAACAGCGCTGACTTCACCATTCTCTCTGCGCAACAAGACTTGTTTAAGATAACTGAATTGCAGCTTAAAGCACTAGCTGATAAGGGAGTTGAAGCGCAAACTGTGCTCAAAAAACAGGCGCTTATAGACTATAATAAGCAGACTACCATTGGATACTTTTTGAGCGATCCAAGAGAGGCGCTAAACGAAACTATAGAGCCCCTATATGGCTTAGGCGCTCCTGCCAAAGACAGCCTGCTTATAAACCTAGAACTGTATCGTCTTTTTGGGGTGCATCCTGATGATGGTGTGCGTATTAACCTTAGTGTACCCAAACGCACAGAAGGGGCTGTGCAGATGCGACTAGGGGCGTCGCCTTTAAACGCCTATTCCGGAGTGGTGGCGGGAGTCTTCCAAGAGCGCCAAGAGAATCCGACCGCGAGCGTACTCTTGCCCTATGATGCCGCCGTGGCGCTTTTGGGGCTTGAAGCCGGATGGTGGGTAACTCAAATCGATCTCAACACCTCAGCACTAGATGAGCTGGCGCTGCGCGAAACCGTTTCTTCGTTGTTCAAAAACGAAGTGGTGGTGCGATCAAGGGCAGAGTCGAACGCTTCGCTATTCAAGCTCTTAAACTCAGAATACGTTGCCACTTATGTCATCTTCTCTCTGATTCTAGTGTTGGCTTTATTTAATCTTGCTGGAGCCTTGAGCGTAGTTGTTCTCGATAAACGATTTCAACTGCCCGTGATGCGTCAATTAGGCATGACCAAATCTTCCATAAAGGGGGTGTTTTTTTGGTTAGGATTGCTGCAGGTCGCTGCAGGCAGCCTAATAGGAGTGCTGCTAGGGGTGCTCTTGGTGGCTTCTCAACAATGGTTCGGATGGGTGCGGGTATCGTTTGACATGGCTTATCCGGTAGCGCTTAACGCACAAGAGCTACTCTTGGTGCTGGTTACTCTGATCGTTTTAGGAAGCCTTGCTTCTTATGCAGCGGTACTTTTATCTAAGCCGCTTAGACAGCTGTAACCGTAAAGTCGTGATCGGCAAATTGCCTTCTAGCCTCTTCGAGAGCTTCGAACACCTCTTCAGAAGAATCTGAACTCACCATCTTCATACGCAGATCTTTGAAGTTAGGAATGCCTTTAAAGTAGTTGGTATAGTGCCTTCTGGTTTCGAAAACTGCGAGTTTCTCGCCCTTCCAGTCAATAGCCATTTGCAGATGCCTACGCGCCGCCTCTACCCGTTCATTCATGTCGACGGGTTTAAGGTGATTGCCGGTTTGCAGAAAGTGCTTGACTTCTGCGAAGAACCAAGGGTTTCCGATTGAGGCGCGGCCGATCATGGCTCCGTCTAGACCAAAGTCGTCACGCATGCGCTTAGCCGCCTCTGGGGTAGACACGTCTCCGTTTCCAAACACCGGAATCTGCATTCTCGGATTGTTTTTCACCTGCGCGATGGGGTGCCAGTCGGCCTCTCCTTTGTACATCTGAACACGGGTGCGTCCGTGTATAGAAATGGCTTTAATACCCACGTCTTGAAGGCGCTCTGCCACCTCAACAATTCGAATAGAGTCGCTGTCCCAGCCCAAACGCGTCTTTACCGTCACTGGAATATTTGTGCGCTTAACAATCTCTTCTGTCAGCTTTACCATGAGCGGAATGTCTCTCAAGATGCCTGCTCCGGCGTTTTTGCAAACCACCTTTTTAACCGGACAGCCAAAATTGATGTCAATGATATCTGGCCCTGTTTGCTCTACAATGTCGACCGCCTCAAGCATAGAATCTAGCTCTGCACCAAAAATCTGAATGCCCACCGGACGCTCTTTTTGATAGATGTCAAGCTTAATCATTGATTTTGACGCATTGCGAATAAGCCCTTCAGAAGAGATAAATTCTGTGTAGACCACGTCAGCCCCCTGCTCTTTGCAGAGCGCGCGAAAGGGCGGATCGCTCACGTCTTCCATGGGCGCCAAGAGTAACGGAAAGTCAGGTAATGCTATTTCTCCAATTTTTGGCACGGGCTCAAGTTTTAAGGCAAAAATAATGGATTATCTTTGTTCGCCTGCTGCTTTGTGCCAGATGCGCCTTTGCTATGAAGAATATCCGAAACTTTTGCATCATTGCCCATATCGATCACGGTAAGAGCACCTTGGCCGACCGCTTGCTTGATTCTACCGGATCAGTGACCGAACGCGAAAAGCAAAATCAACTACTCGACAACATGGACCTCGAGCGCGAGCGCGGCATCACCATCAAGAGCCACGCCATACAAATGAATTATGTGTACAAGGGAGAGCGCTATACGCTTAACCTTATAGACACCCCTGGTCATGTTGACTTTTCATACGAAGTGTCTCGCTCTATTGCCGCCTGTGAAGGCGCTCTTTTAATAGTAGATGCGGCCCAAAGCATACAAGCACAAACGATATCCAACCTCTATCTGGCCCTTGAAAACGATCTAGAGATCATACCCGTTCTAAACAAAGTTGACCTTCCCAACGCCAACCCCGAGGTGGTAACCGACGACATTGTTAATCTATTAGGCTGCGCTCCCGAAGACATAATTCACGCTAGCGGAAAAACCGGGTTTGGTGTAGACAACGTGCTGGCAGCAATAATCGATCGCATACCTGCTCCGAAAGGCGACCCTGAAGCGCCTCTTCAGGCCCTAGTATTTGACTCTGTTTACAACCCATTCCGAGGGGTAGAAACCTACTTTAGAGTGCTTAACGGAACCATCAAAACAGGGCAGCGCATACAGTTTATGGCTACCGGCAAAAACTATTTTGCCGACGAAATAGGGGTCTTAAAACTCAAGCAAGAAAAAAAGAATGAGGTCTGTGCAGGAGACGTGGGATACCTTATTACCGGCATTAAAGACGCCAGAGAGGTAAAGGTAGGCGACACGATTACACTCACAGAGCGCCCTTCAACAGAGATGATTTCAGGGTTTGAAGAAGTTAAGCCGATGGTGTTTGCCGGAATCTACCCAGTCGACACTGATGAATATGAAGAGCTGCGCTCTTCTATGGAAAAACTGCAGCTTAACGATGCTTCTTTAGTGTTTATTCCTGAAAGCTCTGCGGCGCTCGGCTTCGGTTTTCGCTGTGGTTTCTTAGGCATGCTGCACATGGAAATAGTTCAAGAACGGCTAGAGCGCGAGTTTGATATGACCGTGATTACCACCGTTCCAAACGTGAGCTATCACGCCTATACCCGTAAAGACCCTGAAAAGGCCTTCATTGTAAACAATCCGTCTGACCTGCCTGAGCCCTCGGTGCTTGATCGCGTTGAAGAGCCTTATATCAAAGCCTCCATTATTACAAAAACAGACTTTGTAGGCAACGTGATGTCGCTTTGTATAGATAAGCGCGGCCTAATTACCAACCAAACCTACCTCACTCCAGAGCGTGTAGAGCTCAACTTTGACATGCCTTTGGCCGAAATTGTTTTTGATTTTTACGACAGGCTTAAAACGATTTCAAAAGGCTATGCCTCTTTTGATTACAGCCCGATTGGCATGCGTGAGTCAAAATTAGTTCGGGTAGATATTTTGCTCAATGCGCAGCCCGTAGACGCCCTTTCTGCTTTAGTGCATATAGACAATGCGCATCACCTCGGAAAGAAAATGTGCGAGAAGCTCAAAGAGCTCATTCCTCGTCAACAATTCGACATTCCCATTCAGGCAGCTATTGGGGCAAAGGTTATTTCTAGAGAAACGATCAAGGCGCTCCGAAAAGACGTTACTGCAAAATGTTATGGAGGGGACATCTCGAGAAAAAGAAAGCTGCTCGAAAAACAGAAAAAAGGAAAAAAACGCATGCGTCAAATCGGTAATGTAGAGATTCCACAACAAGCGTTTATGGCGGTGCTTAAGCTTAACGACTAAGCAATATTTAGTACCTTGAGAAACTCGCTGTAAAAGCTGTTTCGAATGGCCAAAAAAACATCCGATACCTCTCCGCTATTTAAAAAGGTGCTCTTTGGGTTCGCGTTTTCTCCGAACCTAGAAAACAACCTCTTTGAAGTGTTGCGGGTATGCCAGTTTTTAGGAGCAGAGCTTACGCTTTTGCACGTAGGGGCCTGTACGCCAGATAAAAAACAATCTATAACTACACTTCTAGAAAAAATTCCTGAGGCAGCAGTTGTAGACCAGATTCTGTGGTATGAAGGCGATCCCTACCAAACCATTTACAGTCAGTGTAACTTATTGAACATAGACTTGCTCGTGATCGGTGCCCAGCAACATGAATCTTTATTTCAATTTTATGTGGGTTCAGTCGCTCGAAAGCTCACGCGCAACGTGGGCTGCTCGGTGTTGCTGCTCATAAATGCCGCAAAAGAGCGAGTGGCTTGTAAGCACGTGGTGGTCAATGGCATTCTATCAAACCAAACTGCACGGTCTATTTATTCCGCTTTCTTTATGGCCCAAAAACTTGGGGCAAAGCAGCTAACTGTGGTCGAAGAAATAGCGCCTAAACAAATAAAGGTGGCTGTTGAAGACGACAGATCTTTGATAAAATCACTTCGAAAACGACATCTATTAGAGGCCAGTGAAGACAAGCGTATTCAAAAAATTATGGAGGAGATTCCTTCCGAGCTCAAAGAATCTATAAGCCTTCGCTCTCAGCCCATTTTTGGAAAAAGAGGGTATTCTATCGGCCATTATGCCGAAATAAGTCGCGCCGATCTTTTGGTGATGAATGCCGAAAAACACACTTCTATATTAAAGCGAATTTTCAGAAGAGATATCGAATTCATTCTATCTGACCTGCCCTGTGAGCTTCTCATCGTTAGACCTCAACGCGCGCAACATGAGTAAAACGACCTTCATAGCAAGCCTTCACAAAAACATCTTT
Organism: Flavobacteriaceae bacterium; assembly: GCA_018402205.1. Taxonomy (GTDB): domain Bacteria; phylum Bacteroidota; class Bacteroidia; order Flavobacteriales; family Flavobacteriaceae; genus UBA3478. The sequence goes on from JAGYIX010000006.1 coordinate 20,949, forward strand.
GCAGGATTTGTGGTTTCGCTTATCGCGCTGCCCCTAGGCCTAAGCCTTGCTATTGCAAGCGGAATGCCTCCTAGTGCCGGAATTGTGTCAGCTATAATTGGCGGGGTCGTTACGGCGCTCTTGGGCGGATCGTATGTAACTGTCGCGGGGCCCGGATACAGTTTGGTGGTAGTGGTGTTGTCAGCGGTTACAACCTTGGCTGGAGCCGATTATTATCAGGGGTATTTGCTCACGCTTTCGGCCATAGTAATGGCCGGTGTGCTCATGTTTGTTTTAGGACAACTGCGCATGGGAGGGCTAGCTGCCTTTTTTCCTTCATCGGCTATAGAAGGTATGATGGCGGCAATCGGATTAAGTCTTGTGGCCAAGCAATTTCATGTTATGCTGGGCTATAAAACCATCAAAGCCTCTGCGCTTGAGCTACTTATTACTATTCCAGGACAACTTTGGTTGTTCTTGACTACAGCTGCATCAGACAGCGGCCTTATGATTGCCGGATGGCTTGGGATTGTTTCTCTGCTCATATTATTATTTAATTCGTACATCCGCAACCCGTTTTATCAGCGCATTCCGGCGCCAATGTGGGTGCTTCTTATAGCGATTGCTCTCAGTTATTATTACGACTGGGCAGACAAGAGCTCTCCGATACGCCCAGACGGCTTCGTAGCGCTTCCGAACTCTATTGAGCAGTTGGTTGTTTTTCCGGAGTACACCTTCAGCTGGCCGATTGTCTCTTTGGCCTTAACCATCGCCTTTGTCGGAAGCATAGAGTCGCTATTATCTATTAAGGCGGTTGACAAGCTAGACGTTTTTAAGCGGCGATCTAACGCCAACAGAGATCTAAAGGCCTTAGGGGCTGCCACTGCTGTGAGCGGAGCGCTAGGAGGGCTTAATGTAGTCACCGTAATTTCGCGCAGTTCCGTAAACGTTACCCAAGGCGCAACCAATCGATCTGCCAATTTCTTTCACGGAATTTTTTTGGTGCTTTTTGTATTGGTGTTTAGTCAAACGCTTAATCGGATTCCCTTGTCGGCCCTAGCGGCAATCTTGGTATATACCGGGTTTAAGCTGGCTCACCCATTAAAATTTGTATCGGCCTATAAAGTGGGCTACGAACAATTATTCATTTTTGTGGTCACCCTAATCGCTACCCTTAGCACCAACATAGTTCTTGGCGTATGTTTAGGAGCGCTGTCTGCACTGCTGTCTCACTTTGTGATTACCAAAAGCCCCCTGCTGTTCTTTCTACACCTGTTTAAGCCCAACGTACTGGCCTTTAAAGAGCCCCAAGAAGACTCCTATTTCATAAGCGTTAAGCACTTTTGCACCTTTTTAAACTTTTACAAGCTCCAAAAAAAATTAGACCTCATCGGATACACCAAAAAGGTGGTGCTCGATTTTTCTCTTTGTCAATTTGTAGACCATACCGCCATGGAGGGCGTCGAGAGCTACGTTCAGTCTTATGAAAAAAAGGGAGGGAGCGTTGAAGTTATCGGCTTAGATACCTTGGGCACTTCTTCTGCGCATCCGTTCGCTGTGAGAAAAATAACCACCAGTAAAACGTACGTTTCTAAGGTGCTTACAAGGCGCCAAAAACAACTGGCCGAAATGGCTCAAGAATACCAATGGGCCTACAGCCCAGTAAACACAGCCCTAGAGGCGCCTCTTAACGATTTTGTATACTTCGCTACCCGACATTTAAACAGAACATACAATGTACTAGTAGCCGGCGATGAGAGACGCTCTTTGTTTGATATAGAGTTCAGTGAAGGAGAGTTTATCGCCAAAGAAGACGTTAAAAGCACCGTAATGCTGCTAAACCTCAACTGCAAAATTCCCGTGTTCACCTTGACCCGTGAAGGCCTGCTAGAGCGGCTCTATGCCCTAGCGGGCTACCAAGACATTCAAATCGGCAAACACAAAGATTTTAACAAGCGATTTCATCTTAGCGGCCCTTCAGAAGAAAAAATAGTTTCTTTTTTCAGCGATCCTATGGTGCTTTTCTTTGAGAGCAACGCCATTTACCACATCGAGTCTACGGGGCGTCAGTTATTGGTGTTTAAAAATGAGCGCCTACTTTCTCCTAGTGAAATCAAGGCAATGGCCTATTTTGGGCGCGAACTAGTATCTTTGATCGAATGCAACTCTACCTCGTAGAAACCGGTAATTTTAAGCTCGACGGAGGGGCCATGTTCGGAGTGGTGCCTAAAACCCTTTGGCAACGCACCAACCCTTCAGACAACGAAAACCGCATAGACCTTGCCGCCCGTTGTTTACTTATTGAGTGGGGCAGCCGGCTGCTTTTAGTAGATACCGGGCTGGGCGATAAGCAAAGCGAAAAGTTTTTTGCGCACTACCACCGCTGGGGGCCCCACAGTCTAGAGGGGTCGCTTCGCGCGCACGGATTTTCTTGTGACGACATTACCGATGTTTTTTTTACGCACCTGCACTTTGACCACGTAGGGGGGTCTGTAAAGTGGAACAGCAACAAAGACAAGTTAGAATTAACTTTTAAAAATGCGCGATATTGGTCAAACAGCGCGCATTGGCAATGGGCAACGCATCCGAATCCGCGAGAAAAAGCCTCCTTTTTAACAGAAAATATTTTGCCCATTCAAGAATCTGGTCAACTCTATTTTACCGACGAGCACCCCGAATTGGCAGCCGAGCTTCCATTTGAAATTCTCTACGTCGACGGCCATACCGAAAAGCAAATGTTGCCCCTGGTGCCCTACAAGGGGCGCACATTGGCCTATGTGGCCGACCTCATCGCTACCGCTGGCCACGTGCCAGTGCCTTATGTAATGGGATACGACACGCGGCCGCTTATAACCATGACCGAAAAGGCTTCCTTTTTGGATCGGGCAGTTGCCGACAATTACCTCTTGCTTTTCGAGCACGATGCCTACAACCAACTCGCTTCTGTGCGCGCTACTGAAAATGGAGTGCGCATAGATCAAATACTAGATTTTAATTCCTTTTTTTCATGAGATTTATACCCCCAAACCTTCGCCTTATCGCGCGGCTACTTTTTGTCGCCCTGATGCTTCAGTCGTGCAGCAGTGCACGTGTTCTTTCAGAATCCGCTGGCATCAAAGGGGTCGACTTAAGCCCAAAAAAAGAAGCATTGACTGACGCACAATTACAGCAATGGTTTATGGCTGACCCCGCGCGCGATTCAGTAGCAGGAATCAGCTTAGATCGGGTAAAAGGTCAATTAAAACCTAAAAAAACAAAGCCCGTGGTGGTAGCCATTGTAGACTCTGGGGTCGACCTAGACCACGAGGGGTTTTCAGGTAAATTTTGGAACAATGAAGACGAAATAGCGGCCAACGGCATAGACGACGACAACAATGGCTTTATCGACGACATTTTGGGCTATAATTTTTTGGGCGAGTCTTACTACGAGCAAATGGAGTATGTGCGCATGCTGGCTAGAGGTGTGGGCTCTAAAGATGAGCTTGAGCGAGCCGAGAACATCCATTCTAAAGAGATTGTGAAGGCTCAGGAAAACAAATCTCAATACAAGCGGCTTTACGAACTAGCTAAAACGGCCATTGACAGTCTTGGGGCTGATCTAAATAAACCTACGATTGACCTTTCTGATCTAGAGCAGTACACCCCTTCTTCGGCATTTATGGCCCAGCAAAAGGCGGTGCTTTCACAGTTGTTTGTTTATGTCGATGAGTCAGACGGCCTGCTCAAAGAGCTAGAATCAGGGCTGGCCTATTTCAGCGAGCGTTACGACTACAACCTCAATCTCAACCTCAATGCGCGTGAGGTAGTTGGAGACGATCCGTATACCCTCAACGAAACCGCATACGGCAACGCCAACCCCTCTATTCGCAATGAAGACGAATCGCACGGAACTCATGTGGCTGGCATCATAAGCACCATCGCCCCTTTTGCAGAGCTCATGATTTTAAGAACGGTTCCGGCCGGAGACGAATACGACAAAGACGTGGCGCTAGCCATTCGCTATGCCGTTGACAATGGGGCCAACATCATCAATTGCAGCTTTGGAAAATCATTCTCTCCCAAGGCTGAATGGGTTTGGGAGGCCATTGCCTATGCCAATGAAAAAGGAGTTCTTATTGTACATGCTGCCGGAAATGATGGCAAAAATTTAGACGATACCACAACCCGCAACTTCCCGGACGATCATCAGGGAAAACAAGAAGAGTTCGTGTCGAACTTTGTGTCTGTGGGCGCGCTAACGCCTTCTTTAGACCAAGGTTTAGTAGCTGATTTTTCGAACTACGGCGCTTCTAATGTAGACCTCTTTGCGCCAGGCGATCAGATCTATTCGTTTATGCCTAATAACGGCTACGAATTTCAGGGAGGAACCTCTATGGCTGCGCCCGTAGTAAGCGCTGTTGCCGCATGGCTTAAGACCTATTTTCCAAAAAAGTCAGCTGCTGAGATCAAGCAGATTTTGCTTGATTCTAGCATTCGATTACCTTTAGACGTGATCGTTCCTGGAACTCAAGGTTTTAAGCCTTTTAAAGACCTTAGCAAAACAGGTGGAATCGTAAATTTATATAATGCCCTTATTTATGCTCAACAACACTAAACCCATGAAACGACTTTTTACATCCGTTTTTTGTCTTCTTTTTTTAGCCGTTTCTGCGCAAAAACATAAAGACTATTGGCAGCAACGCATAGCCTATACCATGGATGTTTCTATGAATGTTGAAGACTACACCTTTAAGGGCTCGTCACAAATAGAATACACCAATCATTCGCCAGACACGCTGAATCGTGTATTTTTTCATCTTTATTTCAACGCTTTTAGGCCCGGGAGCGATATGGATGCCCGGCTTCAAACGGTGTCAGACCCTGATGGCCGCATGCTAACAAAAGAAAAGTCAAGCCGCATTTCTGTGCTTTCAGAAAATGAAATGGGTTACCTAAGGGTGGCTCAAGTCACCCAAAACCAAGGAGTTGTATTACAAACGGCCCACGAAGAAACTATTTTGGTGGTAGACCTTGAAACCCCATTGCTCCCAAAAAGCACCACCACTCTTAACCTAGATTTTGAAGGGCAGGTACCGCTGCAAATTAGAAGGTCTGGGCGCAATAGTGAAGAGGGCGTTGCGCTATCTATGAGTCAATGGTATCCTAAGATGGTAGAATACGACCATGAGGGCTGGCACGACTATCCTTACATCGCCCGCGAGTTTCATGGTGTTTGGGGTGATTTCGATGTAAAGCTCACTCTTGACAAAAGCTACACGGTCGCGGCCACCGGATATCTTCAGAATGCCGATGAAATAGGACACGGATACACCGACAAAGAGGTGCGCATTCGCAAAAAGCAAAAAAACCTTACTTGGCACTTTAAGGCCGACAATGTGCATGATTTTATGTGGGCGGCCGATCCAGAATACGTGCACGATAGGCTGGTTACTGCAGACGATGTGACCCTGCACTTTTTCTATAAAAACCGGCCTGAATTAGTCGAAAATTGGAAAAACCTACAGCCAAAGACCGACGAAGCGATGACGTTCTTCAACCAGCATATTGGAAAATATCCCTACAAGCAATACAGTGTAGTTCAAGGAGGAGACGGGGGCATGGAATATGCCATGGCCACCTTAATTACCGGCGACCGCCCTTTCGCAAGTTTAGTTGGGGTAATGGTTCATGAGCTGGCACACTCATGGTTTCAACACGTGCTGGCCACCAATGAAGGAAAACACTCTTGGATGGACGAAGGTTTTACTTCATATATCAGCAGTTTGTGTATGAATAGCATTATGCAGCGCAATCAAGAACATCCATATGCCGGAAGTTACCGAGGCTATTATGCCCTGGTTAAATCAGGAATAGAAGAACCACAAACCACCCACTCTGACCGTTACGACACCAATTTTGCTTATAGCATTGCTGCCTATTCAAAAGGGTCGGTGTTTTTAGCTCAACTCGGATATGTCATTGGAAAAGACGCCCTTGAAAAGACTTTAAAACGCTATTACCGCGACTATAAGTTTACGCATCCGACCCCTAATGACTTTATTCGAACCGCCGAGAAAGTAAGCGGAGCCCATTTGGGGTGGTATCTAAACGACTTTACACAAACAACAAAAACTATTGACTATTCTATTGTGTCGGTTACCCCTAAATCGTCGGGCGCCGTGGTTGAATTAGAGCGCATTGGAGGCATGGGCATGCCCATAGATCTAGTGGTTACCCTGCAAGACGAAAGCCAACACCATTACTACATTCCGTTAACTGAAATGCGTGCAGAAAAGCCCAATGAACACTTATTATCCCGTACCGTTCTAAGCGACTGGAGCTGGGCTCAAAAAAACTATTCATTTGAATTAGCATTCCCCGTTGAGCGCATAAAAACCATAGCTATCGACCCCTCTACACGAATGGCCGATATCGATCAAAGCAACAATGTGTTCCGTCAATAAGCTCCCAAAAAGCAGTCGATTATCTTCTGAGGTGGCCATTGAACTGTTGTTCAAAAGCGCCTCTCACTTTTACGTGGGCCCATTAAAGTTTGTGTACCACCCTGCCCAACAAAAACAGGTGCTTTTTATGGCGCCCAAGCGCATTTTCAAAAGAGCCGTAGATCGTAACCGCGCCAAACGTTTGCTGCGAGAGGGCTATAGGATGTATTCGCCAAGCAATGAGGCGGGCTATCATTTGGGGATCATGTATACAAGAACCCTAGATCTAGACGATTATAAGGCGGTTGAAAAATTGGTTCATCAAGGCCTCTCAAAACTGGATGCGCATTTTGAAGTGAGGTAGGTTGTCTTCGAAATAACGCTCGCCTTCAACTACAAAACCTAGGCCTCCGTAAAAAGCCAACAAGTATTCTTGCGCACTAATTACAATGTCTTTAGTGCCGTAAATGCTTTTGCATTGAGCAATGGCCTCGTGCATTAGTTTTATGCCGTAACCCTTTCGGCGGTGCGATGACGGAGTAAGCACCCTTCCGATATGTGATTCTACTTCATCTTCATAGATGCGCGCATAGCAGCAAATAGATCCAGATTCGTCTACATCGTACATATGATAGGCCGTATAATCGATCCGATCTAGGTCTAGGTAATTACAGTCTTGTTCAATAATGAACACCTCGTGACGCGCTCTAAGCAGCTCGTAGAGCTCCTGCTTGGTCAACTCGTCAAACGTCTTGCAAATCATTTTACTGGAGCTATTTTTTCTACGCGCTTCTGGTGTCTTCCGCCTTCAAAAGCCGTGCTTAAAAACACTTCTATCATCTCTAGTGCCATCTCTTGAGAAACAAAACGAGCTGGCACAGCTATCACATTGGCATCGTTGTGTTGACGGGCTAAAGCAGCTATTTCTGTGGTCCAACAAAGCGCCGAGCGCACCTGTGCATACTTGTTTACGGTAATGTTTACTCCATTACCGCTTCCGCAAACCACTATGCCCATTTCAACCTCATTGTCGGCGACTAACCGGGCTACCTGGTGAGCAAAATCTGGATAATCTACAGATTCTTCGCTATTGGTTCCTACATTAATTACACTGTGGTTTTGTTGCTCTAACAAGTGGTGTATGGCTTGTTTTAAAGCTGTTCCGGCATGGTCGTTTCCGAGTGCTATTTTCATGTTAAGATGGTGTTAGTAACTATAGTTTAAGTGTTAAGAGTTTATGACAACTATGGCTTGTTTTACATCGTCAATAAATGTATTACGTTAAATAGAATTACGCCGTGAAAAATTCTACGAATAGATATTGACTCTTTATTAATACCTATTTGTTCAGATATCAACCATTGTAGCGAAACAATTTATTAAAACTATAGCTGTAAATTAGTTGTTAACCGAGGTTTATAACTAGTTTAACCTGTTTATAATCAATAGTTTACTTATAATTTCATTGTTAGCTTTTTAGCATAAATCAGTTCTCGCCAACTCAGGTAAAAAGTTATGGTATATACTAACAGCCAATTATAATACCCATATCTTCGAATGAAATAAAAAAAATCTTCTAGTAGTATTAACAAATGTCGAAAAATAAAAGAAAGAAAAAAGTAAGTACTGCGTATTCGCTTACTGATGACCTTTTTTCTTTGCTTGAGAAAAATCCTGAAAAACAATATAGTTTTAAAGAAATAGCTTCTGCACTTCAACTCAGAGAGACTTCTTCTCGAAATAAGCTCATTGAACAATTAGGTTTACTAAAAGCAAAAGGTAAAATTAAAGAACCTATTTCAGGGCGATTTAGTTTCAATAACATAGACCAGCCTTCTTATCTAGGAACTGTTGATATGACTCAGTCTGGCAATGGTTATGTAGTATCAGAAGAGTATGGTCAAGACGTATTTGTGCATAAAAGCAAGTTAAACACTGCGCTACACAAAGACACAGTTCGTTTTGTACTTCACCATAGAGGTGGGGGCTCAAAAGCAAAAGCTGAAGCTAAAATTATAGCTGTTGAGAAACGGTTTAAGTCGCGTTTTGTTGGAGAGGTCGAAGAAAGCGAATCGTTTTATTTTATCAAAGTTTCTGATAACCGTATGACACAAGATATTTATGTGTCTAAACCAAGTAAAATAGCGGTTAAACAAAAAGATAAAGTAATTATAGAAATTACTAACTGGGGTTCTTCTAAGCATGCACCAGAAGGCATGGTTATAGAAAATTTAGGTGAAAGTGGGTTACACCAGACAGAGATTCATGCCATTTTAGCCGAATATGGGTTACCGGCATCATTCACTAAAGAAATAGATGACTTTACCGCTTCTATAGATATTTCTATTACCGATGAAGAAATTAGTAGACGTCGCGATTTTAGAGATACCCTAACCTTTACTATAGATCCCAAAGACGCTAAAGATTTTGATGACGCGCTATCATTCAAGGTTTTAGACGATAAGTGGTATGAAATAGGGGTTCATATTGCAGATGTCACTCATTACTTAAAAGAGAACACCATTTTAGACGACGAGGCGTATGAAAGAGCGACCTCTGTATATCTAGTAGACAGAGTTGTTCCGATGTTGCCAGAGGTGCTTTCTAACATGGCTTGTTCGCTGCGTGCACATGAAGAAAAATATACATTTTCTGCTGTTTTTGAAATCTCAAGTAAGGGAGAAATAAGAAACCAATGGTTTGGAAGAACGGTGATTTGCTCTGACGAACGTTTTGCTTATGAAGAAGCAGAATACATAATTGATACCCAATCAACCACTATTCCGCCAGAAGTGTCTATACGCGAAGATGCGTATGAGATAGACGAAAAGGTGGTTACCGCCATACTTGCAATGAATGAGCTGGCTAAGCAGTTTAGGTCAAAAAGGATGGCTTCTGGAGCAATATCTTTTGATAAAGAAGAAGTGCGCTTTTTGCTAGACAATAAGAACGAACCGCTAAGCGTCTACTTTAAACGCTCAGGACAATCTAATAAGCTTATTGAAGAGTTTATGTTATTAGCCAACCGAAAGGTGGCGGAATTTATCGGTAAACAGAAAAAAACGTTTGTTTACCGTATTCACGACGAGCCAGATCTAGACAAACTTACCGCTCTGAATGGAGTGGTTCAGCGATTTGGACACAAGCTAGATTTAAGCAACATCAAAGACATTGCCCAGTCTATAAACAAGCTTTTGGCTGACGTTTCAGGCAAATCGGAGCAGCAACTGGTAGACACTCTAACTATTCGAAGCATGAGCAAGGCAGTTTATTCTACTCAGAATATTGGCCACTATGGGCTAGCCTTTGACTACTACTCGCACTTTACCTCTCCTATTCGCAGGTATCCAGACGTAATGGTTCACAGACTACTTCAGTTTTACCTCGACCAAAAACCAAGCGTCAAGAGCGAAGACTACGAAGAGCGTTGTGCGCATTGTTCTAGCAGAGAAGTTTTAGCGGCCAATGCCGAACGCGACTCTATCAAATACATGCAAGTTAAATTTATGCAGCGCTATGTTGGAGAGACCTTTGAAGGCGTGGTTTCTGGTGTGACAGACTGGGGCGTTTTTGTGGAGCTTCAAGAAAATAAATGCGAAGGAATGATTCGCATACGAGACTTTAAAGACGACGTTTATTATTTTGATCAAGCCCAGTATGCTCTTATAGGACATCGCACTCAAGATCAGATTCAGTTAGGAGCCAGGGTTAGGGTGGTGATCAAAAGCGCAGACCTAGATAAGCGCCAAATAGACTTGTCTTTTGTAGAGAAAATGGATGCTTGACAGTAAGAGCTTTAGACACAGGCCATAGCGGATAAAGCAAAAATGCCCCTTAGCTAAAAAATTGAGGCATCGAGCGGATTCGAACCGCTGTACAAGCTTTTGCAGAGCTGCGCCTAGCCACTCGGCCACGATGCCTTAATTAAACCGCGAAGTTAAGTCAAAAATTCGGCTTGTTAAAGTTAGGCCCTGGTCTGCGAAAGCGTAACCGAAACACTTTGTACATGCGCTCCTATAGGCGGATTAATTTTTTCCACGCAAACCTCCGCTTTTTCTAGTGTTTCAAAAACCGTAAATAATTCTTTTAAAATACGCTCAGCAACATGCTCTAAAAGCTTAGAGCGCTGCGCCATGGCCTCTGTTACCACGGCCGTTGCTGTCACGTAGTCTAGAGTGTCTTTAAGCTCGTCAGAGACACAAGACGCCTCTAGTGAGGCCCAAAGTTTTAGGTTCACTACATAATCGCTTCCAATAACCGCCTCTTCTTCAAGACAGCCGTGATAGGCGTAAACCTTTATATCGTTAACCCGTATTTCTCCCATGAGGCAAAAGTAAGAAACGCTAACTTTGTCTGCATTATTTATAATCGCGCATGGAGGCAAATAAGCGTTCGCTGAATTTTATTGAGATCCTTATAGAAGAAGATCTTAAATCTAAGGCTTATGCTCAAGAGAGCCTAAGGTTTCGCTTTCCTCCCGAACCTAACGGGTATCTGCACATAGGACACGCCAGCTCTATCTGCTTGAACTTTGGACTGGGGCATAAATACAATGCGCCCGTTAACCTTAGGTTTGACGATACCAACCCTATCAAAGAAGAGCAAGAGTATGTAGACGCCATAAAAGACGACGTAAAATGGCTCGGGTTTTCTTGGGACAAAGAATGCTATGCCTCTGACTATTTTGAGCAACTATATCAATGGGCCGAGGCGTTAATTCAAAAAGGCCTTGCTTATGTAGACTCTCAACCATCTGAAGCGATTGCAGCTCAGAAAGGCACACCAACTGAAGCGGGAACTGACAGCCCATATAGAGAACGCTCAACAGACGAAAACCTTAAGCTTTTTAGAGAGATGAAAGCGGGCGAACACCCTGAAGGAAGCTTAGTGTTACGCGCAAAAATTGATATGAACTCTTCTAATATGCTCATGCGCGACCCCATCATTTACCGCATAATGCATAAACCGCATCACCGAACAGAAGACAAGTGGTGTATTTACCCCATGTATGACTGGGCCCACGGACAAAGCGATTACATTGAGCAAATTACGCATTCGTTGTGCACCCTTGAATTTGTTATGCACCGAGAGCTATACGACTGGTTTTTAGACCAGCTTATGAAAGACGGAGATCTTCGCCCCAAACAACGCGAGTTTGCACGAAGAAACTTTTCTCACACGGTAGTAAGCAAACGAAAATTATTACAACTAGTTGAAAATAAAGTAGTTGATGGCTGGGATGATCCGAGAATGCCTACAATTTCTGGCATGCGCAGAAGAGGGTACCCGCCGCAGGCGATACAAAACTTTGCCGAAACTATAGGAATCGCTAAACGTGAAAATTTAGTAGACCTATCGCTTTTGGAATTTCACGTGAGGGAAGAGCTCAACCGAACGGCAAATCGTGTAATGGCCGTATTAGATCCGCTAAAGCTGGTGATCACTAATTATCCAGAGGGTCAAGAGGAATGGCTAGAGGCCGAAAACAACCCCGAAGACGAGTCTGCGGGCTATCGCAAAGTGCCTTTTTCTAGAGAGCTATTCATTGAGCAAGAAGACTTTAAAGAGGAGGCGCCACGTAAATTTTTTAGATTAAAATTGGGGGGCGAGGTGCGGCTTAAAAATGGCTACATCATTCAAGCAACCGATTGTGTAAAAGACGTTGACGGAAACGTCACTGAAGTGCACGCGACCTATGACCCAAAGAGTAAGAGCGGAAGCGGAACAGAAGAGAGCTTGAGAAAAGTTAAAGGCACACTGCATTGGGTTTCAGTAGCGCACGCCTATCAGGCACAGACCAAGCTTTACGATCGTTTGTTCTCACATGAATCACCAGATACGCAGAAAGACAAAGACTTTATGTCTTTTGTCAATCCGCAATCTCTTCAAGTTGTAACTGCTTTTTGCGAGCCCTCTCTTAAAGAAGCAAAACCAGGACAAACTTTTCAGTTTCAGCGGCTGGGTTACTTCACGGTTGACAGCAAGTCTACCAAAGAGCCCATCTTCAATCGCACTTCTCAGCTTAGAGATACGTGGGCCAAACTGACAGAAGACTAGGCCTTTAAAAACTGGACTGCGCGCGCTATGCGCCTAGAGGCCTCTTCTTTGCCGATAAACTGCATAATACTATATACAGATGGGCCCTTGAGGGCTCCTACTAGAGCTAATCGCAGGGGAGCCATTAGTGCGCCTATACTCAGCGCCTTTTCTTCGACAAACTTTTTTAGACAAGCCTCTAGCGCTTCTTCAGAAAAGGAAGTTTCAACGCATCTAGACACAAAATCAGCTAGCAACAGGCTGGTTTCATTTTTCCACTGTTTTGCTACCGCTTTTTCATCGTAGCTCTCTGGAGCAGAAAAAAAGTAGCCGTGCTCGTTGTACAGATCTTGAGGAATAATTAAACGCTCTTTAACTAGGTTTAGAGCTGTCTTAACGCGCCCCTCCCCTATAGACCGAAGAGGCTCAGAGAAAGTTATGCAAATTTCAGCTAGCACCTCATCGCTTAGTCCTTGTAGATAGTGTTGATTGAACCATCGCAACTTTTCTATATCAAAGCGGGCCCCAGCTTTTTGAATGCCTTTCATCGAAAAAAGCAAGGCCATTTCTTCTATGCTAAGCACTTCGCTATCTGATTTTGTGCTCCACCCAAGCAACGCTAAAAAATTCAATAATGGGGCAGATAAAAATCCAGACTCTTTAAAACCATCTATACTGTTCCATTTTAAAGGATATACTGGAAACCCCCTAGTTCTCCATCGCGCTTACTTAGTTTTCCTTTGCCATCGGGCCTAAGAATAAGTGGTAAGTGAGCAAATGTGGGAGGTGTCCAATCAAAGGCTTCATAGAGCATATAATGCAAGGGTAATGATGGCAACCATTCTTCGCCTCGAATTACGTGTGTGATTTTCATGAGATGGTCGTCTACCACATTCGCTAGATGATAGGTAGGCATTCCGTCACTTTTAAAGAGCACTTTGTCGTCTAGGGTGTTGCTATTTACTAATACCCGGTCTCTTACTTCGTCATTGACAGTTATCTGTCTGTTGGGTTCTACTTTAAATCGAACCACATATGCCGCCCCGCTAGATAGTAGACGTTGCACTTCGCTAGGTGCTAGTGTAAGGCTGTTTCGCATTTCGGCACGCGTAGTGCTATCGTAACTAAAATGCTCTTTGTTTGCAGCCGCCTCGGCTCTTTTTTGCTCTAATTCTTCTGTGCTGTCAAATGCGTAATAGGCGTTGTTGTTGTCTATTAGCCTTTGGATGTATTCTTGATATATGGCGTATCGCTCACTTTGTCTATACGGCCCATACTGCCCCTGGTGCATCGGGCTCTCGTCGGGCTCGATCTGTGCCCATCTCAGACAGTCTTGAATATACGACTCGGCGCCTTCTACGTAGCGGGCCTGGTCTGTGTCTTCTATGCGAAGTATAAAGACACCTTGGTGCTGTTTGGCAAAAAGATAGTTGTATAAGGCCGTTCTTAATCCTCCAATATGTAGCGGCCCTGTAGGGCTTGGGGCAAAGCGTACTCTAACCGACATGAATTTTTCTTTTTTCAAAGGTAGCATTATCGAGAAGATCAATTGGTATCTTTGAACCGTGGAATTGCAGGTAGTTTTTGATAATTTTCCTAACACTAGCAAGGGCGTTACTCTGTGGGCGGCCAAGATCTCCGAATGTGCTCAATGGCTAGATCTAGATGGCCTTATTTGTTTTAAGTTCGTATCAGACGACGAGATGCTTGCTCAGAATCAGGCTTATTTGAAGCACGACACCTTAACAGACATACTCACGTTTGATTTACGAGACACTCCTGCAGCAGAGATTAACGTTTTGATTAGCGTAGACAGAGTGGCCGATAACGCACAGAAGTTTAAAGTTTCTTTTGAAACAGAGCTCTTTAGGGTTATGAGCCATGGGTTGCTTCATGCAAGCGGCCTGTCGGACAAGTCTAATGAAGAACAAGCGATCATGCGCAAACGAGAAGACGAATTAATTAATATGTTCCACGTGGAACCATAACGTATGTTTGAAGAGGTTTATGACGTTATTGTAGTGGGCGCGGGTCATGCTGGAGCAGAAGCGGCAGCAGCATCTGCGAATATGGGCATGAGCACCTTGTTGATCACGATGAACCTGCAGACTATAGGCCAAATGTCATGTAACCCCGCAATGGGAGGCATAGCAAAAGGCCAAATTGTCAGAGAAATTGACGCCCTAGGCGGATACAGCGGATTGGTTAGCGATGAAAGCGCTATACAGTATAAAATGCTAAACCGATCTAAAGGGCCCGCTATGTGGAGTCCTCGCACCCAAAATGACCGCATGCTATTTGCCGAATCTTGGCGCGTGCGTTTAGAGAATACACCAAATCTCGATTTTTATCAAGAGATGGTTACCGGGTTGCTTATAGACAAAGACGCTGTTGTAGGCGTCTCTACCACATTGGGCATTCACATTCGGTCTAAGAAGGTTGTCTTGACTAATGGTACTTTTCTGAACGGACTCATACACATTGGTGAGAAGAATTTTGGCGGCGGTCGTGCTGGAGAGAAGGCCTCCTTTGGCATTACCGAACAGTTGGTAGACCTTGGCTTTGATGCAGGCCGCATGAAAACGGGCACCCCTCCTCGAGTTGACAGTCGCTCGCTAGACTATAGCAAAATGGTGCCTCAGCCGGGCGACCAGGTTCCCGGGCACTTTAGTTATTTGAAGAATTTTACTTTAGAGCGCCAGCTTGACTGTCATTTGACGCACACCTCTGATCAGGTTCATGATTTGCTTCGCCTCGGTTTTGACCGCTCCCCGATGTTTAATGGCAACATTCAGTCTATCGGCCCTCGTTACTGCCCCTCTATAGAGGATAAGATTAATCGTTTCGCTGAAAAAGATAGCCATCAAATCTTTGTAGAGCCCGAAGGGTGGCGCACGGTAGAGGTCTACGTTAACGGGTTTAGCACTTCACTACCCGAGGACGTTCAATACGCCGCTCTTCGAAAGGTTACTGGCTTTGAGAATGTGAAGTTCTTCAGACCTGGGTACGCTATCGAATATGACTATTTTCCGCCTACTCAGCTTAAAAACTCGCTGGAGACCAAGATCATTAGAGGGCTTTATTTTGCCGGACAGATCAACGGCACTACCGGATACGAAGAGGCCGCTAGCCAGGGCATTATCGCCGGAATTAATGCTGCATTAAGCATAAGAGAAAAAGAACCCTTAGTGCTTAAACGCGATGAAGCGTATATCGGGGTATTGATTGACGACTTGATTACCAAGGGCACTGAAGAGCCCTATAGAATGTTTACCTCTAGAGCCGAGTACCGCACCTTATTGCGTCAAGACAATGCTGATTTTCGCCTTACTGAGCTATCTTATCGTATGGGTCTTGCCAAAGACGGCCGTATGCGGGCCATGGAGACCAAACGCGAACAGACCGACCAAATGTTGAGCTTCTTCGAAAACACCTCTTACGACTTTAATGAGGCCAACAAAATGCTCTCTGATCTAGATTCGGCTGCCGTCAAGCAAGACGACAAGTTGAAGAAACTGCTTTCGCGGCCCAACGTGTCACTATCAGACATGAAGTTGTTGTCTCCAGTAGCGGAATATATTGAGGGTCATCAGCCCAGCGCAGAGGTGTTAGAGCAGGTGGAGGTTACCATAAAGTACTCGGGGTACATTGAAAAGGAGCGTGCAAATGCAGACAAACTAACGCGTTTAGAGCACGTAAAAATTCCTGATGATTTTGAATACCACCGATTGCGCTCTCTTTCTTTCGAGGCTAGAGAAAAGCTGAGCGCGGTAAAGCCGGCCTCGGTTTCTCAGGCCTCTCGTATTAGTGGAGTTTCTCCTTCAGACATTAGTATTTTGCTTATTCACTTAGGTCGATAGGTTCCACGTGAAACACTTTCAATGAAATGCATCGATCATTTTCTCAGCCAAGAAAGCTTTGAGCTTTTATTTGACGAAGGCCTAAAGGCGTACAAGACCTTTCCTGTGCCCGAATCGCTCGAGAATTATTACATCTCGGAAAGATATTTTTCGCACAACAACGCAAAGAAGAGCATCGTAGAAAAATTGTATGCCGCCGCCAAACACTATCGAAACAAGGCTAAATGGAAGGCGGTTTTGCGGCTAAGAGGCGAGGCCGACTTCGGCGAGCCGTTTCGCTTGTTCGACTTTGGTAGCGGCGACAACAGTTTTGTTTTGTCGGCTCCAGAAGGAGTGATCTCTCACGGATATGATCCGTTTTCTTCGTCGGCGACTTATGGTTACGAGGGCTCTGTTGAGGCCCTTAAAGATAACCGAGCCGCCTATGATGCTATTACGCTTTGGCACAGTTTAGAGCACACTGCAAACCCATTAGAGGAGCTCACAAAATTACGAAGCGCACTTAAGCCTGGCGGACAGTTTCATATTGCCGTTCCCAACCACGCTTCTTGGGACGCTGAACAGTATAAAACATTTTGGGCGGGTTATGATGTGCCTCGACACCTTTGGCATTTCTCTTACGAAAGCTTTGAGGTAATGAGCGAACGACTAGGGCTAGAAGTATTAAGTAAAAAGCCGCAATGGTTTGACGCATTTTATGTGAGCTACCTTTCTGAAAAATACAAAGGAAGCGCCGCTCCGCTTTTTAAAGGAAGCATGCGCACCCTTATGGCTATGGCCACAGGAAACGCCTTCAAACGCCCCTCTGCCCTTTATGTAGTGCTCAAAAAGCCACTAAACGCATTGTAAGCGACGATCTTTGCAGGCGCCACAGTTGGTGTAGCGAAAAAACCGAAGTCGCGCCAGAGGGCCTCAAAACGGCCCCTATAAAAATAGAAAAAGCTTATCTAGATGCTTGTTTCTATAAGAAATGCTTATAGCTGAAATCGTTCTATAATTACCCAAAACAAAATGGTGGGGATAAGGTAGATTACAATGGTCATAGCTCCGGCATAGTCTTTTGCAACCCGCTGGCCAAGTAAAAGAGAAAGTAGAGAGACCGCTGCAAGCGCACCAGAAATTTTAGCGAACCCAAAATGATGTGCACGAACAACTTCGGTGATGGCAATAAGACCCGCTAGGGCGGTTGCCAATTCTAAAAGGGTAATTACTACGAGCATTAAGGGCACCGTTTTAGATAAAAATGTTTTGGCGAAGTGGCCTTTCAAAAAATTCAATTCGCTTTTGAAGTTGATCATCTTGTCTATGGCGCTTTGGCCAAAGACGATAACAAAAAACGCTAATAAGAGGTAAATAGAAGTCATGATGAATGGGGTTGACGGGAGGGTTGATGTATCAGCTTGGTCATTTGAAGGGCCATGTCTGCAAATAAAATCTTGGTATTGGCATTTCTCGATAAATGGTAAATCGCGTTTTCGAGTAGCGAATTCAGTTCTAGAATATTTTCTTCATGAACAAATGGCGCAAACTTTTGCAGCGAAAAATTGTCTGCAAATTCTGTTTTGAGCACTAGAGACCCAGCTCCGTACTGAATGAGCATAGCCGACCTGATTTGGCCCTGTGCGAAGGCTAAAAACTGCCTTTGTCCTTCTTTGGTTAAGGCCGCAACCTTCTCTGCCCACACCAATAATGTGGCCACTTCAGAGGCGTCGTTTTTTACCTTAAAAGCGGTACGCACCCACTCGGTAAAGAGACTTTCATAGCGGGAGCGTTCTGAGTCGTCGCTCAGCAGCAGCAACGCCTGTCCGATGCTGCCCTCTGCCCTAAGTGCAAGGTCGTTTGCCCTAGAGAGGTCAACGCCCTTTTTAGTGAGCGCCTGTGTGATAACCTCAAGGGGCTCAGGAGATAACAAAAGACGCTGACAGCGAGAGACAATGGTGGGCAGTAATTGCTCCTCTCTATGGGTAAGCAGTAAAAAAAGGGTGTTTTGTGGAGGCTCTTCAAGCATTTTTAACATCTTGTTTGCGGCCTCTGTATTCATGCGCTCTGCCCCCCAGATAATAATGATTTTATAGGAATTTAATACAGGCTTAAGAGCTAGTTGTTTTAGCATTTCTTTGACCACATCGACCTTTATCAACGCCTCTTTATCTTCAATAGAAGCGGCGGCATACCATTGATTTAGAGACACATACGGATTGTCCAAAACGGCCTCTCTAAATAAGCCCATAAAATCTCCACATAGAGGATCTTTTTTTACCAAAGGCGAACTGTTAACAGGAAATACAAAATGAACATCGGGATGCATCATCCGATTAAAAGACGGATGATGGTCGAGGAGCTCATTTGCGTACCAAAGGGCAAGTGCAAGAGACGATCGAGGGGCTTGCGCCACAAATAGTTGAGCGTGAGCAATCCGATTCTCTGCTATGGCGGATTTAAGGAGAGCCTTAGCGCTGAGGTATCCGTCAATAGTAGAAAAATCCATGACTCAAAGATAGTATTTCGTTACTTTTGAAAGAATCAAAAAACGCTAAGTATGAAGTCTTTGCCCTCTTTTAACTTCACCGACAAACGCGCCCTTATTCGCGTTGACTTTAATGTTCCGCTAGACGCAGACTTGCAGGTTACAGATGCTAGCCGAATCGAAGCAGCCAAGCCCACTATAATTCACATACTAGAAAATGGGGGCAGTGTAGTGCTCATGAGTCACCTGGGGCGACCTGATGGCAAGCCTTCACCAGAACTCTCTTTACAGCATTTAGTAGACACCATAGAAGAAATCATAGGAGTATCGGTGCAGTTTAGCGTCGACACCATTGGCCCCGATGCCGAGAAAAGGGCAGAAGCCCTTGAACCCGGACAGATATTGTTGCTAGAGAACCTTAGATTTTATAATGAAGAGACAGACGGAGACGAAGCCTTCGCATCTGCCCTCGCCAAGCTAGGCCATATTTTTGTGAATGATGCCTTTGGCACCGCCCACCGCGCTCACGCCTCTACAGCAATTATTGCCAAATTTTTTCCGGAGAACAAGTGTTTTGGACTACTTATGGAGAAAGAGATTCGAGCTATCGAGCAGGTGCTCAAGACCGGTGAACATCCGATCACCGCTATCATGGGCGGATCTAAAGTCTCTTCTAAGATTACCATCATTGAAAACGTGCTTTCGGCCATTGACCACCTTATTGTGGGCGGAGGCATGACCTATACCTTTGTGAAGGCCCTCGGCGGATCAGTTGGAGACTCTATTTGCGAGAACGACAAATTAGACTTAGCACTGAGCATATTAGAAAAGGCCAAGCAGCATAACGTGACGGTTCACCTTCCGGTAGACGTTATCGCCGCCAACGATTTTGCCGAAAACGCCGACACCAAGGTGGTCGATGCTAATGCCATAGAATCAGGCTGGCAAGGGCTAGATGCCGGACCAAAAACCTTGGAGATCTTCGAAAAGGTGATCTTAGCCTCTAAAACCATTTTGTGGAACGGCCCAGTTGGCGTGTTTGAAATGGAGGCCTTCGCTAGCGGAACCAAGGCCATCGGTCGATTTGTTCAGGCGGCTACAGAAAAAGGAGCCTTTTCTTTAGTAGGCGGCGGCGACTCGGTCGCCGCCGTCAAGCAATTCGGATTTAGCGACAAAGTGAGCTATGTGTCAACCGGCGGCGGAGCCATGTTAGAGAGTCTTGAAGGCAAGACCCTTCCAGGAGTCGCGGCAATATTAGAAGGGTAAAAGATGATCCTAAGAACGCTGATGTTAGGGGTGTTGACGCTATTTTTGGCGCAGTCGAGCACGGCTCAAAACAGACCAAAATCAACCATTCCCGCACAACAGCTAAAAGACTTTGCTAATGCCTCCCTTTTTGCTGACGAGAAAAATATCAGCTATCGCATTCCCGATGTTCGTGCCGCCTTTGAGTATGACTCGCTATGGTTAGAAGAGCTGGTAAAGGCAAGGGAATTATTTTCTTTGAGAGCGCCGAATGTCGAAGGGCCTGTCGACAAAGAGTTGAACACAGAAGTTATTAAACAGCGCTTATTCGCCCTAAATCAAAAGACCCCATTCGAATTAGTATACAGCCCTATTTTGGAGCGCGAAATTGCGAGTTACCTCAGGGGAGAAGCTACGCTCATTCGCAAGATGATAGACCTGAGCGCCTTTTATTTTCCGCTGTTTGAAGAAGAGCTTGACAAGGCAAATCTTCCATTAGAGATAAAGTACCTAGCTATTGTTGAGTCTGCGCTTGATCCAAAGGCTGAATCGTATGTCGGGGCCAAAGGCTTATGGCAATTTATGTACCCCACGGCAAAAATGTTCGGCCTAGAGATCAACAATTATGTAGATGAGCGCATGAGCCCTGTAAAATCTACAAAAGCTGCGGTGGCCTATCTCAAACAGCTTTATGGTATTTTCAATAATTGGGATCTAGCCTTAGCAGCGTACAATTCTGGCCCCGGAAACGTGTCAAAGGCCATCAGAAGATCGGGAGGACACACCAACTATTGGAATATACGGCCCTACTTACCCAAGGAGACCGCTGATTATGTTCCGCGTTTTTACGCCATCATGTATCTTTTTGAGCATGCAGCGGCGCATAATTTAGGGGTCTCTAGCGCGAAAAGAACCTATTTTGAGACCGACACTATTCACATTAAGGAAACCGTCACTTTTGAGCAGCTAAGTAAAAGGCTGCCCCTTTCTGAAGAACAGCTGTCGATACTTAACCCAGAGTACAAATTAAAACTTGTTCGGTACGAGCAAAATAAAGAACGTCCTTTGAGGCTTCCAAAGGCCGCTATGGGCCTGTTTTTAAATGCAGAAGCCGACCTATATGCAGAGGCTAAAGAAACGCTTGAAAATACAGAACAGCCGCTGCCTGAGTTAATTAACGCACCTGAGCGCGTTCGATACAGCGTGCGGCCCGGAGACGCCTTGAGCATTATTGCGCGTCGTTATGGGGTGCAGGTATCACAGATAAAGACCTGGAACAATCTTAAAGGCAATACCATAAGGGTTGGTCAACGGCTCACAGTATATCCGAAGCGCTATCCTAAATCTTAAGCCCTTTACTATGAAGAAGAGTGTATTAGTTTTATTTATTGGCCTAGGGTTAGCGAGTTGCGGATCGGCGGAGGTTAAAGATTATTTGCCCGAATCAAATGGGCCGCTAAACCAAGTCATTGTGGTAACCGAGAACGACTTGCTCGAGGGAGAGGCCGGTACCACGCTTAAAAGTTATCTGGCCGAGCGCCAGCTTGGCCTAGGAGTAGACGAGCCTAAATACGACATAAGACACCTTACCCCGGATATTTTTAAAGGGGCCATAATGCGCTCTCGTGCCGTGGTCTATTTGCAGCTCGACACCCTATCTAGGGCGCATATTAAGAGAGATATGTACGCTACCCCTCAACATTTGGTGGTGGTTAAGGGGCGCAATTCTATAGAGCTTATTCAAAACCTGCATCAAATTCTACCTCAGGCTATAGACAGCTTTAAAACCAGCGACTTAAAGACGGCTCAAACTCGATTTAAGCGCTCATTGTATAGTGAGCCAAGACTGAAGAAAAACTTTGGTATTGAGCTTACAATACCCTCTATTTATAAACCAGCAAAGCTCAGCGAAGACTTCGCTTGGATAGACCGACCGGTTGAAAACGGAACTATGAATTTGCTTATTTATACTCTAGACGCAAACTATTTTTCTAACGAAACAACCTTTTTGCAAGATCTTATCGCCATGAGAGACTCTATCGGAAGGGCTCACGTTCCTGGACCAGATGTTGAAGGGGCGGTAACCTATATGCAAACAGAACCTATTTTTAGACCCTACATTTTCGCCTCAGAAGTGTCAGGGTATAAGTCTGCAGAAATGCGTGGAATGTGGGATATTAACGGATATCCTATGGCCGGACCATTTTTGACTTATGTGGTCAACGATACGGTGAATAATAGAAAAGTGGTTTTAGAGGGCTTTGTTTTTGCCCCAAATAAAGACAAGCGCGATTACCTCTTTGAACTGGAGGCGATTATAAAGACACTGAAAATTGTTCCGCAATGACCGCAGCAACGAACAACCTGTTTTTCTAGTCTTTCTTAGACTCTAGGTTTTTATCGTCTTTGCCTTTGTCTTCTGCAGAGGCGTCTTTAAATTCTTTAATCCCACTTCCGAGCCCCCTCATAAGTTCTGGAATTTTCTTGCCTCCGAAAAGAAGCAGAATAACAACCACAACAAGAATGATTTGCCAGGGGCCTACTAGACCTAATGAAATTGCGAGCGACATACAACACGTATTTATAGAAATGTAAATGTAGTAAAATTAAAGTGTTTAAAGGCCATCGCGTATATTTGTCTCTATGGCAAAGGCTCATTCAGACCCTCAAAAAGAGCGCTCAAAGCTTTTCGACAAGTTCAAGCTTGTTGTGGTGAATGACGACACTTTTGAAGAGGTGTACACTCAGAGTTTAAGCCGACTAAATGCCTATATAATAATTGTTTTTGCCATCTCGGCCATTGCTTTACTGACTTTTGTGTTCACTGCCACAACCCCTCTGCGCTACTTATTGCCGGGCATTGAATCGGCCACCGTGCAGCGTCAGGTAATGTCATTGGCAGTAAAGACCGATTCTATCTATCAAGTAATGGAGCGCAACAAGCGCTATCTCAATCAAATGAGCAGCGTTATTAGAGGCGAGGTTAGTTATGACGATCTGCCAAAAGACAGCTTGTTGACCGATCCGGGGCTGGGGTTAAGCGAGGCGGTACTTGAGGCTCAAAAAAATGTGGCCATGCTGTCGCTTGAAAGTGAGGTGAGGCGCGAAGACCAATACAATCCGCTGATCACCGAAGACAGTTTTGAAAACCTAATGTTCTATGTGCCGGTTGACGGAGTTATTTCGCAATTCTATGATCCGCTTTCGGATCATTTAGCCATTGACATAGCCGCCAAGACAGGCTCTGCGGTTAAGGCGGTGGCCGACGCGACGGTCATTCACGCCGAGTGGTCTACGGCCACGGGCTACAATCTCATTCTGATACACCAAAACAACATGCTTTCGGTCTACAAGCACAACGGAGAGCTCTTTAAAAAACAAGGGGATGCTGTTCGCGCCGGAGAGGTAATTGCCTTAGTCGGAGACACCGGAGAGCTTTCTACAGGGGCGCACCTTCATTTTGAACTTTGGAGAGGCGGAAAACCGATCGACCCCCAAAACTATATCAACTTCTGATGAACTTGAAGGCCCTATTTGCAAAGCCTTATGCGCGATGGCAGATCGCTAGAGAACAGCGTTGGCAGCGCCACCCTGAAGCGACCCAAGAGAAGGTTTTTAGGCACCTCGTCACCACAGCGGCCCAGACCGCCTTTGGTCAAGACCATCAGTTTGACCAGATCGCCTCGCCTGCAGACTTTGCCAAACTCGTGCCCATTCGTGACTACGAAGAACTCAAGCCTTATGTAGAGCGCATAATTGCCTCAGAAAAAGACGTGTTGTGGCCTGGGGTCCCTGAATATTTGGCTAAAACCTCTGGAACCACCTCTGGCGCAAAGTACATTCCCATCACAAAGGCTTCTATGGCCGAGCAAGTAAAGTCGTCAAAAATGGCGCTGCTGAATTACATTGTTCAGCGCAATAATGCCGACTACGTTAAGGGAAAGATGATTTTTCTTCAAGGAAGCCCCGTGCTTGACAAAAAAGGTGCGATTAAAATGGGTCGCCTTTCGGGCATTTCTGCTCATTACCTTCCGAAATATCTGCTAAAAAACAGGTTGCCAAGCTACCAAACCAACATCATTGAAGACTGGGAAACCAAGGTAGAGGCTATTGTTGAGGAGACCGTTGCCCAAGATATGACGTTGATTGCGGGCATTCCTTCATGGGTTCAGATGTATTTTGAGCGCTTAGTGGCGCGAACAGGCAAGAAGGTCGGAGAGTTGTTTCCCAACTTTTCGCTTTTTGTCTACGGCGGAGTAAACTTTGAGCCCTATAGACAAAAATTTGAAGCCTTAATCGGTCGTCAGGTAGACAGCATAGAGCTGTTTCCCGCAAGCGAAGGATTTTTTGCTTACCAAGACCGGCTGAACGAAAAAGGACTTCTGCTTCAATTGAACTCTAATATTTTCTACGAATTTGTTCGGGCCGATGAGTTCTATTCAGAAAACCCCAAGCGCCTGACCATTGCCGAGGTTGAGTTAGACGTAGACTACGCACTAATAATCAGTTCAAACGCGGGCCTATGGGCCTATAATATTGGCGATACGGTTCGTTTTGTTTCGCTTAACCCTTACCGAGTGATTGTTTCTGGTAGGCTGAAGCACTTTATCTCAGCCTTTGGCGAGCACGTCATTGCCAAAGAGGTAGAAGAGGCCCTGTCGGTTGCGCTGAAAGAGGCGGGTCGGGGCGCAGAGGTTGTTGAGTTTTCGGTGGCGCCTCAGGTGGCTCCGGAGCATCCGCATGCCTTGCCCTACCACGAGTGGTTTATTGAGTTTGGCCAAGAACCCGCAGATTTAGCCGCCTTTATGCGCGCTATAGACTTGTCTATGCAGCAACAAAATGTCTATTACAAAGACTTAATAGACGGAAAGATTTTGATCCCCGCGGTGCTTACCAAGATTCGCAAGGGGGGGTTCGAGGCCTTTATGAAGGCCGAAGGAAAACTCGGTGGCCAAAACAAAATCAAACGCTTATCTAATGACCGAACGGTGGCCGATGCTCTAACCCCATTTAAGGATCTATGAAGACAGTTGTAATCACTGGGGCCGCTGGCTTTTTGGGGTCGCACTTAGCCGACCGAATGCTCTCAGAGGGCTACAGAGTAGTGGGCATAGACAACCTCATCACCGGAGACCTCAAGAACCTAGAGCATTTGAAAAGCGACACGCGCTTTGAGTTTTTAGAACACGACGTAACTACCTACACCTCGGTTAAGGGTGCGGTAGACTGCATACTTCACTTTGCCTCTCCAGCTAGCCCCATTGACTATTTAAAGATTCCTATTCAAACTCTAAAGGTAGGTTCGCTGGGCACGCACAATCTTTTGGGAATGGCCAAAGAGAAGAAGGCCCGCTTTATGATTGCCTCTACCTCTGAGGTTTACGGCGATCCGCTCGAGCATCCGCAGTCAGAAACCTACAACGGAAACGTAAACGCGATTGGCCCTAGGGGAGTTTACGATGAGGCCAAGCGCTTTCAGGAGTCTATGACCATGGCCTATCACCGGGTGCACCAATTAGATACGCGAATAGCCCGAATTTTTAACACCTACGGCCCTAGAATGCGACTGAATGATGGACGGGTGATACCGGCATTCATTGGTCAGATCTTGAGAGGCGAGCCGTTGACGGTTTTTGGAGACGGCAGTCAGACGCGCTCTTTTTGTTTTGTAGACGATTTGGTCGAGGGTATTTTTAGGTTGCTGAGCGCCTCCTACCACCTTCCGGTGAATCTGGGAAACCCTCACGAAACGACCATTCTAGAGTTCGCCAAAGAATTGCTTGAACTGACCGAAAGCAAAAGTGAAATACAGTTTGAGCCGCTTCCGGTAGACGATCCGCTGAAGCGTCAGCCCGATATTTCGTTAGCCCAAGAACTGCTGGGCTGGAAGCCAGAGACCGCACGTAGAGAGGGGCTGGCAAAAACTATCGCCTATTTTAGGCAACTCAGCCCTGAAGAGCTGAGGCACAAAGAACACCGAACATTCAACTGATACACGCATGAAGCACCGCATACTTATTTTAGGATCTGGAGGAAGAGAACACGCCATAGCCCACAGTTTATCAAAGAGCCCTAGGTGCGAAGCGCTTTTTGTGGCTCCTGGAAACGCCGGAACCGCCGAAGTAGCCCAAAATATCGAATTGTCGGTGAGCGATTTCTCAGCGGTAGAAGATGCCTGCGTTAAGCAAGCCATAAGCCTAGTTGTGGTTGGCCCTGAAGTTCCATTGGTCCAAGGGATTGTCGACTATTTCAAAAAGACCCCTAGCCTGTCGAGCGTGCTCATAGTCGGCCCCGATCAGTTGGCCGCCCAGCTAGAGGGCTCTAAAGATTTTGCCAAGGCATTTATGTCTAAATACGGAGTAAGAACCGCGGCCTACGCCACCTTTACGCGAGAAACCCTTTCTGAGGGTATGCGGTTTTTAGAAGGCCTGACTCCGCCCTATGTGCTAAAGGCAGACGGACTTGCCGCCGGTAAGGGCGTGCTCATTTTGGACGACTTAGACCAGGCAAAGACTAAATTAAACGCCTTCTTGAGCGAAGACCTATTTGGTGAAGCGGGCTCAAAGGTGGTCATAGAGGAGTTTTTAGACGGAATCGAATGCAGTTGCTTTGTTGCCGTCGACGCCAAACACCACTACCAGATACTGCCAATGGCTAAAGATTACAAGCGCATTGGCGAACAAGACACTGGGCCCAACACTGGAGGTATGGGAGCGGTATCTCCGGTCTCATTCATAGACGAGGAACTCTACGCACGCATTGAAGAGGAAATCGTTGTTCCTACCGTCAAGGGTATACAGGCAGAAACCTACAGCTATGTGGGCTTTGTTTTTATCGGACTCATGATAGTTCAGGGGTTCCGTATGTCATTGAATACAACGTGCGCATGGGTGACCCAGAAACCGAAGTGGTGTTTCCGCGCATTCAAAGCGACACAGTTGACCTTTTAGAGGCCATGTGCTTAGGCACCCTAGAGCGCTACAGCCTTAAGGTGCGACAAGAGGTTGCCGCCACAGTAATAGCCGTTTCAGAGGGCTACCCTGACGCTTATGAAAAAGGTAAAGTGGTACACGGATTAACTAGCGCGCACCAAAGCCAGGTGTATCACGCCGGAACCGCGCTTAAAGACGGGTCTGTTGTCACTAACGGGGGCCGCGTGCTAGCAATCACCTCTTTTGGAGACCGTATTCAGCAAGCACTAGATAAAAGCTATAAAACCCTAGAGAAGGTTGGGTTTGATAAGATGTATTTTAGAAGAGATATTGGGAAAGACCTGATGTAAGTCTTATAAAAACGAATGCGCCGAGTTCGAGGTGTCGTCGTCGTTAGTGTCTTTGTATTTTTTAAGCTGGCTCATCCAATACCCTCCAGCGGCCATTCCGACCAACACAAACAACCAGTTTACAGCGTTTGAGAGCCACCAACTATCCATAGAGCGCAGTAGGTCGTAAGGAATGAACAGCACGTTTTCAAAAAGTGCCGCGATGGCGTAAAAGATAGAAGTCATCATGTCTCAACAATTTGAACGCCTCAAAAATACGCCAACTAATTGTGCTTTCAAAAATCCGGCAGCCATATTGGAGGTTAAATTTTGTCGCGTCTTTTAAGCAGTTTTTGCAGGTAATAAGATAGGGGGTTGGAGTATTTGAGCAGCTTCCAAGGCCTACTCGAGTGTGGCTTGTGAATCACGGGGCTTTCAAAAACCACCGTATTGACAAAATTCAGGGCAAGGGCCTTTTTAGAAATATAGGTGTCAAACCAATCTTTAGAGTCGTCGAGCCCTTTAAAGCTAAAGGCGGTTAAAAATTCGAGGGAGATAAGGGTACAGCAGAAACTGAGGCTTCGCTGAGTAGGGCACGAAGCGGTTTGGACGTTTTTGAATTTCTCGTACGGATAGTTAATTTTTCCACTGCTGTCAGTGGTTACGGCCCCAATAAGTCCTGAATGTTTAGTGCGCGACAGATGAGCGAGAAGCGTTTCGATGGTGTCTTTACGAACAGTCACATCAGACTCAATGATAAGCAGCGGAAGTTGCGCCTCTAGCGCCAGGTTTTGAGCCATTTGAAGCACAAGTTTGTAGTTGGGCGACGGATTCAAGGTGTGATCCTCTAGGTGCACGAGTTCAAAACGCCCTGTTTTTGCCGCCTTTTCGAGACCGGCCTTGGTTTCAGGCGCACTAAAATCGTTGAAAACGATATGTCGCAGCGGCACACTAGATTCGGCAATGGCCTGGCAGGCCTCAAGCGTGTTTTGGAGCGCGTTTTTTACAGGAGTAATGACAATTACCTTGTGCATGCGATTAAGTTAGGCTTCCTTGACAAGAACTTCCGGCTCCTGCGGTGCATCCGTAGCAGTGCTGATTCACGCGAATGGATCGGTCGAGCAGGCTATCTGCATCAAAATCGTCTATGTGTTTAGCTGTTGAGGCCACCGGCATCTCTAGCATCTGATTGAAGTCGCAATCGTAGAGGTCGCCATTCCAACCCACTGAGAGTGTATTGGTGCACATTACGCCAGCCAGAGTCGCCGGGTTAAAGGCCTCCACTAAGGTTTGCATGTAGTCGTCGAAATTTTCTGATGCAATCAGGTAGTCTAAAAATCGAGAAATGGGCAAGTTATTTATGCAGAACAACTGATTGAATACGATGCCAAACTGATCGTTGAGCCTAGATTTGAAGTCGCGCTCTAATTGGGCCTGATCTGCAGACAAGAAGGCTCCTGAGGGGTTGTACACTAAATCGAGCACGAGCTCGGGATCGCTTCCGTAGCCCAATGCGTTTAGATTTTTTAAGGCCGCTATTGACTTGGAGAAAACGCCCTCTCCCCGCTGTTTGTCGGTGCGCTTTAGGCTGTAGTGAGGTAAAGACGACACCACCCTTACTCTCATGTCTTTAAAGAAGGCGGGTAGCTTTTTGTAAGTGGCGTTGGCCTCTAAGATGGTTAGGTTTGAGCGTACGATGATCTCTTGAACCCCAATGCTTCGTGCCTTTTCTACTAAATAGTTAAAGTGCGGATTCATCTCTGGCGCCCCGCCCGTGAGGTCTAGGGTGCCTACTTCAGTGGCTCTGGCCACCTCCAACACTTTTTCTATCGTATCGAGACTCATGATTTCTTTTCGGTCTGGGCCCGCATCAACGTGACAATGGGCGCAAACCTGGTTGCAGAGATAGCCGAGGTTGACCTGCAAGATTTCGAGTGCCCTTGGCTTTAATGGAAAGGCCTCTAGCTGCTGCAAGCGCTCCTTGAATGCAGGAAGTTCGGCTGCAGCGAATAGTCCCCCTTCTAGTCGAGCTAGCTGGGTTGCCGTTGAGGCTAAAGGGTCAGCCCTTGAGTGTAGCGATTTTAGCATGCTAATGGCTCAGCTTGTCGTGTTTGTTCATCATTTGAACCGCATGTACCAAGGTGGCCCCTGCCTCTATGGCGGCACCGGAGTGAACGGCCTCCATCATTTCTTCTTCGCTGATTCCGCGTTTGAGAGCATCTTGCGTATAGGCGTCTATGCAATAGGGGCACTTCACTACATGCGACACCGCAAGAGCAATTAGAGATTTTTCTCTGGCAGAAAGGGCTCCGTCTTCAAACACTTTTTGGTAATATGAAAAAAAGGCGTCGCCTAAAGGGGCGCTCCAATCGCTTATGTTCTTGAATTTTTTTAGGTCTTTGGGGTCGTAATACGAATCACTCATGGCACAACAGTTTAGCCTCTAAAGTTACGATCAATTTAACAGGATGGCTTTATTTTCTAACTTTACAAGGTGAATAATTCAGCATCAGAAACGGCACTTGTGCTCTCTGGAGGAGGCATCCGCGGAATGGCCCATATTGGCTTTATCAAGGCTCTTCAAGAACACGGTATAAGCGTAGATCGCGTGGCAGGGGCAAGTGCAGGCGCGCTAGTTGGGGCCTTGTTCTGCAACGGTAATAGCACTGACGATATGCTGGCCCTCTTTAAAGAGACGCCGCTTTTCAGGTATAACTATTTTAGCATCAACAAGCCCGGCCTTATTGATACCGATCGGTATTATTCAGTGCTAAAGGGCTATTTGATGCACGATTCTTTTGAGCAGCTAAACCTTCCTCTGCACGTGGGGGCCACCAACTTAGAAGAGGGGTATCTGCGCGAATTTAATAGTGGACCGCTCATAAAACCGCTTTTGGCATCGGCCTCATTGAGCCCCGTATTTAGCCCGGTAGAAATTGAGGGGCAAGTTTATGCAGACGGGGGCATATTAAGCAATTTTCCGCTAGAGTTTGTAGAGCATAAGGCCGATAGAATTATTGGGTCGAACACCACAGAGTTAAGCACGGTCTCGTCACGGCACCTTAAAAATGCCCTACAAATAACAGCCCGTGTGAGCAGTTTAATGATCTATTCACGTACCAAAGAAAAACTTCAGCGCTGCGATTTTTACATTCAACCTCAAGGCCTCAAAAAGATCGGATTTCTTGATAAATCGGGTATCGAGAAGGCTTATACCATCGGTTATGAAGAGGGCTGCAGGGTTATCGCCGCCTTTCTTGAGAGTGAACAAAAGTCGTCGTCTGCTGGTTAAACGTCGTCGAAATCAATCGTTAGCTTGGCAGAGGTGGCTTTGGCCTGACAGCTTAGAATGTACCCATTCTCAATTTCTTTGTCAGTTAGCACTTGGTTGCGCTCCATTTCGGCTGAACCCTCTTTGATCTTACAAATACAGCTGCTGCATGTTCCGCCTTGACAGGAATACGGAGGGTCTATTCCCTCTTCTAGCAACAAGTCGAGCACAAATTCATCAGCCTCTCCGCTGACCTTGTGTATGCGGTCGTTTAGAATCACGGTAATCTCGACAACACCTTGGGTATTGATTTCTGTAGATTCTGTAGTCGATGTCGTAAACAGTTCATACTTAATTTGCTCTTGTGACAGCCCAGAAGCACTAAGTACTGCTCTTGATTCGTGAATCATGGCCTCAGGCCCACACACATAGGCAAGGTCAAAAGAAGAGATTCCGCCTTGGGCTTTGGTGCTATGATTGATGATGGCCTTGTCAATACGTCCGAAGTAATCTCCATCATTGCTGCGCGAAAACACCTGTTTTAAGACCAAACGTTCTCGGTATCGCTCTTGAAGCCTTTTTAGTTCTTCTGCGTACATCACATTCGAGGCTTCAGTATTTCCATAAACAAGCAATAAACTGCTTTTTTCTTGGGTTTCTAATAACGCTCTAGCAATACTTAATACGGGGGTTATTCCGCTGCCCGCGGCAAACGCGAGAACCCGGCTACCGTTAACTGGCCTCATAGGTAAAGCGGCCTTCGGGGGCAGAAACCTCGAGGCGGTCTCCTGCCTTAAGTTCTCTGTTGGCGATTGCCGAAAAATTGGCACCTTTATCGAGTTCTTTAATGCCTATTTGAAGGGCGCCTTCACCGGGCAGATTTGATAAGGAGTAGGATCTTCTTAGTTCGCTACCTTTATTAGAGGTATAATTTATGGTAATGTATTGCCCTGGAATAAAGTGAAAAGTAGACTTGAGCGCCTCGGGTATCTCTAGTTGAATATTAACTGCTTTTGAGGTGAGCCTATCTACTGATTTTATCAATAAGCTATAGAATTTCATAAACCAGAATTTTAGATGCTAAATTTTAAGATGCAAAAGTACAAACTGTATTGGTTGTATTATTTTCTCTACTCAGGTTATCTTTGAAACTATGCGCAGCAAATTAGTACCGTCTTATTGGATTCTAGTGCTTGTCGCATTGATTTCTTCTTGTGCCGTTTCGACCAAGGTTAAATCCTCTGCAGTTCACGAGCTTAGTACTAACTTCAATGTGCTTTATCATGGAGAAGAGGCACTTAAGCAAGCCCTTGAGACTCTTGATAACCAAGAAGAAGACTATGGAAAGCAGTTGTCTTTTATAAACCCTTCACTGAGGGCTGGAGCCAGAGATAGTAGCATTTTCGATCTAGTTGAGCGCGCTGAGACAAAGGCCGTAAAGGCCATTCAAAAACACAGTGTCTATCTGAATAATACCGAATACAACAAACACATTCCGCGCGCCTACAACCTTCTTGGCATGTCACGCCTTATTTCAGGCCGACCTTTCGAGGCTTTAGAGTCTTTCGAGAAGGCAAAAACACTTGCAGACACAAAAGCAGAGCGCGAAAAAGCTTCATGGGGTCTCGCTTTGGGGCGTTATCATTTGGGAGAACCCGAATCGGCAATAAGACAATTGGTGACCATTGAAAAGACAGCCAACGATCAGCAGTTAAGCGCTTATGTAAGTTTGCTACAGCTTGAACTGTATAGAGAAATCGGTTCTGATCGCTTAGAATTATTCCTAGATCAGGCGGTCGATGATAGAAAAGCGCTTTCTCGTCACTCTATGCGCACTCTTTATTCTATGGCTCAGCACTACGAGTCAATAGACAAAAACGAGAAGGCCAAGCGCTTGTATCGCTATTTATCAAAAAAACCAGGTTATGAGAGGGCGCGATTTCGCATCTTGTCTCAGCTTCGCTTAGCCCAGCTTACGACTAGCGATTCGGCAGGTTATTTCGAACAACTTGTTAAGATAGAAAATCGCTGGAACAACTACGACCAGCGGTATTACGTCAATCAAGATCGAGGCAGGTGGTTCATAAGACAATCCTCACTTCAGGGAGATCAAAAAAAGGTACAAACCCTAGACAGTCTAGCGGTTGCTGCCTTCGAGCATTCAAATCTAATCGCATCAGACAGAGTTAAGGCTGTTAATTACGATTACCTGGCTAACCACTTCTTGTCAATGAAAAATTATCAGCGCTCATTTGCTTATTTTGACACTTTGGTCACCAAGTTTTCTGCGGGCTTATTAAGACGCCCTGCCGCCTCTAAAGAGCTTCATCGAAAACTCTATACCTACTTAAATTACGTCACAGACCTGAAGGCGCTAGATAGCGTGCTCGACGCAGAAGAGCTTATTGCAGACATCGATCAAGATGAAATATTGACCCTAATGCCTGCAGCGCAAAAGCAAAGAGGCCGCTTAATGACATCGACTTCTAGAGTAGAACGGTTTGACAAAAAAATGGACTTAACCTTTGAGGCGGCCAGCATGTTGGCGTATGATTTTGAAGACTACAGCGGGGCAAGAGCACTCTTAACCCCATTGATTGCACCGTTTTTTGCTGAAGAGGTGCGGGCTGCCGCCTTATTTCGTTTGCAACAGATTAGCGCGCTTTTTGAAGAGACGACCGAGGCAGAAGCATATAAAAACCGACTGATAGAGGCCCACCCAAACAGTATTTACACTTTATATGTCGATGGGTTAGATCAGAATAATGAGGTTATAGAGCAACAACTGGCTCGGCTTTTTGCTCAAAACCACTATGCTCAAGCGTATACGCTTGTAGAAAGAGCTTATAGCGAAAAGAAGCCCTTGCGGCCTGAGAGCTTACTGATAGCCGCCGTGATTGAGGCGCGTTTATACGGAATAGACGCCTACACTAAAAGATTAAAAGAGATTAAACAGGTTTTTAGAAACACCTGGGTTGATCGAGAAGCATCGCGCATGTTACTTCAGTCGGCAAATCAAGAAAATATAGATCTCTCAAACGCTAATCGCTATGCCGTGGTGTTTTCAGCAGATGCAGCAACCTTAGAAAAGCTGCAGAAAGTTTCTACGCAAAAGCTTAGAGAGCAGAACTATGATTTGAGCGCGGTTATTGAACCTTTCAACCGGAACACTTTTTATTTAGTTGTGGGCTGGTTTTCTACCGAAGCTTATGCTAAGGCGTTTTATAAACGCAATGCCTCTCTGCTAAAAACAACCGACTATACAATTATTTCTCAAGACACCTATCTGTCGGCTCAACTTGCTAAAAGTGCATTGTTTTGAAAAAAAAGAACTTCACTAGCGCTGTTAAATATACAGGCGTTGCCGCGCAAATGGCCTTGACCATTGCACTTTGTAATTACCTAGGCGGCTGGGCGGCTATTCGCTATGAGACAGAATGGATAGAGCCTGCACTCACGCTCTTTGGCATCTTTGCATCTATGGCCCTGGTAATTCTTCAAGTGATTAGAGATTCAAAAAACAACTAATGATTGAGCCCACCCTACTCGTCTTTTTTGTGTTTTTTACTTTGACGACACTAGGAGTGATCGCTTGCCTTTATTTGCTCAAAAAAAAACAACGAATGAGCTATTTGGGAATAGTCTACATGGCTTCAATGCTTTTTAAAATGGCTCTGTTTGCGATATTCTTTTATTCTTTTTTAAGTGATTTAGAACATTTGTCAAAAGCCGAGAGGGCTCAGCCTCTTTTGCCCCTATTTATTGGTCTTTTAGCAGAAGTCTTCGTGGTAACTAAACTTGCAAAAGACACCGAAAAATAGGCTTGCCTAAAACTTTCTTCCCTAACTGTTTTAGTTAATGAGAATGCATATCTTTGCCAAAATTTTAACAAAAGTTCCCCTTGAAAGGAGTTTTAATGAAGCCAAGAAGAAGTACTTTATCCGCTCTCTATTTCACCCTTTTAGTTGCCTTCTTGCCATTAGATCTGCAAGCGTTTAGCTTCAACGATTTTGGCGATAAATCTTCTGCGCAACAAGAAGAAGGGGCGGTAGATACCCAAGAAAAAATTTCTGCCTACATAGAGCATCACATTAAAGACGCTCACGACTTTCATCTCTTTTCTTATAATGATGCCGAGGGCCAACGTAAACACGTAGGATTCGCCCTTCCGGTTATTGTTTACACCTCACAAGGTGTGCGCGCTTTTATGTCGTCTGCCTTTCATCACGACGATAGCGGACAGTACGTAGTTGAAAAAGATGGGGTATCGCTAGTGAAGTATCACGAAAAAATATACGAACTCAACGAAAAAGAAGTTCACCTTGTGTTTGACGCAAGTCACCACCCAGAGAATGCTCATGCGGTACTCGATCTGTCGATTACCAAAAGCGTATTCGGGTTTTTGCTTGTCTCCATGCTGCTGCTAATAGGGTTTAGGTCTCTAGCAAATCAATACAAAAAACGATCTGTTCCTATTGGTTTTGGCCGCGTATTAGAGCCCTTAGTGCTCTATGTTAGAGATGAGATTGCTAAGCCAAACATTGGCGAAAAGCACTACAAGCGCTTTACCGGATTTTTATTAACCGTATTTTTCTTTATCTGGGCGTCAAACCTCTTAGGCCTTACTCCCTTAGGGTTTAATATAACAGGGCAATTAGCGGTTACCTTTACGCTAGCTTTATTTACCTTTATTATTACTCAGTTCAGCGGAAACAAAGACTATTGGAAACACATTTTCTGGATGCCTGGAGTTCCTGCTCCTATGAAGGTGATATTGGCACCAATTGAGCTTTTGGGAACTATAACCAAGCCATTTTCATTAATGATTCGTTTGTTCGCCAATATTTCTGCTGGACATATAGTGGTAATGAGCTTGATTTCAATTGCGATTATTATGAAGAGCAGTATGGGGGTGGTTGGCGCTACAGCATTATCTTTTGCCCTTTCGTTCTTTTTAACTCTTATAGAATTACTAGTGGCGTTTTTGCAGGCTTATATTTTTACCATGCTTTCGGCACTGTTTATTGGTATGGCCGTGCAAGAACACGACCATCACTAAAACGTTAATTATTGTTTAATCTTTAGTTTTTTATTTATGACAGTTCCAAATTTAGTAGGTGCAGGTTTAATTGTAATAGGCGCTGGTATTGGTCTTGGCCAAATCGGTGGAAAAGCGATGGAAGGTATTGCTCGTCAGCCTGAGGCTACTGGAAAAATCCAGACAGCCATGATTATTATTGCAGCATTATTAGAAGGTTTGGCTTTTGGAGCCCTTTTCTTAGGAAAATAAACCTTAAAAACAGAGAAGCTGTTGCGCGCAGCGGTTGGCTGCGCGCCCAGCTTATCAAAAAGCATTAAACTATGGAACAATTAATAAACGATTTTTCTCCAGGCTTGTTTATCATGCAGAGTATTCTTATGCTCGTTGTGATTTTTCTGATGGTGAAGTTTGCGTGGAAGCCTATAGTTTCTTCTCTTGAAGAAAGAGAAGAGGGAATAAAAAAGGCCTTGGAGTCAGCGGAACAGGCCAAAGCAGAAATGCAGAATATTTCATCGGCGAACGAACAACTGATGAAAGAGGCGAGAGAAGAGCGCGAGCAATTGATGAAAGAGGCGAGGGATACCAAGCTAAAATTAATTGCAGACGCAGAAGAAGCCGCTCAAGAAGAAAGTGCTAAGATTGTTGCCAAGGCAAAAGTTTCTATTGAGCTAGAAAAAAAAGAGGCTCTTGCGCAGATTAAACGAGAAGCGGCTCAGCTTTCTGTAGCCCTTGCAGAGAAAATTTTAAAAGCAGAACTTTCGGCCCCCGCCAAGAATGCCGAACACATAGATAAATTACTGAAAGAGGTTTCTCTTAAGTCTTAATAACCCATGAAACAATCTAGAGCATCTATTCGGTATGCCAAAGCGTATTTAGAAGTTGCAAATGATCGAAACAGTTTAGATCAAGCAGCTGCTGATATGCGGGCTATTCAAGAAACCGTGGCTGCCTCTAAAGAACTTTCATCGGTGCTTGAAAACCCCATGACTAGCCCAGTGCTTAAGAAGTCTATTCTCGATGAATTATTCAAAGAGCTGAGCACGGCGACTAAAGATCTTATTCGGGTACTTTCAGAAAATGACCGATTAGAACTACTTGACGATATTGCTGAACGCTTTGTTACTTTGCTAGCTAAGCACAGGGGCCAGGTTCAGGTCACTCTCATAATACCTTCAGCTGATCAGCGAGAGGTCTTAGAAAAAACAGTGCTACATCTATTGAAAGACCAGGGCTATGCCAATGTGTTGCTTAAGGTTGAGGTTAACCCTGAGCTCATAGGCGGATTCGTTTTAAAGCTTGACGATCTGCTTTATGACGCAAGCGTAGCAGGAAAAATTAAACGCGTTAAAAAAGAATTTTCAAACAGTCTATAACATGTCAGACCTTAAAGCAGCTGAGGTTTCAGCTATTCTTAAAAAACAAATTGAAGGCTTCGATTCTAGCGCCTCTCTAGACGAGGTAGGAACGGTATTGGCCGTGGGTGACGGTATTGCTCGCGTATACGGCCTTTCTAATGCGCAGTATGGAGAATTAGTGGAGTTTGATGGCGGATTAGAAGGGATTGTGCTTAACCTAGAAGAAGACAATGTTGGGGTAGTTCTGTTAGGCCACTCGAAAGAGGTTGGTGAAGGAACTACAGTAAAAAGAACGCAGCGAATAGCCTCTTTAAAGGTGGGCGAAGGAGTAGTCGGACGCGTTTTGGATACACTGGGCATTCCAATTGACGGAAAAGGCGCTATTGAAGGGCACTTGTATGAAATGCCTTTAGAGCGCAAGGCACCCGGGGTGATCTATCGCCAGCCGGTTAACGAGCCACTTCAAACAGGTATCAAGTCTATTGATGCCATGATTCCGGTCGGAAGAGGACAACGAGAACTCGTTATTGGAGACCGTCAAACCGGAAAAACAACCGTTTGTATTGACACCATCCTCAATCAAAAAGAATTTTACGATGCGGGCAAGCCCGTTTACTGTATTTATGTTGCTATTGGCCAAAAAGCTTCTACGGTTGCTGCGATAGCCAAAACGCTTGAAGACAAAGGCGCCTTAGCATACACCACTATTGTGGCCGCCAATGCCTCTGACCCTGCTCCTATGCAGGTTTACGCTCCTTTCGCTGGAGCGGCTATAGGGGAATATTTCAGAGACACCGGTCGTCCGGCCCTTATCGTTTACGATGATTTATCGAAACAAGCCGTTGCTTACAGAGAGGTTTCTCTTTTATTAAGACGTCCACCAGGGCGCGAAGCATATCCTGGAGACGTATTCTATCTTCACTCTAGATTGTTAGAGCGCGCAGCAAAAATTATTGCCGACGATGCTATTGCACAATCGATGAACGACCTTCCTGAATCGATCAGGCATTTGGTAAAAGGAGGCGGATCGCTTACGGCCCTTCCGATTATTGAAACTCAGGCCGGAGACGTTTCTGCTTATATTCCGACCAACGTTATCTCGATTACTGATGGACAGATCTTCTTAGAGCAAGACCTTTTCAACCAAGGGGTTCGCCCGGCGATTAACGTAGGGATCTCCGTATCTCGCGTTGGAGGATCTGCACAGATTAAATCGATGAAGAAAGTGGCCGGAACGCTAAAGCTCGATCAAGCGCAGTTTAGAGAACTTGAAGCGTTCTCAAAATTCGGATCTGACCTTGATGCCGCCACTCTTAATGTTATTGAGAAAGGACGACGCAACGTAGAAATTTTAAAACAGGCACAAAACGATCCATTCACGGTAGAGGCACAAGTTGCTATCATTTATGCCGGATCTAAGAATCTGCTCAGAGAGGTTCCTGTGGCTAAAGTTAAGGCCTTCGAGGCCGATTATATTCAGACGCTGAGGCTTCACAATGCAGACACCCTGGCCTCTTTAAAAGCAGGTGCACTAACCGATGAAGTAATCGAAACCCTTACTAAGGTTGCGGCAGAGGTTTCTAAGCGTCATAAGAACTAAAGTTTTACCCAATGGCTAACCTTAAAGAAATACGCAATCGCATTGCCTCGGTTTCTTCGACCATGCAGATCACCAGTGCCATGAAGAT
The DNA here is from genome assembly GCA_018402205.1 of Flavobacteriaceae bacterium. Taxonomy (GTDB): domain Bacteria; phylum Bacteroidota; class Bacteroidia; order Flavobacteriales; family Flavobacteriaceae; genus UBA3478. The sequence goes on from JAGYIX010000006.1 coordinate 59,574, forward strand.
GGTATCTGCTGCCAAGCTGAAGAAAGCCCAAGACGCTATTTTGGCTATGCGCCCGTATTCTGAAAAACTATCTGAACTTTTGGGTAGATTGAGCGCTAGTTTAGGGGAAGATGTAGACAATTACTACGCCGAGAAGAGGCCTGTAAACAGGGTTCTTTTAGTTGTGGTCAGCTCAAATCGAGGCCTTTGCGGGGCGTTTAATTCGAACGTAATTAAAGCGGCACGTATCGCCATTGCTGCATCAAAACCATCTTCCGAAATTGCTGTAATCAGTATTGGTCGTAAAGCGAAAGATGCGCTCAAAAACAACGTTGCCCTTGTCGCCGACCACAGCCATCTTTTTGACGATCTGAATTACGAAAATGCTACGGCCATTGTCGAGCCTATTATCGACTCGTTTATGGCTAAAGAATACGATGAGGTAAGGCTGATATATAACTCGTTTAAAAATGCGGCTACTCAGGTGGTAAAAGACGAAATGCTGTTGCCTTTGGTTCAAGAGATTTCAGCCCAAAAAGGTTCAGCATTAGAAGACTATATCTACGAACCGGAGGCCGAAGAAATGGTCAATCAGTTGATACCTAAAGCTCTTAAGGTTCAGTTCTTCAAAGCCATCAGAGATTCTTTTGCCAGCGAGCACGGTGCACGTATGACGGCTATGCATAAGGCCACCGACAACGCCAAAGAGCTCAGAGATCAGCTGAAATTAACCTACAACAAAGCGCGTCAGGCGGCTATCACCAACGAGATTTTAGAGATTGTTGGAGGGGCAGAGGCGCTCAATGACTAAGCCCTCTTGTGCTTGGTCGTGATCTATGCCTATCTTTAGGCAAGATGTCTAAGCCATGACCAAAGCGACCCTTGCTTTTGCCCTAGTTTTCTGCCTTTCTCTGTTTTCGTGTAGATTGCTTAACGGTCAGCTCAGCAGAGGTAACAATTATGCTATTGAATCGTTTACTGTAAAGAGGGTGCTCTCGGGAAAGCCTTCAAGCCTTAATAGGTATTTTATACGCTTAAAAATCGAACCAGCAGAAAGATCTAACAGCGCATTTATGGTTGTATTTGCTGAAGGTGTAGAGAATCAAATGAAGTCTGAAAATAACGGTTTTTATTCTCTTCAAACTGATCACAAACTCGACCAAAAGTCAGCTCTCCGATTTTATTTTAAGGGATCCAAAGACACTTTGCGCATAGAACCTCCACTACCTATTCAGTTAGAATTACGACAGTAGAAACCATATGAGTGCAGTTAAGCGTTTAGGGGCCCAGATTTTCGTATACGGATTGGCTACCGTTCTGCCTAGAGCGCTATCTTTTTTACTATTACCCTTATACACTACTGTATTTAAAGAAGCTTCAGGATACGGAGAATACATCTTCATCTATTCATGGATTGCCCTTTTTAACGTGCTGCTAACCTATGGTATGGAAACCTCGTTTTTTAGGTTTTTCCACGACAAAAACCTTGACCAAGACAATGTGGTGTCTACAGGTCTTTGGTCTTTGGTGCTTAGTTCATTGACTTTTTGGGCCGTGGCTAGCCTATTTAATGATCAGTTGGCCTTGATGGTGGGTATTCGTCCTGAATTTGTGCAAAAAACCGTGCTTATTTTGGTGCTCGATGCTTTGGTAGTAGTTCCTTTTGCGTTGCTTAGGGCACAAGAGAAGCCTATGCGTTATGCGGCAATAAAATCTCTAAACATACTAGTCAACGTTGCATTCAATATTTACTTTTTACTCTTCTCGCATGAACAGTTTCTAGGTCGAGAGATTGACGCTATTTTTCTAGCTAATATCATTGCCAGCGCGCTCACGCTGGTTTGGTTTGTACCTGCGTACGCTAGACATCGCCTTGTTTTTGATGTGGTTATTTGGAAAAAAATGCTGCGCTATGGCCTGCCCATAATGATAGCAGGATTTGCCTTTGTTGTTAATGAGGTTTTTGACAAGATATTACTTACCCGCCTTGACTCTGCTCGTTCAGCGGGTATATACGGTGCCTGCTATAAGCTAAGTGTATTTATGACTTTATTTGCCACGGCTTTTAGAATGGGGGTAGAGCCTTTTTTCTTTAGACAATCGACTGCCGAAAATAAAGAAGTTCAATACGCCCAAGTCACTTATTATTTTGTGGTTCTAGGCAGTATATTGTTTTTGTCTGTGGTTGTTTTTCTACATCCGCTTGCAGAGCTTTTTATTCGAGATGTAGCTTATTTGGAAGGGTTACAAGTAGTTCCGTGGGTACTTATGGGAGCCTTGTTTCTGGGGGTCTACCACAATCTTTCGGTATGGTATAAACTCAAAGACAAAACCCATATTGGGGCGATTATATCGGTAATTGGCGCCGCGGTTACTCTTTTGATGAACGTTTTGCTTATTCCTAAAGTGGGATACATAGCCTCAGCCTGGGCCACTTTTATGGCGTATTTAACAATGATGTGCCTCTCTTTTTTCTGGGGAAGAAAGGTATACTATATTCCGTATCGGGTGCTTCCCATGTTGGGATACCTGAGTGTTTCTGCTCTCTTTGCCTATTTTACCCTAAGTCAATTTGAAACCATTTGGACAGCTAAGCTCATCCTGCTTCTAGTATTTATTAGTTTTGTAATTGTTCGTGAATACAAAGACCTTAAATCATTTTTAATCCCCAAAAAACATGCCTCAGATTAAGATTATAAACACATCAGCACATGAACTTCCTTCTTATCAAACCCCGCTATCGGCAGGAATGGACCTTCGAGCGAACAATGAAGCCCCTGTGGTGTTGAATTCCTTAGATCGCGCAATTATACCAACCGGTATATTTATAGAGTTGCCCGCTGGATACGAGGCGCAGATAAGGCCTAGAAGCGGATTGGCTGCTAAAAAGGGAATTTCTTTGGTAAATAGTCCAGGAACTATAGACGCCGATTATCGAGGTGAAATTGGGGTTATTTTGGTCAATTTGTCTAAAGAGCCTTTTACGGTTGAACGCGGTGAACGCATTGCTCAAATGGTTATTGCTACACACGATCAGGCCCAATGGGTAGAGGTCAGTGAGTTGGGACAAACAGAAAGAGGCGCTGGCGGATTCGGCAGCACCGGAGTAAAATAAACATATGAAAATAATTGTACCCATGGCTGGCAGGGGCTCGCGTTTGAGGCCTCATACATTGACCGTTCCCAAACCGCTAGTACCTGTTGCAGGAATGCCTATTGTAGATAGGCTAGTTAGAGACATAGCTAAGGTTATGGGCGGCCCTATTGATGAAGTAGCCTTTATCATAGGAGAGGCTGCTTTTTTTGGCAATGACGTCATTCGATCTTTGGAGGCCCTGGCAGCCTCGTTAGGTGCCAAAGCAACTATTTATAGACAAGATGAGCCGCTTGGAACAGGTCATGCTATTATGTGTGCGGCCCCTTCGCTTTCAGGTCGCGCAGTAATTGCCTATGCCGACACCCTTATTAGGGCCAGTTTTGAGCTTGACCAAACCGCTGACAGTGTTATTTGGGTGAAACAAGTAGATAAGCCAGAGGCCTATGGTGTAGTGCAACTAAATGCTCAGAATGAAATCGTTTCGTTGATCGAGAAGCCCGCCACCTATGTGTCTGACCTTGCTGTTATAGGTATTTACTATTTTAAAGAGGTGGCCCAATTAAGAGATGCCTTGAAAGAGGTTATTGATCGACGCATTTCACATTCGGGGGAGTATCAGATCAACGACGGAATTAAACGGATGATAGCTGAGGGCAAACGTTTTGTTACAGGAGCCGTAGAAGATTGGATGGATTGCGGAAACAAGCAGGTTACCGTTGAAACCAATGCGCGCATGTTAGACCACTTGTTCACCGAAGGGGAGCCTTTGATCGCCAAGGATGTGATTTTAGACCATTCCAAAATAATTCATCCTTGCGCCATCGCTTCGGGAGTTAGACTCTCTAACTCAACAATTGGTCCGCATGTATCTATTGGGGCGCATACAGTTGTAGAGAACGCAACGATCACCAACAGCATTATTCAGTCTGAAAGCGAGATAAGAAACTGTACCCTTAACCAAGCGATGATCGGAAATCACGTGGTATTCGACGGATCTTTTACTAAAGTAAGTTTGGGAGATTATAACGTCTTAGAATAAACAGTTAATGTGTAGCAATCGGGGTCTTTTTATCGGCTTAATGTGTGTGGCCTTCTTTATGGTAGGCTGCAAGAGCAGCTTTGTCGCCTCTAAAACTGAAGAGGGCCGAGTAAGGTCATCAGAAGAGGTTTATGATCGGTTAATAAACAACGCGTCGATTGTCGATGGATTTCGCGGAAAGATTCGCGCCAGCCTTTCTCAGCCCTCTTCTAAGAAAGAAGTCACCCTAAGCGTGCGTTATGCAAAAGATCAAGGCCTGCTATTTAGTGCTCCGCTAGGAATGGCCAAGGCATTGATAACTCCCGAAAAACTTGCTTATTACAACAAACTCAATCGCACCTATTTTGAAGGTTCATTCAAGGATCTCGACAGTTTATTGCCTATTACCTTTAGCTTTGATCAGCTTCAGCGCCTATTTAATGCAGAAATTGTTTTTGCTGAAGAGATTACTGCAATTAAGGAGACAAAGCGGGTAAAACGCGCTATGAATCAAATGAGGTATACGGCCATCGTTAACTCTGCCGATCTTGGAAACGCTGTTTATGAGGTTGTGGTGCAACTAAACCCTACCCGAGTTTTATATCAAGAGCTTGTTTCAGATCAGCTAAAGACCCCTGTGATTATTGTTTACACTTACGAGAACGAAGGGTCTATTCCAAGTCAAATTGAGCTGTCGGGAGCAGGTAAAACGCTTCTTCTACACCTCAGTGATTTTGAGAGTCAAAAGGCTATGAGCCTTCCTTTTCAAATACCAAGCGGGTACCGCAGAGCCTTAATACAATGAGAAAAGCACTATTTTGTTTGGTTTTGGTCGCGGGTATGCTAGGCTATAGTCAAGAGAAATCTCCCGAGCAACGTGATCTCGAAGGGCGCAAAGCTGCTTTAACTAAAGAGATCGCACAGATTTCTATATGGGTTAAGGAGCAGCAATCACTTCGTGGATCTGTGGTAGATCGCATCCGTATTTTAGAACGAAAACAAAAGGCACTAGAAAATCTAATAGCTCTTTCTGCGCGTGAAGTACAGTATTTACAACGCCAAATTGATCAGAGCAGTTCAGAAATAAGCGACTTGAGCAATGAACTTGAGCAACTTAAAGAAGATTATGCGAAGGTCATAAAATCGGCCTATCAAAAAAAGCTAGAGCAAAATAAACTGCTCTTTTTGCTTTCTGCTTCCTCTTTTAACGAAGCCCGAAGACGGATGAATTATCTGCTTCAATATGCCGAGTATCGAACTGTGCAGGCAAAGCGTATAGCGGCAAAACAATTAGAACTTCAAGACAAGGAAAAAGCCCTGCAGCAACAATTGGTTGAGCAACAAGAAAAAATCACAGAGAACCAGCTTCAACGCGATGAACTAGCGCAAGATCGAAAGGGCCAACAACAATTAGTGGCAGAAACCCGCAAGCAAGAGCGAAAGTATAGGGCTGAACTTTCAGACAGACAGAAAGAGCGCACACGAATCGATAAAGAGATCGAAAGGCTCATTCGCGAAGCTATTGCAAGTGCTAATCGCGCCAAGGCTAAGGCCAAAACCAAAGCCAAAGACGCTACTGAAGAGGCTTTTGTGCTTACCCCCGAAGCTAAACTAATCGCTGAAAACTTTGAGGCGAACAGGGGTCGTCACCTTTGGCCTGTTGAGAAAGGCATAAAGAGTATAGGTTATGGCACCTATGCCGATAAACTTTATCCTAGCTTAAAACACTTTAACAATGGGGTTTCTATTGCCACCTCTTCTGGGGCAAAGGCCCGTTCGATCTTCAAGGGCGAAGTAATGTCTATAATGATTAATCGACAAGGGATTAAGGGGGTGTATGTGCGGCACGGAGACTATATCACCATGTACTATAACCTTTCTGAGGTTTATGTATCAGAAGGTCAAATGGTTGATGCAAAGCAAGAGTTGGGTGTGATACACACCGATAGAGTCAACCAACAGACTACGCTGAAGTTTTATCTCTATAAAAACACCACCCGATTAAACCCCGAGCTTTGGGTGTATCAACTATAGACTAGTCTTCGAATAAGGCTTTTAGTTCATGAGCCTCGGAGGGTTTCATTTTACCTGCTAGCACCAAGCTCAGCTGCCTTCTTCTTAAGGCCGCATCAAAACGCTGTTTTTCTATTTCTGTCTCTGGTAGAATAGGAGCTACTTCTACCGGCTTCATAGTGTCATCAACAGCCACAAAGGTGTAGATGGCCTCATTGGCTTTAGTGCGTATTCCGCTTAAACGATCTTCGAGGTAGACATCTATAAATACCTCCATAGAAGAAGTAAAAGTTCGCGATATCTGCGCTTCAATGGTTACCACACTTCCTACAGGAATGGCGGTATTAAAAGCGACGTGATTAACCGAAGCGGTCACTGCAATTCTTCGACTATGACGCCTGGCCGTAATGTAGGCAGCCCTGTCCATGCGCGATAAAAGCTCTCCTCCGAATAGGTGATGAAGATGATTAGTCTCTGAAGGCAATACCATATCTGTGGTTATGGTTCTAGACTCGGAGGGAGTTTTGGCTTTCATAGACTAACTGAATAATGAGGTGTATAGGGTAGATAATACGTAGAGCATAATGGCCACAGCGGCTCCAAAGCTGGTCATGGCTATGGCATACCACGCATCGGTTGAGGTGAATGTAGGGCTTAATTCGACTACTTCTTTAGACGCACTCACTTCTTCAGCTATTTCAGAAGATTTATAGGCTATGACCTGATTCGGATCTTTGTTCGGATCTTTGTTCGGATCTTTTGAAGAAGCTGTTTGAGGAGCTGTCTTGGCCACAGACCTTTTGATAACTGGCAATCCAAAACTTTCTCGATGCACCTCTAGGGTTGCTTCTGGCCTTAAAGCGATCAGCGACTCTTTTTTAACAAAACTTCCCACACCAGTTACTTCGACCTCTTTACCATCGTTTAGAGCCGTTTTCCACTCAAAAACAAGGCGGTTTAAGTCCTCTACTACTGCTTCAATTTCGCGCTGTTCACGTTCTGCTATAAACTGCGCTAAAGTATCGTCACGATTCGTTAAAAGCGCGTTGAAGGTGACTGCTCTTCTCGGCGGAAGAAGCTCTTCATTTTCATTGATCTCAACAGGAAGTAAACTGCCTGGCTGAAAAGCTCCGAAGCCAGACAAAATCACATAGTTTCTATGTGCGAGAAGTTCTTGTAAATACGGAGCCAGGGTCATAAACACAAATATCCTAAAAATTACCATAAACCTTGGGCTCTGCGCTGCTTAAAGATTGCACTGAGAACAGATAGCTTTGATTGCATGACTGATTTAGATAAGTGTTCGCTGTATTTGCTGTCTAGGTGTGAGGGTATAGGCCCTATAAAGGCGGCTAAACTTTTAGCGCATTTTAGCAGCCCGAGCGATCTGATGCATACAAGTTCAAAAGAGCTTCATGAAAAGCTAATTCAGCTCATTCCGCAAATCGAATTGTTTTTTCGTTCTGATTGGCGAGAAAAGCGGTTAGCCGAGCGCGATGCACTGCAGAGCTCAGGCATACAAATGTTGTACAAAGGAAACACAGATTACCCGCCTAACTTATTGCACATAGCCGATGCTCCCCTAGTGCTCTATGCTTCAGGTCAATCCTTATCTGCTAAGAAGAAACTACTCAGCGTTGTAGGTACTCGGGCCATGACAGCTTATGGTAAAAAGGTTATTGAACAACTGTTGATGGGCCTAGATGCTAATCAATTAATCATAGTGAGTGGGCTGGCTAAAGGAGTAGATGCTTACGTTCAGTCTCTGGCCACAGAGATGGGGTTTGAGGTAGCATCTGTGGTTGCACATGGGCTTGATACAACTTATCCGCGCGGCCATTTTTCGTTGAGACGAAAAATAGAGAAACACGGGTGTACCTTCAGTGAATTCTTCAATGGGGTTAAACCCTTGGCCGGACATTTCGTTGCGCGAAATCGCATTATTGCTGGGCTTTCTGAGGCCACACTCATCATTGAGTCGGCCCAATCAGGAGGCAGTTTAACTACTGCCGATTTTGCCTTTGGCTATCAACGCTCATTAATTGCGGTGCCAGGCAGAGTTTCTGATGGGTATAGTTTGGGGTGTAATCGCTTGATTGGCGAATTAAAGGCGCAGCTTTATACCGGGCCTGAAACATTAATTGAAGCCCTACAACTCAAGCAACCAATGCGTCAGAAATTACCCGTTTCTGAGATTCAGTTTAAGAATAAGAGCGACAAAAAGCTTTATGAATACCTAGTCAAAAATGGACGGGCATACCCCAGCCAACTCTTGCGACAGGCAAACATGAATAAAGAGGAGGTATACACTTCCTTATTTTCACTTACCCTTGAAGGCGCCATTGTTCACCACAACGATAATTCTTACGAGATTTTGTAACAAGAACATGTACCCAAGAAGCAGGGTTAAAAACAAAGTGAGACTTCTAGGGGCGTAGTCCAATGATGGATCGCACCCTAGACAATACTTCACTGGCTTTTTCTTGGGCCTTTTGTGCTCCTGTTAGAAGCTGCGTTTCTAACTCATCGGGGTGCTGCATGAAATAATTGTACTGTGATCGGGGCGTTTTGAAGATCTCTAACACTAGCTCTAAAAGATCTTTTTTGGCGTGTCCGTATCCGTAGTTGCCTGCTAGATAGTGAGCGCTCATCTCTTCAATTTGCTCTTGAGAGGCAATGAGTTTGTAAAGGGCAAAAGTGGCATCGGATGAGGGGTCTTTTGGATCTTCAAGGCTTTTACTATCACTGATGATGCCCATGATTTGCTTTTTCAGGGTTTTCTCATCGGCGAATACATTAATGGTGTTATTCTTGCTTTTGCTCATCTTGTGGCCATCTGTTCCAGTAACATACATGGTTTGTTCAGAGATTTGTGCTTCAGGAATCACAAAAGTTTCGCCGTACACTGCGTGAAATCGGTTTGCTACGTCGCGAGCCATCTCAATGTGCTGAAGCTGGTCTTTGCCCACCGGAACAATCTCAGCATCGTACAATAATATATCTGCAGCCATTAGCATGGGGTAGGTAAAAAGTCCTGCATTCACGTCTTCAAGCCTGTCGGCCTTATCTTTGAAAAGAGTGTGCCAAGGTCAAACGCTGAAACGGAAAGATGCAGTTGAGGTACCAGGCTAGTTCAGTTACTTGGGCAACATCGCTCTGCCTGTAGAAAACCGATTTGTCTATATCTAAACCAAATGCAAGCCACGCAGCAGCGGTAGCTTGGGTATTTTCTTTGAGCTGTTTAGCGTCTTTGATTTGTGTCAGCGAATGTAGGTCTGCAATGAATAAGTAGGAGGCTTCTTCTTGAATATTGGCCATTTCAATAGCGGGAATAATTGCGCCTAAAATATTCCCTAGATGGGGAACCCCTGTACTTTGAATGCCCGTAAGAATTCTGGCCATGCGACTTTAATTTGCGTACATAGATACGAAAAATTAAAAAGTTATACTTTCGGTTTCCGTGATTCAGTTTGTTCGAAATCTAGGTTATTTGGTTTATAAGGGCTGGTTTTATCTGGTGACCGCTATTCCAGTAGTTGTATGCGCCCCTCTTTTGCTTTTAGGGGTTTTATCTGAGCGCACCTATCCACTTCTTTATTGGGTGGCACGATCTATTTGGTCTCCGTTTATTTTATTTATGATGGGAACCCCGATTCGCAGGGTTGAAGGTTCGCGCGAGCTTCCCAAACCCCCTTTCGTGGTGGTGGCAAACCACACCAGTATGCTTGACATTATGCTGTTATTGCGCATATGTAAGCGCCCGGTGGTTTTTGTTGGAAAAGAAGAACTGGGGCGCATTTGGCTTTTCGGCTTCTTTTACAAAAGAGCAGCCATTTTGGTCAACAGGTCGAACAAAGAAAGTCGCAAACGGGTGTATGAGCGGGTGAGGCATAAGCTGCACCATAAACGATCTATCGCTATTTATCCAGAAGGAGGAGTTCCTGCGGTATCGGTAGATCTAGATCGTTTTAAAGACGGTGCATTTTCAATGGCCCTTGAGCACGAATTGCCATTAATACCGATAGTTAACTTCGACTGCAAAAAAAGACTCAATTGGGAGCTCTTTGAAGGGGGCCCCGGTATACTTCGGTATAAAATTCTCGAAACCATTCCTGCAAATACATTCAAGGGCGACCAGACAGAAGACTTTAAGCAATACGTTAGAAACCGCATGCTTGAAGTGCTTAAATCAGATGAGATATAGATTAGGCGCTTAATAATTTTAGCGCTTCATAGATTTTCTGTTCGATTTCTTCGGCAAGTTCAGGATTGTCTACTAAAAGCGCTTTTACCGCGTCACGACCTTGACCCAATTTGGTTTCGTCATAGCTAAACCATGAACCACTTTTCTTAATGATTTCATAGTCTACTCCTAGATCAATGATTTCGCCAAGCCTTGATATACCTTCGCCATACATGATGTCAAATTCTGCCGTTCTAAATGGAGGGGCCACTTTATTTTTCACCACCTTAACCTTGGTGCGATTACCCTGAACGCCTCCGTCAGAGTCTTTGATTTGAGTAGAGCGTCTAATATCAAGTCGAACAGACGCATAAAATTTTAAGGCATTACCTCCGGTGGTTGTTTCAGGATTTCCGAACATTACCCCTATTTTTTCGCGTAATTGGTTGATGAAAATAACCGTGCAATTGGTTTTGCTTATGGTAGAAGTTAGTTTTCGAAGCGCCTGAGACATGAGCCTTGCGTGAAGCCCCATCTTAGAATCGCCCATTTCTCCTTCGATTTCACTTTTAGGGGTAAGCGCAGCTACGGAATCGATCACTACGATGTCTATGGCTCCTGACCGAATTAGGTTTTCTGCGATTTCAAGCGCCTGTTCCCCGTGATCGGGCTGAGAAATAATTAGATTGTCAATATCTACACCAAGTTTAGCCGCGTAAAAACGATCAAAGGCGTGTTCTGCATCGATAAATGCAGCTATGCCACCAGCGCGCTGCGCCTCTGCAATGGCGTGAAGGGTCAGGGTGGTTTTTCCTGAAGATTCCGGGCCATAAATTTCAATTACCCTTCCCTTTGGGTAGCCTTGTACCCCTAGAGCGGCATTGAGCCCTATAGACCCCGAAGAAATTACCTCAACGTCTTGTACTATGGTATCGCCCATTTTCATGACAGCCCCTTTGCCATAGGTTTTATCTAATTTGTCTAGCGTTAGTTGTAACGCTTTCATTTTGGCCTCTTGTTCTTTGCTCATCGCCTTAAATTTTTGGTGGAAATCAAAATTAATGGTTTATGCTGCATCAAAGTTGCAGGCCCGTTAAATTGTTGAAAAAATGTACTTTTACGTGATATTTCGATTCTTTTAACTTAAAACGATTGGTATAGCATGCAACTGTACAATACGCTAAGTGCAAAAGAGCGAGCCGATCTTATTGAAAAAGCTGGAGTAGACCGGCTAACGATCTCGTTCTATACTTACGCACACCTCAAAAATCCGCAAATGGTCAGAAACCATTTGTTTGTTGCTTGGAATGATTGCGATGTTTTAGGTCGCATTTATGTCGCCACCGAAGGGGTAAATGCCCAACTTTCGGTTCCGGCTCCTAATTTCGAATATTTCAAAAATCACCTTGACAGTATCTCTTTTTTGAACGGTATCCGGCTAAACATTGCATTAGAACAAGACAACATGTCTTTTCTAAAGCTTAAAGTTAAGGTGCGCAGTAAAATTGTAGCTGACGGACTAGATGATAATGCGTTTGATGTCACTAACAAAGGAGTTCATGTAAACGCAGAAGAATTTAATGATTTAATTGAAGACCCAGATACGGTTTTGGTAGATATGCGCAATCATTACGAAAGCGAAATAGGGCATTTTAAAAATGCCGTTTGTCCTGATGTAGATACGTTTAGAGACTCACTCGATTTGATCGAAGAAGAGTTGAAAGATCACAAAGAAGACAAAAAGCTTGTAATGTATTGCACCGGAGGCATTCGCTGCGAGAAGGCAAGCGCCTATTACAGGCATAAGGGCTTTAAACAGGTCTATCAACTTGAGGGTGGAATCATTGAATACACCCGTCAGGTAAGAGAAAAGGGACTAGAAAATAAGTTTCTGGGAAAAAACTTTGTGTTTGACGAGCGCAGAGCTGAGCGCATTTCTGATGATGTAATTGCGGTTTGTCATCAGTGCGGAGCGCCTTGTGACTCACACACAAATTGCGCAAATGAAGGCTGCCACTTACTCTTTATTCAGTGCGACTCTTGTGCGGAGCAAATGGAGCATTGCTGCAGCGAAGAGTGCCAAGAGATCATTGCGCTTTCTTATGAAGAGCAGAAAAAGCTGCGCAAGGGAAATACGGTGAGTAATAGGATCTTCAAAAAGGGACGCTCAGAAAAACTGAAGTATAAATCAGGTTGTGCGCACTAAGCCTTTGTTGTAATTTTAACGAATACCCATAAAAATATGTCTTGTGCTTCGTGTGCTTCAGGAAATGATGGAAAGGTTAGAGGCTGTAAGAATAACGGCACATGCGGATCTGACGGATGTAACAAATTAACCGTATTTGATTGGCTTGAGAACATGGCGCTTCCGTCTGGAGCAGAACCATTTTATTTTGTTGAGGTGCGCTTCAAAAACAGCCGCAAAGAGTTTTTTCACAATAGCGATAAATTACCCTTGCTCATAGGAGATGCAGTGGCAGTGCAGGCTGCCTCAGGCCACGATGTAGGCATTATCACCTTAACAGGAGAGCTAGTCAAGGTTCAAATGAAGCGTAAAGGAGTATCTGCCGAAGAGGCCCAGCACTCAAAGATTTACCGAAAAGCAACCCAAAAAGACATAGATATTTGGCAGCAGGCCCGTTCTCGCGAAGCCGAAATCCAAAAGAAGGCCCGTGAGATAGCCATTTCGCTCAAACTCGAAATGAAAATTAGCGACGTTGAGTTGCAAGGAGACGCCTCGAAAGCTACATTCTACTATACCGCCGAATCGCGAATAGACTTTAGGCAATTAATTAAAGACATGGCTAGAGCTTTTAATCTGCGCATTGATATGCGTCAGATTGGGTACCGTCAAGAGGCTCAAAGGCTTGGAGGAATCGGCTCTTGTGGTCGCGAACTTTGCTGTTCTACCTGGCTATCCGACTTCAGAGCGGTGAGCACGGCCTCAGCGCGTTACCAGCAATTGGCTCTAAATCCGCAAAAGTTGGCTGGCCAATGCGGAAAGCTCAAGTGTTGTTTGAACTTCGAACTAGACACTTATTTAGATGCGCTCAAAGATTTTCCGCCCTCAGATAGCCGATTGCAAACTGAGAAAGGCACAGCTTTTTGTCAAAAGATGGACATCTTTAAAGGCGTATTATGGTTTACGTACAAAAATGACGCCACGAATTGGCACGCGCTTCACAAAGATCAGGTTACAGAGATTCTAGAGCTCAATAGAAAAGGAAAAAAGATAGACGCTTTAGAAGATTACAGCATAGCAGAGGTTATTAGTGATGACGCTCAGAATGAATCTTTTGAACGAGGCCCGGTAGAAGATAGCTTAACGAGATTTGATCGACCTAAACGGGCAAAGAGCAGAAGAAAAAAAGGACCAAGACGATCACAACAGCAACAGCCCAATGAGCGTGGGCACAGGCAGCAATCTTCAAAACCTAATGACTCTTAACGTTTTTGTTCTATAAAGTAGGGCTTAGCACTGTACTTTTGATTTAAATTCTTTTCATGTACAAGCGATTTTTGGTGCTTTTTTGGATCGTTTTTGCCTCGGGGGTTATAGGCATAGCACTTATCTTTCGCACCGCATCTACAGGCGGATTTGGCCCTATGCCCACCTTCGATGAACTAGAGAACCCACAAACTAATTTCGCTACCCACCTTTATACAGCCGACTCTCTGCTTTTAGGAAAGTTTTACCTCGGAGACAACCGCACACCAACTGATTTTAATCAATTTCCTAAATCGCTAGTTAATGCGCTTATAGCTACTGAAGACGTACGCTTTTACAAGCATTCAGGCATTGATTTCAGAGGTTTTTTTCGGGCCTTGGTGTATTTAGGAAAGCGCGGAGGGGCTTCAACCATAACCCAGCAGCTTTCTAGGCAGTTATTCGTTGGGGTGCGCTCTAGAAATCTCAAAGAAGCTCTTCAACAAAAGATAAAAGAGTGGGTGATCGCCGTCGAATTGGAGCGCAATTACACCAAAGAAGAGATACTTGAGATGTATCTGAACAATTACGATTGGGGATATTTAGCAGACGGAATCGAGAATGCGGCCCAGATATACTTTAATAAACCCCCTCAAGAGTTAGCAGTAAAAGAAAGCGCCATGCTTATAGGTATGCTACAGAATTCTTCGCTATTCAATCCTATTCGTCGTCCTGAAATGGTGATTAAAAGAAGAAATATAGTGCTTGATCAGATGGCCAAGTACGACTATTTAGAGCAGCGTGAGGCTGACTCTTTAAAGGCTACGCCCCTAGATGTTGATTTTAACCCCGAAAATTCCCACAATGAAGGGTTGGCCACCTATTTTAGAATGCAAGTTCAGGCTTGGCTTAAAGATTGGGCGGCTAATAATCCTAGGGCGAACGGAGAAAGCTATGATATTTACAAAGACGGGTTAAAGGTATACACTACCATTGATTCTAAGCTTCAAGCGAACGCAGAAGAAGCTAGTGCGACCCATCTCGAAAATTTGCAGCGCGCTTTTTTTAGACTGAGCGCCCAAGACACTTCAGAAACGGCCCCATTTATACAGGTAGAGAAGAAACAGGCCGAGGCTATTATAGAGCAAGCCATGCGGCGCAGTGAACGCTGGCGGATCTTGCGCGCTGAGGGCAAAACGGACACAGTAATTAAGGCCAGCTTTTATGTACCCACTGAAATGCGTGTTTTTGATTGGGAGCACGAAGACCTAGAGCGCGACACGGTAATGACCCCAATCGACTCGATCATTTATTATAAAAAGCACCTGAGAACGGCAATGATGAGTATAGAGCCACAAACCGGCCATATCAAGGCATGGGTCGGAGGAGCCAATTACAAGCATTTTCAATACGACAATGTGATTCAAGGAGCTAGACAGGTAGGATCAACCTTTAAGCCTTTTGTTTACGCCGCAGTAATTGATCAGCTAAGGCTCTCGCCTTGCGACCGCTTGCCCGATGTGCCCTATTGCGTAGCCGCCATGCGGCACGGCAATACTGAGTCTTGGTGCCCAAAGAATTCAGGCGGAAAGTATTCAGGTAAAAATGTCACTCTTAAATATGCGCTCGCTAATAGTATTAATACAGTGACTGCACAGCTCATAGATAAGGTGGGGCCAAGGGCGGTTTCTTCGTTAGTAAAGCGTTTGGGTGTTCGAAATGAGGTGCCAAGTGTTCCGTCTATTGCCTTAGGAACACCTGATATTAAGCTTCACGACCTTGTAGCTGCCTACAGCGCTTTCGCTAATCAGGGCGTTTATGTAGAACCTACTTTTATTACCCGCATTGAAGACCGAACGGGCACCGTGCTTTACCAGGCGGTTCCAGAAACTCACGATGTGTTCAACAAAGAGATTGCCTATGCCATGATTAGCCTGCTTAAGGGGGTGACTGATTCTGGGTCAGGAATTCGCTTAAGGCACAATTGGATGCAAGACAACCCTGTATATCAAGAGGTGGTTACTGGCTACCCTTATGAGTTTAAGAATCCGATTGCTGGAAAAACCGGAACCACTCAAAACCAATCAGACGGATGGTTTATGGGCATGGTTCCTAACTTGGTAACTGGGGTATGGGTTGGGGCTGAAGACCGATCGGTACATTTTGATAATATTACCTATGGTCAGGGTGCGACAATGGCCTTACCTATATGGGCAAATTACATGCGAAAAAATTACCAAGACTCCCTGGGTATAAGCCTTGAAGATTTTGAGAAGCCCGCGCAAATGCCTTTTAATTTAGACTGCTTAGAGAGCGATGATGCCCTCAGAGAAATCGACCTCGAAGTAGAGGCCGATCTCGAGGAGTTTGATTTTTAAACCGCCACTACATCTTGTTGTCTGCGGGGGCTTCAATACGCGCGCTAGGCAGGTCGTCATAGCCCATTGCATTTAGCGTGAAGGCGTAAATATCTGCGTACTGTTCAATGGTTTTGCTAACCGGAGTTCCAGCTCCGTGCCCGGCATCTGTTTCTATGCGAATCAGTACAGGAGAAGATCCAACTTGTTTGTCTTGAAGTTCAGCGGCAAATTTAAAACTGTGTGCTGGCACCACCCGGTCGTCGTGATCTCCGGTGGTGATCAGCGTAGCCGGATACGACACTCCTTCTTTTACATTGTGCACAGGCGAGTAGCCCTTGAGGTAGGCGAACATTTCGGGTGAGTCTTCTGCCGTTCCGTAGTCGTAAGACCATCCGGCCCCAGCGGTGAAGGTGTGGTAGCGAAGCATATCAAGCACTCCAACTGCTGGTAGTGCAACACGGGCGAGGTCGGGTCGCTGTGTCATGGTGGCACCAACTAGAAGGCCTCCGTTTGACCCTCCTCTAAGCGCCAAGAGGGACGATGAGGTGTAGTTTTGAGCGATGAGGTATTCTCCCGCGGCTATGAAATCGTCAAAAACGTTTTGTTTGTTTAGCTGAGTTCCGGCGTCGTGCCAGGTTTTTCCGTATTCGCCTCCACCCCTAAGGTTCGGCACGGCATAGATGCCCCCCATTTCCATCCAAATGGCATTGGTTACGCTGAACGATGGGGTTAAACTAATATTGAATCCGCCATAACCGTAGAGAATGGTTGGGTTTTTTCCGTCTTTTTTCAGCCCCTTTTTGTAGGTGATCATCATGGGAACGCGCGTGCCGTCTTTAGAGGTATAGAACACCTGCTCTGAGACGTAGTCGTCTGCATTAAATGCGATTTTGGGAGACCAGTACACGTCAGAGGATCCAGTTTTGGGGTCGTAGGTGTAGCTGCTCGAGGGGGTATTGTAATTGGTAAAAGTGTAGTAAAGGGTGCGATCAGAAGTTTTGCCACCGAATCCGCCTACGCTTCCTAGCCCAGGAAGGTCAATCTCGCGCACTAAAGTTCCGTCGTAGTTGTATTGGTATACTTTAGAGAGCGCATCGATCATGTATTCGGCGAAGAAATAGCCCGATCCGCTGTTTAGGGTCAGAACGTTTTGGCTTTCAGGGATAACATCGGCCCAATTTTCAGGCGTTGGAGCCGTTGCGCTGGTTTTAACAAGGCGCTTGTTTGGGGCCTCTCTATCGGTAACTAAGTACAAAGTTTCCTCTTCATTTTCGATGACATAAGAATCTGATTTTTCGTCGTCAACTATAGGCACGATAGGGCTGTTTGGAGTACTCAGGTCTTTTAGATAGAGCTTGTTACCCGAGGTGGTGTTAGAGGCGCTGATGAATAAGAAGCGGGCGTCTTCACTAACAGACCCTCCGACATAGCGGTGCTTTTGGTCGGCGCTTGCTCCAAAAATGACCTGATCCTCGGATTGGGGGGTGCCCAATTGGTGAAAGTAGAGCTTGTGTTGGTCGGTTTTGGCCGAAAGTTCACTTCCGTCGGGCTTGTCGTAGCTCGAGTAGTAGAAGCCTTCGTTTTTGCGCCACGAAATTCCGCTGAACTTGGCATCTACAATGGTGTCTCCAATCTGAGCCTTGGTCTCGGCATCAAGCACGATGATCTTGCGCCAATCGCTTCCGCCCTCTGAGATCGAATAGGCAAGCAGGCTTCCGTCTTCGGTAAAGCTAGCCCCAGCCAGCGAGACAGTTCCGTCTTCGGCAAAGGTGTTGGGGTCAAGAAAGACCTCGGCCTCTTCACTTTCGCCCATTTTTCTGTACAGCACCGACTGGTTCTGAAGCCCGTCGTTTTTATAGAAGTAGGTGTAACGCCCTTCTTTAAAGGGCTGTGAAATTTTTTCGTAGTTCCACAATTTTTCGAGTCGCGATTTGAGCTCTTCTTTGTAGCTAATGGTGTTGAGGTGTGCAAAAGTGGTCTCGTTCTGCCGCTTTACCCAGTCTTCGGTTTCAGCGCTGCGGTCGTCTTCTAGCCAGCGGTAGTTATCGACTACCTCTTGTTCGAAGTATGCCTCTTTTACAGGAATTTTTTGAGTTTCAGGATAATTCACCACTGAATCTTGAGGTTTAGTACTGCATGAAGTTACAAGGCCAAGGGCGATTGCGAGCCCTGAAGCAGAAAGAAGTTGTTTGCGCGTCATAGGAGTCAAAATTTAGCCCCTTAAAGTACAAATTCTACACGAGCGATTGCGCCACTAAATATTCGGCAATTTGAATCGCGTTTGTGGCGGCCCCTTTTCTTAGATTGTCGGCTACTACCCACAGATTTAGCGTGTTGGCCTGAGACGGATCTCTACGGATGCGCCCTACAAAGACCTCGTCTTTTTGATGGGCGGTAGCCGGCATGGGATAGAGGTTTTGGCTGACATCGTCTTGGACCACAACGCCGGCGCTTTTTTCAAGCAGTCGTCGAACTTCGCTCAGCTCAAAATCGCGCTTAAACGATACGTTAATGGCCTCTGAGTGCCCACCCGCGGTTGGAATGCGCACCGCCGTGGCCGTAATCTTAAGGCTTTGGTCGCCGAGTATTTTCTTGGGCTCTTGCATGAGCTTTTGCTCTTCTTTGGTGAATCCGTCGGCTAAAAACACGTCGCAATGCGGAAGGGCGTTTCTGTAGATCGGATGCGCGTAGGCTCTTTCGCCTTCTATTCCCTTTTCTTCGTTTTCGAGCTGCTGAACAGCCTTGACCCCGGTGCCCGATACCGACTGATAGGTCGACACGACTATGCGATCTATGCCATACGCGCGGTGCAGCGGCGCCAAAGCCATTACCATTTGTATGGTCGAGCAGTTCGGATTGGCAATGATAAAGTCGTCTTTGGTAAGTTCGTGCGCATTGATTTCAGGAACGACCAATTTGTGGTCAGGGTTCATGCGCCAGGCCGAAGAGTTGTCAATGACTCTGCATTTTACTGCTGCAAACTTGGGTGCCCAGGCTAGGGAGGTGTCTCCTCCGGCCGAAAACAGCGCAATATCTGGGCGTCTAGAAACCGCTTCTTCTAACGAAATCACGGTGTAATCTTTAGACTGAAAAGAGATCGTTTTGCCGACCGAGCGTTCAGAAGCCACTAAAAATAATTCGTCAAATTGAAAGCCCCTGGCGTTTAAAACCTCGAGCATGACTTGGCCTACCAGTCCGGTGGCCCCTACCACTGCAATTTTCATAGTACGTGAATTAACGGCGGCAAAGGTAAGATCTTAAATCAACTATTAAAATAACAAATTGTTACGAACTTAACTTCACAAAGTGTCTGGGCACCCGTTGCCCAATTCCCGTGAGTAGTTCATAGGCGATGGTATCGGCCTGCTGAGAAATCATTTCGGCAGAGTTTTGCGGGCCAAAGATGAGTACTTCGTCGTGCACGCTGCAGTCGATATGGGTCACATCTACCATAAAGAGATCCATACAAATCATTCCCAACGGCCTTAGCCCTTTGTCCGTTTATGAGCACCTCAAAGCCTGAATGACCGAGTGAACGGTGTATGCCGTCGGCATGGCCCAAACCGATGGTGGCTATTTTCATAGGCTTTTCGGCCACGAACAGCCGGTTGTAACTGACCGACTCGCCGGCCTCTATTTCGCGAATAGCACTTAGGGTACTGATGAGGCTGCTGATGGGTTTAAGGTGTCGATCTAATACAGGGTCATTAGCAAATCCGTGTAAACTAATACCCGTTCGCACCGCTTCGAAAGCTGCATGGCCGTAGTTGTGAACCCCCGAGCTGTTTAGGGCATGCCTTTTTATGGTGGCCCCCATGAGCTGTTCTGCTCGCTTATGCCCAGCGATAAATTGCTCAAGTTGAGATTGCGTAAAGCCGTGTAGTGCGTGGTCTTCGCTGGCCGCCAAATGAGTCATCATCCAGCCCAAATACAATTGGGGTGAGGCCAAAAGTGTCGAGCAGGCCTGTTCGAGCTCAGCGGGCTTGATGCCCAACCGATTTAGACCGGTATTTAAATTCAAGTGAACGGTCGCCTGCTTATTTCTGCTGAAGGCTACCTCTGCTAAATGATTGATGAAATCAAGGCTGTAGAGGCTAAAGTCGAGGCCTGCGTCTACCCCCTTTTCTAAACTGTCTATTTGAGCGTGAAGCACAAGAATGGGTTTGTTTATTCCTGCGCTTCGAAGCGCCAACCCTTCATCGATATAGGCTACGCAAAATGAGTCTGCGCCTAGCGCATCGAGCTCTTTGCTAAGGCGCACCAAATCGGTGCCGTAGGCGTTGGCCTTTACCACGGCCATTAGTTCGGTTGAAGCCGGAATAAGCGATCGCAAGTGGCGGTAATTATGAGCAAGTGCGTCTAGGCTGACCTCAAGGCGGGTATTAGCGCTCATAGCGTTTCTTGTCTTCTTTCAAGGCCTTTTGAAAGGCGACTCTGCTAAGGGGCTCGTATTCTTGGTTTTCACCGAGAAGCACTAGCGAGTCAGAGTCGGCAATGCGGTGTGAATAGTGGGCGAGGTTTCCAGTTTTGCGGCAAATCGCATGCACCTTGGTCACGTATTCGGCAGTGGCCATTAGGGCCGGCATAGGCCCGAACGGATTACCCTTGAAGTCCATGTCAAGACCGGCTACCACTACGCGAATTCCCTGATTGGCAAGGTCATTGCAGACTGTCACGATTTCGTCGTCAAAGAATTGAGCTTCGTCAATCCCAACCACGTCACAGCCATCGGCTAGAAGTCGGATATTAGAAGCTGCCGGAACCGGTGTCGACCTGATTTTGTTGTCGTCGTGAGATATAACCAAGTCTTGATCGTAGCGCGTGTCGATAAGGGGCTTGAAGATCTCTACCCGCTGCTTGGCTATTTTTGCGCGGTTGAGTCGTCGAATTAGTTCTTCTGTTTTTCCTGAAAACATAGAACCACATATAACCTCTATCCAACCGCAGGGTTCATTTGGCTTAACGGTGCTTTCTAAAAACATGTGGTTGATGAGGGCTTTAAACAGTCTAAAAATAGGAAGATTTAACGCTTTAATAGCCTTATGGGTCTTTTTAGTATTGTATATTGAAGAAAATTTGAATCATGACAGTTGATCGTCTGAATCCTCTCGTTTTTAATGCCATCGCAAGTCGCTTTGAGTACATGGCAGAAAGAGTACTTAGACGCGGGAGCACTATTCCAGAGCTAAATCCACATCAAGAAGACCTCGCTACTCCTGGTATAGACACGATAAAGAACATCGTGTCTGAAATAGAAAAGTAAGCCTAAACCACTGAAAATGCAGGGCAAGCTATTTGTGGTTCCCACGCCGGTCGGAAACCTATCTGACATGACCTTCAGGGCCATAGAGGTGCTCAAGTCGGTTGACCTTATTCTGGCCGAAGACACCCGAGTGTCGTCTAAACTGCTTCATCATTTTGAAATCGGCACACCGCTCATTGCCCATCATCAGCACAACGAGCATCACACCGTTCCGGGTCTTGTGCGTCGCATACAGTCGGGCGAAACCTTTGCCCTAGTAAGTGATGCCGGAACCCCCGCCATCTCAGACCCCGGATACCTGCTAGTAAGAGCCTGCGTTCAAGAAGGGGTTGAAGTTGACTGCCTGCCTGGGGCCACCGCCCTTATTCCGGCCCTAGTGAACAGCGGTATTCCGTGTGAGCGCTTTGTCTTTGAAGGGTTTTTGCCACCAAAGAAAGGAAGGCAATCGCGCCTTGAAGCCCTAGCCGCCGAAGAGCGCACCATTGTTCTTTACGAATCGCCACATAAACTGCTTAAGACTCTTGGGCAATGCGCTGAGGTGTTTGGTGACGATCGGCCGGCTTCTATTTCAAGAGAATTGAGCAAAAAATTCGAGGAGACCCTACGCGGATCCCTTGCTGAACTCATTGAGCACTTTAGCGCTCACGAGCCTAAAGGCGAGTTTGTGCTGGTCATCGCCGCTGCACCGAAAAAGTAAGCAGACTACGTTATCTTTGGGTAACAAAGATTGAATTTATATGGCTACCGAAAATCACATCACCACTTCTTGGAAGGGAGACATGCTGTTTGAAACCAACAGCCTAACCGGACAGACTTTTTTATCAATGACTCTACTCCTGATGCCGTGCACAAGCCCGTTACCCCAAAGGCGCTCATGCTCTCTTCATTGGCCGGATGTTCGGGTCTTGACGTGGTTTCTCTAGCCAACAAGATGAAACTTGACCTTGATGCTTTTCGCATAGAAACCAAGGCGACGCTTACAGAGGAGCATCCGCGCATCTACGACAAGGTCACCGTTGAATACCACTTTGAAGGATCTAACCTGAACGAAGAAAAGCTCAAGCGCTGCGTAGAATTATCGGTTGAAAAATACTGCGGAGTTATGGAGATGTTCCGTCAGTTTGCCGCCGTCGATGTGAAGACCGTTTTTCACCACAAATCGTAATGAATGCGTTGGATTAAACGCCCTTTAGGCGACGAGCATCTTACGGCCCAACTGCACCACAGCCTCAACGAAAATCCGAATAAACCTGTTGCTTATTGGGTAAGCCAGCTATTGGCTTCCCGCCATGTAACGACCTACGATCAGGCCAAGGCATTTTTTGTTCCGCGCTTAGAAGCCCTTCACGATCCCTTTTTAATGCAAGACATGGGTAAGGCCGTCTCCCGTATTGAGCAGGCACTGCAGCAGGGAGAGACTATCTTGGTTTACGGAGACTACGACGTTGACGGCACCACCGCGGTGGCCCTCATGTACGAGTACCTAAGCAGCCTTGGCGGCTCTTGTGCCTTCTATATTCCAGATCGATATACCGAGGGGTATGGCCTCTCCGAGCAGGGCATTCGCTTCGCCGACGACAACGGATTTTCCCTTATTATCGCCCTAGACTGCGGAGTCAAGGCCTTTGACTCCATTTCCCTCGCCGTCAAACTTAAAATTGACGTGATCGTTTGTGACCATCATAGGCCCGAGTCTCAGCTCCCTAATGCCTTCGCGGTTCTTGACCCGATGCGAAGCGATTGCAGCTATCCGTTTAAAGGCTTATGCGGATGCGGTGTGGGGTTCAAACTTGCCCAGGCGCTCGAACAAAACGCAGGAAGAGGCCTTGACCGGCTAGTACCTTACCTAGATTTAGTGGCCATCGCTATAGGGGCAGACGTGGTTTCGGTGGCCGGCGAAAATCGCATTTTGGCCTTTCACGGGGTCGAGCAGATCAAGCAAAACCCGCGCCCGGGCATAAAGGCCCTTTTAGGAAACAAGCCGGTGCACGACGCCCATCTCAGCGATTTCAACTTTTCTATCGCCCCAAAATCAATGCGGCCGGACGCATCAAACACGGCGAATATGCCGTAGCGCTCTTGACTACAAGCGAAGACGAAAAGGCCCGTGAACTCGCCCAAGAAATAGAGGCGTTTAACAAAGAACGCCGAAGCACCGAGCAGCAGGTCACCGAAGAAGCCTTAAAATTGGCCGAGGCCGAAGCTGACTGTGCGTCTACCGTGGTTCGCGCCCCTCACTGGCACAAGGGTGTAATCGGTATTGTAGCCTCTCGACTTCAGGCGACCTATTACCGCCCCACTCTTGTTTTTACTCAAAGCGGAACACAGTGGGCAGCCTCGGCACGCTCTGTTAAGGGATACGACGTTCATGCCGCCATCGAAGCCTGCCAGCAGCACCTGATACAATTTGGGGGCCACGCCTATGCCGCCGGAATTACCTTGAGCGAGGAGCAATACGAGCCCTTTAAAGCGGCCTTTGAGGCCCACGTGCGCCAAACACTAAAGCCCGAACAGCAAGAGCCCAGTATTACGTACGACATCGAGATTGAGCCCCAGCTATTAGACTTGAAGACGTTCAGATTGCTTCAGCGTTTTCAGCCTTTCGGCCCAGATAATGCCGAACCCATTTTTCTGCTTCGTGCAGTGAGACTAAGCCAGTTGCAGTGTGTCGGGGCCGAAGGCCAGCACCTTAGAGGAAAACTCGGTAACCTGCCTTTCATTGCCTTTAAGATGGGTCAGCAGTTAGATCTGGCCAAAGAATCGAGGGTAGATGTGCTTGTGACCTTGGGCATGAACCACTTTAACGATCGGGCTTCGCTGCAACTGCAGCTTAAAGATTTGAGGCCTAGCGACTAGTGTTCGGGTATGCTTATGGGGCGCAGACTTTCAAGGCGAAATCCGTTTTCATCAAGAACGCCGTAGCTGTCGTAGCTGATCCAATCTCCAGTATTGAAATAAGTGGCGTTTTTGGTTAGGCTGACCTTCATGGGGTAGTGACGGTGCCCAAATACAAAATAATCGTAGGTGTACTGCTCGAGTTTGCGTTCGCAATAGGCGATGAGCCATTCGTTTTCGCGCCCCTTGAACGAGTGATCTTCACTTCCCGAAATAAGGCGGTTATTCAGCGAGAGCTTTCTGCCTAGGCGAACGGCATAATTCGGATGCAACTTTCTGAACGCCCATTGAGCAAGCCGATTGGTAAAAAGCTTTTTCATGCGCTTATACCCTTTGTCGTTAGGGCCTAGGCCGTCTCCATGTCCGATGAACATTTTTTTGCCGTGCAGGTGAAAGGCCTGGGGTTTTCTGTATACCGGAATACCGAGTTCAGACTCAAAGTAGTCGGTCATCCAGAGGTCGTGATTACCCACGAAAAAATAAATCTGAACTCCTTGATCGCGCATTTTGGCCAGCGTGCCTAGTACACGAACAAATCCCCTAGGAACGACTTCTTTGTATTCAAACCAAAAATCAAATAGATCGCCAAGCAAAAAAAGCACCTCAGTTTGGGGGGTGATGGCATCGAGCCAGGCCACAAAGCGGTCTTCTCGGCTTCGACTGTCGTTTCTGTTTGGAGCGCCTAGATGCTGATCACTGGCAAAGAATACGGGCTTGTCGGTTGCTATGGTGACCATGATTTAGCTTCTGTTTTTGAAGGCCTGAATGATGCCTTGGGCCTCTTGGGTTAGCGCTAGCTTTCCAGAAGCTTCGGCCCGCGCGTAGAGCAAATCTTCCCAGTGATCGGTGCCTTCCCAAAGAGCGGCTTTTAAGGCAGATAGTGCCTGAGGGCTGTACGCGCTTAGCTCGGTACACAATTCGTTTATCGCCTGGTCTAAATGAGAAATCGAAGTATATACCGATTGGTATAATTTGTGTTCTTTAGCCCAGATCGCTGTCTTCCACTCTTTGGGGTGCAGGGCGAATTCGGCCATGGCTCCTACTCCGATTTTTCGGGTTACAGCAGGCTCTATAACAAGGGGCGCTATGCCTATCCCTATCTCAGAGAGCTTAATGCTCGCTGATTCAGAGGCGATGGCGTAATCGCAGGCAGAGATGAGCCCGACTCCGCCCCCTACGGCCTTGGCCTGTACTCTTGCGATTACTAGGGCCTTTGATCTGCGAATGGCCAACATAACATGAGCGAATCCGCTGAAAAAGGCTTTTGCCTCGGCAGCGGACGAAAGCGCCAAGAGCTGATCAAAATTGGCTCCGGCACAGAACACCCGATCGCCTTCTGATTGTAAGACCAGCACTGAAATATCTTGAATGTTGAGGGCGTCAATAGACTGGGCTAGGGCCTCAAGTAGCTCAAGGGTCATGGCGTTGCTGGAGGCGTGACCGAAGGTTATTCGTGCCACCCTATTTTCTACAGCGGTATGTAAACTGAAATCACTCATTAAACCCAAAGGTACAGTTTGATTTAAAATACGAGTTCGTAGCAGTGAAAAGGGTCAGGGCTTTTGTGCAAGAAGTAGACGTCATCGCGCTTTTTGTAGCCCCGCGCCTCGTATAAACGTTGGTTTCGCAGGTTTTTAGAAAAGGTGTCTAGGCGAACAGACAGGCATCCCTGCTTCTTGAGCAGATCTTCGGCGTAGTCGAGCAGTTGCCGTGCATATCCCTTGCCCTGACTTTCTGGGTGCACGCAGAGGCGGTGCAGGTATCCGTTTAGGCTGGTATCGGCGATCCATTTTATAGGGGCATAGATGTCATCCATGCGCGTTGAGATGACAATGGCTCCTTTGACCTTGCCCTGTTCCTCAATCACGTAAAGCTCATCGTTCTCTAGGTCTTTTTCAAAGGCCGCCAACGACGGATACTGCTCGTTCCACTGAAAAATACCCTGCCCAATCATGTGCCGCGCACAGGCTTGAGTGATTTTGATGATGTCAGACAGATCGTCTGTTAAGGCCTTTCGGATCATGCGTTGAAATAGAATTGAAAGTAACTAATGATTGGTCAAATCTACTCCCAAATTTTTTTTGGGAGTCTTTAGCTGCCTAAATAGCTACTATCGACTCCATTTAGAAGGGTACCTTTGTGATCTACGTTTACCAAACGATCCCCCATGAAAAAGCTGACCCTATTTGCGCTCTTTAGCTTAGCGCTTTCATCGTTCACTTTTGCCCAATTCGGCATCATTCCTAAGGCTTCGACCTACGGCTATGGTGCCGATCTGGGGTATCGCCTAAACGACAAGCTGCTGCTGAAGGCTGGATACGACAGCTTCTCCTTCAACTTCGACACCACCCTAGACCAAGAATCGGTTAGTGTGGGCCTTAACGGCGCCATCGAAAACGCCTCACTAGGAGCCTATGTAGACTACCAACTAGCCGGCAAGCTCTACCTGAGTGTAGGGGTGATAAACGGAGGGCTCAGCTCAACGGTTAGCGGCCGCTCACTAGACGACTACCAGTGGGGAGACGTCACCATACCCAGCAGCCAACTTGGCACCCTTACCTTTAACGTAGCCCCCAAGAACAGCCTACTGCCCTATGTGGGTCTAGGCCTTGGCAAGCTCTTAAACGGACAAAAGACCATCAACTTAGCCCTAGAGGTCGGAGCCATCAACCTAGGGGGCAGCGCCGTTGATGTAGCCGCCACTGGAGCCTTCGCCCCCAGTGCCAGCAACTCGGCCTTTTACCAAGAAGAAAACCTCAATGCCATCTTTGACCTGCTGCAGTGGTACCCCATTGTGAAGTTCAACCTAGCCATCAACCTCATCAAATAAGCCCCACTCATGAAACTTATTCAACGCACTTTTGCCTTACTTAGCCTTGCCCTTCTTGCCGGGGCCTGCGACCTGCAACAAATATTCGACGAGCGCATAGACGACAAGCAGCTGCTGGTGCTCACCCCCGACTTTGCAGACACCTCGGTGCAGCTGGTCTTTAGAGACCCCGAGACCCTGGCGGTACTTGACCAAGACTTTGAGGTGACGGTCTATGCCAACAAGCGCCTGGTGGATCTCAACGGAAACTACAAGAACCAGTTCATCGCCAGAGGCGGTGTGATGGAGTTCTCTGTAAGCCCCGAAGAAACCGTGTCGGAGAGTGATCCGCTAGAAATTTCTATAAGCGCTCTGTCTGCAGATGGCACTAAGATTGTAAGCTACCAAGATGCCAGCTTAAAGCGCAGTGGATTTATAAGCTTGCCTATCACCCCAGAAATGGTCCCTGATGAAAGTGAGTTTGATTTCACCCAGAATACTCTTGCAATTGGACCTAAATCAGAAAATATACTAAGTAAAGAAGCGGAAGAGCCTAGATTGAGATTGCTGTATAACGGGCAGCCACGGCGGGGTAACAGGAGTCTTTCTTTAACAGGAATACCTTCAATTAGTGGAGCGGAAATTACAGAGATAGAATATGGATTTTCTACTTTAGGATTTTTCACAGAATTCTTAGGAGCATTTGTGACTAATTTCGATGCATATAAAACTTCAGAGCCACTGCGTATAAAAGTGGATGGCCCAATATCCTTAATTGATTACAGTCTTACCATCCAATACTGGTTTTCTAACAAAGACATGACGCAGGCCATATCAAATCAGGATGGTTTTATTCAAAGAAAAGTCTTTAATTCTACTAATTCTAGAGGTTCGTCTTTGGTGGTTTCTGAGGAAACACTAATTCCGTATTCTCATGTTGCCATACTACCTAAAGGTATTCATATAGGCTTTTTTAAGCTCACAAGTTTTAATAGAGAAAGGTACGCATCTTGCCCAGTCGGGATTCAATCTGAAAATAGAGGGTCTTGAGTCGGGAACGGGTACAAATCTGCTTTACAGGGCAACCCGAGAAAATGACAACAAGATTTTTGCTATCGCTTCATTTACGGCTGATAGCCCTTCTTTTACCTACAACTCCCTACAAGACGGGGGAAGTCAGGATAAACAATACATTTATAAAGGAGGCAATCGCCTCGAGTTCGCTGAAAACGCTCAATACATCATCGAACCTCAAGTCATCGACCTCGGTGGTGAAGAATTGTGCGGCAACACCTACACCGTTCGACTAAAACGCAGAGACACCCACAAAAAACACCAGCTGAACCTCAGCATGCGCAACGAAAACCAGAACGTAGGTCTGGCGCTCACCTTCTCGGCCCTTCTGCGCAAACAAGGTCAAGACGACACCGCATGGGAAACCGTAAACTTCAAACAAGGCTCTACCTCGCTATTCTTAGAAGAGGGCAGCACCTACGAGGTCAAGCTCACCCTGGCCGACGAGCCCTTTGAGTTCACCTTCACCAACGACCTTTCACTAATCGAAGCAGCTGTTCAGGCCACACTTAAAAATGTGACCCGTATCAAAGACATTAAGTATACGATTGACCAGTCGGCTGATCTCAATACGATAGACGCAGAGATTGTGTTTTATGAGGGGCAGAGTTTAATTGATTAAGGGTTAAATAAGCTTTTTTACTATCTTGCGCCCTCTTTGGGGGATTAGCTCAGTTGGCTAGAGCGCTTGCCTGGCAGGCAAGAGGTCACCGGTTCGAATCCGGTATTCTCCACATTAAAGCACAAGCAAACACGGCCCTGATAGGGGCCGTGTTTTTTGTTTTATACGCGTGGTAAGCTCGCTTATCTAAGCGTACTAAAACAAAAAACACGAACTGCGCGTTAGCGCGGGTGTTTGCGCAGTATTTTCAGGATTGGAGCGATCCGGCTCAGCGCCACAGTATGTGGTGCTAATCCGGTGATTGTACTAAAACAAAAAACACGAACTGCGCTTAAGCGCAGGTGTTTGCGCAGTATTTTCAGGATTGGAGCGATCCGGCTCAGCGCCACAGTATGTGGTGCTAATCCGGTGATTGTACTAAAACAAAAAACACGAACTGCGCGTTAGCGCGGGTGTTTGCGTAGTTTTTCAAAAGCTCAAAACTTTTAAGGGGTTACAAAGTTTAATGAGATAACCGATAAGGCAAAGAAATACTACAAGCTAAAAGTCTGTAACTTAAGCGGGTATAAACACTAGCCTATGCACAATCGTAGAAGATTTATAAAAAATGGAGCTGCCGGGTTAGCACTTGCTACCAGCTCTCTTGCTTTCCCAATGGAAATACTGAGGTCAATGAGGTATAAAGTGGGCCCAAACGATACGATTAACATAGGATTAATAGGTTGTAAGGGCATGGGGTTTTCCGATCTCACCTCGTTCTTAAAGCAGAGTGACGTTAACGTAATTGCGCTTTGTGATGTAGACGAAAGCGTATTGCGACAACGTACTCAGGATCTAGAAAAGGCCGGGATTAAAAAACCAAAATGGTATCGTGATTACAGGGTTTTGTTAGAAGATAAAGACATAGACGCTGTAATTATTGGAACTCCAGATCACTGGCATTGTTTGCAGTTGACAGACGCATTACAAGCTAATAAAGATGTTTATTGCGAAAAACCCATTGCCAACTCCATTCAAGAGGCTGACATTATGTTGAGTAAGGTTATGGCCAGCGATCGCATGGTGCAGATTGGACAATGGCAGCGAAGTCAGCCGCACTTTGTCGACGCCATAGACTTTGTACACTCTGGAGCTTTGGGAGAGATTAGACTGGTAAAAGCTTGGGCTTATCAAGGTTGGATGAAGCCGGTTGCCCCAATGCCCAATTCGGCGGTTCCACAAGGGGTAGACTATAACATGTGGTTGGGCCCTGCGCCCAAAAGGCTATTCAATGCTAATAGATTTCATTTTAATTTCAGATGGTTTTGGGACTATGCAGGTGGGCTTATGACAGACTGGGGAGTTCACCTTATGGATTATGCTCTTTATGGAATGAAAGCTAACACGCCTAAATCAGTCATGGCACTTGGCGGAAAATTTGCTTACCCCAATGATGCCTCAGAGACTCCAGACACCCTTCAGACCGTATATGAATTTGATGGTTTTTCTATCCTTTGGGAACACGCCACAGGAATAGATGGAGGTAACTATGGAAGAGATCATGGCATTGCCTTTATTGGTAATAATGGCACCTTGGTATTAGATCGCAATGGATGGGAGGTCATGCCCGAAAATGAATTTCAGGGGTGGGGTCAAGACGGCATTCCAAAAATGAAAGCAGCTAAATATGATTCGGGAGGAGTGAGCGGATTAGATCTTCACACCAAAAATTTTACCGATGCTATGAAGAGCCGAAATTCTGCTAGTTTAAACGCCCCTATCCAAGTCGGCTATGATGCGGCAAGAGTTTCACATATGGGCAATGTAGCATATAAAACGGGTAATAGAATCTACTGGAACGACGCCAAAGGCGCCTTTGAAGAAGAGAAATCCAATTTTCTTAGTAGGGCCATTTACCACAACGGGTGGAAGTTGCCAGCATTCTAATTCTTGAGCACTAAAATGTTACAATGCTAGTTTGTCTGCTACACCAGAATTAAGGTCAGCATCTTTATTAAATAGCAGATTTTGTTAAATCTGTAACAATCATTTGGTTGGCTCGCCGAAAAGAGTAGTTTTACGCTCTCAATGAACGCACTACAGCACTTATCGCTTCCGATTCGACGTTTCCGTCGCCGCCCGTAAGGGTGTGTGCTGTTTTTGGAATTAGGTGAGTCCAGTTCCGTCTTCTCTAAGAGTCTTTTCAACCAAGTTTTAATTTTTTAGCTGATAGCTATCATGGAAATCTGCTTTGCAGACGAGTCGCATCATCGTTATGCGCAAGAAATCTGCGACACTATACAAGACGCCGCTCAAAAGCGCGGAACCGGAATTGCCCGCCGCACCCCTGAGTACATTTGCACTCGAATGACCAACGGAAACGCGGTGATTGCCCTCGAGGGCGATCGGTTTGCCGGATTCTGTTACATCGAGCGATGGGGAGACAAAGACTTTGTGGCCCACTCTGGCTTAATTGTTCATGAAGACTTTAGGGGTCTGGGGCTGGCCAAAGCCATCAAGAAGAAGGTACTCGAGCTTTCTATACTGAAATATCCGGAGGCCAAGATTTTTGGAATCACCACTGGGTCTGCCGTGATGAAGATCAACTACCAGCTGGGTTACAAGCCCGTCACTTTCAGTGAACTCACCTCTGATTCTAAGTTTTGGGACGGATGTCAAACCTGCCTGAATTACGACGTGCTCACTCGAACCTCTCGTAAGATGTGCCTGTGCACCGGAATGCTTTACGACAAACACTTAAAATCTCCAGAGAATGAAGAAGAATAAAATTGTAGTTATTGCCTACAGCGGAGGCCTAGACACCTCTTATTGTGCGCACTTAATGGCTTCAGATCCTGAAAACGAGGTGCATGCAGTCACGGTGAATACCGGGGGATTTTCTGCAGAAGAGGTGGCCGATATTGAACAAAAGGCCCTCGCTTTTGGAGTCGACAAGTACCTGTGTATAGACGCGCAACAGGTGCTTTACGATGATGTGCTGAGGTACTTGATCTACGGAAATGTTCTAAGAAACAACACCTATCCGCTTTCGGTTAGCGCAGAGCGGGCCACGCAAGCCCTTGAACTGGTGAACTATGCTAAGGCTGTTTCGGCCTCTGCCATTGTTCACGGATCAACCGGCGCCGGAAACGATCAGGTGCGTTTCGATCTGATGTTTCAGGTCTTGGCTCCCGAGCTAGAAATCATCACCCCCATTCGCGATCAAAAGCTCTCGAGAGAAGAGGAGATTGCCTACTTAAAGGCTCACGGATACGCCTATTCGTGGGAAAAGGCAAAATATTCGATCAACAAGGGGCTTTGGGGAACCTCTGTAGGCGGAGCTGAGACGCTCACCTCTTCAAAGGGGCTGCCCGAAGAGGCCTATGTTTCTCAACTGAGCCGCTCCGACAGCGAATCGATCAGCCTAAGCTTTGAAAAGGGCGAATTGGTCGCGCTTAACGGTGCAGCCGATAAGGCGGTGTCACTGATTAAAAAGCTCGAAAAGATTGCCGCCGCATTTGCCATTGGCCGAGACATACATGTTGGAGATACCATCTTGGGCATCAAGGGTAGAGTGGGATTCGAGGCTCCTTCTGCGCTTATCATTCTGAAAGCCCATGAGCTCTTGGAGAAACACACTCTCACCAAGTGGCAGCAGTTTCACAAGCAACAGCTCGCTCAGTGGTACGGCATGTTGTTGCACGAGGGGCAATTGCTAGATCCGGCCATGCGCAATATAGAGGCCTACCTAGTTGACAGTCAAAAACAGGTGAGCGGAACCGTTTATGTGAAGCTGCATCCATACCGCTTCGAGCTTTTAGGCATCGATTCACCTTACGATCTGATGCAGTCAAAGGTGGCCACCTACGGAGAGACCAATGCCGCCTGGGATGCTAACGACGCCAAAGGATTCATCAAGCTCTACGGCATGGGGATCAAACTGGCTCAAAACGTGAAAAGAGATGATTAAAGTAGCTATTATAGGTGCTTCGGGCTATACCGGAGCCGAACTGTTGCGCTTGCTGGTCAGACATCCAGAAGTTCAGCTTGAATGCGCCTACAGCCGCACCAATAGTGGGCGAATGGTTTCGGCCGTTCACCCCGATCTTTTGGGGCAAACCGATTTGGTGTTCAGCGAGGCATTGCCGCAAGGGGCCGATGTCTGGTTCTTGTGCCTGCCGCATGGCGAATCGGCCGACTTTCTAAGCAAGCACCGCTCAACGATTGGCAACGCCCGAATCATCGACCTCAGCAATTCATTCAGGCACATGAACTCAGCCACGCACGACGGTCGAAACTTTGTATTTGGACTTCCGGAACTCAACGCGGCGGCGATAAAAAAGGCCGATAACATTGCAAACCCCGGTTGTTTCGCCACCGCCATCACCTTGGCTCTTGCCCCACTCTATCACGGCGGGCTGCTGAACGAAAGCAATGAGGTGCACGTGAATGCAACCACTGGCAGTACTGGAGCGGGCACCGCACTGTCTCCTACCTCACATTTTAGTTATAGAGTGAATAATCTTTCGTGGTATAAGCCTTTTGTGCATCAACATCTAGCGGAGATTGCCGAGCAGCTCACCCGCAAACCTAAGGCCCAGCCCAAGCTCTACTTTTTGCCCCAACGCGGCGCCTTTACTAGAGGCATTTTCGCCACGGCCTATACGCATTTCAACGGAACCTTAGCCGAGGCAAAGGCCCTATATGCAGACTTTTACAAGGGGGCGGTTTTTACGCACCTCAGCCCAGATCCGCTGCAGTTAAAGTCGGTTGTAGGCACCAATAATTGCCAGATACACCTGCATCA
Source organism: Flavobacteriaceae bacterium (assembly GCA_018402205.1). Classification (GTDB taxonomy): domain Bacteria; phylum Bacteroidota; class Bacteroidia; order Flavobacteriales; family Flavobacteriaceae; genus UBA3478. Next base: position 93,100 of record JAGYIX010000006.1, read on the forward strand.
GCACGAAGATATGCTGCTGCTAACAGCCGTGATCGACAACCTTATCAAGGGGGCCTCAGGCCAAGCGGTAGAGAATATGAACTTGATGTTCGGTTTTGAGCAATCTACCGCACTTCAGCTTAAAGCCAACCTGTACTAATGAAGACTATAGCCATTATCGGAGCCGGAAACCTAGGTCTAAGCATAGCCGAAGGGCTGCACCAAAACGGATACCAGTTGCACCTTTCAAGGCGAAAACTGCCGGCCTTGGCCGCATGGGCCGAACGCCCAAATGTGAACGTATTTTCGGCTAATGCTTCGGCCGTTACAGACGCCCACATCGTCATCATAGCGGTGCAACCTCGCCATTTGCAGGCTGTACTTTCAGAGATCAAAGAGGCATTAACGGCTGATCAAGTCGTCGTTTCAACAGCCGCCGGATATGGGCTAGATCGTTTGGAGTCGCTTTTAGGAAACCAGCAGCCCCTGCTAAGAGCCATGCCGAATACCGCTATTTCGGTCAAGGCCTCGATGACCACCCTGAGCGCAAATGCCTCAGGACAGCCTCACATCGAGGCGGTCAAAGAACTGTTTGATTGCGTAGGGCAAACCCTGCTGATAGACGAAGAGCAGATGCAGGCGGCAACCGTGTTGTGCGCCAGCGGAATCGCCTTCTGGTTGCGATTGATCCGCGCAAGCACACAAGGAGGGGTTGAAATGGGATTTGAATCTGAAACGGCCCTAAAAATGGCCACGCAAACCGCCTTTGGAGCCGCACAGCTCTTGCTGAGCTCGGGCCACCACCCCGAGGCCGAGATAGACCGAGTGACCACACCCAAGGGCTGCACCATTACCGGGCTAAACGTGATGGAGCATCAGGGAATGAGTTCGGCCTTTATTCAAGGATTGACGGCCTCGTTTGAAAAGATTAACGAATTAAAAAAACAGTAGCCAGATGAGTTTGTATCAAGTCTATGCCCAATACCCCATCACTATCGTTTCTGCCAATGGCATGCAGCTGGTCGACGATAAGGGAGACATCTATCTCGATTATTACGGAGGGCACGCGGTTATTTCAGTGGGGCACGGGCACCCGCATTATACCCAAGCACTTCACGACCAACTCGATCGCATTGCCTTTTATTCAAATGTGATCGAGAATCCGCTTCAAGTAGAGCTAGACCAGCGCATCAATGCCCATCTAGAAGAGCCTTACCAGCTGTTTATGTGCAGCACCGGGGCTGAGGCTAACGAGAACGCCATGAAGCTGGCTTCTTTCAAGACGCAGCGCAAAAAGATCCTAGCCTTTAAAAACAGTTTTCACGGTCGAACATCGGCTGCGGTGGCCGTCACAGACAGCCCTAAGATTTGGGCTCCCCTTAACACGGGCCATGAGGTAGATTTTGTGCCGTTCGAAGACCTAGAGACGTGCGAGCAACTGCTGAGCTCGCGCGCTTACGCGGCCGTCATCATCGAAACGGTGCAAGGCGTAGGAGGGCTTGATCAGCCCTCGGTAGAATTTGCGAAGGGCCTGCAACAGCTTTGTGAAGCGCACGGAAGCATGCTTATCGCCGACGAGGTGCAATCGGGGTTTGGAAGAACGGGGGCCTTTTTTTCATACCAGCGTTTTGGGCTTTCTCCAGACATCATCAGCATGGCCAAAGGAATGGGTAACGGATTTCCGGTGGCAGGCATCATGGTCAAACAACAATACCAGGCCGTTCAAGGCGAGCTAGGCACCACTTTTGGAGGTAATTTTCTAGCCTGTCGGGCCGCGCTAGCCGTTATAGATATTATCGAAAATGAAAATCTGATCGCGCATGCCAAACGTCTCGAACAGGTTTTTCGAAAGGCCGTAAGCGAGGCCTCTTTGCCCGCCACCATCAAGGGGGCTGGGCTGATGATCGGGCTTGACTTTAAGGCGCCCACAGCCGAACTCAGAAAAAAATTGCTGTTCGAAGACCACCTGTTTGTGGGCTCTTCGAGCAATCCGAATGTAGTGCGAATTTTACCGGCACTGACTATTGACGAAGAGGCCATCATTCACTTGGTGAGCTGCATAAAAAAACACTGCGCATGAAGCATTTTACCTCGATTAACGATTTGAGTGAGCCTAGGAAGGCGGTTTTAGAGGCTCTGGAGCTTAAGAAAAAAGCGAACCAACTCGATCTCAGCATAACCAGAGACAAGGTGCTCTGCCTGCTCTTTTTTAACAACAGCCTGCGCACCCGCTTAAGCACAGAGCGAGCAGCTATGTACTTGGGAATGAAGGTGATGGTTATGCAGATAAGCGAGACCGGATGGGCCCTTGAATTTGAAGACGGCGTCGTGATGAATGCCGATAAAGCCGAGCACGTTAAAGAAGCCGCCGCCGTGGTATCCCAGTACGCAGATGTCATTGGCATTCGCTCGTTTCCGACCTTAACAGACAAGGCTTTCGATCAAGAAGAGCGCGTGCTCAGTGCCTTTGTGCGCTATGCCAGTGTTCCGGTGGTTAGCCTAGAAGGAGCCACCGAGCACCCACTTCAGGCCCTTGCTGACGCCATGACCATTGAAGAGCAGCGATTGACCCCAAGACCCAAAGTGGTGCTGAGCTGGGCGCCTCATGTGCGCAGCCTTCCGCACGCCGTCGCCAATTCATTTGTGTTGATGATGCAGCGTCAAGAGGTCGATCTCGTGTTGACCTACCCAAAGGCCTATGCCCTAGACCCTGCAATCGTCAAAGACAGCAGAGTTATACACGACCAGGAGCAAGCCTTTGAGGGGGCCGATTTTGTCTACGCCAAGAACTGGAGTAGCTTCGAAAACTACGGGCAGCGCCCCGAGGTAACCGAAGACTTCACGATTACCGCGGCCAAGCTAAAGCAGGCCAAGTTCATGCACTGCCTGCCCATTAGGCGCAACGTGGTTGCTGAAGATGCTGTGCTAGATGGGCCAAACTCACTGGTTATAGAGCAGGCCAACAACCGCACCTTCTCGGCCCTTTGGGCGCTTAGAGAACTGCTCACACACCAACGCCCATGAAAGCACTTTACATCTTAAAAATAGGGGGAGAGCTGCTTCAAGATCCGGCTGCTTTACGCGAAGTGTTGAGGGCGTTCGCCGCGATTTCTGGCCCTAAGATTTTGGTGCACGGAGGGGGTCGCGAGGTGACCGACCTCAGCAGAAAACTCGGAGTTGAGCCCCAGATCGTCGACGGAAGGCGCATTACCGACGCCTTTCAGCTCGATTTGGCACTCATGTTGTATGCCGGAAAGATCAATACGCAGCTTGTGGCCAGCCTTCAGGGGCTCGGCCTGAATTGTGCGGGCTTTAATGGATCTGACCTCAACCTCATACAGTGCAAAAAGCGCGAGGCAGCGGCCCTAGATTACGGTTTTGTGGGCGATATCACCCAGATAAACGTCGAAGCTTTCACGCTGCTCTTGAACCAAGGCATATGCCCTGTGCTTTGCTCGATCACTCACGATGCCAACGGGCAGCTCTTGAACACCAACGCCGATACGATCGCCACCGAGGTAGCCCAGGCCTTGGGTGCGCAGTATGCGGTAAGCCTCGATTTGCTGATGGGTCCCTCAGGGATCATGATCGATCTTTCAGACGAGCATTCGCTCATAGAAAAGCTCAGCCTAGAGCGCTACGAGCAGCTTTTGGCCGAAGGGGTATTGTCAGACGGAATTTTACCCAAACTGCACAACGCCTTCAGCGCCCTTAAGAAGGGGGTAAAGCGCGTTCGGGTGGGCAACAAGTCTTTAATACAGCATCAAAAAGGAACCGAGATATGTCTATAAGCACGCGAACCCAAGAAGCCATTGATCTGTTGTCGCAGCTCATTGAGACCCCCTCTTTCTCGTCTGAAGAAGCCCATAGCTCGGCACTCATCGAGCAGTGGTTAACCCACCGAGGCGTTCTGACTAAGCGCTTTCACCACAACATCTATGCGGTTAATCGATACGAAGATGCCGCCAAACCCTACTTGCTGCTGAATTCGCATCACGATACGGTGCGCCCGAACAAGGCCTATACCCGCGACCCCTTTAAGGCCAGTATAGAAGACGGCAAACTCTACGGATTAGGGAGCAATGATGCCGGCGGAGCGCTTGTATCCCTGATGAGCGCCTTTGTGCATTTTTATGAGCGCAAAGACCTTCCGTACAACTTGATCCTCGCCGCTTCAGCCGAAGAAGAAACCGCTGGGCCGCTTAGCCTGAGTGCACTGCTCAACGAATTGCCGCCCATCGATTTGGCCATTGTGGGCGAGCCTACCTTGTTGCAGATGGCCATAGCCGAAAAGGGGTTAATCGTCTATGACGCAGTTGTAAGCGGAACCCCCTCACACGCCGCGCATGTGAACGATGACAACGCCATCATGAACACCGTTGAGGTGCTGAACTGGTTTAAATCGCTTGAATTCGATCGCCTTTCGGAGACCTTAGGGGCCGTAAAAACAACCGTCACACAAATCAGTGCCGGCAAGCAGCACAACGTGGTTCCGGCCTCGGTCGACCTAGTGGTAGACGTGCGCGTGACCGATGCCTATACAAACGAAGAAATTGATGCCTTTTTCACTGCCCACGCCCCATGCGCAATGAAGGCGCGATCGCTCAGGCTGCGCTCTTCGGGCATACCCAAATCGCATCCGCTTGTAGTAGCCGGAGAGGCCCTTGGGCTTAAGACCTACGGATCACCAACCCTTTCAGACCAGGCGGCCCTCAGCTGCCCATCGATCAAGATGGGCCCCGGAGACAGTCTCAGATCACATTCTGCAGACGAATTTATTTTCACTCAAGAGATCGACGCCGCGATCACTCTGTATATTGATTTACTCGAACGCTTTTTTGATCAACTCAACACCTCAAGCTCATGAAACTTTGGGAGAAAGGAATACCTACCTCTAAACTCGTCGAACAATTTACGGTCGGAGACGATCGCACCTACGATCGCGCCCTAGCCAAGTACGATGTGCTTGCTTCTATTGCACATGCCAAAATGCTAGGCCGTCAATCGATTATTAGTGGCGAAGAGTCTGATGCCCTAGTCAAGGCACTCGAGGCTTATTTGCACACGGTCGGCCAAGAGCATTTTATTATTGAGGACAGCTTTGAAGACATTCACTCCAAAATTGAGGCCTATCTGATAGACACGCTCGGAGAGACTGGCAAAAAAATTCACACCGCGCGTTCGCGCAACGATCAGGTGCTTACTGCCATTCAGTTGTATTGCAAAGACAGGCTCGATGAGGTCTGTGAAAAAACGCATCATTTCGCGGGCGTGCTGCTCCATTTGGCCGCCACGCATAGTTCGGTCTTTATGCCGGGTTATACCCACATGCAGGTAGCCATGCCCTCTTCTTTTGGACTGTGGTTTTCTGCTTATGCCGAAACCTTGGCCGATGACCTTGTTTCGCTTAGGGCGGTGCAGCATTTGGTAGATCAAAATCCGTTGGGCTCTGCGGCCGGATACGGCTCGAGCTTTGATATCGATCGCGCGTTTACCACCAAGGCCCTCGATTTTCAAAACCTCAAGGTTAATGCCATAGCTGCTCAGATGATGCGCGGGAGAACCGAACTTCGAGTGGTGAGCACCTTGGGAGAGGTGGCCTATAGCTTATCCAAACTGGCTAACGACATCTGTTTGTACATGGGGCAAGATTTTGGGTTTGTACACTTTCCGGATCACATCACCACCGGCAGTAGCATTATGCCGCACAAGAAAAATCCAGACGTTTTTGAGCTCATCCGCGCCAAGGCCAACACGCTTCAGGCCTCACGCACAGAACTCAGCAGCCTGCTCACCAATCTTACCACCGGATACCACCGCGACCTGCAGCTGACCAAACCTATAGTTATGAATGCCTTTGACCAACTTACCGAGCTCTTAGAGGTGTTCAGCGAGGTGCTTCCAGAGATCCGCGTGAATGAGGCCTTGGCGCAACACGAAAAATACCAGTACATATGGAGCGTCGACACCCTAAACAAATGGGTGAGCGAGGGCATGCCCTTTAGAGAGGCCTATCAGAAGATGGCCCAGTCTATTGCCGATAAAAGCTACGCCCCCGATACGTCGCTGAAGCACCTGCATTTGGGCTCGAAAGATCAATTAGGCCTAGATCTCATCAAACAGAAATTAGATAGCGCCCTACAGACCGGAAGGTTAAACTAGTCGCTATTGGCCGTCAAATCAAGGGTGTCGCCAGAACAAATTTCAGTAATCAACCCTTTAATAAGCTGTTCAAATGCAGCTAGCTGATCTATTTCTCCCTTAAAGCGGATCTTGTCTTGAGTTAGGTAATAATGGGCCTTATTTTTAGTAGAAAATATAGAGGCGCTAACGTTTTGGCTTTCGAAATAGGGCTTGTAATTAACGTGTTCGAAAAGCAAATAGTTGTAGAAAAGCAACTGAAACACCTTTTGCTTGCGCTTACTGATACATTCTTCAACTTGTTTAAATACGGCATCGTTAAGGGCGATTGATCCGGTTTTGTAGTCGGTAATGCGCAACACCCCATCGATTTCGTCTATGCGGTCAATCTTTCCTTTGAGCTTTATGTTGTTTAGTCCAAGTTTCTGAGTTATTTCATGGGGCACGTCTTTGTAGTACGTTTCTTCAAGACTTAATATGCGCAGTATAGATCCCTTTTCAAGAGTTTCTCGATCTGCCTGTATCACAGCCGTCACATAAGCTTTAATCACATCGTATATGAGAATAGACCTTCCGTTTTCGGCCTCTGTCGAGAGGTTATTGGTCTCGTAGGCCGTTTTAATGGCAATTTCAATGTCTGCGTAAATTTCATCAAGAACTGCAGTGTTTAGTGCAGCCTGTGTGTGATTTTTATAAAGCGCGTCTAGGGTGTCGTGTATTAGTGTGCCAAGCAGATTAGCCTCTATGCGATCGGAGGGTTTTTTCGGTTCTGTAATATGCAGTAAGTATCGGCTGTAAAAATTAGCAGGGTCGTGTAAATAGGCCAGCAGGCTTGAGACCGAAAGCCCACTGCTAAAGTGCGAACTAAGCGCCTCATAAAATGCTGGAGATTTAGTAAGGAGATTCTTTTTGGCATCGGGCAAAATTAGTTGTTGATCAAAATATACCGATCGGTATAAAATTTGTTTTTCCAACCTAGGCTCTAGCGCTAATTGAAAGAGTAAACGACTCTTTTCTTTAGTCTCAAACGCACCCAATTGGCTATTGTAAAGCAAATGCGCTTTACTGGCTCCCTGCAGCAGTCTATAAAAGTAATACGTGTAAATAGCGTCTTTCTCCTTAAACGTCGGAATATCATACGCACGCTTAAGGTCATAAGGCAATAACGAACCATAGGAGCGCCCTTTAGGAATAATTTTTTCGTTAAGCGAGAGCACAATTACCGTTTCGAATTGCAGGTTACGTGTCTCTAGTATACCCATGAGCTGTAATCCGCTTTTTGGGTCTCCTTTAAAGGTTGTTTTTTGAGTAGACAGCAATTCTTTAAAGAGCACCTCTATGCAGTCTATAACTGGTTCTTCAGTCGCAATTTCAACTATGCGACGCTCTTGAGTTTGCATTAGGTCGAATATAACCTGAGCAGTTTCAGATGCTAAATCTTCTAAAAAGCTTAAAAACAGTAACCATTCTTGTTTTGGGGTTTCAGATTTAACGAAATAGGCCGACCCTTTAAGTGCAGATTTCTTAACTCTAGAAACTAACCACTCTTCATGGGCGTAAGAAGGAACAGTTTGATCGCTTTGCAATGGATGCTCTACAAAGCGCTTTAATTGTTGTACCCCAATATAAGGGCTAGTATCAGCAAATGACCGTCTTAAATCTATATAGGTGTGGATCAAATCAGAAGTGGCTGTATATAGAAGGGCGTTTCCCATGGTGATATTGATGGGCCCTTTCTCAGCCCCAACATTTAGGGTACGCATCACGGCCTCTAGCAATGTTTCGTCAGCTAATACTATAGCAGTATTTTCAAAACTCTCTTTAGCTTGTAGCAGCTCGTTAAGCGCATGGCATTGCGCTAAAACACCTGGAGACTCTATGATTTCAATGCTGCGCTCTCGATGAAACAGCGCATTATTTTCTTTAAAAACACAAAACGGTCGTTGTTGATCTAAGAAACTCCATTCGGCGCGGTAGCGCCGAATGAACAGGCCTGATTCGTGCTGATCGTCTTGGAGCAGATCCCAGTCAATATCCCAAAAAATCCTAGATTCTTTAAGGCCCACAAGTAATGATTTTACTATTTCTTGCTCAGCCTTTGAAAAGGCATTGAAGCCTATGAATATAAATGGTGTTTGATGGGATTGCAGGTAGGTCTGCACTCTCTCATGAGCCCGTCTATAAAGCAACCCTTGATACCCCATTTTTTGCCGGTCGCAGTGAGCCACAAATTGGGTGTATACCGCTGCAATGCGACGCACTCTTGAAAGATGTGAACGCATTAGGTCGGTTTGTTCCTCGGGGGCAAAGGTGCTGTCTAATTCTATTAGTTTTTCGAGTTCCTTAAAGAGGTTTTCAGAAGGAGTTAAGGCAAGGTCTATTTCGTTAAAATCTTGTAAGAGCAATTTTCCTAAGCTTTGGAAAGCCTTCAATGAAATTTTTTCAGCTTTGCCAACAACGCTGTTGTATACCTTAAACAATTCGAATAATTGATCGGTCGAAGACATCAGTGCGTAAGACGACATGCCCTCTAAAAGATCGTCTATGGGTATACACGATGGTGCCCATATTGGAGCGTCTAGTTTTTCGGCTAAGGCCTCGTAAACGGCCGACACGCTGCGTCTATTCGGAACCACATAAATAAAACCATCAAGCGGGGCGTATTGCTCGAGTTGGCTGAGGGTGTGGCGCACAAATGATTCCATGAGCAGTTTATTCTTTAGGCACTAAATGTATTTCAACGCGGCGATGCGGATGCGGCTCTACTCCTTCAAGAGAGGGGTCTTCAGGCAACTCTCCCCTTCCTTCATAACGCAATCTTTGGGCATCTATTCCCCTAGAAACGAGGTAATCGTAAAAGGCCTTAGCCCTTTGCTCAGAAAGGCGCTGGTTTAGGGCTGCTGGCCCACTAGCATCGGTAAATCCTAAGAGGAGATAATGTTCGAGTACTTTTTTCTTCATACTGCGAATAATGGCCTCGAGCTGCTGGTCTACTGCTGTTTGAAAGTCGCCTTCGCCTTTAGAAAAGGGCAATCTTTTAGCACGCTGGTTAAAGTCAATATTAAGTTGGGCCACCAAAGGTTCTGGGCAGCCGTTATTCGTGACGCTACCTTTTAAATTAGGGCATTGATCTATGGCGTCTGCAACCGAATCGCCATCGGCGTCTTCAATAGGGCACCCCTTATTCTCAGCAGGGCCGGCCACTAAAGGGCAAGCATCATCGAGATCAACCACTCCGTCATTGTCTTGATCTGGGCACCCTAGGTTTGCTCCATAACCAAAATCATCTGGGCAGCGATCTCTCTCGTCTGAGACCCCGTCTAGATCTCTGTCGGCATAAGATTCTGCCTCTTCTTTTGCCAATTTAGAAGGCCTTAGACGGTAACTAAAGGAGGCGGTATATACCAGAAAGTCAAAGAAATTTTGGTTTAGGCCATTGGTGAATTCACTGGCTAGTTTTAGGCTTAATGCCTTGGATAGATCTAGAGAGGTTGATATTCCGGCCGATGCAATAGCTGAAGAATTTTGGGTGAGTCCGGCCAGTCCGAATCCGAGTTCTAAATTGGTTTTAAATCTTTTAACCCCTAAAATTGGCTTGCTGTAACGCAACTGAATCAGAGAGAGGTTAATCGGATTAATAGCTTGTGGCCCATAGGTGTCTAGCCGTGAAAGCCCTAGCCTAATGCCAATAGTCGGGGTTTTAGCCTCGTAAGCTTTAAGTAGTTTTGAATATTGCAGGTAAAAAGGGAACGAACTGTTCCACTGAGCGGGGTTGAAAAATCCTTGAAAGGCACGCCCGCTAATGAGAGCTCCCTGAACCTCGTCTTTGATCCGAAACTCTGAACTCTGTCCACCTTGGCCTGCAGCGAAGGCGTCTACGAAAAACCCTCCAACTTCAATAAAAGAATTAGAGCGTTCGGTTTGGCTATAAAGATGCTGAAAACCGCCTAAACAAATAGAAAAGATAAGGCTCCAATAAAGAGCGGTGCCTGTTAGCGCTCGTGGCGAAATAGGGCGCTTTTTCATGGCCTTAGATTACCCTTAATTCTTTGCCTACACTAATAAAAGAGTCTACGGCCTTGTCTATCTGCTCTTTGGTGTGTGCCGCAGAAAGTTGAACCCTAATTCGAGCCTTGCCTTTAGGCACCACCGGAAAGAAGAACCCGATGACATAAATTCCTTTCTCGAGTAGCTTTTCGGCCATCTGCTGTGCGAGTTTTGCATCGTAAAGCATCACTGGAACTATAGCTGAATCTCCATCGACGATGTCGAATTGCGCCTCTTTCATTCGCTTCTTGAAATAATGGGTGTTTTCTTTGAGTTGATTCACTAAGCTGTTGTCGCGTTTTAAGAGCTCAAATACTTTTAACGAAGCTCCAACGATATTTGGGGCCAATGAATTAGAGAACAAATAGGGGCGAGAGCGTTGTCGGAGTATTTCTATGACTTCTTTTTTTCCGGTGGTATATCCGCCCATAGCGCCGCCCAAAGCTTTGCCTAGAGTGCCAGTAATTATATCGATCCGACCAAGCACCTCTTTATCTTCTAGGGTGCCTATTCCGGTTTCACCGATAAATCCGGCGGCATGACATTCGTCTATGGCCACCAGAGCTTCATAGGCCTCTGCAAGGTCGCATACTTGGTCGAGTGGGGCCACGAGTCCGTCCATAGAGAAGACCCCGTCAGTAACGATCATAATGGTTTGTGCGCCGTCTGCTCTTGCTTGTTTTAGCTGCGACTCTAAATCGCTCATATTACTATTTTCGTAGCGGTAGCGTTTAGCTTTGCACAAACGCACACCATCGATAATAGAAGCGTGGTTTAGGCTGTCAGAAACAATAGCGTCTTCTGGGCCTAAAAGAGGCTCAAATAGGCCTCCGTTAGCGTCGAAAGCTGCTGCATAAAGAATAGAATCTTCCGTTCCGTAAAAAGAGGCGATCTCTGCTTCTAATTGTTTGTGAATATCTTGTGTGCCGCAGATAAAGCGCACCGAAGACATACCAAACCCGTGGGAATCAAGGGTGTCTTTGGCCGCCTGCACCACCTCAGGGTGAGACGATAGCCCGAGGTAATTGTTGGCGCAAAAGTTGAGCACCTCTTGGCCTGAGTCAAGGGTGATTTGGGCGTCTTGTTTAGAAGTAATAATGCGCTCAGTTTTATACAAACCCTGTTCTCTTAGTTCGTTAAGGCCTTCTTGAAGTTGCTTTTGAAAAGCTTTTGGATACATAGGTTATGCAGTTTAAGTGTAGGTAATCGTGATTTCTGGCTCGGATGCTCTAAGATAGATAATGATGCGTTCTTTTACTTTTACTTTTGGCTTTTTGGCGTGCATTTCGTCGATGAGTTGCGCGTAGTGATCGACCTGGTCTATATGGGCTTTTTTTGCCTCCCCTGTCTTGTATTCAATGAGCGAGTAGGCGTCATCGATCAGCACTAAACGGTCAGGAATAAAAAGAGCAGCACCTGGGGCGAGCAAAACGGATTCGTTTTTTGCCCAAAGCGATGCACGGTACAAGTGTTTGAGCTCGGCATGGGTGGTAATGCTTAGCGCCCATTGCTCGCACTGATCTATCAAAGCCGAATAGTTAACGTCTTCAGGGGGGTTTTTTAGCATCTGTGTTTTCACCTCAGCAATATCTTCTAGGCTATTTACCTGTCGCATAAATTCATGAAACAAGGTGCCTAATACTTGAGACTCTTTAGTTTGGGTTTCTGGATACGACAGGGTAAATGCCAGCTGCTGATCGGCTGTCGAAAAGCTAATTTTATGCCCTTGTTTTTTGTCGCTTGAGGCACTTTTAACCACCAGAGACCCAATAGTAGCAACCGCTGGATCTGTTGTGTTTAGCGAGTAGTGCTGACGTAAACAGTCTTGAATAAGTGAAGCATAATGAATGCCTTCTTTTTCTGAAGTAGGTTCTTCTGTATAAATGAAAAGACCATTTTTAGCTCTAGTGCAGGCTACATATAATTGATTTAGGTGATCAAGCGCTGTTTTTGATCTTTCGTGTTCATACATTTTTCTCGAGGGTTCATGATTTTTAGTGGTCTTCTCTGAGAGAGGCAAGAGCATTTCAGATAAAGGGAGCACGTCGTCTACCGATAGCCACTCTTTTTTTGAGTTTATAGATTTATTGCGCTCTACAGCGAACGGATAAAAGACCAAATCAAATTCTAGTCCCTTAGATTTATGCACCGTGGTGATACGCAGCGCTTGGTCGCTTTCAGGCAGTGGCATGAAAAGTGTTTCTTGCGCGTCATAGAAGGTTAAAAACTCTTGAAGACCCTCCCCTTTTGGTACTGCCTCTCATGGACTAATTCAAGTAAGTAATTGCAATAGGCCGGGTCGGCTTGCCCCGCAAGTCTATTTACGCCATTTGGCTGACTGAGCACGAGCTGGTCAACGGCAGATTTTACGAAGACAAAGGCATTGTCTTTTAGCCATTTATCGAAGTTGACACCTGTGTTTTTTAGGTAGACTTCAAAGCTAGTAATACGCCTTTTTCCTTGGTCTTTTAACGCTTCTCTAACTCGTTCAAAACGATTTTTGTGGTAGCGCTCAGCGGTATCAATAACTGTAAAGGCGTGCATGGCATTACTGCGATCAAGGGCATAGCGCATAAGGGCGATTATAGCGCTTACCGTATCGTTTAATTTAAGATCTAAGGCTTCAGAAGAGATTACACTTACGCCTTCTTTGATTAGATATTCGGCTACTTTTTTTGCCTCGCTATTGGTAGAGACTAAAACGGCCATGTCGGCTAGGCTATATCCTTTTTCACGGCTAAAAGAAAGGTCATCTAGTAGCCCGTTTAATGCTGCTTCTACCCCATCTTCTTTGGATTTTTGATGGAATCGAACGCGCACTAGGCCTTCGTCAGCATTGGAGCCTAGGCGACAGTGTTGAAGACTAGTAGTCTTGTACAATTCTTGGTGCGATGCATCTTCTAACTGTGCAGCGGCTATATCAAACAAGCGATTATTAAAGGTTACTATAGCCGCCGCACTCCGGAAATTTTTCTTTAAAGTGGCAGGCTCTGCCGGCTTAGAAAAGACGGGGGTTTTGTTGGCGTGAAGATCTATAAACTGCTGGGCATCTCCACCTCTCCAACGGTAAATCGATTGCTTGGCATCGCCGACAATAAAAACCAATCCTTCTTTAAGCGTTTCAGCAGACTCGATGGTTGCAGACAAAAGAGGTTTTAAATTATTCCACTGAAATACCGAGGTGTCTTGAAATTCATCGATAAAGAAGTGCTGGTATTTTGAGCCTATGCGCTCGTAGATATATGGGGTGGGTTGATCGGCGATGGCTTCGCTAATGAGCGCATTGAACTCGGCGATCGGAAGCACCTCTTTCTCTTTTAATACCGATTGGTATAAATTAAATATCCGCCGCATTAGCGCATAGTTTCCGAGCTGATTAAAAATGCCCAACAATCGATTTCTATCGTGCAAAAGATCAACGAGTTTTGGGTATTCGGTTTCAATGCGCTCGCGCAATATCGGGCTAATCTCTTTTCCCTTTTTTAGGTGAGTATTTTGTTCTATTTGTTTGACAACTGTCGGTCCGGTAAGTTTAGAGTCATCTAAACGACCTTCATCCATGGCCTTAAGATGATCAAGAATATAGGTTTTGAATGTGTCGTTTTCTCCTTCGGTTTTAAGTACTTGAAGCAGTGAATGAGCGCCTTCGGTGATCTTGTTGTTAATGCCTTCGATCTGAAGCTTAAGCTGTTCTTTTAGCGGAAGAATTTGGGCTAATTCTATGCGGTTAAGCGCAAATTTTTTGCGCGAGCTTTCATTGAGGAGTTCTTTGCTAAACTCAAAAAGCTGATAGCTAATGTCAAACGATTTAGACTGCTCAATCTGCTCAAAAGTCATAGCGCGTAGCAATCCCTTCAGAATTTTATCGGTTTGAATCTGATCAATAAGTCGTTCAATAGCCTCTTTCAGATAGGTGTGGGGTTCTAGGGTCACCTCAAAGCCAGGATTTAGCGAAAGGTCTAGTGCAAAGCTCCGAATCAGTTTATGGGTGAAGGCGTCTATAGTCGTGAGCTCAAAGCTCGAATAATTGTGAAGGATCTCTTTAAGCACTGTTTTTGAACGAGCTCTAATATGCTCTTTGCTGAACTTTAGCCCTTCTATTAGCTCTGTGAGCATGATTTCTTTGACCGGTTCGGATTCGTCACAGCGATGCGCAAAATAGTGCAGGCTAGAAAGCACACGTTCTTTCATCTCAGCGGCAGCCTTGTTGGTGAAGGTAATGGCTAAAATGTGCTGAAAAGGCCTGCTACTATCAGATTGAAGTAGCAGACTGAGGTAGGTTTTAGCGAGCGTATAAGTCTTTCCTGACCCGGCCGCGGCGCTGTAAATTTGAAAGGGAGCCTCTAGTACCATCTGGGTAATGCAAAGTACGCACTTTAGCCTTATTTTTGTAGAACTACTCACCTTAAAAACAGAAACATATGTCATTTGAATTACCCAATTTGCCTTATGCCTATGACGCGCTTGAGCCTCATATCGACGCCCGCACCATGGAAATTCACCACGGAAAACACCACGCCGGATACACGGCTAAATTAAATGCCGCTGTTGAGGGAACAACTCTTGAGGGTAAGTCGATCACCGAAATTCTCAAGAACCTTGATATGAGTAATGGAGCCCTCAGAAACAATGGAGGTGGTTATTACAACCACAACCTATTCTGGGAAGTAATGGCACCTAATGCTGGCGGAAGCCCATCAGGAGAGCTTTCTGCAGCTATAGAAAAGGCTTACGGGTCGTTTGAGCAGTTTAAAGATGCCTTTAGCAATGCTGCGGCCACTCAATTTGGATCAGGTTGGGCTTGGTTGTGCGTGCACAAAGGCGGAGTTGTTGAAGTATGCTCAACCCCCAATCAAGACAATCCGCTTATGCCTGGCGTTAGCTGCCAAGGAACGCCTATTCTAGGATTGGATGTCTGGGAGCATGCCTATTACTTGAATTACCAAAACAGACGCCCGGATTATATCAATGCGTTTTTCAGCGTCATCAACTGGGACAAGGTCAGCGAATTCTATGCAGAGGCGAAATAGGCTCAAGCCACTTTCTTAGTACGCTCTTGAGCGGTTTCCTTCGTAGTAATTAACAAAGGCACGATTGACCACTTTATGCCCACCTGGCGTGGGGTAGTCTCCTGTGAAATACCAATCACCTTTATTGTCAGGACAGGCCCTGTGAAGATCTTCAATCGTTTGAAAGAGTATTTTTACAGGGGCTTTCATGTCTTGTGGCCTAAGTAATTCGGCAATTTTTAGCTCAAGCTCTTCGTTGCTAAACGGATTGTATATCTCTTTCACGTAATTAGTCACCTGTTTAGCTTCTTTGTCTAAGCTAGCCAAACACTTGCTATACACTTTGTTCAGCACCTCTTCGGTGCCCCGCTCTTTGTGCAGTTCGACTGCCGCCTTAAAGGCAATAAAGTCTTCTAAACGCGCCATATCGATGCCGTAGCAGTCAGGGTAACGTATTTGAGGAGCTGAAGAAACAACCACTATCTGTTTCGGATGCAGCCTGTCGAGCATTCGAAGAATCGACTTTTTAAGGGTGGTTCCACGAACGATACTGTCGTCAATGATCACCAAATTGTCGGTGGTTTTTACCGATCCGTAGGTAATGTCGTAAACGTGAGCCACCAGGTCGTCTCTGCTGCTGTCTTGAGTAATAAAGGTTCTGAGTTTGGCGTCTTTTATGGCCACCTTTTCGATTCGGGGCCTCACCATGAGCAGTTCATCGAGCTCAGCCTCAGACAAGCTGCCGCCTTTGGCGAGTATCTGAGCTTTTTTAAAGGCGTTAAGGCGCGTTTGCGCTTCAGAGATCATACCCAAAAATGAGGTTTCGGCTGTATTTGGAATATACGAGAACACGCTGTTAATTAGATCGCCCCCTATGGCATCATACACTCTATTAAAGACGTAACGCCCTAGGGCTTTGCGCTCTTTGTAAATGTCTTCATCGCTGCCACGCGAAAAGTAAATGCGCTCAAACGAGCAGGCCTTTTTTTCGGTGGCCTCCAAGACTTGCTCAAGGGCAAAGGCTCCTGATTTCTTGACTATAAGTGCCTGGCCGGGCTCAATTTCGTGAATGTGTTCTTTTTTAACATTGAAGACCGTTTGAATGGCTGGGCGCTCTGAGGCGACCACTACGATCTCATCGTCTTTGTAGTAGTAGGCCGGGCGTATGCCTGCAGGGTCTCTTAATACAAAGGCATCTCCGTGGCCGATAAGACCAGCCATAGCGTAGCCTCCGTCCCAGTTTTTCGCAGCTTTTCGCAGTATGCGCGCCACATCAAGTCGCTCCGCAATGATGCTTGAAGCTTCTCGCTTATTGTATCCTTCTCGCTTGGCATCTTTGTAGAGTTTAGCCACAGCATCGTCTAAAAAATGGCCAATGCGCTCCATTACGGTTACGGTATCAGACATAGCCTTGGGATGCTGACCGATGCGCACAAGTTCATTGAACATTTCTTGCACGTTGGTCATGTTGAAGTTTCCGGCAACAATTAAATTGCGGTGCATCCAGTTGTTTTGCCGCAAGAAGGGGTGAACACTTTCTATGCTGTTTTGCCCAAAAGTGCCGTAACGCACATGCCCGAGCATTAACTCTCCTAAATACGGAATCTGTTTTTTTAAGAAGTCTAGGTTGTCATGTTCTTCAGGATGGGCATCTAGCACGCCTTGAATGCGGCTATTAATTTGGTCAAAAATGTCTTGTATCGGTTGCTTTTCGGCAGATCTCACCCTAGCGATATAGCGCTCTCCGGCCTGCATGTCGAATTTGATCGTCGCAATTCCGGCACCGTCTTGTCCGCGGTTGTGCTGTTTCTCCATCATGAGATACATTTTGTTTACCGCGTAAAAAGCCGTTCCGTATTTCTTCTTGTAGTATTCGAGTGGCTTAAGCAGTCGAATTAGGGCTATTCCGCATTCGTGTTTGATCGCATCACTCATGAGATAGATAGTTTAATCAAGTTCAATGACACATTGGGTAAGCGTTTTAAAGATCTCAAGTCGCTCGGCAATTTCTTTGCGTTCAAGGGTCTCCATTCGCTCGGTTCCGATCTTTTCTACACAAAAAGAGGCCAGGTTTGCCCCGTGAATAAGGGCACTTTTTAGTTTGTCGAAAGAGACATGGCGCGATTCGGTTAGGTATCCGGCTAGGCCTCCTGCGAAAGTGTCTCCAGCTCCTGTCGGATCGTACACATCTTCAAGCGGAAGAGCGGGTGCAAAAAAGACCTGATCTTGATGAAAGAGCAGGGCCCCGTGCTCCCCCTTTTTTATAATTAGGTAGCTCGGTCCTTTTTCGAGTATTTTTTTTGCCGCCTTTACTAGCGAATACTCACCAGAAAGTTGGCGCGCTTCTTCGTCGTTAATTGCGAGTACATCGATGCGTTTGAGCACCAATTCGAGCTCATCGGGTGTGTGCTCGATCCAATAATTCATGGTATCGAGAATGACCACATTGGGCCGCTTGTGCATCTGGTCGAGCACGCTTAGTTGAATAGACGGATGCAAGTTGCCCAAAAGAAGCACCTCAGCATCTTTAAAGTTTTCAGGCACTTTTGGGTCGAAATCCGCTAAAGTGTTCAGTTCGGTAACCAGAGTGTCTCTGCTGTTCATGTCGTTGTGGTAGCGGCCAGACCAGAAGAATGTTTTGCCCTCTTGGATTTTTTCTACCCCACTAAGATCAATGTTTTTAGAGCGCAGCAACTCGAGGTGTTTCTCCTCAAAATCTCCTCCAATGACCGAAACGATTCCGATATCAACGTTAAAGTGACTTGCTGCAAGCGCAATGTAAGAGACCGAGCCTCCTAACGTCTTTTCGGTGCGGTCGAAGGGAGTTTCAATGGCATCGTATGCCAGGGTACCTACCGCCAATAATTTTGACATGTGCTTGTTTTGACTACTGGTGCAAATATAAAAGGTTTATTCATTGGGGCTCGATTCAATGAACCCAATGTCTTCCTTTAGCTGAGGTTGTTTTGAGGCGGCCACCGCCAGCGCATCGCAGCGCTCATTTTGAGGGTGGTTGTTGTGCCCCTTGATCCACACAAATTTTACGGTGTGCTTGCCAAGCTGTTCTAGTAGCGCCTTCCAGAGATCGGCGTTTTTGCGGTCTTTAAACTTTTTGCGCTCCCAACCAAAAACCCACTTCTTTTCAACAGCATCGGCCACGTAGCGAGAATCGGTATACACTGTGACCTGCATCTCACTGCCTTTTAGCTTTTTTAATCCTTCGATGACCGCCAGCAGCTCCATTCGGTTATTGGTAGTATGTTTAAAGCCATCCGCAAATTCTTTGCGGTAGTTTTTTTCTGGCCATTCGAGTACAATTCCGTAGCCGCCCGGGCCAGGGTTGCCCCGGGCGGCGCCATCGGTATACAGATTAATCTGCATCATGAAGTAGTTTTTCGATTTCCATCGGAAAATACTGATGCTCTAGGGCCTGCACCTTTTTGGCCACTTGCTCTGGGGTGTCTGTAGTCTCTATAGGCACCTTATATTGAGCGATTATAGCCCCTTGATCGTAATACTCATTCACGTAATGAATACTGATTCCGCTCTCTTTTTCTTGCCCCTGCACTACCGCCTCATGAACGTGCATACCGTACATGCCCGTTCCTCCGTAATTGGGTAGAAGGGCCGGATGAATATTAATTATTCGCCCAGAAAAAGCAGAAACCCAGTCACTCGGAATCTTTAGAAGGTATCCGGCTAAGACGATTAGATTCGGGTTAAGGTTTTTGAGCATTTCGAGAAAAGCAGCACTGTCAAGAGCCGCTTTATTGACGATAAGCAGCGGGCACTCCTAGGCGTTTGCAGCGTTCTAGAACCCCAGCTTCGTGTTTGTTGGTGAATACAAAGGCCACTTCAACGCTAGAGGAGCCTTTGAAATAGCGAATGATACTTTCTGCATTAGACCCTGATCCTGAGGCAAAAAGAATTATTTTAGACATGTAAAGACAGCGAAGGTTCGTATAAAGCGAAGTTAAGGTAAAGCAGTAAAAATCCTTAACCTTCTTTGTATATGCAAAGTTTTATACATTTGCCGAGATATAATTTTTAAAAACAAAGATATGTCAGACATTGCATCAAGAGTGAAAGCTATTATTGTTGACAAACTAGGCGTTGACGAAAACGAGGTTGTAGCTGAGGCTAGTTTTACAAATGATTTAGGCGCAGACTCTTTAGATACAGTTGAGCTCATTATGGAATTTGAAAAAGAATTTGATATTCAGATTCCTGACGACCAAGCAGAAAATATTGCTACTGTAGGTCAAGCCATTTCTTATATAGAATCTTCTAAGTAAGACCTCAGACGGCTTAAATTACTATCCATGTGCACTCAGGTGCACATGGATTTTTTATATCTTCCATTGAAATAAACACGGCTAAAATGATAAAACTCAAACGTGTTGTAGTAACAGGAATGGGTGCACTAACTCCCATTGGAAACAACCTTGAATCTTATTGGAATGCGCTTTTAGAAGGAAAAAGCGGAGCAGCCCCTATCACTCGATTTGACGCAGAAAAGTTTAAAACGCGTTTTGCTTGCGAAATTAAAAATTACGATGCGCTCGATTATTTCGACCGAAAAGAGGTTAGAAAACTAGACCCATTTGCCCAATACGCCATGATAGCAGCTGACGAGGCAATCATTCACTCAGGCCTAGATCTAGAGGCTATTGATAAATACCGTACCGGAGTTATTTGGGGTGCCGGAATAGGTGGTTTAGAGACCTTTCAAAACGAAATCTTGGAATTTGCTAAAGGCGACGGAACTCCCCGTTTTAATCCGTTTTTTATTCCAAAGATGATTGCTGACATTGCTCCAGGGCACATCTCTATCAAGCACGGATTTATGGGACCAAACTATACTACGGTTTCGGCCTGTGCCTCTTCTGCAAACGCTATTATTGACGCGATGAATACGATAAGACTCGGTTATTGCGATGTGGTAGTTACCGGCGGATCTGAGGCCGCAGTGAATATTGCTGGGGTGGCTGGGTTCAACGCTATGCATGCACTATCTACCAATAACGACTCTTTTGCTACCGCTTCAAGACCTTTTGACGCCACTAGAGATGGGTTTGTTCTCGGCGAAGGTGCAGGGGCCCTGATACTTGAAGATCTTGACCATGCTATCGCTCGAGGCGCACGCATCTATGCCGAGGTTATCGGGGGAGGACTTTCAAGTGACGCCTATCACCTAACTGCCCCACATCCTGATGGAGCTGGGGTTAAGCGTGTGATTCAGAACTGCTTGAACGATGCGCATATTCAGCCCGAAGAAGTCGATGCGATAAATACCCACGGAACCTCTACCCCTTTAGGAGATGTTGCAGAGTTAAAAGCAATCACCACTGTTTTTGGGGAACACGCTAAAAACATAAACATCAACTCTACCAAGTCTATGACAGGGCACTTGCTTGGGGCTGCCGGAGCTATTGAGGCTATTGCTTCTGTGCTTTCTATAGTGAACGGCATTGTTCCGCCTACTATCAACCACAGTGTAGTAGACGAAAACATTGATCCGAGCCTAAACCTTACGCTTAATAAAGCACAGAAGCGAGAGGTTAAAGTGGCTATGAGCAATACCTTTGGGTTTGGCGGCCATAACGCTTGTGTGGTATTGAGAAAATACAACGGATAAGTCACATGAAGTTAGGCCGCGCCTTTGAATTGCCTTTTTCTAACAACAAGGGTGAATTCAATGCGGCAATGACTTTTATCTTGGGGTTTAAGCCCAAAGACATTGCCTGGTACACAAGAGCATTCACTCATCGCTCTATGAATCAGAAAGACAACAGCGGGAATCCGCTGAACTATGAGCGATTAGAGTTTTTAGGAGATGCTATGTTAGGGGTAATCATCTCAAAGTATCTTTTTAAAGAGGTTCCTAATGGAAATGAAGGCTATCTCACCAAAATGCGTTCTAAGATTGTGAGTAGACAGCATCTCAATGAATTAGGGCGCGAGCTTGAGCTTGACAAATACCTCGAAAGTCGTATTTCTGCAGAGCAATTCGGAGAAAATATATTTGGAAATTTATTTGAGGCCCTTGTTGGAGCCATATATCTCGATAGGGGTCACGATTATTGCGAGCGGTTTATTCGCATGCGCGTGATTGAACCCCATGTAGACATAGAGCGGCTTGAAGGAAAGGTAATGTCGTATAAAAGCCTTATGATTGAGTGGTGTCAAAAGCAGAAAAAGGTTTTTCGATTTGAGATTGTAGAAGATCAAGGAGTCGACGAGAGACCCCACTTTTCAGTACGCTTTATACTCGAAGACCAAGTGATTAGCAGAGCCCGTGAGACCTCTAAAAAGCGAGCAGAAGAAAAGGCTTCGCAACGTGCTTTTTATGCAATGCAAGACCGCATTAACGCCTCAAATCATGGCTAAGTACGTACTTAAGGTTCCTGTAGATCAAGACGATACGGCGGTATTCGCTATACACAGCGAATGTCCAGATTATCAACTGCTATTCTTCTTAAATCGCGATCTAAAACTTCAGTTGAAACGTCAAAAAGACGATCTAGAGTTTGGGCAGGGCTACTTTTTTCCGTGGTTTGCTTTTGATCATCAGAAGCATTTTAGTCGCTATACGCTCATTCAAAATAAATTGAAAACAGCAGTTAATATACAGGCCGAACTGAACTTGTTCGCCGATAATCGCTTTGAGGAAATTTATCACGTTCTTCCTGAATACAAGCGTATAGACTATCTTCTAAAAGTTGAAGGAGAATCAGAAGAACAATTAACCTTCGTCTTAGAGAAACTTAAACAACTAGACCAAATCGTAATGGCGTATGCTTTAAATTCGCAATTGATCAAATCAAAAACGAACCTAATCTACTAAACACCTATGTCTTTTCTTAAAAAAACAAAAATACTGGCCACGCTCGGTCCGGCCTGCTCATCTAAAGAAATATTACGAGAAATGATGCTGGCTGGAGCAGATATTTTCAGGCTCAACTTCTCCCATGCTGACTACGAAGGCGTTAAAGAGAAAGTGCGATTTATTCGCGAACTAAATGAAGAGCTCGGGCGAAACACTGGAATCTTGGCCGATCTTCAAGGGCCCAAACTCAGAGTGGGGGCTATGAAAGAAGGCGTTTTTCTAGAGCCTGGAGACAAAATAGCATTTAAGACTGGCGAGCGTTTCGAAGGAGACGCCAAAGCAGCTTACATGACCTATGAGGCTTTTCCTAGAGACGTAAATCCCGGAGAGCGCATTTTATTAGATGACGGAAAGCTGATCTTTAAAGTACTTGACACCAATAAGATAGATACCGTAAATGCTGAGGTGATTCAAGGAGGTCCGCTGAAATCCAACAAAGGCGTGAACCTTCCGAACACGGCGATTTCGCTTCCTGCACTTACAGAAAAAGATATAGAAGATGCCATTTTTGCCATTTCATTGAATGTTGATTGGATGGCGCTTTCTTTTGTGCGTCATGCCCAAGACATCAAAGACTTGCAGGCGCTTATTGAAAAGCATGCCGATTACAAAATTCCTATTATTTCTAAGATTGAAAAGCCTGAAGCCATTGTCAATATCGATGAAATTGTTGCCCACAGCGACGGAATCATGGTGGCAAGAGGAGACCTTGGGGTTGAGGTTCCGGCAGAGGAGGTTCCGCTATTACAGAAACAGTTAGTACAAAAATCTAAGGAGGCTCGTATTCCTGTGGTGATCGCCACTCAGATGATGGAGACCATGATGGAAACCCTGACCCCTACAAGAGCCGAGGTAAACGACGTAGCTAATTCAGTAATGGATGGAGCTGACGCCGTAATGCTTTCTGGCGAAACATCGGTCGGAAAGTACCCGGTTCAAGTGGTAGCTAAAATGGCCGCTATCATTCGCGCTGTAGAACATGCCGATACCGCCTGTCGCCCCACGCCCCCTCCAAGGCTTAAAACAAAGCGATTCATCACTAAATCGGTATGTTATCACGCCGCCCTAATGGCTACAGAAATTGAGGCGAAGGTCATTGGAACTCTTACCAATTCAGGCTACACGGCCTTTCAAGTTTCGGCATGGCGCCCTAACTCGTACATCTTGGCCTTTACCGATAACAAACATATACTCGGCAGGTTAAATATGCTCTGGGGAGTGTACGCCTTTTACTACGACAAGTACAGCTCAACCGATGCTACGGTCACAGACATTAACCAAATGGCTAAGCAAAAAGGCTTTTTGGCCTCTGGAGACATGGCCATTACCTTGACTTCTGTGCCCATTGAGAAAAAGGGAATGGTAAATAGCCTGCGAATTACTCAGATTACCTAATGCCTTTCGAGATTGAAAAGAAATACTTAGTCTTTCCTCAACGGCTAGAAAGAGAAGTTCCTCTTGCAGAGCATACCTTTAAGCGCATTGCTCAAGGGTATCTAGCTTCATCTGATTTAGTAGTTGTTCGCGTTCGTGTAGATCAGGAACGCGGATACCTTACCATTAAGCAGAGAAGTTCGGGTATCAAGCGTTTAGAGATCGAGCGCGACATTAGCTTAGAAGAGGCTAATGAACTTCTAGAATTATGCACACAAAATAAAGTAGAGAAGAAGCGCTATTACATTTCTTACGGCAAACATACCATAGAATTAGACGTTTTTCAAGGAGCTAATAACGGCTTGATTCTAGCAGAGGTCGAGTTTGAAAACGAAGAAGATGCTTCTGCTTTTTGTCCTCCAGACTGGTTTTCTGATGAGGTGAGTGGAGATTTACGCTACTATAACCATTACCTCAGCGAACATCCTTATACTTCTTGGTAATTTCTACTTAACTCCTTTAAATTGCTCTAAAAACCGCATGTCGTTTTCACTGAGCATGCGTATATCGGGTATTTGATAAAGCAACAGGGCAATTCTATCTATACCCATTCCGAAAGCGTAGCCTGAATACACCTCAGGATCAATGCCACAGTTGCGAAGTACATTAGGATCTACCATGCCACAGCCCATAATTTCGAGCCACCCTGTGCCTTTGGTCATGCGGTAATCGGTTTCGGTTTCTAGACCCCAATACACATCTACTTCTGCGCTAGGTTCGGTAAACGGAAAGTAAGAAGGTCTTAGGCGAATTTTAGATTTTCCGAAGAGTTTGGTGGTGAAATACTGAAGTGTCTGTTTAAGGTCTGCGAAAGAGACGTCTTTGTCTATGTACAAGCCCTCAACCTGATGAAAAAAGCAGTGAGAACGCGCCGAGATATCTTCATTTCTATAGACCCTCCCAGGAGAAATGGTCCGAATTGGGGGCTGATTTTGCTCCATGTGACGCACCTGAACCGAAGAGGTGTGCGTGCGCAGCAAGATATCTGGATTGGTTTGAATAAAAAAGGTGTCTTGCATATCTCTTGCCGGATGGTGATCGGGCAAGTTTAGTGCCGTAAAGTTGTGCCAGTCGTCTTCAATTTCTGGTCCTTCTGAAACGCCAAAGCCTATAGATGAAAAGATGTCGACGATTTTATTTCGAACGATACTTATAGGATGACGGCTACCCATTTCGGTGGGGTAACCGGGCCGGGTGAGGTCAATAGTATTTTTAACGGTTTTTGAATCGGTTGAATCGGCTTGATCTTTAAGATTATCTACCTTTTCTGAAGCCGCTTGTTTTAATCGATTTATGGCTTGACCAACTTCTTTTCGCTCGTCAGAGGCTACCGACTTAAAAGAGGCAAAAAGATCATTTAGCACCCCCTTTTTTCCTAGGTATTCAATTCTGAAGGCCTCAATTTCTTTGGAATCAGCTACTATGAAAAGCCTCAACTTTTGTTATTAATTCTTCAATTTGCGCGAGCATCGCCTATGTTTTGGGGATTTAAAAGTAGTAAAGGATTTTTAAAGACCACTGATGCGCTAGTATCAAAAATCACGATAACCCTCTTTGTGGGCTGAAATTAGAAGATTATCTTTATGGCACTCATAAAAAAAAGTTTATTCATTGTTTGTATCCATTCGTATAGCTCAAATAGTTTCTGTAGTCATGATTTTTGTCTTGACCTCCTCAGAATTGACCCGCTATGCTTGCGGTGAATGGACTTATGCCATTAGTTTGGAATACGAAGCCGAAGAGTCTTCTGACGCAGAGCCAAAAACGGAAGTAGCTGACCAATCTGACGAGGTTATTTTTACGGGTATCACAACGGAATATATTCAGGTCTCCTTTCAGCAGATCCTCACCCTAGGTTATCGGTTTCAAAAACCAACTTTTGGTTTGTGTAGGGTGCAACTAGAGCCCCCAGACTATGAAATTGGTTTGTTAGTTTAGCTCTACGTTCTTAATCTTACCTTATTTAAATATGTTTAAAACTCTAAAGGCAGATCTTCCTGCTAGTATTGTCGTATTTTTTGTAGCCCTTCCGCTGTGTTTGGGCATTGCTTTAGCCTCGGGAGCCCCATTATTTTCGGGCCTAATTGCCGGGATTATAGGAGGAATTGTTGTAGGAGCCATTAGTGGTTCTCAAGTAGGGGTGAGTGGCCCGGCCGCTGGACTCGCGGCTATTGTACTTGCCGCCATTACTAGCTTTGGCGACTATAGAATTTTCTTACTTACCGTAGTTATTGCAGGAGTTATTCAAGTGATACTTGGATTTCTCAAAGCTGGAATTATCGGGTATTTCTTTCCGTCATCGGTTATCAAGGGAATGCTAACGGGCATAGGAATCATTATTGTGCTTAAGCAGATTCCTCATTTTTTTGGATACAATTCTGACGGAATGGGAGATTTTGCTTTTTCGGAACAAGACGGAACCAACACCTTCCAAAGCATTATTCAGACTGCAAAATACATTAGTCCCGGAGCCACGCTGATTGGTTTTATAGGCCTTTTTGTAATGCTCTTTTGGGACAAGGTCCTTGCAAAAAAAGCTAGGTTTTTTACTATTATTCAAGGCCCTATCGTGGCTGTAGCCCTAGGAATTGTATATGCCATGGTCACCAAAGACCATCCGGTGTGGGGTGTTGCCAGTATGCATTTAGTTTCGGTTCCTGTGTTTGAATCGTTAGCTGATTTCACCGCGCAATTTACCTACCCGTCTTTTTCGAGTATTTCGAATAAAGAGGTTTGGATTGTTGCATTTACTATTGCGCTTGTAGCCAGTCTAGAGACCTTATTGAGCGTTGAGGCCACCGATAAACTAGATCCGCACAAGCGTGTTAC
Organism: Flavobacteriaceae bacterium; assembly: GCA_018402205.1. Taxonomy (GTDB): domain Bacteria; phylum Bacteroidota; class Bacteroidia; order Flavobacteriales; family Flavobacteriaceae; genus UBA3478. The sequence continues at coordinate 119,428 of JAGYIX010000006.1, forward strand.
ACCAACCAACAGAGAGCTTGTAGCTCAGGGCGTGGGCAACATCATGTCAGGAATGATAGGAGGGCTTCCTATCACTCAGGTGATCGTTCGTAGCTCCGCGAATATTCAGTCGAAGAATGAAACTAAGTTATCGGCTATAATTCATGGATTTTTATTGTTGATCGCGGTTATACTCTTGCCAAGGGTCATTAATGAAATCCCCCTTTCTGTGCTTGCAGCCATTCTTATTCTAGTTGGCTATAAATTGGCTGAGCCTAGCTTGTTTAAGAAAATGTTTCAACTTGGAACTAAACAATTTGCTCCATTCATAGTTACTATTATTGGCATTGTTTTCACCGACCTACTCATTGGAATTTCGTTAGGCCTTGGCGTAGGCGTAATCGTTATTCTCTTTTATAGTTTTAAGAACTCTCATTTTTTACAACTTAGAGACGAAAGCGCTGAAACCCCATCCTATAAAATGACGCTAGCAGAAGAGGTTACTTTTTTCAATAAGGGGGCAATATTAGATGCGCTTGAGCGAATGCCTAATAATGCATCGGTAGAAATAGACGTGCGAAAAACGCGCTATTTAGATTATGATATTGTTGAAATCATCCAAGACTTTGGACACAAAGCTAAGGAGCGCAATATAACCCTAACGGTAATATCCGAAAGAGGAATCGTGGGGGATCTGGAGAATTTGGTACGGTTTTTTACACACCCCACCAATAGCTAGAGATTAGTCTAAAAAGCTTACCTCACCTGTGGCCACATTATACATGGCACCAATAATTTTAATGGCACCTTCTTTTTCCATTGACCTTAAAACATTAGAATAGATTCGGATGTTTTGAACAGTAAGTTTCACGTTTTCTAAGGCCACGGCATCTACAAAGGTTGCATTCTTTGAGGTGCGCTCTTCTGGATTTTCAGGCTCGGTAACTGCCAAAACTGCAGGGTTTATCTTAGCTAACAATGCGGTTAGATTTCCTAATTCTGCCTGATCGCAAGCCCCTTTCACCGCTCCGCAAGACGTATGACCTAGAACTACGACTAATCTAGCCCCCGCCAATTTACACGCAAATTCAAGGCTTCCTAAAATATCCTCGTTTACAACGTTTCCTGCCACACGGGCGCTAAATAGTGAGCCAATGCCTTGATCGAAGACGAGCGAGGTGGGAACCCGAGAGTCGATGCAGCCGATAATGCTGGCAAAGGGGTATTGACCATAGGCAGTCTCAATCACTTGTTGGTGGAGCTTGCGTTCACGTAGAGATCCGTTTAAGAAACGCTCATTGCCCTCTTTAAGAAGTTGAAGCGCCTTTGCCGGCGTCATCTGTATTTGACTTTCGGATGTTTGGGTTGGCATAAATTAAAGTATATATTGAAAGATAGACATTTGTAACATATCCTAAATACCGTCTATTTCTAAAATTTTATCCGCCTTATATCTTGCTCTTTTAGCCAACCTGACTGCCCATTGGCCAGTCTAACTTCAGTATAATCTTGAAAACGTCCTTCTATCTGAACCTTGGTGCCCTCATGCAGTTCAAAAACTACAGGAGCTTGCGATTTTGGCTCAGACAAGACCAGCACACGCGGTTCAAATACAATGGCGGAATCATCACTTTCTATAAGTGTTTTAGCCTTAAATGTCATGGCGTATAGGGCCAATGAAGCCGTGAACAAAACCATTGAAGTTCTCCACCAAATTTTGCGTTTTGTAGCTTTAAAGGCCACAAATATCAAAAGCCCGAAGCCTCCTAAAACCAGCGAGATTATCCCCCACAGTTTTATAGAAATAACATCAAAAAATTGGTTTATTATGCGCTGACCCAAGGGCAGAGGCAGGGGGTCGATCTTATCTAAGCGCTGATTTTCTGCAAAAGTTAGGTTGTTTAAAATGCGCTGATTATTAGGGTCTACAAGTAATCCCCGTTCGTAATACAGAATACTGGCCGCGGTATTTTTATTCTTGAAATACGCATTTCCTAGATTCAAGTAAAGCTCTGGGGAATGCACACCTTCGGCGAGAATCGTCTGAAAGTAATTAATGGCCTCTTCGTATTTTTCGGCTACGTACGCTTCGTTTCCTAATGCAAAAAGCTGTTCGTGATTTATTTCACTTTGCGCATGCCCCACTGAAAGGGAACAAGAGAACAGAGCTATTATATATAATCTAATGGCTTTCATAACGCTTTGGCTTTAGCTTGAATAAGCTGAATAAGTTTATGTAAACGCTCTAAATCTGACTCTACATCGCTGCTACTAATAGGGCTGTATTTAATGAGGTTAACTTTGTTCATCAATGCAGCAATTTCTTCTACTGCCGAAGATTCGAGCGCGACCTTTCCAAGTACACTTTTAATTTGCCCATCGGAGGCTCCTCTAATAGTCTCTTTTAATAATAACGAAAGAGCGTGATCAAGCGTTTTTGAAAGTGCTTCATAGAATTCTTCGATTTGTCCTTTTGATGCGCAATCTTCAGTTTCTTTCAGGAGATTTTTTATGCGCTTTTGGTATGACTTTTTGAGTGTTCCTGATGACTTCAGACTTATTTTTTGGTACAGTCTAGAGGTTAAGCCGATAACCAATGCGCCTAGAATAAAACTTAAAATGAAGGCAAGGTGAATAATTCCCCCGCTCCAAGATTCTGAAACAATGGGCTCAAATGAGCTCGTAAATGCATTGGAGACAAAGGCATTTTGCACACTCAACGCGCTAGGCGAGGACACCGCAGATTCATTGGTAGAGCCCGCGCTCGGAGTTGATCGCACAGGTCCATTTTCAACGCTAATGCTTAAAGGATTAGAAGTTAGCGTCACATAACTTTCTTTTTCAAGATCGAAATAGCTGAATTTCAATTCATTTACGGGGTAATTACCCACATATCTCGGAACTACGGTATACGTTTGACGAACAGCGCCTTTCATTCCCGATACTGATACGCTCACCTCATCATTAAACTCTGGTTCGTATTGCTCTAGAGAAGACGGAAGGCTGAGTTCAGGCAGCTTTAAAAGCTTCAGATTACCTGTGCCAGAGACTTTTACCCCGATCTGCAATGATTCGTTGGCGTCTAGAGTGGTTTTATTTGCCGAGGTCTCAAAGTTGAATTTTCCGACTGCACCGCTGAAATCGTCTGGCCTTCCTGCGGCAGGCAAAGCTTTAACATTGAGCACAGACGCTCCAGCCGAAACCACCTTAGTGGCCGAGCGCATTATAGGGTCTCCAAAAAAGTCGCGTCTTCCAGTAGGAATTTGTACGTATAATTCTAGAGAAAAAGGCTCAATCGGTAGTGCCCCTGATTTTTGCGGATACAGCACTACCTGTTTTAAGTCTACTGCATTAAAGTCTTCATTTTGATAGGTAGTTCTCCGCGTTTCATATTCTTTTATGGGAATATCTTGGCTCCAGAAGTTATTGTAAGAGGGGTTATCGACGGGAACAAAATTGGTAATGTATACTTGAGGCGAAAAATACAAGGTATAGGTGACCAGCACAGCCTCATTCTCATAGGGGCTTGGTTTAGAGATGGAGGCTATCAGATACAGACTTTCATTTGCCACATCTTGAGTCGTTTTTGGTGCATTCGGATTGGCCACAGATGCGGTTACCTCTACTATTTTCTCTTTAGTGGTGTATCGCTCACCGGCAATGGTGATGTAGGCCGGTTTAATTCGAAGTGTTCCCTGTTTTTTGGGCTTTAGCACATAAGTATAAGACCTTGAGAAACTGCGCTTACCGTTGATCCAAGAAGAACTGGTTGACTGAGAAGGACCCATGAGTACTTCGAAATCAGTAAAAGCTGGAGGCTCAAAAAGGTCTCCGTCTTTATTCATTTCAAACGATACTCTAAGGCGTTCGTTGAGGCCGAGACGATTCTTGCTGAGTACTACTTCAAACTGCGTCTGCTCCTCTTGGGCAAACCCAAAAACAGAAACAGTTAAGAATGCAATAAAAAGCCTTAATCGAAACATCACCAGTCTTTTTCTACCTTTAATTTACGCCCTTGAACTTTTTGGGCGTTCATTTTTTCTTGGACTTTGTTCTCTTCATTTTGAAGCGCTTGTAAAAGGGCTTCTATTTGTTGTTTAGAGAGCTCTTGAGGCTGAGGGCTATTTTGCTGAGGTTGGTTTTCAGGCTTTTTACCGCGCTCTTCTTTCTCTTCGCCATCTCCTTTTTTTTGCTCTTCTTTTTCTTTTTGATTCTTGCCTTCGTCGTCAGATTGGTCTTCTTTAGAATCTCCGTCGCTTTGATCTTCTTCATTCTCACCATCTCCGCCTTCGTTTTGTTGATCTTGCTGTTGATCTTGCTGTTGATCCTGCTGATCCTGGTCTTGATCCTGGTCTTGATCCTGGTCTTGATCTTGCTGCTCATCTTCTAGCATCTTTTTGGCAAGGGCGTAGTTATAGCGCGTTTCATCGTCGTCTGGGTTTCGTTTCAAGGCTTCTTTATAGGCTTGAACTGCATTTTCATATTCTTTTCGCTGCATATAGACGTTTCCAATATTGTGAAATGCCTGATGTTCAATAGATTCATTGTTAGACTTTACACTAGCTGTTTTGTAGTGGCCGAATGACTCTTCAGTAGCTCCTAGCTTAAATAGGGTGTTACCGAGGTTATAGTCTGACACAGCGTTTAGTGTATCTATAGCGCTTGCGGTACGAAATGCTTTTTCTGCCTGAGCCGGATTGTTTTGATCAATAAAAGAAACCCCTTCGTAGGTGTTTTTCATGCTCTCTTTTCGCAGTTCTTGACCAAAGACGCTGCTAAAAGAGATTAGAAGGGAGACCGATAACCACTTTAATCTATTCATTTTCTCCATTTTTTAACGCGCCAAATAAGGCTTTTAGATTTTCTTTCAAGTAGAGACGTATCTATAAATAGCAATAGTAATGCCGCTCCAATAAACCATTGAAATTGATCTTTGTAGGCAGAATAGGTCTGTGTCTCAAAAGCCGTCTTGTCTAGTCGATCAAGAAATGCTTTGAGTTCAGAGATGGCTAGCTCTGTATCTGCTGAATCAATAAAGGTACCCTTAGTTTGATCGGCAAGCATTTTTAAAGAGGTATCATTGCGTTTGGAAATAACTACGTTGCCCTCGCTGTCTTTTTTGAAAGTTATTCCTCTGCCACCTATGTTTTCTGGAATAGGAGCCCCTTCAGGAGTACCTAAGGCAATGCTAACAATATATATAGAGGCCTCTTCTGCAATCGAAGCGGCAGTGTCAATTCCAGACTCACTGTGATCTTCGCCATCTGATAGTAACACTAAAACTTTACTAGTGACCCCCTGTTGGTCGTAAAATGTCGAGGCGAGTTTAACGGCTTCGTTGATAGCTGTTCCTTGTGAAGACATCATGTCTGTGTTTACCCCTCTAAGAAACATTTTTGCAGCGCCATAATCGGTGGTGATTGGAAGTTGCGGAAAGGCGGTAGCCGCGTATGTAATCATTCCGACACGGTCTCCTGTAAGTTGATTTAGTGTTTCGGAAACAATTCGTTTTGCCTTTTCCATACGATTGGGGGCTATATCTTCTGCAAGCATACTCTTAGAGACGTCAATCGCAAACACTATATCTACCCCTTCTCTTTTTACGGTGCCTAATTGGGTTCCAATTTTTGGATTTGCCAAGGCCACAAACAGAAGAATTATTGCTACAAATAACAGACTGAATTTTACTACGGGGCGCACCTTAGATTGCTCTGGGGCTAAGCGCTCTAGCATTAGAGCACGAAGCTTATTGTCAGGTTGAGTAGTGCTCAATACTTTTTTCTGCCACCATCGTTTATATCCGAAAAGCAACAGCAAAAAGGCTGCGGCAAAAAGGCTATAATTCAAATAATATGGAGCGTCTAGTAATATCACGAAAGGGCTTCTTTAAAGAGTGTATACTTCAGCAATGTTTCTATTAAAAGCAGTCCGAGGGCTAATAGCACCCAGGTTCGAAAGTGCTCATCATACGTATAAAATGAAAATTCTTCAATTTCTGTTTTTTCTAGTTGGTTGATCTGCTCATAAATGGCCTCTAGACTTTCGTTGTCGGTTGCTCGATAATAGGCCCCTCCGGTGAGTTTGGCAATTTCTTCTAGCAGCGATTCATCTATTTCTACGGTGCGCATGCCGTACCTGAAACTTCCGTCTGCATTATAGGCGATCGGAGTAAGCGCATTTCCGTTGGTACCGATGCCTATGGTATATATCTTGATTTCGTACTCCAAAGCTAAATTTGCTGCGGTTTGCGGCTCAATAAATCCACTGTTATTGACTCCATCAGTAAGAAGAATAATCACCTTTGAAAGGCCATCACTTTCTTTTAGCCGATTAACAGCAGTGGCAAGTCCCATTCCGATTGCAGTGCCGTCTTCTATAGCTCCATAATTGAGCTCTTTGAGCGCTGAAAGAGTGATTTCAGTATCTGTGGTTAGCGGAGTTTTGGTGTAACTCTCTCCTGCGTACACCACAATTCCTAAACGGTCATTTAAACGCTCTAAGACAAAGGTAGAGGCGACCTCTTTCAGGGCTTCGAGCCTATTGGGTTTAAGATCTTTAGCAAGCATGCTCGAGCTAACGTCTATAGATAAAACGATGTCAATACCTTCAGTAGTCTTGGTTCGTGTGTTTACTCCAGACGTTTGCGGACGGGCTAAAGCCGCTACCAAAAAGACCAAGGCAAATAGACGTAAAATGGGTAAAAGCCTCCTGCTTTTCGAGCGCAAAGTAGATTGATTAGCCCGCGCAGAAGAGAAATAAAAAGTGGCTGATCCGGGCTGCTTTTGGACAATTTTATATAGGAATAGCGCGGCTAAAGGCACTAGGGCCCAGAACCAATATACATCTCTAAACGTCTGCCAGATGCTTTCAATCATAATTCTGTACTCACGTTTATAGATTCAATAATACGATCAATTGCCATATCAGCCCATCGGTCATTCGCTCGCCCAACTAGTATGATTTCTTGGGAGAATTTGGGTCCACCAAAAATGAAATGCTCGAAATGAACGATCTCTTTATTCGGATTAGTAGCCGTGCCATGGGAGCGGTATCCTTGTATGTTATTCGAACTCGTAAACAATTCGCCCTTGGGAATAATATTGTTGTACCCCAGGGCCTCAAATGCATTCAGCTGCGCTTCGCTTTTGGCCCTAAAATCAAGTTCTGCCTGATTTTCGTCAAAAACCACCTTTACAATAAGCTCAAAATCGATTGGCTCTTTAGTAAAAACAAACTCGTTTTCTTCTCTGAGTAAAGCTTCTGGACTGTCGATTTGAACAGGAGGAAATCCGTAAGACGATTGCACCCATTCGCTCTCGTACATGCGCTTGGAGGTATTAAAAGTAAGCGTGTCAATGGCATTATTTAGCCCTTCTTGAAGCACAAAAACACCAAAAGAACCGAGCAGGAGTATAGCTACTGCTGCTATTGCAAGAAGGCGTTTTTTCTTTGATTTTCTTTGTTTTGGTTGAATTTCTTGCGCCTCTATCTCTGCTTTTTTCTTCTGTTCAAATTGCGAAATCAGATGAATAAGCAGCTGAAGGTCTTCTCGAATAATCGCTGTTTCAACAGAAAGATTTGCAAATTTTGCTAGGTCGCTGCGATCTAGAGTTTTTCTTAATTCAGTTAAGTTTTCTGCGGCAATCTCATAGTGGCGACTTTCATTTAGATTTTCGAGTAAAAGCAAGAGTTCTGCAGAAGTGCGCTCATTGGCAGAAATGCCTAGTCTAGAGGTGATATAGTGTTTAAAGGCAATAGTCGCTTTGAAGTAGGTCTGATGAGTCGCAGAAGAGTCTCTTGGTTCTTTAAGGGATTCAAAAATACCTAACGTTTCTTCAAAGAGATCAATAGCTGTAGAGGCCCTTTTTTTGTAGCGCTTATAAAAGATATAGGCAACCACACTTAAAAGTATAAGGGCTAAAGCACCCATAATAAAAGGCCATGAGCTTTGCGGGTTAGCTACTTTTATAAAACTTTTTATGTCATACAACCCTTGTTTGGTAGTATCGACAGCCACGTCTTGAACATAAATATTTAATTGAGGGGTTAGATAGGGGCGTTTATTTATAGTGATTTGCTGCGGTACAATGGTAAATTCTCCTGGGTCAAAAGCACTTAGTAGGTATTTTTTTTCTAGAAGTAGCTGGGGTCTTTCAGCCAGCGTATCTGTGGCTAAAATTTTTATAACCTCTACAGGGCTGAATGTCTGCCCTTCGGGAAAAAGTACACTAGATTCTGGTGCTGCTTGAACACTGAGGGTTGCCTGAACCTGCTGGCCAATCAATAGGCTATCCCGATCTAATGCAATAGAAACACTCTGGGCACTCAGCGAAAAGTAAGGGCCCAGCAGCACAATAACAACTGCAGCTATTTTACGTATTCGCATTAGGTTTTTGATTTAAAAAAGCCCAAAAGTTTTTTTACATGGTTTTCATTAAGTTCACAACGCATAACCGGAGCGCCTATTTTTTTAAAAGTATCTTCAAAATAGGCCCGCTGTTCTTGAATGCGCTTCTCGTATGTTTTTCTCACCTCGGCCGATGAGGTGTCGACGTATTCTGTTTTTCCGCTTTCTAGGTCTTTAAATGGAACCAATCCGAGATTCGGAAGACTAAATTCGTTAGCGTCATAAATGCAAATGGCGTTGAGATCGTGTCTCTTGTTCACAATTCTCAAAGCGCGTTCGTAGTTTTCGTCAATGAAATCGGAGAGCACAAATACTATAGTGCGTTTCTTTAGGTACTTAGAAATACCACTAAAGGCGTTACTCAAGTTCGTGCCTCTTGGAGTTCTAGCGCGCTTTATGTCTCCTAGTACAAGCAATTGTCTTATAATTCGAAGTAAATGAGACTTTCCCTTTTTTGGAGTTATAAATAGTTCAACCTCATCAGAGAATGCCAAGAGGCCTACTTTGTCGTTATTTTGAAGGGCTGAGAAAGCTAGTATGGCTGCGATCTCTATACTCTTTTCTATTTTAGTTTGACTTGAAGTAGAGAAGATTCCAGATGGGCTGACATCTACAACCAGCATTAAAGTAAGTTCGCGCTCTTCTTCAAAGACTTTTGAATAGGGTTCACGGTTTCTTGCAGTGACGTTCCAGTCAATGGTACGCACGTCGTCTCCGTATTCGTATTTTCTCACTTCGCTAAAGGTCATTCCCCTTCCTTTAAACGAAGAATGATAGGCCCCTCCAAATAAATCGTCGGAGAGTCTTCGCGTTTTCAGTTCAATTTTTCGAACCCGCGTGAGAATATCTGATACGTTCTTTTCCATTTCATTTAAGGCACCTGAATAGTGCTCACAATCTTCTCTATGATCGTTTCTGATGTAACGAGATCGGCCTCAGCCTCATAGGTTAATCCTATGCGGTGTCTGAGCACGTCTTTAATAATAGCTCTGACGTCTTCTGGAATCACAAAGCCTCTACCCTGAATAAAAGCGTAGCACTTAGCTGCTTTGGCTAAAGAGATACTTCCTCTTGGCGAGGCACCAAAATTGATGTATGATTTTAGGTCTGCCAGCCCGTATCTCTCGGGATAACGCGTTGCAAAGATCAGGTCTACAATGTAGTTCTCAATCTTCTCATCTAGGTAGATTTCTGAGGCGGAGTCTTGAGCTTTCAGCAATTCTTTGGCTGTCATAACGGCGTTGATTCCACTTGCGGTTTGTGCCAAATTTTGTCGGATAATTAGGCGCTCATCTTCAATTTTTGGATAATCAATTACCACCTTGAGCATAAAACGATCGACTTGGGCCTCTGGCAAAGTGTAAGTACCTTCTTGTTCAACAGGGTTTTGAGTCGCCATTACCAAAAATGGGCTTTGCAGCTTAAATGTTTCGTCACCAATAGTTACTTGGCGCTCTTGCATCGCCTCTAAGAGGGCAGACTGCACCTTGGCTGGGGCTCTATTAATCTCGTCTGCAAGAACAAAGTTGGCAAAGACCGGCCCTTTTTTTACGTCAAACCGCTGCTCATTCATGTTGAAGATGACCGTTCCGATCACATCAGCAGGAAGCAAGTCAGGCGTAAACTGAATACGGCTAAAACTCGCTTTAACAGCTTGAGCCAGAGAATTAATCGCTAGCGTTTTGGCAAGCCCTGGAACTCCTTCTAATAAAATATGACCTTTAGCTAAGAGCCCAATAAGCAAGCTGTCTACCATGTGTTTCTGGCCTACCACCCTCTTAGACAGCTCGTTTCTTAGCACACTGATAAACGCACTTTCTTGTGCAATTTTATCATTCAAAGCAGTTATATCCACGTCGTTTGGTTTTATCTCACGTTTTTAGTGGGCGCAAATTGATAATTCTATTCAGATATCCTTGTTAATTATTGGTTAAAAAAGCCCAATTTACCGGGGTTTAAGGCTTATTCAGACGCATTTAAAGTCGTAAATTCAACCAAAAGTATTTAAGCATGCACTATTCTGAGATTATTGCGGGTACCATGACCTGGGGAAAATGGGGTAAAGCCTTAGATGTAAATGAGATGGCTAAACGCATTGAAGCATCTGTTTCATTTGGGATCACCTCATTTGATCATGCGGATATTTACGGAGATTATACCACAGAGACTGAGTTTGGTGCCGCCTTTGAATTGAGTGGTATGGATCGGTCTTCAGTGCAGTTTATTACAAAATGCGGTATACAAATGACCCGCGGACGCGATCACCAAGTAAAACACTACCAATACGATTACGATTATATTTTGGGATCTGTTGAGCAGAGTCTAAACAAACTGCGCACCTCTTATGTAGATGCGCTATTACTGCATAGACCCAGCCCGCTTATGGTTGCCGAAGAGATAGGTCGAGCAGTTGCCACTTTATTAGAGCGTGGGCAAATTAAGTCATTCGGGGTTTCGAATTTTCTTCCGCACCAAGTAGATGCTATGATGCGTTTTACGCCTATTGAAGTTAACCAGGTACAGTTTTCGATAACCCACACTGACGTTATGTACGACGGAACGCTAGACCAGGCACTCGAACAGAACATTGTTCCAATGGCATGGAAGCCCTTGGGGGCAATCTTTGAGTCAGACAATGAGCAGACTAAACGCCTTCAAGAGGCGGCTAAACCCCTGTGCAAAAAATATGGCCTGTCGCTGGCAGGACTTTCTATAGCCTTTTTAAAAAAACACCCAGCGGGAGTGCTTCCGGTTGTAGGAACAACCGATACTGAGCGACTTGCAGAATTGAATAAAGGAGCGTCTGTTGATTTAGCACTTGAAGATTGGTTTATACTCTTAGAAGCTAGTCAGGGAAGAAGAGTTCCTTAAGTTATGATTAATAAACGCCTGCTCATAAAGAACCTGCTCGCCCACAATGACGAGAACAGTTTCTACGATAAAAAGCGATTTATTTCTATATCAGAAAAGGAGGGTAAAGCCAAATTTTTAAAGCACGTTTGCGCACTTGCCAACAGTAATCCCAAAAACAATTCATTCATTGTAATAGGTGTTGAAGATCGCGATAATACTATTGTTGGCGTTGAATTTTTCGATGATAGTAAAATTCAGAATTTGATCAATGCGTATCTCGATAATCCGCCTATCGTTTCTTACGAAAACATTCCATTTCCGCACCTTCCTGAGAATAAAGTGGTCGGACTAGTTACTATACGATCAATAGGCAAGCTTTGCGCTCTTCGAAAAAACATATGGAAGTATTACGGCGGATCGGTCTTTTACCGCGACGGTAGTATTAGTATGCCCAAAAATTTCAAATCAGATTTGGTGGACATTAATTCGGCTGTAGTTACCGATTTGGAGAAACAGTCTGAAAACAACATTCAACTCACTCTTGATGGAGTGATAGATTTCATAAAAAATAGACACCCTGATTTACCAAGCTTTTACAAAGTTTTTAAAGAACAATTTGTCGTTTGTTGGGCAGGACAATTAAAGAAAATTAAAGGAAAAGAGTATTTCTCTAGAGTAGATATTGAGCTTATTAATGAGCAGGTGCGTTTATTTTTTTCAGCCTTAGACGAGGTAGAAATTCAAGTGACTGAAAATTCGTTTAGCCTGCTCGAATACGTCTATTTGGGATTGGGCCCTAAGAAATACTATCCCCTAGAGCGCCTTGATATCAGTTTCAGTGAGAGTGGCACTTATGCTATGACTTCTGAATTAGTTTTTGAGCCACCCCGTTATGAGACTAAAGACCTTTTTCACGTGTACAATACTAACAACACCTTGTTACAGCTTATTAAGCAGAACATTACGCTTAGCCCAAGGCAAACCAGTGATTTAAAACAAATGCCTGACACCTATTTGATCTGTTATCTGAATGGCTTTGAAGCTGCGAAAGATAAAATGGAAATGGCTAAGCAGCTGCTAAAGCCTGTTGACGAAGTGGTTTACCGAGACCTCAAGCAGGCGCTTAGAATTCTGCGTAAGGTACATTACAATTAGACATTCGCTCAGAACCGTTCTAGGTCTTTAGCATAAGGTAAGGCCTCGATGGCTCCATATGACTGGGTAGTAAAGGCCCCCGCTTTATTAGCAAACGCAACCATTTTGCAGATAACACTAAAGTCTTCTAGTACTTTTTTTGGAGTGGGATACTGCGACAATTGGTAAAGTAGCGCTCCTACAAAGGCATCGCCTGCAGCCGTTGTATCTATTGGACTGGCTTTTACACTTTTCACTAGCAATTGCTCTCCATTGAGGCTGACAAAAGAGCCCTGTGCACCTAAAGTAATGCATACCAACCTGCTGCCTTGATCGTGAAAGAAGATGGCCGCATCACTATGTGTATTTTTTCCTGAGATTAAAAAGGCTTCTTCTTCGCTAAACTTGCACAGATCTGACACGGCTATAAATTGCAGTGCCTGACGAATAAATTCTTTTGTATTAGACTTCCATAAATCTATCCGAAAGTTGGGGTCAAAACTAATTAAGGCCGCTTTCTCTTTGGCCTCCTTCAAATAATGACGATAGGTTTCATTCAAAGAGCCTTGTAAAAAGGCGGTGGCCGATCCAAAATGCACAATAGCCTTATAGAATAATTGATTAAGGCCCGGATCAACCGTTAGATAAGCATCTGCCCCTCGAGAGAAATAGAAATCGCGTTCACCCTCTTTTGAAAGGGCCACAAATGCAAGCGTGGTAAATGTCTCTGTACGTTGAACGAATGAAGTGTCAATGCGCTCAGAAACTAAAATTTGAGTCAGATATTCGCCAAAGGGATCACGTCCGACGGCGCCGGCAAAAACGGAGGATTGCCCTAGTCGTCTAACAGCACATGCCACATTTGCTGGCGCTCCGCCTGCTTTTTTACTAAAATGTGGGGCCTCTTGAATGGTTCCTGAATGGTGTTCAGCGACGAAATCGATTAACAACTCTCCAATACAAATTACCTTGAGCATAGCCTAGACATAAGGCTTCCAAAGTACTACTTTTGCGTAAAACTTTTGCTTTGGGCAGAACCCTGGTTATTGGAGATATTCACTCAGGAAAACGGGCTCTTGAGCAGGCCTTAGGGCGTGTAAAGCTCCAACCACAAGATCATCTGATCTTTTTGGGTGATTACGTAGACGCATGGAGTCATGCGGCAGAAACCATCGACTTTTTGATCCGTCTTGGTGGCCATCAAAAATGCACTTTCATTAGAGGCAATCACGACGATTTGTGCTTAAATTATTTGACTAAAGCCGAAGCTCCAGAAAATTGGCTCTTACATGGAGGGCAACAAACCAAGGATAGTTATGACGCGCAGCCTAATGCAATCGTAGAACAACACATAAGCTTTTTACAATCTTTAGCCGACTATCATTTTGATGCGGTAAATAGCCGCCTGTTTTTGCATGCCGGCTATACCAATTTGAGAGGTGTTGAACACGAGTATTTTACAAAAACGTTTTATTGGGACAGAACCTTATGGGAACTAGCTCAAGTCGCTGAAGATTCATCAGCTAGCGACTTACCTCCGCGTTTAAAGAATTATTCCGAGATTTTTATCGGACATACTCCGGTCTCAAAAAAAGAAATGACCCCTCCTAAACGGGCTGCGAACGTCTGGAACATAGACACAGGAGCTGCTTTCAAAGGGGCTGTGAGTATTCTAGACGTGCATACCAAACAGTTTTGGCAAAGCGATGCGGTTGAAAGCTTGTATCCCGGAGAACCTGGGCGAAATTTGGCGCCATAAAAAAACCCTCTTCAAGAACTGAAGAGGGTCTTTCGACGGGTTTGTTTGGAATCATCTAGTGGATGAAAAAATCAAACAAAACTAATCTAACACACGAGCTAATGTAGGGGATCAGTGTCTAACCACAAGTGCTAAACGAACCACAAAAAACAGAAAACACTGTATTGCGCATATTATATGTTATTAATTTAGATCTATGAGCGACCTAAATCTTCTAAAAGACCGATATGAGACCTTGGTTAAGAAGCTTTCTGAGCAGTTCTCAGACGCCGAAGAGCTTGAAGTCGATCAACTGCTATTCATTGTTGGCTTACAAGAACTGGGTCAGGTGCACCGAAAGTTTAGTAAAGACGAAAAGATAAACGTGATACACATCGCTATTTGTCGCTTGTTGGAGCCTTACGGGTATTATGCGTTTTCTCATTTTGACGAAGACGGATGGCCGCACTACACAGTGCTTGATCAACTTCCGTTTTTAAAGTCTGGGGAACAGTCAAGGCTTATGAAAGAGGCCCTTGTGCAGTATTTCTTGGAGAAAGGTTACCTAGACTAGTGACTAGTTCAGTTGGAGCTTTAAGGCTTCAAAAACTTCTTTGGGGCTTTTTTTCTCGGCCAAAACTTGGTATACCGCATCGAGTATAGGAGTTTTAAGCTTCTTTTCTTGATTTCTAGCCATTGCGTATAAGGGCCTTACGGCATAGGCCCCCTCGGCAACCATAGACATAGACGACTTAATTTCTTCCTCGCTCATTTGCTGTGCCAAGTAGTATCCAAATTGTCTATTTCTGCTGTGTTTAGAATAGGCGGTTACTAAAAGGTCTCCCAAATAGGCTGATTGGTTGATGTTTCGCTTTAGTTTTTGCATACGCGATATGAACCGCTTCATCTCTCGAACGGCGTTAGAAATAAGAACGCTTTGAAAATTATCACCAAAATCTAATCCGTCTGCAATTCCAGCAGCCATGGCGTAAACGTTTTTGAGTACCGCCGCATATTCTGTGCCTACGGTATCCTTAGAAAGATTCACTTTAATGTAGTGATTGCTCAAGGCTTGCTGAAGAATAAGAGCCCAAGGTACAGAGGTTGAGGCTACCGTCAAATAAGACATGCGCTCTAAGGCAATTTCTTCTGCATGTGCAGGGCCCGCGATAACACCAAAGGTTTCGTCTAATACATTGCAATGAGTAAGTAAATAGTCTTGAATCACTTGACCTGTTTCGGGGACGATACCTTTTATGGCCGAAAAAACTACGCGATCTTTCAGTAATAAGGGCCGATCTTTTAGCAGGTTATGCACATAAGCTGAAGGTACTACCAACAGCACGATGTCTGCCTCTTTAAGCGTTTCGGTAAGCGATACAGAAGCCTTAAGTAAGGCGGAGTTTAAACGAACCTCTTTAAGGTAACTGGGATTAACACCCAAGGCATTAATCGATTCGACCACAGACGGTTCGTGCACGTACCAATGTACCATGTACCCGTTATCATTGAGGATTTTGGTTAGGGCTGTGCCAAAACTTCCACCCCCAATTACGCCAAAAATTGGCTTTTTGGGCATAGCTATGACTTAGAGGGTTCTGAGGTATTCAGCCACTGCTTTGGCCTCTTGCTCTGAAAGATTTTGATTGTTCATAATCGCATTGTTGTACTCTTTTAAGAGCGCAATGCTAATCGGATCTTTTTTAAGCATTTCATTAGTATTTAGCAGTAGGTTTAGCACCCATTCAGGACTTCTTCTGTCATAGACTCCACTAAGGGCTGGGCCAATCATACGCTGATTTGCCATGTGGCATGCTGTACACTTAGAATCGTAAACACTCTTTCCTTGGGCAGATAATGCAGCATCTATTTCAGTAGAAAAGCTGTAGGAGCTTATAGGGCCAATTCCTTTGTTTTTAAGATCTACCGGAACACTTACTGCTTTTTTGGTCGCCGCTTTGGTAGTGGCGCGAGACATTTCAAAGCCTTTGCTTTCTTCTTTCTTTGGGCTATCGCCGCAGCTTACTAAAGCAAGGACAAGGGCAAAAAGTAGTGTCTTTTTCATGAGGTAAACGATTTAAACATAAAAGTACGCCACGCTCTAATGAGCTGCAAGTTAGCTTATAGATTTTAACCATTCGTACCGCTTATGCTGTGCTTCAAGGGCGCTTAGCAGCTCAGATTTAAGCCGCGCTATGAGATTGGCCGTACTTGGTATATCATCGATGGCGCTAACCCCGTGGCCCGCTGACCATATGGTTTTCCAGGCTTTGGCCTCTGAATCCATATCAAGCCCTGGATCTAGCTTACCCTCTTTTTTATAATCTTCGGGCTTAATTCCTGCTGCATCTAAGCTGGGCTGCATAAAATTTGCCGGGATTCCAGATACCGCTGACGTATGTATGATCTTGTCTGCAGTGGCGTTGACAATCATGTCTTTGTATTCTACCTGGGCACGACTTTCGGTGGTGTTGATAAAGCGTGTTCCCATATAGGCCATGTCTGCTCCCATTTGAAGAACGGCGGCTATGTCTTCTCCGGTGCTGATGGCTCCGGCCACTACTATGGTCTTCTTGAATACCTTTTTGACGTCTTTGATCAGGGCCATTGGGTTGATGGTTCCGGCATGCCCTCCTGCTCCGGCAGAAACAAGAATGAGCCCGTCTACTCCAGCCTCAGCTGCTTTTTCGGCATGACGCTTCTTTACGATATCGTGAAAAACCAATCCGCCATAACTGTGAATCGCATCTACCAAGAGCGAAATGGCCCCTAGCGAGGTAATTACCAGTGGAACCTTATGTTTTACACAGAGTTCAACGTCTTGTTGCAGGCGCGTATTAGTCGGATGAACGATGAGGTTTACTCCGTAAGGCGCGGGCTTTTCTCCGGTTTCTCTTTCATGAGCCTCAAGTGCTTCCTTGATCGTAATCAACCACTGCTCAAAGCCTTCGCTGCTGCGTTCGTTAAGCGCCGGAAAAGTTCCTATCACTCCATTTTTACAGCATTCAATAACCAGTTCTGGTCCAGAAACCAAAAACATGGGTGCAGCGATAACGGGTAGTTTCGCGCTTTTAAGTTGATCAGGAATGGAGTTCATAGCAAAAGAGTATGCTTAAAACTACGAAACTTCTGTCGGTTTGGGCTTCTTTTTTGTCGCCATAAAGACCCCGGTAAACACGAGTATAGCGGCCCCCATTTTTACCGGAGTGAAGCTATCTCTGCCAGCAATTATAGCAAATAAAATGCCTATGACCGGTTGAACATAAGAGAATACCCCTATGGTAGAGGCCTTGAGCTCGGTCATCGCGTAGGCGTTTAGCAAAAAGGTCAAGCAGGTTACCCCTATTACTACAAAAGCTATGGTGCCGTAGCCCCATAGTGGAATGTTGCTCCATTCAACTTCTAAGAAGGAGTTTAAGGTAAGGGGTGTATTGAGTAAAATGGCAAAGGTGAATATCCATTTTAGAATAGTAAATGGATTGTACTTCAGCATTAGCGATCGAATAATAATCAGGTAAAAGCTATATGAAATGGAGTTTAACATGATCAGCGAGTTGCCTAGAGCCGGATTCGGTGCATCAACTCGTATTTCTTGACCTACGAGAATGAGCAGTAGAGCCCCTAAGAACCCAAGCGCAATGCCTGAGGCTTTTAGCTTGGTCACTTGCTCTTTTAAAATAACCATAGAAAGTAAAAGCGTAGTGATAGGTGTGGTGGTTACAATGAGCGCACTATTTATAGGAGTAGAGAGTTCAAGTCCAGAAAAGAACGAAAGCATATTAATGAAGGCTCCAAAAACGGCCGCAAGAAAAATACGTTTGAAGTCTTCGCGATCAATTTTTTCTTTGGGGGCGAAAATAGCGGCTAGCCAGAAGAAGACGAATCCGCCGATGACCCGCATAAAAATAAAAGCAAACGGACTCACCAGGTCGGGCATAATACCCTTCGCAACCGTGTGGTTAAGGCCATAGATAGTGGTAGCCCCTAGAGCTGCTAAAAGCGCTAGAATGCGCTTTTTCATTGATGCAAAGCCTGTTTGGCAACCTCTAGAACAGCCTTGGCATTACCAATGAAAATGGCCTCATCGGTCACAACCACAGGCCTTTTTAAAAAGGTGTAGTGCTCTAGAATAAGTGACTTGTAGTCTTTTTCAAAAAGCGTCTTTTCTCCGAGATTGCGCTGCCTATATAAAATGGCTCTTCGGCTGAAAAGGGCCTCGTAACTTCCGGCTAATTTGGCCATGTGATCGAGGGCTTTTTCTGAGACGCCTTTTGATTTAATTTCGATGAGTTCAATCTCTTTTGGAGGCGCTAAGAACTCGAGGGCCTTTTGGCAGGTTTTACAGGTTTCTAGGTAAAAAATGGTGCGCATATTTGCAAATTTTAGCCGTGTATAAAAGTAAGCATCCTTGGGTTTAGGGTTCCATCAAAAACTTTTGCGAATTTGCGAATTTTGCCCCCCTCTCAGCATAGAAATAGCATAATTTTGCTGCATTATTATTAATCGTTTAAAAAATGCACGTAGATACCCAAAGCGCAATCGATAACTTCATGAGTGAAGTACGCAGTAGAAACGGTCATGAACCCGAATTTTTGCAGGCGGTTCAAGAGGTGGCTGATACGGTGATTCCGTATATCGTACAGCACGATATTTACCACGGAAAAAACATTTTATTGAGAATGGTTGAACCCGAACGCCTTATTTCTTTTAGAGTAGCATGGGTTGATGACAAAGGAGAAATTCACGTGAATCGCGGCTATAGAATTCAAATGAATTCGGCCATTGGCCCATACAAAGGAGGCCTGCGCTTTCACCCGACGGTAAACGCAAGTGTGCTCAAGTTTTTAGCCTTTGAACAAGTCTTTAAAAACAGCTTAACCACACTGCCGATGGGCGGTGCAAAGGGCGGCTCTGATTTTGATCCCAAAGGAAAATCAGACGACGAGATCATGCGCTTCTGCCACGCTTTTATGTCTGAACTGTGCAGGCATATAGGGCCAAATACAGACGTTCCGGCTGGAGATATTGGGGTCGGGGCAAGAGAAATAGGCTACTTATTTGGAGCTTATAAGAAGACGCGAAATGAATTTACTGGAGTGCTCACCGGAAAGGGATTGAGTTGGGGAGGATCACAAATTCGTCCTGAGGCCACAGGCTATGGAACGGTTTATTTTGCGCAAAGCATGTTACAGACCAAAGGGGAGTCTATCGAAGGAAAAAATGTAGTGATTTCTGGTTCAGGAAACGTCGCTCAATTTGCAGCGGAAAAAGTGTTGCAGCTAGGCGGAAAGGTTCTCACCTTATCAGACTCGGGGGGATATATCTACGATTCAGAGGGTATTGACCAAGAAAAGCTCGCTTTTGTAATGGACTTGAAGAATAATAAACGCGGCCGAATGATGACCTATGTGAAAGAGTATCCAAACGCTACCTATCACGAAGGCAAGCGCCCATGGGATGTTAAGTGTGAGATAGCTCTTCCGTGTGCTACTCAAAATGAATTGACGGGAGAAGATGCCGATCAGCTGATTAAAAACGGGGTGATTGCGATCTCTGAAGGGGCCAACATGCCCTCGACTCCAGAGGCTATTCACTATTTTCACGATCATAAAATTCTATTTGCACCCGGAAAAGCTTCTAACGCAGGGGGGGTGGCCACCTCTGGTCTTGAGATGTCGCAGAACTCTTTGCGTATTAGCTGGACGCGTGAAGAGGTAGATGTTAAGCTGCGAAGTATAATGAGTGATATTCACGATGCCTGCACGCACTACGGCATGGAAGAAGACGGCTATTGCAACTATGTTAAAGGAGCGAATATTGCCGGATTTGTGAAAGTGGCTGATGCCATGCTTGCTCAAGGAGTGATTTAAGACCTTGAGCGCTCAGGTTGTACAGACAGAGCTAATCGTTTTAAGCCGATTAAGGTATGGCGAAACTAGCCTTATCGTTCGGGCGTATACCCGCGAGCTCGGTCTGCAATCGTACATGGTAAAAGGAGTGCTTAAGCCCAAAAAGACTGGGCTTAAGCCTTCTTATTTTCAGAGCTTGACCCGATTAAACGCAGTGGTCACTTATTCGCCCAAAACCCAAAAACTTCATTCTATTAGAGAGGCTAAGCCCATCGCTAACTCTAATGGGTTTTCAGCAGACGTGCTCAAATCAAATGTAGCTTTGTTCATGGCAGAAGTGCTTTCAATGCTTTTATCTGAAGAGCAAGAAGACCAGCTGCTTTATACCTTTTTGACGGCTCAAATAGATCGCCTTGAATTACAGCCAGTCGGTCCGGATTACCTCATTTTATTTTTACTGCGATTAACCCATTTCATTGGTTGCTTTCCAGACAAAGAGTTTCAGCCATCTCAGGTATTTGACTTGAGCCAGGGCATTTTTACCGAACCTAAACACACCCATACCGCCCTTTCAATAAGAGCTTCGGAACTCCTCTATCGCTACTTAGGCACGAATTTTGATGATGATCAGCGCATTAATGCTTCGAAAGCGACTAGGCAAGAAGTTTTAGAAGGGCTGTTAAGGTATTTTTCTTTTCAAATAGCCGGATTTAAATTTCCCAAATCGCTGGAGATCATTCAATCGATCTTTTGATGAGATTATTATTTGTGATTCTATTGTGGGGCTTAGGGTTTTCAGCTTATGCCCAGCAGGTGGTGGTCAAAGACTCTTTGAGTGGCGACCCGCTTTCTGGCGTGATCATCTACAACGAGCAGAGAACCACCTTCACCACCACCAGTTCAAATGGACAGGCTGATCTCGACCGTTTTGGCGCCAAAGAACTGTTGTTTTTCAGACATATGGGTCATGGGCTTTTAAAGCGTCAAAAATCGAATATTCAAGACAGAGCTATTGTTTTGCTCATAGCACAGTCTGAGGGTCTAGATGAGATAGTTGTTTCTGCTTCGCGCTTCGCAGAAGTGGCCCGCAAATTACCCGTTCGCATTCGAAAAATAGGTGCGCAAGAAATAGCATTAACCCAGCCACAGACTGCAGCAGATCTACTTCAGAATACGGGAGCGGTATTTGTGCAAAAGAGCCAGCTAGGCGGAGGCAGCCCAATGATTAGGGGCTTTGCTACTAATCGGGTGCTTATCACGGTTGATGGCATTAGAATGAACAATGCCATTTTTAGAGGGGGCAATATTCAGAATGTTATATCTATAGACCCGTTCACTCTTGATCGTGCCGAAATACTATACGGCCCTGGAACGGTTATAGCCGGAAGTGACGCTATAGGAGGAGTAATTAACTTTTATACCCGTGAACTCGAAGAACTTGAATCGGCTTCAGAAACATTGCAACAAACAGATTACGCGTTGAGAATGGCAACTGCAGCTTCTGAGCGCACTGTTCATGCTTCGCACAAAATTATAGGTCCAAAAATAGCTGCACTAATGAGTTTCTCGCGCATGTCGGTGGGTGATTTGAAGATGGGAGCCAACGGACCAGAATCGTATTTACGCACTTTTTACGTCGAAACCCAAGACGGCATCGATCGAGTGGTGCAAAATGATGAGCCTAAAAAACAAGTGGGAAGCGGCTTTGATTCGTATCACTTCATGGCCAAGGTACGCCATCGTATTTCGAAAGAATGGTATCAACAATTGGGGTTATTCTTTAATACTACCTCGAATTTCGGCAGATACGATCGCCTTATTCAAACCAAAAATGAGTTGCCACTTTCTGCAGAATGGTATTACGGACCCCAGCAGTGGCTGATGACTTATTACAAACTTACCCAAGAGGCTGAAAAATCGCGTCACCAGTTTTCAGCAGCTTATCAGCGATTTAACGAATCGCGTTTTGATCGTGCCTTCGCAGACCCTGTTCTCAACGAAGCTGCAGAGTTTGTAGACGTTCTGAATGTGTCGCTTGACTCTGAGCGCATTCTCTCTGAACAAAGTCTGCTACGGTATGGATTTGCCTTAGATCATAATTTTGTCGGATCATCTGCTTTTAGCTTTAACCGAGAAAATCTTGAGCGCAATGCGCTGGTAACACGCTACCCAGACGGATCTGATTGGGGAATATGGGCGCTGTACGCAGCGCTTCAAAAGTCATTTTCGGAAAAGGTAACCTTAAATGCAGGCGCTAGATTTAATCAGGTAAATAGCTCGATAGATTTTGAGAGCAACCCATTCACTGCCGATTTCGGGGTTCAGCAGTTTGAAACAAGCGCCATTACTTACTCGCTTGGATTAAATTATGACCATAGTCGCGAATGGCATTTCAGGGCAAATTGGTCTACGGCGTTTAGGGCTCCAAATATTGACGATTTGTCTAAAGTGTTTGACTCTGAGCCAAGAAGTGTGGTAGTACCCAACCCGAGTCTGCAGTCTGAAAAAGCTATTTCTACTGAATTTGGAATTAGGCGCAGATGGGGTCGAAAGCTATGGATAGACACTAGCTTTTTTCATTCTAGGCTAAACGATGCACTAATTCGAAGACCCTTCACCTATGGCGGTCAATCACAAATAGAGTACAGAGGAGTTTTGAGTGATGTTCTAGCGATTCAAAATGGCGCTAGCGCTGAAGTGTTGGGGGCAGAGGTGGCAATTTATAGCCATTTGACTCGTCACCTATCGGCTCGTGCCTTTGTTAATTATACCCACGGAATTGAGACGGATGCAGATGGCGTTGCCTCGTATATGAGGCACGCGGCACCTCTTTTCGGCTTGCTGCAACTTCGCTATATGAGTGGTCGATTTAGCGCTGTTGCTGATACTCAATTTAACGGAGCTATTTCGCATGAACGTTTAGCGCTTTCAGAGCAACCAAAGTCTTTTATATATGCGTTAGATGATCAGGGTAGAACCTATAGTCCTGCCTGGCAAACATTTAATGTGCGGGTAAATTATGAGATCAGAAGATGGCAATTGTTTTTGGCTCTTGAGAATATTTCAGATCAGCGCTACCGCCCTTACGCTTCGGGTATAGCCGCTCCTGGCCGACAGGTAGTATTAGGGCTTCAGACGAGAAGATAGTCAGGGTTTGATTTGGCGCTCAAATGCTTACTTTTGCTTTTCTTAAAAAGAAGCGGTCAAAGTGAGTGTTAAATTTAACGAATACAAGCAGTTAGACCTTCCCCAAATTGCCGAAGAAGTGCTTCAATTTTGGGACAAGGAACGCATTTTTGAAAAAAGCATGAGCACGCGCTCTGACGAGCCGTCTTTTGTGTTTTATGAAGGACCGCCTTCAGCCAATGGCATGCCTGGAATTCACCATGTCATGGCACGAACTCTCAAAGATATATTTCCGCGTTACAAGACGATGAAAGGCTTCAAGGTTAGCCGCAAAGCCGGATGGGACACGCACGGGCTTCCCATTGAACTCGGCGTAGAAAAAGAGCTCGGAATCACCAAAGAAGACATTGGAAAGACCATTACCATAGAGGCCTATAACGAAGCCTGTAAAAAGGCGGTAATGAAATATACTGGGGTATGGAATGAACTGACCGAAAAGATGGGTTATTGGGTAGACATGAACGATCCGTATGTCACCTACACCTCAAAATACATGGAATCTGTATGGTGGTTACTTAAACAGATTTACGACAAAGGATTGCTTTATAAGGGGTATACTATTCAACCTTATTCTCCGATGGCCGGAACAGGGCTTAGTTCTCACGAACTCAATCAACCCGGAACCTATCAAGACGTGACCGACACCACCGTGACCGCCCAGTTTAAGGCGGTTAGAAGCAGCCTCCCCGAAAACATACAGCAGGCCTACTCGGGTGCTATTTGTTTTTTGGCCTGGACTACTACCCCTTGGACGCTGCCCTCAAATACCGCCCTTACCGTTGGGCCTAAAATCGTATACGAACTCATTGAAACCTTTAATCAATACACCTTTGAACCAGTGGCGGTGATTATCGCAAAGGCTTTAGTGGATGCTCATTTTGGATCAAAATATACAGAGGTAACAACAACTGAAGAGATCGAAGGTTTTAAAGCTTCTGAAAAGTCAATTCCGTTTAGACGTCTTTTATCTCTATCGGGCGCTGAACTTGCCGAGGCGCGCTATGAGCAGTTGCTAGATTTTGTTCAGCCAGCAGATACCCCAGAGCATGCTTTCCGAGTAATTTTGGGCGATTTTGTTACCACTGAAGACGGAACCGGAATTGTGCATACCGCTCCAACCTTTGGCGCCGACGATGCCATGGTGGCCAAACAGGCAAATCCGCCCGTTCCGCCCATGTTAGTCTTTGACGAAAATGGCGTTAAGGTGCCTCTTGTTGACCTTCAAGGGCGATTCAGAAAAGAGGTGGGCCCTTATGCGCATAAGTTTGTTAAGAACGCCTACTACGAGGCTCATGAGGCCCCTGAAAAATCGGTAGATGTAGAGATTGCCATTCAGCTAAAAACAGAAAACAAAGCCTTTAAGGTAGAGAAGTACGTTCACTCGTATCCGAATTGCTGGAGAACTGATAAACCCGTGCTTTATTATCCGCTTGACTCTTGGTTTGTGAAGATGACCCAAGTAAAAGACCGCATGGTAGAGCTCAATAAAGAAATCAATTGGAAGCCAAAGTCTACCGGAGAAGGTCGTTTTGGCAATTGGCTGGCCAATGCCAACGACTGGAATCTTTCAAGATCTCGCTATTGGGGAATTCCATTACCCATCTGGAGAACTGAAGACGCCTCAGAAGAGCGCATCATCGGATCGGTCGCCGAGCTCAAAGAGGCTGTAGCCGACTCGGTTAAGGCTGGGTTCATGAAGATTAACATTTTTGAGTCTTTTCAGCCTAAAGACATGAGTGAGGCCAATTACGAGAAGGTCGACCTACACAAGCACGTGGTCGACGAACTGGTGCTGGTTTCAGCCTCCGGAAAACCCATGCGACGAGAGTCAGATCTGATAGATGTTTGGTTTGACAGCGGATCGATGCCCTACGCTCAGTGGCACTATCCGTTTGAGAATAAAGAAATGATTGACCAGGGATTGGCCTTTCCGGCTGATTTTATAGCCGAAGGTGTAGACCAAACGCGCGGATGGTTCTATACCCTGCACGCCATTAGCACTCTAGTCTTTGATTCGGTGGCCTATAAGGCGGTGATTTCAAACGGTCTAGTCTTGGATAAAGACGGAAAAAAGATGTCTAAGCGCCTCGGAAATGCGGTTGATCCGTTTCAGACCTTAAAAAAATACGGCCCCGACGCGACCAGATGGTACATGATTGCCAACGCCAACCCTTGGGACAACCTTAAGTTTGACACCGAAGGCGTAGAAGAGGTAAGACGCAAGTTTTTTGGCACCCTTTACAATACCTATTCGTTTTTTGCCCTTTACGCCAATATTGACAAATTCAGCGGAAACGAAGAGGCCGTCGCACTGGAAGAACGCACCGAACTCGATCGCTGGATTTTATCGGAACTCAATACTCTAGTGCAGCAGGTATCGGCCGCCTATGATGATTATGATGCCACTAAAGCTGCGAGACTGATTGCTTATTTTGTACAAGAGAATTTGAGCAATTGGTATGTGCGTCATAGCCGCAGAAGATTTTGGAAAGGCTTCTTTGGAACAGATAAATTAGCCGCCTATCAAACATTGGCTCACTGCCTTCTGCAAATCTCAAAATTGATGGCCCCTGTGGCTCCCTTTTTTGCAGAACGCCTTTTCAAAGACATGCAGGTTAAAACGTCAAACGCCCTCAGCGTTCATTTGGAATACTTTCCAATAAAAGAAGAGCGCTTTCATGAGCCTGAATTAGAGTCAAAAATGCAATTGGCTCAAAAGTTAACTTCTTTAGCCCTGTCTTTACGTCAGAGAGAGAAAATAAAGGTGCGTCAACCCCTCCAGAAAATGATGATTCCGCTAGATCAATCTACAGTTACAAGAGCAGATATCGAACCAATCAAAGAATTGTTGGCCTCTGAGATTAATGTAAAAGAGATCGTATTGCTAGAAGACGCAAGTTCGGTTATTGTTAAAGAGATTAAGCCTAACTTTAAAACGCTAGGGCCTAAGTATAAACCTCAAATGAAGGCGATCGCTGGAGCCATAGCACAACTTACGCAGGCAGACATTTCGAATATAGAGCAAAACGGAGAATATACTCTCTATGTTGATGGAGAGGCGATTAATTTAAGTCTCGAAGACGTTCTTATTACCAATAAAGATATTGAAGGCTGGCTGGTGGCTTCTTCTGGAAGCTATACCGTGGCTTTAGATATCACCCTTTCAGAATCTCTTGTAAATGAGGGAATTGCTCGTGAATTGGTGAATCGCATTCAGAATTTTCGAAAAGATAGCGGACTTGAGGTAACCGATAAAATTTTGCTTAATATTGAGGGCGATGAGGCTATCGAAAAAGCGGTTCTTCACAACCGTGAATACATTATGAACGAGACCCTCTGTGAGCGTTTAGAATTTAAAGAAACTTTTGAGCCTAGTCTGGAAATCTCTTTTGATTCCTACCAAGCAAAGCTCTCCTTAAATAAATTATAGTTATGTCTGAAATTGTACGTTATTCTGATGCAGATTTAAAAGAATTTAAGGCATTGATCGAAGAGAAAATCGTCAAGGCCCAGCAGCACCTTGAATTATTAAAAAGTGCTTACATGAACGATGGTAACAACGGAACCGACGATACCTCTCCTACTTTCAAGGCTTTTGAAGAAGGCTCTGAAACTATGAGCAAAGAAGCAAACACCCAGTTGGCGCTTCGTCAAGAGAAGTTTATCCGCGATTTGAAGAGTGCTTTAGTGCGCATTGAGAACAAGACTTATGGAGTGTGCAGGGTTACCAGTAAACTAATTTCTAAAGAGCGGTTGAAACTGGTTCCACATGCTACTCTGAGCATTGAAGCCAAGAAGATGCAGAAATAGTGTTTAGAGTTCTTCTTTGGTGCACCTTTTTTTTAGGGTTTTCAGCCTTTGGTCAGGTTCAATGGAACAAGACCCTTAAAGATCTTGACCTCAGGGGAATTACTATTGACATGCGTTTTATTCAGGGGTTAACACTTTCTACTCATCGCTCGGAAGATGTGCTGTTAAACACCCAGAGTGAAGGAGAATACCAGCTTCAATATGTGGTGGTTACTCAGCATGAAAACCATTGGCTAACAGTGTATCCGCAGCGAGCCCCATCCTTTAATAGCTATAATGACAAATTGAGCGCCCATAAGGTAATCGCCATGAATCTCGAAATACGTGTTCCAGAGTCTATTAAGGTCGAGATTGAAGCAAACCAGGGGAAACTCAATGTTTCGGGGCTTTATCGTGAGCTATATATACAACTCGATGAGGGAAGCCTCAAGATGTCTCACATTGCTGAGCAGAGCACCATAAAAACCAAAGGAGCATCGGTTTACCTAAACATAGATTCAGGAACTGTTGAAACTAAGAGTAAAAAGGGTAAGGTAGTTGGATTCATCGCTCCTAATCAGAACTACCACTACGATATAAGCAGCCAATACGGGCCTATTTTTTTAAACCAATAATTTAGATGTCACTAAAAAAATCGTACGCTTTAGTCTTGTTCATACTTTTAGTAGATCAGTGTTCAAAAATCTACATAAAAACACATTTCTTATACCAAGAACAGGTTGAGATCTTTTCTTGGTTTCGATTGCTTTTTATCGAAAACAGAGGCGCTGCGTGGGGTACTCAGCTCAGTGATTTTTTGCCGGTTTCAGAAGATGTAGCAAAACTCGGATTAACCCTATTTCGTATAGTGGCCATTATTGGTATTGCAGTTTGGATGTCTCGTTCATCTACATCAAAACATCGATCGGCTCTGCTTAGCACCTCTATCGCCCTTATTTTTGCCGGGGCATTAGGTAATTTGATTGATTCTATATTTTACGGACAGCTTTTTACCGAAAGCACACCCTACAGGCTTGCCGAATTCGCGTGGAACACTCCTAAGGGAGGTTACGAGGCTTTTTTTTACGGCAGAGTAGTAGACCTTTTTTACTTTCCCATAATCGATACGCAGTGGCCTGAATGGGTTCCTATGTTAGGCGGGCGATCGTTTCGATTTTTCGAACCCGTATTCAATGTCGCTGACAGCGCCATTAGCTTAGGCCTATTTATTCTTATCGCTTTTAATAAGCGTGTATTTAAGAGTTAAAGTGGTAAACGGTAGAGGGGGTTATCGCATAGTGCAGCCGCACGTCGTGTGCTTCAGGCTCAAGGGCTGTCTCAGTTTTATCTAGCAAACTCAGTCCGATAAATAGCGCACCGGGTTTGGTTTGGGCCAAGAACTGATCGTAATATCCTTTGCCGTATCCCAGTCGATTTCCGTCAGCATCAAAGCACAGTAGCGGAACAAATACCACATCGATTTCTGTTGCATCAATTTCTTCTGCATCTATTGGCTCAGGAACTCCGAATCGATGCACTTCGAAACGGGTTTCATCTTCAAGAAGGTAGTGTTTTAAGGCTCCTTTTGGCTGCATCTTTGGAACCACAATGACCTTGTCTTTAGCTTGTAATAGGGTTATAATCAAATCAGTTTGTACTTCTTTCTGATGCGCGATGCTCATAAACAGGTGATAGACCTTATAGGACCATATAGGCAGCCTTAGAAGTTTATTGGCAATTTCAACACTTAAGTCTGCCACTTGTTCTTCAGATAACGCCGTGCGCGCTTTAAGTGCCGCCTTTCTGAGTTCCTGTTTAGTCATGGCAATAAAGCTATCTCAAAAATTTCAAATCAATGGCTACTTTTACAGCATGTCTGATCACCAGCCTTCTGCTCCTTTAGCTGTTCAAGTTGCCTCTTTGCCCGATAATCCAGGGGTGTACCAGTTTTATGACGCAAAAGAGCAACTGCTTTATGTGGGCAAGGCCAAAAATCTTAAAAAACGGGTTTCTTCTTACTTTGCTAAACAATCCCATAACGGAAAAACTCGGGTGATGGTTTCCAAAATCGCGCTCATTCGTCATATTGTGGTCAAGACCGAGTCTGATGCGCTGCTACTTGAGAACAGCATGATTAAGCAGCACCAACCCCGTTACAATGTGCTGCTTAAAGACGACAAGACCTATCCGTATATATGTATCAAAAACGAGGCCTTTCCACGAGTTTTTGCCACGCGTCGGCGCTTCGATGACGGTTCAAAGTATTTCGGCCCATACACCTCAATGAAAACCGTAAAGACCCTATTAGAGCTTATACGTTCGGTGTATCCGCTTAGAAGTTGCAACTACGATCTCAGTCAAGAGAAAATTAAGCAGAAGAACTACAAACTTTGTTTAGAATACCACATCGGTAATTGCAGCGGACCTTGCCAGAATCTTCAGACCGAAAGGGTTTATGATCGTCAAATTGAGGCCATAGAGGCGATAATCAAAGGCAACATTAGACCCTCGCTTCAGGTGCTCGAAGAGCGCATGCATGATCTGGCTGAGTCTCTCGAGTTCGAGAAGGCACAATCGGTAAAAGAAAAGATACTTATTCTGAAGGCCTATCAGGCAAAATCAACGGTAGTCAACACCAAAATTACCGAGGTAGACGTCTTTAGCATTCTAGACGATGGCAGTCACGCATACGTAAACTATTTGCAGGTGCACGAGGGAGCTGTGGTCATGTCGAACACGTTTGAGTTTAAAAAACAGTTAGACGAGCGCGAAGAGGAGGTCTTGAGCTTGGCAATCATTCAGTTGAGAGAGCGCTATAATTCTGATTCAAAAACGCTTTTTTTGCCCTTCGCCGTTGAAGTTGCTGAAGGACTAAAGGTCGAGGTGCCCAAGGTAGGAGACAAAAAAAGCCTAGTTGATTTATCGCTTCGAAATGCCAAATTCTATCGTCAAGATCGACTGAAACAGATGAAGGTGATTGATCCCGATCGTCATGCCAATCGCATTTTGCAGCAGATGAAGATTGATCTGCGCCTATCTGAGGTGCCTGTTCATATCGAGTGCTTTGACAACTCAAACTTTCAAGGCACCAATGCGGCATCGGCCTGTGTAGTATTTAAGAACGCCAAGCCTTCAAAGGCAGATTACCGCAAGTTCACCATAAAAAATGTTCAAGGCCCTAACGACTTCGCCAGTATGGAGGAAGTAGTTTATCGCCGGTATAGACGTTTGCTAGAAGAAGGGGAAGACCTTCCTCAATTAATAGTTATTGACGGCGGAAAAGGACAGCTTTCTTCTGCTTTAAAATCACTTGAGCTACTGGGGCTTCGAGGAAAGATAGCCATCATCGGCATTGCTAAACGCCTTGAAGAGATCTATTTTCCGGGCGATTCTGTTCCGCTTTATCTAGACAAGCGTTCAGAGACCCTTAAAGTGATTCAGCAGCTTCGCAACGAGGCTCACCGCTTTTCGTTAAAGTTTCATCGTCAAAAGCGAAGTGCAGTTGCTTTAGAAAGTGAGTTAGTGCAGATCGAGGGAATTGGATCTAAAACGGCCGATAAACTATTAATGCATTTTAAAAGTGTAACACGCATAAAGCAGGCCAGACTAGAAGAGCTTATAGAGGTAGTTTCTCGTTCACAGGCGACAACTGTTTACGATTTTTTCCAAAACAAGTAGGCGCTATAAATCATTTGATAATCAATCACTTCAAAGTTAAATAACGTTAAAATTTAAGTTTTGGGGTACTGCTTTTTGTATATTTAATAGAGAATCTCAAAAGTGGTCGACACCAAGCTATCTTTTGTTTTTTCATGATTTAAAGTTTGGTTGGTTAGTAAGAAAAGCCCCGACACCTAGTCTGGGCTTTTTTTAATGCTAAATTTGCAGGCAAATAAAAGCGATGAAGCGCTCTTTTCTTCTTTTCTGTTTTTCACTACTTGTATCGTTCTCGGCCCAGGCACAGGTCAAAGACCCTTATCAATCGTTTAAATCTGGAGAGTGGTTGCGTTACCGACTACACTATGGCTTCTTAAATGCTAGCTATGCCACCCTTTCGGTTAAAGACACTGTATACGGTGGTGTTGAAGCCTATCACGTTATTGGAGAAGGAAGAACTACGGGGTTCGCATCGCTCTTTTTTAAAGTAGAGGATATATACCAGAGTATTTTTTCGGTCAAGCCTATTCGCCCCATTCATTTTAGAAGAGATATCGACGAGGGCGGATACACTAAAGACATTTCTATTGATTTTAATTTTGATGCAGAAACAGCTTTGATCACCAATAATAAAACGGCCTCGTCTTTTGAGATTCCCATTCACCGACAGATTCAAGACTTACTTTCTGCCACCTACGCTCTAAGAGAAAACTTTGATAAACAAAAAGTTTCTGTAGGTGACGAGGTCGCCCTAGACATGCTTTTTGACGACGACGGAATCTACGACTTCAAGCTGTTGTATTTAGGGGAAGAAACCGTGAAGACCATTTTTGGAAACGTAAAGTGCCTTGCATTTAGACCCCTAGTGAAATCAGGTCGCATATTTAGAGAAAAGGAATCGTTGACTCTTTGGGTCAGTGATGATGCCAACCATGTTCCCATTCGTATTCAAGCTGATTTGCGTTTTGGCTCAATAAAAGCTGATCTTGATGGGTTTAAAGGGTTGAAGCACCCATTTATGGTGGGGATGAATTAAGTCAACAGAGCAAGTTGACAAGGGCGGTCAAATGACCGAATTTTGTGTCATGGTGTTACAGAGTATATTTCGATCTTTTGTCATTGCCTTATGCGCACTAGTCATAACGTCTTGTGGCTCTTCGTCTAGCGAACAAGTATTGGGCCCTAGAAATGAAGTAGAAATGCCTGTAGACATGCAGTTCGGCTTTAATATGATTGACTTTGAGGTTGAGCTAGACACCATTAAAAGCGGAGACACTTTTGGTAAAATCATGTTGAGTCGAGATGCCGACTTTCAAAAGGTAGATCAGGCAGCCCGTCAGTCTCGCTCGTCTTTTGATCTTAGAAAAATTCAGATCGGGAAACCCTACCGCATTTTAAAAAGCTGTGACTCGTTACAGCGCCCTGCAGTATTTATTTACGAAAACGATTTTCTGAATTTTACGGTCGTTGATCTGCGTGATGAGGTAAAGGTATACGAAGAGAAACATGCGTATGATTTAGTCGAAAGGCAATTGTCAGGTGTGATAGAAGGATCGTTATACGAGACCCTTCAGCGACAGGGAATCGATCAAAACTTGAGTCAAGAGCTCGCCAATATTTACGCTTGGAATATTGATTTCTTTAGACTATTTGAGGGAGACAAGTTTAAGGTCATCGCGCATGAGCGAAAACTCAGAGATGGTACTATGGCTGGAATTAAATCGATTAAGGCAGCGGTATTTGAGCATCGAGGAGAAACCTATTATGCGTTCGCGGCGAACGTGAATGAGAAAACGCTTCAGACTGAGTACTACGATGAAAACGGCGAGAGCCTTAGACGTACCTTTTTGAAAGCTCCTCTTAAATTCAATGCGTATAGAATTTCTTCGCGCTACAATCTTCGACGAAAAATCGCCTTTTACGGCAACCGTACTAGAGCCCATAAAGGAACTGACTATGCTGCTCCCGTGGGCACTCCGATCATTGCTACTGCAGATGGAGAGGTCATTGAGGCTACCAGAAGGGGCGGAAATGGAATCTATGCCAAAATTCGGCATAACGGCACGTATTCTACCCAGTACTTGCACATGAAGGCCTTGAATGTAAAAAAGGGTCAGCGCGTTAGTCAAGGAGATATTATTGGGTGGATAGGCATGACAGGCAATACCTCGGGCCCGCATGTCTGCTATCGCTTCTGGAAAAATGGGAGCCAGGTTGATCCACTTCAAGAGAAGTTGCCAGCAGCCGAACCTATTGCCAAAGCTCTTTCCAAGTCTTATTATCAATACATAAAGTTGCCCTTTGAACAGTTAGCTTGCATACCGTATCCTGGTGAAAATGACTTAAATTCAAAGCCTGAAATCACCATCAATAACGAAGATGCCGTTACCTCAAAATAACCCGGAGTCTCTTTCAAGTTGGAAAGCTTTAAAAGCTAAGGCCCAATCACTTAAATCGGCCCACTTGCTCGATCTTTTCGATCAAAACCCTAAGCGCGTTGAGCAAATGAGCCTTGAATGGAACGACTTTTACATAGACTTTTCTAAGAACTTAATTGATGATTCCGCATGGAAGCTGCTCTACGATCTTGCGTTTCAAACGGGTCTAGAACAGGCAAAGAAGGCCTATTTTGAAGGATCATCCATTAACGCAACCGAAGGCAGGGCGGTTCTTCACACGGCACTTCGAGGCGATACGGTTAAAGCTAGGGTTGACGGCAAAGAAGTGAGCGCTGAGGTAGCCGAAGTATTGGGGCGAATAGAGGCTCTTTCGAACGCTGTCATATCGGGTGAAAAGACCGGATACACTCAGAAGAAATTTACCGATGTCGTGAACATCGGCATAGGCGGATCTGATTTGGGCCCCGTAATGGTCACCGAGGCCTTGGCTCATTACAAGAATCACTTGAATCTGCATTTCATGAGCAATGTAGATCCTGATCACAGCGCTGAGCTGCTGTCTCGACTAAATCCGGAGACCACCTTATTTTTGATTGTTTCCAAATCATTCGGAACCCAAGAAACCTTAATGAACGCTCAGACGGTTCGCAAGTGGTTTGTCGAGCGCACCAACGAAGCGGCAATTGCCGATCACTTTGCCGCCGTGTCTACCAACTTAGGGCAGACGGCTAGTTTTGGAATAAATGACGACATGGTGTTTCCCATGGCCGACTGGGTGGGCGGAAGATTCTCGCTTTGGAGTGCAGTAGGCCTCTCTATTTCCCTGTCGGTCGGATACGCACATTTTGAGTCACTTTTAGCTGGGGCAGCCGGCATGGATCAACATTTTTTAGATGCCCCCATTGAAGACAACTTGCCTACAAAAATGGCCTTATTAGGCATTTGGTACACCAACTTTATGGAGGCTGAAACTGAAGCTGTTATTCCTTATACCCAGTATCTGCATCGTTTCTCTGCCTATCTGCAGCAGGCATCTATGGAGAGCAATGGCAAGTCGGTTTCGCGCTCAGGCAAGCGCGTTAACTATCAGACTGGCTCTATTGTTTGGGGGGAGCCAGGGACTAACTCTCAACATGCCTTTTTTCAGCTCATTCACCAGGGCACAAAGCTGATACCCTGTGATTTTATTGGATTTAGAAGATCGCTTACACGACAATCAACCCCATCAAGACGCGCTAATGGCCAACTTCTTTGCACAAACAGAGGCGCTCATGACTGGAAAGACTGTTGAGCAAGTGACAGCCGAATTCACGCAAAAGGGAATAGATGAAGACGCGGTAAAAGACATTATTCCGCATAAGGTTTTCGAAGGAAATAAACCTACTACTACCTTTTTGATAGAATCGCTCACACCCTTTAATTTAGGGGCACTAATTAGTGCCTATGAGCACAAAATTTTTGTTCAGGGAGTCATCTGGAATATTTATAGTTACGATCAGTGGGGGGTTGAGCTCGGAAAGCAATTAGCTAATCGCATACTCGACGAGTGGATAGAAAATTCGCCCGGATCGCACGATCCTTCTACGCTTTCGCTATTGAATCGTTATAAAAAATCTGTATCTTAAAAGCTGTTATAAAACCAACACCTATACCTTTATGAACGTCTTTATTTCTCTACATTCTTACATCGCCTTTTTGGCCTTAAGCGTTGTGCTTTTAGCATTCATTAACGCCCTAAACGGATTTTTGACCTCTAGAGAATTCATTGACACCAGAGATCGCAGGCTCTCTTTGGCCGGAGTGGCCTTCTTTCATCTTCAGTTTTTGATTGGGGTTGTGGTTTATTTTACTTCTGCTAAAGGCTTCTACGCCATTTCTGAATTGGGTATTGGAGGCCTTACCTCTGCTGCTCGTCTTACAGCCTTGGAGCACCCCGTGACCAATCTTATTGCGGTTGCTTTAGTAACAATCGGTTGGTCACGCCACAAAAAATTGACCGATTCTAAGGCTAAGTTTAAGAGCATAGCACTTTTCTATGGTATCGGATTACTTCTAGTGCTTAGTCGTATTCCTTGGGGTCAGTGGGAGTAAGTATTGCAATCACTGGAAAGTGGTCACTGTAACCACCTACATAGTTCTGCCCGACATAAGTTCGAAGCGGATAGTTTTTAAATCTTCCGTCTAGCTGGGTCAGAAATTTTTTGCGATAAACACCTGCTCCTTGAAGCCGAAGAGGACCCTCTTTTAAGAAGTTATTGGTAAAGATTAGCTGATCGAATAAATGCCACCTGTCTCTATAAGCGATGCTTCCAACCCCTTGCTTGTGAATAGCCTCCATGGGATTATAGAACCCAATTTCAGTATTCTTTGATTGAACAAAGCGTTTTACTGATCGATCGTTAGGGTCGTCGTTCAAATCGCCCATAAGCACAATTTGTGCTTGAGGATCGTTCTGTTTAATAGAGTCAGTGACGCGCTTGCTGTAATAGCTAGCGGTTATTCTAAAGTACTCAGATCTTTTTTGACCCCCACTTCTAGAGGGCCAGTGGGCCACAATGAAATGCACTTTAGTACTTCCGAGCCATCCACTCACTACCAATAGGTCTCTAGTATATTTTGGTGTGTTGTCACTCAAGAACAGGCGCACGGCTACCTTTTCAAAATGAGTGGGCTTAAATGCGTTAGAGTTATATAAAAGCGCAACGTCAATACCCCTTCGATCGGGGCTTTCGAAATGCACAAAACGACAACTGTTTGCTGCAGCGAATTTATTACACAGGGCTTTGAGAACGGAAGCATTTTCTATTTCGCATACCCCGAGCACTCCCCAAATATTGGGGCTTGTAGCCCGACTAATAGAGTCGATTACCTTATTGATCTGATCAATCTTGTGATTGAACCGCTCAGTCGACCAGTTGTAAGCGCCACTAGGTGTGTGCTCATTGTCGTCTACTTCTTTGTTGTTAATAGTGTCGAATAGGTTTTCGAGGTTGTAGAATCCGATCCAATAACCTTGAGCCACAAGACCTTGTATGCCAGCAGTAAATAACAGTGCAAACAGCACTGCCTTGAGGTGTTTTTTTCTCATGCTTCAAAGGTCTAGCTCTTCCCTGCAAGACTCTTGCGCTGTGCCGATTTAGCTTCGCCTTCATGAACAAAAAAGCACTGATACTGCTCTGTTTAATCACGACTATTGGGTTGTGGGCTCAAGATGAAGAGGTCGATTTGCTCTTCACCGACGAGTACGCACGGGTACTTCACGCCACCCAATCTCCCTTCGAACGCAGCGCTCAGTTTGATTGGTCTTTAGGCTGGTTTAGGTACAGAGGCTTGGGCCCTGAGCATACCGCGTATTTTGTAAATGGGGCCAAGGTGAATTCTATCTTAGACAAGCGCATTGATTGGAATAGATGGGGCGGGCTCAATGATATCACCCGTTATCCGGAGACATCTCTCTACGCCAACGCCTCGCTGCTTCCTTCACAGGTTTCTGGCGCACAGATCATTCGAACCGATACCGAGAAACAGCGGTCTAATTATCGGTTGACCACTTCACTGGCCGATCGCTCGTATAGCTCTCGTATTATGCTGACCGCCTTGCACAATATGGGTAAAGTGAATATACTGAGCAGCGGGTCGCTGCGATCGGCCCAATCAGGCTACTACACGGCCACGCCCTATGCGGGAAGGTCTGGCTTTATTCAGCTCTCTTTAGACCAACCATCATTTTCAGTCAAAGTGCTGGCTATGAACACCTTCACTTCACGGGTAAGCCCTGAGGCTCAAACGCGTGAGGTTTGGGGGCTCACTAATGAACGCTACAATTCGAGCTGGGGCTACGATCAGTCGGGGGCCAGACCCCTAAAACCGCGTTTACACAAACATCAATTTTATCAGGTAGAGCTGGCACGAAACTTTAATCAGTTAAAAATGTCTGCCGGAGCCTTCAATTATTTTCAGCGCTTTGAGCGGCAAAACCTGAGCTATCAACTAGCTCCAAACCCCTTTGCTACCTACTACCGTTACCTTCCGTCTTTTTATGCTTCTCGCCCCTTTGTTCAGTCAAGAATTTTACAGAATAATGGACTAGAGAAGGGGGTTGATCTCGATCGATTAAGAGAGGCGAATGCCAATAGTGAGTTTGCGCGTTATGGGCTGCTTTCTGATGTGCGCGATTCGCGCCAAAGGGCGGCTTATTTCAGTCTAAGTCTAGAACGGTTAACGAGTCGTATCGGTTTTTGGGGGCAGTACACCGAAGAGACCGCTTACCATTTTCAGCGACTTGACGATCTTCTCGGGGCTAGGCATTACCTCAATATAGATCTCTACGATGGGGTAGAATACGACTTAAATAATGAGCCTGAGAAGTACGAGGGGGATACGATAAATTACCATTATGCGTTGAGCGCCCGTAGCCTCGAACTCGCCTTGAACTATCAGAAAAGCTCGAAGCATTTTGAGTTTAGCGCTCAGCTTTATACCAGAAATTCAGGTGCCTTAAGGCGGGCCCTTTCAAGGCATGAGTTTTACCAATTAGAGCCTGAAACTAGTTCTCTACCGCCAGCAATAGATGCTGCACTTTCGATGGTTTTAGAGTATTTCAAATCGGGAAATTCCGAGTGGCGTCTAAGGGGATATTTAGAAAGAGCCCATCAGACGGCTGAGGCCCATTTCATAAATACACGTTACAGTCACCTTAGCGATAGGCCCAATGCAGACGCGTTTGCAGACATAGCGCTTCACTATTTCTATAAACAGCCCCAATTTATGGCTATGCTTCAGAGCTCGTTACTAAGCCATTATGATGCCGTATCTAACACCTATTTTTTTGCCGAAGCGGTCGACTGGCAAGAATTAGTAACCCAGCGCGTGCGGGGTGCTCGATTAATGGCCATTGAGATTTCGGGCTCCCTTCAATACGAACTAAGCACTGAGATTAGTCTTGAAGGTGCATTCTATTTACTTTATGATCGCCTTCAGACTCCTGAGTCGGTTCGTTTATACCTACCAAACAACAATGATTTAGCGACTGATTCGCCTATTTATAAGATTGATCTAGATCGGCAAGGGCACTTCTATGGATCATCTGGCCCTCATCGCGCGATGAGTTTAGGGCTCTCTTACCGAAGTCAAAACTATTGGAGCATTTCTTTAAAATCAAACTACTTGTCGCATACCTACATTCCAGTTTCTTGGCCACAGCAGTCCGAAAAATTTAGGCAAGAATTGAAGTCGTATGGTATACAAGACGTAAGTCAAGAGCGCTTAGACGGACTATTTTACCTTCAGTTCTTGCTCTCAAAGTCGTGGAGAACACCAAACGGTTATCTACAGCTGTTTGCTTCGCTATCAAACATCACTAATACGGTGAAACCCATTGCTGGCTATGCCTCTTCTAGACTGCTCAGCCCTCGCGATTTTGCCGCTAATCAGGTTTACCAACCCGTCTTTGCCACTAAATATTGGCAAAATGTGGGTCGCAATTATTTTATCAATCTCAGTTATAGCTTTAATTCTATTTAATTATGAACAGATCATTTATTTTATTTTTTAGCTTTTTACTTTTCTCTTGCAAGCCCGACCCTGAATTGGCAGATGTTACCAATGAAATCGACACAGTGCCTTTCACCTTGAGTTGTGAGGCGGCCATAAGTGATTGGCAAGATGTTTTACCCCCCTCTTCAGCGTCATGGGAATACACCCTTGCGAATCAGTCGGTTATTAGCGGAATAGTAGTGTCATCTGACGCCGAGGGTGCGTTTTATCGATCGTTGATTATCGCTGAAGAATCTGGATCTAAAACGCTTGAGTTGCTACTAGATCAGCCAGATACCGCCTTAAATTATCCTAGGGGCAGTCGAGTCTTGGTCGATCTCTCATCTTTGAGTTTTAAGCGAAAACAAGAGCAGATTCAAGTGGGAGTTTATTCGGAGTCTTTTGGCAATGACGCCTTGGCCCCGATTCCGCCTGCTGAGATGACCCAAAAATTATTGCGCTGCGGATCGGTCGAGTTAAGACCTATTGAAATAGAGGACCTTTCAACACTAGAAGCCTTGTGGCCCAACACCTTAGTGAAACTCAATGCGGTCATGTTTCGACAGGCTGAGGTCGGAGTTCCTTTTGTCAGCGGCGCCAAGGAATCTGGTTTGCGCATTATCGAGAACTGTCAAGGCCAAGAATTGAATTTACTCTACACGGGATATGAAGACTTCGCTTTAGAATTAATTCCCGAAGGCAGCGGAAGCATTACTGGGCTAACTATGACTACTAATTCAGGAAGTATTCAAGTGGCTCATTGGAGCGATATTGACCTTAGAAACCAGCGTTGTACCCCACCCTCAACCGATAATGCGGCTCTTTTCATTTCAGAAATTGCCGACCCAGATAATGAGGCAAAGGCGCGATTTATAGAGCTGTATAACAATGAGCCCTATGCTTTTTCGCTTGAGGGCTGGTCATTACTGCGTTATACCAATGATTCGGTCGAGGTTTCACATGCCCTAGATCTTTCTTCGGTGACTATAGAAGCACAGTCTACCCTGGTGATCGCCGCTGACGCCACTATTTTTGAGTCTGTTTACGGATTTGCGCCTCATTTAGAAGCGAAGTCTAATAGTGCCGCGAACTCTAATGGAGATGATAATATGGCACTGGTGAACCCGAGTGGAGAACTGGTAGATATTTTTGGAGTCATAGGCGTCGATGGTACGGGAACAGCTCACGAATTTGAAGACGGAAGGGCTCTGCGCAAGCCATTTGTAAAGCGAGGAAATAGTGTTTTTGAGCCAAGCGAATGGATCATCACTAACGACACTGGAGGCGAAGGAACTATAAAGCAGCCAGCTATTGCCCCAGACGATTTTACACCCAATGAGCACTTAGTCGAGTAATCGAAAGCGCAATCGCTCTTCCCAGTTTGCTCGAACCTCAACGGTTTCAGGGATATAGATCATGCGTTCTGGTGCACGCTTTTCTAAGTAATTGCCTGTGTCAAAGCGTTTGTTTCCGTTGCTGTCAATAGTGATGCGCATAGAATAGGTTCCGGGTGTAACATATTGAAAAACGGCATCCTTCGGAGACTCTAGGTAAAGCGACTGAAGTGAGTTATCGCTTTTGTCTAGAAGTTCAACGATCATAGGGTAATCTTTTGGCTTGGCGTTCTCGAGCTCTAACTTTAAGGTGCCGAAGTCTTCAATAGGGGCAATATTGAATCGAAACGATAGGCTGTCATTGGTCTGTTCAAAATAATCTTGAAGAGCCCCCGGAAGCATAGAAAGTCTGTAGCTTCCTTCGGCTTTGGGGTTGAAGTTTAAAGTGAGTGTTCGTGCATCGGCCTCCATTTTGAAAAGGGCAGGAAGTTTTATACTGTCTGATTCGACGAACTCTATGCGTGCCGTATCAATCTCCTTTAAGGGGGTGCTACTGCGAAAGAAAGCAAATTGATCTGGGGCCAGACTTGATTTTGACCGCATGGCAAAGGTCAGGGTGTCTTTAGCTAGCCCCCCTACAGGTTTTACATTGAAGGTATCTATGCTTTTGCCTCCCGCAATAGTGAAGCGCAGCGAATCTATTTTCGAAGGAGCCTTAAACCAAAAATTTAAACTGTCTTTATCGGCCACCTTTTCGGTAAAGCTCCAAAGAGAGTCAATGGCAGACAATAATTTGATTTTTGGGAGGCTGTCAAGATCGGATTGGTATCCAAAAGTGATGTGATTAGAGCCGGCAAACTTGGGCCTTTCAGACTTGAATTTGACCTTTTCTTTGAACAGCTCGAGCAGGTAAAGACTGTCTGTGGGAAGCGTGATGGGCTTATTTAAAAAGGCCAGTTTGTCTAGGTAGGGGTCGTATTTGTTGTTCTTATTTTCGTCTTTTAATGCGAAGAGATAGTACGACCCTTTACTCAAAAACTCAGGTCAAAAGTAGGTAGACTATCAAGAGTACTAGTTAAATACCTTGGAGTACTATTGTATATGATAGAGTCGTTATAGGTGCTGTCATTAGGGTAAAGTACTACGTTAATGAATGCTTCGGCTTTGCGTAATCGGGCATCTTTAACCATCCCTTTGAGATTCAAAGAATCGATGCGATCTCCCGTAGCCATAACGTAATTTAAGTACGGATATGGGTTTTCTTCGTTGTTGTCTACCACAGAATTTCCAAAATAGAAGCTATAGGTGGTATTGGGTAAAAGCGTATCTCTAAGTTCAATTTCTAGATATTTACTCGGGCTTAATTGCGGACTCAAAATAGGTCGAGTATTCATGGGTGGAGACACCAAAAACTGCTCTTCAACTCCCTTGAATTTGATGTACTCATCGAAGTAAATTCGAATGCGCTCTCCTTTAAAATTGGTGCTGCCTAATGGAGGGTCAGCCTTTACGATTACAGGAGGGCTAGTGTCTTTTTCTCCCCCACTTGGCGTACCTCTTTTGGCACAAGCAGCGAGCACAAGCACTATACAAGATGCGATTAAAAGAGGGTAGTTTCGAACTGCCCACGAGTAGGGTTTGCAGACTGTTTTCACAATGACAAAGAAACGAACTTTATAGTTCAAGTAGACGGATGCTCGTAGATTCCAATGGAGTGTAAAACAAGGTGAGGTAGCTAATTTCGGGTATGCCCTGGGTTTTTAAGGCTTCGAAACAGGCGGCCAAGGTAGATCCGGTGGTAAAGACGTCATCTAACAGTAATACGTGCTTGTAGCGCTTAGCTTTTTTTGAATTCGCTTGAAAAATCATACTGTCTAATTCTTGGCGCTCGGATCGCGTTTTCGAGGCTTGTGATTTTTTTCTTTTTACCTGACGCAGCAGTTGGGTTTCGAGGGGTATATTGTGCTGTTTACTTAGTTCACCTGCGAGCACTTTCGATTGATTGAAACCGCGCTGCAAAACTTTCGTAAAGTGCATAGGAACTGGAACTAGGGCGTCAAATTGATGCTGCTCAAAAAAGGGGTGTAGCCCTGGCGCAGCCAGGGCTACGAGGTCTTGGGCTAAAAAGGGGCGTTTGGCATATTTGAGCTGATAGAGCACGTTGATTAATCCGCCGTTTTCACCTGCATTCAAAAAGGGTGCAAATGCTCGACTTACTGCTATATTGGATTTGGCTTGTTCAAGCATATTATTAATTCCGGAAGGGCAATAAGACTGTGTAGCAAGATTTGCCGCGCAACTGACACATAGTACGGTTGCTTTTTCGGCCCTTGCTCGTCGACAAACCAAGCAGTGCTTTGGAAAATAGAGATCTAATAGGCTCATCAGCGCAAATGTGGGCGATTTGACCGCCGAAAGGCTGCAGTCTGCTGAATTCTGGCCTCTATTCTCCTGCGAGTCTAAGTGATTATTCTATTTTTGCCTCAAATTAAGTTACTCCATGGCAGCTGAAGACCTCTTTAAGAATGTGATTTCTCACGCTAAAGAATACGGATTTATTTTTCCTTCAAGTGAAATTTATGACGGGCTAAGTGCAGTTTACGATTACGCACAGCTGGGTGTGCTGCTCAAGAATAATATCAGACAGTACTGGTGGGAGGCCATGGTGCGACTCAATGAAAACATTGTGGGGTTAGATGCGGCCATTTTGATGCATCCGACCACTTGGAAAGCTTCGGGCCACGTAGACGCCTTTAGCGATCCGTTGATTGACAATAAAGACTCAAAAAAACGATACAGAGCAGACGTGCTCATCGAAGATCACGTGGCAAAACTCGAGGCTAAAATTGACAAAGAGGTTCAAAAGGCCGAAAAGCGATTCGGAGAGGCCTTCGACAAAGAGCAGTTTATGTCGACCAATCCTCGAGTGCTTGAGGTAAAAGAGCGCAGCGAAACTATTCTAAAGCGCATGGCTAGGTCTCTAGAGGCTGAAGACTTGGCAGATGTAAAGGCTTTAATTGAAGAACTCGAGATTGTCTGTCCTGTTTCAGGATCCAAGAATTGGACCGAGGTCAAGCAGTTTAATCTCATGTTTGGTACGCGTTTGGGAGCCTCTGCAGAGAGCGCCATGGAGCTTTATCTAAGACCCGAAACAGCCCAGGGAATTTTCGTGAACTTTCTCAATGTGCAGAAGACCGGAAGAATGAAGATTCCGTTCGGAATCGCTCAAACGGGTAAGGCCTTTAGAAATGAGATTGTCGCGCGTCAATTTATCTTTAGAATGCGCGAGTTTGAGCAAATGGAGATGCAATTTTTTATTCCTCCAGGAACCCAAAAAACCTGGTATGCCCACTGGAAAGAAGCCCGATTAAAATGGCACCTTTCGCTTGGCCTTGGCCAAGACAATTACCGCTTTCACGATCATGAGAAATTGGCCCACTATGCCGATGCAGCCGCAGATATAGAATTCAAGTTTCCGTTTGGTTTCAAAGAGCTCGAAGGAATACACTCTCGAACCGATTTTGATCTGAGCAGGCACGAGTCTTTCTCAGGCAAAAAAATGCAGTATTACGATGCCGAACAAGAAAAGTCGTACACCCCTTATGTGATCGAGACTTCTATAGGTCTAGACCGCATGTTTTTGGCGGTATTCTCTGCCTCACTTCAAGAAGAAGAGCTTGAAAACGGATCGCGCACCGTTATGCGCATTCCCTCTGTGCTAGCTCCGTACAAGGCCGCTATTCTGCCGCTTGTCAAGAAAGACGGGCTTCCTGAAATCTCTAAAGAAATCGTAGACGCTTTGAAATACGACTTTAATGTGATTTACGACGAAAAAGACGCGGTGGGGCGCAGGTACCGCAGACAAGATGCAATCGGAACGCCCTTTTGCATCACTGTAGATCACCAAACAATTGAAGATCAAACCGTTACACTAAGACACAGAGACAACATGCAGCAAGAGC
This sequence comes from Flavobacteriaceae bacterium, assembly GCA_018402205.1. Taxonomy (GTDB): domain Bacteria; phylum Bacteroidota; class Bacteroidia; order Flavobacteriales; family Flavobacteriaceae; genus UBA3478. The sequence goes on from JAGYIX010000006.1 coordinate 163,250, forward strand.
GCATCGCCATAGCTGAACTCGGGCAGGTGCTTCAAAAAGAGGTTTCTCTTTCATCTTGGTTAAAAAAGTTAGAAGCCTAGTCTTATGAAGGTTGTTTCGTATAACGTCAACGGCATTCGAGCGGCGATGAACAAGGGCCTTATAGATTGGCTAAGCGCCGTAGACGCTGACGTGGTCTGCTTTCAAGAGATCAAGGCTACCGAAGACCAAATTGATACTGAGGCACTGAGGGCATTGGGCTATGCCCATCAATACTACTTTTCGGCTGAAAAAAAGGGCTATTCTGGGGTGGCTATATTGAGCAAGAACGCTCCAGATAATGTGGTTTTTGGAACCGGAATAGCCTACATGGACAGAGAGGGCAGAAACCTTAGAGCTGACTTCGGTGCGTTTTCGGTGATGAGCATGTACTTGCCTTCAGGAACCAATACCGACAGGCTAGACTACAAGTTTACCTACATGGACGATTTTCTCGAATACGCTAAGCAGCTCACCAGAGATCGGTCTAAATTGCTGGTAGTCGGAGACTACAATATATGTCACGAGGCCATTGACATACACGATCCTATTCGCAACAAAAACGTTTCGGGCTTCTTACCCGAAGAGCGCGCCTGGATGTCGCGCTTTTTAGAAAGCGGATTTGTAGATTCATTCAGGGTCTTCAATCAAGATCCGCATAACTATACATGGTGGAGCTACAGGGCCAACGCTCGGGCCAACAATAAGGGCTGGAGGCTCGATTATGCCATGGCCTCTAGCGACCTGGCCGAGCACCTTAAACGATCTGTAATTCTCTCAGAGGCGGTGCACAGCGATCACTGCCCCATTTTAACTGAACTCTCTTAAGCATGAAGTACACCCAACTTCCCAATACCGACATAACCGTTAGCGAGCTTTGCCTAGGCACCATGACCTGGGGGCGACAGAACACCCAAGAGGAGGGCTTTGAACAGATGAACTATGCCTTGGATCAGGGTATTCAATTTTGGGATACGGCTGAGTTATATCCGGTTCCGACCCTTCCTGAACTGTATGCAGATACAGAGCGCATCATCGGAAATTGGCTCTCGAAGAACAAGAAGCGCTCAGAGCTTGTTTTGGCCACTAAAATTGCGGGTAAGGCACCTTTTACTAAACACATTAGAACCACCGACTTCACCTCAGACGCTATAACTCAGGCTATCACTAATAGTTTAGAGCGACTTCAGACCGATTATATCGATTTGTACCAACTGCATTGGCCTACCCGTAACACCAATTTTTTTGGTAAGCGCGATTATCCGCTAGAGGCGTTTCACTCAGATGAGTGGAAAGACAATATTTACGAGGTGCTGATCACCTTGCAGTCAGAGGTTAAGTCTGGGCGCATTCGGCACATAGGGCTTTCTAACGAGACCCCCTGGGGAGTGATGCGCTTTTTAGAAGAATACAAGAAAGACTACAGTTTACCCAAGGTGATTACGGTTCAAAACCCATATAGTCTGCTCAATCGCTTATATGAGGTTGGTCTTGCAGAGGTTAGTCATCGTGAGCAGGTGGGGTTGCTGCCTTATTCTCCGCTCGGATTTGGGGTGCTTTCGGGCAAATACCTTGGGGGTAAAACACCTCAAGATGCGCGCGTTACGCTTTTTCCAAATTACAACCGCTACAGCGGGCCCGAAGCCACTGCGGCCACTGAAGCTTATGCCGAGATCGCGGCTCAGCATGGGTTAGCGCTTCCTCAGATGGCTTTGGCCTATTTGCGCACTAAGCCCTTTGTGACCTCAACCATTATTGGAGCCACTTCGATGCCTCAGCTCATAGAAAATATCGCGAGTATTGAGCTTTCACTAGAAGATATCGTTATAGAGCAGATAGAAGCAGTGCACAAGCGTTTTCCTAACCCTGCGCCCTAGAGAAGATCTTCGCAATCACCTCTTCAATTTTTCCCAATTGTATGACGCGTATGTTGCGTTTCTGATCAGAGACGCTGGTAGAAGACGAGACGAATATGGCTTTAAATCCGAGCTTTTCGGCTTCGCTTATGCGCTGATCGATGCGCTGAACGGGCCTGATTTCTCCAGCCAATCCGACCTCAGCCGCAAAACAAACTCCCTTGGGAAGCGGGCTGTCGGCATTGCTTGAGAGCACGGCCATGACCACTGCCAAATCGGTGGCGGGATCATCTACAGAAATACCCCCGGTAATGTTTAGAAAGACATCTTTTGAGGCGAGATTAAACCCTGCCTTTTTTTCGAGAACGGCAAGCAGCATGTTTAGGCGCTTACTGTTGAATCCGGTGGCCGATCGTTGAGGGGTTCCGTAAACCGCCGAGCTAACCAGTGCTTGAATTTCTATGAGTAGGGGCCGCTGCCCCTCGAGATTGGCGGCAACAGACACACCGCTTAGGGGCTCGGTGTAGTTAGAAAGTAATAGCTCTGACGGATTTTTCACTTCTCGAAGCCCCGAGCCTTGCATCTCATAGATGCCAAGCTCTGCAGTGCTTCCAAAGCGATTCTTAAGGGATCGCAAAATGCGGTAGACGTAGTTGCGATCTCCTTCAAACTGCAACACGGTATCTACCATGTGCTCGAGCAGCTTGGGCCCGGCAAGCTGTCCGTCTTTAGTAATGTGGCCCACAAGAATTAGGGGTATGCCGGTAGACTTGGCATAATAGGTCAATTCAGCGGTACATTCTCTGATTTGAGAGACTGTTCCGGCAGCAGACTCTAGTTTGGGCGACTGAAGGGTTTGAATCGAGTCGACTATGATGAGGCTCGGAGCCAGTTGCTCAATTTGTTGGCCGATGCGATCGGTGACCGTTTCTGTAAGAATATAGCAATTACTGTGGTCTTTGCTGATGCGGTCTGCCCTGAGTTTTATTTGTCGCTCGCTTTCTTCTCCAGAAACATAGAGCACCTTAAGCCCTATCTGCAGGGCGATCTGTAAGAGCAAAGTGCTTTTTCCAATGCCGGGCTCTCCACCCAATAAAATAACAGACCCCGGAACAAGGCCCGACCCCAAAACGCGGTTAAATTCTTCGTCTTTGGTGTCTATTCGAGGCTCTAGCTCGTAGGAGATCTCATTTAGCGCAACGGCCTTGTGCGGACCTTGCTTTGCGGCTGCCTTGATGCCTGAGGTCTCAGGTTTGGAGACGATCTCTTCTTGCAGCGTATTCCATTGCTTGCAAGAGGAGCATTGACCGGTCCACTTCGCTGACTGGGCGCCACAATGCTGACAGAAATATGCGGTTTTTGTTTTGGCCATTGCCCTTACTGCTTTTTTCTAACGCTGTACCATAAAGGTAGACTAAGAAAAGAGATTGCACCGAAAATTACAATCATGAGGGTTTGGGAAGTCCATACGATCCATCCAAAGGCCTCTCCAGAGGCAAAGGATACTCCGAATAATCCAAGGGAGGCCCTAACCGCGATCGGATATAAGCCAACTCCTCCATTTGTTGCGGTCATCGCGAATGATCCGGCTATAAAGGCCACCAATAATTCAGATATACCCAATTCTGCCGTTTCAGGAACGGTGTATTTAATCACAAAAAACATAGCCACATAGCACACCCAAATAAAGAGGGTATGGGCGATAAATTTGCCCGTTTGACGCATGTTTAATACCGACGTTAGCCCTTCTTGAATGCCCTGGAAAAAAGAGTGAAGGCGCATACCCCATTTTCCGGTGGCCTTAGACGAAATACGCACTAATAGAATTAGACCAATCACCGCGAAAAGCAGAAATATTACGCTGAAGATTAGTGAGAAGGTGTTTTGTGCTACTAGGACAAGAATGAGCTCTGTTTGCATGAGCATAGCCAGTCCGATTAGAATAAACAGCATAATCAAATCGATTACGCGTTCGGTCACAATGGTTCCGAAGGCCTTTTCAAAGGGCACCTTTTCATAAGTTGTTAGGGAACTTGCTCTTAAGAATTCACCCGATCTAGGAATACCTAGATTGGCAAAATACGCCATGAGAACAAATAAAGTGCTAGGAATAAGGGCCACGGAGTATCCCATTGGCCGCAATAGGTAGTTCCATCGGATAGCTCTCGACAGATGGCTCAGTAGGGCAATAAAGAGCGAGAGGCCAACAAAACGCAGATCTGCTTGCGCTACATACCGGTATATTTGGGAGCGAACCTCTTCAGGGGTGCTGAGGTAAGAATAGAGTACTAGGCCAAGACCAATGGCTATGGGTGCCACAGCCTTTAAAATGGAAGAGAGCGAAGCTCTTCCCATCAGGCTAGGCGGTTGTTTGCATCTGGAAAAATGAGCGAAGGTTTAAAGCCGCGCGCCTCTTCTGGAGTCATTAGGGCATAAGTAATCACAATAAGAATGTCTCCAATAGCCACTTTTCGCGCCGCCGCCCCATTTAAGGTAATTTCTCCGCTTCCTCTTGGTCCTGGAATGGCATAGGTTTCTAGGCGCTCTCCATTATTATTGTTAACTACTTGAACCTTCTCTCCGGGCACGATTTGTGCGGCATCTAAAAGGTCTTCATCAACGGTGATGCTTCCTATATAGTTCAGGTCTGCGCCAGTCACAGTGACCCGGTGAAGTTTCGACTTAAGTACCTCGATTAACATGGTTCAAAGTTACGACCTTATTCGTTCAGAGCAATAGAATCAATGAGGCGTACACCTTCGATTCTAGCCGCTATAAAGGCTCTGTATTTGGTGTTTTTTTTTCGCTCGAGCGAGAGGGTTAGCTCTGGAACCTGAGCAATTTCGAAGTATTCTAATTCAAAATCTGTGGCTTCTGCAAATGAATCGGTTACTGCGTAGCGCAATCGTTCAAAAGATGCGGTTGAGAAGCGCCTTTTTACCCATAACAATTGCTCGTAAATAAAAGCCGCCTTTGAGCGTGCTTGACTTGAGAGTCGCTCGTTTCTTGAACTTTGGGCTAGGCCGTTCGCTTCCCTAATGGTAGGGCAAACCTCAATGCTAATGCCTAATCTTTTTTGTTTAACGAGTTGCTTTACGATAAGCGTTTGTTGGTAGTCTTTTTCGCCAAAGAAGGCGATGTTGGGTTTAGTGCTTTTGAATAACAGTTCTACCACAGTGGCCACCCCGTCAAAATGCCCCGGCCTGTGCGCTCCTTCCATAACGCTATCGAGTTGTTTAAAATCAAACGATTTCGCTTTTAGTTGGTCTCCGTAGAATTCTTCAACTTCTGGATGAAAGACGATAAGAGCTGATGAAATTTCGCCTAAACGAACTATGTCTTTTTCTAGTGTGCGCGGATATGCATTTAGGTCGGCTTGGTCATTAAATTGGGTAGGATTTACAAAGATGCTTACAATCACCACATCTGACTTGAATAAGGCCCTTTTCACGAGATTCAAATGGCCCTCATGAAGCGCCCCCATGGTAGGGACTAGACCGATTTTCTTTTTCGATTTACGAGCCTGAGCTAAAACAAGGTTAAGCTCGGCAGTCGTTTTTATAAGCTTCATGAGCAGCGCTAAGGGCCCAAAAATACTACAAATAGGCTTATACACAATAAATTCGTATCTTTGTAAATTCTTTTTTGGAGTACAAAATCATGGATTTATGAATGGAAAAAAGATATTATTTGTTTCGTCCGAACTAGTACCTTATTTACCAGAGAATCAGGTGTCGCTGATGTCTTACGAATCTCCCAGGGTAGTGAATAGCAACGGCGGACAAATCAGAATCTTTATGCCGCGATATGGAGTCATCAACGAAAGACGCCATCAGTTGCACGAAGTCATACGTCTATCGGGCATGAATTTGGTGGTGAACGATATGGATATGCCTCTGATTATTAAGGTAGCCTCTATTCCTAAAGAACGCATTCAGGTTTATTTTATAGATAATGACGAGTACTTTAAACGCAAGTCAACCTTCACTAATGCCAAAGGCACTCTTTTTGACGACAACGACGAGCGCGCCATTTTCTTCGCTAAGGGCGTTGTAGAGACCGTTAAAAAACTGAATTGGGCCCCAGATATCATTCACGTGCACGGTTGGATGGCCTCTCTATTACCACTTTACTTGAAGCGTTACTACAAAGACGAGGCCATGTTCAATGAAACCAAGATCATCACCTCAATTTACGACGAAGAGTTTGAAGGAGAATTGCCGGGTAAGATGTGTGAAAAGATTGCCTTCGACCAGATCGATATTTCAAGCTATGAGTGTCTTAAGAATCCAAATCATACAAATTTGTTAAAGGTAGCCGCAGATCATTCTGACGGGCTTATCTTCGCAGGCGAAAACATCTCTGATGAACTCGAGAAATACTGCAAGTCTTCAGGAATACCAACCCTTGATTACGTTCCTCTGCAAGAGACTGAAGAAGCCTACATCAAATTTTACAACACTTATTTCTAGAAGCGTTTCCATGATGAACCATCGGTTTAGGCAGTTGGCATTTGTTAGCGCTTTTTGCATACTAGTATTCGGGTTATCGTCATGTGAAGTAGAAGATTTTACCCTAGGTGAATCACTGGTTTCTGGAGAACCATTCACCCTTACTAAAAAGACCTATGCCATTGAGAGCATAAAACAGCTCAATATAGATCGCACACAAACGAATAAAATGCCGCTTTACAAATTGGGTAATTACAAAGACCCGATTTTTGGAGAAACGCGCGCCTCCATTCTATCTCAACTTCAGCTCTCGCTGCCCAATCCGGTTTTTGGTGAGCTTTCAGCTTCAGCCGAGATTGACAACGATTTAAATGAAAGAGAAACGGTTACAAAGGTCAGCTTGTATATTCCTTATCAAAAGGCAGCTTTTTCAGACCGAGATGGCGACGGAGTGCCAGACATCTTTGATGTCGATCCAGACGATCCGCAGAGCGATAGTGATGGAGACGGAATATCGGATAATGATGAGCGACTTTTGGGAACAGATCCACTTTCGGCAGATACCGATAAAGATGGAATTCCGGATGCAGAAGACCCCGATACCGCCCCAAATGGCTATGCTCGCAGGTTTGCTTTAGACAGCATTTTCTCCTTCTCTAATCAAGATCGTTTCCAACTAACGGTGCGCCCATCAGACTATTACCTCAGAGATAGTGATCCGCAGACTGATTTTTTAGAGTCTCAATCCTATTTTTCAGACAAGCAGTCGATCTATGAGCCATTTATTGGAAAGAATTTGTTTGAAGGCTCTGTGGTAATTAGCGATTTTCAATACGTGACCTATAACGAAGATGATCCTGCCACCACCGATGTTGACGAGTCGCTGACTATCGACGTAAGTAAGTCAAGAGATCCTGGCATTCTTGTTGAACTCGATAAATCCTTTTTTCAAGATCGCATAGTTGACCTTGAAGGTGCCGACGCCTTGCGTTCGCAATCCAATTTCAAGGACCATTTGCGCGGACTTCATCTATCTATAGACGCCAGTGATGATCTAATGTTGCTGTTAGACCTTAGCACTGCATTTATTGAAATAGAGTACGAGTACGATTCGATTAATACCCAGGGAACCACAGACACTGCTGATGATATCCGAGATCAAACCTCGGCAACCTTTAGGCTCAATTTTATAACCGGCAGCGCACAAGGATTCACGCAAGGAAACGCTATTAATACGTGGGAGTACAATCGTTTAATGCCGGTACCCGTATCTTCCGATGAAACATTGCTACCGAAGCGTATGTACCTCAAGGGGGGCAGCGGATCGGTCGTTCAACTCGAATTACCTCAGCAGGTTATAGATGAGGTCAAGCAAAATAATTGGCTCATTAACGAGGCAAGCCTTGAGTTTTACGTAGATCAAGAGACCATGGCTCTAATACCTTTTGAGCCACAGCGCCTTTACATGTTCAAGGCCACCAATGGCTTTCCGATATACAATGCACGAAATGAGACCTCTTCTAGCCAAACTGCGCTTGGAGTATACCAAAATTACGACGCAACTCTTCGACGATCATTAGACGGTAGGGGCGTAAGTTATAAGGTAAATATCACAGACTACTTCAACGATATGGTAGTTCGTGACTCACTCAATGTGCCCATTAACCTATCAGTGAGTGCCAATATTGCCTTTTCACAAATACAACAAGCCGTTTTAGATGACGGTACTTCAATGAATTACCCGATCATGAGCAGCATTAGTCCTTTTGGAACTGTACTTTATGGCCCAAGTTCAGATGTAGTTGAAGAAAAGCGACTCAAAGCTCAATATATTCTACACGGCCCTAAACGAAAACTAAGTCAAACCGCCGCTTCTTCATTTCTTAAAAGGTAAATAGGCAGAAAGTCTTTATTACTTTTGGGCTACCTATGGTACCCATTGCTCACTTTCAAACTTCGCTTGAGACTCCCCATTTATTTTTGAGAGCCTCGCAAGCAGATGATTTCAAGCCGCTGTTCGCCATTGGCTCAGACCCTGAGGTTTGGTCGTTGCATTCAGAAACAGATCGGTACACCGAAGAAAAATTCAGCGCCTATTTTGAAAGCGGACTGCGCAATGACCTAGGGGCCTACACGCTTATCTACAAGCCAACGAGCGAGGTGGCGGGCTTTACGCGCTATTACGACTACGATTCGGTAGCTGCAACGGTCAAGATCGGATACACTTTTCTATCCAAAGCGCTATGGGGCAAGGGGGTCAATCAAGAGCTGAAGAAGGCCATGATCGTACACGCATTTGAAGGCGGCTGTACCCAGGTAATTTTTGAAGTGTTTGAGCGAAATTTTCGGTCGCAGCGTGCCGTGTTAAAATTAGGTGCTACCGAAATTGAGCCTAGAGGCGATCGAAAGCGTTTTGCCCTTTTTCGAACTGACGCATTTAGTAGTTTAGCAACGTGAAAGAGACCCTCAGTGCGCTATTGCGCAAGTTCTTAATCTGGAAGTACAAACATATTTCAGAGCGCAATTTTGTGTTTATTCTTAGCGCCCTCATTGGTTTGGTGGCCGGACTTATCTCTGTACTGATCAAAAATATCACCTTCGCGATCGCCTATGTCGCCGAGTTGGGGCTTTCAATTACCCGAAACGGATTGTATTTTTTTCTTCCTATGCTTGGGCTGTTCGGGGTGTATCTTATGGTTGAAAGACTGTATAAAAAAGGGGTTTTTAATCCTATCCCAACCGTACTTTATGCCCTCTCGAAACGCGGCGGAAAACTGAGCAGAGATAAGTTCTTTTTTCCGCTTATTACGGCACCGCTGACTGCCGGGCTTGGAGGTTCGGTTGGGTTACTGAGCCCCACCATTCTTTCAGCCTCTGCGGCTTCGTCGGCCTTCGGAGATCTGTTTCACCTAAACCGAAAAACTAGGCAATTACTCATCGCTTGTGCCGCGGCCGGGGTGATCGCCACAAGTTTTCAATCGCCCATCGCCGCGGTGGTATTTGCGATAGAGATTTTTAGCTTAGATCTAACCTTCGCCTCATTGCTTCCGCTACTCATTGCTTCTTTGGTTTCGGTGATCACCTCGTTCTTTTTTGTAGGAGACCAGGTGCTGTTTAAAGTAACGCTTACCGAGACGTTTTTGGTAAATGACACCCCGCTTTATCTGTTGCTTGGGCTTTTCGCCGGACTCGTGTCTGTCTATTTTCACAAGGTACACTTTGCTATAACGGGTTTCTTTCAGAAGATACGCTCGAAGGCCATGCGGCTAGTAATCGGCGGACTCTTTATAGGAGCAATGCTGTTTGCTATTCCCCCCTTATACGGCGAAGGCTTTTCGGTCATTAATAATTTATTGGCTGCTAATCACGAAGCAGTAATTGAAGGCTCGTTTATGAATCGCTGGGCGGATAATCCCTGGATTGTGATCGCTTTATTAGTAGGAATCACTTTGTTTAAGTCGGTGGTGATGACTACGACCCTAGCGGCTGGAGGAACCGGTGGAATAATTATTCCTGCTTTGGTTATGGGTAGTTCGCTGGGTAATGCGGTTGCCAAATTGATTAATCAGTTGGGGTTCACTCATGAGGTATCAGAAGCGAATTTTACGCTAGTAGGCATGGCGGCTATTTTGGCGGGAGTGCTGCAGGCTCCGCTTACCGCTATCTTTTTAATTGCAGAAATTACGGGCGGATACGCTTTATTTATTCCGCTAATGCTCGCCGTTTCTATGGCCTATCTGATTACCAAAAACAGCCTTAACCACACTATTTACACTAAAGAGTTGGCTGAGAAAGACGCGCTGCTCTCTTTTGATAAAGATCAAAGCGTACTGACTTTAATGACCTTAGATAGCGTTATAGAAACCAACTTTGTAGTCTTAGGTGCAGATATGACATTTAGAGAGCTGCTTCAGCAGGGAGTGGCTCAGTCAAGTCGCAATTTATTTCCGGTGGTCGATGAGAATTTGCAGCTTGTCGGAATCATTTTACTCGACGATATCCGACCGTTTTTATTCGATCAAACTGTTTACGATAAGACGATGGTAAAGGATTATATGAACCGTCCGCCAGACACTATTAGCTACGAAAAAGACAGCATGCAAAAAGTCATGCAGCGTTTTCAAGACTCAGGCGCCTGGAACCTTCCTGTGCTCAAGGCAGGTAAATATGTTGGATTTGTATCGAAGTCTAAACTGCTTACTGCCTACAGAAGAGAGCTTATAAACTTCACAAATTAGAAGATATCTCGGTCTTAATGGCTCATTATCAGCATGCTATATTTAACGAATTCAGCAAAAAAAAACCTATCTTTCCCACGAAAAACTAGCTAAAGCTATTTTATTTTATCATTATGAGAACGTTACTTCTTTTCTTAGGCTTTATCTCCGGGACCTTTGCCTTTGCCCAAACCAATGTTCAGGGTAAGGTTGTAGACCAAAACGGTCAGCCTGTTGCTAACGCAAACATCGTTGTAATGGGCCAGTCTGAAGGAGCCGTAGCAGATTTCGATGGAAATTTTGCTTTTTCTTCAGCACAGACACCCCCATTTTCCATAAGAGTTTCTAGCCTTGGATACACAACGGCTACCATTTCTTATGCAGGTTCTACTGTGACAGTAGTTCTAAACGAGGCCTCAACGGCTCTTGACGAAATTGTAATTTCTGCTTCAAGAACCCCTGAGCGCATATTTGAGTCTCCCGTTTCTGTGGAGCGCTTCGGAATCGCTCAAATTCAAAATGCCACCTCAGAGTCTTTCTATGGAAGTTTACAAAACCTAAAAGGCGTTGATATTAACACGAACTCTTTAACCTTTCAATCTATTAACACTAGGGGTTTTGCCACTTTTGCCAACACCCGCTTTTTGCAGTTGGTCGACGGAATGGACAACACCGCCCCAGGTCTAAACTTTGTTTTAGGTAACCTGGTTGGTATGTCTGAGCTCGACGTACAAAGCGTAGAGATTCTTCCAGGCGCCTCATCCGCTCTTTACGGTGCAGGCGCTTTCAATGGTATCCTCTTTATGACTTCAAAAGATCCTTTTGAAACAGAGGGTATTAGCGTGTATGGTAAAACAGGATACACCGTCCAAGACGCAGCCGGAACTAACGAATACTCCGATTTTGGCGTTCGTATAGCTAAGCGGTTTTCTGACAAGCTCGCCGTGAAGGCTAACTTTACCTTCATGCAAGGAGAAGACTGGCACGCCAATGACCGCACAGACGTTAGTGCGAACGCACTTGGTTACGATTGGGCTTCACCACTAAATAATCCTGCTTACAATGGATTGAACGTCTATGGTGATGAGGTTTCTACCACGCTTAACTTCGACTTTTTTGCTGGAACTCCAGCCGGAACCTTTGGGTCAGCAGTCGTAGCTCGTACCGGATACGACGAGGCCGATGTGGCCGACTACGGAGCTCAGAGTGTTAAACGAGACGTGGCGGTGCATTACCGTCCGTTTGGAGATGATCTAGAAGTAATCTACAACTACCGCAGAGGTACAGGTACCACAATCTACCAAGGAGCCAACCGTTATGCGGTTTCTGGATTTGCCATGACTCAGCAAAAAATAGAGATCAAAAACGACAACTTCTTTATTAGAGGATATATCACAGCCGAAGATTCAGGAGATGCGTACGACACGCGATTTGCCGCTATCAACATCAACAGACAATGGTCTCCAGACCAGAAATGGTTTGAAGATTATGTGAGAGGCTATTTGCTTTCACGCCAGTTAGGTAAAAACGATTCAGATGCGCATAGAACAGCCCGACAGACAGCTGATTATCCAGCTAATTTCGCAGGATCTTTAGGTATTGCTTCGGCAACTGGCTTTCCGCACATCAACCGTTTTCAACCCGGAAGTGCCGAATTTAATAATGCCTTTGCCAAAGTAAAGCAAGACGGAGATTTTAATACGGGAGCTCGTTTTATCGACAACACCAAATTCAGACACATCAACGGTAACTACAACTTCGCGCACCTAATAAATGACTGGGCAGACCTGCAAGTTGGAGGCTCTTACCGTCAATACGAGCTAAACTCGAACGGAACCATTTTTACCGATATCGATGGCCCCATCACTTACAGTGAGTATGGAGCCTATACTCAGCTTCAAAAGACCTTCGCCGATGAGCGCGCCAAGTTTACGGCTTCTGCTCGTTACGACAAGAACGAATTTTTAGATGGCTTTGTTTCACCTAGAGTATCTCTGGGATACACCCTAGGGGCTCAGCGCAATCACAATATTCGCGTTTCGGCCCAAACCGGTTTTAGAAACCCAACTACCCAAGATTTCTTCATCGGTCTCGATGTTGGAAACGCTATTCTTGTGGGTGGAGCCGCGGCTAATCTTGACCGCGATGTGAGAACCTTCCCAGTGAGCGCTCAAGCCCAGGCTTTGGGTATTCCTGCCACTTCTACCATTGTTGGTCGCGCCGCTTATGAGAACTCTTTCTCATTGAGCTCTGTGCAAGCAGGCGCGCCGGTTGCAAAGGCCACGCGTCAGGTTCAGGCTGAACAGATTGATGTTGTAGAAGCGGGTTATCGCGGAAAACTTGGACGATTTGTTGTTGATGTTAGCGCTTATTATAACTCATACACCAACTTTAATGCTGCAGAGCTAAAGGTGGTTCCGCTTTATGGAACAGCTGGAGACAACCAACTGTCACTTCTTGCTCTTCAGAATGGAGACTTCAAGGTATACCAAGCATATACCAATACCGAGGTTCCTGTTAAATCGTATGGTTTTGTTGCAGGTGTTGACACTAAGGTTGCTGGTTTTGACTTAGGGGTTAACTACACGTATACCGCCCTTGATTTCAATCGTTTTAACTACCCCGATTTTCAGGTAGGCTTAAACACTCCGCAAGATCGTTTCAAGGCTTCATTGGGTCATTCTGAGCTCTTCAAGAACTTTGGCTTTAACTTAAACTATCGCTATTCTGGTTCTTATTTATGGGAGGCTTCATTTGCTACCGGAGAAGTTCCGGCCTTTGATGTTTTAGATGCAGCTATGATCTATAGCCTTCCGCAGTACAATACGGTGTTAAAACTAGGAGGATCTAATATTGCTGGTGGAGACTATATTACCGCAATTGGAACGGGAATGATAGGATCAATCTACTATGCCGCTATTAACATAAACTTCTAAAGCATAGCTTTTTGATGGTGATTTTTTAAGCGCCCCTTTACGGGGCGCTTTTATTTTAACAATCTTTTTTTCTCTTGTCAATCTCCCTATATTTGCGCAGTTAAAATTCTAGGCGACTTAGCCCAAAAAAAATTTCATAAGCTCATGGCTCTAACGGGTAAGATTTCACAGGTTATTGGACCTGTAATTGATGTTGAATTTGAGATAGGATCAAAACTTCCTAAAATATACGATTCACTAACATTAACTAAACCAGACGGTTCTGTCTTGGTATTAGAGGTGCAATCACATGTTGGAGAAAGCACAGTGAGAACCATCTCGATGGATTCTACGGACGGTCTTAGTCGCGGAATTGATGTAATAGCCACAGGAGCCCCTATTCAAATGCCTATCGGCGAAGACGTTTATGGGCGTTTGTTCAATGTGATCGGTTCGCCTATCGATGGTTTAGCTGAATTGGAGAAAACTGGAGACAAAGGTCTTCCTATTCACCGTGAGGCACCTGCCTTTGAAAATCTATCAACCTCTACAGAGGTTCTCTTTACGGGAATCAAGGTAATCGACCTTATTGAACCTTACGCCAAAGGGGGCAAAATAGGACTCTTTGGAGGAGCCGGTGTGGGTAAAACAGTACTCATTCAAGAGCTCATTAACAATATTGCCAAGGGGCACGGAGGACTTTCGGTTTTTGCCGGAGTAGGAGAACGCACCCGAGAAGGAAATGACCTTCTTCGTGAGATGCTCGAGTCGGGTATTATCAAATACGGAGAGGCCTTCATGGAAGAAATGGAAAAGGGGGGATGGAACCTCTCTAAAGTAGATAAAGAGGCGATGAAAGAATCAAAAGCAACCTTTGTTTTTGGTCAGATGAATGAGCCTCCTGGAGCAAGAGCACGTGTGGCTCTTTCAGGGCTTACCATTGCCGAATACTTTAGAGACGGAGCCGGAGACGGACAAGGTAAAGACGTGCTCTTCTTCGTAGACAACATTTTCCGATTCACTCAGGCGGGTTCTGAGGTTTCTGCCCTTTTAGGACGTATGCCCTCTGCAGTAGGGTATCAGCCTACGCTGGCCTCTGAGATGGGAGCTATGCAAGAGCGTATCACCTCTACCAAAAACGGATCAATTACCTCAGTTCAGGCGGTATATGTACCTGCAGATGACTTAACAGATCCGGCGCCAGCAACTACGTTTGCTCACCTTGATGCCACTACCGTTCTTTCAAGAAAGATTGCCGAGCTCGGAATATATCCTGCGGTTGACCCGCTTGATTCAACCTCTCGTATTCTGTCAGCTGACATTTTAGGAAATGAGCATTACGATTGCGCACAAAGAGTAAAAGAGCTGCTACAACGCTATAAAGAACTTCAAGACATCATTGCGATTCTTGGAATGGAAGAGCTTTCAGAAGAAGATAAGCTGGCTGTATCTAGAGCAAGACGTGTGCAGCGCTTTCTATCTCAGCCCTTTCATGTAGCTGAACAGTTTACAGGCATTCCAGGAGTTTTAGTAGACATTAAAGAGACCATCAAAGGATTCAACATGATCATGGATGGGGAGTTAGATCATCTTCCTGAAGCAGCATTTAATTTAAAGGGTACGATAGAAGAAGCTATCGAAGCTGGAGAAAAGATGTTGGCTGAGGTACAATAATTGCTGTTAGAGCTTAACTATGAGGTTAGAAATCATTTCTCCAGAAGCAACATTATACCAGGGTGACGTTACCTCTGTAATCGTTCCTGGGGTAAACGGATCTTTTCAGATTTTAGAAAGGCATGCGGCCATTGCATCGGTTTTACAAAAGGGAGAGCTAATTATTAAAGGGATTGACCGCCAACTACTCACTGCATCGCATGCAGATAGTTTTCAAACCAAAGCCGATGAGACTTCTTTACTTATTCAAGGAGGAGCAGTGGAGATGAAGCACAATAAGTTAATTGTGCTTATTGATTAAAGTTGCCTAATAATACCAACTCTTTTATTTTTTCATAGACAAGATCACTGGGCCAGCCCCTATAGCGCAGGTAATCGAATAACTTTCTTTTAATAGTGGTTAATGGCAGTCCTTTTAGTGAAGCAAATTGCTTTTGGGCTAGCCGATCAAAAATCTCTAGATAAGGTTCTTCTTCAAAAACCGTAGTGGCTTTCTTTAGGTTATAGCTGCTTATGCCGCGCAGCTTTAATTCGCGCAGAATGCGCTCTAGCCCCCAAGACTTGATCCTAAGCTTGCCCAAGGTGAACTGCACCGTAAAGCGCTCTTCATTCAGGTAATTCTGTCCAATAAGATGGCTTATAATATGGGCGATAGATTCGTCTATCATACCCATTGACTTGAGTTTCTCTTCTACTTCTTTGTGACAGCGCTCTTGATAGGCGCAAAACGACTCTATCTTACGTTTGGCTTCTGTTACGCTGCCCACTGGGTTCACTGATCTCTTGTAATACATCTTGGTCAAAGTTACTAGGGTAAACTGCAAAAAAAAAGGGCGGCCCTTAGGGCCGCCCTTTTTATAAGCGTATCGCTTTGCCTTCTTTACTCTTAAAGGTATACTGCAGGTAGGTGTAGGCATCTCTTGGAATGATGTTAACCCACACTTTATGCTTTTTATACCACTTGTACCTCAATGAAAAAATTCCTTTGGTCAGATAAGCTGCAATAAACGGATGTATATGCAGATATACCTTTTCCTTAACCTTTTTAAGGGCTATTTTTTCAATTTGATACTCGAGTTTGTCAATTAAGCTGATAGGAGCCTCTACAGAATCTTCGACAGCATCGGGATTCTTTTCAGTAGTGGTTATATTCATTTCAGGGCGCACCCGTTGACGGGTAATCTGAATGAGACCAAACTTTGTAGGAGGCAAAATTTTATGCTTCGCGCGATCATCGTTCATCTCTTCTTTCAGGAGATCGTATAGCTTTTTACGATGCTCACCCTTATTCATATCGATGAAGTCTACCACAATGATTCCACCCATATCGCGTAACCGTAATTGTCTAGCCACTTCCGAGGCTGCAATCATATTTACTTCTAATGCGGTGTCTTCTTGGCTGTTTGCACGATTGGATCGATTGCCGCTGTTAACGTCAATTACGTGCATAGCCTCGGTGTGTTCGATGACTAAATAAGCCCCTTTAGACATAGAGGCAGTTTTTCCAAATGAGGTCTTAATCTGCCGATCTATACCAAATTTTTCATAGATAGGGGTTACTTCGGTATGAAGCTTAATTAGAGATTCGTGTTTGGGAGATATTTCGCTCAAGTATTCCTTGATCTGATCGGCCATCTCTGGATCGTCAGTATGAATACCTGTGAAACTCTCATTGAAAACGTCTCTTAAGTAACTAGTAGAACGATTAAGCTCGACAAGCACTTTTGACGGATGTTGACCTTTGCTCACGTTTTCACAAAGGGTCTCCCACTTTTGGATCAGTCGTTTTATATCCTGATCTAGTTCGGCAACTTTTTTGCCTTCGGCTACGGTTCTAATGATAATTCCAAAGCCTTTGGGTCTTATGCTCGTTACCAGTCGCTTAAGGCGACTTTTTTCTTCAGAACTCTCAATTTTTTGAGAGACTGAAATCCGGTCTGAGAACGGTACCATTACAACGTAGCGTCCTGCTAAAGAAAGTTCAGAGCTAATTCGGGGGCCTTTAGTAGAGATAGGTTCTTTTACAATTTGAACCAAAATCGACTGGTTAGCTTTAATTACATCGCTGATGCTTCCTTCTTTATCAATTTCTTCTTCTAGGGAAAAGTTATTTAAACTATAATTGGAGATCTTCTTACTCAGAAGTGCCTTGGTGAATTTCATTAATGAATTGAACTGAGGGCCCAAATCATGATAGTGTAAAAAAGCATCTTTTTGATGCCCCACGTTCACAAAAGCGGCGTTTAGCCCTGATACAGGCTTACGCACTTTGGCTAAAAATATATCGCCCACAGAGAAGCTGTTTTCACTGGCTTCACGGTGTAGTTCTAATAGCTTTCCGTCTTTTAATAAGGCAAAATCGACAGCTTCAGAACTGGTCTTGATAATTAATTCTTTATTCACTGTTTCGATTTATGGGCGCACGAAACACTGCACGCATGCAGTTTCAGTGCACTGTATTAAACAATAGTGTCGCTCACTAAAATGAACGACTAATGATTTCATATGTCAAAGAACGTACGCTAGTAATAAAGAAATAAAGCCGCTATTAAACGAACTTTAGAGCGGCTTATTTCTTCTTGTGTCGGTTAGCTCTTCTGCGCTTCTTGCGCTTGTGTGTCGCTACCTTATGTCTTTTTCTTTTCTTACCACTCGGCATAGTGTCTCAAAATTTTCGGTTACAAGTTATTTAACGGCTACGCTGCCTTTAACCCCTTCGACAAACACCTTAGCGGGCTTGAATGCGGGAACGTTGTGAGCAGGAATTTTAATGGTTGTGTTTTTGGAGATGTTTCTACCAGTCTTTTCAGCTCTTTTCTTTATGATAAAGCTTCCAAAGCCTCTGAGGTAAACATTATCTCCTTGTTCTAAAGAAGCTTTTACTTCTTCCATGAAAGACTCTACAGTTGCCTGAACGTCTCCTTTTTCTAATCCAAGCTTCTCAGAGATGGTGTTTACGATATCTGCTTTCGTCATATGCTCGTTATCTTTATTGCTTTTTAAGGCTTGCAAATATATAAATAATAAGCTGTTTATCTCGTTAAGGATCTAAAATTTAGGACAGTATGCAAAAGATTGCAGGCGAAAGCTGGTTTACATCTTACTTGCAGGAGTGGTATGATCAGTACCAGAGATCTTTGCCGTGGCGGCAAACTACCGATCCGTATAGAATATGGATCTCAGAAATTATTCTACAACAGACCAAAGTAGACCAAGGATTGCCTTATTACAAAAGATTTGTAGAAACTTTCTCCACGGTTCAAGATCTCGCTGAGGCTTCAGAAGATGAGGTTTTACGATGCTGGCAAGGGTTGGGTTACTACTCTAGGGCTAGAAATCTTCATGCCACGGCTAAAGTAATTTCTAAAGAATTTAATGGACAGTTTCCGGACACCTACGATGAGCTAATACGTTTAAAGGGAATAGGGCCCTACACCGCTGCTGCTATTGCCTCATTTTGCTTTAAGCAGGCCCATGCAGTTGTTGATGGGAATGTGTTTCGCGTTTTGGCGCGCATTTTTGGAATCGAAACTCCTATTGATTCAACAGAAGGGCGGCGCCAATTTACTCAGCTTGCCCAGCGCTTATTAGATGTTGAAAGGCCAGACCTTCACAACCAGTCTATTATGGAATTTGGGGCCTTGCAATGCACACCAAAAAATGTTCAATGTACCGGCTGCATTATGGCTCAGAGGTGTAGTGCCTTAGCTAGTGGCAAGGTCGCAGATCTGCCCGTTAAGCTGAATAAGAAAAAAGTTAAACCAAGATACTTACACTACTTCTGTGTTGAAGATGCCGCTAGAAGACAGCGTCTTATAAAACGCGATAAGAACGGGCTTTGGGCAGGGCTTTATGAATTTCCGTCTATTGAATTGGACAAAGAAGTATCCGTAACCGATGAGCTAGTTACCGAGCTTTTCGGAACTGTTAAGCATTGGGCCATAGTAGACCAGACGCCAATTATTCATAAACTATCGCATCAAGAACTCAGCGTTTACCTGTATAGAGTTCAGCTTGATACACTAGACGAGAATGGCGTAGAAGCAGAGTTTCTCAAAGACTTTCCTCGCTCGGCCTTGATGCAGAAACTGTTCAAGAGACTCAATTTTTATTACCTTTAAAGCATGAGCGGAACTTTAAACAAGGTTATGTTGATCGGCCATCTAGGAGATGATGTAAAAATGCATTATTTCGAAGGCGGAAACAGCATTGGAAGATTTCCATTGGCTACCAATGAGACATATACCAACAAGCAAACTAACGAAAAGGTAACTAATACCGATTGGCATAATATAGTAGTGCGTAACAAGGCTGCTGAGGTATGCGAAAAGTATCTTAAAAAAGGAGATAAAGTTTATGTTGAAGGCCGCTTAAAGAATAGAAGTTGGCAAGGAGAAGATGGCCAAACGCGTTACAGTACAGAGGTGCATGTGACCGATTTTACTTTTTTAACTTCTAAAGATGGGCAGTCTACGGCACCAACAGCTTCTGCTACTTCTTCAACTGCGAGCCAGCCCTCTTCGTATTCACCACCTGCTCAAAACGCACCTGAAGACGACGACCTTCCGTTTTAATCCATGAACGCTGACCCCTTTTCCAGGAAGATTTTCATCATAACCCTACCTTTATTACCGATTGCGCTTGTTTCTGAGGTATACACCTCTTTATTTTCTATTATAGGCTTAATGGCGCTGCTAATTGCCTCGGCCTTAATTTCAGGATCTGAAGTGGCGCTCTTTGGGCTTAATGCCCAAGATATGCAATGGTTAAAAGCACAGGAATCTCAAAACAGTGAGCGCGTATTACGCTTGCTAGAGACCCCAAAAAAGTTGCTAGCGACCATTTTAATTGCCAACAATGCGGTCAACATTGCTATCGTATTATTGTTTACTTCTATGTCAGACCGTTGGTTTGCAGCATCTGAGTATATGCTCTTTGACCGAATTTCTCTACAAACACTTATTGATATAGCTATTGCAACAGTGCTGATACTCATCTTCGGGGAAATTCTGCCTAAAATATACGCCAATAGAAACGCCGCTTCTTTTAGTGTGCGTATATCTTTGGTGTTAACCGTTCTAGATCGATTATTTAGCGTGCTTAGCGTGCCTATGCAAAACAGTACGGTGTGGCTAGAAAACAGGTTGTCTAAGACGAACCTCAAATATTAGTGTTGACCATTTATCTCAGGCACTTGAGCTAGCCTCAGATTCAGATACATCCAATGAAGAAAAGCGCATCTTAGAAGGCATAGTTACCTTTGGAAATACAGATACAAAGCAGGTAATGCGTCCGCGTATTGACATTTTTGCCATAGCTCACGACGCCCCTTTTCAAGAAGTGATTAACGAGGTTACTACTAAGGGTTATTCAAGGGTTCCGGTGTATCAAGAATCTATCGACAAGGTCATTGGAGTACTTTTTTTGAAAGACCTATTACCGCATCTTGACGCTGATGAATTTGATTGGATTTCACTAATTCGAGAACCTTTTTTTGTTCCTGAGAATAAAAAATTAGACGATTTACTGCTTGATTTCAAGTCTCAAAAAACACATTTGGCTGTAGTAGTAGACGAATATGGCGGAACGTCTGGAATAGTAACCCTTGAAGATGTAATCGAAGAAATTGTTGGAGATATTAGTGATGAATTTGACGATGTAGACTTAATTTATTCTAAGATTGACGAGCGCACTTATGTTTTTGAGGCCAAGACTTCTCTAAAAGATTTTTACAAAGCTATTCAAATCGAAGATCCTTCGGTTTTCGAACAGCACAAAGGGGAATCTGAAACATTAGCCGGATTCGTTTTAGAAATTACCAAGGGGTTTCCTAAACGAGGAGAGAGTATTCGCTTTATGGGCTTCGTTTTTACCGTTGAAAGCCTAGATAACCGCAGACTGAAACAGTTAAAAATAAAACTACCCGCCCAAAACTAGGCAGGTAGTATAGTATACTGGTTTTTCAGATAGCTGAGAGATTATTTGGCATCGGGGGCCTCAAGTAGCCTTTTTGCCTCGTCAATGCTTTTGAGCATAAGCTCTTTAACTTCTGCTATTCGCTCTGCTTCTAATTTAAGCCTTGCCTTTTTGTCTTCAGAAAGAGGGGCACCCTTAAGAATTTCTTCAGAGGTGAATACCTCTCCGATATTGCCCATCCAATCCATCATCGCCTTGTAGCTTTTTTGCAGCTCTTTCATTGCATCTGCGTAAGCGCTATCTGGATCATTGTCGGCAAAAGGTTTTAGCTTATCAATGAGCATGGATATCTGCCCCATTTTTGGCATTACCTCGTCGTGAACGGCCATTACACCAGTCATTGAGTACTTATCGGCCTCTTTGTTAGTCGACGCCTGATTTTCTTCAGAGCTCTTAGGGTTATTCGCGCAAGAGGTCAGTGTTAGACCAAAAGAAAACAAAAGGCAGATCGCTTTAATTTTCATTCTATAAGCTCGTTTTAGTTTATCTCAGCTAATTCGATGGTAAAATCAACGGTTTGAGGACCCAGATTTTGAGATACTACATGCGGAATTAATAAGCCAGAAACTTCTTTATAATCACTAAATGAAGTAGCCTGGGTAATAGACTGACCTTGCATTTCTTGAGTAGTTACCTGCTTTATTTTTAGACCTGTTTCAGTGTCGTAATAAGCTGTGCGGTTATCGTTTACTTGAACAACATATGCTTGCCGGTCATCGACCAGTTCAATGCCCTTTAAACTCAGTTCAACGGTCGAGTCGTTTAACCAGACGAGTTCAGAGATCAGCGCTGCATCGTCTGCAAAACTTTTTTTCTGCGCATCGTCAAGAGGTATTTTTTGGCCCTGTGCCTCCATAAAGGCTTCGGTGGCGTTGATTACTGTGCGCTGCATGACATTGCCCATCATTTTCATCTCTTGAGTGAATTCGTCAGCTGCCGATTGTGTTACTTCGAGTTGCAGGTTCATTCCCTGAACACTTGCTCCATAGGTAATCGCAAATGTGTTTACAGCAGTTGCTGCGGCTGCTCCTCCAATTTTATCGAGGTAAGTGTTCAGCACAGAAGTGGCTGAAACTCCTTCGGGAACTTCTATTTTGAATTCAGGACGCTCAATCGCGGCAGCGAACTTGTCGAAGTAGTTGACTTTTACCAGATTTGAATTGAACTCCATTTTTTCAAGAGCCGGCAGTACTTCGCTTCCTTTTCCGACCACCACAATTCTTGCCTGATCTGTTTTAAAGTATTTCTGAGCTACCCTCTGCACCTCTTCGGCGGTTACGGCGTCAATACGGCTTAAGTAGTTCTCATAGAAGTCGGTGCTTAGCCCCTGGGTTTCAATGTTTAGGGCGAAATTTGCTACGGTTTCTGGACGTTCTAGTGAACGTACAAAGCTTCCCTTATACTTCTCTTTGGCGTTTTTAAGATCTTCTTCAGAAACGCGCTCAGCTCCGATACGTTTGATTTCACTTAATATTTCTACAACCGCAGAATCGGTCACCACATTTCTAACCTGGGCTGAAGCTCTGAAACGGGCATTGCTGTACTTATCGGTTCCAACACTAGAATACGAACCATAGGTATACCCTTTGTCTTCTCTTAGGTTTAAGAAAAGTCGGCCTTCTGCTCCTCCGCCTAAAATTTGATTGGCGATAAGAACCGGAATGTAATCTGGGTCGCTCATTTTAAGCGAAACTAGGTTTTGAACAACGATTTCTGACTGCACCGCGTTGGGCATGTCTACAAAGTTTATTGTTGGTTCAATTAGATTGCTTGCCTCGGTATAGTTAGGGCTTTTTTGTAGGGTAGCCTTCCAGCCTTTGAAGTGATTTTTAATCAATTTTTTAGCCGACTTGACATCGAGGTCACCGATCAACACCAAGTAGGCATTATCTGGCGAAAAATAACGCGCATAGAAATCAGAAACGTCTTGGAGCGTTACTTTTTCAAGCGATTCTATAGAGACAAATTCTCCGTAAGGATGGGTTGTTCCATAAGCTAGGGCAGTCTGAACGCGTCTAGCTACTGCTGAAACATCTTTTTCTTCTGATCTCAGGGCCTCTATAAAGCGCTCTTTTTCTTTCTCAAATTCTTCTTGTGAAAAGTTTGGATTCAAGGCTGCTTCGGCCATGAGCTCTAGAATTCGAGGAAAATACCTCGAAAGGGTTGAAGCGAAGGCGCTCTGACCAGAAAAGCTTATGCTTGCACCTAAAAAGTCAACTTCTTCATTGAAAGCATCTTTATTGATGTTTGACGATCCTTTACCCAATAAGGCCCCGCTTAACGCAGAGACCCCTGCTTTTTCTCCTTCTAGAACTGGCGGATTATCTAAAAGCAGCTGAATGCGCACCCTTGGAAGTTTGTGGTTTTCTACCACCAAAACCTTTAATCCGTTTGAAAGTGTAAATGTTTGAGGCTCTTCTAGTTGTATTTTTGGAGCCGGCTTCGGCTCGGGCTGAACCGAACGATCGATTTGAGCCACTACTGAAAGTGAGCTCATGAGAGTAAAGAGAAGCACTAAGCTTCCTTTGAATGCCTTATGGTGAAGTGAATACATATTCGGTAGATTTAATTTTGTTTGGGAATGTATTTTAATTCGACGCGCTGATCTGCGTTGAGGTATTTTCTCGCAACTTCTCTTATGTCTTCTCTAGAAATGCTTCTGTAGATGTCGATCTCGGTATTGATCAGATCTGTTTTTCCGTAGAGCATGTAGTTGCGCGCAAGGCTGTTGGCGATTCCTTCGACACTGCTATTTGAGTTTACAAAACTATTCTCAAATTGATTTTGAAGCTTTTGATAGTCTCTTTCTGAAATAAGCTCTGTCTTAAGTTTTTCAATTTCCTCGTCGACTTCAATAACTAGATCGTCCATGGTATTCGATCCCAGTGGAAGTCCGCCTAAGAGATAGGCTCCATAATCTTCTAAACTGTAATTAAAGGCAAAAATTTGAAGGGCCATGCGCTTCTCATCTACTAGTTTTTTCTGAAGCACCGAGCTTTCACCGTCACTCAAATAAGACGAAATCATATTGAGCACATAAGCGTCTTTTTCGGCTTGACCCGGGGTTCTGTAACCCAATAAAATCATAGGAATTTGAATATTGGGGTCTTCGAATTGGGTTTGAATAGGCCCTTGGATAGGAGACTCTTCATAGGTCTTCTTCACGATATTTTGCCCCTTGGGAATGGGTTCGAAGTACTCCTTTATAAGGCGCTTAGCCTCGCTCATCTCTAAATCTCCGGCTACCACTAAAACGGCATTATTCGGAATATAGTACACCTTGTTGAATTCTTGAAAGTCTTCAAGTGTGGCGCTTGCGAGATGATCTAACGATCCAATTACCGACCAGCGATAGGGGTGATTGACAAACATATTCTTGAACATATTCTCAATCAGCTGACCGTATGGAGCATTGTCAACGCGCAATCTGCGCTCTTCTTGAACCACTTCTTTTTGAGTGTCTACCCCAATTTGATTGATTACCGGATGCAGTAGTCGCTCTGACTCAAGCCAAAGACCCAGCTCTAAATTATTAGACGGAAATAATTCGTAATAGTAGGTGCGATCTTGGGTGGTGTTTGCGTTGTTGTATCCGCCGTTAGCAGTTACGATCTTAAAAAAGTCTCCTCGCTGAATATTCTCTGTTCCTTCAAAGAGCAGGTGTTCAAAAAAGTGTGCGAAACCAGTTTTCTCTGTGTTTTCGTCTTTTGACCCCACGTGATACATCACAGAAGTTACCACAACAGGAGCCCCATTATCTTGGTGCAGTATAACGTGCAGTCCGTTGTCTAAATCGTATTCTTCATAGGCTACTTGCTGCGCAGTAATGGCGGCTGATGAACCTAGCAAAAAGAGTGCTACAAGAACATTTTTCATGTGATTTCTAAATTTTTGTCAAAGATAACGCGAATGTCTCAAAAACTCATGGGTTTTAGCAGCTTTCAAATCTGATAATCCATGTTCTACATCGCCTTATCTTGAGCCTGTTTTAGGATAAGATGCATTGTTTGCCATCGATATTACAGATCAACTTGATTTAATACGGTCAAAAAGTGCAAAATACTCATGGTCAATAGCGCACAGTTTTTTATATTTGCACCCGCTTGAATAAAAGCCGAACTAAAAATTTCACTATGTACGCAATTGTAGAGATGGCAGGGCAGCAATTTAAAGTTGCAAAAGACCAAAAGGTCTTCGTTCATCGTCTAGAGGCCAAAGAAGGCCAAAAGGTAACCTTTGATAAGGTTCTTCTTTTAGACGATGAGGGTAAGATTACTGTTGGCGCCCCAGCTATAGAAGGTGCAGCTGTTGAAGCCAAAGTGCTTCAGCACCTTAAAGGCGATAAGGTTATCGTTTTTAAAAAGAAAAGAAGAAAAGGATACCAGAAGAAAAATGGTCACCGTCAATATCTAACTGAGATTCAAGTGGCTAGCATTGTAGCCTCAGGGGCTAAAAAAGCGGCTCCTGCAGCTAAGGATGAGCCTAAAGCAAAAGAGACAAAAACCGAAGCGCCAAAGATTAAGGCAGAAGCAAAATCCACTGCATCAGCAGCAATTGATTACGATTCTATGACGGTTTCTGCTCTAAAAGCTACAGCTAAAGAAAAGGGCGTCTCTGGATATTCATCTATGAAAAAAGCAGAGCTCGTAGAGGCTTTGAAAAACGCATAATTTAAAGATTTCAACCCATGGCACATAAAAAAGGAGTTGGTAGTTCTAAAAACGGTAGAGAATCAGAATCGAAACGTTTAGGCGTAAAAATTTACGGTGGCCAAGCAGCTATTGCTGGCAATATCATCGTGCGTCAGCGAGGAACAAAACACAATCCTGGCGATAATGTTTACGTTTCTAAAGATCATACGCTACATGCACGCATTGACGGTGTAGTTCGTTTTCAGAAAAAAGCAGGAGGCAAGTCTTTCGTATCTGTTGATCCGTTTGAAGCTTAATTGCTTTTCCTGAATTAAATTTCATGGGGCCGCACTTTTTGTGCGGCCTTTTTTTAGCCATAGTGTTTATGGCTTCACCCTTTGGATCAGTCGAACTTTCACTGAGGGTTAAGTCTTATTTTTAGGACTTTAAATACTGAATTTATATTTAACTCGACATCGTGCCTCTTTTTAAAAGTTTAAGCAGTAAGAGCATCCAAGAATATAAAATTGCCGTTTGGCGCATTAGCGAAGATGAACTCGAACTTCGTAAGGGGTTAACCTTAAGCCAGCTGAGCGACCAACGTTTACAACACATGAAGGGGGAGTCTCAGCGCAAGGCATTTTTAGCCATTAGACAACTACTTAAAGTCTTTGGCTACAAGGACGAATCCCTCTATTACAATCCTAATGGGAAGCCTTTTTTAAAAGAAGTACATTCTATATCGATTTCTCATACTCGACAGTATGCAGCCTTGGCGATTGGATTTAATTGCGAAGTGGGTATAGATATAGAAAGTCACCGAGAGCAGATAGAGCGCATTGCGCACAAATTTAGCGGCAGCGGTGCGGTACAGCAGCTTAAAGACCGCCCTCAGCGCATTGAAAAACTCACTACTATATGGGGTGTTAAAGAATCTATTTATAAGATTCTCGATAGACCAGGGCTTTCCTTTTTAAAGGATATCAGAGTAGATGATTTTCAATTGGAAGCTAAACACAGTAGCGCTTGGACAGATGATGCTCGATTTCATTTTTCTTTTGACACCTTTGACAACCATACCTTGGTATACACCTATAAGACCAAAGAATTATCATGAGCTTTTTTGATTTTTTCTTTGATCCGTATCAGGGCAGAGCCCCTTACTTGGTGACGCTTGAGGCTATTGCTTTTGTATTCGGAATACTCAGTGTATATCTGGCTAAAAAAGAGCATATAGGTGTTTATCCTACAGGTATAGTAGCTACTGTGATCACCATGTATTTATTTTATGTAGACCGTCTACTAGGAGACATGCTTATGAACGCCTACTATTCTCTGATGAGTTTGTATGGTTGGTATGAATGGTCAAGAATCTCCGGAAATGCCAAGGTGCGTCAGATATCGCACATAACGCGCAAAGAGAGAAAAATAGCTCTCTTTCTCATTGCCCTGACCATGTGCATCACCTATACAGTTTATCGAGTTACCAAAACCACCATTGCCCCGTCAAACTGGGTAGACATACTCAGTTCTGGTATGTTTTTTACGGCAATGTGGCTCATGGCTCTTAAGAAAATAGAGAATTGGACACTTTGGATTATAGCCAACTGCATTAGTATTCCGCTTTATGCCTACAGAGGCTGGGGCATGCTTTCGTTGCAGTATATTATTTTCACCATCTTAGCCTTTCAAGGGTATTCGCAATGGAAGAAATCGCTGGGCAGCTGAATCTGGATATTTTAAGAGTGGTATTATTTGGGCCTGAGTCTACTGGAAAAACCACGCTCGCCCATCAATTATCTGCCCATTATAAGGTGCCTTGGGTGCCTGAATACGCAAGGGAATTTTTACAAGCCAAGTACGATGCCACTAATGAGGTGTGCGCTTTTGAAGACCTAATACCTATAGCTAAAGGTCAAATGAATTTGGAGAACAAGGCTGCAATGATGGCTAAACAATCTGGTGCTTTACTGATCATCTGCGATACCGATCTTTTGGAAACTCAGGTTTATTCAGAGATCTATTTTAACAACAAGGTAGATTCGGCATTAGCAGAGGCAGCTCAATCTAATAAGTACGATCTGTATCTATTGACCTACATAGACACCCCTTGGGAGCCTGACGATCTTAGAGATAAGCCCCATGAAAGGGAAGCGCTATTTAAGCGCTTTAAGACTAAGCTAGAAAATAACTCACTGCCTTTTAGTACCTTAAAAGGAAACAAATCAGAGCGATTTCACCGAGCAATTGATGAAATCGATGCACTATTAAAGACTCATGCGGCTCGAAGCTAAAGACATAGAACAGATCAAACTAAGAGACTTAGAGGTCTCTGAGGTAATGCAACAGCTCGAGCATTTTAAACAGGGGTTTCAGCCCGTTACCCTTATTCGACCTGCACTTGTAGGAGACGGAATTACGAGGCTTTCTGCCGAATCACGTGATCGTTTGGCGGGCAAATACGAGCTAGAGCACCGAAGTTATGTAGTGGAGAAGTTTGTTCCTGCCTCAGGTGCGGCTACGCGCATGTTTAAGCTATTATTCGAGTTGCTTTCTAATGAAAATCTCGACAAGCCCTTGGCTGAATGTGTTCTTGAAACGCCAGAGGCCCAACAATTTGTCTCAGGGCTAGAGCAATTTGCATTTTATGAAGAATGGAACGCTCTTGGCTCGATCCGTGATTTAGACGGAAGAACTGCGCTCATGAACCTATTAAACTGGAATGGTCTGGGATATGGCTCTAAACCAAAGGCCCTCTTGGCGTTTCACAAAGAGGGTGGGCGCAGTACAAGCCCCTTATTTACGCATGCCCGTGAATCCTTGGCCTATTCTCAATCGAGACTTCATTTTACTATCTCTGAAGAACACCGTGCCGCTATTGAGGCTGAGCTCGCTGCCCTTTCAAAACAGAACCAATGGCATCTAGAATGCACGTTCTCTCACCAGAAACCCTCAACCGACACCATAGCGGTTGATCTAGATAATAAGATAATTAGAGGGGCTAATGGCGAGCTCTTATTTCGTCCGGCAGGGCATGGCGCGCTGCTCCAAAACTTGAATGCCCGAAAAGCTGATTTTATCTTCATCAAGAATATAGATAATGTGTGCCCGTTGCGGTCTTTAGATCAGCACAATTATTACAAAAAAGTGCTTGGAGGCCTGGCGTTAGAAATAACCCAAGAGCTCCATCGCTATCAGGGCTTACTTGACAAGGACCAGGCCAGTATCGATTGGCCACAGCTCTCTCACTTTCTTCTCAAAAACTTCGGGCTCACACTAAACATAAGCGAGGCGAATTGCTTTTCACATGCGCGAGAACTGCTTTTTAGACCTATTAGAGTATGTGCCATGGTGCCCAATGAAAACGAACCAGGCGGAGGACCGTTTTGGATTTTACTAAACGGCCAAGAGACCTTACAGATAATTGAGTCTGCCCAGATAGATAAGGCAAATACACAGCAATTAGAGATCATGAACCAATCGACTCATTTCAACCCAGTTGATATGGTAGTGTCTCGACTAGACTATCAAGGTCGCCCTTATGCATTGAATGATTTTGTAGACCATTCACAAGGCTTTATTGCCCAGAAGTCGCATGCGGGCAACCCCATTAAGGCGCTTGAGCTTCCGGGTTTGTGGAACGGAGCCATGGCGCACTGGAACACGCTTTTTGTTGAGGTGCCGGCGGAGACCTTTAATCCGGCTAAAACCGTACTCGATTTACTTAAACCTTCGCATCAGGCCTAACTATTTTGGTCGAATCACTAAACTGCTTTGTATCTTTGCCCCACATCTCATAGGGGTGCTTGCTTTTGCAGGCTGAGATTATACCCATTGAACCTGGGCGGGTAATGCTGCCAAGGAAAGTTTAACCTAATTATTAATTACGAGAATAGTACCCCTTCTATTTGCGCCAAAACCACAGAGTTATGATGCGAATAAAAGTTTTTTCGTGCGTTGCCGTTTGTGCAACAATGGGGCTTTACGCCCAACAATCAGAAAATGTTGAATTAGAGGAAGTAGTGGTCTCTGCTGTCAGGGTAAATGACAGTGTACCCATGGCCTATTCTAATTTTTCTAGAGCACAGATAGAGAAGCTCAATCTTGGGCAAGACATTCCGATGTTGCTCAATTACACTCCATCTATGGTGGCCACCTCCTACGACGGAATGGGCATTGGTTACACCGATTTTCGCATTCGAGGAATAGACAACTCGAGAATCAATGTGACTATCAACGGTATTCCGTATAACGATGCCGATAGTCAAACCAGTTTTTTTGTGAATCTGCAAGACTTTGCCTCCTCGGTGGGCTCTATTCAAATTCAGCGAGGGGTTGGGGCTTCTACGTTTGGTGCCGCCGCATTTGGTGCGAGCGTGAGTATCGCTACTCAGAATCCGGCAGAAGAGGCTTATGCCCAATACGCCACTAGTGTGGGTAGCTTTTCAACCTTTAAAAACACGCTGCAGGTCGCTACCGGAGACCTTAACGGCTTCGCCCTAGAGGCCAGGCTTTCGTCTATTACTTCAGACGGATATGTCGACAGAGCCACCGCCGATCTAAAGTCGTATTACCTGAATGCCATGATTGAGCTAAAAGAGGATCGATCTAAGCTAAATGTGTTAGCTTTTGGTGGAAGTGAAACTACTGGGCTCTCCTTTTTTGGATTAGATCGCGCTGGGCTTGAGTCAAACCGCACACTCAACTTAGACGGAATTTACTACGATTCTCAGGGTAACGAGCGGGTTTATCCGAATCAGACAGACAATTATATTCAGGAACACATGCAGGTTCACTATTCGCTCAAAATAGATTCGAGCAGTGAATTTTCTCTAAGTGCCCATTACACCGATTCAGATGGCTATTACGAGCAAATTCAAGATTTCGATAATCCGTTTGTGTTTTTCAGAGGTATTACTGAGCTCTTGGGAGACGGATCTGACTATGCTTCACGGGCTAACTTAAATTCTGATTTTTTCGGACTAGTCTCGGGCTATGTTAAGCGTAAAAAGAATCACGAATTGCGTTTGGGGTTAGGGCTGAATTCGTATCAAGGCGAGCAGTACGGAGAAGCCATTGCCGCTGATGCACCTGCCCTAGCCGAATTACCTTTTAGATTCTATGCCAATAACACCACCAAGAATGAATTTAACGCCTTCTCTAAGCTCAATGCCACAGTTACCGACGGCTTGTCGGCCTACGTTGATCTTCAGCTGCGCGGGGTATCGTACAGGGCTTTAGGCTCGCTATTTGCAGAGGGAGCTTCTTTAGACGTGGATGAAGACTTTTTATTTTTTAATCCCAAACTCGGGCTTCGTTACGAGCTAAATCGTTCGCAACTTTTTCTCTCTTATGCTCGGGCAAACCGCGAGCCTTCTCGGGTAGACTTTGAGAACGGATCTCCACGTCCTGAACGACTAGACGACTTCGAATTGGGGTACCGACTAAACAACACCAAATGGGCGCTTAACGCAACTGCCTTTTTCATGGACTACACCGATCAACTTGTACTTACGGGCGCATTAGACGCCTTTAATTTTCCGATACGAGAAAATGTAGGGTCTAGTTACCGAACCGGGCTTGAGTTAGATGCCTCTTTTGTGTTCTCTCCCAAATGGACGGCGTCGGGTAATCTCACGCTGAGTCGTCATCGCAATCGCGATTATGTGGTTTTCAGAAATGAGTCTTTAGAGTCGCTTGGCAATACCGCCATCTCTTTTGCTCCTGAGCGTATAGCCGCGGCTCAGCTGGCTTATGAGTTTTCAGAAAATTCGGCGGTCACCTTATTTTTTAAAAATGTTTCAGAACAGTTTATGAGCAACATTGAGCATCCAGATTCGCTGATCGATGGGTATTCGGTGTTTGACCTCAATTTCAATCACAGTTTTAAATTTAATAAGGGAATAGAGCGACTTACTTTAACCGTTCAGCTCAATAACCTACTCAATGCCTTGTACGAGAACAACGGATATTTCTACAGTTTTGACGATCAAGGAGAAACATTTTACGGAGCTGCTTTTTATCCACAGGCTCCAAGAACGATCTTGACGGGGCTCACCTTTAGATTTTAGTTAAATACATAAATCATAGGACCCTCTTTACGCACTGCATATTCTTTGAGATCAAAGAGAATGTTCTCGCCCTGACGGTTCAGTAGTTGACCAGTAAATAGGCTATAACTGAAACCATCGGGGCAAGAACAGCGTGCAGAGGTTCCTTCGGCCAATGTGGCCGAGCAGCTACTGGTTTGGTGGTTTGAACAAGCCACCTCAAAAGCTCTAAAACTGTCTATTCCTACTTGTGTGATGTGAATGCCCTGAATACCGCCAAAGTTAGAAGGCAATGTTACGGTTACCCCAATTTGTTGAAGCTCACTGTACAGCGGAAGTCGGGTGTCGATTTGAGCGTCGAAGGAGGCTTCGATCAGATAAGGGTTGCGTACGGGTTGATTTTCAGCACAGCCGACTAGAACAAAAGCGATAATAACTAAGCAAGCTCTCATGACACTCAAAGATACTGTTGTTTTAATTTTGTATATTTGATTAATCCTCAAACTCCTTGAATTCAAGGATCTAGAGGATTTTTTAATTCGAATGAAGCATGAGTAAAGTCGCTTATTATACAAAAGAAGGATTACAAAAATTAAGAGATGAAGTTAATCATCTCAAAGACGTCGAGCGCCCTAAAGCCTCTGCTGCTATTGCTGAAGCTAGAGACAAAGGCGACTTGTCTGAGAACGCTGAGTACGATGCGGCAAAAGAGGCTCAAGGACTTCTAGAAATGCGCATTGCCAAACTAGATGAGATCTTATCGAATGCGAGGCTGATAGACGAATCTCAGCTAGATACTTCAAAGGCTTTGGTACTGTCAACAGTGACGATCAAAAACAAGATAAACAGTCAGTTAATGACCTACACTTTGGTGGCAGAAAGCGAGGCAGATCTAAAAATGGGCAAAATATCGGTAAACTCTCCTATCGGCAAGGGTTTGTTGGGCAAATCTGTGGGTGACACTGCAGAAATTCAAGTGCCTAACGGAACCATGCAATTTGAAATTGTAGAGATTAAGCGAAACTAAGATGCCTTCACTCTTTTCCAAAATTATTTCTGGAGAACTTCCGGCCTACAAAGTAGCCGAAGACGCTCATTTTTTGGCTTTTTTAGATATCAATCCGAATGCCAAAGGGCACACCCTATGTATTCCTAAAGTAGAGACGGATAAGCTATTTGATCTCGAAGAGTCTACCTATTTAGCTTTAATGGCTTTTTCAAGAAAAGTGGCTTTGGCGCTAGAACAGGTGGTTTCTTGCAAGCGTATCGGAATGACGGTCATCGGACTTGAGGTTCCTCATGTGCATGTGCACCTGATTCCCTTAAATAACATGCAAGACGCTCAATTCATTAAGAAAGAGAGCTTTCGCCAAGAAGAATTTATTCAGCTGGCGAATTCTATTCAAGAACAATACCATAAATTAAAATAGTCTCTATGGAAATTCAAGGAACAATAAAGACGATAGGCGAAACCAAGACATTTGGTAGTAATGGATTCAGAAAACGCGAGATGGTTATCACTACTCAAGAACAGTATCCTCAAGATTTACTCGTTGAGTTTATACAAGAGAAATGCGATCTACTTTCTCAATATGCCCCGGGTCAACAAGTGAGTGTGGGTATTAATCTGAAGGGACGTGAGTGGACATCGCCTCAAGGAGAAGTAAAGTACTTTAACTCTATTCAAGGATGGCGCATTGAAGGGCACGCAAGCGGCTCTGCCTCCCCGGCACCTTCTGACCTTCCGCCGATGACTGATTTTCCTATGGCCGACTCCGACGATTCAGAGAAAGATTACGACGACCTGCCTTTCTAAAGCTCCACTCGTTTTACTTCTTTTCTCACAGAATATAGGTAGCAGTCTGTAGTGTGGTCGTTGACAAATCCGTTGGCTTGCAGAAAAGCGTACATAACCACGGGCCCCGTGAAAGAAAACCCCTTTGCTTTTAGGGATTTTGATAATCGAATAGAGAGGTCTGTCTTAGAAGGTATCTCTTCGGCCGAGGATGGAGCGTTTTGAATCACCTGATATTCGGTAAAAGCCCAAAGATAATTCGCAAAAGAACCGTGTTCGATTTGAATAGCTAAAACGGCGCGGGAGTTATTTATTGCACTCTCTATTTTTGCTCTGTTGCGAATAATGTCTGAGTTTTCGAGTAGTTCGCTTATTTTTTCTGCTGAGTAAAGGGCCACCTTTGCGATATCGAATTGATCGAAAGCCTTTCTAAAGGCTGCTCTTTTTTTCAAAATAGTTAGCCAGTTTAGTCCCGCTTGAAAGGTCTCGAGCACAAGACTTTCAAATAGTTTTTGATCATTGGTTTGAGGTGCTCCCCACTCTAGATCGTGATAGGCCTCGTAGAGAGTATTGCCCTGGCAAAAGCTACATCTGGTCATGATGAATTAGTGAGAGTTAAAACTAGCTCGATTCACTGCAGTATCTTTGCAATTCTATGACATATCTCGAATATTTCGATTTACACGAGCGATTGGTTGCTCAAAAGGCTACTACCAACAATCGCACTGACCCGGCCTACATAGAGTATACGCTTCTTAATTTTCAGCGCATCAAGCGCTGGCAGAAAATGGCTCGGCTTTCAAAAGATCAATTGCAGTGGCTTGAGGCGCATCCTTCACTTGAGGTAAGTTGGACGGTGCTAACAGAACCTTGGTGCGGCGATGCTGCCCCGTCGTTGCCCATAATGCATTTGATCGCTTCAACACACAAGGGCATACAACTAGAGGTGCTTCTCAGAGATGAGCATCCAGAACTCATGCAGGCGCACCTTACCGATGGAGCCCAATCTATTCCTAAATTAATTCAGCGCGATGCTCAAGGCTCACCTAAAAGATGGGGCCCTAGGCCTAAAGGAGCAGCACAATTGGTACACGACTATAAGCAGGCTAACGGTGCGTTAGATGCGCCCTTTCGAGAGCAGCTTCAGCAATGGTATAACAACGATAAGGGTCAGCAAATTTCCGAAGAATTACTCGAGCTACTTGGCCGGAAATAGATAGGTTATGGTACCTTCTTGAATGTTCTTTCCAGAATCTTGAAAAAAAGAACGTTTGGCGTATTCAATGGCTTGAGCAATAAGACAGCCGTTTGATGAAGACGAAAATTGCGCATTATACCAAGCATCAACCACACGGCCCTTGTAATCTACCGCTACATTAATAACCACTTCTCCTCCTTCAAGACAGGTGTAGTTAGGTACCGGAAGAGCACGATGAATTCGCCCCTTAAGATCATAGGATATAATGGTTTTCTTAGACAGTTTTATGGGTTCAGCAGCCTCAACACTGTTTTCTTTCATACGATTCATCCGATCGTCAACAGCCGATGTTATAGAGGCTAGGCCAGAACCCAGTCCTGATGCAGATTTCACTCTCTCATCACTTTTCTTATTGTCCAATTCCTCTAAAGATGCAAGTGGCTCTGGCGCCTCGAGTGCGGTGCGTTTTGCCGCCTGGTTTTTTGCCTGGTTAGTTTCTACTTTATACGCATCGAATCGCTTTGCTTCTAATTTTTTAAAGAAGTCTTCTTCTTTGTCTTCAAAAATTTCGATGGTATAGGTTTTTTCTTGATCAGGTAGTTGAGCTGATATAGATAACAAGGCGATAAAGAGCATTACACTTAGTGCGGCGGTGTATCGTCTGGCTTGCTTTTGTGCTTTTGTGATTAAGTGCATAGTAGCGTTTTAATCTCCTCTGGTGTTTGGGCGTCATTTACCTGATAAGGGCCAATGGCGGTTCTCCTAAGTTCGCTGAGGTAAGCCCCTGAGCCAAGTGATTTTCCGAAATCATGAGCGAGGGATCGAATGTAGGTGCCTTTGGAGCAACTTACTGAAAAGTTTAGCTTTTGGTGTTGCTCAAAGTCGCGGTTGTCTAGATTAAAGGTATAAATTTCAATGGCTCTGGCAGTGGTAGTGGTGGTTTTGCCTTCTCTGGCAATTTCGTAAAGCCGCTTACCATCTTTTTTAATGGCCGAGAATATAGGCGGATGCTGCATGATCGCCCCCACAAATTGCCTTCTTGCCGCTTCAATAGCCTCTGGGGTGATGTGGTCTGTTTCAAATTGGGCGTCGATTTCGGTCTCTAGGTCGAAAGAAGGTGTTGTGGCTCCTAAAGTAAAAGTTCCTGTATAGGTCTTTTCTAGCCCTTGATAGTTGGAGATTTGTTTGGTCGATTTACCAGTGCATATAATTAGTAAACCCGAGGCTAAAGGGTCTAAGGTACCCGCGTGTCCGATTTTGAGCTTTTTTAGTTGGAACTTTCTAATGATGGCCCATTTTAGCGAGTTCACTGCTTGAAACGAGGTGTATCCCAGGGGTTTATCAACAAGTAGTAATTGCCCCTCTAGAAAGTCTTCAGCGCTAAGTAGATTTAGTGGTTTCATAATAGAAAAGAAGAGGCTATGGCGATACCTCCTACCGTTAGGCAATACAGGGCAAAGTAGATCAGTTTACTGCGCTTAACTAAGGCAATCATCCAGTTACAGGCGACGAGCCCAGCTATAAAGGCAGCTGAAAATCCTATCAGTAGGTGAAGAGGATCTATGCTTGTGCTCATGAGGTCTCCTCCGAGTAGGTCTTTAGCGATTTTGCCGAAAATCAAAGGTACTACCATCAAAAATGAAAAGCGTGCAGCCTGGGTTCGGTCTACACCTAAAACCACTGCGGTAGAAATGGTTGCGCCGCTTCTAGAGATGCCTGGCAGTACCGCCACCGCTTGTGAGAGCCCCACGATGAGCGCCTTTTTTAGTGTTAGCTCTTTTGAAGCTGAAGGATAGGTGTCTGCAACGTATAGCAATAACGCGGTAACCAGCAATAGCGACCCGACCAGTAATAGGTTGCCAGAGAATAAATTGTCTATAAACTCTTCAAAAAAGAAGCCTACAAATGCCGCCGGAATCATCGAAACTACGATCGCCGCGGCAAAGGTCATTGACTCGGCATCTTTGACTAGGACGCGACGCACTATTAAGGCGATATCTTTTCTGTAGAGTACTACGGTGCTCAGGGCGGTGGCTAGATGCAAAAGAACGGTGAACAAAAGACTTTCTTTAGGAAGCACATTAGAACCAAAGAGTACTTTTGCCAGTTCTAGGTGCCCGCTAGAAGACACGGGTAAAAATTCGGTTAGCCCCTGAATTATTCCTAGAATAAAGGCCTCTAAGCTATTCATTTAGGCGGTTTGCTGCGATAGAGAATGGCGTATACCTGAATTCCAAGGCCTGCTAGAATTAAAAAGGGAGCTAGTCGTATTCTTCGAAAATTATAGATTTCTGGGTTGAAAACATTGGGGTCTTCACTGCGCCCTCCGCTCATCAAAATAAAGCCTAGTGCAATGAGCGCTATGCCTACTATCATAAGCGTGTAATTACGAGACGAGAATAAGGGTTCTTTCATAAATTTTACGCCATTAAGCAAAATTCGAGGTGGCCTTAAGAGACAAAAAACGCATGGTTGAAAGATACGCACTTATAAGTGTGATCAAAAGAGCGATTAAGTACAATGAGGCGATGATTACGACTAGGGGAAGTAGTTGATTCCATAAATCTAGGGCCAAATAGGTCTGGTTAAGCTGCCAGGTAATCAATAACAGCAGCAACGAAGCCAGCGTGGCCCCTATCAATCCTAAGCCTACGTAGATGCGTATAAAAGGCCTTCGAATAAATGATTTTTTGGCTCCAACTAGGCGCATTGTTTTGAGCACTAGTCTTTTCGAATAAATCGATAAGCGTATAGAGCTATTTATAAGTAGCAGTGAGATCAGTAATAAAAAAGCAGAGGCCGCCATAAGGGCTGATCGAATAACCTTAAAGTTTGATTCGAGCAACTCTAGCAATTCTACGTCGTAGATAACTTCTTCGATAAAAGCCTTATTTAAAAGATCTGCGGTCATTTCATTGGCAAAGTTTGAAGTGATATATTCGGCCTTAATGCGCACTTCAACCCCATCTCTCAGAGGATTAAATCCTAAAAAAGAGACAAAATCTTGGTCTATCTCTTCGGTGTATTCGGTTGCAGCATCTTCTTTGGATACAAAGGTGCTTTCTTTGATATAGCTAGATACGGCTAGGCTTTTAACCAGCTGTTCGATCTCTACCTCTTTTGCTTCGGGACGAATATAGGCCGTAAGTACTAGTTGTTCTTTAAAGTAATCTCCTAAGCGTTGGGCGTTGAAAAGCAGCAGAAACAAAGAGCCAAGTAGCAGTAGTACCATAGATATACTAAAGGTGACTGAAACGTAGGAAGACCTTAGTCTCCTTCTTTCATAACGTTCAATGTAAGAACTCATCGGCTTATAAGAAAGGTTAAAATTAGCAAAGTAATTCTAGATTTTTCGACTTGAAGTATTCGCTGTACTTTTACCCCTTAAATCGCGTGAAATGAGCTACGATTTTAAAGAAATTGAACGCAAATGGCAGCGTTTTTGGCAACAAAATCAAACCTTTAAGGCAGAAGACCTTTCAAAAGCCCCTAAATTTTATGTGCTTGATATGTTTCCTTATCCTTCGGGTGCTGGGTTGCATGTAGGCCACCCGCTAGGGTATATCGCAAGCGATATTTATGCGCGCTACAAAAGGCATCAAGGGTATAATGTTCTGCACCCTATGGGCTACGACTCTTTCGGGCTTCCGGCCGAGCAATACGCGATTCAGACCGGTCAGCATCCAGCCACCACTACTGAGGTAAACAGCAAACGCTACCGAGAACAACTAGATCGCATAGGTTTTTCATTAGACTGGTCTAGAGAAGTAAAAACTTCTGATCCTGCTTACTACAAGCACACCCAATGGGTATTTATTCAACTTTTTCAGTCATGGTACGATAAAAAAAGTGAGCAGGCGAAGCCAATTTCAGAGTTGGTTCAGTGTTTTGAGCGTGAGGGCAATCGCCTAGTTCAGGCTCATTGTGACAGCGATGTTCCGCTTTTTGATGCGCAGCAGTGGTTGGCTATGAGCGAGCTAGACAAAGAACAAACGCTTCAATACTACCGATTGGCCTTTTTGGCCGACATAGACGTGAACTGGTGCCCCGAATTAGGGACGGTGCTAGCCAATGACGAGATTGTAAACGGGGTTTCAGAACGCGGAGGGCATCCGGTTATTCGAAAAAAAATGCGACAGTGGAGCATGCGCATTACGGCCTATGCCGAAAGACTGCTCAAGGGCTTGTCTTCTATCGATTGGCCCCAGCCGCTCAAAGACGCTCAAACCAACTGGATCGGGCGATCTGAAGGGGCAGAGGTTCATTTTGAGGGTATAGATTTTCAGGCTAAGATTTCGGTATTTACTACACGACCAGACACGCTTTTTGGCGTTAGTTTTATGACCCTGGCTCCAGAACACGAGCTGGTGTTGAAGATTACAACCGAAAGCCAGCGGGCTCAGGTAGAGGCTTATATTGCTGAAACGGCCATGCGCTCTGAACTAGACCGAATGTCAGACGTAAAGCGCATCTCGGGAGTATTCACTGGCGCCTATGTAAAGCATCCGTTCACCGCTGAGCCTATTCCGGTATGGATAGGTGATTATGTGCTGGCCTCTTATGGAACAGGTGCGGTAATGGCGGTGCCTTGTGGTGATCAGCGCGATTATGAATTTGCCAAACACTTTGATTTGCCTATCCCCAATATTTTTGAGGGGGTGGATATTAGTCAAGAGGCTTTCGCCGACAAAGAGAAAACCATTATTGCCAATTCTGATTTTTTAAATGGGCTTAGCTATGCTAAGGCAAAGGCGACCATTATAGCACGTCTTGAGTCAGAGGGCAATGGAAGGGGAGTGATTAATTACCGCCTTCGAGACGCGGTTTTTAGTCGCCAGCGCTATTGGGGAGAACCTTTTCCTATTTATTACGATAACGGAATCCCTCGTGCTTTGCCCTTTGAGGCTCTGCCACTGGAGCTGCCTGAAGTAGAGCAGTATTTGCCTACGCCAGAGGGTGATCCGCCCTTAGGAAATGCCACTAAATGGGCCTGGAACACCCAAACCAAACAATTGGTCGATAATGTGCACATTGATCATCAGACCGTGTTTCCGCTAGAGCTCAACACCATGCCCGGATGGGCCGGATCTTCGCAATACTTCAATCGATTCATGGATCCCCAAAACGATGACGAGTTAGTGTCAGCCGAGCGGGTGAACTACTGGAAAGAGGTAGATCTTTATATAGGCGGAAGCGAGCACGCCACAACCCACCTGCTGTACGCCCGTTTTTGGCAGCACTTTATGTTTGATTTAGGCAAGGTTCCACAACCTGAATTTGCCCGCAAACTAATCAATCAGGGAATGATAACGGGGCTCTCTGCTATTATCTATCGCAAGTCAGGCACTCAGCAGTATTTCTCGCATAATTTAATCGATCACAAGAATGCTGAAGCTCCAAACTTTGTTAATCACTTCGAAAAAATAAGAGTTGACGTATCGCTGATTAATGGAAACGACGAACTTGATATAGAGGCACTTAAAGCCTGGCAGCCCCAGTACAAAGCAGCAAGCTTTGAATTGGAGAATGGGGTATACACAGTCGGACGCGAAATAGAAAAAATGTCTAAACGTTGGCATAACGTAGTGAACCCCGACCAAATTTGCGACCAATACGGAGCCGATTCACTGCGCCTATACGAAATGTTTTTGGGCCCATTAGAACAGTCTAAGCCATGGAATACCGCGGGCATCACTGGAGTGCATAGTTTCTTAAAAAAGTTGTGGAGGCTCTATGAGCAGTTCAACGAAGAAACCCCAACGCCAGAAAATTTAAAGACGTTACACAAGACCATCAAAAAGGTGACCGAAGACCTTGACGACTTCTCGTTCAACACTTCGGTGTCTTCTTTTATGATTTGCGTTAACGAACTGACCGCACAAAAATGCGCCTCTAGGGCCATTTTAGAGCCCTTGGCTGTGCTTATCTCTCCTTACGCTCCTCATATAGCTGAAGAGTTATGGCAGCGACTGGGGCATGCTGAATCTATTGTCAGAGAGAGATTTCCTGAGTTTGACGCCAGTTATTTGGTGGAGTCTGAGAAAGAATATCCGGTTTCGTTTAACGGAAAGTTGCGCTTTAAGCTTATGTTGCCCTCAGACTTATCAAAAGAGGCTATCGAAGAGGCAGTCATGAAACACCATAAAACGGCCCAACAACTAGCCGGGTCTCCTCCAAAAAAGGTGATCATCGTTCCAGGTAAAATCATCAATATCGTACACTAATTGCGTTTAAAAATCGAGTAATTTTACAGAAGCAAAAAACGAGCTGAGTTATGATGTCTTACTACATTCTTTTGGGTGCTATAGCGCTTGCTAGTGCAGCTGTTAGCCAACGTCTTAAGAGTAAGTTTCGCAAATACGAGAAATTGATCTTGGCCAATGGCTTATCGGGCCGAGAAATCGCCGAAAAAATGCTTTCAGATCATCAAATCACTGATGTTCAGATAATTTCTACCCCTGGTCGGCTAAGTGATCATTACAATCCTATAAATAAGACGGTCAATCTGAGTGAATCTGTTTTTTCAGGAAGAAATGCCGCCGCCGCCGCAGTAGCTGCGCACGAAGTGGGGCATGCCGTTCAGCACGCTAGAGCCTACAAATGGCTTACGATGCGTTCTCAATTGGTACCCATCGTATCTGTAGCCTCAGGCATGTCTTCTTGGATTGTTTTTATCGGTTTAATTCTCATGTTTAGCTCGGGTTCAGGATTTGGTTATCCCATAGCTCTTCTTGGGCTAGGGTTAATGGGGGTCGCCACTGTGTTTAGTTTTATTACACTCCCGGTTGAGTATGATGCTAGTGAGCGCGCTTTACAATGGCTTGTAGGTGAAAAAGTGCTTACTTCAGCTGAGCATGAAGGGGCTAAAGATGCCCTAAATTGGGCAGCCCGCACTTATGTGGTCGCCGCTTTAGGTGCCCTGGCCTCTTTACTATATTGGGGGCTTCAGGTGATGCGCGCCAGAGATTAAATCTGGATTTGCCTATCGATTTGCTGATCTAACGAGATAAAGGTCTCTGTTCTCGAAATTCCTTCGATGGTTTGAATCTTCTGATTCAATATGTGCATCAGATGCTCGTTATCTCGGCATAAGATCTTTATGAGTATCGACCAGTTACCTGTGGTGTAATGGCATTCTAAGACCTCTGGAATTTCTCTGAGTGCCTTTACGGCAGACGGATTGCGCATGGCCTTGTCTAGATAAATGCCTACATAAGCCATGGTACTATAGCCTAGTTTTTTAGTGTTGATTACAAATTTTGATCCGGATAGAACGCCGCTACTTTCTAGTTTTTTTAGCCGTTGATGAATCGCTGCGCCAGATATTCCGACCTTTCTAGAGATCTCTAGTAAAGGGGTTCGAGCGTCTTCCATGAGGTGGCTAAGTATGGTTTTGTCGATACCGTCTAAAACCACAGGAGATTCTTTTTGATAAGACTTCATAAGATAAAGGTAAGCGCTAATTTTGTTGGATAAATAGTTCTGTTATGAATTCACGCCTGCGCATTGCTGCCCTCTTTGGGATGATTTCTGTTATTTTAGGGGCCTTGGGTTCTCATGCCCTTAAAGAGCGTCTCAGTGCAGATGCTCTATATAGCTTTGAGGTCGGGGTGCGTTATCAAATGATACACGCTTTGTTGCTTTTGGCTATAGAGGGTATTGCCCAATTTAGCGAACAGAGTAAAAACATTATTTCTCGTTTTGTGCTCATCGGAGTGATCGCCTTTTCAGGAAGTATTTACGTGC
Organism: Flavobacteriaceae bacterium; assembly: GCA_018402205.1. Lineage (GTDB taxonomy): Bacteria > Bacteroidota > Bacteroidia > Flavobacteriales > Flavobacteriaceae > UBA3478. The sequence goes on from JAGYIX010000006.1 coordinate 205,777, forward strand.
TAAGCACACGAGAAATTACTGGTCTAGAAGTTTCTTTTTTGGGCCCTATTACGCCTATAGGCGGGCTATTTCTTATCGCCGCCTGGGGCTACCTACTTTTTAAGAGTTTTACTTATTTGCCTCGCTGAGGTACTTCTGAAGGGCCATAGTCATCGAGGGCGTTTCAGGAGTTGGCGCCTTAATATTAACGACTAATCCTCGTTCTTCGGCTGCGTTTATAGTGGAACTTCCGAAAGCCGCTATACGCGTATTGTTTTGCTTGAAACCTGGAAAGTTAGTGAATAAACTTTCGATTCCAGAAGGACTAAAAAAGACTAAGACATCGTAGTAAACGTCTGCCAGGTCAGATAAGTCGCTAATGACTGTTTTATAGAAAATTCCGCGAGTCCAGTTGATCTCTAGATTGTCTAAGGTCTCAGGGACTTCAGGCTTCAACACATCTGAAGACGGAAGCAAGAACGCCTCATTCTTGTGTTTTTTTAGCAAGGGAGAGAGGTCACTAAAAAGTCTTTTACCAACGTAGATCTTTCGCTTTCTGTACACCACATATTTTTGCAAGTAGAAAGCCACAGCCTCTGACTGGCAAAAGTATTTCATAGTATCGGGCACCTTAAAACGCATTTCTTCGGCAAGCCTAAAATAGTGGTCTACCGCGTTTCGACTGGTGAGAATGATAGAGGTGAATTTGGTCAGGTCAATTTTTTGTTGACGAACCGACTTTGAATCAACCCCTTCTACGTGAATAAAGGGTCTAAAGTCTACGGTGAGTTTTTCCTTCTCGATGAGCTTCGCGTACGGAGAGTTTTCTAATTTCGGTTCAGGTTGCGATACCAAAATTGTTTTCACTTTCATGTTCCTAACGGATTAGATGCTCAACGTATACACAACAACTACAGGAGCGATTTCAAGTGCGCAAAGATAAAAAATAAAAAGCACAAGCCTCTCAGATTTTCGTTGTAATAGGTGTTTTATAACTCCGTAGTAACATTTTGTTTGCAAAGTTAAAATAACGCTAACTAACACATACTCAAAAAGAAGGCGTTGTTCAGGATAAATGCTCAACAGTACGCCAAGGGCGAAAACCATTAAGGCCTCATAAGCAAAATAGGTTAACGCATATACTTGGGCCATCTCGAAAAATGCGGTATCGCTATGTGCAAAGGCTAGCGCTTTTCTTACCCCCATTTTCAAAAATAAAAGTGCGCTCACCGCTATAGATGCGGTTAAGAAATTAAACGAAAGCACTGTTCGAATCTCTGATAACTGCGTCAAAAAAACGGCATACACTAATGCAGAGGTTACGGTAAGTAAAATCAGGGAATTGCGCCACCGCTTTAGTCCTTTTTCATAGAGTCGAATAAAGGTATCATCAATAAGTACTCGCTTAAAGTAATAGAACGGCTCGGCATAGCCTAAACGAATCAGTACAAAGAATAAGGCTATAAATGTGTAGAGCGCTGTATATAACTCGGTCTGTATCATACTAAATAGGCTTCTAGGGTTTAAAAGAGCTCAATGAAATCAATTGAATGGGCTGATTCTTGTAGGCAACACCTATGCGAATAGCTAATGCCTGCCCAATACGGGGGTCTTGCTTATTTAAGGGTAAGAGTAAACCATTAGTGTCTATTTTTAAAGGTATTAGCGCCACCGCATTCTTGTGCTCATCGAGTATGGCTGCGTAAGCCCTAATGCCCTCTATGAGCTTTAGCTCTAGTAAATCATTAAAACGCTTAAAATGCCGTGCAGAGAAATGTGTGTAATTTACTATTTCATTTAGAGTCAAACCGTCTTTAGGGTTTAGGTCTGGTAAATCAGAGGTATTTTTTTTTGAGGAAGAAGACAATATGGTCAGTCGCTGCTGATTTAATAGGGTCCAGCGCTCATCAAAATCGTAAGCATTAGGTCTGTAGTTTAAGCTATTGAATGAGAGTGCGGGCTTTTTGGTATAGAATTCATAGAGTGCCGCTTTTTGATAGGCATCTTTGAACAAGACAGTTTCTGTGGTTACCTGCCCTTCTATTTCGTTGGCCCAAGCTCTTATATTATGTGTTTCTAGGTGCCAAGGCGACCATTGCGCTACACTCATAAAAACTCTAAGTGCGCCTAGCAGTAACAGGCTAGTAAGGGCAATTACTCTTAGGCGCTTTAACACTGCTTTGTTTTCATCTAACTGCTCAAAAAACAGTACGAGAGCCGGATAACAGGCTGGCAATATCCATTGCAATTGTGACTTCTTCTCGAAAGAAGACCAAAAGAAAAAGAGCAGTACACCTAGGGTCATAAAAACCAATCCGCGCTTGAAGGTATCTGCTGATTTAAGGCGAAAAACAGCGCGATATATGTCGTAAGCAAAAAGTCCGAACAGAGCTATGGCATTGAGCAAAAATAGACCAGTGAAATCGCCAAATGAATAAGCGTGGTTGGGCCTCTCGCTAAAGTGAAAGCGAAGAGTAATGAATGCATTCTCATATAGCCACCACAAATGCCCACTAAAAAATAGCAAGCTCAAGCCCACCGCTATCCAAGCATTTCGGTTTTTTAAGAGGCTAAGGTTGGAGAGAAGCGCAGCAAGTATAATAAGAATGCCGGTATACTTGCTGTACATCAGGCCGGCCATGGCAACCGCCAACCAAAGGGTGGACCATTTTTTTTGTTTTAAAAAATGCTTGTACGAAAAAATAAAAAGAGCGGTAAAAAAGAGGGTGCCGCTGTCGGGCAGGGTTAGAAATCCATAGAGATTAACCAAGGGTAGACTAAGCAAGACCAGCCAAAAATTAGTCGAATGTCGTTGTTGCGTCTCTTTTTCTAAACTAAAAAAGACTAGAAGGTAAGCACCTATGCTCAAGAATACGCTGCCTAATCTTAAACCAATTTCTCCGCCTAAAAAAGCAGATGTAGATGCCAAGAGGGCCACAAAGGGTGGATGGTCAAAATAGCCCCACTTAAGCTGCTTGGCGTAGTACCAATAATAGGCTTCGTCTTTAAGTAATTCGGTGTGCATAGCTTGTAAAAGATTTACAAGCAAAATAAGTAGCGCGAAGAACCAAAACGATTTAGAAAGTGACTTCACGCAGCGAAGTTAGTGGTTTTCTCTGCGGTTCATAAGCACAATTGTCTGCAGTTGCCGTACTTTAGATTGCTGTGAATAAATCGGTCGTTATAATTCCTACCTATAACGAGATTGAAAACGTCGAGCTCATCATTAAGGCGGTTTTTGATCTGGGTCAAGGGTATCATGTACTCATAGTAGATGACAGTTCGCCTGACGGAACTGCTGATAAGGTGCGTGAATTACAGTCTGCTTTTGCAGAAGCGCTACACCTTGAGGTGCGATCTGAAAAAACCGGCCTAGGAACCGCTTACATACACGGATTTAAGTGGGCCTTGTCTAATGATTACGCATTTATTTTCGAAATGGATGCCGACTTTTCGCATACTCCTGCAGATCTTATCCGTTTAAAACAGGCCTGCCTTGACGGAGCCGACGTGGCCGTTGGCAGCCGATACTCTAAGGGGGTAAATGTGGTGAATTGGCCCATTCGAAGAATTCTACTATCGTACGGAGCCTCCTTGTATGTGCGTATCATAACGGGTATGCCTGTGCATGATCCGACCGCCGGATTCATGTGTTACCGTGCATCGGCGCTAAGAATGATCAACTTTGACGCCATTCGCTTTGTCGGATACGCGTTTCAGATTGAAATGAAATACAGAGCTTTCAAGCTTGGAGCCAAAATCAGTGAGGTGAGCATAGTCTTTACCGATCGCGTAAGAGGGGTTTCAAAGATGAGCGGAGCGATTATCAAGGAAGCCGTTTGGGGCGTGCTTAAAATGCGTTTGGATAGTATCTTTGATAAAAAGCGCTTCTATCATGCCGAAAAAGATTCTTAAAAATGCCACAATTGTATCTGATTCTAAGCGAATTGAGTCAGATCTGCTAATCGAAAACCAATTCATTACCAAGATCGATCGCGACATTTCTGACGCCCACGCAGAAGTGCACGATTTAAAGGGAGCCTTTCTGATCCCGGGGTGTATCGACAATCAAGTGCATTTTAGAGAACCTGGGTTAACGCATAAAGGGACCATCGAAAGCGGCAGCCGCGCAGCTCTTGCCGGCGGAATCACCACCTTCATGGAGCAACCCAATACTCAGCCCAATACCACCACTTTTGAGGCCCTTGAAGACAAGTACCAGCGCGCCGCAAAATCAGCCTATGTCAACTATTCGTTTTTCTTTGGAGGCACCAACGACAACCTCGAGCTGATCAAGCGACTTTCGATCGACGCCTGTGCCGGAATTAAACTTTTTCTGGGCTCATCTACGGGTAATATGCTCGTTGATCGAGAAGAGACCATTCGAGGCATCTTTTCCAATACACAGATGGTCATTGCCGCTCATTGCGAAGACGAATCTATCATTCGTGCCAATACCGCTAAAGCCATTGAGCAATTCGGAGAAGACATTCCCATCGAACAGCACCCGATCATCCGTTCGCATGAGGCCTGTTACGCCTCTTCTTCTCGTGCCATTGAGTTAGCGCGTGAAACCGGAGCTCGCCTGCATGTATTTCACCTTTCAACGGCTCAAGAAATGGAGCTTTTTGACCGTCATCTGCCCTTTTCAGAAAAGCAAATTACCGCTGAGGTCTGTCTGCATCATTTGTGGTTCACCGATGCCGATTATGCCGAGAAGGGCTCTTTGATTAAGTGGAATCCGGCGGTAAAAGGCGCCGACGACCGAAAGGCTCTCTGGGAGGGGCTGCGCAACAACACCCTTGATATATTGGCTACCGATCATGCGCCACACACCCTTGAAGAAAAGCAAAACAAATACCTCAAGGCCCCTTCTGGAGGTCCGTTAGAGCAGCATGCGTTAATGGCTTATCTTGACAAGGTCGAAGAAGGAGAACTAGATCTGGAGCTGCTCGTGCAGAAGTTTTGCCACAATCCGGCCGAGCTTTATAAGATAGACCGCAGGGGTCATATCAAAGAGGGTTATTATGCCGATCTAGTTACCTTTTCAAAGCGGCCTTATAGCGTGGTCAAAGATAATCTGCTGTATCAGTGTAAGTGGAGCCCGTTTGAGGGCCATACCTTCAGCCACAGCATAGATAAAGTGTGGGTAAACGGTCACCTCGGATACGCTCAGGGGCAAATAAACCACGAGCGACACGCCATGAAACTAAAATTTAATCGATGATCCGAACTCTTTTAATAGGCTTGATGTTTTTTACAGCACTCTCGTGCAGCACTCGTATGTTAGAACCTCCAGAGCAACTTATTTCTAAAGACAAGTTTGTAGATATTCTTTATGAGTTGACCGTGTATAATGGGGTAAAGAATAATACAACTCCGGCCTTTACCTCCTCTGACTTGCAGATCATGCCTTATTTGTATTCTAAGTACGACTTTGACAGCGTGCAGTTCTTTGAGTCTAACCTTTATTATGCCTCGAGCGGAGACCTGTATTTAGCCATGCTTGACACGGTGCGCGCGCGCATAGAGCGCACAGAGATATTATTAGATTCCCTTCGGGCAGCAGCACGGGCCGCATCAAAACCTTCTCAAGATCAAGAGGCCGACTAGTTGCGCTTGTAGTTTTTGTAGTTTAAAGCGAGGTTTTTAAGGTAGGCCTCAAAGTCTCTTGCTTTTAGCCCTTCAAATACGCTGTACTCATCGAGGGTTTGGTAATGATTTTCAGAATAAAGCGTGTTTATAAGCCCTTCAGAAAGTACTAGTCGCTTAAACCCTAAAAAGGTCATGATTTTGCTCAGCCTCATAACCGTCAGCAGCTTTTTTTTACTCAAGGCGCGATGTGCTGTAGACTTGCCAACCGCACCTCGTATGAGGTTTATAAGGGTGCAGTAAGATAAGTGATGAGAGACCAGCGTCACGTCGAGCTGCTTCTGCTGCTCCATTAATTTTAGGCTGCTGCTGACTACATCTTCGGCGGCTATGAATCCGGTTACTCCAGAAAAGCAGAGGTCTTTGATGCGAAAGGCCAATTTAAATAGGGCAAGGCTAGGGCTCTTCCAGAAAAAATCACTCAAGATGACCCCCGGTCTTACTACCCAAGCGTCTAGGCCCTCTTGTATGCCCCTGAACACCTCTAGTTCACCTAGGTACTTGGAGTGACCGTAATACGATCGCTCGTCAGATTCCAAGGCGGCCACTGAACTGATGTAGAGCAATTTCGCAGGCTTAGCCAATAGCGCATTTACTAACACTTTTGTTATAGTAACATTAGCTTCAAAAAGCCGCTTTTCGTCTTTGGGGTTAAAGGAGATCATGGCCGCACAGTGTATAACCTGTTTTACGCCATCAAGAGCCTCTTCGACTTCAGCTAGATTGTCAAGTGACACCTTTACCCATTCAACAGAATCGAAAAGATCTTGGCACTGATTGTAGTCAAAGAAGGCGCCGATCGTTTCGCGCTTATACTCGTCGCGATATACCGCTCGAAGCTGTTGCTTTTGCTGAGCCAGATGTAGCAAAAAGTGGGCGCCTAGCATTCCCGTGGCACCGGTGACTAAAATCATACCCTAAAAGTAGGTAAAGACGACTATATTTGTAGCCCCTGAGATCGATTATGGCACAGCAATTCATAGAAGAACTTCGATGGAGAGGCATGATTCACGACTTCATGCCCGGATTAGAAGAACACCTAAACGAGTCGATGAAAACGGCCTACGTGGGCTTTGACCCAACGGCCGATTCGTTGCACATCGGAAACTTGGTGAGCATTCTCATGCTGCGTCATTTTCAACTCACAGGCCATAAGCCTATCGCCTTGGTCGGAGGCGCCACTGGTATGATTGGAGACCCCTCAGGAAAGTCTAAAGAGCGCAACCTGCTCGATGAAGAAACGCTAAGGCACAACCAAGAGGCCATTCAAAAACAGCTCTCTAAATTCTTAGACTTTGACGCCACTAGGCCCAACGCTGCAGAGCTCGTAAACAATTACGACTGGATGAAAGACATCAGCTTTCTTCAGTTTATTAGAGACGTCGGCAAGCACATCACCGTAAACTACATGATGGCCAAAGATTCGGTTAAAAAGCGGCTGACCGCTGAAGACGCAGACGGAATGTCGTTTACCGAATTCACCTATCAGCTGGTTCAAGGGTATGACTTTTTGCATTTGCATCGCACCCATAAGTGCAGCTTACAGATGGGCGGAAGCGATCAGTGGGGCAACATTACCACCGGCACCGAGCTCATCAGACGCATGGATCAGTCTAAAGGGTTTGCACTCACCTGCCCACTTATAACCAAGGCCGACGGCACCAAATTCGGAAAAACCGAACAAGGAAACGTTTGGCTCGACCGCAAGCGCACCTCGCCCTATCAGTTCTATCAATACTGGATGAACGTGTCTGATCAAGATGCTGAAGCCTTTATCAAAATCTTCACCCTTTTAGATCAGGCCACCGTAAACGCACTCATCAGCGAGCACCAAGAAGCGCCTCACTTGAGATTGCTTCAGCAGCGACTCGCTAAGGAGATTACTGTACTGGTTCATTCAGAGACTGATTACGAAAATGCGGTTGCCGCTTCGGCCATTTTCTTCGGAAAATCGACTAGCGACGACCTCAAGGCATTACCCGAAGATGTGCTCTTAGTTGCCTTCACCGAGATGCCTTCTACTGAATATGCGCTTTCTGAACTCGCACAAGGGCTATCTATTGTGGATGCGCTGTCGCTGCAAGATGCAAGCGGAGCCCCATTATTTTTAAGCTCTAAAGGAGAAGCCCGTCGCGAACTGAAACAGAACGCCATATCGCTAAACAAAGAGAAGGTAAGTGATGCTGAAATGATGCTCACCCCAGCCCACTTGCTAGCCGAAAAATTCATGGTTCTTCAGCGCGGAAAGAAGAATTACTTCTTATTGAAATTTGTGTAGCCGTTCAGGCCATCATTAAGTTGCACCCCCTGAGTTCAGCGCTGTCAAAGCGACCAAGCACCTCAAAAGCTCCGTTTTCATTTATTCTGCCCAGATCGTCTGTGGCGATGAAGCTGCACGAATGAACGTTCGCCAAATCAATCACGTTTATACCCCCCGTGCGCCCTTTGGGCATGTAGGTAAACGGATCTTCTGCCTCTCTGATCAGCACCCGCATCCAGGGCGGAGTCTCAAACAGGCCTTCGCCCTTCGAATAGGCCTGAGATAGTAGCTCGGTCATGCCGTATTCAGAGTGAATGCTGTTTAGGCCAAAAGCTTGTTTCAATTGCGCATGCACCTCTTCGCGTACGAGTTCTTTTCTTCTACCCTTCATTCCGCCCGTTTCCATAACAATCGTATTCTTGAGCGGCCTTGAAAAACGCTCTGACAGATCGAGAAGCGAATAGGTCACCCCAATCAGCAGGGTCTTTTGATCACCCTCAAAAAGGCGTTCGAAGTCGTCGTCAATCGAAACATAGCCCGACCCAGGGGCAGAGGCTTTTAGCATGCGGTCTACCATATAGATAAGCGAAGAATGGCGCTGCTCTTGGTAAGAGGGTAGCAGGGCCAGCAGGCGATACGAAGAAATAGGTCTGTAGAAGTGATCAAAGCCCGCCATGAAACTCTGTTCATAAACGTGCGGATCTATCACGTAATGCGTGCTGCGCTGCGCTGAACCTGTGGTGCCCGAACTTTTAAAGGTGAGGGTTTGACCGTCGATAGGATCTGCGCAACTAACCTTATGGCTCTTAAAGAACGAGATCGGCAAAAACGGTATGTCTTCGATGCGCTGAACCTCAGTCGGATGTTTACCCAACAGATCACAAAAACCTTTATATACTTTATTGTTGAGGTATTGATAGCGAAATAGAGCAAAGGCTTGCTCTGAGAAGCGTTCAGCAGATAGGGGTTCAAAAGAGGGCTGCGGAATAATCACGCATCAAAAATACCTCAGAAACCCCGGATATGGCGATTTAACATTTAAATAACGCTCAAGAAACGCTGAGAAAACAATGAGGCAAAAATGCGTTTTGAATCTTAACATTCAGCTAAGAGGCGACCTAGCTTGGTGCTTTAGCTTTGCCTCAAAATCCAATTAAAACGTAAAAAAATGAAAAAATCAATCTTAGCTCTATCACTTGCTGGAGCTCTTATTTTCTCTTCTTGCGAGTCAGAAGTGACTGTAGATGACGCAACGGTACAGTCGATCGTTAATCAGGCGGTTGCTGCTGTTCTTGCTCAATTTCCAGATGTGCCATCTACAGAAGCTATTGCAGCTGCCGCTCGTCAAGCAGCATCTGAAGCTGTAGCGGCCGGTTTTGCTGGTCAAGGATCTTCAGACATTCAAGGAGCTATTACAGCGGCTTTGAACGCTGCTGAAGCACTTACTAATCCTCCAGTTGTTCGAATCGGTACAGGAGGAATTACTTACATTTCATCTAATACCACTTGGACAAATGATAAAATTTGGTTGATGGATGGTAAGATCGTTGTTACAGACGGTGCAACTCTAACTGTAGAGGAAGGAACTATTGTTAAGGCTGCCTCTGGTTACGGAGCTAATGCTACTGCTTTAGTTATTGCTAAAGATGGTAAAATCAACGCAGTAGGTACTGCAGCGAAGCCTATCATCTTTACTGATGTAAATGATGAGATCGTTTACGCTAATGGAACCTCTAGTCCTAACCGTTCAGTGAACGAAAGAAACCTATGGGGCTGTGTTGTTGTTTTAGGAGATGACGTTGTTGGAACGGCAGATGGAACTGCCCTTATCGAAGGTATTGTTGCTGGTTATGAATTTACTGAGTATGGTGGTTCAAATACTGCACATGACGGTGGAAAACTTGAGTATGTTTCTATCAGACACACAGGATCTTCTTTAGCTCCTGGAGACGAGCTTCAAGGCTTAACCATGGGTGGAGTTGGATCAGCTACAGTTGTTGAAAACATCGAACTATTCGGTTCTGGAGATGACGGAATCGAGATCTTCGGTGGTTCAGTAAATGTTACTAATCTTCTTGTTGCAAATCAATTAGATGATGCTATCGACTTAGATCAGGCTTATTCAGGAACTATTACTAATTCAGTAATTTTCTTGGGTGCAGACTCGGATACGGTTTTTGAAATTGACGGTTCAGAGAAAGACGATCAGACAGTTGCTGGAGAGTATACGATCACTGGTGTAACTGCCTACGGTCGTGCAGACTTGATTAAGACAGACACTTATGGTAACTGGAAAGACACCGCAACAGGTTTGAACGAAAATATTCTATACGTTGATTTCCCTGCTGGTACTACTTTCGGAAAAATTACCGATGCTTCTCAAAATACTAACGGCGTTTCATATGACGGTGAGGGAACTTCAACTGCTGCTGGTAAGCTTTACTTCAATGATGTTGTTGTGGTAACAACCGACACTAAAGCAGATATTTTAAACGACACTACTTTAGAGTCTTCAACTTGGTTGACTGTAAGCGCTACTCGTCCATCTGCTGCTGGAGCTGATGAGACTGTATTTGCTTGGACTCAGTTTTACGAGTAATTCATGGTATGCTTAAAGCGTATTAATGAATCAACACTTTTTTAATTTGAATGACCCATTACTTGTAATGGGTCATTCTTTTTACCCTGAAACATGAAAAAACTAAAGTTATTTGTTGCTCTTGGCTTGATAATAGCCCAGTGGTCTTTTGCTCAATCTGTCATTTCTGGTGTGGTTATTGACGGCGAGTTCAATGAACCCCTTGCCTTCGCAAACATCGTTGTAAGATTAGAGGGTTCTTCAGAAACCATAGGAGGTGCAATTACTGATTTTGAAGGAAGATACAGCGTCTCAGTAGAGACTGCTGGTACCTATGTAGTGGAGTTCTCTTATTTAGGTTATGAAACAAAAATAGTTAGCGCTGTAAGCGTTGACCAATCATCAGAGACAGAACTAAGCGTTGTATTAAATCCTGCCGCTAATGCCCTAGAAGAGGTAGTGGTTACCACCACGGCCAAGAAGAATAGCGAAGCATCTGTATTGGCTATTCAAAAGGGTGCTGTTGTTTTGTTAGACGGCTTGTCTGCACAAAACATACGTAAATCTGGAGACGGAAATGTGGCCGCTGCCATAAAGCGCGTTCCTGGGGTTTCAGTTCAAGGAGGCAAGTTTGTCTATGTTAGAGGGCTTGGTGATCGCTATTCAAAAACATTGTTAAGCGGTATTGAGGTTCCTGGTCTTGATCCTGATGCAAACACCTTGCAGTTAGACATTTTCCCTACCAATCTTCTGGATAATATATTAGTGAGTAAGTCAGCCAGTTCAGATCAGCCTGCTGATTTTACCGGAGGTGTAGTAGACGTTATTCTTCGTGACTTCTCTGTGTTACCTGAATACACGGTCTCTGTTTCTTCTACCTATAACAGTCTAACCAATTTTATAGATGCTCCGGCTCTTCCCGATTACTCTTTGAATGCACTATCATTTGACAGTGGCACCAATGATCTTCCATTTTCATCGTTGACGTCTTTTAAGAATCCCGCTAACATAAATAACAGCCTTGACGAATCTATTCTAGTGAATGGAACAAACGCACTAACCAAACAATTAGCGGTTAGCCGTGAGAATAATATGTTAGACTATAGCTTGGGGTTAACCGCCTCAAACCAGTTTAGTATCAACGAGAATAATTCAATTGGCTACATTGCTTCTCTTAACTACAAATACGATTCTGACTATTACGAGAGCGCTTACAATGCTTCTTCGATTATACGTGGTGGCGCGCCAACGCCCTTTATTATTCAAGATGGAGAACTAGGAACTATCCAGGCCATTGCAAGTGGTTTGTTGGGCCTTTCTTGGAAAACGCAGAACACAAAACACAAAGCATTAATTCTAGCCATTCGCAGCGGAGAAAGTGCTGCTTTTGATGGTGGCATAAGAGATTTTATTGAAAATCCATATACGGGTATTACCAACTCTATGACCCATACCGAAAGGGAGATACTTAGCTTTCCGGTATCTGGTTCCTACAAGATTGGCTCAAAATTAAATGTTGAATGGAAAGTTGCCCCGTCATTTGTTACGGTTAGGGATATTGATTTTAGAAAGTCTGTTTTTAACGCATTGGGTCAAGATCGCTTTATCATAGATACTGGGTCTTCGGCACCGCCGGTGCGTTTGTGGAGAGACCTAGACGAAGAAAGTTTATCTGCCAGATTCGACGTAGATTACAGCTACGGTAAGAATCAGAACAGGTTAAGACTAGGTGGAGCTTACCTCAACAAAGCAAGAACTTTTGGTATAGACCTGTTTTCTATACTCTATCAAGGTAATTCTACAGTTCTGGGTGGCGATTTCGACAATATATTAAACCCAAGTTTCATCTGGAATGCTGCCGAGAACATAGGCTCTTATATTGTAGGTGAATTTCAGCCAACAAATCAGTACGAAGCAGAAAGCGAAACCGTAGCCGCTTATATTTCTAATGACTTCAAGTTTTCTGAAAGCTTTAAGGCTGTTGCAGGGCTTAGATACGAGATGTACACCGTGCTTTATACAGGTTTAGATATTGAGCGTACTGTATACGACAGGGCCGAGTTTATTAATGTGGCGGATATTTACCCTTCATTAAATTTAATTTATTCTGTTTCAGATAAAACGAATTTAAGAGGCTCTTACTCTTTAACTACCGCTAGACCAAGTTTTAAAGAAAACTCTGCCGCTAACATCTATGATCCCATTACAGAGAGGTCTTTTCTTGGAAATATCAACTTGAGGCCCTCATACATTGATAATTTAGATCTAAGACTAGAGCGTTACGGAGAAGGCAACGAATTTTTTGCGGTGAGTTTGTTTTATAAGTTCTTCACTGACCCTATTGAGATCAATTATTTTAATGTAACCACCCCAAATACTCTTATGGCAAAAAATTCAAGTAGCGCTCAGGTGTATGGTCTCGAATTTGAGTTTCGCAATAATTTATTGGATACTGAACTATCTAGACTTTCACTTAATTTGAACGCGTCTGTAATTCAGTCTGAACTAGAACTTACAGACGAGGAATTTGAATTTAGAAAAGTATTTGCCACTGAATTGGGTAAAGAAGTTGACAATAAGAGAGTGTTACAAGGTCAGTCTCCCTATATCATTAATGCCGGTTTAAATTACAATCTGTTTCAGAAGAATTTAGAAGCAGGGGTATATTACAACGTGCAAGGGAGTGCGCTTCAAATTATTGCAGCGGGCCCGTTTCCTGAAGTATACACAGAACCTTTTCACAGCTTAAATCTGAATGTTACCAAGCAATTTGGCGAAAAGAAGAATACCGCTGTTTCATTAAAGGTAGACAATATGTTAAACGATGTGATAGAGAGTCGATTTGCCCATTTTGGAAACAGAGAATCAGTGTTCTCTAGCCTTAAGCCTGGTGTAAATACTTCTTTAAGTATTTCTCACAAATTCTAAACCACGGCGTTTTAACCAAATTTTAAACCCACTGCCTAGCAGTGGGTTTTTTTATCTTTAAATTGTAGGGTCTTTAAGTTTAAGTAAAAGTTAACTTCGGCCTCTCTAGGGCTTGATTGATTACCTTAGGGCCATAACTGCTGTAAGCAATGAAAAACGAAGACGTTCGCGTACTGCTTGTCGATGATGAGCAAGATATACTTGAAATCGTCAGCTACAACCTCTCATTAGAAGGGTACCAAGTATTCACTGCAAAAAACGGCATTGAAGCCGTGTCAAAGGCGAAGAAAAAGCAGCCTCATCTGGTCATATTAGATGTGATGATGCCCGAAATGGACGGTATCGAGGCCTGCGAGATCATGCGTAACACGCCTGGGCTTGAAAACACTATAATCACCTTCTTGACTGCTAGGGGTGAAGACTATTCACAGCTTGCTGGTTTTGATGCGGGCGCTGACGACTACATTCAAAAGCCCATTAAACCGAAGGTGCTTGTATCTAAGATTAAAGCTTTACTTAGGCGAAGCAAAGAACAGCAAGCCGACGATTCAGATATACACACGGTAGGCAATCTAGTGATCAACCGCGAAGAGTACAAGGTGATTAACAATGGCCAAGAAATGGTGCTTCCGCGTAAAGAGTTTGAGCTACTTGCCCTGCTCACCTCTAAACCAGATAAGGTTTTTAAGCGTGAGGTGATACTAGAGAAAGTATGGGGCAATGAGGTCGTGGTCGGCGGACGTACCATTGACGTTCACATTCGAAAACTAAGAGAAAAAATAGGAGACGATCATTTTAAAACCGTAAAAGGAGTAGGGTATAAATTTGTACTTTAACCCCTTATGGCGGGTAATTTTAAAAATGCGAATCCGTTTGCGCTGAAATATGCGTTTTACATCTCCCTGACGGCAACCGCCGTTTTATTGCTTATTTTCTTTTTTGCAGGGCTCAGGCCCTATTGGATATTAGCCCTATTCTTTCTGCTGCTATTCGCTATAGCCTTTCTGTCGCTTCGCGCCGGGGTTGAAAACTACGTATTAAGGCTGATCAAGAATGTTTACAAAGAGGTGTCGCTGCTTGAGGGCATACGCTTTACGGGTAACAGTGTAAGCAATGATCTAGAGTCACTTACTTCAGACATTGAGAAATTTGCGCGCGGCAAGAAGATAGAGATTGAAACGCTGAAGATTCGCGAAGAATACCGAAAAGACTTTCTCGGAAACGTCGCCCATGAGATGAAGACTCCGCTTTTTACGATTCAGGGGTATATTCTTACCCTGCTAGACGGAGCAATGGAAGACAAAAAGATCCGCAAGAAGTACCTTGATCGCGCTAACAAGGCAGTTGAGCGCTTGCTGTACATCGTAAAAGACCTAGACACCATTACCAAGCTTGAATCTGGCACACAGCAGGTGACTAAGCATCCGATCGACATTATTGCGCTGATTAGAAGTGTGTTTGAAATGCTCGAGATGAAGGCAGATAAGAAAAACATTTCACTCATTTTTGACCGTCCTTATATAAAAGAAATTACGGTGCTTGCTGACCACGAAAAAATTGAGCAGGTGCTGGTGAACCTCATCGAAAATGCCATAAAATACGGACACACCAACGGCATCACCGAGGTGAGCGTAGAAGACCTGGTTAAAGACAAGGTCATTGTGCGCGTAACCGATAACGGAGATGGTATTGGCCGCGAGCACCTGCCGAGACTATTTGAGCGCTTTTACCGGGTCGATAAGAGCGGATCGCGTAAAGAGGGCGGATCTGGCCTTGGACTCTCTATTGTGAAACACATTGTTGAGGCGCACGGAGAGCGCATTTACGTCGAAAGCGAGCCCGATGTGGGGTCGGAGTTTTCGTTTACGCTTCAAAAAATCGAGAACACCGAATCGAAATCTACCTCAGAACTGAACTGAGCGAGCCCGCTGTAATCGTTCACCCTATCTAATTGCTCTAGGCTAAAGTCATCCTGACTGCAGCTGGGAACCACCTTTTGGGCGTCTAGGCGTTCGGCAATATGCACCTGTTCGTACTGCCCTGGGGTGGGTATAAAGAAGGCCTTTTTGCCCAATTTAGCTAGGTCCATCACCGTGGTATATCCCGAACGGCACAGAATAAGCGCGCTTTGACGAACGGCCTGCATTAACTCCTCTGACTGCATGTAATTTACTACGGTCAAGGTTCCTTCAGAAAGCGGCAGTTCGCGTTTTTGCTGTTGCAGGCTCTATCTTGCCCTGAACCATAAGCGCGGTACCTCGGTACTGCTCTAGGGCGTTAAGCAGTTTTTCTTCGAGCATAGTGCGCTGTGGCTCTGGCCCCGACAGCAGCACCATGAGGTCGTATACCAGGGGCTCCTCTTTTTTCTCAAATCGACTGAGCGGGCCCAGATAGATTAAATTTTTAGGCTTTTTGTCGAGATGGCCAAGCCTTCCGGTGAGGTTGTTTTCCGATTCAAAATCGGGCACCCATACCGCGTCGTATTTTTTGAACACCTGTTGATGTAGCTTAGAGCTGATGTAGGTGGTGCTACCCGAAAGCACACGCAGTTGGTGGGTAATAAAGACATTGGGTATTGAGCGATAGAACACACCAAGGCGGTTATCGGAGATGATTCCGGTCACCTTTTCTGCTTTGACTATGCGCTTCACGTCTTGGCGCTCTTTGTACATGGCCCACAGAATCTTGTACGAATTCAGGATCATTTTGAGCTTAAACAGGCGTCCGTCTTTGGCATAGCTGATGCGGTAAGAAGACAGCTCGTAGTGCTTCAGCTTAGGAAATTCTTTCTGAAGTAGACCTAGGGCGACTCCGTCTGAGGCGATGACCACCTTGGCCCCTCTATCGATTAAGGCGTTTATGATCGGAATGCAGCGGGTACTGTGACCAAGCCCCCAATTCAAAGGAGCAACTAGAATGGTGCTGTGACTCAAATTCATAGCTGTAAGCAGGTTATCCTTAGATTTGCAGCTCTAATGCATAGCGCTGTTGGGAAGTAAAAATAAACTAAAGCGGTTCAGAGAAAACGAACAGTTCTCAAACGTAACACAACCTTTACGTGAAGAGTTGCTGCAGGATAGCCCTTTTAAGGGCCAGTGGTCGGCCCTATTCGCAAACGACAACCCTATTGTACTTGAGTTGGGATGCGGAAAGGGAGAATACACGCTCGCTTTGGCCAGACGTCACCCCGAGGTCAATTTCATTGGCATAGATCTAAAGGGCGCGCGCCTGTGGCGCGGCGCCAAATCTGCCCTAGAAGAAGGCCTTGGCAACGTACATTTCTTGCGCATGCAAATCGAATTGATCGACTTTGCTTTCGATAATGCTGAGGTTAGTGAAATCTGGATCACCTTTCCAGACCCGCAGACCAAGTTTAAGCGCACCAAGCACCGACTCACCAACGAGGCCTTTCTGCAGCGGTATAAGCGCATTCTTAGGCCCGATGGGGTGGTGCACCTAAAGACCGATAGCGCCTTCTTGCACGGCTACACCATCGGATTGCTTCAAGGCCTCGGAAAACCAATCACCTATGCCAACCACGATGTATACCGTCTAGGCGGTAGCCCCGAAATCGTCACTGAGGTGCAGACCTTTTATGAGCAGCAGTATCTTGATAAGGGCACGCCAATCACCTACCTTAGTTTCAAACTGTAAGTAGTGGCCTATATTACGCTGTTTTTGATCACCTTTTTTGCGGCGGTGTTAGCCACTCTGCCCCCTGGACTTCTGAATATGAACGCGGTGAAGATCAGGGTGACAAGCGGCAAGAGGGCCGCACTGTTTTTCATTTTTGGCGTTGTCGTAGTGGTGGCTGTCGAGGCCTGGGCAGCAGCCGTTTTCTCCAAATTTGTCTACCAAAATCCTGAAGTGCAGCGGCAATTTTTGTGGGTGGGTATCTTGGTATTTTCTGCCCTGGCCTTGTATTTTTTTAGAGCTGCATACAGGGCCGTACACACGCTGAAGGCACAACGAAATTTTTTTACCCGCGGAATGGTGCTGGCTGCACTAAATGTGCTGAATATTCCGTTTTATGCTGTTTTACACGCACTGATGCGCAACGCCTCACTGGTTCGATTGGCCCCTTCTGAGACTTTGGTGTTCGCGGCGGCGGCTTTAGGCGGAACCTTTAGCGTGCTCTACGGGTACAGCTACGGCAGCTCCAAAATAGCCTTTGATGAGCGCCATTTTCAGCGTCGATCAAACCGTACCATAGCCTTTGTGATGTTGATACTTATGCTTGTCTCATTCATCAGATTGATCTCGTCTTATGCCTGATATAGACTTCTATGCAAAGGTGTATGCTGTTGTTCGACAGGTTCCTTACGGAAGGGTGACGAGCTACGGGGCCATTGCCAATTTTTTGGGCGCGCCGCGCAGCGCGCGCATGGTCGGATATGCCATGAATCTTTCTCACGACAAAGACGTTCCGGCTCACCGAGTGGTCAACCGCAACGGACTGCTTACCGGAAAGTTTCATTTTGCTGGAATTCACCTCATGCAACAGCTGTTGGAGAGTGAAGGAGTAAGCGTGGTTGACGACGCTGTACAAGATTTCGATCGCCTCTTCTGGGACCCCGCTCAGGTACTTTTATAGGCGCTTTTTCGTGCGTATCTTTGCAGTCTATGAAAACCATCACAAAGAATGATATTCTAAAGGCCTTAGAAACCATCAGTGCCCCTGGAGAAGGGCAAAATCTGGTGGAGAGTAAGGCCGTTACCAACATACAGATATTTGGCGATGAGGTTGAGGTTGATGTGACGATCAGCAATCCGAGTTTGCAGGCCAAGAAAAAGACAGAGGTAGCCATTCTTCAGGCCATTCACAAAGAGGTTTACGAGAAGGCAAAAATCAAGGTAAACCTTAAGGTAGAGGCTCCTCAAGCCTCGACCTCTACTGATGCAAAGACGGCGAATCTGATCAAAGGAAAGCCCATCGAAGGCATCCAAAACATCATAGCCGTGGCCTCTGGTAAAGGAGGCGTTGGCAAGTCTACCGTTACCGCTAATCTGGCCGTTTCTCTGGCCAAGATGGGCTTTGAAGTTGGTGTGTTAGACGCCGATATTTACGGACCATCGCAGCCGCTCATGTTTGATGTAGAGAACGAAAAGCCACTAGCCATTGACGTAGACGGTAAATCGAAGATGAAGCCCATTTCTAACTATGGGGTCAAGCTGCTTTCTATTGGCTTTTTTACCGAGAAAGACCAGGCGGTGATTTGGAGGGGCCCAATGGCGGCCAAGGCACTCAATCAAATGATTTTTGATGCTCATTGGGGTACCCTAGATTTTTTATTGATTGACCTTCCTCCGGGTACCGGAGATATTCACCTGAGCATCATGCAGTCGCTTCCGATCACAGGGGCAGTTGTAGTAAGCACTCCTCAAGAGGTGGCGCTGGCCGATGCGCGCAAAGGTATAGCCATGTTTAAGCAAGAGGCCATACAGGTTCCAGTATTAGGAATCATAGAGAACATGTCTTATTTCACCCCGGCAGAGCTTCCTGATAATAAATACTATATTTTTGGAGAGAAGGGGGCGCGCTTTTTAGCTGAAGACAGCGGAATTCCACTTTTGGGAGAGCTGCCTCTGGTGCAAAGTGTGCGTGAAGCCGGAGATGTAGGTAGGCCTGCAGCACTTCAAGAAAACACCTTGGTGGCCCAGGCCTTTACCGAGGTGACGCGAGCAATGGTTTCTGAGCTGGTTAAGCGAAACGATTCCCTTCCGCCCACTGAAGCTATACGAATAACGACTATGGCAGGATGTTCTGCCGTTAGACCCAAATAAATGACAGCAGAAGAGTTAAAATCAAAGGTAGAGGCGGCATTGGATGAGATTCGTCCGTTTTTGCAGAATGACGGGGGAGATATCTCTTTGATTTCGATCGACAATGGCAACTCGGTAAAGGTGCGCCTTGAAGGAAATTGCATGGGGTGTACGGTGAATCAGATGACCCTTAAAAGCGGGGTCGAGTTAACCATTAAAAAGCATGCTCCTCAAATAGAAGAAGTGGTGAATGTTGCATAAAATGCTCAGAGCTATTTTCTAACCTAGAATGAATACATGATTACCACAGATATTCTCATCATAGGAGCTGGCCCAACGGGTTTATTCGCTGTTTTTGAGGCTGGCCTATTGCAGCTTAAGTGTCATTTGATTGACGCGTTGGGTGAGGCAGGAGGTCAGTGTATTGAGCTCTATCCTAAGAAGCCCATTTACGACATTCCTGGTTTTCCAGAGGTATTGGCCGGAGATCTCGTTGGTAATCTGCTGCAGCAAATTGCACCGTTTCAACCTGGGTTCACCCTTGGAGAACGCGCAGAAACCCTAGAGCGCACCGAAGACGATTTTTTTATTGTCACCACGAATAAAGGTACCAAGCACAAGGCTAAGGTGGTAGCCATAGCCGGTGGTTTAGGAAGCTTTGAACCCAGAAAACCCGAGATTGAAAACATAGAACGCTTCGAAGATAAGGGAGTGGCTTATTTGATTAAAGATCCAGAGCAATACCGAGGTAAGCGTGTGGTTATTGCCGGCGGAGGTGATTCTGCACTGGATTGGTCTATCTTTTTGGCTCAAATCGCTAGCGAGGTGCATCTAGTGCACCGTCGAAACGAATTCAGGGGCGCTCTTGATTCGGTAGAAAAGGTGATCGAATTAAAGAAGGCTGGTAAGATTAAAGTCTATACCCCTTCTGAAGTCAACGAAATTAAGGGTGCAGATACTCTTGAGGCCATTGTACTCGAGAATGTGCAGACCGGTCTCAGCACCGAGATTAGCTGCGACGCCTTTATTCCGCTTTTTGGGTTATCTCCAAAACTAGGGCCACTAAGCGATTGGGGATTAGATATAGAAAAAAATGCTATCAAAGTAGACAACACCTACGACTACCAGACCAATATTAAAGGGGTTTATGCCATTGGCGATGTAAATACCTATCCTGGAAAACTCAAGTTAATCTTATGCGGATTTCACGAGGCAACCCTTATGTGCCAGAGTGCCTTCCAGCGCATTCACCCCGACAAAAAACACGTCATGAAATACACTACAGTAGGTGGGGTTACCGGGTTTGACGGATCAAAGAAAGAGGCTCCTAAGACAGTGGTGAAGACCCTCGATTAAGCATGAGTGATATTACACTGCATATTACCGATCGCAAAGGCAAGCAGCACACGGTTCAGGCCCCTATCGACATGAACATGAACCTCATGGAGATTATAAGATCTTACGAAATTGAGATCGAAGGTACTATTGGTATTTGTGGCGGCATGGCCATGTGCGCCTCTTGTCAGTGTTACATTGAATCTGATCACTCCCTTCAACCGCCTTCTGATGAAGAGGAGGCTATGCTCTCTGAAGCCTTTCATCTAAAAGAAAATAGTCGCTTAGGTTGCCAACTGCACATTACTGAGGCCCTTGACGACTTGCGGGTTACCGTTGCCCCAGAGAGCTAATACTTAGATTTTCGCTTGACGGGTATAGAGGTCGTAATACCTACCCTGTTTTTGGAAGAGCTCTTCGTGAGATCCGCGCTCTACAATTTGACCTTTTTCGAGTACCACAATAAGGTTAGCGTTGCGTATAGTACTCAGTCGGTGCGCAATGACCAGTGTGGCTCTTCCTCGGGTAAGCTCTGCTAAACTCTGCTGAATAAGCGATTCGCTCTCTGTGTCGAGGCTAGAGGTAGCTTCATCCAATATCAATAGCTCTGGATCGGCCAATAATGCACGAGCAATAGCCAGTCGCTGTCGCTGCCCCCCTGAAAGTTTCACCCCACGTTCACCTATGATGGTGTCGATGCCTCTTTCAAATTGATCGGTAAATTCTTTGACATGCGCCGCGCTAAGGGCTTTCTCTAACTCTTGGTCGCTAGCCTCAGGCTTTACAAAAAGCAGGTTCTCTTTTAAGGTGCCGTCAAATAAAAAGTCGTCTTGTAGCACTACCCCCAATTTAGACCGGTAGTCAGAAAGCGAGAGCTCGCCAAGGGGTTGATCGTTTACCCAAACGGTTCCCTGAGTGGGGGTAAGATAGCTTGCGGCTAGGCTTGCCAAAGTTGACTTTCCGGCCCCTGAAGTGCCCACAAGTGCAACAACTTCTCCTCTCTTTACCTCAAGATCTATATTTTTTAGTACCAGATTTTCTTTTTCATAGGCGTAGCTTACCTTGTCAAAACGCAGACTTCTCAGGGGCTCTGTGAACGGGGTTTTGCCGCTATCATCGTATTCGGATACCTCAGATAAGAGCTCTTCAGTGCGGTCTAGCCCAGCTAGCGCATCGGTTATTTCGGTTCCTACACTAGTGAGTTGAAAGATGGGGCTGATAAGCAGTCCTAGTAAGAAAGTGAACTGCAAAAAGGCCCCTAAAGTAAGTTGGTCATTAATAATGTAGTATCCGCCTATACCTGTAATCACGGTGGTGGCAATTCCGGCTAATAGAATCGAACTGGAGCTCACCAGCGCCATATAAATCATCGATTTTTTGACGTTATCAAAGAGTCTGTGAATGCCTTTGCTGAAACTGGCCTCTTCGCTTTTTTCGGCGTGAAACCCCTTCACTATGCGAATACCTGATAGCGTTTCAGTTAGTCTACCCTTGACCTCGGCCTCTATTTTTCCGCGCTCTCTAAACACTGGTCGAACCACCGAGAAGGCCTTGATGGCCACTACGGCAAATAGAGCCAGAGGGGCAAGGCTAAACAAGGTAAGTGTAGGGCTAATGCGTATGAGTAACACGAATGCTACCACGGCGGTGAATAATCCGCCAATCAGCTGAACCAGGCCAGTTCCCACTAAACTTTTTACGCCTTCAACATCTTTCATCACCCTAGATACTAGCGCGCCGCTTTGGGTATTATCAAAAAAGCGAACGGGTAAAGAGAGTACTTTGCGCTGCACCTCTGCCCTTAGCTCGGTGATAAGGTATTGGGCCTGGACACTCACAAGTTTGATCAGCATAAAACTGGTCACCGCCTGAATAACTAAGGCTACAAGTACCAGCGCCACTAGATTTTTTATTCCTAGTAGGTCTTCATTCGGAATAAGATCGTCTATAAAAGTGCGCATAGCCATTGGAGCAACGAAAGAGGCGCTTTTACTGACGATGATGAGTAATAATCCGGTAATCACTATACGAATTCGCGGAAGTACTATAGTTTTGAACGCCTTTTTAAGGCTTGATTGAGGGCTAGACATACTGCAAAGATACCCCGGTCACTGCTTTTTCATTGCAGCTAGTCCAAGTATCTTCAATCGATTTTTGCTACCTTTTATCAAATTCTACACTTATGCCTAAAAGCACCTTCTTTTTTAGCGCACTGTTTGCACTAATGCTCAGCCTGGGCTGCACTAAAGACGCAGAGATTAGCCGCCTTGAGACCATCGCTGAGCGCGTAGAGATTATTCGAGACGACTTTGGGGTACCTCATATTTATGCAAAAACGGATGCCGATGCGGTGTTTGGAATGCTCTATGCACAATGTGAAGACGACTTTAATCGGGTAGAGCAAAACTACCTGTGGGCTATAGGCCGATTGGCCGAGGTCGAGGGCCCTGCAGCATTATACAGCGATGTGCGCGCCCGAATGTTCATGACTAAAGAAGAGGCTGTACTGGCTTACGAAAAGGCTCCAGAATGGCTGCAGCAGATTTGCAACGCCTTTGCCGACGGGGTCAATTATTATTTGCATACCCACCCTGAGGTTAAGCCGCGTTTATTGACTCATTTTGAGCCCTGGATGCCTTTCTATTTTAGTGAGGGCAGTATAGGGGGAGATATAGAACGCGTGTCTACCGCCAAAATCAAGGCCCTATATGAGGGTGGGCCACAACTGGCTTTGGCTGACGATCAGCTGTTCGAAGAGCGCTATTCACCCTTCTCTTTATACGAAGAGCCTGCCGGATCTAACGGTATTGCCCTAAATGGCGATATGACTGAATCGGGAAACGCAATGCTGCTGATCAATCCGCATACCTCTTTTTTCTTCAGAGGCGAAATGCACGTAGTGAGTGAAGAAGGATTAAACGCTTACGGAGCGGTCACTTGGGGGCAATTTTTCATTTATCAGGGGTTTAATGAAAAAACCGGATGGATGCATACTTCTACCTATACCGATGTGATTGATGAATTTGTAGAAACCGTTCGCAATACCCAGACAGGAAAAGAGTATAAATACGGCGAGAAGTGGTTAGCCATTGACTCGATTCAAGAGGCCTTTAACGTGATAACCGAAGATGGCCTGCAGCAAAATTCGCTTACCCTGTACCGCACCCACCACGGCCCCATAACCCACAAGGTTGATGATCAGTTAACAGCCACTGCCCTTATGTGGAGCCCCGCTAAAGCACTAGAGCAGTCGTTTATTCGAACCAAGCAGTCGAATTACGAAGGCTTTAACCAAATGATGCAACTAAAGACCAATTCGTCGAACAACACGGTGTATGCCGATGCCGATAAAAACATCGCCTATTGGCACGGAAACTTTATTCCCATTCGCGATACGCGCTTTGATTTTGCCCAACCGGTTGACGGGTCTAACCCAGACACCGATTGGAAAGGGCTTCACGAGCTCGAAGAGCATATTACCCTTCTGAACCCATCGACTCAATGGTTGCAGAACTGCAATTCGACTCCGTTTACTGCGGCTGGGCCCGATAGCCCGCGCCCAGAAGACTACCCGTATTACATGAGTACTGCGCCAGAGAATTTTAGAGGAGTGCATGCCATTTCGCTCTTAGAACAAACCCAGAAGCATACCCTAGAGTCTCTTATAGACCTAGCCTACGACAGTTATTTGCCGGCGTTTGAAGCCCTTATACCTGGCTTGGTGCGCTCTTACGATAAGGCCCCAGATGCCGAGCTCGCCCAAGAAATGGAACTGCTTCGTAACTGGGATTTTCGCACCTCAGCAGATAGCAAGGCCATGACACTTGCCCATTTTTACGCTACTGCTCTTTATCAAAATGCCCCAAGCCCCAGAGGTTACAGCCCAATGGAACTTATGGAATATTGGGGTCAGGCCGCTGATTTGAGTGCACTTAGGCGCGAGGTGTTCGCTGAGGTAGTGAGCGAGTTAAAGCGTGATTTTGGGTCGTCGCTTATTGAATGGGCTGAGGTGAATCGCTATCAGCGATTAGACGCATCTATTTTTCAGGCTTTTAACGATAGCCTACCCAGTGTAGGTATAGGCCATGCGAGCGGACGCTGGGGAGCATTAGCTGCCTATGGGGCGAGTTATACGAATAACACTAAGAAGATTTATGGCACCAGGGGAAACAGCTTTGTAGCCGTTGTTGAGTTTGGCGAGAAAGTGCGGGCGAAAAGCCTTTTGGCAGGGGGGCAGAGCTCAGACGTGAACTCTAGACATTTTGATGATCAATTAGAGCTCTATGCAGCAGGGCTATTTAAAGAGGTGCCCTTTTACCGCGAAGACGTGCTTAAGCGGGCCATTGAGACCTACCGTCCGGGTAAGCGCTATTAGTTACTGAGCTTCGGCTTTTTGACAATAACGATCTTGGCAGTGGCTCCGGTAGAGAGCATCCAATTGTTATTGTGAATCACTTCTCCGTTTTCGTCTACGGCGATGACTTGAGCAGTGTTTAGCCCTACATATCCTTGATTAAGAGCCTTAAATTCGATGGTGTTAAACCCATCTTTAAGGGGTACATCTAGTTGTTTAAATCGTCCGCTAAGCAGTACATTATATTCTACTATTTGGTCGTTGACTATAATTAAAATGCGATCTCCGTCTATTTCTCCGTGGTCTCGCATGGCGATTCCAACGAATTCCCCTCGGGTGCTCACGTCTCCCAAGTAAACATCTCCGGTTGCACGATTGGCATTAGCGTTCTCTGTTTGGGCTACTCTTGGGTCGATTACCAGGTCAAATCCGGCCGATTTAAGCTTGTTTTCTTGTATCATTTCGGGCCCCTTAGAGTCTTTAATCAGACCATCGCTGAGCACAGAAGGCATCTTCAGTAGGCTTCCAGTAGCAGCTTTTTGAACGCCTTTATTGGGTTTAGCACCCTTGATTATTGGTCGTGCAGTAGGCAGATCTCCTTGCGCAGTCGCCCAACTCACTGAGATAGTGAGGGTAGCAATAAATAAAATGAATTTTAAGTTGCCCACGACAAAGTATAAAAAGATCTAAATTGCAAAGTTATGAAACCTAACTAAGACTTTATGGAGACTATTGGTGCTATTGATTTTGCAGTGATCGGAGCATATTTCTTGATCATCTTTTCGATCGCCGCATATGTGACCAAAAAAGAACGATCTTCTAACAGCGCTCAAGGGTATTTCTTGGGCGGACGCGATCTGGGCTG
This sequence comes from Flavobacteriaceae bacterium, assembly GCA_018402205.1. Lineage (GTDB taxonomy): Bacteria > Bacteroidota > Bacteroidia > Flavobacteriales > Flavobacteriaceae > UBA3478. The sequence goes on from JAGYIX010000006.1 coordinate 231,491, forward strand.
GTTTGCCATCGGGGCCTCACTATTTGCGAGTAATATCGGTTCTGAACACCTCATTGGCCTATCGGGCTCTGGTGCCAGGGGCGCCTTTCCGGAAGCACAATTTGAAATATTAGCTTCGTTAATCTTGCTGCTGCTCGGTTGGGTATTTGTTCCGTTCTATCTGAAAAGTGGCGTATTTACCATGCCCGAATTTCTTGAACGACGCTATAGCACGGGTGCGCGCGTTTACCTTTCTGTGGTTTCTATAATTTCTTATGTGCTTACCAAAATCTCGTTTACCATTTTCGCCGGAGCGCTTGTCTTCGAAGTCTTGTTGGGCATTCCCTTCTGGACGGGGGCGCTTATAACGGTTTTGGCTACTGGATTATACACGGTGCTAGGAGGCCTCAAGGCGGTCATTTATACCGACATGGCCCAAGCGGTGATCTTCATTCTAGGCGGAATACTGGCCACTTATTTCGGTCTTCAGGCCATTGGAGGCTGGTCAAATGTTACCCTAGCTATTCAAGAGAATGCGCCTAATCCAGACACCTTTATGAGCTTATGGCGCAACAAAGAATACCCGTGGACGGGTGTGCTTCTTGGGGCTCCTATTCTCGGAATTTGGTACTGGTGTACTGATCAGTTCATTGTGCAACGCGTTCTTTCAGCAAAAGATATTTCAACGGCTCGCAAAGGAACCATCTTCGGATCGTTCTTAAAACTGCTACCACTGTTCATTTTTATTTTTCCAGGAATCATTGCCTATGCGCTCTCGGTCACTACTTACCCCGATTTGTTTACGGTGACCAATCCGATCACTGGAGAGGTGCGCACCACAACAGACGCTGCGCTGCCTGCCCTCATACTACGTGTGCTTCCGGTGGGTGTTCGCGGATTAGTGGTTGCCGGATTTCTAGCTGCACTAATGAGCTCGCTTTCTTCGGTTTTTAATAGCACTTCGACTCTATTCACCTTCGACTTTTATAAGCGTTGGCGCCCTGAAGCCTCAGAAAAGCAGCTGGTTATGGTTGGTCGTTTGGCAACCGTGGTGCTAGTTATCGTCGGTTTGGCCTGGATTCCATTTATGCGTCAACTAACAGAAGGCGGAGGTATCTACCGCTACCTACAAAGCGTGCAGGCCTATGTGTCGCCTCCGATTGCTGCTGCCTTCTTGCTTGGCATTTTCTATAAAAAAATAAATGCAAAAGGAGCCCTTTCGGCTTTGTGGGTGGGTTTTATTTTGGGTATGTCTCGACTGGTGCTAGAGTATCTTACGCAAGAGTCTGGCCTTGCACTTAATCCTGATGGAATGCTCAATACGCTGGTCACCATGAACTTCTTACATTACGCCATCTTCTTGTTTGTGGTGAGTGTTTCGGTCATGGTAGTGGTTAGTTTGGTCAATGCCAAATCCGCCCCGCCCGTTGAAGAGGCCTTGGTGTATCAATACAATAAATCTAGAGCAGATCGAACCAAGAGCCCCGCTGTTGAGCGTTATCTTTCTATTATCATTATTGCTGTAGTGCTGTTTTTATGGTGGTATTTTAGGTAATTAGTGGTTGAGAAGTTAGAGCTACACCTTCTGAATCTAAGACGTAAACCCTTTGATGACTATGAAAACTAAACTACCGCTTATCCTTTTAATCGCACTTATTATGAGCGCTTGCACCCAGACACCTAAGCCCCATGAATTGTTTGTTATAGGCCACAGAGGGGCAATGGGTTATGAAACAGAGAACACCTTGGCCTCTGTAGAAAAAGCCGTTGAGCTGGGCGTTCCTATGATTGAGATTGATGTGTTTAAAATCGCCTCTGGAGAGCTCGTGGTTTTTCACGACGACTTGGTGGATAAACTCACAGACCAATCTGGCCCCATAGAAGAGCTCACCTTAGAGCAGGTAAAGGCGCTTACCCTTGAAGGCAACCACCAAATACCCACACTCGAAGAGGTGCTCGATGCTCTAGATAAACGAACTGCTTTGAATATCGAGCTCAAGGGAGCAAATACGGCTGACGATTCGGTTCGCATAGTTAGGCAGTATATGGCCGAGAAGGGGTACACTGCGCAAGACTTCGTTTTTTCGAGCTTCAGGTGGCCAGAGCTGTACCGCGTGCGTGAGTTAGAGCCCGATTTTGACATTGCTGTGCTCACGGGTGATGATCCGCTTGACGCCATAGAAACGGCTAAAGCGCTTAAGGCTGTGGCAATCAATCCGTGGTACAAAAGAGTTACTGCTGAAAACGTTGCGGCCATTCACGAGGCCGGATTCAAAGTCTTTACCTACACCGTAAACGAAGCCGAAGACATTGCGCTTATGCGCAGCTATAAGGTAGACGGAATCTTCTGCAACTACCCTGACCGCGCTCTAGCTCAGTAGGCCAAATAGCAGGGCTGCAAATGCGCCTCCGCATAGGGGGCCCACAACAGGAATCCACCCGTAAGACCAATTCGAGTCTGCTTTTTCTTTAACCGGAAGCAAAAGATGTGCGATGCGAGGGCCCATGTCTCGTGCCGGATTAATGGCGTATCCGGTCGTTCCGCCAAGACAAATTCCTATGCCCCACACTACGATAGCCACTGGAAGGGCACCTATAGAACCCATTCCAATTTTTTCTCCTGAGGCAATTAGCGCTGGGTCTGTAAAGTGCAGAATGGCGAAAAGTAACACAAAGGCTCCGATAAATTCGCTGAAAAAGTTTCGGGGCACATTGGCGTATTCAGGTGCCGTGCAAAATACCCCTCGTCGTGTTTCTAGGCTTTCGGTGGCCTTGAAGTGCTCTTGGTACATAAACCATATGGCAAAGGAGGCCAAAATGGCTCCCAAAAACTGCACTCCAACATAGGCAAAGAAGTCGGTTAGGCTTAGGCTTCCATTAATCAAAAGCGCTATGCTGACTGCCGGATTTAAGTGAGCCCCGCTTATGGGCCCAGCCACCACCACCCCAATATAAACCGCGAAGGCCCATCCAGAGCAGATGAGCACCCAAGCACTCGCGCTACTGAAAGATCCTTTGGTGTTTTTAAGTGAAACATTGGCGTTGACGCCTAGGCCGAGTAGCATCATTAAAAAGGTGCCAAAAAATTCTGCAGTAAGTGTGTTCATAGGTTATTTGGTTAAGGCGAATTGAATAGCCTTGTGCCAGCCTTTTTTGGCCGTCTCAAGATCTGTACTCATCGTATTTGGACTAAAAATACGGGCTTCTGTTTGTAAGTTTTTAATCTGTTCTATAGAATGAAAAAATCCAGTGGCTAGTCCGGCTAAATAAGCCGCGCCTAATGCGGTAGATTCTACCTCGCTGGGCCTGATTACAGGGGTTTGAAGAATATCTGCCTGAAACTGCATGAGCAGGTTGTTGTTGGAGGCTCCGCCGTCTACCTTGAGTGCTTTAATCTGGTTGCCGGTATCTTTTTGCATGGCGTTGAGAATATCCATGGTCTGAAAGGCAATCGCATCTAGAGCTGCCCGCGCTATGTGCGCTTTGGTTGTTCCCCTAGTTAGGCCGGTGATTTGCCCTCTAGCGTAAGGGTCCCAGTACGGGGCCCCTAGACCGACAAAGGCAGGCACGAAATAAACGCCTTCGCTATTCGGAACGCTAGCCGCAAGGGCTTCTACTTCTGATGAAGCCTCTATAAATCCTAGACTATCTCTTAGCCACTGCACTACGGCTCCTGCCATAAAGACACTGCCCTCGAGGGCATAGGTCACCTTGTCTCCGATTTTCCAGGCTATAGTGGTAAGCAGGTTTGCTTGCGAAAGCACGGGTTTATCTCCAATGTTCATGAGCATGAAACATCCGGTTCCGTAGGTGTTTTTGACCATTCCCACTTCGGTGCAATGCTGACCGAATAGGGCTGATTGCTGGTCACCGGCAATACCGGCAATCGGAATGGCTTTTCCGAAAATTGTTTCGGCCGTATGTCCGTAGACTTCGCTTGAAGAGGCCACTTTGGGCAGCATAGAGGCCGGAATTCTGAAAAGCGCTAACAGTTCTTGATCCCATTCTAGGGTGTTGATGTTGAAAATAAGGGTGCGCGAAGCATTGCTGACATCGGTGACGTGGGTTTTTCCACCGGTAAGCTTATAGATGAGCCAGCTGTCTATGGTTCCGGCCTTTAGTTTTCCGGCCTCGGCCTTTTCACGCGCGCCTTCTACATGGTCTAAAATCCATTCGATTTTGGTAGCAGAGAAGTAGGCGTCTATAACTAAACCGGTTTTGGAGCGAATAAGGTCGGTCTTGCCTTCAGCCTTTAAAGCCTCACAGCGCTCTGTCGTGCGTTTGTCTTGCCACACAATGGCATTGTGAATGGGTTCTGCAGTTTGGGCGTCCCAAACCACCACAGTTTCTCTTTGGTTGGTTATTCCTATGGCGTCTATCTCGGCCTCTTCACCGCTCAGCTGCTCGAGTACCTCTTTGGCGACCTTTAGCTGTGAGTTCCATATCTCATTGGCGTCGTGTTCGACCCATCCGTTTTTGGGAAAGTTTTGCTTGAATTCTGCCTGCGCTATGGCCCTTACGGTTGCATCTTGAGCGACTAGCAATGCTCGTGAACTCGTGGTGCCTTGATCTAAGGCTAATAGATACCGTTTCATCTTCTTCATTTTAACACAAAAAAGATACATTATTTCGGCTTACGACTATGAATTAGCTGAGTGAATGCCGGCACTCTATGTATCTTTGGGCGCATCATGGATCAAAACGAAGAATTCATCTCAGCTGCACAGACCGCTACTCTTGAGCGGTTTGAGGTAATGCACAGGGCTCCGAGCAACATAGCCTTGGTAAAATACTGGGGTAAGCACGAATCTCAGTTGCCAGCGAACGCTTCTATTTCTTTTACTCTTTCGGCTGCACACACTATTACAACGGTGGTATTTGAAAAATCAAATGCTCCTAAAGTAGCGGTGGTGCTTGAAGGAGTGCACACTCCTGCATTCGAGCCTAAAATCGAACAATTTTTAGACCGCATTCGCCTTTACTGCCCGTTTTTGAAGGGATACAGTTTACACATTGATACAACGAACACCTTTCCGCACAGCAGCGGAATTGCTTCTTCAGCTAGTGGAATGGCTGCTTTGGCTATGGCGGTTGTTAGCCTAGAACACGCCCTCGGAGGTATTCGAGAAGAAGACAAAAAGCGCAAGGCCTCGTTCTTAGCCCGATTGGGCTCAGGCAGCGCGGCTCGAAGCATAGAAGGCCCCATCGTTTCTTGGGGAGAGCATGCCGAATTGCCCCATAGCTCTGATCTGTTTGCCACTAAATTTACCCAGTCGCATGACATTTTTCAGACCTATCACGACAGCATTCTCATTGTTCATAAAGGCAGCAAAAAAGTGAGTAGTACCCTTGGGCACAGCCTCATGAATAATCACCCTTACAAAGACGCTCGATTCGAACAGGCAAGTACGCACATGAGTACGCTAGTTCATGCACTCAAGAAGGGTAATCTAGAAAGCTTTATCGCAGTGGTTGAGTCTGAAGCACTCAGTTTGCACGCGATGATGATGACCTCCTCGCCTTATTTTATACTCATGGAGTCCCAAACATTGGCCGTGATCAAGGCGATTTGGGCCTTTAGAGAAGAGACGGCTGTTCCTGTTTGTTTTACGCTAGATGCCGGGGCTAATGTGCACTTGCTATACCCTGACCAGTACCGTGAGCCCGTGCATCAATTCATCGAACAAGTGCTGATCAATTATTGTGAAGACCAGTTTTACATTAACGATCGTTGCGGAATGGGCGCCGAATAATTGTTTACCTTTGGTTTGTAAAAATTAAACAGAATGAAAGGTCCGCTCTTTTACGCCAAGATTCTTCTTTTTGGGGAGTACGGAATCATAAAAGATTCTAAAGGGCTTGCTATTCCTTTCAACTCGTTTAAAGGAGCACTGCGTTTCGATTCAGATGGGGATGAACGCCACCAGCACTCTAACGCCCGTTTAAAAGCATACACGGCGCACCTAAAAGAAAAGGTAGCTGATAAGAGCCTCACCGTAAATTTTGATTTTGAACGTCTAGAGGCCGACATTTCTCAAGGAATGTATTTCGACAGCTCTATTCCTATGGGGTACGGGGTAGGTAGCAGCGGGGCTATTGTCGCGGCTGTTTACGATCGTTACGCCCTAGATAAAGTTACTGTTCTAGAAAACCTTACGCGCGAAAAATTGCTTGCGCTTAAGCAGCATTTCGGGGTGATGGAGTCTTTTTTTCACGGAACTTCTTCTGGGCTTGATCCGCTGAATAGCTATTTAAGTATTCCGATACTCATTCACGCCAAAGACCATGTAGAGTCAACGCATATTCCATCTCAAAACCTCAAAGGCAAAGGGGCCGTTTTTCTTCTCGATAGCGGAGTGGTAGGAGAAACTGCACCAATGGTGCAGCTTTTTATGAAAAATCTGGAGAATAAACAATTTGAAGAGGTAATGCGCGATGAGTTTGTAAAGCACACAGATGCCTGCATAGATCACTTCTTAAAAGGAGAGGTAAAGGGGCTTTTCACCAACCTTAGAAAGCTTTCTCAGGTGGTGTTTGAGCACTTTAAGCCAATGATTCCTGAAAGTGTGCACGGATTGTGGCAAAATGGTCTTGAGACCAATGCCTACTACCTTAAACTTTGCGGATCAGGCGGAGGCGGCTATTTCTTAGGCTTCACCGAAGACCTTGAGCGTGCCCAGCAAGAACTTCAAGGGCATAAGTTAGAGGTCGTATATACCTTTTAGCTATGTCTTTAAAAGCGCGTTTTTTGTCGCTTTTAAGTGTTACACGAGTTTATAACGGATTTCTTGTAATACTCGCTCAGTACCTTTCAGCCATTTATATTTTTGCTCGTGCAGAACCCGTAGAACTTTTGCTTCGAAACAGCGATCTTCATTTAATTGTGCTGTCAAGCTTTCTGGTAGTCTCTGCAGGATATCTTATAAATCAATACTACGACCTTCCTAAAGATCTGATCAACAAGCCCTACAAAAGCATGATTGATTTGCAACGCACCCCATCAAGTCTTATGCGTTGGTATGCCCTTCTCAATTTTATTGCCCTTACGTTGAGTCTTTTTGTATCGTTTAGGGCGGCACTCTTTTTTATGGGATACATACTTTCTATCTGGCTGTATTCGCATCGATTGAGACGCATACTTATTTGGGGAACTTTATTTTCAGCCTTTTTAGCTGTTAGCCCAATTACAGCCCTATTTCTTTACTACCAACATATAGAATGGAAGATTGCGGGGTTTGCCCTGTTTTTGTTTTTACTGCTCTGGATTATTGCCTTAGTGAAAGATTTAGAAAATATGCCAGGAGACTTAGCCGTTGGATTAAAGACTCTCGCCACAAGTTGGGGCATAGAAGCAAGTCAGCGACTAATTCGAATAGTGCTTGGGGCAGAAGTATTTCTCTCGCTTAGCCTTTTGTATTTCTACGATTTAGGGCCAATGCGCTATTATTTCTTTGCGTCTACGCTATTTTTTGCTTTGCTGTTTGTGCTGGTACAAAAACTGAAAAAACTTAAAAACTATAGCGAAACCCACTGGATGCTCAAATTATTTGTGCTTCTTGGAACCCTTAGCATACTGTTTTTAGACCTCGATCGCTTTGCTGAGTTAAAAGCGTTTATTTTTGCCTTCTAAACCTCCCTTAGTCGTGCCTCCAAAGAACAACCCTCGTAAATCGTCGCCTTCATCACCAAAGGCTAAGCCCACTCGTCAAGAAAGACCAGAGCGTCAAGAAAGACCTGCGCGTCAAGAGAAGTCTGAACGTCAAGACAGGCCAAAACGTTTAGAAAGACCAGCCCGTCAATCTAGGCCCGCGAGCAAGCCCAGACCAGAGGGTAAAGAAAAGTCGACGTCAACCCCGAAACGCAGCAATCCGAGAGGCTCTATGCGTTTAAATCGCTTTATAGCCCATGGCGGAATTTGTTCAAGAAGAGAAGCCGACACCTTCATAAGTGCGGGAAGTGTTACTGTGAACGGAAAGGTGGTTTCAGAAATGGGCTACCAAGTGCTCCCCACCGACGAGGTGCGTTTTGACGGAAGATTGATTTCATCAGAGCGCAAGGAGTACGTACTTTTAAATAAGCCTAAGAATTTTATCACCACCACTTCAGACGAAAAAGGCAGGCGAACGGTGATGGAACTCATTGCTAATGCCAGCAAACAGCGCCTCTTTCCGGTTGGCCGACTCGACAGAAATACTACCGGATTACTGCTTTTCACCAACGACGGAGAATTGGCTGACAAGCTCACCCATCCGAAATTTAGGGTGCGAAAAATTTACCACGTAGTACTCAATCAAAGTGTAAAGGTGAACCATCTACAAGCCATTGAGGCAGGTATTACTTTAGAAGATGGGCCAATTGAGGTCGACGCCATTAGCTATATTCAAGGAGCCACTAAAAGTGAGGTGGGTATTGAAATTCACAGTGGAAAAAACCGTGTAGTTCGCCGTATTTTCGAACACTTGGGTTATGAGGTCACCAAGTTAGACCGCGTGAGCTTTGCAGGTCTTACTAAAAAAGATCTTCCCCGTGGACATTTTAGGCATCTCACCGAGAAAGAAGTGAGCTTCTTGAGAATGATTGGCTAGAAAAATAGGCCAACACCACAAGCGGCACATATTCAAGGGCCGTAACCCATAGTGGTAATTCAACGGGGTTTAAAGTATAGGCTGTATAGCTTAAAAAAATGGTCGCAGACCATAGCAAGACGAGTGTGCTTTTGCGCAGACTTGCTAAACCTATCAAAGTGATTAGGTACCAGGGGTGAATGGTTGGAGAGCTTAGCAAGTAGGCTAAAAGCAGCCATTCACTATACCTTAGAAACTGATTCAAATTGGTACTCCTTAGGCTAAAGTAGCCGGCGAGGAGCACAATACCAAAGGCGTGTAGGTAGCCGTAGACTTTTATGAGTTGGTAGTCTTGTGCTCCTAGGAGTAATCCGACCTCTTTAAACACCCGGTAAAGGGCCCCGTTAAATTCGAAGTTAGAAAACCACAGCCCCACGCTAGATCCCCAGTTTTGAGTCCAAAGCGGCCCAGAAAACGGAACAATGAGCAAAATAGACACGGCTAAAAAGCCGAAGGTGAAAACCGTTAGTGGCTTTGGTCTGAGCCATCTTAGGAGTAAGGGGCTTAACAATAAGGGCAGTAATTTGGTGAAAACTGATGAGGCAAAGAAAACGGCTGCAACCCCGTGGCGCTTGTTCTTTAAGGCGTAGATGAAGGCGAGTAGAAGGGCCAACATGACGGGCTCAAAATGCAAATTATGGGTACCTTCTATAATTACCAATGGATTTAAGAAATAAGCGGTCAAGGCCCATCTTTTGTGATAAAACGAAAGAATCAATTGGTGAAGAAGCCAAAATACAGCCACGTCAGCCAAGACAATCATTAAGCGATAGACTAAACGCGGTTGCTCACTCAGGCTGCCCAAAGCAAATAGCCATTGATTGAGCATGGGGTAATTACTGAAGTTTCGAGCACTTGAGGAGCCCATTCCTTCATAAAGAGGCCTTAGGTCTTGATAAGCTTCTAGGTAGATCAATTCTTCGGGCACATAGGTGTAAGGACTAATTCCTCTTAAAAAGAGTTCGCCGTCCCAAATAAAGCGATAGAAGTCTTGAGAAAGGCTTGGGGTACTCCACGTAAAGACTGCTCGAAATAGCAGACCAGAAATTAATATTGCCCAGATAGAAAAGGGTTGCTTGATGAAGTAGAGATAACTCAAGAACACGACACCCACCGCTGTGAGCAAAGTATACAGGTCTGAACGCTCGATATGATAGCCTATAAAGTAATAGAGCACTATCGAGCACAGCACAAAAAGAATACTAATATGATTTTTCATGCTTGTTGCCATGAAGATAAGCATACCCAGCTAAAGGCAAGAGCCGTAAAAAGGTGAAGACCAATGAGGCTAAAAGAGGCTGTTTGAATGTCATGAATAAAAGCCGCCCATGCGATTATAGCAATTAGTGCTTCTATAGGTTTTACACTTTTAAGCCTTGTTTTCAGCCGCTCCTTAAATTGCTTGATTTTAGGGGTTCTGACAAAAGCAGAGCGAATACCTAGGTGACCTTCTACTACAGCTCGTGCGTTCATATAACTCATTCCTGCAGAAAGGGCGAGGTAGAGCAGAAAGTGAATGGCCCAAGAAAGTAGCGGCGTTTGCGGGTTAAGTGAGCGTTCAGCTCGAAATAAAGCTATTCCAAGCAGAATAGCCGACACCGAAAGGCCATTAATAATTAATGCTATATAGTGAAGTTGTAGTGGCGAGAACCAAATTAAAAGTGGGGATAAGCCGATTAGCAGTAAAAGAAAAGAAGCTAAATAAAAAGTAGAGCCTAATAGATGCATGAAGGCATGAAAGCGGACACTTCTTTTTTTGAGACCACTCAATTTTGTGCGCAACAGACGAAAATTCTCGGCTGCTCCTTTGTTCCATCGAAACTGTTGTGTGAAGTATGCTGAAGGAGTGGCCGGCAGCTCACTTTCGGCAGTAATGTGTGCAAAATACCTTAAATCATAACCCGCTAACTGTGCCCTGTAAGCCAAATTGAGATCTTCGGTAAGTGTGCGGGTATTAAAACCTCCCAAAGCTAGTATGACTGACTTTTTCCACAAGGCCGCTGTGCCGTTAAAAGTGGTCATTAGGTGTAATTGGTCTCTGGCGATGTGCTCGTTGATGAAGTGGTGATTAAGCGCGAGAACTTGTAGTCTGGTTGTGAGATTTTGACCTGCATTACCGTATGTCCACCGCGACTGCACAGCAGCAACAGAAGGCTTATCGAACCCTTCTAGGCACTGTAATAGCCAATTAGGGGGCAGATTAAAATCAGCATCGAATATGGCGATAAACTCTCCAGTAGCCTGGTGTAGTCCTTCGTTTAATGCGCCCGCCTTGAATCCTTTTCGGTGTTGTCGTGTCAAGTGAGTTGCCTTAAATCCGCTTGCATTTAATTGCTCAACCCATGCGGCATTGAGCTCAATAGAGGGGTCGGTAGAGTCATCTAAAAGCTGAATTTCTAGCAGCGACTTTGGGTAATCTATTTCTAAAAGAGAAGAAAATAAGGCGTCTACCACACGACCCTCATTAAAGAGAGCAATTTGAAATGTAACTAGGGGAAGTGATTTTTCAGAATAAAGCGGTTTACTGCTGCTTGTTAATTGAAGCTTTTGGGCCTTGACTTGCTGAGAGCAAACAAGACTTAAGTAAAGCTGATACCCTGAATACAATACAAGTATTAAGGTGAGTAGTCCAAAGAAATAAACTAAAAACCAAGCGATCATCTCTTAAGGCTATAGGTAAAGATCCACAGCAGAATTTTGTAGCCTGCCATAAGTGTTCCTTTTAGGGTTCCTGAGACTTTTGAAACGCCGATGCGCGGCCTGTAACGCACCGGAATCTCTGCGTAGGCAATGCCTTTCTTTAGAATTTTCAGTTGCATTTCTACTGTCCACCCATATGTTTTATCGGTCATATTAAGGCGCTCCAAGGTGTGCCATTCAATAGCCCTAAAGGGGCCGAGGTCGGTAAATCTTGAGCCGTAAAAAAGTTTCATTAGCTGGGTGGCTAATGCGTTTCCAAAGCGCTGCTGTGGGGTGAGGGCTTTCTTCTCTAACTGAGGAGTCACGCGTGTGCCCAGACTAAAAAGGGCTTCATTTTTACGATCGGATCAATCAGCTGCTCCAGCTCTTCTGGGTAATCAGAATAGTCGCCGTCTAGAAAAACGACTATGTCTTTTGGCTTAGCCTTCTGGGCCAAATAGGCGATGCCTTTTAAACAAGCGTACCCATAACCTTTTTGAGCCTCGAAGAGCACGGTGGCTCCGGCCTTTTCGGCTTCGGCAGCGGTGCCATCAGTAGACCTGTTGTCAACCACCACCACTTCGTCGACCAAAGCGGGCAGATCGCGAACAACTAGAGCAATACTTTTGGCCTCATTAAAAGCGGGTATGATCACCCAAATCATGCTTGCTGGTTGGGGTTTGATGTATTTTCTAGGCGCAGTACTCCGCGTGGGCACACCTCAGCGCATATGCCGCATCCGACGCAAGAGGCGCGCTTTATGGGTTCTGCTTTTTGAGCATAAGCCCTTACGTCTATTCCCATTTCACAATAGGCAGAGCAGTTTCCGCACGAGATACACTGTCCAGAATTGGTGGTGATTTGAAATTTAGAAAATAGTTTTTGCTGAATGCCTAGGATGGCGGCCATAGGGCAGCCAAATCGGCACCACACTCGGTTGCCTAGCAGCGGATAAAATCCGGTACCAATGACCCCAGAGAAGATGCTGCCCACAAAGAATCCGTATACCGATCTCAAACTGTGAGACGGAATCAAAAAGACGTGATAGGTGTCGCTTAGAAAATGCATGCCGGTGAATCCGGCTAATAATGCACCCACAATGATCATGGCTGTCTTGGCGTCTTTAGCGATCCAAGCCCTTCGCTTAAAATAGATGAGCCCCACCACAGCCACTAGTAGGCTCACCACGCTCAAGATAAAAACGGAAGGGCTAAGCCAGTATTCTTCAGGATGTTCAAGTAAATAGCTGTGCACTACTCCAACGGTGCTTAAGGTTATAAGAACGAGGATGCTGTGAATCATCCACCGTTCGAGCTTCCATGCCCGAATGCTGTTGTCGCTGAGGTGTCTAAAGGCGTCTCCGGCTGTTTCTGCTAGGCCTCCGCATCCGCACACCCAAGAACAGTACCAGCGCTTTCCAAACTTGTAGGTCAGAATGGGGCTAATCACGAAAATAGAAAGCACCCCGAAGATTAATAGCCCAATTCCTAAAGTTTGTGCAGAAACAAACGACTCAATATAGTAGCCATCAAAGAGATAATAATTCAACGGCCACATGCTTTTAAGATCGTAGTAGGGCAAGTCTCCATTTAAACGGGCCATGAATTCGGGCAGTAAAAAGGCAAATATTAACTGAAAAAACATGACGCTTAGGGTTCGAATAACCTGGTAGCGGCTGTGACGGTACTTCACAATAAATTTTACCCCAAACAGCAAAATAGCTAAGGTATAAAGCACCCCGTAAACAAACCATTGGGTAGCGGGCTTTCCAGACAACGATTGGCTGATGAAATCGAAGCCCCTAATCATGGGCTCTAGGTAGGCGTCGAAAAAGTACAACACCACATAAAAGGCAGTCAGCACTAGGGCGCTCACATAGGCCCATACTCCTCGCTGTGTTAGCGACTTTAATACATTAGCATTATTCTTAATACCCGAATGGTAGGGGGCGTAGCTGGCATAGGTATACCCAAAAATGGCTAAGCCTATTATTGCTAAGGCTGAGCTGGTCAATACATTAGAAGAAATAGATAAAGACTCACCTATGCCTGATGCGAATAGCAGTAGAATTCCAAATAGCCCTAAAAAGGTGAAAATTCGTTGGCTAGCTGTTGTTTGATAAGAAAGCATATCGAAGTTCTTTAGTGTAGTTCTTACTGAATTCTGTATCGAAGTGGGCGGTCTCTAGTTCTTTAATCACTGTGTCTATAGATGCTGATTGGTCAAGCCAGTGCTCGAAGGCACTTTGTTTTAACCGTATTCCAAAGGCGTTTACCCCTAAAAATAGACGACTGTGCACTTCGTAGGCCAAGGTAAGGCCTTTAGTCATTCTAGGGTTGTGCCAATGAAAATGTTGCTCGGAGTTTTTACGCTTACTTGAGTTGCTCACTTGCCCGTAGGTCTGGTATTCTAGATCAAAAAACTTGGCCGAATTAAACCAATGCCCTTGATCATAGGCAAAGGATCCATTAATGAGGTGCTCAGACAAGGCGTCTGCCATTTTGCGCGCCACATACCAAACGGCCTCTAAAGCCCTTCTCTTGGGGTCAGACTGTCTTAGTTCAGCACAGTCTCCAATGGCGAAGATTGATTCATCGCTGGTCTGAAGGTGCTTGTTCACTAATATGCCTTGATTCGTTTCAAGCCCACTCTCTGTAAGAAAAGAAATATTGGGCTCTACTCCAATACTGACCCCCACAAATTGAGCCTCTAAACGGGAGTTATCGCTGAGTTCAACCCCGCTTACACGGGTTTCGTCATGGGTTAGAAAGCCCTTTATCTCTGTGTTAGAGATTACCTCAACTCCTCTTGATTCGAGGTGATTCTGTACCAAAAGCGCATCAGTGTCGGGTAATACCGAAGACCAGAATAAGGGTTCTCTAATGAGAATCTTAACGTCTATTTTTCGACTGTGCAGCATTTCGGCTAGCTCTACTCCGATGAGTCCGCCGCCCACTACCAAGGCACTTTTGCACTGCTTATGGCTTTGAGTGTAGCTTTCAATTTTTTCGAGATCTGTCAAGTGGTAAAGGCCTGATATGCCGCTGTAAATGGGCTATTAGGCCAGTCTAATAAACCGAGGCTTCGAGCCTGTGGCTATGACTAGAATATCGTAGTTCAACAGTCGGGTGCCTCTTGAATGCTCGTCAATCTTGAGCTGTTTGGCACTTCTGTTTAACGCGGTAACCCTGCCTCTGATACGGTTTATAGCGCTATCATTCCAAAGCCCTCGCTCATAGGGCTCGGTCTGCTTTAGTGTTAAGTGTCCCATGTATACATACATGAGGGCAGTTCGTGAAAAGAAGAAATCGGCCTCTTCAGAGATCAGATGCACCTTAAATTTTTTAGAGGTACTGAGGTTGAGCGCAAGGGTGCTACCTGCGACTCCATTTCCGATAATACAGACCTCTTGCATATATTTACTTTAGCCGCAGCCTCCGCCTTTATAATGGTAAGTTAACGGGCTCATGAGCGCGCTATCAATTCTTTGAACAAAGTGATGAGATTCGGCTCGCAGGCTTTAGCAATAGAAAGTATCTCTTCTACGTTAATGGGCTGCAAACAGTCTGGATCACATTCATCTGTAAGCACAGATATGGCAATGACCGGAAGGCTTAAATGATTCGCCACGATCACTTCGGGCACAGTGCTCATTCCTACAGCGTCGGCACCTATGATGCTCAGCATTCGGTACTCTGCCCTAGTCTCTAATTGTGGGCCTACAACGGCGGCGTAAACCCCTTTCTTTAAAGTGATTTGATGCTCTTCGGCAATTTGAGTAGCCAATGCGCATAGCTTACTATCGTAGGGGCACAGCATATCTACGAATCGAGGACCGTAATCAGAAACATCGGCAAATGCCAATGGAGATCCGCCTTGTAGGTTAATATGATCGTCTATGAGCATAAGCTGTCCTTTAGAAAAGGTTTTATTTATAGCTCCTGCCGCGTTAGATATCATGAGTTTTGTAATGCCTAGAGCGTGCATCACTCTAATAGGATAGGTTAGTGCCAAAAAGTCATAACCTTCATAAAGGTGAAAACGACCTTGCATCACCACTACTTTTTTTCCGCTGAGTATTCCGTAAAGTAGTTTTCCGGAGTGGTATTCTACCGTGGATACTGAAAAGTGTGGAATATGGTGGTAATGGGCAATAGCTAGTATTTCTAGCTCGTCGACCAACTGACCCAGACCTGTGCCTAAAACAATGCCAATTTCTGGGGTATCAAAGCCTTTAGATTTGAGGTGATCTAAGGTTTCTGTGAGTAATTCATTCTTTAACATAGGCTTACTAAATTACACCATTTCTGCCGAGTCGCAGAGCGCTAGATATTTAAAAAATCAAAGTGGGCTAGATCTTCTAAGGTGTCTACATCGCGCAATGTTTTAAGAATGCCCACTTTTATTTTTTCGGCCTCTGCGCGCATGATAGTGTGCTCAAACACTTCAGAAGTAGAAAATTCTATAGAGGTAAAAAGAGTTGGCTTAGGGGCCTTTAATCCGATTAAGTAGTAGCCTCCATCTTTAGCCGGTCCGATAACCACATCATATGCATCGAGTTTTGTAAAGGCTTCTTCAATGAGGGTTGCGCTAATATCCGGAAGATCACTGCCAATAAGCACCACCTTATGGTATTCTTTAAGCAGTAGCCCAAAGGCGTCGTTCATGCGCTCTCCGAGACCATTTCCGACCTGAACGTGCTGCTTTGCCTTTAGGGTAGAATCAATAGGCTCAAGGGTGTCGCTTAGAAAAAGGTGCGTTTCGGCGCTCACATCGCTTGCAGCTTTTAGGGTAAGGGCCACTAATGCAGTATAAATTTCTAGCGCTTTTTGATCACCAATGGCTTTAGCCAATCGGGTTTTCACCGCTCCAAGTCGTTGATTTTTTAGGAATATTGCTAAGGCTTTCTCTTGTTTAGTATCTTTCATGAACGATGTAAAAATAGCGGCTAATTCAATGCCTCAAAAAAACTACCTATGACTAAAACCGTTTTCTTGATTTCGCTATCCAGTCTTTTGCTCTTTTCGAGTTGTGCTCAAAAAGCGGAGACTCAAACGTATTATTCGGAGCCCTACAGGCCGCAATACCACTTCAGCCCAGATTCTATGTGGATGAATGATCCGAACGGACTGGTCTTTGACGGCAGCTCATACCACCTGTTTTACCAATACCACCCAGAAGACATTGTCTGGGGCCCTATGCATTGGGGTCACGCCACTAGTAGCGATTTGGTGCGCTGGGAGCACCAACCCATAGCGCTTTATCCCGATCAGTTCGGAACTATTTTTTCGGGTAGCGCGGTTATGGATCTTAAAAATACTTCTGGTCTAGGTACCGAAGAAAACCCTCCAATGGTGGCTATTTTTACCTACCACGATGCCGCCGGGGCCGAACAAAAGACCGATAATTTTCAAACCCAAGGAATCGCCTTTAGCCTTGATAAGGGCAAAAGCTGGACTAAATATGCGGGTAACCCAGTGATAAAGAATCCGGGCTACATTGATTTTAGAGACCCTAAAGTGTTCTGGCATGAGGCTTCCTCTTCATGGATAATGGCCTTAGTTGCCGGCGATCACCTGCAGCTCTATCGCTCTGACAACCTTATCGACTGGAACTTGACCTCTACATTTGGACACGAAGTTGGAGCCCATGGTGGGGTCTGGGAGTGCCCAGATCTCTTTGCGCTCGAACTAAATGGCGAGACCCATTGGGTGCTGCTGATCAGCATCAATCCGGGCGGCCCCAACGGAGGGAGCGCCACACAGTATTTCGTAGGAGATTTTGACGGATACGATTTTTCATCAGATCAAGAGTCGATTAAGTGGGTAGACTTTGGCCCCGATAACTACGCCGGAGTGACCTTTAACAACACACCTAATGATGAGCGTCTGTTTATCGCCTGGATGAACAATTGGTCCTACGCCCAAAACACGCCCACCACCAAGTGGCGCAGCGCCTCTACCTTACCGCGTGAGCTCAGTTTATTTGAAGCTAACGATGGGGTTCGATTAAAGAACACGCCAATCGAGGCTCTAGAGCAGCTGAAGGTGCCCGCCCAGATTAGTCTGGAGAGCAGTGGGGACTCTACTTATGTAAACTTACCTTCAGGTCAGGCTTTTGTGCGACTAGAGCTTATGTTGATGACTACAGAGTTTATTCTCACCACCGCTAAAGACGAGCAGCTTAAATTCAGCCTCAACGCCGATAGCAAGACGCTGCTTATCGATCGTTCAGGCTCGGGAGAGGTAAGCTTTAGCGAAGCGTTTAACGCCCCCATTGCACTAGACCTTTCATCTAGCCTCTCTGAGGCACTCACCCTTGATTTATGGATAGACGTTTCGTCTGTAGAACTTTTTGTGAACGGCGGAGAACAATCGGCCACCCTTCAGTATTTCTCTAGTGAGCCTATGAGCCGTCTGCTCTATGAGGCGGTCGACTCAGGTGTCACGGTAAAGCAATTGGCTGGCATAGAGCGAATTTGGTAAAAAATAATTAGTTTGTTTAAGTAATGACCTCTATCTTTAAACAAAAAAAGAAAAAGCAAATGGAATCTACTGAAAATCAAACAAATAAACGTAGAGAGTTCCTGACCAAAGTGTGCCCAACAGTTGCCTTTGCTATGTTTGGAATCTCTTTTTTAGAGGCCTGCTCGTCTGATAGCACCTCTGATCCAGGAACGACTGGAGTTACTGACTCAGGCAGCGGCTATGGAGACTCCGATAACAATTCAACTGATAGTTCGGGGTCAGACAATAGCAGCAACACTCCGGCCTACACTATTGACGGAGATACAATTACGGCCGACTTGAGCAATGCCTTCTTTGATAATCTTAAGAATGTCGGAGGGTATTTGAACTTTACAGATGGAGGTGTACTGCTGCTGCGAACTTCAGCCACTGAGATTTTGGCTTTTGACAACTGTTGCCCGCATGCCGGAACGAGCAACGCATGGACATTTAGTGCTTCAAGCAGTCGCTTCACTTGCAGTAATCATGGAAACTCTTACGGCACCTCTCAAGGAGGAACTGCGAATTGTTCTTCTGGAGCCACTTCTGGCAACCTTGCGCGTTATACGACCACCATTAACGAGAATCAATTGGTGGTAACAAAATAATTTCATGCTTTATAAAAGCGCTCTTTTATGCCTATTCTTCGTCTTTTGGGCACAGCCGTTAAGCGCCCAAGATGATTTATTCAGCCAAATAGCTGAAGAACAGGGGTCAGAAAAGGCTTTTGATTTACTGCCAGAGCGTATGCTGTTCACCCAGCGCTTGTTGTGGGGCGAAAAAGGCGCCCTTCGTGTTACGGGTATTGCAAAACTCACCGAAGAGCAGCGAATGAAAGAGCTGCGCCTTCGAAAATCGCTGCTCAATGTGCACCAAGTGATAGGCTACGTCACTCTAGCAGGCATGGTGGCCCAAGGTATACTTGGGGGGCAGTTGTACAACGGAGACTACTCTATTTACAATACGCATAAAACGGTGGGGCAAGTAGTTACTGCCACCTACTTCACAGGCGCAGCCTTATCTTTATTTACACCACCGCCTTTGATAAGTTCTAAAGAGGTGGGTTTAAGCGGAGCAAGGGCGCACAAATGGTTAGCCACGGTGCATTTATCGGCTATGATAGCCACTCAGCATTATAAAGACCGCGACAAAGCTATTCATAGGGCTGCAGCTTATACCGCTTTTGGAGCATTTGCAGCGGCCACCATTGTCATACGTTTAAAACAATAAGATGAAAATAGTAGTGCTATTTATGGGGCTAGTGCTCCTCTTTGCGGAGGCTAAGGCCCAAGAAACCTACTCTCTAAACTCTTCGAAGATCACCTACAGCGGATACCATGTGGCTCACAATTGGACAGGTGTTTCAGAAGAAGCGGCCAAGGGATTGCTAACCGCCTCTAATGGTGCGCTGCAACGCATAGCCATAACGGTGCCTTTATCTTCTTTCGATTCAAACAGTTCGAACCGCGATTCGAACGCTTTGAGGGTGCTAAATGCCATTTTACATCCTGAAGTGCGTTTTTACAGCGAACAAATCGAACAAATCGATGATGAAACTGTTGAACTTTTCGGTTTTTTTGAATTGAACGGAATTCAAGAGAATTACCGCTTAAATCTGCGACTGATTAGGGAGTCAGATCAAATCCAATTAATAGGTGATTTCAAGGTAAACCTATCTGATTTCGATTTAAAACTCCCGCGCTTTTTATTTAAACCTGTCGAGGATGAAATTGATTTGAGCGTAGATTTAAAGTTTAAACAAAACCTCTAATTTTTTTATTTTCTTACTAAAAATCAGAGAGTTAGTTTGCGAATCTTTTTATATATATTAAGTTTACAATAAATAAGTTTTATGAATACGACGGTCAACTCTGTTCCTCTTATTGCCGGAGACTTTTACTTAGAGCACTACCATAAGATATGCAGTGAACTTAACGGCACCTACTTAAAAGAGGTTTATCAGCGCATGGCCCAAAACTTTGAATGGGTTACTCCAATCGACGAACTTGCCCAAGACTACAATACGTATCAAGCGTTTATTATTAGTGATAATAAATATTCTGTGGTGTGGGTTGATCAGGGATTCTCTAAGATGACAGGGTACGCCAGTCATGAAATCGTAGGCCGCAAACCAAATACGGTGCTTCACGGATCGCAAACTCAGGCTTCAGAGAGAGAATTCTTTAGATCGCAGCTACAAACGGGTCAACCTTTTACCACTCACATTACTAACCACCGCAAAAATGGTGAAGCTTATGTATGTGAGGTTAAGATTATTCCTCTGTACAACGCCTCTCAACAATTGACTCATTACATCGCTTTAGAGCGCGAGGTGGCCTAAACCAATAATTCTCTTACAGAATCTAAGTTATAGCGCTTTTAACGCGTTTTGATCTTTCTAGCTTGTATCTTAGCTTAATCAAAAATATATTCTATGAAATCACTTTTTTTTACATTATTTACTGTTGTAGCATTAAACTTCGCTCTTAGTGCTCAAGATGTTAATCTTAACGATAGCGCCCTTAAATGGTACGGTGCTGATATTACCGGTAAAGAGCATTACGGTTCTTTAAAATTTAAGTCTGGTGCTCTTAACGTTTCTAATGGAAAACTTCAAGGAGGATCCTTTGAAATCGACATGACCTCTTTGGCAGTAGAAGATCTAGAGGGCGAATGGGCTCAAAAACTAGAAGGACACCTTAAGTCTGACGATTTTTTTGCTATAGATAAGTTTAATACTGCCTTTTTGGTGCTTACTTCAGTAAAAGAAGGATCAGACAATACCTTCGAGGCTGCAGGAGACTTAACCATTAGAGGTAAGACCCATCCGGTTTCGGTGACTTTCGTACCTGCTGGAACTAATAAAATGACAGCCGCTTTGGTTTTCGATCGTTCTAAGTACGATGTTAAATTTAGATCAGCTTCGTTTTTCTCTGACCTCGGAGACAAGCTCATTCTTGACGACATAAAAGTCGAAGTAAGTTTAGCTTACTAACGCATCATATTTTTTGTGCTTTCGTATCTTTAAAAGGTATGAAGGCTATTTCAGAAATAATACAGGGTCAGCGCCGGTTCTTTAGAACCGGCGCTACGCGTTCTATACCGTTCAGAAAACAGGCGTTGAGGCGTCTTTTGACTGAGGTAAATGCGCGCGAAGAAGCTGTCATTGAGGCGCTGAATAAAGACCTTAAGAAGTCACCCTTTGAGTCTGTGGTCACTGAGATTAGCTACCTGCAGGCTGAGATCAAACACAGCTTAAAGCACCTAGATCAATGGTCAAGAACAGAGCGCCGCTCTGCAAGTTTGGCTTCTTTTCCGGCGTACTCGAAGGTGTTTAAAGATCCGTATGGGGTAACGCTGCATATCGCTCCCTGGAACTATCCCTTTCAACTGAGCCTAACCCCTCTGGTTTCTGCGGTTGCTGCAGGTAACACCGTGGTACTTAAACCCAGTGAATACAGCGCTCACACCAGTGCTTTACTCGCCGAAATAGTAAAGGCCGTGTTTGACGAGGATCACGTGACCGTGGTTCAAGGCGACGCTGCAGTGAGTCAAGAACTTTTGAAGCATCAGTGGGACTATATTTTCTTTACCGGAAGCGTAGCGGTAGGTAAGTTGGTGGCGCAGGCTGCTGCGCAGCATTTAACTCCTACTACCTTAGAGCTGGGAGGCAAATCTCCCTGTATTGTAGACGCCTCTGCCCCCTTAGAACTTAGCGCTAGACGCATTGTATGGGGTAAATTTTTGAATGCCGGCCAAACTTGTATTGCGCCGGATTTTGTGCTGGTGCATCATAGCGTTTACGACGACTTTTTAATGGCTCTAAAAATTGCCATTGAGACTGCCTATTCGAAGGCCGCCGACCAAAGCGAAGATTACGGACGCTTAATTCATGCCAAGCATATCGATCGCATGAAGGTCTTTATTGCTGAGGCCACCGTTTATTATGGCGGAGAAATAAACCCCGAGACGCGCTACGTGCAACCCACTATTCTTACAGGGGTCACAAAAGAACATCAGGTGATGCAAGAGGAGATTTTCGGACCGGTGTTGCCAGTAATTTCGTACGAACATCACGAAGAGATAGAGGAGTGGTTGGCGCATTTTCCGAATCCATTGGCTTTTTATATTTTCTCTAAGAACAAGCAATGGGCCGAGCAATTGCTCACTCACCACCGCTACGGACAGGCGGCTGTGAACGATACTATTATGATGATTGCAGAGCCTAATCTACCTTTCGGTGGGGTTGGAGAGAGTGGTCACGGTAGTTACCACGCTAAGTACGGATTTGACACCTTCAGCCGAGAAAAGCCGGTGCTTTACAGGGCTACATGGTTAGATATTCCTTTGCGTTACGCCCCCTATAAAGGAAAGTTAGGAGCGCTTAAGGGTTTACTTCGACTGAATCGATGGTTTAGTTAATCCCAAAAGAAAGACCTACATAAAAATTCCTTCCTTGATTAGAGGCGTAGACGTACGACGGATCAAAAGTTAGTGCGTATGGATTATTCGCACTTGGCAGTGCCCTTCCTTGAGTGTCAAAACTGACTTCACGATCAAATGGATCAAAAGAACGGGCTATACTGTTAGCATCGGGAAGAAAGTTGAGTAGGTTGCGAAGGCCGGCATTTGCACTTAGCTGACTAGTGATTCTCTTCTCCACCTTAATATGCATTAAATGTATTACCGGGCTAAAGGGGCTTCTTGGGTCTAAATCAGAAAGAAGCGGAAGCCGCATTGGACCAGTGACCTGTCCGCTTAAAGTGATTTCGGTAGACGATTTGATAGGAATGCTTAGTTGATAAACCGATGAATAGCGTTCTGCCAAAATCGGTCTAATACGCTCGCCTAGCGCTTCAATGTAGAGGTCGGTGAAGGTGGCGCCCACGTTTAGCCGAACGCCGTTTGTCCAGGTGGCGTTGAAGTCGATGTATCCGCCCTTTGCGACAGCCCTTTCATCAAGATTGGCATAAATTATTTGGTTTGGATTGCTGTCGTAATCTGGAATAATTTTATTGTCGAAGAGTGAATAAAATAACGATAAAGAAGTATCTAGAATTAGATTTTCAAAAGAGAGAAAACGCTTGTTTAACGTTCCTGACAGATTCCATGAGCGCTCTGGGGCAATTGCCTCTCTAATTATTACTTCTCGAGCTCCAGTTAAGGCTGCATGGTCTTCAGTAAAAAGATTAACTACCCTGTATCCGCTGCCTAGACTCAGACGTGCGCTAAGATCTTTGACAGGGTCTGCATACTTATAGTTAAGTCGGGGTGTCAGTATCGACCCGTATAGGCTATTGTAGTCGTATCTCAACCCAACTAAAACTTGATGTTCTGGGGATAATTGCATATCGTTTTGAATGAATAGTCCAGGTAAATGCGTGTGATCGGGTTTAGGAGTTGCTACAGAATTATCGTCGTAGTAAGTATACCTGTAGGCCGCCCCAAAGGTTAAATCACTTTGATTTATAGAGCGATTATCCACGTATTGAATAAATGCGATGCGCTGCCTGCCCAGGTACGGCACGTTTCCGTAGGCGGCATCTTGGTGGTGATCGTTATACGAATACTGCAAGCTGGCAGTTTTAGTGAAGGTGTAATTTCCAAAGAGCTCAGTGCGCTTGGTGGTTATTTGTTCGCCATATACCTCTTCACCTAATCGATCTTTTGGCTGCCATTGAAGCTCTCCGCCCCAACGATTTTCATAGATATAGCGCAGAGCGATATTCATATTTTTTACGGCTACCTTATTAAATATAGACCATCTGTCTTGCAATACCAGATCTGTAAATCCGTCATTGTTTTTGTCTATCGGATTTGAATAGGTGAATCTGTTAATGCCTAAAATTCCAGCTAGTGGGCCTAAATTATAATTGAAAGCGGTGTCTAAATTGAGCTCCCCCCAGTCTGTAGTATAGGTGTCTACGAAAATGGCTGTGCTATTGGTTGGTGAAATAGTATTGATATTGATTACCCCGCCGGTTGCTTCAGATCCAAACAAAAGCGATGCCGGACCCTTGATTACTTCTATACTTTTTACAAGGGCCTGCGGAATACCCATAAGCCCGTAAACACTTCCAAGACCACTAATTATGGGCATTCCGTCAATCAGAATCATAGTATTTGCTCCTTCTTGTGCATTAATGTGAATATCTCCGGCGTTGCACACACTGCAGTTGACTTGTGCTCGAACACCATTAATAGTCGAAACTGCATCAAATAGGGAACTCACGGGTTTATTCTTAAAAAAAAGGGGTTGATACACCTCAACAGGGGCTGTGGTATGCCTTAACGCTGTAGGTCTGAGATTACCCAATATAACAAACTCATCGAGGGCGTTATCGTATTCAAGCACCACCTCCACTAGATCTAGTAGCTTGCGGCGACTAAAATCAAGGGCAATTTGTTGCTCTTTGTAGCCTAGGTAGTTTACGATGAGTGTGTCTATAAGCCGCTGGCTGCGCAAAGTGAATGATCCATCTTTTGTTGTAGAAGTTCCTTGCTGTTGATTTTTTAGATAAATTGAAGCGCCCTCGATTAGTTCTTTTTGATCTGTAACTTTACCCTTAACTTCGAATTGTGCTTGAAGATTCAGACCGGTTAATACAAGTGCCCAATAAATCAATGAGTGGAGTTTCAAGGTAAAGCGATAAATTGTTTTGTTTGTCAAAACTAATTGTTTTACCTATCAAAACAAAATAGATGCCTACGATTGAAAAAGAAAACTACCTCAAAGCGCTTTATAAGTTCGACGAAAGAGGTGAAGGAGTTACGGTAACTGCGTTAAGCAGGCTTTTCGCAGTGAGCAAATCTACTGTCTCTAACATGCTCAAAGAGATGGTTAAGCTCGGCTTGGTCGAAACCGAGGCGTATAAACCTATTCATCTCACTGATGAGGGTCGTCAAATTGCCATAGAGATTGTGGCCAAGCACAGGCTAATAGAAACTTTTTTAGTGCAGGTTATGGGTTTTGAACCTGACCATGTGCATCAAATAGCCGAAGAACTAGAGCATGTGCGACAGCCCGATTTTTTTAAACGAATGAACGAGATGTTGGGCGATTTTAGTCACGATCCGCACGGAACACCTATACCGAATCACGATTTTTAGAAGGCCCTATGAATAGAAAACACAATCTTTCAAAGCTTAAAAAGCGCACTAAACCATGGGACGTGCTCATTATTGGTGGTGGGGCATCGGGTATAGGAGCTGCAATAGATGCAGCTTCTAGAGGATACCGCACCTTGCTTTTAGAGAAGTACGACTTCTCGAAGGGCACCTCATCGCGCAGCACTAAACTCGTTCACGGAGGGGTGCGCTATTTACAAAACGGGGATATTTCACTGGTTATCGAGGCCCTTAGAGAGCGCGGAATCATGCGAAAGAACGCTCCGCATTTAGTACAAGATTTAAGTTTTGTTATTCCGTCTTACGACTGGTGGAACAGCCCTTTTTATGGACTTGGCTTAAAAGTCTATGATATGATGGCCGGAAAATTGGGCTTAGGTCCTAGCACGCTTATCGATCGCGAAGAGACCTTAAAGCTTATTCCTAATGTTAAAAAAGAGGGATTAAGAGGAGGCGTAATCTATCAAGACGGGCAGTTCGATGACGCGCGTATGGCGATTTCGATGGCACAAACGGCTGAAAATCACGGAGCCACATTGCTTAATTATATGTCTGTAGATGGCCTACTTAAAGAAGAAGACATGGTTACTGGAGTTGAGGTAAAAGATGTACTTAGCGGAAAATCACATTCGGTTGAGGCTAAGGTGGTTATTAATGCAACCGGAGTGTTTTCTGATCAGGTGATGCAAATGGATCAGCCTTCTGCCAAGGCACGCATACGCCCAAGCCAGGGCATACACTTAGTGTTAGACGTCTCTTTTTTAAAAGGAAAGCATGCCATTATGGTTCCGCATACCACTGACGGAAGGGTATTATTCGCTGTTCCTTGGCATAATTATGTAGTGGTCGGAACCACCGATACCGCTGTGAAGACCATCGATTTTGAGCCAAAACCATTAGCGGAAGAAATTGACTTTATTTTAGAAAATGCGAGTGCCTACATGGCTAAAAAGCCTAAGCGAAAAGATATACTAAGCGTATTTTCTGGTTTGCGTCCGCTTGCAGCTTCAGACGACGACACTGAGTCGACCAAAGAAGTGTCACGCCACCACAAAGTCATGGTAAGCACCTCGGGCTTAATAAGTATTTTGGGCGGTAAGTGGACGACCTATAGAAAAATCGCTGAAGACACCATCAATACCGCCATCGCCGTCGGAGGGCTTCCTGAGCGCAAGTGTAGTACCGAGCTATTGCCTATCCACGGATTTGATTATGCCTCAAACTGGGATGACCCTATGCATATTTACGGTACTGATGCGGAGAAAATACGCGAGCTCGATAAAAACGGCAATGAGTCGTTAAGCAAGGCTTTTTACATTAGCCCAAACATTATTCAATGGGCTTGTGAAGAAGAAATGGCTATAACTCTTGAAGATATGCTCGCGCGGCGCAGCCGCGCGCTCTTTTTAAATTCGAAAGAGACGCTGAAAATTGCCCCAGAGGTGGCTAAGATTATGGCAAAGCATTTAAAAAAGAAGCAAGATTGGATCGACGATCAGCTAGAATCATTTACCGCTGTGGCACAAAATTACCTCATCGATTAATTGTTAAAAGTGGTGTTGAAGTAAAGCTCTGAGAGCGCCACTTTTTCAGCTATGTTTAATTCAATGGCCTTTAAAAGCCCCTCTATAAGATTAGATTCTCGGGTATTGACAAGAAAAAGTGAACTTTCTCCGGCTGCGAATTTTTGACGTTCTCCTTCGAAAAGTGTAGTGAAGTCTTCTACCATGATTTCTGCCAAAGCAAGTTGTCTATCAAAAGAGTTTACAGCCGTTTGCAATGCTTCAATTTTGTTACTCAGCTCTATAAAAACGCGTTCTTGTTCTAGACTTACCTCTTGTAATTGTAGCGAAGCAATTTCTAGCTCAGCTCTTTCTTTGCGCATAAATAGCGGAACACCTACTTTGAGCTTAGCCGTACTATTTTCAGGATCTAACCCAAGACGTACATTCTGGGTAACATCTGTCTCAGATAGCCATTGATACCCAAGTGTTACCTCGGGCAATAAGTTGCTGCGCTGCAGTCTTCGCTCTAAGCGCTGAGAGTCTACCTTGTAACCCAAAGCTTTCAGTTTCGGGTGATTCTCTATACTTAGTTCTTGGGCTGTAAAACGAATGCCATAAGACGATTCATCTACAAAAGGTCTAACCTCAGCGTTTAACTGAACAGGAACGTCATTGATCCATAAGAAGTTGGCGGCTTTCAGCCCTTTCTCTCTCAGTTTAAGTTGTGCTTTTTCTAGGCTAAGAACTCTGGTATTATATGCTATTCGCGCCTCGGTTGTGTCGATGGCTGCTAAATCTCCCGTATTATAACGGGCTTTGACCCCGTCGAATCTAAAACGCGCATTGTCTACAAACTGGCCAAAAACCTCGTACTCTTGGTACGAACGGTACCAATCTAAGTAAGCCTCTATGGCTTCAAAAAGGATCTCGTTTACGCGAAGGGTATTCTCTTCTTCGGCCTGCTGGGTAAATAGTTTAGCCTGCTTTAGCACCGTCATGCGCTCGTTAGCCAGTAATCCTTTTGCGAGGTTGAGTTCTGCCCCAAGACTGTATAGACCTTCTCCGGTTACTTCGTTTTCGGGATTCAAGAAATTACCTTCTGCCTCGCTGTACCCTCCTTTTACAGTGACGCCATAATAGGTAGGAACCTCGAAGGTGGCGTTCATACGATCGTAATACGTGGCGTTTTTAAATGTTTTTTCGCTAAGGTCTAGTCCAAATTTTGGATCAAAAGCCCCTCTTGCCCTCATCAGTAGCGCCTCACTCTCATCGAGTGCGATATTGGCTTGTTTCACAAACGGATGAAAGGCTTTTACGTAGCCTAAATATTCCGTAAGCGAAAGCTGTTCAATAGTCTCTTGTGCACTAAGAGTAATAGAGCCTGTAAGAAGGAAAATGCTAAAAAATAGATACGAAAGATTTCTGCGCATTAGCCTATTTTATTTTGATCGGAATTTTTGGAATCTCTAGGGTATTGGGTATATAATAGTCTGGAGGGAAGCCGTTTAACTGCCTCCACAGTTCATACCAAACCGGCACATTGGTGAGTAGCGCAATGGTGCGCGCTCCAGAACCTATGCGCACTTCTTGCGGCCAAGGGTGGTCTTCGGGGTCTGGAGAAAGCAATATACGGTATAGGTTATTGTCGCTAATAAAATTTTCTACCGCTACCACTTTTGCCCCGTAGGTTCCATAAGATACGTTGGGCCATCCACTGAAAATGATTGCCGGCCATCCGTCGAATTCTACCCTAACCTTTTCTCCTATATGAATAAGCGGCATATCAATTGGGCGCACATAGGTTTCTACCGCCATGGCATAGTTGTCAGGCATAATAGACACCAGTCGATCTCCTTCTACAAAGGTTTCACCTAGGCCACCTTTGATGGCTTTATTGATAATACCCGATTGTGGAGCAAGTACATACTGAAGAGCTGCTCTGCTAGTGAAGTTAGCCAGTGTATTGGAAAGCTTGGCTACATCTCCAGTAGCTTCAAATCCGTCGGATTGAGCGGTGGCTATATCGGATTGTGCTTTAGAAATTTTATCGGCAAAATTCGCCTGAAGTCGCTCTATTTCTAATCTGGCAATTTGCACTTCATTCTTAGAGTTTTGGTATTTATTCTCAGCCGAGATATAGTTGGCTTCGGTCTCTCTTAGTTTTAAGCGCTTTTCTTCAACATCACGCATAGCTTTAAGCCCTTGCTCGTATAGTGCCTGGTCACGGTCTAGTCTAATCTGAGCAATAGAAAGATCGGTTTTAGCAGCCTCAAAATTAATGCTGTCATTTTGCACCAATAAAATGGTTTGACTCAGTTGATTGTCAGACTGTTCTAGTTTTAAAACACGCTCTTGCTCTAAAGCAACTAGTTGTGCCCTCAGGGCAGTTACTTTGTCACTGTAGGCAAATACCGCTCCTTGTTTAGCGTCGACTTGTTCTTGTGTACGCAGTAATAGATCGATATCGAAGAAGTCACTTTTTACCTCTGAGATGCGCATTATGGTATCTCCTTTGTTCACAAAATCTCCCTCACGGACAAACCACTCCTCGATGCGTCCAGGAATCTGGGACTGCACCGTTTGGGGTCTTTTATCTGGCTCAAGGGTGGTGACATAGCCTTTTCCAGTGACGTTCTGCGTCCAGGGTAAAAAGAGCACAATAAACACCACCCCTGAAAACACCATTAGAAATCGATTGAACTGCCTGTAGTAGCTTACCTTGAATATGCGATCTGCCGATCTGAATCTTTCAAAGTCGAAGTTAGTTACCGGATTATTTGAAATATTCAACATGACTAGCTCTTTAAATTGGTGATTTGACCTTCGTTGAGTTCTAAGCTCTTGGTGCATTTAGTATTCCAATAGCTGTTATTACTTATGATCACAATAGACCATTCGTGTTTTTTATCGCATATGTAATCAATAATTTTAGTGGTCTCCTCAGGCCTAAACTGATCGAGTGGATCTTCGAGCAAAAGCATCTTGGGTTGTTTTAAAAGCGCACGAATCAAGACAATCTTTTTAGTTACTGCATACGAAATGTGACGCCCTTCTGGACTGATCAAGGTATCTAAACCAAAGGGCAACGATCGTATAAACTCTTTTAAGCCAATCACAGTAATGAGTTCATCAAGATAAGATTCATCTACATTTAGGTTTCCAAAGGTTAAATTTTCTCTAAGCGATCCCTCAAAAGGTACCTCATCAGAGAGCGAAAGCCCTAAATGAGTACGGTAGTGGTTCAGCTGAAGTGCCTTAAGGTTGGTGTTATCGATAAAAACCGTTCCCTTTGTTGGGGTGTTTACTCCTGCTAAAACCCGCATAAGACTAGATTTTCCTGATCCCGACACACCGCGTAGCAATACCACATCTTTGGGTTCAACACAGAAGCTTATATTGCTTAAAATCGGTTCTTCTCGCCCCTCAACTGAGTACCAAACATCGTTAAGTTCGAGTCTAAAGGGCGCTTTAAAAGCAGGAGTTTTTCCTTCTTGAGATTCTAATTTTAAATCTACAACCTCTCCCAGTTTTTCAATAGCGGTTAACATATCGTAAAGCGTCTCAAGGCTTACAATCAGTTTTTCAACGGAGTTAATTACCAATAGAATTACGATTTCGGCGGCTACGAATTGTCCGATATTCATCTGCTGATTAAGTACTAGGGCCCCTCCAATAACCAAAAGACCAGCGGTTACTGTCACCTTGAATGCGATCATCTTTATGTACTGAAATTTGATTACCTGAAAGTGCGATTCACGCGCTTTTAAGTAGTCGCAAACCAAGGCGTCATTTTTATTAAGGGCCAGCTGGGTGTTCCCAGATACCTTAAAGCTCACGATTGAACGGGCTACTTCTTGTATCCAGTGAGCTACACGGTATTTATGCTTAGACTCTACTATCGATGTTTCTACTCCTTTCTTTACGGTATACCTGAAAACAAAGTACATGAGCACTAATAGGCTGAGCCCAAAAATGATAAAAAACGGATGGTAGAAAGACAGTAAGATGAGCGAAAAGAAAATCTGAATTAAGGCTGTCGGAACATCGATAAGAATTTTTGAAAGTCCCTTTTGAAGGGTTAGGGTATCAAAAAATCTATTAGCCAGTTCTGGCGGATAATACTTTCGTAACTGACTCATTCTAATCTTTGGAAAACGATAACTCAGCTCAAAACTAGATCGAGTGAAAATACGTTGCTGAAGGGTTTCAATAATGCGCAGTTGCATCACTTGTAATGCACCTGTGAACATTACCCCAAGGGTTACTAGCACCACGAGAATCACCCAAGAGTTAGAGATTTGAGCACCTTGAATGAGATTAATGATGGCTTGTATACCCAGAGGGAGTGATAACGAGATCACCCCAGCAAAAAGTGAGTAATAGAAGATCTGATAGATGTCGCGCTTTTCGAGTTTTACCAGACCAATAAATCGATCCCAAACGGCTTTTGTATCTATTTTCATACGATTGTTTTTCGAACAAGTTCAATGAGAAACTGAGTAGGGCTAGCATCACCACAATTCGTGATGCTTTTAAAATGATTACCTAGAAAATGCTGATGTAGAGCTGTGTCTATAACGGTACTTGCAAGGCTCTTGCTGTAAAGGTATTTGGGAGCAACGGCCGTAATCATCTCTTCGATGCGCAGCACGAGCCGCTTATAACTCTCAAAATTTCCTTCTTTATTTTCAAGGTCGACCTGTTTGGTTAAGAACGACTTTGAGTTTTCATTAATCATAATACGATTTAGCGCCACCTCGTCTACATAGGTGAAGGTGTTGTCTTGAGAGACTTCTCGAGCCACTATTTCTATGGCTTTGTCGAGCTTAAGCTGAGCGTCATTAAGACTAAAAGTAGCTATGACCACCTGATACTCAATCCAGCTCCAGTACCAGGAACTCAAGTATATAAGTAGCTTGTGCTTGTTTTCAAAGTATCGGTAGATCGAACTCTCGTTTGAACCTGTGGCTTCTCCAAGTTTTTTAAAGGTGAAGGTCTCAATACCCATTTCATCGATCAGGCGTATGCTCTGTTCAATGATGCGTTTTCCCAGATCAGATGATTCAGGATCTTTAAGGTAAACTGATTTAGGTACGCTTATTCGCAAGGTTGAAAGTAATCTATCCATACTTGTATAATTACCATGCAAATATAATAGTATTACTATTAATAATGCAACAATTGTACTAAATCCTAAAAACAAGTCTTAGTTGATCATGAAAACAAGCTGAGGTCAGCTGCGCTAGTGAGGTCAGGTAGCGCTTCATGTATAAGGTGCGAATAGACGCTAAAAGGATCAGTCTTTAACGCTAGGCGAAAAGCTTCTGGAAGCTCTTTTTCTCCTCTTAAGG
Organism: Flavobacteriaceae bacterium; assembly: GCA_018402205.1. Lineage (GTDB taxonomy): Bacteria > Bacteroidota > Bacteroidia > Flavobacteriales > Flavobacteriaceae > UBA3478. Next base: position 263,263 of record JAGYIX010000006.1, read on the forward strand.
CATTAATGGGGCAGGCTTGTAGAGCAGGGTAAAAAGAAGGCCCGTTAACGGTGCAGAGATTCATGCTCACTCGCAAATAGCCATTAGAGTCTCTGAAGGTATTGAGCATGCTGACTGCTGGTTTTTCGACTATATCAATCACTCTGTCTTGCGCATCAACCGACACTAAGGCAAAGGCGCTTATGCGCAGGTCGTCATACCCTAGGGCCTTAGCCTCGTAGTTGATGAGCGCGTGATCGCTGAGGTTGTGCTGGGCTGCCAAACCAAGGGCTTGGGCGCTATAGAGGTTGTCGCCATTGGCAATGACAAAGCGCTGCTTTTGCAATTGGGGGTGCTGTTCCATGGCTTGTAATACTGCATCAGCTGTGCCCATGGGCTTAAAAGTTTCCTTTGATGGAAACTGTATGGCCAACGCTATTTTGAGATCGTTAAATGAATAACTGTTTAGAAAATCGGTTCTCCACGATAAGAACGCTTCATTTTCAGGGCTAGTTACCACTATGATCTCGCGAATGTTGGCCTCAGCGGCCTTCTAGGCACAAGCGACTGAGTAGGGGGGTTTGTGAGGGACCAAGCGGAATGAGCGATTTGTGCACCGACTGTGCCTGAGCCATGAGTGCCTGGTCGTTCAGCTCTGCAGCCGATCGCTTCATGCGTGATGAACGTCCGCCCGCCATAATTACTAAGGTCTTGCTCATGGGGTGATGTGTATAGAGTAAGCAGCTCGTGCCCCTTGTTTCAATAGGTTTTCTATAATTTGAGGTACTGATGCAGATTCAGCAAGTACAAAAAAACATCCGCCCCCACCTGAACCAATGACTTTGGTGGCGAGCCCTCCCGCCTTGAGCGCCACCTGCATTTGCTGTTGCATGAGCTCGGGGGTATTCTGAATGGCGGTACGAAGGTAAAACTGATGTTGGTTAATCAATTCGGCCAGTTTTGGAATAAGGTCTTGGGTGGTCGGATCTGAAAGCAGCGCAATGGCCGATTTGGTGATCTGATGGTTGGCTATTGAGGCCTGCCAATACGAATACAATTCGGTATCGAGGCGGCTTTTATAGGCCAGAATGTCGCGCATTTGCGCGTTGTGATAAGTTAGTTCGGGTGTAATCGTTTGCACACGGGCAAGGGCTTCTAGGGCTTTTTCTTTAGCCTTGCTCAAAACGCCCACCGTTTGTTTGGCGATACCCGATTCGACCAGAATCAGCGGAAGCTGTTTGGGTCTCGGCAGTACCTCGGTGCTTCGTGAGTCAGGATAAATAACTCGTAGTTCTTCTAAGGCGATGCTGTAATGGTCCATGAGCCCTCCGGGATCTCCAAAAAAGTCTACCTCTGCCTCGTTAGCCCAATCGGCAATCTGCTGGTCTTCGATGTTTCCCGTTGCGAAGGCGCTAACGAGAAAGCGAATAAAGGCTATTACTAGGGCCGAAGATGATGAAACTCCGGCATTAACCGGAATGCTGCTGCGTATCTCAATCGCGTATCCGCTCTTGGCCACTATGCCCTTGCGCGCTAGAACGGCGAGGGTAGCGGCCAAAAAGTCACCCTTCTGAACCGACGACTCGTCGATTTGAAGGGCTAGTTCGCGCGTCTGACCGAGGTCAGTTAGCTCAAAGGTGAAACAGGATTTTTCTTGAGGTTTAGCTTCAAGGGTTAGGTAGCGGTCGATACTCGCGGCTATAACTGGAAGGCCCAGGTAGTCTTGGTGATCGCCAAAAAGACATATACGCGCAGGAACCTTTACCGTTATCATGGGTTAAAAATAATCGAAACTGCGCTTTCTTTTTTTATCTTCAGACCTATTAGCCTTTATGCTCTATGAAACGCAGATCATTTATTCAGACCACTACCTTATCAGCCACTGCCCTTGGAACTATTCCTATGGCCTGTACAACCGCCACTACATCGCTCACCGATAGACCTAGCGATCAAACCTATATGGGGGCCTTTGCGGCTCCTGCACTCGAGAAAGTGAGGGCAGCATTTATCGGGCTCGGCTACCGCGGTAAGGGGCATCTCGAATTTTTTGCCAAACTGCCCAACACAGAGGTGGTTGCCCTGTCGGATCTCTACGAAGACAACGTCAGCAAGAGCGCCGCTATTTGTGAAGAGGTAACAGGAGTAACTTGCGCGGCAGGCCTTTACTTCGGCGACCCAGAGGCTTGGAAAAAAATGCTCCAAGAAGTAAAGCCTGATGTAGTTTTTATTTCAACCAATTGGGCGAACCATGCACCGATGGCCATAGAGAGTATGCTGGCTGGGGCTCATGCCTTTGTTGAGGTGCCAATGGCCCTTACCATAGATGAGCTTTGGGATATGGTTAATACTTCTGAGCGCACCAAGCGCCACTGCATGATGATGGAAAACGTGAACTATTCGCGCGACGAATTGCTTTTCTTGAATATGTGCCGAAAGGGACTCATCGGAGAGTTGTTGCATGCCGAGGCGGCCTACATTCACGAACTGCGTTGGCAAATGAATGAGGTAGAGCGCGGAACGGGCTCGTGGCGCACCTATCACTATGCGCACAGAAACGGCAACCTGTATCCGACACACGGACTAGGTCCGGTGGCTCAATACATGAATATAGGGCGAACAGAAGACACCTTTAAGCGACTGACCTCTTTCTCGACCCCAGCAAGGGGAAGGCAGCGTTATGCCGAGATGAATTATCCGGCCGACCACAAATGGAATGCCCTAGACTTCAAAGGAGGAGACCTGAACACTTCGCTCATTAAAACCCATTTAGGACGCACCATTATGCTGCAATGGGACGAAACTTCGCCTCGCCCTTATACCCGACACAATTTGATTCAGGGCACTCTGGGCACACTAGCCGGGTTTCCCACAAGAGCCGCCTTTGAGGGCGGATTTGAGGGGCTCACAGAAGACCACCACCGCTGGATTCAGGGAGAACAGCTTCAGGCGCTTTACGAAAAATACGACCATCCGCTTTACACGCGCCTAAACGTTACTGCCGCAGACAGTGGGCATGGCGGAATGGACGGTATCATGATGTACCGCATAGTAGAATGCCTTCAGCAGGGTCTTCCGCTCGATCAAAACGTGTACGAGGGGGCCTTGTGGAGCGCAGTGACCGAGCTTAGCGAGCGTTCGGTGGCTCAAGACGGCATGCCTCAAGACTTTCCAGATTTTACTAGAGGCGATTGGACCAGCACTCCTGCGCTCGCTATAGTAGATTAAGGGCAGAAGAAATGGCATAGGCGGCCATTACTAATAGAAGGCCTACTGTGCCCTGCAAAAGGGTCGCGAAGGTGTGATAGCGGTAAGCTTCGGCCACTGTGAGGTTTCCGAACTGGGCTACTATCCAAAAGTAAGAGTCATTGGCATGAGAAACGGTCATGGCTCCTACGCCAATGCTTAAGATCACCCAAACCTTACCCAATTCACTGTCTAGCCCCATGGCGGCCAATAACGGATACACCATGGCACTTGCCGTAATAATGGCTACCGTTGAAGATCCTTGAGCGGTTTTTAGAAAGGCGGCGATCAGAAAGACGATCACTAACCCCCATTGATTTCCTTCGAACCAGCTGCTCATATAGGTTTGAAGCTCGAGTTTGCTGATGATTAGACCCAGCGTTCCGCCCATGGCCGTTATGATAAGTATCGGAGCCGCCGTCTGAATGCCCTTGTGGATGCTCTCTTGAAAACTGATCACCCCCGGATGGTGCAGTAGCGCGAAAGACACCATCATGCCAGCGCCAAGGGCTAGGGTAGGGTCTATCTGAACGGCTGACACAAACGCGCTCAGCGCCAATAATACGATGGGTAAAACGATCGGAGCCAGCGATAAGCCCAGCGAGGGCAAAACGATCGGCTGCTGTTCTGTTGGTTCTGTTGAGCTTTCAACAGCTGGTTCTGCTGGCTGCAGCACACTCAGATCTACACGTTTGCTCACCCATTGGGCATAGCTGGCGCCCACAAGCACCAGAACAAAGGCGATGGGTGCTCCGAGCACCATGAGTAGGCCTACATTTTCAAGCCCCAAATTGGCGGCCGCGGCCAAGGGCCCTGGGGTAGGCGGAATCAGCGTATGCGCCGCAAACAAACCAGTAGACAGGGCGATGGTTAGCGCCAGCAGCGGAACCTTCGAGCGCACCGACAGCTCTTTGTTAAGCGACGAAAGAATCACAAACGCCGAGTCGCAAAACACCGGAATAGAAACCACATAACCAATGGTGCCTAGCGCGTAGGGTAGTGGCAGGCGAGATAGGTATTTGAGTAGCGATTGGGCAATTCGTTGGGTAGCCCGTGTATGTTCGAGCACGGCGCCGATGATTGATCCGAATAATATTAAAAGACCAATACTGGCGGTTGTTTTTCCGAACCCTTCACTCAAAAGCCCTCCGAGTTGGGCAAGCGGAATACCGGTAAGCAAGGCGAGCATCACACTGGCTAGTAACAACACAAAGAAAGCCGGCCATTTGAGCTTGGTGGTGCCGTAAATGATCCACAAAATTACCCCAGCAAGGGCCAAGAGTGCCTGAGTCATAAGGGCAGTTGAGTTTGGTAAAAATAAAAGAAACGCTTCACGGCCTCTTGCAGTAAATTGGCCGCTTGAGCTTTGCTTTCTGCTAGCGAAATAGGCCCTGATTGTATGCTAAAAATGCCGTGAACCCCCATTTCGTAGAGGTCTTCAAACGGACCCTCTAATGCTCCGGCAAAAACGATCAGTGGCTTTTTCAGTGCCTTGCATTTGAGGCCAAGTGCGCTGGGCAGCTTGCCGTGAATGCTTTGCCCGTCGAGCTGTCCTTCTGCGGTGATCACAAGGTCGGCCTCAGCAATTTTTTCATCGAGACGGGCCAGGTCTGAGAGCAATTCGAAGCCGGAGTCTATTTGGGCCCCGAGCAAGGCGTGAAGGGCGGCGGCGCAGCCGCCGGCCGCCCCTCCTTTAGGTACGTTGGCACAATCGACTTGGCTAAGCGCATTGGCCTTTTGGGCAAAATTATAGAGCGCCTTCTCGAGTAGCGCTACTGTGGCGGGGTCGGCTCCCTTTTGAGGGGCAAAGGTGTGCGTTGCCCCGTTTGGGCCTAATAGTGGGTGGTCTACATCGCTGGCTACGCGCAGCTCAAAGCGCATAACGGCCTCTACATCTATGTGAGCGAGTCGTTCAAGTGCGGCTCCACCGGGCTCGAGCGGCTCACCGTCTTCATCGCTAAAGAGTGCCCCTAGGGCGCTCAGAAGCCCGGTGGCGGCATCGTTGGTGGCGCTTCCGCCTAGCCCCAGATAGATTTGGGTGCAGCCAGAATTAAGGGCGTGTTTGATTTGAAGTCCGCTTCCGTAGGTTGAGGTGATTCTAGGGTCGCGCAGCTCGGCCTCAATTTGGGCGAGGCCAGAGGCTTGAGACAGTTCGATCCAAGCTGCGGGGCGGTCTTTAAACTTGAAGTAAGGCGCGCGAATGGGGCGGCCTAGGGCATCGACGGTCTGCACCTCTACACGAGACCCATCGAAAAGAGTTTCTAGAAGATCTATTGCGCCTTCGCCTCCGTCTGAAAAGGGCAATTTATTCACTTCAGTTACCCGATCGAATCCTTGAAGCCCGTCCGCTATGGCTTTAGCCACCTCTACCGCTGAAAGGCTTTCTTTAAAAGAGTCAGGAACAACCAGTATACGCATTAATTTACTCCGGGTTGTTTGAGGGTGAAGCCCTCTTCATCTTTGGCTTCTTTTACCATGCCGCGCACTTTGGCTAGCAGCTCTTTGGCGTCATAAACAACTCCATTGCTTATGGTGTACTTGACCCCTCCGGCTCTAACTACCTCATTTTTATCGGTGAGTTTGATGGCTCCGGTACCGTATAGTACTTTGAGGTTTTTTAATGGATTTTCGCTCACCAGAATCATGTCGGCCTGCTTGCCCACTTCTATTGTTCCAATTTTGTCGGCTATACCAAGGGCTTCGGCTCCGTTGAGCGTCGCAGATCTGATGACTTCGAGCGGATGAAATCCAGCCTCCTGCAACAGTTCTAATTCGCGTATGTAAGCAAATCCGTAGAGCTGAAAAATGAAACCAGAGTCTGAACCGGCGGTAACGCGCCCTCCACGATTCTTATATTCATTAACGAAGGTCATCCACAGCTGGTAGTTTTTTCTCCAGTTGATTTCTTGAGAGGTTCCCCACTCGTGCCAGTACGATCCGTGAGAGATCTTTGAGGGTTGGTAGAAGCGCCACAGCGAAGGCAGGGTGTATTCGTCGTGCCATTCGGCTCTTCGGGCGCGGTGTAAGTCGCGGTTCGCCTCGTATATATTGAAGGTCGGATCGAGCGTAAAATCAAGCTCGAGTAGCTCGTTCATTACCGCATTCCAGTGCTCCGAATAAGGTGCTGCGGCTTGTTCCCAGAGTCTTCCGGCCTCTTCGAATCGGTGTTGTTCATTTTGGTAGTTGTAGTCTGCTGGAAAATCTTGTACCGTGCGATTGTCAAATAACGCTTCGGGCAGACCATACCAGTGCTCCATAGAGGTGAGCCCGGCGCGTGCAGAATGCAGCACGTTCCAGCGTGCCACGCTCATTTGGGCGTGATGGCAAGCAGATCCTAAGCCCAATTGTTTGTTTTCTTCTAGAGCGGCCTGCATGATCTCGGGGGCTGCCCCGAAAAACTTGACGCCATCTGCTCCTTTTTTAGCGTTTTCTCGCACCCATTCTCGGGCCTGCTCGGGGGTGGTAATTTCTTTGCTGCCGGCACCGAACCCAGTATAGGCAAAAATGCGAGGAGCAATGATTTCGTTGCGCTCCGCTTTTTTCTTCAGGTCTAGGGCCCATTCCAGTCCGCGACCACTTGGTTCTCGCACTGTAGTGATGCCGTGAGCCAGCCATAGGCTAAACACATAGTCCCAATCGGCCCCTTGAGCGACGCCTCCGATATGGCCATGCATGTCTACGAATCCGGGTAAGAGGTACATGCCCTCGGCATTGATCTCTTTGCCTCCCGGTTTAAGAACTGGGCGCCGCTTTTCGTTAATCTCAACCCCTGGATACCCCACCACGCGCACTTCGGTGATCTTGTCTTGCTCGACCACCACGTCAACGGGACCCAGAGGTGGTGCACCGTTTCCGTTGATGAGCATGGCTGATCTGATGATGAGTTGATTAAACGGTCCTTCAGCAAGTTCTTGAGCGCTTGCGGTTATGGTGGCTGCTATAAGCAGCCCAAAAAGCCATTTTTTCATGCTTAAAAAATAAAGTCAGTATTTAAAAAGTTACTCTGGTCTGCTTCTAAAATGTCGCGAACGGTTGCTTTATTCACGTCATTTTCTTTAAAGGCTAAGAAAGTACGAATAGAGAACGATCGCAGGGCATCTTTGACACTTAAGGTGGCTTGACCCGAGTCTTTTCGCCCGGTAAACGGATACACATCTGGCCCTCGTTGGCAGGCAGAATTGAGATTTACGCGGCACACCAGGTTTACTAAGACGTCGATAAGGTGGGCGAGCTGATTCGGATCGCGTCCGAACACACTCACTTGTTGGCCATAATCTGAGGTGGCCATATCGTCAAGAGGAGTGTCAAAATTTTCAAAGGAGATCACAGGAATAACTGGTCCAAACTGCTCTTCTTGGTAAACGCGCATGTCACGGCTTACGGGGTAGAGCACCGCTGGCCAAATGAAATTATCGAAGCGCTGGCCCCCTTTGGCATTCATGATCTTTGCTCCTTTTGCCAAGGCATCGTCGATGAGTTCTTGAATGTAATCGACTTTGTTGGGCTCTGGAAGCGGAGTAAGCCAGGCCTTTTCATCCCACGGATCACCGAATCCCAAGGCATCAACTGCCTCGCAAAAAGCAGTTAAAAAGCGCGATTTGATCTGTTCGTGTACATAGAGAATTTTAAGAGCCGTACAGCGCTGTCCGTTATAGCTCAGGGTTCCTGAAATGCACTCACTTACGGTGAGGTCAAGGTCGGCATCGGGCAGAATGATTCCTGGGTTCTTGGCCTCTAAGCCGTAAACGGTTCTCAGACGATTGCCCTTTGGATGCAGTTCTTGAAGTGCATTAGCCGATCGGCTATGTCCAATAATTGAAAGCACGTCTATTTTACCAGTTTTCATGAGCGGTGCTGCAATAGATCGCCCGCGCCCGAATAATATATTGACAACCCCCTTCGGAAAGCACTGCTGAAAGGCTTCCAAAAGCGGAGTGATGAGCAGTACCCCATGCTTGGCCGGCTTAAACAGGGTGGTATTTCCCATGATAATGGCCGGAATCAGCAAGCTAAAGGTCTCGTTCAGCGGATAGTTATAGGGCCCCAAACAGAGTACAACACCTAACGGTCCGCGCCGAATGTGGGCGTATACTCCACTGTGCTTTTCAAACTGCCCCGCCTCTCGATCAAGGTCTTTGTAGGCTTCTATGGTATCGTAAATATATTCTATGGTGCGGTCGAATTCTTTATATGCATCAGGCTTGTTTTTAATGATCTCCCACATGAGTAGCTGAACTACTTCTTCGCGTTTGGTTTTCATTTGCTCCACAAAATTTACCATACATGCGATGCGATCGCGCACCTTCATAGTAGGCCAGGTTCCTTTACCGTGGTCATAGGCTTTTAGTGCGGAATCGAGCGCTGCTATCGCCTCTTTTTCTCCAAGATCTGGAATAGACCCTAGGCGAGTTTTGGCATATCCGACTTCGGCACTGTTTAGGGTAGAGAAAACGTCTTGGGTAGCTCCTGCCCACTCGACAAGCGATCCATCAATAAGGTAAGTGCGGTGTTCAACGGGTGTTAGTAAAGGTCTCATTCGGTAGGTAGTGTTTTTAAAAATTTAGGAGCCCTTCTCACTTGAGTGGCCTGTTCAAAATCATAAGCGATGCCTATAAGTTTGGGTTCTTCGTAGCGGCCTGCAAAGAAGCTGACGCCAACGGGCAGTTCACCCACAAATCCGGCGGGTACGGTGATATTCGGATAACCCGATTGTGCAGCTGGGCTAGAGCTGCCCATGCCAAAGTGATCTCCATTGACCACGTCAATGGTCCACGAAGGCCCGCCTGTAATACCCATTAGGGCATCTAGATTGTGCGAGGCTAAGGCGTTGTCGATGGCATCGCGGGCATTTAACGTCACTTGCTCAAGGGCTTCTAGATATTCTGGTTCTTCAAGTGACCCCATTTCGGCTGCTCTTTCAAGATGTTCTTGTCCAAAGAATGGCATCTCTTGATCGGCGTTCTCTTTGTTAAAAGCAATAAGGTCTTCAATAGATTGGATAGGGCTGTTTGGCCGAGAGGCGAAGTAGTTGTTTAATCCATCTTTGTATTCGTAAAGCATAAGGGTGTACGAAGCCTTTCCGATATTTTCTCTTTCTGGCAATTCGATGTCGCTTATCACTTCAGCCCCTTGTTCTTCTAGTGTAGCCACCACCTTAGCCAAAACGGCATCTACCTTTTCGTGATTTCCAAAGGTGCCTTTTAAGATACCGATGCGCTTGCCTTTAAGCGCATTTTCGTCTAAAAACTGTGAATAGTCGGCATGAAGTTGAGCAGAAGTAGTGGCCTTGTCTTTAGAGTCAATTGCTGCCATAACCCCCAATAGTAAAGCGGCGTCTCTTACCGTGCGCGTCATGGGCCCTGCTGTGTCTTGAGTTTCAGAGATCGGAATTATACCATCTCGACTCACTAGGCCAACCGTGGGTTTAATGCCTACCACTCCGTTTGTTGAAGAGGGGCATACTATAGAACCGTTGGTTTCTGTGCCTATGGCTAGGGTAGCAAAATTGGCTGAAACTGCGGCTCCAGATCCTGAGCTTGATCCGCATGGGCTTCTGTCTAAAACGTAGGGGTTACGGGTTTGTCCCCCTCGACCTGACCATCCGCTTGATGATCGGGTAGATCTAAAGTTGGCCCACTCAGAGAGATTGGTTTTACCTAAAATAATGGCTCCGGCTGCCCTCAATTGTTTGACCACAAAAGCATCGTCAGGAGCAGGGGCAAAGGTTAGCGCTAATGATCCGGCTGTAGTGAGCATCTGATCACCGGTGTCTATATTGTCTTTGATGAGCACCGGTATTCCGTGTAGTGGCCCCCTTAACTTTCCAGCAGCTCTTTCTTCATCAAGTACCCTTGCGATGGCTAACGCATCTGGGTTAAGCTGAATAATACTTTTTACCTGGTCATCGTACTGTGCAATTCGATCGAGGTATGCTTGAACTAGTGTGGTAGCCGAGAGTTGTCCTTCGCGCATAAACTGTTGAAGGTCAGTTACACTAGCTTCTTCAAGCTCGAAAGTCAAAATATTTTCAGGCTGTGCACATGAAAGAAGTACAATGCTGCAGGTCGCAAGCAAAAAATGTTTCACCGATAAAAGACGCATACGCTCAGAAAATTTTAACGCTTGAGAAGGTAGTAAAAAATTCGAACAGCCCTGTTTTATTGCCGGATTAGTTTCTTAGTCGCACACGGCCACGTTCAAGGGTTTAGACTAATTGTCTAACTTTCGAAAAATTATACAGCATGAGATCTTTAGCACTTTCTACTCTTTTCGCGTTAGGCTTTATAACTCAAGGGTTTTCTCAAGATTATGTAAGCGCTGCGGCCCAATTTAAAGACGAAGTCGCCTCCTTTAATCAGATTCAGGTTACCGCTGAACCGGTGGTAGTTTTCACCGGCAGTTCAAGTGTTCGACTTTACAAAAACGCATCACAGCTATCAGACAAGGTGCGCATCGTCAACACGGGTTTTGGCGGATCTACCGCCTATGGGCTGTTAACCTACCTCGAGCAGACGGTACTGCGCTTTAAGCCTAAACAGGTCTTTATTTATGAAGGCGATAACGACATTGCGGCCGGACGCACCAATGCCACCATTATTGCGCATCTCAACAGTATTTTTCAACGTATTTGGGCCGATTTGCCCGAAACCCAGATTGTCTTCATAGCGGCTAAGCCCAGCCCATTGAGATGGGAAAAGCATCGGCAATATGAGGCGCTAAACTCGGCCATTGAGCGCTGGGCTAAACGCGAGAAGCGGCTTGAGTATGCCGATGTTTATAGCCCCATGCTCGACGGGCAAATGGTACGTGAAGATCTCTTTATTGAAGACCGACTTCACATGAACGAGAAAGGATACGCCCTTTGGGACGCTGTGATTAGACCTATGATTCTGAACTAGGCAGCTCTTCTTTTACCTCTTCGCTAAAAAAGGCTCTGAGATCATCTAGGGTGATCTCGCTTGTGCGTACGTCTTTGATGAGCTCGCCTTTGTTGAGAATGAGTATGCGCTGAGACACCTCGCTCACGTGCAACAAGTCGTGCGAAGAAACCAGCAATGAAACTCCGTGATCGGTGTTAAAGGTTTTGATGAGTTTTTGAAGCTGCATTTGCGCCCGTGGATCGAGATTGGCGAAGGGCTCGTCTAAGATGACCAATGCCGGGGTTCCTATAAAGGCGGCGGCTATGCCGATCTTTTTTTGATTTCCTTTAGAATAGTCTCTGATGTATTTCTTGTTGCCCAGAATTTCATCGTTAAAGAAGGCTTTAAAGCCCTCGACAAAATCGCTTAATTCGGCCTTTGTCACTCCCCTTAGCCCAGCAATAAACTCAAAATATTCTTCAGCGGTGAGGTATCCGATAAGAAAATTCTCATCGATAAAGGCCGCGGTGGTTGACTTCCATGCCTCAGATTCATTTACACGCACTCCTTGATTCTCTATGTAGCCCGTGCTGGGCTTGATCAGGTCAAGAAGTAAACTGAAAAAAGTGGTTTTGCCCGCGCCGTTGTTGCCAACTAGTCCGATTATTTCTCCGGCTTGAAGCTCAAGGGCTTCGATCGAAAGAACAGTAGTGCCGCTATAGGTTTTAGAGAGTTGGCTAAGGTGTATCATGAGCGATAAGCTTTAAGCGTTTGGTATTTTTCTTTTTTATAAATGGCAATCACTTTGCTGAAAATCCAAGGTCTTAGCGAAAATCCGACCAAAGAGATCGCAACAATACTCAGTTTAGCCGCTGAGGTACCCAGATAGGTGTTGACTAGGGCAAATAGGCCTACGGGAAGGGCTATTTTGGGCAAAGTGAGCAATAAGCTTTTGTAATTGAAGGCGTTCTTGTCTCCAAAGGCCTTCTTGCTAGAGGTCAGATCGATTTTGCTGCGCACATAAGCTCCGCCCCACAAAACAATTGCCGCATTTACACTCATATTGTAGAGTGCGCCGATGAGTACGTAGCTAAAGACGTCCCAACCGAATGCGATGTACCAGGTTGAAAGCAGGGTGGTTACCGCTGTAAAAACCTGTATAAGGGTGTACTTTGATCTCAGGTACTCCATGTAGGTAATGTTCTGGGTCATTAACAAAGAGTAGTAAGAGCTGTCCCAGCTGGGAACATACTGACCAAAGCTGAAAAGGAATCCGCCCGTAACAAAAATGCCTGCGAACACACGCCAGTAGACTCCGTCGTAGGCCTCAATGGCACCTGTGAAGAAGAGTAGCCCGTAGAAGATGAAGAAAAATCCGGCGAATACCGCCATTCGTGCCCGCTTGTTGCGGATGATGAGCGCCACATCGTTCTTTAAGATCAGCCCTCCTTTTCCGAAACGCTCAAAGTACTTGCCCTGAATCGCTATAGTTTTCTCGGCCTTCTTCGCCAGACCGGTGTCTAAATACATTTGGCCCATGAAGTGCGTGAAGCTTAAAAAGTAGCTCAAAACCGCAACGGCGAACACGAGTAGTGCAAGTGCTGGCTGCTTGTACAGCGCCAAAAACAGCGGCTGGGTGTATAGACTGAGGTCAAAATAGTCGAAATACTGAAGCGCGGCAGCCCCCAAAACAATGGCCGCTACCACAACGAAAAACACGGTCTTCTGATTGACCAGTATGTTGAGGTAATTGTTGGCTAACAGCAGCAGGTAGATTGCAGCTGCCCAAACGGCTGTTTGAAGGGAATCTGCACCCTCAATAATCAGCACTACAGAAAGAGGGATTAGCAGTAAGAGGTGACTCCAGTTAAAAAACGAATACAGGGTCTTTAGCAGGGAGAAATGCACTATGGTTTTTTTGGAGACGGGTTGGTAGAGCAAAGGCTGCACATTGGCCACGGGCATGGGCTGAAGCATGTACCTAAATACGATGTCAAACCCTAGGTAATAAAGTACGTACCTATTAATTACCTCGAACGGATCGCCGAGTTCTAATTTTTCAATGATATAGTAGGCTCCGATGCCTAAGCTTAAGAAGATGAGCGCAAAATAGAGAATAGCGAAAACAATCAAGATGCGCATCCACAGGTTCTGCTTCCAGGTGGGAGACCTAAAGGCATTTTTGAGCTCTAGTCGAAATAAGGTGGTCAGCATGAAGAATGACTATGAAAGGGCCAAAGATAATAGTTACATTGCCAAAAAAATGCACTCAACGCCATGAATAATCAACTGCGAATCAGCTTGCTGCAGTGCGATCTGCAGTGGAAAGATCCCAAGGCCAATTTTCGGAGAATAGGGCAGATGAGCCCTGCTATCAATCAATCAGACCTTGTGGTGTTGCCCGAGATGTTTGCTACCGGCTTCATAATGGACCCAGAGCAGAGCGCCCTTGACCATGAAGAGGGGTTAGCGTTTATGCACGAATTGGCGCAGAAAACAGGGGCTGTGGTATGCGGAAGCCTGGCGGTAGAAGATTCGGGAGACTACTACAACCGATTTTACGCGGTAAATGCTTCAGATATAGTGGCTGTATACGATAAAAACACCTGTTTGCACTCGCCGGAGAGCACCACCGCTACAAGGCAGGAGCTCAGGCATTGACCTTTGAGGTGAACGGATTTCGAATTAGGCCCATCATTTGCTACGACCTGAGATTTCCGGTTTGGTGCCGACTAGAGCTCCCATACGACCTGCTCTTGTGCGTAGCTAACTGGCCTGCCCCTCGCATCAACGCCTGGGATACGCTGTTGTCAGCCAGGGCCATAGAAAATCAGTGTTTTTCGGTAGGGGTAAATAGGGTCGGACTCGACCCCAACAACAATAGCTACCCGGGGCATTCTGCAGCCTACGACGGGCTCGGAAAGCAACTTTGCTTCAGTCAAGAAGAAGAGGCCCTGTCAGTGGTTTTAGAGCTAGATGAGGTGCAGAAACTACGCAAGTCGCTGCCTTATCTTTCTGACCGAGATGACTTTACGCTAAAATTTTTGTGATTTTTTGTTTGGATATCGTTTTTAGCAGTAATTTTGCAGCCCGAAAACAATCACAACCATCAAAAAAATGACCATCAAAATTCACGAAAACCGTTCTTCACTTTTAGCTCGTGACACACGCGCCAAACTTTCGAACAACCCAACATCTCTATTGCTTCTGATCGCCGCTAAAGTGATGCGCAGAAAGGCCTAAGACGCCTTTTTATTTGCCTCTTTCTCCTTTAAGAGGTCTGAAATCTTTAGGCTAAGTATGACTGCATTTAGAGCCGAGGTGATGATATTGGCATAAATAATTGCCTTGTCGTTCAAATTGAATCCGTGCAGCGTCCAAAGCACTGTTCCGCAGAACATAAACAAATACATAGTGAGGCTTAGGCTCTTAGTGTCTTTGGTGCGTATGACCTTAAAGGCCTGAGGAAGAAAGGCTGTTGTAGTGAGAATGGCCGCAAACGGACCAAAATTAAGGTGCTCCATAACACTATGAGTTGGCTATAGGGTTTTGCTCCCTCTTGTGCGGCAAATATAGCTGAAAGATCGTACTGAAAATGCAGGTCTTACGTACCTTTAGAAAAAGGTTTTTAGTAATCAGCATGGTACTTAAGAAAACTTCGAAAAAGATCAACGCACTTTTGCTTAGAGTTCGCATTAAGGAAGCTATTTTTATAATTCTCGGAGTAATTTCTGCCAGCATCGGGCTTAAAGGGCTTCTATTGCCCAATCAGTTTTTAGATGGAGGCGCCATGGGTGTTTCGCTGCTCACCCAGTTTCTTACAGGTATTAACCTTTCGCTGCTCATTTTGCTGGTTAACGCCCCTTTTATTTTTATTGGTGCGCGCCAAATATCTGTTGCCTTTGCGGTGAAAAGTAGTCTTGCCATTGTGGCTCTGGCTACCTTAGTGCATTTTATTGAGCTACCGGTAATCACCGAAGACAAGCTACTAATAGCGGTATTTGGAGGGTTTTTTCTGGGCACCGGTATTGGCCTGTCTATTAGAGGCGGAGCGGTTATTGACGGAACCGAAGTACTCGCCCTATCTATCAGCCGACGAACCAGCTTCACGGTAGGCGATCTTATAGCACTCTTTAACGTTATTTTATTTTCGGTGAGTGCCTTGGTGTTAGGTCTGGAAATTGCGATGTATTCTATTTTGACCTATATCGTAGCTTCAAGAACAGTCGATTTTATCATCAATGGAATTGAAGAATACATAGGGGTTATGATCGTATCGCCTGACTCGGCTCAAATAAAAGATCAAATTATGCATGAAATGGGTCGCGGAGTTACTTCGTTTCGCTCTGACGGCGGATTTGGCAAAAAAGGCCATAGCCTGCCCGATCGAGATGTCTTGTTCTGTGTGGTCACACGACTTGAAGTGAGCAAGCTAGTGCTCGAGGTAGAAAAAATAGATCCGACCGCATTCGTAATTCAGTACCCTATACGAGACACCAAAGGAGGAATGATTAAGAAGCGTCCGCTTCACTAAAATGATTGGGTTAAGCCCGGGCCTTGTTTTTGCGCTTGTAGTATGCCGTCAAAATTTCTTCTAACTCTTCTTTAGAATAGCGCTTGCCCTGGTAAAAAAGGGAGTGAACAGCAAGGGTTTGCTGCTCAATCATTTGGGCTACTTTTATTCTTTTTTTGGTTAGAATCACCGAGCTTAATTTTTTAACGGACAGCCAATTAACACTTTTTTTCGCAAATAAAAAAATGTAACCTACTCACTGATAGCGAAGTGCAACTTTTACTAGGGGGCGTAGCCTACCTTAAAACTCTCTTCCGGCATTCGCCAAGAGCGTGAGTGCACCCCAATAGGTAGATAGAATGAATATCCCCGAAAAGCCAAACGGCTCTTTAAAGGCATTTATGCCCAAAAGGGCATCTGAGAGAATAAACAATACGCCGCCGAGCGCTATTTGAATGCGCATACTGCTGCGCCTTCTCAGCCCTACACTCAGCGCCTGTGCCCCCATTAAACCGATTACTGTGGCGTAAATGGGTATGGCTATTTTCAGGGTGTTGTCTAATCCGCCCCAGAGATAGAAGCTCATTCCGAGAATCAGCGCCAGTGCAAAAATCAGCGTCACCGGGGCTAGCCGAAAACCAAACCTACTGCTCAGTGCTCTGATAAATAACAGGTGAGCCACTAAGAAAAATCCGACACCAAGCAAGAATAGGTGATCCCAAATTAGGGCGATGTCTCCGAACAGACAAAAGATAAGCGCCGTCACCATTTGAGCGCTCAGCCTTGACATACTTCGATTGCTTGAGGCGAAAAAAATAATAGCAATGGTGGTTAGGGCCTTGGCAATACCATAGAACAACGTCATGCCGAGCTCTTGCAGCACTATGGCTGAGATGCCGATAACCAAAATAAGTGTTAGATAGAGAGACTTTGGCGCCGTCATAGGATCAATATACTTAAATATCAGCAACTTAACTCAATTTCAAAAAATTGATCCATTTTTTGCCCTTTGAGGTAGGTTTTAAAAAATGAATTTATAATTTAGAACCAGTTTAAATAATCTAAAAAATGAGCAGAAAATCACAAGAAAAATTTAGAGAGTTTCACCGTTACCTCGGCTTCTTTTTAGCCGGAATCATGGCCGTCTACGCCTTTAGCGGAATCGTTTTGACCTTTCGCAACACCGACACCTTCAAAAAGAAAGAAGTCGTAGAGCAGTTAATCGAAGCAGGGTTAGCTGAAGAAGAGTTGGCAGGCACCCTGAACATGAGACTTACGGTGAACAAAACAGAAGATGGAGTGATTTTTTTCAGCAACGATGGCACCTATGAGATCGCCAGTGGTAAAGTGAGCTATGTGAAGACTTCGTATCCGCTGTTGCTTGCTAAGATGAACAAGCTGCACTTGATGAACACCACTAATCCGTTGTTCTGGCTGGCCATTTTCTTTGGGCTTTCTCTAATGTTCTTTTCTATATCGGCCTTTTTTATGTTCAATACGGGTACTTCGATTTACAAAAAAGGATTGTACTTTGCTGTAGCCGGAGCCGCCCTTACCATCGTCTTACTCTTGGTGTAGTTAAAAGGTTGGCTCTGGTTTAACGTTTCGTAAAATCAATGAAAGTCAACCTAATGAGAAGTTTTCTATTCGCTTTTTTTGCCCTCGCCTCTTTTGCCTTAAGCGCACAACAGGCTGTAAACCCGATGATTAAGTCATTCGGAACCGTGTCTACGGTGCCCAATGCTTCCGTTGCGCCCGACCCTAGTTTAGAATACAACATAATCGTTGATGTGATGACCGGGTCTGACGATAAGTCAAAGGTGTTCTTCTCGCTCAACAATGTCGCGCGCTTACTCAATCTGCATGCGATGGCTGGTGTACCTAAAGACCGTATTCATGTAGTATTGGCCATTCACAATGCCGCTGTTTGGTCGGTTATTTCTGACGCGCTGTACAAAGAGCGTTTTGGGGCGACTAATCCGCATACCCCGCTCTTTAATGAATTAGTTGAAAACGGGGTTAAAGTAGTGGTGTGCGGACAATCGCTTATCAAGCAAAAAATTGCGCAAGACCAGCTTTTAGAAGGTATAGAAGTAGCCACCTCGGCACTTACCACTATTACTGAATATCAGTTGCGTGGCTATGCGGTTTTACGCTTTTAAGAGGAGATCTTTTCTACCTATTTAAAACCACATCAAAACATAGCATTATCTCGAGCGAATTAACGATATGGCTCTTATACGCCTAAACGTTAATTAATTTGGTATTCCGTATTATTTGTTTACCCTAATTACTACTTCCCTAAACAGAAGGGTATGATTTTGTGAAATCTTGAAAAAAAATTACGCTATGCCCTTTGGAACTTGTTGATTTTTATTAATATTACGTTAAATTCATGTGTATTCTGCTTAAAGAGGTCATTCCTTTTTACAGATTTCGTATGGTTTTGAAACAATCAACTAAACTATTAACTCAAAAATTATGAATCTTAAACACGATTTGAATTTGAAAACGCGAAAGCAATTGCGCTCGGCATTTCAGTCGGTATGCTTTACGCTTTTGTTGGGACTAGGAACGCAAATATCTTTTGCATTTGCCACGGCCCCATCGATGGAGGCCTTGAGCTTTATGGATCAGACGACTGTCACAGGTACAGTAACTGATTCAAACGGAGTGCCACTTCCTGGCGCCAATGTCGTTGAAAAAGGAACTTCAAATGGAGTTCAAACAGATTTCGATGGAAACTATGCCCTTAACGTTCAGCCAGGTGCCGTTCTTGTGGTCAGCTACATCGGGTTTCTAGCTACAGAGGTAACTGTAGGTAGTAATTCAGTTATTGATGTAGTACTTCAAGAAGATGCTCAAGCACTTGACGAAGTAATTGTAACAGGTTATGGTACGCAGTCAAAAAGAGAGATTACCGGTGCGGTAACTACTGTAGATGCTGAAGAGCTTCTTTCTGTGCCAGCAACAACTTTCTCTCAACAACTTCAAGGTCGTGCTGCAGGGGTTACCATTATCAATGACGCGACTCCAGGTGGAGAGGCTACTGTGCGTATTCGTGGTTTCGGTACTATCGGAAATAACAACCCACTATACGTAATAGACGGTGTGCCTTCGCAGGCTCAAGGTAACTTGAACCCTAACGATATCGAATCACTTCAGGTACTTAAAGATGCCTCTGCTGCTTCTATCTACGGATCACGTGCTGCTAACGGGGTTATCATCATCACTACTAAAAAAGGTAAAGCAGGTGCGCCCAAAATTGCCTACAATGCATACTACGGATGGCAGACTGCTGCTGAAGATGTAGAGGCTTTAAATGCGCGTGATTTAGGAGAGTACCTTTACCTAGCAGATTACTATGCTGGTAAAACTCCATCTCATGGTCAGTACGGTTTTAGTGGATCTCCTGAGAACCCACAAATTAGTATTCCTAATTATGTATTTCCTAGTGGTGCAGCTACCGCTGACGAGTCATTATACTCTCTGACTCCTAGCAATATTTATGCAATCACTCGTTCTGCCGACACTGATTGGTGGGAAGAAGTAACTCAGAGCAACGCTCCTATCACTAACCATCAAATTCAAGCTAGTGGAGCTACTGATAACTCTCAGTACGCTTTCACCCTGAACTACTTCTCTCAAGATGCGATTTTAAGACATGTTGGTTATGAGCGTGTTTCTATCCGTTTGAATTCTTCTACTAAGACTCTTGGAGGTAAGCTAGAGATCGGAGAGAACTTTACAGTATCCTTAGATAACAGAAAAGGTGGATTTGGTAATGATGGTGAGCAAAACGCTATCTCTGGAGCTTACAAGCACCACCCACTTCTTCCGGTTTACGATATTGCAGGCAACTTTGCCGGATCTCGTGGTTTAAACTTGGGTAACAACTTTAATCCATATGCTACACTAAGCAGAAATCAAGACGACAGAAGTAAGCGTTTCAGAATATTTGGTAACGCTTACATGAAAACCCGTCTTTTTGATCTTCTCGATTTTCAGTCAAGCTTTGGTATAGATATGTTCGGTAGAAGAGCCCTTGATATTGGACGTCCACAACCAGAATACGTAGAAGGTAACTTCATCAACGGATCTACTTCACGTTTCCAAGAAGGATACCAGTGGACATTCACCAATACCATTTCATATAGCGAAACCTTCAATGATGTTCACGATGTGGATGCTTACATTGGGGTTGAATCTATTGAAGCCTTCGGTCAAGAATTCGGAGCTGGAAGACAGCGTTTCCCATTCGAGACTACAGATATCATTAGCTACCTAAGTGCAGGTAACCAAGGGTTTGTATCAAACTACGGTGGGGTTCAAACCGACTTTGCTCTTTGGTCGCAATTTGCCAAGTTTAACTACGGTTACCAAGGCAAATACCTTGTTCAGGCGATTGTTCGTAACGATGCCTCTTCACGCTTTAACTCAGCTGCTAACAGCGCTGTATTCCCTGCCTTCTCATTAGGATGGAGAGTTTCTGACGAGAGCTTCATGGACGGTGTTTCATTTATCGATGACTTAAAACTGCGTTATGGATGGGGTCAAACGGGTAACCAAGAGATTGGAGATTACAACGCGTATACTCAGTTTACAGCTGCTAATAACCCAGCGGCTTATCCTATCGACGGTAGCAGTGGATCAAACACTCCTGGTTTTGCCGCTTCTGTATTTGGTAACCCTAACGCTCGTTGGGAAACAACTACCTCAAACAACATCGGTTTTGACTCGTACATGTTTGATTCTAGATTGAGCCTTGAGTTTGATCTTTGGAACAGAACGACTTCAGATCTACTTCTTAACGTTCCGATCGCTTACTCTGCTGGAGACGCTGGTGCTCCTGCAATCAACGTAGGTGAAATGTACAATGAAGGGGTGGATATCAACCTTAACTGGTCAGATCAATTTGGTGATTTCGGGTACTCTATTGGAGGTAACTTCTCGGCGTACAGAAATGAGATCAAACAATTGGATGAATTCGATACACCTATTTTCGGCCAGTCGCGTCGTGTTCCTTCGTTAACTATTACTGAGGTAGGGTCACCAATCTCTATGTTCTACGGTTTCCAGGTTGAAGGAATATTCCAATCTCAAGCTGAAGCTGATGCATGGCCAACCTATGCAGCCTACAACGCTCCTGGTAAATTCAAGATTGCTGATACTGATGGAAACGGCGTGATCAATGATAATGACCGTACCGTAATTGGTAATCCACACCCAGACTTTGTTTATGGTATTAATCTTAACCTTAACTACAAGAACTTAAGTCTTAATCTATTCGGTAACGGGTCGGTAGGAAACGATATATTCAACTATGTACGTTACTTCGCAGACTTTAATACCTTCCAAGGTAACCGTTCAATACGTGCGCTTAATGATGCATGGCAGCCTAGCAATCCATCAGCTCCTAGAAGCCAATGGACTGCTGCTAATCCGAACGCTACCTCTCCTATTATGGATGCGAATGATCAGGTAAGTTCTAGACCTTCTACTTACCTAATTGAAGATGGATCTTACTTTAGATTGAGAAACGTTCAGCTTACTTACGATTTTGGCGATGCAATCAACAATGCATTAGGAATCACAGGTGGCCAAGTGTATCTGCAAGGACAAAACCTGCTCACTATTACTGACTACTCTGGTGCCAACCCTGAAATTCAAACAGGAGCTGATACTACTTTAGGGTATGATGGAGGGTTTATGCCTGTAGCTAAGACGATTATACTTGGATTAAATCTTAATCTATATTAACTTTACATTAAAAAGCTATAACAATGAAAAAATTCTTTACTTACCTAACGGCCCTTTCAGGAGTAGCATTGCTCTCTGTTGCCTGTTCTGATGAGTTCTTGGAAAAAGAGCCAAAAGGGCAGATCACTTCGGCCGCTTTGAACAATGTAGATGGTATCGAAGGAAAACTAGTAGCCGCTTATCGCTCGATCTCAGGATCGGGTATGAGAGGTGGAGGTACTTGGTTTTACGACGTACACAACTGGATCTTCGGGGGTATTGCCTCTGACAACGCCCTAAAGGGTACGGATGCAGGTGACCAACCTGAGCATTCATTTATTGAGGCCTATGACTTCACTACCTTTAACGTTCACATCCGCGATAAGTGGAGATCAGTGTACTGGGGTATGTCTAGAGCTAACGACGTACTTAACAGTCTAGAGGCTGTTGAGGGTCTTTCTGCTGCTCGCGCTGCCGAGATCAGAGCTGAGGCCATCTTCTTAAGAGGTTTCCATGGGTTTGAAGCGCAGAAGCACTTTAGATCTCCTGCTTTTGTTGATGAGACTCAATATGATATCAATGACCTAGAGAGCTCTAAGGTGCCTAACAGCGGTCAAATCTGGGATAAAGTTATTCAAGATTTTGCTACTGCTGCTGCCGGTCTTCCTGAAGCTACAGGCTCAAGTAGGTAGAGCAAGTAAATGGGCTGCCCTTGCCTTTCAAGCTAAGGCCATGGTGTACAAAGGCGATTATGCCGGTGCACTTCCTATCTTGAAGAACATCATTGATAACGGAGGTTTTACATTGACCGATAAATACGAGGATAACTTCTTGGTGTCTACGCGTAACAACTCGGAGTCTATTTTTGAGATTCAGTTTTCGGCTTCAAGTGCTGACGATTCAAATACCAATAAAGGTATTGGTCTTGCTCACCCGTACATCGCTCCTTGGGGATGCTGTGGGTTCTATCAAGCTCCTCAAGACTTGGTAGACTTTTTCCAAACTGACGCTAATGGTTTACCATTGTTAGATGAGTCTTGGAAAACTAAGCACATTACTAATCCTACTGGTTCTGCTGATGTAATTGGGCAGGCTATTGGTGATCCTTCAGTAGATCCACGTTTAGACCACACTGTTGGTCGTCCGGGTATACTATACAAAGACCATCACATTATGCAAGTAGATTATGTTCGTGACCTTTCTTATGCTGGTCCTTACTTCTCTAAAAAGCACGTGGCAGAGCCGTCAGGTTTTGGTGTAACTGGCTGGGGTAACCTAACCGCTAACAACTACCGCATCATGCGTTTAGGACACGTTATCTTGTGGTATGCCGAAGCGCTTGTAGAGACTGGTAATTTAGAAGAAGCTCGCATTCAGGTTAACAAACTTCGTGAGCGTGCAGCTAACCCAGATGGCTTTGTTAAGAAGGCTGAGCAGGGAGCTACTCGTACTGAGTTTACTGCTTTAGATGCGCCAGCCGCTAACTATAATGTTAAGCCATACACTGATGCTTGGACAAGTGCTACAGTAGCTAGACAAGCCGTTCGTTACGAAACACGTTTAGAGACTGCGATGGAAGGACACCGTTTCTTCGATCTTCAGCGTTGGGGAGTTATGGATGAAGTTCTTAACGACTATCTGAGTAGAGAAAGTAAGTACCGTATCTATTTACAGGGAAGAAGATTTACTTCACCAAAGAATGAGTACTATCCAATACCTGAAGAGGCGATCAACCGCTCATTCGTAGATGGTTCACCTTCTTTGACTCAAGATCCTAACTACTAATCTCTAACAGAGATTCAATGATAAAAAGCCATGGTTTTCCATGGCTTTTTTTATTTTTAATAGACACACCACTAAAGGCTTTATGCGAACTAACCTATCTGTTTATTTTCTTTCGTTTTTTTTGACGGTACTGCTAGGTTCGTGCACTGAATCAACCCTGTTTAGAGCAGTGCCCTCGACTTCATCGGGTATTGACTTTGAGAATAGAATAATTGAAACCGAAACCTTTAATATTCTTACCGAAGAATACATCTTTAACGGTGGAGGCGTTGCAGTAGCCGATTTTAATAAAGATGGGCTTCCTGATCTGTTCTTTAGTGGAAATCAAGTAAGTAATGCCCTATATCTTAATCAGGGCGATTTGAACTTCACCGATGTAAGTATGGCTTCAGGAGTGGCATCTACTGAGCGCTGGTTTACAGGTGTCCTAATTCTAGATGTGAATAACGATTCCTGGCCCGATATTTATGTAGCAGCCGGTATTGATGACGATCCTATAAAGCGGCAGAACGCCCTTTTTGTTCATAAGGGGCTTAACGAACAGGGCATACCTGTCTTTGAAGAGCAGGCTGAGGCTTATGGCATTGCTGATAGGCATAGCAGTATGTGGGCCGCTACTCTAGACTATAATAGAGACGGGCTTATAGATTTATACGTGCTCAATAATGAGCAAACTGGCATACTACCCACCAACTACCGTGAAAAGGTGTTAGACGGATCGGCAGAGAGCAATGATCGCCTTTATCGCAATAACGGAGACGGTAGCTTCACCGACGTGACCCTTGAAGCTGGAATTGTATATGAGGGATTTGGTTTAGGCGTAGTGGTGTCAGATTTTAATTACGACGGATACGATGATTTGTATGTGACCAATGATTACCTATCAAACGACTTGCTCTATATCAACGATACTAAAGGGAGCTTTATAAATGAAATTGGCAGTAGACTTAAGCATCAGAGCAAGTTCTCTATGGGGGTCGATGTGAGCGATCTCAATAACGACGGCCTATTAGATATCTTATCGGTAGACATGCTAGCTGAGACCAATCAGCGCATGAAGACCACGGTGATGGGGGTCAACTATATCTCAGAGGTGTACAATAAACGTTGGGGGTATGAACCTCAGTATATGCGCAATATGCTGCACATGGGCAATGGAAAAAATGTGCCTTTTAGTGAAGTGGGGCTGCTTGCCGGTGTGGCACAAACCGATTGGAGCTGGTCTCCGCTGATGGTGGATATGGATAATGATGGATACAGAGATGTGCTCATCACCAATGGATTTCCGCGTGACGTGACCGACATGGATTTTAGCAACTACCGCCTAGAGTTTGGGCAATATGCGAGTACAAAGATGATACTCGACAGTGTTCCGATTATAAAAATTCCAAATTATGCCTATCGCAATAAGGGAGATCTTCAGTTCGAAGACGTTGGGGAATCTTGGGGGCTTAATATAGCTTCGTTCTCTAACGGGGCAGTTTACAGTGACCTAGATCTAGACGGAGACCTTGATTATGTGGTGAACAACATAAACGACAAAGCCTTTCTATTTGAAAATACGGCGGCTGATCGTTATAAAGAAAATAAGTATATACAGGTTGAACTAAAGGGTTCGTCTACTAATTATTTTGGTATAGGAGCCAAAATAGTTATCGAGAACGGTGCCCAGCGCTTGTACTCTGAGCAGCGTTTAGGTCGTGGGTATATGTCTTCGGTAGATCCCGTGCTTCACTTTGGTTTGGGTGCAGAAACCTCTCTGCTAAAGGTACATGTGGTGTGGCCTGATCAAAAATGGCAGACTATAAGTGGGGTTACTGCCAATCAGCGAATTACCCTTAATTACAGTGACGCGGTAACAGGTTCATTTGATCTCGAAGGGCTTTTATGGGGTAACGATAATGCAGCACCTCTACTGCAAAGCGCAAACGAATCTCAAAAGGTGCATCTAGTGCACGAAGAGGCAGACATCATTGATTTCAGCGCGCAGCCTTTGCTTCCGTATAAAATCTCACAACAGGGCCCAGTACTGGCCAAGGGAGATTTCAATCAAGACGGGCTCGAAGACTTTATTGTGGGCAGTTCGGCTTCGCATGCTCCTGTACTATTTCTTCAACAGCCTAACGGGGAGTTTAGCAGTGCCGAGTTGTATTCTCAAGAGGAAAAGGTGTCTCGACTGAGAGAAGAGGCAGCCATAGCGGTGCTTGATGTAGACAATGACGGTGATCTCGATCTGGTTATGATCTCTGGAGGTGCAGATTATAAGGCTCCAACCTCTGCCTTTGATCATGTACTACTGCTCAATGACGGTTCAGCTAATTTTAGCCCAAACGAGCAATTAATGCCTGCCCTAAACTTTAACGGAAGTTCGGCAGTTGCTGCTGCAGACTTCAATAACGACGGCCGCACCGATCTGTTTATTGGCGGAGGAGTACTACCCGGAGAGTATCCGCTTAGCTCAAAGAGTATGCTGCTTATGAATACCGCTCAAGGCATGGTTGATGTTACCGAAACCTACCTCTCTGAATTGGGCGACTTAAGTATGCTCAAAGACGCCAAATGGATAGATATCAACAACGACGGGCTTCTTGACCTTGTTTTGGCGGCGCATTTTCAGCCTATAAAGATATTTTTGAATAATGCTAATGGCCCATTTAGCCTTATGAAATCGAGTTTAGATCAGTATCTAGGTTGGTTCAATACCCTGGCATTTGGCGATTTTAATGAAGACGGATTTATAGATATTTTGGCAGGCAATCTCGGGGCTAATAATTTTTATGGAGCCTCGGAGCAGCGCCCCGTTACCTTACTGGCTAAAGATTTTGACGCTAACGGTAAAATAGACCCTATTTTATTTGCCTACTTCAAAGACAACGAACGTCTTTATCGCCAGTTTCCGGTGGCTTTCTGGGGCGATATAAATAAGCAGAGCCCCATTTTTAGAGCCAAATTTAGCCTCTACGCCGAATATGGAATGGCTACCTATGAATCGCTATTCACTGAAGAAGAGCGAGACCGAGCCCTTAGCTACACAATGAATTTTGACCGCTCTGCCCTGTTTTTGAGTCTTCAAGGCAAAGATTTTGAAATGATCGAACTACCAATTGAGGCTCAAGTAGCTCCTGTAAACGATATGCTGGTAGATGATGTCAATGAAGACGGTCATTTAGATGTTTTGCTGGTCGGAAACAATTATGCCAACGAGGTATTTATTGGGCACTTAGATGCGCTAAACGGGTTACTGCTTGTAGGAGATGGCACGGGCAAATTGAATGCTGTTTCGACCCCTTCAAGCGGATTCTTGGTGCCAAGAGATGCCAAGCGCATAGAGCAAATAAATCTGGCGACTAAAGAGCGCTTGTATATTACTACACAAAATCGCGATAGCCTGTTGCTATTCAAAAGAAGGTAGCCATGAAAAGACGCATGGTAGAGCTTTTGGTTTTTGCATTTCTGATGGGGGCGTTTATAGTGCCGCAACAGGGATGTAACCAAGTTGTATCGGAATATACCGAGATCGAACCCGTTGCGCAACACTTTAATGGAATGCAATATGTGGCGATGTCAGAATGCACCTCTTGCCACGCAGAGATAGTCGAAAGTCATATGCAGACGTCGCATTTTAGAACCTCAAGTATATCTGATTTTGCAGACCAGTTGCAGTTGTTTGAGCCGGGAGCCAATGAATTGGTGCTAGCTGATCAGTCAATGGCTAAGTTTGTGATTGAAGACGATCAGGCCTATCAGCTTTGGTATGAGCGGGGAGCGATTAATCCGCTGACCAAAGATTCTATGCAGATTACTATTGGGTCGGGCCACCGCGGACAATCGTTTTTATTTTGGAAGGGAAACGCACTTTACCAACAACAGGGGTCGGTTTCAGGCGATGGCGATCAGTGGATCAATAGCCCTGGATATCCTTCGCGTATTGAGCCTCACAGGCCCATTATGCCTCGCTGTCTCGAATGCCACGCGACCTATGCCGAACAAGCCTCGCTAGTCTCTGCTAGGCCCTCTAATACCTATCTTTCTCGAGATATTTTGTTTGGTATGCAATGTCAGGTGTGCCACGGTGAGGCTGCTGAGCACGTAAGCTATCACCGAAAAAATCCCGAAGAGCTTGCCCCAAAGTATATCTTGAAGTACAGCGACCTTAGCCAGAAACAGCGCATAGATGCTTGTGCGCTTTGTCATTCGGGTTCTAGACCCAATAAATGGGACACTGAGAAGCGCATTTTTGTTCCTAGTTTTAGCTACCAAGTGGGCGATGACCTTGATGCCTTTTTAGAACCCGACAAGTTAGAGGCGCGCCAAGGGGCCGTGGCTGACATTCATGCGAATCAGGTGAATTTACTGATGAGCTCTAAGTGCTTTCAACAGTCTGAGGGCATGGATTGTGCTACCTGTCACGACCCGCATAGCTTTGAACGCGCTAACTATAGAAAGTTCAGTGCCAAGTGCATTAGCTGTCACAGCAGCCCCAAACACTCTGAGGCTACATTGACCGCCACCGACGCCAACTTTGAAGACTGTGCAAGTTGCCATATGCCCTTTAATGAAAGCAAGGCCATGCAGCTAGAGCTTGACGTCAATGAGCTTACTCCTGTGCGTATTCGCAATCATTTGATTGCTATTTATAAAAACGAATCCACTAATTAATTCTTGTAACGATGAAAAAACATGTAGGTACTTTATTGGTGTTTTTTGCGGCCGCATTAACAGTTTCGGCCCAATCACCTAAGCGTCTGTTGGCTATTTTTGCTCACCCCGACGACGAGCAAACAGTAGCTCCGCTGCTGGTTAAGTCGGTTGAAGATGGGGTTGAGGTTACCCTGGTTATCGCCACAGATGGGCGGTTGGGGGTGAATGAGTATACCGACTACGAGGCCGGAGATGGCCTTGCAGCCATACGCCGTGAAGAGCTGAAGTGCGCAGCCGAAACCCTCGGGGTGAAGCTGATTCATTTAAACTATCACGATCAGCTGAGGGCAGCAGAGGGCTATGACGGACACATTCCGCATGTGCGTAGCCTTCTTAAAGAGATTACCGAGATCGTAACGCGTGTTCAACCCGATGCTATTGTCACCTGGGGCCCTGATGGAGCCTCGAACCACATGGACCACCGACTTATTGGAGCCACGGTAACTCAAGTATTTACCTCGCGCAACTGGGGCAAAGACGTTCAGTTGTATTTTTTCGGAATACCTAGTGATATTTTACCTTCTGAAGAAGCTGTGATGCTCAGAGGAATCGATCGCAGTCTACTCAACACCCAAGTGGCTTTTGAGCCACGACATCTAGACGCGGCCTATGAGGCGCTTAGATGTCACGCCAGTCAGTACCCTAGCTATATGGTTGATAAGATGAAAAAAGAGCGACAGGCCCTAGAACAGAAGGTGTTCTTGCGCCAATTTATTGCGCCAAAGGCGACGAAAAATAGCCTCTTTTAGTTGGCGTCTGAGGCCTTAATCAGTCGAGCGCTTAAATCGGGGTCGGCCATGTCTTTGTCAAGTGGAAACATGGGGCGCTTGATGCGCTTGTAGCCTAGACGATCGAGATCTTGATCAACGCCTCCTGGGGTGAGTGCCATTACCCAGCCTCCGCGAATGTCGTAGAGTTCTGGAACCAGGTATCCGATTTTAACCACCACTATATCGGCACTTCTCGGGTCTAGATTAAGGTCGGTAAAGTCTTTTTCGTAGTGGTAGGGCTTGCGTTTTTTAGTCACAATGACACTGACGCTTCCGGTTTTTACCACCACTTCTACCTCAGCATTATTATCGCCTTCTTTGATGGCGGTGACTGTTCCGCTCAGTTTAATGGGCCCGGCATATCGGTTGTCAACTAGTGCGCCAATATGGCCTTCAACTGTGGCGCCTACTCCTGCTTTAAGGGCATTTTCGATGAGCTCGGGGCCTGGTATTGAGGCGTAAATAAGCTCGGGCCCGTCGGCAGATTTAAACTCGGGTCTGAGAAGTAATTCGTTAAGGGTGTGGGTGACGTCTCCAGCACCTCCAGCGGTTGGATTATCGCCCATATCGCTGATAATAAATGGCTTTTTGTCGGCGCTTAGCGCTTGTGCTAAGGCATCATCTAGGGTGGTGGTTGGAGCTACAAATTCAAATTCGTTGCGCACGCTCCAAAAGGCTTGGGCGAGTTTTTCTGCTCCGCTGGTAACGGCTTCTTGATCGTCTCCGGTAACCATTACCACCGCATGGTTGCGAGGCTCGTCGGCCCAGGCGTATCCTATCCAGATGGCAGCGTCTATAACTCCTGGGCTATCGGCCACCCCAGGAACTTGGGCATATAGGCTCTTGCCGGGCTCTATGCGGGTGCTGGTTTTCTCACCCGGAAGCAGAATAGGAACCGGTATCCAAGCTTTATAGGCAGGCTTGCCCTTACCTGTTTCTAGGCGCTCTAATAAGTTGTCGACAGCGCGTTTTTTGGATTCTAAGGCATCTTCGTGCGGAGCCATGCGGTAGGCAGTGATAAGGTCAGAATGCATGGCTAGCGTTTCGGAAACATTACCGTGAAGGTCCATAGAGGTAGAGATTAAGACATCGGTACCAATAACTTCTCGAATGCGTGTAATAAGATCTCCTTCAGCATCGTCTATGCCCTGAACACTCATAGCCCCGTGTATGTCGAAAAACAGCCCATCGTAGGGCCCGTTCTCGCGCAGCATGTCGAGGGTTTGGGTGACTAATGATTCATAGGCCTCGCGAGTGACGATTCCACCCGGAAGCGATTTTCCGATGAGCAGCGGTACCCAGTCGGCGCGCTTTCTGTTGAGTGAGTCTGTTGCAAAAAACGGATAGCGATCGAAAATTTCTTCTCCGGTCTTGGCGTGAAAGGCGGCTTCGTCGGTTGTGGCGGGTGAAAAGGTGCTCGATTCAATCCCAAGCCCTGCAATAGCAATGCGCGGCAGCGTTGATTCGGGAGCTTTTGGCCCGCAAGAAGCAAGCAGTATGGCGCATAGAAGAAGTAGTTTTTTCATGTCTTTAGCATTGGTGTTTGCTTAAAGATATTAAAAACTGCTGCCCGATTGGCCTAGGGCGCTATTCTACTCTAAAACTGAACACGTCTGAGGTCACCGAAATCGATTCGTCGGCTACCGTGACTCGCCAGTAGTAGACCTCTGCTGTTACGTCTACAGCTTGAGTTTTAGTGCTTAAATCGGCGAAGCTCGTCGTGCTGGCTGCTGCAAAATCCTCTGACGTGCTAACCTCAAGAGTGTAGGTGAGCGCGTCTTCGTCAGGGTCTGATGCGTCCCATTCGATGGTCACCTTGCCGTCGGTCGGGCTAACCGTTGATCCTGGAGTAGGGCTCACCGCCGTGGCGGCAAATGGAGCGGCATTTTGCTCGGCCTCTCCTGCCAAATAGAACTGCCAGCTGGCTCCAGACTCGTTGACATTAGCGCAGTTTTTTGCGATCACCTTCCAGGTATAGGCGTGGGCACGCTCGAGCTCAAGGCTAGTCTCAGTGGCCTCGATGTCGCTGAATGTGGTGCTCTCGTTGGTGCTTTGGTTGGTCAGAACGATATCGTATATATCAGCGTTTTCAGCGGCTTCCCAGCTGAAGCTCACCGATGCTAGGGTTCCATTAACTTCACCCACCTCGCATGCCTTATCGTTTTCGGGTAGGCTTAGGGTAGATACGCCAGGCATACCTGCTAGAGAAAAGTTCCATGAAGGCGAGTCGGCAGTGCTGGTGCTATTGTTTTTGAGGTCACCTTCCAACTGTAGGTTTGTCCGCGCTCTAGATCGAGCGTGGTTGAGGTACCTGTCACGTTATTTTTGCTACTTACCGCATTAGTGGCCGTGTTGGTCACGCTGAGGTCGTAAGCAGTCGCATTGGTGGCTGCCGACCAGCTAAAGCTAACCGTTGCGGTTGAGGCGCCGCTTCCTTGTCCGGCTTCACAGGCTTCGTTATTGGCCGGAAGGCTCAATGCCGATGCACTAGGTGGGGGCGGAGGAGCTACGGGATCAGGTTCACCCGGAAGAATTCCACCATCATCGGTAGTACAGCTAAACAATAGTCCGGCAATTAGCACGGTAAAAAGCGATTTTAGATAGAAGCGAATCGTCATAAAGCTTAGTCTTTAATGATTTTATGCGATGTATTTATAGTTGCTGATTTCAAAGATACAATATACACTCCGCTGCTTAAATGCGAAAGGTCAATCGCTCCGAACCGGTTTGGCCCAATACTTAACTCAGTGTTGTATACGGTGCTTCCTTGTAGCGAGTTGACACTCAGGCTTACATTTCGGTCGGTTCCGCCCACATAGAGTTGAAGCGGACCAGAGGTCGGATTCGGATACACCTTGACCTCTTCTGAGACAAAGATTTCATCGAAGTAAATGCCTTGACACTGAAGGTCGGTGCGCACCTCGATGGTGTTTTTACCAGCCACAAGCGGAAGGGTCAGTGCCTGCTTTTGGGTCACTAGCGGTTTGCCATTTAGGGTCACTCGGTATTCTTTAGACCCTTTCAGATTTAGGTCTAGGGTGCGTGTATTGGTATTCACCACTGCGTTGGTTTCAAGCGGAGCCGGCTCGGCCACACTTATACTGTAACAACGCTCGTAGTTGCTTTGCCCGTTAACGGTAAAGCAGATGTTGTAGCTCCCAGGCGCAAGCCCTTCAAGGCTTGTACTGTAATTATTAGCCGCATTAAGCACGCCTGTTCCGGCATCACCGGCATCGTAGGCGAAGCTGTAGGAGGTGTTGGCATCGGCCTTGGCTGAAAGCGCGATAGATCCGTTATTCATGCCCGCGCAGCTCACCGAGGTCACCAAAACGGTAAAGGTGTCAGCTGCTAGGGTAAAGATCTCGCAGCCATTGGTATCTACTACGGCTCCGGCTGGGGTGTCGTTGCATTGGTCGTCTCGGTCTAAAATTCCGTCGCCGTCTTGATCAATTGCTGAGCCGGTTATGGGCAGCTTGGGGAATTCTTTTAGCAGTGCCGCCTTTTCGGTTTCTACATCGGCACCCATCCACTGGTCGAGTATAGAGGCATAGACCTGCCTGAAGTCGAATTCTACTGCAAGGTTATCATGCCAGCGTGCAACTTCAGGTATTTCAGGATTTTTACCTAATACGTCATCACTGATTCTATTCCCAAATATAAACATCGGGGCAGCGGTACCGTGATCAGTACCGTATGAGGCGTTCGAATTGATGGTGCGCCCAAACTCAGAAAAGGTCATGGTTAATACGCGATCCGAATCTCCTGATGCATCAAGGCTTTTAATGAAAGATGTGACACTATCGTTGAGGTCTTTAAGAATTCGGGTGTGTTCACCTTGTGTAGGATCTGACATTTCAACCTGTCTGTCGTGAGTGTCGAAGCCGCCGAGATCAACCATATAAACCCTTGTATTTAACCCCCCTCTAATTAAGCGACTTGCTGTTTCAAGCTGCCACCCTAAATGGCTACTTGGAAAGCTAATTTCATTCGCACTACTTTCATAGGCCTCCTTTATAACTTGACCGTATTGGTTAGACTGCTTTGCAATAAGTTGAATGTATTTCAATCGGTCTCCAGAGTAAGTATTGGTATACTCATGATCAAAATCATTGATGATTTCAACCATCCGCTCGGGATTGTTAACGATATAGCTTGGAAATGAGTACTGACCTAGTGTTGTTAAAGAAGAAGACCAGCCCAATTCTACAGCAAGCGGGTGCGGATATTGATCGTTTGGATACTGAGTCGGGAAACCAGGATGTTCGTTTTCGATGTATCGACCTAACCAACCAGATGATAGGAACTGATCGTAATCCGAGGCTGATTGCCAAATATCCATAGATCTAAAATGAGAAAAGTCTGGCTTCTCGTAGCCTACATTTTGGATTACTTTCATTCTCTTCTCGTCTGAGAATATCTTGAAGTCAGCTAAGCTTGGATGAAGAGCTAGATCGTTTTTGCCCAGTTGAACCAGCTTGTTTTCGGGCATAATTACGTGAGGGCGTACCTTATTAAGATTAGTGTATTGATCTAGGGGAATCACTGTATTAAGACCATCGTTTCCGCCATTCAATCTAATAAGTACTAATATTTTTCCTAAATCGGAGGTGTTATTCAATAGGCTATAGCTACTGCCTTGTAAACCGAATCCGAAAGTAGGGAGGAGTGTTCCTAAAGCTGCCGCATGAGATATGTCATGCAAAAAATCTCTTCTTTTCATTCAGATTTTAGGTTATCTTCCCACCGCGCCACTTCAGGTATCTCAGGGTTAGTGCCTAAAACATCATCATTGATTTTATTTCCGAAGATGAACATTGGGGCGGCTGTTCCGTGATCGGTTCCGTATGAAGCATTAGAGTTAATGGTACGACCAAATTCAGAGAAGGTCATGGTTAAAACGCGATCAGAGTCACCAGAGGCGTCCAAGCTTTTAATAAAAGCTGTCACACTATCGTTTAAGTCTTTCAAAATACGTGCATGTTCTCCTTTAGTGGGGTCAGCGGTATCTACCTGTTGATCATGGGTGTCAAATCCGCCAATTTCAACGGAATAAATGCGTGTATTCAACCCTCCTCTTATCAATCGACTCACGGTTTCTAGTTGCCAACTTAAATGTCCACTTGGAAACTCTACATTATTTTCTACATTGAGATAGGCTTGTTGAACATCTTTGCTGTACAAATTTGATTGCTTGGCAATAAGCTGAACATATTTCATCTTATCTCCAGAATATGTGTTGGGATACTCATGATCGAATTCATTGATGATCTCCCTAAAATGTTCTGGGTTATTGGCTATAAAACTTGGAAATGAATACTGGCCCGTGAAGGCCAAAGAGGTTTGCCACCCTAACTCTATGGCAAGTGGATGAGGATATTGTTCATTCGGATAGTTTTGAGGAAACTGAGGGTGATTGTGCTCCACATATCTGCCAATCCACCCTGAGGTTAGAAACTGATCACTGTCTGATGCCGATTGCCAAATATCCATTGAGCGGAAGTGGGAGAAATCTGGTTTTTCGTAACCTACATTCTGTATCACTTTCATACGCTTTTCATCAGAAAAGGCCTTTAAATCAGCCAAGCTAGGATGAAGCGCCAATTCACTTTTCCCCAACTGAACCAGTTTGTTTTCGGGCATGATCACATGAGGTCTGACTTTGTTGAGGTTAGAAAAGTGATCTAGCGGTATAACTGTGTTGAGGCCGTCGTTTCCGCCATTCAACTTGATAACAACTAAAATTTTTCCAGGCTCAACCGTATTTGATAAAAGATCATAGCTTTTCAAATCTAAACCATATCCAAAACTGGGCATGATCGCACCAAGGGCAGCCGCATGGGAAATGTCGTGTAAAAAATCTCTTCTTTTCATCAGTGTACGTGCATTTCGTTTAATTCAAATAACAAATACATAAACTGCTCTAACCGATGATAAAGCGTATTGTAGTTGTCTCGGTTGGGATTAGACCTATACCTGGTGACAGCTTCTGTCCAATAATTTTCATTGAGCTGATCGCCAAGAACGCTCTTCTTGATTCTAATATATGCTCGTTCCGGAATTGGTCCTCCAAGAAACCTATCAGTTAATTGAGAAATAAACGAGTCTAGATTTTCAGCATTTTCAAAGCTGTCTATGAATGAGCTTAACTTTAATCTTAAATGCGAACGATCTTCAAAATGAAGACCCCAGCGCCCCATGGGCTCCGTGAGGTCTTTCTTAGCTTTAATCGTCACCGAGTTCAACCAGAATAGGTCGTAAACAGGTTCTTGATAAAAAGCAGGCCATCCAGAGACACTTGGGGGTTCGAATAATTGCATCCCTTGTTGATTCAATCTCCATTGAATGTTTCCGAAAACCTTGTAAATGCGATAAATCTCATCAAAGTATTTTTCGTCAAATTGGCCGCGATCTTCTTCGAAAATGGATAAATATTGTTTCTGCTCTTCATGCACCCACATTTGAAGATCTGCATTCAGAATGTCGAATTCTTTGTATAAAGAGAATGTAAAGTCAAGTGGAGCTTTCAGTAAAGAATTGAATAGTTCTTCAGAGTAGAAATACTCGCTTTTCAGTAATACTCTGAGTGTTTCAGAAAGATTATAACCGTTTGAACGCATTATCTCAGCCATTGGCTTAATGATTTCTTGTTCGATATGATCACTTAATACGGGGTAGACAAAAAATTGAAACAGCCTTCTTGATAGATATATGGCTACTTCGTCTGTTTCGAAAATCATATCTAAGAAATCTTCGAGTTCTTCTGCTCCCGCTTCTCCCTCACGACCCTTAATCAGCTTATCGCCATAAAATTCAGAAAACTGTTTATCTCCGGTATCGTGGTTCCAGGGTCGAAAGTAAACTACCGGTTTCCAACCCTCGCTATGGTGAGTTTCGTAATGATCGAACTGCCATCCCACCAAAAGACGAGCCGCCGACTGAACATCACCTTCGGTGTATCTAGAAAATGGACGTTTGCCCACTGTAAATAGCTCTTGTACCTCTCGAGCATAATTTTCATCTGGAGTCTCTTTTCTGCTGAGTTGTAGATTTAAATACTCAAGCATTGTGGGCTCAAGGGTTAAATCGTAGATGAAATCTCTATAGTTCCGATACGGAGCATCAATAAGTGTTTTGAGATACGAATAATTTGCCTTGTGGCTAGTTCTTACTACCGGCGTAAGGTTGTGCATAAAGACGTAGAACTTCCACAAGATTGAAGTGGGTTGAGAATACATGCCATGGTAAACCCATGAGTCAACGGCGGTATGCCGCTCCCATCCAAATATTTCTATCGGTCCATTGCCTTCCCAATTCACATATGGTCTATCCAAAAAAGGCTCGCCGGGCCCAACATCTTCATTTTTATATTTCTCCTTGTACTCTTCAGCTGATATTTCAAAGTAATAATTATTCACCGGCTCCCCTATTTCATGAGGGGTCATGATCTTATCTACCGCCTGCTCCATAGTGAGACCTTCGAGGTCTTTAAGGTGGCGGCTGGCGTATCCGACCATGGTGCGTTTAAGCAGGTGCTTCTTTTGGGCGTCTCCGAATTCTCCGGTGTAGGGTGCTAGTGTTTTATTGATCTCTTTGGTCAGCTTGCGCGAGTCCATGAGCGCCTTGAGATCAATGCGCTCCTCTTTGAAGATCTTCTCTAGGTCTAGAGGCGGCTGAGGGTTTTTAGGCCCAAAATTTGGTCGTGGAGGTTTTTGGTCAATAGCCATGGCTAAGTATTTGTAATTTAAATATATACATAAGCCTAGATGTTAATAGCGATTTACTGTGTATTTCCGCTATTTTTAGGACGTGTGGGGCTTTTGGGCAGCCTTTCTTACACTTTTTAGAAATGTTAAAATCAATAGTTTAAGTTGTATATTCGATAGGTAAATTGCTGATTGTGAATGACCTGAAATACTTGTTGGCCTTTACGATTCCGATGAGTTGCTGGTTGGCCCTTAGTGTACAAGGGGTATTCAGTTACGCCACCGTGATTTATGCTTTCGGAATTATTCCAATTTTAGAGTTGCTCTTTTCTTCTTCAGACAGCCCGTATAGTGAAGACCAGAAATCGAGTCGAGCGATAAATGTTTTTTTTGATGTGCTGCTATTCCTTAATGTTCCGTTGGTATTCGCTACGCTTTACGGCGGATTTCAAACCCTTATTGGCTCGGAGTTAGCGCTTTACGAACGCATGGGTTTGGTGCTTTCGGTAGGAATTGTTTTGGGCACTAACGGCATCAATGTGGCTCACGAATTGGGTCATCGGGTGACTCGGTCAGAGCAATTTTTGGCTAAGCTGTTGCTTTTACCTTCGCTGTATATGCATTTTTTTGTTGAACACAATCTGGGCCATCACAAGCATGTGGCAACGCCAGAAGATCCGGCCTCGGCCCGAAAAAATCAGTCGGTTTATGGCTTTTGGGTGAGCTCAGTTACCGGTCAGATTGTTTCAGCCATCAAGATTCAGCGGCACCTGCTAAAGGTTAAGCAGGCACGTTTTTTTTCGCTTAAGAACGAGTTGTTGTGGTTCGCCTTAGTGCAATTGGCTTATCTGTTGATTTCGTATGTGGCATACGGTGTAGAAGGCCTTCTCTACGCTATTGCCTTTGCTGTGGTTGCGGTGCTGTTACTAGAGACCATCAACTATATTGAACATTATGGCTTGGTGCGCGAGCTTAAAGGCGAGCGTTACGAGCGGGTTACTCCGGCACATTCGTGGAACTCGAATCATGTCATTGGACGCATGGTGCTCTACGAGCTCACTCGTCACAGCGATCACCATCATAGGGCCTCCAAAAAGTATCAGGTGCTTGAGAGCATTGAAGAGAGCCCGCAGCTTCCCTTTGGGTATACCACATCTATGGTGATTGCGCTGCTTCCGCCCCTGTGGTTTTCGCTAATGAATAAACGCCTATTGCCCCAGCACACTTAAATTTCTAGTATGAAACTATTGTTTTCTGTTCTGTTTTCAGAGCATATGTTAAAGAGACTAGAGCGGATAACGCTGGTGGCTTCTATAGCCGGATTTCTGCTACACCTAGCCCTAGTGGCGTTGTTCAACACAGGCATCTTGGGAGCGCTTGATCCTTCTCTTTTTTCAAATCCTATTAGCGCTATATATACCCCGTTTTCGATCATTTTGATCTACGAGATCTATGTGCTGATTTACTTTTTGCCGCGCTCTTTCACCACTTCGCTACTCAAGCAGTTTGAGATCATTGCTCTTATTCTTATTCGGCGCATTTTCGGAGACATCTCCAAAATAAACTTTGAGTTGGCCACTATTCAAGATAAAGAGGTGCTTCAGTTGTTTATCGACCTGCTGTCGGTGCTTATCTTGCTCACCATTATTTTGTTCTATACACGCGTTAATGCACGGCTTTCGCAACTAAAGCCCACCTCTTCAGACGAGGTTTTTAGACAATACAAAAAGCAACTAGCCGCCGCATTAGTGGTTATTAT
This sequence comes from Flavobacteriaceae bacterium, assembly GCA_018402205.1. GTDB lineage: Bacteria > Bacteroidota > Bacteroidia > Flavobacteriales > Flavobacteriaceae > UBA3478. Next base: position 301,314 of record JAGYIX010000006.1, read on the forward strand.
TTTTATTATAAGTGCAGTGCATCTCACCGATTATTTATACGTTGTTTTTGCCGGAGACCACTTGTTTGCTGGTATGGAAAACGACTTGAATGCTATTTTCTACAAAGACTTTTTCACGGTATTGATTTTGTCTGATGTGCTAGTATTATTGCTTTCTTATGGGCTTACCAAAGAAAATTTCAAACTACTTAGAAACACTGGATTTGTGATTTCAACAGTTCTTATTCGAATCTCATTCAGTACCCAGGGCCTTTACAATTCGGTGTTTATTATTACCGGTGCACTTTTCGGGCTTGCCATTTTGAAGATTTACTATGAATTTGTTCGGGTAGATAATGCACATTACATATCGCAGGCACCGTCTGAGTAGCTGCTGACTCCGCCATAGGTCTCTGCGGTGCAGCGGTTGCTGTAGGTGACCCCATCGCATCCGCATACCGGCATAAACTCTTTGGTGCACGGCGCATCGGGCCTGATTTGATCGAGGTTCACGCAGCTGGTGTCTTCTTGACGCTTTTCAAAAATATAGGCTACCTCGTCATCGGCAATCATCGGATTGTCTATATAGCTCAAGGTGAGTTTGTCGCCCTTTTGCTCAATACTATAGGTGCGGTCGGTATTGTCAATCTCAAGAACCTGGCCTTTGAGGCTGAAAGAGGCCGGATCGTTCAGCGGCGCCACATTGACCTGGTTGGTTAGCGGCCCCTTAGCAAGAAGTATATTTTGATCCGAGAATATCCACAGCTGATTTTGAGTGAAATCGTAGTCTTCAAAGAAACAATAACAAATAACTTCTGTTAAGATCCATTGCCCTTGTAGTTCTGGGCTGATTTTCTGCGCTTCTTTGGTGCACGAACTAAGGGCGATCAAAAAGCAGAAAAGCGATGCAAGTTGTTTCCATGTTTGCGGTGCGGATTAAACTAGTCAAAACAATCCTTTTTCGGGTTTTCGACACGATCAGGTCATTGGGCAAATTTAGTGGCTTGCGGTGATTAAACAAAAGCGGCGACCCTGTTAAGGGTCGCCGCCTCGAACACATTAAAGAAGAAGCTTAGTAAGAAGTCTCTTCAGTAGTAGTTTCTTCGGTGGTTTCTTCTGAAGTAGTTTCTTCAGTAGCTTCCATCTCTACCTCCATCTCAACAGCTGTAGAATCAATAGCTTCTACTTGAACTTCTTGAGTTTCTTCAACTGCCTCAGCAGCAGGAGCGGCAGATTTGCCAGAACAAGCTACCGCGATAAAGGCAGCAGCCATAATAAGTACTGTTTTTTCATGTTTTTGATTTAAGATTGACGGTATTTAAAGTCAGGCGAAATTATGTTAAAAAAGATGCATTGATTCAAAATCTAAAGAAATAATTGTAGACTTAACATTTTGGAAAACAGAAACTTAATAATCGAATTAAAATAGTTTTAGGACCTCTCATTATCCGATTTTAAAACGTTGCCATTGTGGTGTTCAAACCCTATAAAAATTAGAGATCTAATAATTACCTAATCGCCCCAGAATAGATTCTAAGCTTGACTTTAGTTTGTCTAAAGCCTCTGTGATTGCCTGTTCTTCGGTATCTGATTGGCTAGAAACGACAATCGGATTCATTCCGCTCAAACGCGCTTCTAGCAAGCAGCGTTTTGTTTTCATCCCGTCTTTAATTCCATCTTCATCTGATAGGTGAACTTCTATTCGTGTAATTTGAGAACTATAATTTTTTAGTTCTGTTTCGATTAAAAGTATCATGGGCGCGGTGAACTCTTCTAGCCCGTGTATGTTTTTGTCGGTGTTAAATTGAATTTTCGAAATATAAGTTTTTTGAATACCCATTATCACTCTTTACTGTGTACTACCGGTATTTCTGAAGAATGGTGAGGGGTATACCACATGATGACAACTGTTAAAATCAATAGTTTAAGTTGTATATTTAGATAGGTAAATTGCTGATTGTGAATGACCTGAAATACTTGTTGGCCTTTACGATTCCGATGAGCTGCTGGTTGGCCCTTAGTGTACAAGGGGTATTCAGTTACGCCACCGTGATTTATGCTTTCGGAATTATTCCAATTTTAGAGTTGCTCTTTTCTTCTTCAGACAGCCCGTATAGTGAAGACCAGAAATCGAGTCGAGCGATAAATGTTTTTTTTGATGTGCTGCTATTCCTTAATGTTCCGTTGGTATTCGCTACGCTTTACGGTGGATTTCAAACCCTTATTGGCTCGGAGTTAGCGCTTTACGAACGCATGGGTTTGGTGCTTTCGGTAGGAATTGTTTTGGGCACTAACGGCATCAATGTGGCTCACGAATTGGGTCATCGGGTGACTCGGTCAGAGCAATTTTTGGCGAAGTTGTTGCTTTTACCTTCGCTGTATATGCATTTTTTTGTTGAACACAATCTGGGCCATCACAAGCATGTGGCAACGCCAGAAGATCCGGCCTCGGCCCGAAAAAATCAGTCGGTTTATGGCTTTTGGGTGAGCTCAGTTACGGGGCAGATTGTTTCTGCCATCAAGATTCAGCGGCACCTGCTAAAGGTTAAGCAGGCACGTTTTTTTTCGCTTAAGAACGAGTTGTTGTGGTTCGCCTTAGTGCAATTGGCTTATCTGTTGATTTCGTATGTGGCATACGGTGTAGAAGGCCTTCTCTACGCTATTGCCTTTGCTGTGGTTGCGGTGCTATTACTAGAGACCATCAACTATATTGAACATTATGGCTTGGTGCGCGAGCTTAAAGGCGAGCGTTATGAGCGGGTTACTCCGGCACATTCGTGGAACTCGAATCATGTCATTGGACGCATGGTGCTCTACGAGCTCACTCGTCACAGCGATCACCATCATAGGGCCTCCAAAAAGTATCAGGTGCTTGAGAGCATTGAAGAGAGCCCGCAGCTTCCCTTTGGGTATACCACATCTATGGTGATTGCGCTGCTTCCGCCCCTGTGGTTTTCGCTAATGAATAAACGCCTATTGCCCCAGCACACTTAAATTTCTAGTATGAAACTATTGTTTTCTGTTCTGTTTTCAGAGCATATGTTAAAGAGACTAGAGCGGATAACGCTGGTGGCTTCTATAGCCGGATTTCTGCTACACCTGGCCCTAGTGGCGTTGTTTAACACAGGCATCTTGGGAGCTCTTGATCCTTCTCTTTTTTCAAATCCTATTAGCGCAATATATACACCGTTTTCGATCATTTTGATCTACGAGATCTATGTGCTGATTTACTTTTTGCCACGCTCTTTCACCACTTCGCTGCTCAAGCAGTTTGAGATCATTGCTCTTATTCTTATTCGGCGCATTTTCGGAGACATCTCCAAAATAAACTTTGAGTTGGCCACTATTCAAGATAAAGAGGTGCTTCAGTTGTTTATCGACCTGCTGTCGGTGCTTATCTTGCTCACCATTATTTTGTTCTATACACGCGTTAATGCACGGCTTTCGCAACTAAAGCCCACCTCTTCAGACGAGGTTTTTAGACAATACAAAAAGCAACTAGCCGCCGCATTAGTGGTTATTATTTTTATTATCAGTGCAGTGCATCTCACCGATTACCTATACGTTGTTTTTGCCGGAGACCACCTGTTTGCTGGTATGGAAAACGACTTGAATGCTATTTTCTACAAAGACTTTTTCACGGTATTGATTTTGTCTGATGTGCTAGTATTATTGCTTTCTTATGGGCTTACCAAAGAAAATTTCAAACTACTTAGAAACACTGGATTTGTGATTTCAACAGTTCTTATTCGAATCTCATTCAGTACTCAGGGCCTTTACAATTCGGTGTTTATTATTACCGGTGCACTTTTCGGGCTGGCCATTTTGAAGATTTACTATGAATTTGTTCGGGTAGATAATGCACATTACATATCGCAGGCACCGTCTGAGTAGCTGCTGACTCCGCCATAGGTCTCTGCGGTGCAGCGGTTGCTGTAGGTGACCCCATCGCATCCGCATACCGGCATAAACTCTTTGGTGCACGGCGCATCGGGCCTGATTTGATCGAGGTTCACGCAGCTGGTGTCTTCTTGACGCTTTTCAAAAATATAGGCTACCTCGTCATCGGCAATCATCGGATTGTCTATATAGCTCAAGGTGAGCTTGTCGCCCTTTTGCTCAATACTATAGGTGCGGTCGGTATTGTCAATCTCAAGAACCTGGCCTTTGAGGCTGAAAGAGGCCGGATCGTTCAGCGGCGCCACATTGACCTGGTTGGTTAGCGGCCCCTTAGCAAGAAGTATATTTTGATCCGAGAATATCCACAGCTGATTTTGAGTGAAATCGTAGTCTTCAAAGAAACAATAACAAATAACTTCTGTTAAGATCCATTGCCCTTGTAGTTCTGGGCTGATTTTCTGCGCTTCTTTGGTGCACGAACTAAGGGCGATCAAAAGCAGAAAAAGCGATGCAAGTTGTTTCATGTTTGCGGTGCGGATTAAACTAGTCAAAACAATCCTTTTTCGGGTTTTTCGACACGATCAGGTCATTGGGCAAATTTAGTGGCTTGCGGTGATTAAACAAAAGCGGCGACCCTGTTAAGGGTCGCCGCTCCGAACACATTAAAGAAGAAGCTTAGTAAGAAGTCTCTTCAGTAGTAGTTTCTTCGGTGGTTTCTTCTGAAGTAGTTTCTTCAGTAGCTTCCATCTCTACCTCCATCTCTACCTCCATCTCAACAGCTGTAGAATCAATAGCTTCTACTTGAACTTCTTGAGTTTCTTCAACTGCCTCAGCAGCAGGAGCGGCAGATTTGCCAGAACAAGCTACTGCGATAAAGGCAGCAGCCATAATAAGTACTGTTTTTTTCATGTTTTTGATTTAAGATTGACGGTATTTAAAGTCGGGCGAAATTATGTTAAAAAAAGATGCATTGATTCAAAATCTAAAGAAATAATTGTAGACTTAACGTTTTGGAAAACAGAAACTTAATAATCGAATTAAAATAGTTTTAGGACCTCTCATTATCCGATTTTAAAACGTTGCCATTGTGGTGTTCAAACCCTATAAAAATTAGAGATCTAATAATTACCTAATCGCCCCAAAATAGTTTCTAAGCTTGACTTTAGTTTTTCTATAGCCTCTGTGATTGCCTGTTCTTCAGTATCTGATTGACTAGAAACGGCAATCGGATTCATTCCGCTCAAACGCGCTTCTAGTAAGCAGCGTTTTGCTTTGATCCCGTCTTTAATTCCGTCTTCATCCGATAAATGAACTTCTATGCGTGTAATTTGAGAACTGTAATTTTTTAGTTCTGTTTCGATTAAAAGTATCATGGGCGCGGTAAACTCTTCTAGCCCGTGTATGTTTTTGTCGGTGTTAAATTGAATTTTCATTAGTTCAGTTGGTTA
>JAGYIX010000007.1 GCA_018402205.1 Flavobacteriaceae bacterium
CGTAATCACCTGTAATTGAAGTCAAATTAGTTAAGTCCAAAGAAGCGTCTGTGGTAATCTTAACATTACCCACAACATACGTCATGAGAGAAGTTACAGTATTTACCTCGGCTGCTGTCAAACCAGTGCCGGTTCCATCACCATCGGTTTTAGTCTCATCAACAACTATCGAAACATCTCCTTTAATAGAAGCAACCTTAGTTCCAAGCGACTTAGCATAAGCTAGTTCAGCAGCATTAGTAATAGTAAGATTTCCTTCAAAAGTTGAATTAGCAGCTAAAACTGCATCAACGTCAACACCTAAAGCCTTCTAATTGAGTTTTAAGGTCAGCATTTGAAGCAACTAATGAGGCAATAGAAGCACTGTTGGCATCAATTAGGGCCTTTAAAGCTTCTAAAGTAGAAGATCAATTCTGTTTTTAAAGCGTCTAAATCAGCAGAAGTGGTAGCTCCAGCGACCGAAGTTTCAAGTGCACCAAGATCAGTAAGAATTTTGGCAATCGAAGTGGCCAGTGCAGCAATACTTGCGCTAGGATCAGGAATTGCATTAACGGCACTTTGAAGTGCGCTAACACTGCTCTGAACAGAAGTAAGAGCAGTTTGAAGTCCCTGAAGCGAGCTGATTTGACTTTCTAAGCTCGACACCTTGGCATTCAATGCGTCAAACTCGTCGTCGTAGTTTTGGCACGATAACACGAGAGCGGCTACAGCCAAAAGACTTAATAAAACTTTTTTCATGAGTTTCTAATTAATTAAAAATTTGGTTTACTTGGTTTAATAATGTAATTCACAAGCACAAATATATAATAAATCGGTTATTTCAAAACCTAGCCTGCAAAAAAGTTTCGGTATTTATGTTCAGTTTGTAGGTGTAAATTCTTCAACAAAAGCATCATTAGGGGATATTTATTTTCAATTTTTTATATCTAACTTATTCATTTACAGTTATTTAACTATAAACAAGTTGCGTTAGTTACCGCAGAATTTGCCTAGCGATTTGACTGCATTAAATAATCGTCAAGAATTAAAAATTTATTTGAATTACTTGATTTTAGTGGCTTTTGGGGCGTTATACTCCGCAACCCCTATGCGCGAATCGGCCGTACCATAATATAATAGGTAACGGTTTTGGTAGTAAACCAACCCCTCGACAAAGCAAACTAGGTCAACCTCCCCTTCTTTTTCGAATTCAGCCTCTGGGTAGATGAAATAAGAGTCGGTTCGGTCGAGAAGCTTCCAGGGTTGCTGTGCATCAAACAGGGCCTGGCCGGCTGCATAGGTGTAGGGCTCTAGTTCGGTAGCGTTTAGGTTCTTGGCGTTAGAGGCGTTGTAGATCATCACAATGCCGTTTTCGGTGAGCAGCGCAAATGGGCCGGGCTCGACAAGGCGCGAATCAAAATAGCCCGGGCGGGGTTGCAGCGCTTCTATGGCGATATTCTTTTCGGCGTCTTCGAGCACCTCCCAATCGGTAAGTGTCTTAGAGCGGGCGAGATACAGGTTGGTGTCGCCGTAATACATATAGTAATATCCGTCTATTGGGGTCATCACAAACTGATCGCCTTCTTGGCGCACCACCGGGGCCCCTGACTTGGACCAGGCGCTGGCGTACTTGGGGTCTTTAAAGACCGATCCGTGCTTAGTGAAGGTAATAAGGTCTTTGCTGTAAGCCGAGAGCAGTCGGGCGGTTTTGCCATCGTAGGCAGTGTAGGTTAAAAAGTAGCCTCCGTCTTCGGTGCTCACAATGCGGGGGTCTTCTACCCCACCCGGCCATTCGAGGTAATTGAAGTCGTCGTTTTCTGGGAAGAAGATGGGCTGGCCTGTTTTTTCAAAATGCACTCCGTCTTCAGAAATCGCTAGGGCCAGGCGCGAGGTCATCGAGCGAATCTTGTGCACGGTATATCAAATGCACCTTGCCGTCTTTAACTACAGCGGCGGGGTTAAGCACATTCTTTTCTTCGTAGGCTGCTTCTTTGCCGCTCACCGGGTCGGTGAAGCGCAGTTCTGGCGAAGGGGTGAGTATGGGGTTTTCTTCGTAGAGCTTTACAAAGGGGCCAAGAGTCCAGGGTTGTTGTTTGGCGGCGGCGGTTTGCGCTTGGGCGGGTTGTTCGTTTTGAGTGTCTGCATTGGTTGCCTGGCCGCAGGAGATGGTGAGGGTTAAAAGAGCAAGCCCGATTATACTATATATATAGGTATAAAAAGATCGGTCTTGTTGGCGTGGGTTTTTAAGTGGTTAGTTAAGGTCATTGCGCTACAATTTTGCAGAAGATAGCAAAAAGAGCAAGGGCTCCTTACTCTTACTTTCTATGGTTTGCAGACTCAAGAACCCTCTTTACAATGTCATCAGTGGAGAGCGGGCTTATACCACTATCTAGACCTTGCTGAATTTCTTCCCGTAATTCCTGTAAAAGTTTTTCTTCTTTGTTCATCTATATATAGGTTGTTTAAGGGATAAGCGCCTTATACAACACCTCAGTTCCGTAACGCACGGGGTCGGTGGCGGGTACTCCGGCTTCTTCAGCCACGCGCTTGAGCACTTGGGCGGCTTCGGCATCGCTGAGCTTGCTGGTGTTGACCGACACGGCGATGACTTTGGCGGCGGGGTAGGTTCCGTTTACCGTGGCCAGCGCCTCGTTGAGTTTGATGAATTCGCTGAGATTAGGAATCTTAATATTGGGGTAATCACGCAGTGTAGAAAGGTCTCCACGCATGCAGAGCACTAGGTGCGTGGGGCAGCTGCCGCGCATTAAGGGCAGTGTAGCGGTGCTACCCGGGTTCAAAAGAGAACCTTGGCCCTCAATCAAGATGATATCTTTATCGGCTTCTTCCATTACGGCTGTTTGTACCGATCCGGTGGCGTAATCTACCTTGTAGGCGTCGAGAGGGATTCCTCTGCCCGGTTACCGTGATGCCTATTTGCCCGGTGGCCACAAATCCGACCTTGTGATTCTTGTTTTTAAGGGCGGTGAACAGTTCGAGAGCGGTGGTCATTTTTCCGACAGCGCCATCGGTCCCTACAAATAGCACGCGCTTGCCTTTATGCGTGAGCGCCTGTGCTGACCCGATGGGCGGAGTAAAGGTGGGCACGCGAACATCCCAGATCCACTGCGTTTCTGAATCGCTGATTTTAGCGTTGAATCGTGGCCCGAGTAAATCGTGAAGCCCGTTGATGATAGACAGGCCGTGCTCTAGAGCGCTTTCAATAAGCGGAATCCACTTTTCAGGAATCTTTCCGCCTACCGGCGCTATACCGAGTAAGAGCACATTTGCTCCGAGTTCTTTAGCTTGCTCTATACTGCCAATGATCGGAATGTCGAGCTTAGTGTCTATAAATTTTTGGATCGACTGATCTACTTGAGAGCTATCGATCACGGCGACGATCTCATTTTGAAGGTAGCGTATGGCTCCAAAGCCCATCTTGCCCGATTCACCGTTCAATTGGTCTTGCATGTAAATCGCGACCTTGTCTGTGGGCTTAAGCATAGTATTCGGGTTTAAGAGTGGCGCCGTGGCCAGGGTTATCGTTGGGCATGGTGATGCCGTCGACCATTGGGGCTCCGGTAGCAGGGTCTGGGTTTAGGTTGTAATGCGAATCGAGATCGACATGGTCGATGCCTCCGGTAAGGGCAGCGCCTGCGGCGATGGCCACAGACGATTCAGACATGCAGCCGATCATGGTCTCTAGCTTATACGACTGGGCGACGCTTAAGATGTTGAGGGCTTCGGTGATGCCTCCGCACTTCATGAGCTTGAGGTTCACCCCATCAACCGCATCGGCATAGGCGTGAATTTGATGGGCAAAGCGGCACGACTCATCTACAAAGATGGGCAGGGCGCGGCTCTTAAACAGCTCGGGCAGTTGGGCCTCGGCACCTTCAACCAGCGGCTGCTCAACGTACTCTACCCCCTATCGGCCAGCCATTGCAGCATGTGCTTGGCGTTTTCGAGCGACCAGCCTCCGTTGGCGTCTACGCGCAGCTTGAGCCCGTATGGGGCGGCGCTTTTGACCACCTGCTCGAACATGGCCTTGTCGGCGGCTATGCCTTCGGGCGAGCCGAGTTTAATCTTGAGCCCTTTTATGGTGGGGTGGCTGTGCATCAGAATTGGAACGCGCTCAGCCACCACTGCGGGCGGATTAATACCAATCGTCACCGAAGTCGGCGCAGTAGGCTTGTTGTACCCCAGCAGCTGATAGAGCGGCATGTGGGCTTTTTTGGCGGTAAGATCCCACAAGGCCATATCTAAGGCGGCGTAGGCGCAAGGGGCTATATTGAGTTCTATGGCGCGGCGCTGCAGGTCTTTGATCGAATGGCCTTCGATGCCTGTGGCGATGAATCGCTCGAGCTCGGCCTGCATGAGTTCAGGGGTTGCCGCGCCCTCTGAGGCGGCCGGAGCCCCCTCACCCCAAGCCACATGACCCTTGTCTTCTATGCGTACAAAAACGTTTACAGAATCGTAACGCACCCCGCGCGAAATAGCTAGCGGAAAGCGCTTTTTTAGAGTGACATGGTGCAGGGTAATCTTCATCAGCTTTTAGGGCGCGTTTTACTGCGCCAAATGGCTGTGAATATAGAAAAGAAAAGCGCAGAAGCCCAATGAGCTAGCGATTTTCTAGTAGCGGTAATACTCCGGCTTAAACGGCCCTTTGACGGTGACGCCGATGTACTCGGCCTGATCTGCCTTTAGCTCGGTAAGCTCTGCCCCTAGCTTAGCTAGGTGAAGCGCTGCCACCTTCTCATCTAGGTGCTTAGGCAGCATGTATACCTTGATTCTCGTAGTTTTGGTGGTTGGTCCAAAGCTCGATCTGGGCGAGGGTCTGGTTGGTGAATGAATTACTCATCACAAAACTGGGGTGACCCGTTGGCGCAACCTAGGTTTACTAGGCGACCTTCAGCTAAGATGATGATGTCTTTGCCGTTTATGGTGTACTTATCTACCTGTGGCTTGATCTCTACTTTGGTGGCTCCGTGGTTTTTGTTCAGCCAGGCCATGTCGATTTCGTTGTCAAAGTGCCCGATGTTACACACAATGGTTTTGTCTTTGAGGGCCTCGAAGTGCTCTGCGCGTACGATGTCTTTATTGCCGGTGGTGGTGATCACGATATCGGCGGTGCCAATAACCGTTTCTAAACGTTTAACCTCGTAACCGTCCATACAGGCCTGAAGGGCGCAGATAGGGTCGATCTCGGTTACGGTAACGATAGAGCCCGCTCCTCTGAATGAGGCGGCGGTGCCTTTACCTACGTCTCCGTATCCGCAAACTACCACCCGCTTACCGGCAAGCATAAGGTCGGTGGCGCGGCGTACGGCGTCTACGGCGCTTTCTTTGCATCCGTATTTGTTGTCAAACTTCGATTTGGTTACCGAGTCGTTCACGTTGATGGCCGGCATCGGTAGGGTTCCTTTGGCTACGCGCTCGTAAAGTCGGTGAACGCCAGTGGTGGTCTCTTCTGAAAGCCCTTTGATGGCAGCAACGAGTTCTGGGTACTGATCGAGCACCATGTTGGTAAGGTCTCCACCGTCGTCGAGTATCATATTAAGCGGCTCGCGATCTTCTCCGAAGAAAAGGGTCTGCTCGATGCACCAGTTGAATTCTTCTTCGTTCATACCCTTCCAGGCGTATACCGAAATACCTGCGGCAGCGATGGCGGCAGCGGCGTGATCTTGGGTAGAGAAGATGTTGCACGAGCTCCAGGTAACCTCAGCGCCCAGTGCCACAAGCGTCTCGATAAGCACGGCGGTTTGAATGGTCATGTGCAGACAGCCCGCGATGCGGGCGCCTTTTAGGGGCTGAGCGGCTCCGTATTCTTCGCGCAGGGCCATAAGGCCTGGCATTTCTGCCTCGGCGAGTTCAATTTCTTTGCGGCCCCAGTCGGCTAGACTCAGGTCTTTGACTTTAAAGGGGGTGTATTTTGGAATGTGTGACATGACTATACGTTAAATAAGTTTTTGAATTGATCGACTAGATCGAGTTTTTCCCAGGTAAATAGCTCTACTTCACGAGCCACCTTGCCGTTGTAGGGCGATTCAAACACCTTCACTAGGGTCTTGGGCTCGCGGCCCATGTGGCCGTAGGCAGCGGTCTCGCTATAAATGGGGTTTCGGAGCTTTAAGCGGGTTTCAACCGCGTAGGGCGTAAACGAAAGATTGGCTTTAATGGTCTCTGCGATCTGGCTATCGTTAAGGTTCACATTGGCCGAGCCGTAGGTGTTCACAAAAATCGAGGTGGGCTCTGCCACACCGATGGCATACGAGATCTGAACAAGCACTTCGTTACACACCCCGGCAGCCACTAGGTTCTTAGCGATGTGGCGCATGGCATAGGCAGCCGAGCGGTCTACTTTAGAAGGGTCTTTGCCCGAGAAGGCTCCGCCCCCGTGGGCACCCTTGCCTCCGTAGGTATCTACGATGATCTTGCGACCGGTAAGGCCGGTGTCTCCGTGCGGACCACCAATCACAAACTTGCCGGTAGGGTTAATATGGTATTTAATTTGATCGTTAAAAAGCTGCTGCACCTTTTGTGGATAGAGCGCTTTTACTTTGGGAACGATCTTGGCTAATGATGTCTGACTTGATTTTCTCGAGCATCTTTTCGTCGTTGCTGTCAAAATCGTCGTGCTGAGTAGAAACCACTATAGTATCTATTCGTATGGGCTTGTTATCGTCTGAGTATTCTATGGTAACCTGAGACTTGGCGTCTGGCCTTAGATACGTTATTCCGCCTTCTGCTCTGCGCTCTGCGGCTAACACTTCAAGAATCTTGTGCGAGATATCTAAGGCCAGGGGCATATAGTTCTCGGTTTCTTTGGTGGCGTATCCGAACATCATACCCTGATCACCGGCACCTTGCTCTTCAGGAGCCTTGCGGTCTACCCCTTGATTGATATCTTGAGACTGCTCGTGAATAAGGGATATTACCCCACAGGAGTCTCCGCTGAACTGATATTCGCCTTTGGTGTATCCGATCTTGTTGACCACATCGCGGGCCACCTGCTGCACATCTACATAGGTGTTGCTCTTTACCTCTCCGGCCAAGACCACCTGACCCGTAGTTACTAGGGTCTCACAGGCCACCTTAGAACTGCGGATCAAAAGCCAAGAAATTATCGAGCAAGTGCATCGCTGATCTGATCGGCAATCTTATCAGGATGGCCCTTCGCTAACTGATTCTGAGGTGAAAAAGTAAGCCATAAGAAATCGTTTTAAATCTTTGAAGCCTCAAATATAGAAACACCGCTATCAAACACCTATTATCTATGCCTATCAAGGTCTGAGATCTTTCAAATTGCTCTTTTAATGCCGTAAAAATCACACAAGCGTGTTTAAACGTTTATAGCCGTTTAAAACTTTTAAAAAATTAAGATTGAACGTACTTTCGCTAGGCTATTCAGCGTATCGCTCGCTGCAAACCGCTTACAGATGCAAAAACCCGCCATTCAAGACCTGCTAAAAACCCGCATACTCGTGCTCGATGGGGCCATGGGCACTATGATTCAGCGGCACAAGTTCAGCGAGGCAGACTACCGCGGGGCGCGTTTTGCCAACTACCCTAGCCCGCTGCAGGGCAATAACGACCTGCTCACCCTTACCCAGCCCGAGGCGATTTTAGCCATTCACCGACAGTATTTTGAGGCCGGGGCCGACATAGCCGAAACTAACACCTTCTCTTCCACCTCGGTGGCCATGGCCGATTACCACATGCAAGACTTGGTTTACGAGCTCAATGTAGAGGCTGCCAGGCTCGCCAAAAAGGCGGCCGATGAGTATACGAAGAAGACGCCCGATAAGCCGCGCTACGTGGCGGGCTCTATCGGGCCTACCAATAAGACGGCGAGTATGTCGCCTGATGTGAACGATCCGGCCTACAGGGCCATCAGCTTTGACGAGCTTAAAGATGCCTATTACGAGCAAATTAGAGGGCTCATCGATGGCGGGGCCGACCTGCTGCTAGTAGAGACCGTATTTGATACGCTGAATGCCAAGGCTGCCCTTTTTGCCATCGAAGCATACAAAGAAGATACCGGGCGCGACATTCCGATCATGGTGAGCGGCACGATTACCGATGCCAGCGGGCGCACCCTCTCGGGCCAGACTGCAGAGGCCTTTTTTATCTCGATTTCGCATATTCCGGTGCTCAGCGTGGGCTTTAACTGCGCCCTGGGGGCAGACCAGCTGCGACCCTATGTGCAGCGCATAGGAGCCATCGCCACTGAGCGCTACGTATCGGCGCATCCGAATGCCGGCCTACCCAACGAATTTGGCCAGTACGATCAAAGCCCCGAAGAAATGGGCGCCCTGATTAAACCCTACATAGACGAGGGCCTGGTAAACATCATCGGCGGATGCTGCGGCACCACCCCCGAACACATCAAAGTCATTGCCGAGCTAATAGCCGGCGCTAAACCCAGAGCCCTATGAAGCCGCGCTACACCAAACTATCGGGGCTAGAGCCACTAATCATCACCCCCGAGACCAACTTTGTGAACGTGGGCGAGCGCACCAACGTAACGGGCTCGCGCAAGTTTTTGCGCCTAATTCAAGACGAGAATTACGAGGCGGCCGTCGAAGTCGCCCGCGAACAGGTAGATGGCGGCGCCCAGATTTTAGACGTGAACTTTGACGAGGGCATGATCGACGGGGTGGCGGCCATGACCCGCTTTTTAAACCTTATCGCTGCCGAACCCGATATTGCGCGCATTCCGATCATGATCGACTCCTCTAAGTGGGAGATTTTAGAGGCCGGGCTCAAGGTGGTGCAGGGCAAGGCCGTGGTAAATTCGATCAGCCTTAAAGAAGGCGAAGAAAACTTTATGGCTCAGGCGCGCAAAATCAAGCGCTACGGGGCGGCTGTAATCGTAATGGCCTTTGACGAGAATGGCCAGGCCGACACCTACGAGCGCCGCATCGAGATCTGCGAGCGCTGCTACCGCATTTTGGTAGACAAAGTGCATTTCAACCCTGAAGACATCATCTTTGACCCCAACATCTTCCCCGTGGCCACGGGCATGGAAGAGCACAAGACCAATGCCCTAGACTTTTTTAGGGCCACTAAATGGATCCGCGAGAACCTGCACCACGCCCACGTGAGCGGAGGCGTTTCTAACGTAAGCTTCTCGTTCAGAGGCAATGACCGGGTGCGCGAAGCCATGCATTCCGCCTTCTTATACCATGCCATCAAACACGGCATGAGCATGGGCATCGTAAACCCCACCATGCTAGAGGTGTACGACGACATACCCAAAGACCTTTTAGAGCACGTTGAAGACGTGCTGCTCAACCGCCGAGACGACGCCACCGAGCGGCTGCTCGACTTTGCCGAGAGCGTCAAATCAGACGTGCGCGAAGGGGTGGTGGCCAAGAACGAGTGGCGCGAGCTACCGCTGCAAAACGCATCACACACAGCCTAGTTAAGGGAATCGACGAGTTTGTAACCCAAGACATGGAAGAGGCCCGGGTGTCGGTAAACCGCCCGCTCGAAGTCATCGAAGGGCACCTGATGACCGGTATGAACATTGTCGGAGACCTGTTCGGTGAAGGCAAAATGTTTCTGCCCCAGGTGGTTAAGTCGGCCCGAGTCATGAAAAAGGCCGTGGCTTACCTGCTGCCCTACATCGAGGCCGAAGCCTCGGGTAAGCAACAAAAGGCGGGTAAAATTCTACTGGCCACCGTAAAAGGCGACGTGCACGACATCGGCAAGAACATCGTCGGCGTAGTGCTAGGCTGCAACAATTACGAAATTATTGATATTGGCGTGATGGTGCCGCCCGAAAAAATCATCGAAACCGCCATCAGAGAACAGGTAGACATCATCGGCCTATCGGGGCTAATCACCCCCTCACTAGACGAGATGGTCTTTGTGGCCAAAGAACTAGAGCGCATCGGGGCTAAGATTCCGCTGCTTATCGGCGGAGCCACGACCTCTCGCGCCCACACCTCTATAAAGATAGACCCAGTATATAGCGGAGGCGTGGTACACGTGCTAGATGCCTCACGCGCGGTCACCGTAGCCGGACAACTACTAGGCAAAGAAACCGGCCCCATCTACAAAAAGGCCATAGCCGAAGAATACGCCAACTTTCGCATCGAATACCCCAACCGCAAGAAAAACAAGGCATTCCGAAGCCTAGAAGAGGCCCGAGAGGCGGCACTCAAGATTGACTTTGATGCTATGCCTCCAGTGCCAGCCAAGCAAACCGGAGTCTTCACCATCGAAAAGCAAGACCTGCGCGAGCTGATCGCCTATATCGACTGGAGCCCCTTTATCTGGACATGGGACTTGCACGGCAAGTATCCCGACATTCTAGAAGACCCCGAGCTCAAAGAACACGCTAAGCAACTACTCAACGACGCCCACGACATGCTGGCCGACCTCATCGAAAACGGCAAACTGGTAGCCAAGGCAGTCTACGGCATATTCCCCGCCGGCAGCCTAGGCGACGACATCGTGCTCTATCGAAGACGAGAGCCGCAGCAGCGAGCTGGCGCGCCTACTGACCCTGCGCCAACAAGGAGCGCGCGGAGGCAAAGAAAGCCTCGCCCTATCTGACTACGTCGCCCCTATCGACTCGGGCCACCGCGACTACGTGGGGGCCTTCTGCGTGAGCGCCGGATTTGGCACCGACGAAATCGCCGCCCAATTCGAGGCCGATCTCGACGACTACAACAGCATCATGGTCAAGGCCCTTTCTGACCGTCTGGCCGAGGCCTTCGCCGAATACCTGCACGAAAAGGTGCGCAAAGAGGTCTGGGGCTATGCTCCCGACGAGGCCCTATCGGGCGAAGAACTGATCAAGGAGGCCTACACGGGCATACGGCCCGCTCCGGGCTATCCGGCCTGCCCCGACCACCTAGAAAAACCAACCCTCTGGAAGATCATGCAGGTCGAAGAGCGCATAGGGGTTACCCTTACCGAAAACCTGGCCATGTGGCCAGCCGCATCGGTGTCGGGCTATTACCTGGCGCACCCAGAGGCCAAGTACTTTGGGCTGGGCAAGATAAGGCGCGATCAGCTCGAAGACTACGCCAAGCGCCGAGGAGTCGACCTCAAGACCGCCGAGAAGTGGTTAATGCCTAATTTAGAAGACTGATATGAAGGTTACCCAGCACATAGAAGCCGCCAAGGGCAAGACCCTGTTTTCGTTTGAACTGCTGCCCCCCAACAAGGGCCAGACCATCGATTCGATCTATGCGGCGATTGATCCGCTGATGGAGTTTAATCCGCCCTTCATCGAGGTCACCTTTCACCGCGAAGACTTTGAATACGTAGAGCGCCCCGACGGACTGCTCGAAAAACGCATCACCCGCAAGCGCCCCGGAACCCTGGGCATCACCGCCGCCATTCAGCACAAATACCAGGTAGATGCGATTCCGCACCTATTATGCGGAGGCTTCACCCGCCAAGAAACCGAAGACCTGCTGATCGACCTCAACTTTATCGGCATCGACAACCTGGTGGCCCTGCGCGGAGACGCCATGGGCTCTGAAACCTACTTCAAGCCCGAGAAAGACGGGCACGCCTACGCCTCAGAACTGGTCGCCCAAATCGCCGCCCTCAACAGCGGGCGCTACCTCGACCAGAGCCTCGAAAACACCGCCGCCGCCGACTTTTGCATCGGAGTGGCCGGATACCCCGAAAAACACATGGAGTCGCCCTCGCTCGATCACGACCTTAAAATGCTCAAGGCCAAAATCGATGCCGGAGCCCACTACATCGTCACCCAAATGTTTTTCGACAACCAAAAATTCTTTGCCTTTGTCGACAAATGCCGAGCCCTAGGCATCAACGTACCCATCATACCCGGGCTCAAACCCATTTCGACCAAGCGCCAGCTCAACCTGCTGCCTCACCGCTTTCACGTTGACCTTCCGGCCGACCTAGTAAACGCCGTAGAGGCCTGCAAAGACAACGCTGCCGTCTACCAAGTGGGCATCGAGTGGTGCATTCAGCAGTCTAAAGAGCTCATGCAAGCCGGCATTCCCATCTTGCATTACTACACCATGAGCCGCCCCGCCAACATCAAATCGGTCGCCGAGGCCGTTTTTTAGTCAGCTCACATCACCATGCATAAACACCTCATTTTCGGCCTTTTGGCCTGCTGCCTCTTTTCTATCAGCTCAGCCCAGAGCCTAATCAGCCTAGACGAAATCGTGGTCAGCGACAACAAACTCGAGCTGCCCCGAGCCACCAAAACCAAGCGAGTGATTCGCCTTGAGGCCGAAGAACTGCAGCGCTATGCCGGACAGCCCCTGGCCCTAGTGCTCAACAACCTCACCGGAATAGAAATCAGCGGCAGCCGCGGCGCCCAAGGCCAAAACCTGGGGCTCTACGCCCGAGGAGGCAACAACCGCCAAATTCTCGTACTGCTCGACGGCCTGCCCATCAACGACCCCTCTCAGCCCGCCAGCGACTTTGACCTGCGCCTTATCGACCTCAGCCTGCAGCTCTTTAACGCGCTGAACACCGACTACGTGGAGATCATCGGATTCTCTACCCGCGGACGCAACCTCAGCCTAGCGTATCAGGTGAGAATTTAGAGTAGTGTGTTTTAAACGTTTGTGCCACTGCAGGGATTTTGCAGTGAAAAAGATTGCCGCCGCAAGGTTTGTGCAGTGAAAAAATAGAGTTTTACTTAGCGTAGATTTGTAATACTTTATTTACTTTTGGATGAAATGTAATGAGGCCTTAAAAATTCTTCAGGATGCGGGATGGATTATATATTCCCAGAGAGGATCACATATAAAATTGAAACATAAAAACTATTCCAATTTCATCGTATTCCCCAACCACGGAAGTAAAGAATTAGCTAAAGGCCTCATGCACAAACTATTCAAACAGGCAGGTTTATGACAGTAATTAATAAAATTCCCCGCATCACCGTTCTGGTAGAAAAAACAGAAACTGGATTCTCCGCCTACTGCAAAGACCTAAATGTCTTCACTGAAGCTAGCGAGGTGAATGAATTATACGCGAACCTCATTGAGGCATTGGAACTCTATTTTGAAGATGAAGAAGTGACTATTTCTAAAGAAGATTTAGACCTGAGTATCGACTTTAGAACCTTTTTTCAAGACTACAAGATTCTAAACGCGCGATTTCTTGCGGAGCGCATCGGAATGAACCAAAGTCTACTAGCCCAGTATACCTCTGGGATAAAAAAGCCCTCTGAAAAGCAGCTTAAACGCATTTTAAACGGAATACATTCCGTCGGAAAAGAACTGAGCGATATCAGCTTGATGTTGAAATAAAGACATTATAAATCAATGTTTTATAAAATATTATAAGCTTAATTTTGTAACATTTTTTATCTATTTTTGTTACAAATTATTGAAATGAATAGCGTAGAATCAAAATCAATAGCACTCATCAATAAAAAGAAGCCAGGCTCCGTTTTTGTGGTAGATGATTTTAGCAATCTAGGCTCTTCCGAGGCTGTTAGAGTAGCCCTGCACCGAATCGAGAAAAGAGGAGAATTAAAACGCATAGCTAGGGGCATATACGCAAGCCCAAAACACCATAAGTTCTTAGGAGAAATTGTACCATCTCCGGAAGAAGTGGCCGAAACCATAGCCAAAAGAGACCGAATTAAACTCAAGCCAACAGGATCCCTAGCCTTAAATAAATTAGGCCTGAGTACGCAAGTTCCAACTAGAATAGTCTTTCTTACTGACGGCTCGTCTAGAAAAATCAGAGTAGGCAAAGGCACGATTACGTTTATACGAACCACGCCAAAAAACATGATGACCAAAGGGCCAATAAGCGGCTTAGTCATTCAAGCTCTAAAAGAAATAGGCAAAGAGAACTTAACTGAAGACGAAGAAAATACGATTCTAAAAGCACTAAAATCTGAACGTTCTGAGAACATTCAGCATGACATGGCTTTGGCTCCTGTTTGGATTCGTACTATTCTAAAGAAGAGTTTGAGCTGATGACTAACCACGAGTTTTATCAATTACCAAAATCAACAAGGCAATCGATTTTCAGTATTACTGAAAATCAAATAGGCATGCCCGACTTTACCATAGAAAAAGACTGGTGGGTAGTTGAAACCTTAAGAATAATTTACCAGATGGAGGTAAGCAAGCATCTAGTATTCAAAGGCGGAACCTCTCTAAGCAAAGCGTGGAAATTGATCGAACGATTTAGTGAAGATATTGATTTGGCCTTAGACAAGGCATTTTTTGGTTTTTCGAATAGATTGTCAAAAAAAGAAATCACTCAACTGCGAAAGGAAACAAACAACTATCTATCTACAGAATTTATTGGCGCATTATCAAGGCAATTCATTCTAAATGGGTACAATGAGATTAAACTAAATTTAAATGAACCTCAATCAAGCGATGAAGATCCACGAATTATCGAGTTAACATATCCTATTACCTCAACCTACAAGGAATATATTAGACCAATCATACAGATTGAAATTGGATGTAGATCTTTGAAAGAACCTTTCAGCCTGATGCCCATTACCTCTATTGTGAATGAGCTTAATTCTACCATATCTGTATCAGAAAAACCAATACAAATACCGACAGTTAGACCTGAAAGAACGCTTCTCGAAAAGTTATTTCTGCTTCACGAAGAATTTCAAAAACCTTCGGAAAAATCTCGAGTAAATCGTTTGAGCAGACACCTCTACGACATCTATAAATTATCACGCAGCCCTTTTGCCCTTAATGCAATCAAGGACAAAGAACTCTACCAGACAATTGTCGAACATAGAAAATTATTTACAAAAATATCTGGGGTTGATTATCGCCTGCATCATCCGAACTTTCTTAATCCAATACCCCCTAAAAACACCCAAAAAGATTGGATAAACGACTATACAATAATGAAAAGAGATATGATCTATGGAAATGCTCCTAGTTTTGAAGAGATGATTGAGGAAGTTAATAGCCTAGTGAATCAAATAAGAGCAAACCACTAGAACATACCGTGTTGAGTTACAGGCTATCGCTTAAAATAGGTGCACCACCTGAGGCACGGCTATTTCTTTCGACCAAATTTATAGGCCAATCCTAACGAGCCCGCCCATTTACCTGTGGGTTGTGCCGGAAAGAAAGGCGCGATAATAGATACCTTTTTGAGGTCAACACGAGGGCCAATGCCCAACTTTGGGGTAGTCTTACCGTCTTCGATGTAAAGTGAGGGCAACGCACCCACTCCCACTTTAAAGTCTTGGTTGAGCACCAATGAAAGAGAAGGCCCTCCGATATTCAGGGTTACAAAGCCAGGTCCGACTGTAGCGCCAAGCATTCCGTCTAGATAAACTGCCGCCTTGGTTTCTTGCGCATGCGCACAACTGAAGGAAGCAAATGAGCAAATAGCCATCACCAAATAACAAACACTATGTAAGCGTAACCCCATTAACAGCAAATTGATGCACCAAAATAGTGCATTTTGGTTTTGAAACTCGATTTGTTGTTTCTAACCATTTTATCGGTTCATTTTTAGAAGTTTGGCACCCACTGCATAGAAGTTGCAGTGAAAAATGATTAATTTATTGTCTCTAAAAATCCCAAATCATGATCAGCACTACACTATCCGCGTTTAAAAAACACTCGAAGGAATATCTAGAAAAAGTAACCGATGACTTCGATACTATTCTAATCAATACGGGCAAAGACAAGGGCCTAGTTATGCTCTCAATTGACGAGTACCAAGCACTCATGACTACTCAGGCTGAGCTCAGTGAACCGCTAAACCAGCGCAGGCTATTTGAGTCTAAGGCGGCATTCGACAGAGGCGAAGGGTTCGAAAAAGAACTACTAGCCTAAAACACAAAAGCACCCCATAAAGAGGTGCCCTTGCTCACTAAACAGACATGGAAAAACTAGAGTCTAAAGGCTACCCCGCCGTAAATTCCGAAGGGGTGACCGGGTCTGAAGCCCGCAGGAACACGAGCCGCAGCGTACACCTCATCCAACACGTTGATCACCTGAGCGGTTAGGCTGATTTGCGAAGTGAGGTGGTATTTTCCTGCAAGGTCTACGACCACGTTTGAGTCTAGGGTCATGGGGTCGTCGAGGCCTCCGTTTGAAGCCTGGGTATTAAAGGCGCCGTTGTAGCGTCCGTTAAGGCTAAGCTCGTATTTGCTGTGTATCAAGCTAGCCGTTAGGTTAAACTGCTGCTGCGCAATATAGGGTACACGATCGCCAGCGCTCACGGTGCCCCAGATGCCTTGGGTGCTTCCGAAGTCGTTCTGAAAGATGGCGTTGGTAAGGGTATAGGCCGCTGAAACAGGTAGCTTCACCGCAGATCCGGGCTTTGCCAAGTCGTAGTTGAGCAGTAGTTCGAGGCCGCTCACGTGCACCTCACCGGCGTTGAACTGATCGAGCGATCCGGTTCCACCGCTGGCCGCAAGGTCAGAGCCCAGTAGGTTAGAGTAGTCGTTAAAGAAACCGATGAGCTCTCCGCTTAGGCCTCCCAGGTTAAAGCGCGATCCGAGTTCGTAGTTTATACTGCGCTCGGCCTCCTCACCCGGAGCATTACCCGGAGGCGAAAAGCCCTTGTGCACTCCTCCGAATACAGAGGCAGAGTTAGAGAAGCTGTAGTTGAATCCGACCCCTGGGATAAAGACGTTGATGTGGTTTTCACGAACCGAGGCCTCGCCTGAGCGATCGGCGTCTTTCTGGCCCCAGTCTTCGCGCATAAGACGAATGCTCTCGTAGCGCACACCCGGGGTCAAGGTAAGGTTATTGAACTTATACTTGTAAAGAGCATAGGCCGCCAGTGCATTGGCGCTAGAGATGCGGTTGTCTTGAGCGCCCCTAGGACCTTCAGAGGTAAGGGCCATATAGCCATTAGTGATGCTGTAACCGTCTTCCCACTGAAAGCGGTCTTCGTCGTCATAGTGAAAGCGTGCGCCCACTTC
Source organism: Flavobacteriaceae bacterium (assembly GCA_018402205.1). Lineage (GTDB taxonomy): Bacteria > Bacteroidota > Bacteroidia > Flavobacteriales > Flavobacteriaceae > UBA3478. Next base: position 16,871 of record JAGYIX010000007.1, read on the forward strand.
GATATCGTGAAAGGCTCCGTTAGCTCCATACCAATGGTAGTCTAGCTTGGTCTGCAATTCCGCGTGAGTAGTATACCCGGTTGTTGGCCTTAAGCAACAGCGCGTCGGCACCCGAGTCGGCGGTTCCGTTGAGCAGGCTCATATGATTCGGAAAGTCACCGGGGTTAGCCAGCACACGAGATAGGCTCTGCTTTTGGCCCTCGAAGACCACGTCGTCTAGCTTGTACCAGTTGCGGGTAAACTTATTGTTATAGGCGTTAGTAACCACCTTGAACTGATCTGAAAAATCAATCACATGGGTGAGCATGATCTGGCGCTGCTCGGCAACCATATTATCGAACTGAGAAGAGGCGTAGCGCGAATAGGGGTTGGCATTAAAGTCGGCCTCCGAAAGCCCCAGGTAGGTCTCGTTAGACTGCTCGTCGTAGAAGTGGTACTTTACTTCTAGCGATTGCGGAATGGCCGCATCGGCATCAGAAGAGAATCGCAGCTTACCCGTAATTTCGTTGATGTCAAACCCAGTGTTATCGTTGTCGCCGAGCTGCTTGAATCCGTCTGAGTTGAAGTTCAGGTATTCCAAAACGTAGCCGAAGTTCTCGCTTGATTGACCCACCGAGCTGTACACCTGGCCGGTATTAAAGCTTCCGTAGCTGGTGCGTAGAGTTGGCCGAAAACTCATCGGGAATGGCGGTAGAGACTAGATTGATGGCTCCGCCAGTGGTGAAGGGCCCGTACTGCACCTGGCTGCTACCCTTTAAGATCTCCACAGCCTGCATGCGCGCAACCGATGGAAAGTAATAGGCGGCCGGAGAGCTGTAGGGGCCGGAGCAATAAGCACCCCGTCTTCCATCAGCGTGATTTTTGAGCTGCGCTGCGGAGAAGTTCCACGAAGAGATATGTTGGGGCGCAGGCCGAATCCGTCTTCTTCGTAAAAGTTTACCCCTGGCACGGCGCGAAGCGCTCGGTTAATATCGACGTATCCGAACCTCTCGAGCTCTTCAGCCGACACATAATACGACGCTCCCGTGCGGTTTTGCGCCACATACTTGTTTCCTAATATCGTATTGGCACGAATAATTACCTCGTCTAAGCGCTGTACTGAATCCAAAGGAGTCTGCGTCTGGCTCTGCGCCGAAACCGCGCTAAAACCGGCTATAAAGACCCCTAAAAACGTTGCAACTACACTTTTCTTTTTCATTTATTTAGAATAATTAAAAATAAAACAACGAGGCAAATCTAAAACCCAAAATGATTTTGAGCAAGTCTATTTAGATTTATTTTAAATAAATTTTAAATACGCCGCTTTTAGCTAATTTGGCGGCATGAAAGCATTTGAAACCGAGGCGATTCGCGCCCAAATGGAGCGCAGCCACAACTTAGAACACTCCGCACCTATTTATATGACTTCGAGCTTTGTGTTCGAAGATGCCGAAGACATGCGCGCCTCGTTCAGCGAAGAAAAAGAGCGTAACATTTACTCGCGCTATAGCAATCCGAACACTAGTGAACTCATCGAAAAAGTCGCCAAAATGGAAGGGGTAGAAGACGGAGTCGCCTTCGCCTCGGGCATGAGCGCCATTTACACCACCTTCGCGGCCCTGCTTTCATCAGGAGACCACATTGTCTCGTGCCGCGCCGTATTCGGGTCAACCCACACCCTCTACACCCAATTTTTTCCGAAATGGGGCATTGAGCACAGCTATTTTGACCCGGGAGACTTTAATACCCTAGAGGCCGCCATCACCCCAAGAACCAAAATCTTATACGTCGAATCACCCACCAACCCGGGGGTCAGCGTGCTCGATCTGAAGCGCCTTGGCGAGGTAGCCAAAAAGCACCATCTACTCTACATCGTAGACAACTGCTTTGCCACGCCCTACCTGCAACAGCCCGCACAGTTCGGAGCCGACCTTATCATCCACTCGAGCACCAAGCTGATGGACGGCCAAGGCCGCGTGCTCGGCGGCATCACCGTGGGCACTAAAGAACTCATTCGATCGATCTACTTGTTCGCCCGCATCACCGGAACCGCCCTGTCGCCCTTTAACGCCTGGGTGCTCTCCAAGAGCCTAGAAACCCTTGCAGTGCGTGTAGATCGCCACTGCCAAAACGCCCTTGAGCTGGCTACCCGCCTTGAGGGGCACAAAAACGTGAGTTGGGTGCGCTATCCGTTTCTGCCCTCGCACCCGCAATACGAACTGGCCAAGGCACAGATGAAAATGGGCGGATCTATCGTCGCCTTCGAAATCGCCGGAGGCCTCGAAAAAGGACGCCAATTCATAGACGCCATTAAACTCTGCTCGCTCTCTGCTAACCTGGGAGACACCCGTAGCATAGTAACCCACCCAGCCTCCACCACCCACAGTAAACTCTCCACCGCCGAGCGACTGCAGGTCGAAATCACTGACGGAATGATCCGCCTATCGGTAGGCCTAGAGCACGTAGATGATATGTGGGACGACCTGAATCAGGCGCTTAATAGTCTATAAAATTATGGAGTTGACGGCGGCACCTAAGAACAGTGATGCCCGTCATAGCGACCGCCTGCTGAAAAGTGAAACAAGTTGACGACTGCGCCTCCAACGGCCAAAAAAACCTACTGATTCTTAAGAAGCGTGCTGCTAGACTGAATCTTGTCACCCAGCCCGTCGATCAGGCGAACGTTGAGCCTTTCGCAAACCGGAACCTCGGGGATACTTTGGTTGTTCTGATCGCCTCCGTTGGCAAAGCTAAATTCGTATTCATCTTGGTGCGTAATGACAATATGCTCAATGGTCTTGCAGACCGTGCGGTCTTGATCGATAGACAGAAAGGCCTTGTCGACCGCCTTCACGTTAGAGACGATAATCATGCGCTCTGCCTCATCCTGAAAGGCCTTGCTGCCCTTTAGCGCCCGCTGGGCGTCGTTATTGACAATCACAAAGAGCTCGTCGGCTCTTGGTTTGGCCAGATTAAAATACTCGATGTGCCCCTTATGAATGGGGTTGAAGTATCCAGATACGATAACGGCTTGCTTTTTTTGAGTGTCCAAAGATTCGGTTTTAAATAGAATTATTCGTTTACCGCCACTGCTTGAGGCGCCTGTTCTGGTCGGGTATTTAAATGGGTGGTTACGTATTCACCAACGGCGCGACCCTGAGCCACTCCCTCATCGATGGCCATGCGGTAATGAATGCCTCCGTATAAACGTGAAATCGCCGCCTCTTGCGAGGCCTGAACAAACGACTCGAACGATCGAGTGGGCAGCCCGTATTTTTCTTCGCTGGTATCGTCAAAGGCAAAGTTGTCGCCGTAAATCTTAGTGAGTGCCAGGGCCGCAGCGGTAGAGATCACCGAATGGCCCGAGGTGTATTCAGGAAAGGGCGGAGTCTGCAACTTAGGGCGCCACTCTTCATCTACATATTGGTGAATGAGGGTCTCAGGGCGCACCACTAGGGTCTTCCACTTGGTATCCCAGCACGAGATAAAACCGTCGAACAGCGCCGCAGTCACATGCAGATAGGCCTCAATAGTTTCGTCGTAACTGCTGCCAGCCTTCTCGGTGGCGATCTTGGTGATGCCCATCCAGTGCCCACCTGGGGTGATCTTCTTCACCGCAAACATGGCGTGCCCTTTGTAGTTAGACACGTACGGATTGCAGTCCCAAAAAGCCGCGATGCGCGCCTCTTCGTTTTCGTTATTGTCTTCGGTAACCTTTTGACCCAGTTCGTACACCTCCATCAGCTGGCCATAAAACGGACTATTGGGGCTCATGTCGATCTCGAGCGGAGCCTTTGGGTCGAACGCATCAGCACTCGGAATCACTAGGGGCCGGATACTTCTCCAGTGCGGCTCAATGCCCTCCATATAATCGGGCGGGGTCGGCTTCCAAAACTGATCTTGTTCTTGAATAGCATACTTCGGAAAGCTTCGGGTCTGGTTGTAAAAGTCTTCGCCTGCCCAGCCCTTGATGTGCGCCACCACCATATCGGCATAGGCCGTAGCAGCCTGAAATTCACTATCGGGCATGCCCAGCTCACGCAGCTCGGCATAGAGCTTTTCGCGGTAATCGCTCATGCGCTTTTTAGAAAAGATGAAGTTTTCTCCCAGTAGCAAAAAGGCATGGGTAGCCGCCAAATGAGGGTTAACCCCGTCGGGCATTTCAGGAATAGCGGTAAAATCGGTGAGCTGACCTTCAAGACTCACATACTGATCTGGGAAGACCTGCTGCATAATCGAATACGCGGCAACCGTTGGGTATACGTAAATACGCGAGGCTACAGGCGGAGAAAAAATATCGTGAACAATCACATCAGTGAGTTGCTGCATGGCCTCATTAAAAAGGGCCGCATCTTGCACCCGCGCCTGATAACGCGTGTCTGGCTCGGCGCAACTAACTAGCGAAAGGCTGACCACCAGCAGGGTAGTCCACGCCCCTATCCACTTACTCATTCGATTCATACCTTAAAATTAGTAGAATTTTACGACAAGACGGCAACCTTAAGTCAGCGCGATTTTTATAAAATTTTACGAAAAATCTTGCACCACCTTGTAGGTCGGATCTTCGATGACATTCACATCAATAATGGTATCGGCGTTGGCAATCAGTCGACGGCAATCGGCGCTCAGGTGCCGCAAATGCGCCTTCTTGCCCACCTTCGCATAGCGCTCGGTAATCTTATTCAGGGCCTCGATAGCTGACATATCCACCACGCGGCTTTCGCCAAAGTCAATAATGATTTCGGGCGGATCATTCAGCACATCAAACTTCTCTGCAAAGGCCGAAACCGAGGCAAAAAAGAGCGGCCCGTAGATCTCGTAATGCTTAATACCAAACTCGTCAATATGCTTTCGAGCGCGAATGCGCACCGCGTTGTCCCAAGCAAACACCAGGGCCGCAATGATCACCCCGATGATCACCGCTAGGGCCAGGTTGTGCAGTACCACAGTGACCAGCGTCACCACCACCATCACAAACACATCAGAGCGCGGCATCTTGGTAAACGTTTTTAGACTGGCCCACTCAAAGGTGCCCACAGCCACCATGATCATAAGGCCAGTAAGCGCCGCCATAGGTACGCGTTCTATAAGGCTAGAGCCGAACATCACAAACCCGAGCAGGGCGAGCGCGGCGACGATCCCAGAGAGTCGTGCGCGCGCTCCGTTCGACACGTTGATGAGCGACTGGCCGATCATGGCGCATCCGCCCATACCCGAAAAGAACCCTGAAAGCGTGTTCGCCAACCCCTGGGCAAAGGCCTCCTTATTGGCACTTCCGCGGGTCTCCGTTATTTCATCGACAATATTCAAGGTCAACAGGCTCTCGATGAGCCCCACCCCAGCCACGATAAAGGCATAAGGCGCAATGATGGTTAGGGTCTCCAGGCTAAACGGAACCTCGGGCAGGTGAAAGGGCAGAAATCCGCCTTTGATCGAGGCGATGTCTCCAACCGTTTTGGTGTCGAGCCCCAACCCTAAGGCCAACCCAAAGACCACCAGAATGGCCACCAGCGAAGACGGAACCGCCTTGGTCAGCTTAGGCAACCCAAAAATAATAGCCATAGTCAGCAGCACTAGCCCGCCGAACACATAGAGCGGCGCGCCTGAAAGCCAGGCGCCATCGGCCGACTTAAACTGATCGAGTTGAGACAAAAAGATGATAATGGCAAGGCCGTTGACGAATCCGAAAATAACCGGATGCGGCACCAGCCGAATAAACTTACCCAGCTTGAGCAGCCCCGCGGTCATCTGAATAAGCCCAGCCAACACCACCGTGGCAAAGACATATTCCACCCCATGATCGACCACCAAGCTCACCAGCACCACAGCAACGGCTCCGGTCGCCCCCGAAATCATTCCCGGCCGCCCTCCAAAAACCGAGGTCACCAAGGCCATGACCACAGCGGCATACAGCCCGGTCAGCGGAGAAAGCCCGGCAATCAGCGCAAAAGCCACCGCCTCGGGCACCAAAGCAAGTGCCACTGTTAATCCGGATAAAATTTCTGTTTTATAGCTAAACGAATAGCCAAAGTCGAAGAGTCTGAGGTAGCGCCCCATAAGAATAAAAAACGATTGATCGATGAGTTGGCCGCGAAGTTAAGGCTTCTTAAGCCTTAGCCAAAACCGAGCGCTCTACACCTCTAAAGCTAAGAGCCAAAAGGGCTGAGAAAGCAAAGTCGCCAATCAGTGACGCCCTGAAAAACGGAATGGCAGCCGTGTAACAGGCCACAAATCCCTCCCAGGTCTTAGGGTAGCCAAGCAGCCACACCCCAAAGTTGGTAAGCACGAAAAAGAGCACCGAAGAAGCCAGCACGCTGAGCACCGAAATGCGGTTAGCCCACTTACCAATAGCCACCACCCCCAATAGGGCAGCGTACACAAACACACTAATGGTGTAAAAGCCCAAAAAAAGATCGGTAACCGCCATAATCAAAAGCGGAACGGCAAAGGCCAAACTCTTGCGCTGAAAGAAACGCCCGGCAAAAAGGGCCGTAGCCGTTACGGCTGTCACATTCGGAATGTGCACCACCAAACGAGATAAAATAGCCACCCCCACAAAGGCGAGCAACCATTTTTCGCGAAGACTCAAGGCGTTTAAAAACTTCATGACGCGAATATCGCACATTCTGTCGCAAATAAAAAGGCCCCCGCCTGCGGCGGGGGCCTTTTAAAAACATCAGATAAACAAACTATTAATTAATCAAGCAAGTCAAAACGATCGGCGTTCATCACCTTGTTCCAAGCAGCGGCAAAGTCATGCACAAACTGCTGCTTGTAATCATCAGCGGCGTAGACCTCAGAAAGGGCTCTTAGCTGTGAGTTTGAACCAAAGATCAAATCAACGCGAGTCGCGGTGTAGCGCTGGGCTCCACTTGTGCGGTCTGTTCCAACAAAGGCATTGGTGTCGCCCTCAACGGCCTTCCACTCGGTGGCGATGTCTAATAAATTCGCAAAGAAGTCGTTAGTCAGTACGCCCACTTTGTCGGTGAAGACTCCGTGCTTAGAGTGAGCCGAGTTGGCGCCTAGAACGCGTAATCCTCCGACCAAAACGGTCATCTCAGGAGCGCTTAGGCCCAATAGCTGTGCCTTGTCGAGCAACCACTCTTCAGCCGGACGGTTAAGTGCGCCTGGCTTGGCGAAGTTGCGGAATCCGTCTGTCTGAGGCTCAAGCACAGCGAACGAATCAACGTCTGTCATGTCTTGAGTCGCGTCGGTGCGTCCAGGAGCAAAGGGCACCTCGATCGAAACACCTGCGTCTGCGGCGGCTTTTTCAACGGCCGCGCATCCGCCTAACACGATAAGGTCGGCTAGCGAAACTTGCTTGCCTCCGGCTGCGTTAAAAGCCGACTGAACGGCTTTTATGGCGCTCAGGTTCTTGGCTAAACGATCCGTGTCGTTGGCCTCCCAATACTTCTGAGGGCTAAGGGCGATGCGTGCTCCGTTGGCCCCTCCGCGCTTGTCAGAACCTCTAAAGGTAGAGGCCGAAGACCAGGCAGTGAACACCAATTCAGAAACCGACAGGCCGCTGGAAAGCAGCTTAGCCTTAAGGTCTTTAATCTCGGCAGCGCCGATCAGCTCGTGAGAAACGGCCGGAACCGGATCTTGCCAAATCAGCACCTCTTTAGGAACCTCTGGGCCTTGGTAGTTGGTGATCGGGCCCATGTCGCGGTGCGTCAGCTTGTACCAAGCACGCGCAAAGGCATCAGCTAATTCATCAGGATTCTCGTGGAATCGCTTCGAAATTTTCAAGTAGGCCGGATCTTCTCTCAGCGCAATATCTGTAGTCGCCATCATAGGCGCATGGCGCTTGTTTGGGTTGTGGGCATCAGGCACCGCATCGGCGGCCTCGCCGTTGGCGGGCTTCCACTGGTAGGCTCCTGCTGGGCTCTTGGTGAGCTCCCACTCGTAACCAAAAAGCGTATCGTAGTAGCTGTTATCCCACTGAATCGGGGTAGGCGTCCAGGCGCCTTCTAGACCCGAGGTGATGGTGTGCTCTCCTTTTCCGGTGCCGAAGCTGTTGGCCCATCCGAGCCCTTGTTGCTCGATCGGGGCGCCTTCTGGTTCTGGCCCTACGTGAGCGGTGTCTCCGGCTCCGTGGGTTTTTCCGAAGGTGTGTCCTCCGGCTACCAGCGCTACGGTTTCTTCGTCGTTCATCGCCATGCGGGCAAAGGTTTCGCGAATGTCACGAGCCGCCGCAAGCGGATCTGGCTTACCGTTAGGCCCCTCAGGGTTTACGTAGATAAGCCCCATCTGAACGGCTGCAAGCGGATTGTCGAGCTGACGGTCACCTTGGTAACGCTTGTCGCCCAACCACTCGGTCTCTGGCCCCCAGTAAATGTCTCCTTCGGGCTCGAATACATCGGCGCGCCCCCCAGAGAAACCAAAGGTCTCAAAGCCCATAGTCTCTAGTGCGACGTTACCCGCCAAAATCATCAGGTCAGCCCATGAAATTTTTTGTCCGTATTTCTGTTTGATTGGCCACAGTAGTCTGCGCGCCTTATCTAAATTACCGTTGTCTGGCCAGCTGTTAAGCGGAGCAAAACGCTGGGTACCCGAGCAAGCTCCACCGCGCCCATCGGCTATACGGTAGGTACCGGCACTGTGCCAAGCCATACGAATAAAGAAGGGGCCGTAATGCCCGTAATCGGCTGGCCACCAGTCTTGAGAATCGGTCATTAGATGCACTAGATCTTGCTTAAGAGCGTCATAATCTACCGAGGCAAAGGCCTTTTTGTAGCTGAAATTTTTTACAGGAATAGAAGCTTGCCGTGTTTTGGTGAAGCATCTTAAGATTAAGTTGCTCTGGCCACCAATCGGCGTTAGAGAAGCCTCCGACCGCAGTGTGACGGTGCTTAACCGACATCACCGGGCATTTTTCTATTGAACCGTTTGAATCGTGATTGTGCATAGCTTATTTAAATTTTGAACTAAGTTACTCTATCTGAAAGCCTGAGCTCGTTAAAAAAGATTGTAATTGATGATCTAATTATAGTTTTTGTCTATGTTAAAAACTATAGCCAAAGATTTTATCTATTCTGATGCGCTTGCGACCGCCTGTGCGACCGCCTCAGCAGCGGCTCTGCCGCTCTGCATGGCCGCATTTAAAGACGGATACAACGTATAATCACCCGCAAAAAACAGCTTGCCCTCACGGCGCACCTCGGCCGAAGTTCTTCATAGGGGTTTGGGCCGGAAGGGCACGCTTGATCACATAGGTCTTTACCGCCTTGCTCACCGCTATGCCGCAGCGCTCAAGCAGTTCTTGGCGTGCGGCATACTCTAGCTCAGCATGACTCATCTCGGTTTGACCCACAACAGTGGCCGACAAGAGCCGCTGCTGCCCGGCCTGCAGCACGTGCAGGTTATTCACATAGTCTGATTGCGGGATCAACCCTATCGTATGGGTAAGGTTCTGTAACAGGCCCGCATCAGCGGCCTCAATCTCAAAATACAGATTCACGCAGGCGTTAAACGACTGACGCTGCGGGCTGGGCGAATAGGTTTGAATTACCGCATCAAAAGCCTCTATTTGACCCGACTCGAAGGTCTGGCCCAACTTTAGCTCAGAGCGACTAAGCCGCGAGGCTAAAAGTTCGGGCAGGCGCTGAATGCCGTTTCGAACCAAGGCCGCATTGCCCAAGGCAAAATGATGAAAGACAAATTCGAAGTGCTTGTACGAAGTCTTAAGGGCGGTCTCTAAAAAAATGCCGGAGTAAAAGGGGTAAAAAGAGCTCAATAAATCGGTCTGAATAGCGCTCGCTCAAGTACTCTAAAGTGGTTTGCTCGCGCTCTTGACCAAAGATCGCCTCGGCGCTGCAGCGCGCGAGGCGCTTCTGCTCTTTAAGCAGTGTAAGCTTATCTGAAAGAGTGGCCACGCTAGAAAAAGGGTCGAGCGCAAAAAGCTCCAATCGCGAAAGGCGTCACCGATCTTGTGGGGCTGTTGATGTTCGAAAATAAGAGCTCCAGGCTTAAAAAGCTGCAGGTCTAGGGCGTCTAAAAGGGCGTAGCGCTTGAGCTCGGGGTATTGGGTGAGCAGCACCTGAAAGCCGTGATCGAGGGCAAAATTGCCGTAATCATCAGAGGCCAAGCGACCTCCGACATGTGCTGAAGATTCGTAAATTATTGGAGAAAATCCGCGTTGTTCGAGTTCGAGAGCAGCAACTAGGCCGCTAACACCCGCGCCAATAACAGCCACCTTAGCAGGTGAGTCCATAAAGGAAGTATTGAATTAGACGGTCGGAACGCTTTTAATACGTTTTTCGATCTTCTGCTTCTTGACCGTGAGTCGCTTCATCCACTCCATCAGCTCAGGATCTTGTGAGGTTTTGTATACTTCGTTTATGGCGAGAACCAACGACTTACCTTCACGCGAGTATTTAACGCGGTCACTGGTACTCATGTGACTCATCGCTAAATTTTCATAGGCTTCGGCTTGTACAATAAGTTCTTCAATATTACTGTTCATTGTTTTGAGAGATTTGTTAAACAAAGATGCTTTAAAAAAGCCGATTTGTCTAAAGGAGAGCACAAATATTAGGAAAAGATTAAGAAAAAACCTAATTATTGGTCGATAGTCGTAGTGTTAAAGTATTGAATCTCACCCTCTTCAAAGCCATAGGCCACGCTGATAGGGTTACAGCAGACTTCGCAGTCTTCAATGTAATCGGTGTCTTCAAGCGAAGGGTCTAGAAGCATAGAAATCGTTTGCCAGCAGTGGGGGCATTCAAAGAAATGTTCTATCATAAAGCTGCGTTGAGAACCTCTAATTCTTCGGTTAAGACCTCCCAGCGCTGCATGGCTTGCTCGAGCGACTGCTTGGTCTGGTTATACCTGTCTAGAAACTTGGGGTCGGCCACCGCCTGATCGTAGTTGACTAGCATTTGATGGTCTGCATCGGCAATCTTTTGTTCGTAATCGGCGATTTCACGTTCTACGGCCTTTAGACGATTTTGAACGTTTCTAAGCTGTTTTTGCTGCTGGTAATCTACCGGCTTTACCTGCTCTTGAGCCTTGTTTTTTGGCCCCTCGGCAGCGGCGCTCTTCTCAGGTTGACGCTTTTCAATGGCCCTAAAGTCATCGACCTTGCGCTGCTCTAGGTAAAAATTAATGTCTCCTAGGTAAGGTTTTATACGGTTGTCTTTAAACTCAAATACCTGCGAGCTGAGCCCCTGCAAAAAGTCGCGGTCGTGCGATACCACAATAAGGGTGCCCGCAAAATTGAGCAGCGCCTTTTTTAGCACTTCTTTAGAGCGCATGTCGAGGTGGTTAGTGGGCTCATCCATCACCAGCACATTAAACGGCTGCAGCAGCAGCTTGGCCAAGGCGAGCCGGTTACGCTCGCCGCCCGAGAGCACTTTTACCTGTTTTTCGACCTCGTCGCCCTGAAACAAAAAGCCCCCCAAAATGTCGCGCACTTGTGCGCGGTTGGTTTCGTTAGCTGCATCTATCATGGTCTGAAGCAGCGTTTTGTTCTGGTCGAGGTATTCGGCCTGGTTTTGGGCAAAGTAGCCGATCTGCACGTTGTGCCCCAGTTTTAAATCGCCCTGATAGTCGAGCTCGCCCACGATGATCTTGGCTAGGGTTGATTTTCCTTGACCGTTCTGCCCCACAAAGGCGGTCTTGCTCTGGCGCTCAAGCAAAAACGAGACGTCGTTGAGCACCTTCTTGTCGCCGTAGGCCTTAGATAAATGTTGCAGGTCAAGCACCACCTTTCCGGGCTGAATAGAGACCGGAAAGCGCACATTCATCACCGCTGTGTCTTCAGTGTCTACCTCTATGCGGTCTATCTTATCGAGCTTTTTGATCAGCGACTGGGCCATGGAGGCCTTGGATGCCTTAGCTCTGAATTTTTCGATGAGTCGCTCGGTTTGCTCGATCTGCTTTTCTTGATTTTTTTGAGCGCTGAGCTGCTGTTCTCTGATCTCGTCGCGCATGGCCATAAAAGCCGTAAATGGTTTCTTATAGTCGTAGATGCGCCCCAAAGAGATCTCAATGGTGCGGTTGGTCACGTTGTCTAGAAACATGCGGTCGTGCGACACGATAACCACGGCGCCCGGATAGCTGGTCAAGAACTGTTCGAGCCACAAAATAGATTCTATATCGAGGTGGTTAGTGGGCTCATCGAGCAGCAGCACATCGTGTTTTTGAAGCAGCAGCTTGGCTAGTTCGATGCGCATGCGCCATCCGCCCGAGAAGGTGTCGGTAAGTTTATTAAGGTCTTCGCGCTTGAATCCGAGCCCAAAAAGCACGCGCTCGGTGTCGCCTTGGTAGTTGTATCCGCCCAAGATCTCGTAGCGCGCGCCCAGATCGCTGACCGCCACCATGAGGTCGTGGTAGGCGCCACTCTCGTAGTCGGTGCGTTCGGCAAGGGCCTGGTTGACCCGGTTGATCTCGTTCTCTACCTTGAGAATGTCTTCGAAGGCTTGGTACGATTCTTCGAGCACGGTGCGCCCCTCTACAAAGTCGATGTCTTGGCGTAAGATACCAATGCTCACCTCTTTGTCGGTGGCCATAACGCCCTCGTCAAGCTCCATCTGCTTAGAAAGCACCTTGAGAAGGGTAGACTTTCCGGCTCCGTTTTTACCGATTAAGCCCACGCGGTCTCCGCCGCTAAGCTTAAAACTTACCCCTTGAAATAAATAAGATCCTGAAAAGGCGATCGCCGCGTTATGCACGTTTAACATGGGCGCAAATATAACAATCTTGTATGCCTAATGCTCAGGTAACTTAAGTTACCATTCGAAGCTTTTTTCTCGCCTATCTTTACGCTTGAAATTTTAGCCCCTCATGTTTCGTAAAGGCCACAAACTACACAGCATTTTCATGGGATCGTGCCCCAAGTGTCACTCTGAAAGCATGTACAAAAAAACGAACCCCTACCACATTAACGCCATTTACGACATGCACGAGCGCTGTTCGGTTTGTCACACCAAATACAAGATAGAGCCTTCGTTTTTTTACGGAGCCATGTACGTGAGTTATGGCCTAGGAGTGGCGATAGCCGTCGCCGCCTTCATCATTAGCTTTGTGTTTATAGGAACCAGCATGGCTGCGGCTTTTTTCAGTATCATGGGCGCCTTAGTGATGCTGATGCCACTGAACATGAGGCTTGCTCGAAATATCTGGATCAGTTTCTTTATCAGTTACGACCCTGAGGCCGCTTCGAACGCCCATCAAAACGCTTAATATCTAGCTCGGTATCGAGCTCTGCTCCCTCAAATAAGTTTTGGTACAGCGCGTCGGCCGCAAAGGGAGCTATCATTACCCCTCTAGAGCCGAATCCGTTTAGCACAGCCAGTTGAGCGTGCTGCGGATGCCTTCCGACCAGCGGCTTGCGATCAGAAACGCTAGGGCGCACTCCGGCCACATGGGCCTCTACCTCAAAGTCAACCTTCAAAAATTTGCGCAGTCGCTCGAGCAGATAAGCCCTAGCTTCTTCGGTGGGTAAATTGTCGAGTCGGTGGTTGTCGTAGGTTGCCCCTACTCGGTAACGGTGATCGCCCAGCGGAATGATAAACACCGTCGACTTTAGTACTTGCTGCAGATCGAGTTCAGGTGCGTAAATGGTGAGTAGTTCTCCTTTGGATCCTTGAAGCGGTAAGTAATTAAAATACGGATTCTGTTTCAGCCCAAAACCCTCTGCAAAAATCACTTGATCGGCCTCAAACTGCTGGTAAGTTGCAGTGACCTCAGATAACTTTAACTGCGCGTGCTCGAAGCGCTCTTGGGTATACAGCCCGGCCGATTTTAGCCAAGCTATGTAGGTTTTTCTGAAGGCCGCAGTGTCTAGGCGGCCGGTCTCCAGCACCCGGGCCAGTTTGTGGGGTGCCTCAACGTTGGGGTGAGGGCTATCGACAAAGGCCTCATCCATAAAACGGCTATAGCCCGAACGGTCTCTAGACTCGAACCAGCGGTTTTGTTCGCCGGCGTCGTGCATGATGCGCAGCACCTCTTGCTTAAAGTCGAGGGTTTGGCCTAGTCGGGCCTCTATGGTCTGGTAAAAGGGAATGGCCAGATCGAGCTGCTCTGCGGCCTTGAACGCTAACGTAAAGCGATTGAGAATGAGTGGATTGTATAATCCGCCCGCCACCTCAGAGGCCTGTTGCGAATCGTCGCTAATAAGGGCAAAACTTCGGCCGTGCTGATACAGAGTTTCGGCAAAACACAACCCGGCAAGGCCCGATCCTACAATGAGGCAGTCGACCTTCATGCTCTTAGTTTGAGCGGTTCGGATTCAGTGTTACCTCAGGTTGCTTAGAGGCTTTCTGCTGCTTTTCAGCATCTCGTTTTAAGAAGAGAAAAGAATTCTTGCGCTCGGCTCGGCGCTTTTCTTCCTCGTCGGTACCCGAAGAGAAATCAGGAAACTGCAGTTCGCGCTGCAACTCGGCAATGTTATCAAACTCGTTATCGGTTTGATAGATTACGGCTTTAAAGTTTCGGGTGTTGAGCAGTCGGTCAAAGGAGACCGGAAAGTTGGTGTTCTCGGCGTTAAACGAAGGCGTAGAAGCCAAGCAGTGGGCGCACCTCAGGATACCACAACCAAAACAGCTCTACCAAATAACTCTCGTCTATAGCTTCGCCATCAGCCACCTCGTCTAAGAAGTTTACGTCAACGGCCACTGGGGCAATGCCCAAAATGCGGTAGCGCAGTTCACTTCGGCGCTTGTCAAAATACCAGACCCCTTTGATGCGGTATTCTTTAATGTCATAGGCTGAAATATTGCGCTCACTTATGTAGTCGCGTGTTAGGTTCAGGCCTTGGTTAAGACGCTCGAATCCTGCTGAAGTGGTATCGCGCTTTTGAATGGCTGGAAGCAGGTCTTCGTAGCTGCGAGGCTCTTCGAAATACGAATCAGAATAGGCATTAACCTTGCGCTGTTTAAGGGCCTTAAGCAGAGTAAAATACAGCGAACGCTTTTCGGTGCGAATGGTATCGACCGGAAAGTAGAGCTCCATGTTTTCAACCTGATCGAGGTCGGCGCGCTCCCAAACTATTTTTGACCATAAGATAGACCTGTCGGCAACGGTTTCGTAGCGAATAATATCGTTGTTTTCCATAGACGCCAGGGCCTTGTCGTCGGCCTTAGGTACCTGAAAGAGCTTGGCCTGCCCTTGCTCTTGTGCAGCGGCCGAGGCGGTGATCATTAGGGCTAAGAGTACAGTTCTAAGGGCCATAGCTGGTGTTAATTAACGATTTCGACAATGACCTGTAAGGCCGGTTTTAAATAGTATTTAGTGTCGTTGGCCGGAGCCGTTTTGATATCAAAGATACGTATGATGTCGCCTCTGGCGGCACGTCTGACCGCAGCTTTTGCACGCGCGTCTAGGCGATCGCCGTTTACCTCAATGGTAGGCTGATTAGGAATTTTCAGTTTGAAGCCGCTCACCTTTATAGGCAAGTCAAAGTCAAAGTCTTCGAGGCGTGCACCCACAAAGGTGTTCTCTAATTCGGAGCGCGACATGCGCAGGCTTCCGCTCTCTCCTCTTACGGTTCCGCTAGGGGCCGGAACATCTTTTATGCGAAAGCGACTGCTGGTCTCGACGGTAGATCCGTCGGGTAATTCTCCGCTGGCCTTAATCACCAGCTCGGTGCCCTGCCCAGGGCGCACACTGTAGCTGCTTCCGCTGAGCTTTTTTAAACCTGCAGCGCTAGCTAACACTTTGTTATCTGGAATACCTGGAATCGACACCGTAATCGGATTGTCAACCCCCCTGTACACTACATTCATTTTATCGGCAGAGATAACCGCCATGTTGGGCTTGGCGATGGTCGAAAAGCTCAAGTTTACCGGCACCTCTGTCTGCTCGCCCGACTCTAAAAAGAGCAGGGTTCCAGTTAATTTATGATCTCCTGGGTTTCCGGCGGCCACCTTAAGGCGCACCCTTCCGTCTTCAATCTCAAAATCGCGACCCGGCTGCAAGGGCTGACCGTCGAGTTCTAGGCTAACCTCGTTGGGGCGCGTAGTGGCGTCTTTTCGGCCTAGTACGATAGATCCGTCAAAGGTTTCGTCTGAAAAGAAGGCTCCTTTAGACTGCTCGAGCAGGGTGCTGTAATTAGTCATGGCAACCTCAGCGGTGAGCTGCCCCTGCAAAAGCGATTGCAACACCTCTTGCTCGGTGGTTTTTACATCGGCAATCATGGCGCTGATCTTAGTCACAGAAGCAATCAGCGGAAAGCCCTCAAAGTTGTAACTCAGCCAGTGCAGGCTCTGCCCGTCTCGGTTGGTAACCTGGTGCTGGGCGTCACCCGTATCGAATCGCAATACAACGGCCGACTGCAGCTCGGGGCTAGCACCGGCTATGAGTTCTAATACCGACTCGCGGTAGGTGTCGATGGCCGCTACAAAAGCCTGCCCCTCTTCTTTGAGCTGTTCGCCTTTAAAAAATCGGCGGTCTAGGGCGTCACTGGTGTCCATGACCTCGTAGTCTTGGGCGTCATTCACCGTTTCTAGCAGGCTGCTCTTTAGTGTCTCTAGCTCGGTAGAAAAATCAGCCGAAACCGCATCTAAGGAAAGGGCGTTTTCATAGAGACTTCCGAATTTGGCCGAATTTTCTGAGGCGCGCAGAGCCAGGGCGTCGAGATAGCTCTTGTTGGTCTGCTCGGCCTTGGAGAAGCTGAGCTCTAATTTTTCATTGAGCAGCCCAAAGGCAGAAAGCACCTCTTTACTCATGTTCATCGCCAGCATGGCAATAAACACGAGGTACATGAGGTTGATCATGCGCTGGCGCACATTGGGTCTTGCAGCCATATTATTTTTTCATCGCGTTTAACATCGAGCTGTACACCTCGTTGAGGTTGCGAATATTCTCGATAAGCGGAACAAGTTGTGACTTGAGCACCGCAGACTGCTCGGCAATGTCGCGCTCGGCATCGGCACGCTTGCTATTACTGTCTACCTGTGAGGCGTAGATCTGCTGAAGAGACTGCAACTGATCGGTGGTTTGGGCCAGTTGCTTGGCGTAGCGCTCGGTCTGACTAAGGGCCTCAACCGAGGGCTGAATCTGCTTGGCCAGCGCCTCGAAATTTTCGATGCTGTCGGCTAAGCGCTTCATGAGCTGAGCGTCTACCTTGGCCTCGTTTAAAAGGGCGTCGATGCGTTTTGAAAGCAGCCCCTCGGGCGATTCGGGTGCGGCCCCAGAGGCCGAAGCGCTTTTGAGCTGCGGATACACCAGCGACCAGTCGTATTCTTCTTCGGGCTTCTCAAAGGCCGAGATACCAAAGATGATAGCTTCAGTCACCAGCCCGACAGTGAGCAACTGAGAGCCATTAATGATTCCGGCGATCTCAAAGTGAGTGATCTTAAAAAGGGCCCCGAGAATAACGACTGAAGCGCCGAGTCCGTAGCCCATGTTCATGTACTTTCTAGATAGCATAGCTTAATTGTCAAATTTTTGTGGAGAAAAATCACGCACCGTTCTGAAACCGATGTACGAACGGGCGGAGTCTTTTAATTCATAATCACGCGTACTCACGCGCAAAAAATAGGCGATGTCTTTCCACGATCCGCCGCGCACCGTTTTTCGAGGATCTTCGCGATTCACGTAATCGGGGTTAAGCGGAGAGAAAAACTCATAGCTGTCGGGGTTGTAGGTCGAAGACGTCCACTCAGCCACGTTGCCCGCCATGTGATGCAGTTTTGATTTAGACGGATGAAAATAGCGCGGGTCTTTCACCTTCGCCGTGTAGACCTCTCCGTCGGCATCGTAGCCTCCGTCGGGCTTAAAGTTGGCGCGGTAACGTCCGTTTTTTAAAATGAGCGTTTCGCCCTCCCACGGAAAGATTACGTCGGGATCTCCGTTTCTAGCAGCGATCTCCCACTCGGCCTCTGTAGGTAAGCGGTAAGCGGGCACCACAGGATTTCCGAGCTTCTTATAGCCCTCGTTTATCGCATGAGTCTTAAAATCGCAAAAGGCGCGAGCTTGTTCCCAATTTACACCTACCACCGGGTGCTTGTCGAAGCGCTCATGCCAAAAGTAATCGTTAAACATTTGGTCGTTCTTCGAATAGTCGAAGTCTTTGAGCCATACTAGCGTATCTGGATACACCGGCACTACTTCTTCACGCACAAAGTCTCTGGGGTTGCGATTTGGCTCTTGAGAGGCAGCCTTGGCATCAAACCAAGTGTATTTGTACTTGAGCTGCTTCACGTCAATCATGCGCTTACCGTTGAAGGTCTCGAAGGGCTCTAGGTAAATCGAGTCCATGATCTCGGCATAGTAAATATCGGGGTAGCCCTCGGGCTGCCATTCGAGCTTAATGTCCCAATTCAGGCGGCGCCCAGCGTACATGTCGTCGCTGAACAACATATAATTTTCGTAATAATAGCGCTCGGCCACCTTTGTGGTGTCTACCGGCAAGTAGGCAAAGCGGCCAATGCCATCGTCTTCTCGGTTAAGCCCTAGGTCTTCTGCCAAGCGGGCCAGCTTGGTACGCGCAATAGAATCGCGCACATACTTCACAAAAAGGCGGTACTCTTTATTGCTGACCTCGGTCTCGTCAATGACAAACTTCTTTACGGTGACCTCTTTGCGCGGAGCATCGGCTACCCCATAAGGATCGTCTTGAGCCCCTATCACATAGGTGCCACTGAAGGGCCCAACCATCACATCTTCTGAGCCGCGCATGCGTTTAATATCAAATGGATTACGCTGACCAAGCACCTCAGCAACAACGCCAAAGGTGAGTAGTAGCATGAGTAGTGAAGAAAGTTGGCTAGTGGTCATTCTCATAAGTTACAGTATTCGGTAATGGCCTTGGCTTTCAAATTTAAACATTTACTGCATCGAACGACGCGATGCTCTTATCCAACATTCGGGCAGCTCGTTGTTAAGCGCCGTCTGATAATCTTTTGCTAAACACGCCACAAGATAGGGCCGATCATCGCTTCGCGCAACCTTCTCGAAGGGGCCTTTACCCACTTCAACCCACCAGCGATCGGTGCGCAACGACTTGTAAAACACCAAATTGTCGTGGTCAATAGGCACGTTAAACTTTATAAAATCTTCACTCGAGGTGTTTGGAATTTCGTTGATTCGAAGGGTATACCCTTCAATGAAATACCACAGCATTTGTGCGCACAGAAGCTGAGCGGGCCCTGTATTAGGTACTTCGAATATTCCGAGCAAACGCAACTGATCGGCGATTCCGGCATAACGCATAAGGGCGCAGATTTCACGCCCAGAGAATCCGTTCGGAGAATATCCGCCTGGCACCGCCAGTTCAGCCGCCGCTATGGCATGCATGTCTAGGCTGAGCAGGTTCACCGTGCGCAACAGCGGTTCGGCACGCCTCATATCAGTAGTCAAATCGCCCAATCGATAAGCCTCAAAAAAGAGCTGATTGTACAGATCGAGCTCTTCTTGCGCCACAAAATACGACTGATACCCTATCTGAGTGAGGTGATAGAGCTGGTTTGGAGCCTCTGTGATCATCTTAGATACATACGAATCGCTAGAGACCATTTCGTCGGCAACACAGAGATCAAAGCGCGAATCGATAAGCCCCAGATGCAAGAGCTCGGTGCTCGAATCAAGGCCGCGGTAGCAGCCATAGGTGCTGTCTTGAACGGCCCCAATCACTATGGGCATTACTCCTTTGGCTAATAGTTCGGCCACCAGTTGCTTTAGGGCAAACTGGGTGTCTTCGGGCTGCTCTCCTGGTTGCAGATCTCCAAGATCGGCGATTTTAAGTGACCAATTGCCGTAGAATAGCTGGTAAAACGCCAGACGAAGAGCCTCGCTGTCGAATAAGGGGCTGCGCTTTCCTTCGGCCGATCGATGTTCGTGCACCACAACAAGAGCCATGTCGATCTGGGCCAGATCAGGAATTCCGCCCTTTTCGGTGTGCTTCACTAAACGAGACCCTAAATGCTGGTCGGCTAAAAGCTCACAGTGGGCAAGCATTGTATCGCTAACAGGCTTTAGAAACTCAAATTCCATGAGACTTCACGATTTATTTGCGCGTTGATTTTTTTACCGCCGGCTTCTTGGCCGCTGATTTTTTAGAGCCCGGCTTTTTCGGAGCTGCCGCCTCGAGCCGCGACTGTGCTTCTTCTAAAGTCATCTCGTCGACTGCCACTTCTTTGGCAAGCTCCACTTTCTGCTTTCCTTTTATCAGATGAAACCTTCCCCAGCGGGCCTTTTCAATGCGTATCTGCTGATCGGGCCACTCTTTGATGAGCTTTTCGGCCTCTTTCTTCAGCTTATCTTCAATCAGGGTTTCAATATCTTGATTAGAGAGCTGATCAAAGTTGTAGTTCTTGTTGACGTTTATAAAAAGGGTATTCCACTTAATAAACGGACCAAACCTGCCCGTACCCTTGGAGACTCCATGACCTTTATAGGTGTAAATGGGGGCGTCGGCCTGCTCTTTATCGGCAATGATTTCTAGGGCGCGCTCGTAGCTAACCGTAAACACATTGTCTTCTGGGCCGACAGAGGCAAACTTTTTGCCGTACCTAATGTAGGGGCCAAAACGACCCACATTAGCCTGCACCTCTTCACCCTGGTATTCGCCGAGGTCTCTTGGAAGTTTAAATAGGTCTAATGCCTCGTCAAAGCTTATACTAGTGATCGATTGGTGTGGCAGTAAACTGGCGTATTTAGGAGTTTCGTCATCATCAGGGCTTCCGATCTGGGCCATAGGACCAAAACGGCCCAAACGCACAATGAGTTGTCGACCCGACTGCGGATCTTCTCCCAAATAACGCTCGCCACTGGCGCGGTCAGCGGTTTCTTGCACCTTTTCTACAGTCGGATGAAAATCTCCGTAAAACGAGCGCATCAAATCGCGCCACTGCACCTTTCCTTCGGCAATCTCGTCAAAGCGCTCTTCAATTTCTGCCGTAAAATGATAATCGACAATCGAGGAAAAGTGATCAACTAAGAAATCGTTCACCACAAAACCGATGTCGGTCGGAACCAGTTTGCCTTTATCAGATCCGACTTTTTCGACAAGATCTTTGGCTTTAACAGTGCCTTCTTTAAAAAGCAGCTCGCGGTAGGAGCGATTTTCGCCTTCAACAGAGCCTTTTTCGACGTATTTTTTATCGGTAATTCGAGTAATCGTAGCCGCATAAGTAGAGGGTCTACCAATACCTAATTCTTCTAATTTCTTTACTAGTGAGGCCTCTGAATAACGATAGGGCGCACGAGAATAACGCTCGGTAGCTCTGCTTTCTTGAAGCTGCAGCGGCTGCTGCTCGGCTAGTGGCGGAAGCATGTCGTCGTGCTCTTCGTCTTCGTCGTCTGTAGACTCTAGATATACTTTTAAGAATCCCTCGAAGACAATGACTTCGCCTTGTGCTATGTAGTTGAGTGGCTCAGGGCTTCCGGTAATAGTTACTTTGGTTCGCTCTAGCTGTGCATCACTCATGAGCGCAGCCATAGCGCGTTTATAAATTAGTTCGTATAACCGCTCTTCGTCTCTAGAAAGATTAGGGCTGCGGTTAGCCATTTGAGTTGGGCGTATGGCCTCGTGTGCCTCTTGAGCACCTTTAGACTTGGAGGTGAACGACCGCACTTGTACAAAATCAGATCCGTATTGCGACTCAATCTCTGACGTAATCATGGCCACCGCCTCTGACGATAGATTAACACTGTCGGTTCGCATATAAGTAATAAGCCCCGACTCGTAGAGCCTCTGCGCGACCTGCATGGTTTTTCTAACCGGAAAGTACAACTTGCGCGATGCTTCTTGCTGCAGGGTAGAGGTAGTAAATGGGGCTGCCGGACTCTTCTTAGCCGGCTTTTTTTCTAAGCCCGTAACGGTAAAGCTAGCGGATTCATGGGCCTTTAAAAATAGCTCTGCCGAGGCGTACGAGTTAAAGTCTTGAGTGCCTTTAGCCTTAAAAACTGCTCCGCTTTCGGTCTGAAATAGTGCGTTAATCTTAAAGCTCGCCTCAGGGGTAAATAACTGAATCTCACGCTCACGCTCCACCACTAGACGCACTGCCACCGATTGCACGCGACCGGCTGAAAGACCCGGTTTTACCTTCTTCCATAATACCGGAGAGAGCTCATAGCCCACAATGCGATCAAGCACTCGGCGAGCCTGCTGCGCATCTACTAAGTTTAAATCTACCTTGCGCGGATTATTGATAGCGCGCTCAATAGCCGACTTGGTAATACTATTAAATACGATGCGTCTGGTTTTGGTTTCAGAAAGCTCTAGGGTTTCCATAAGATGCCAAGAAATGGCTTCTCCTTCTCGATCTTCATCACTAGCAAGCCAGACCATATCTGCCTTTTTTGCCAGCGATTTAAGTTTTTTAACCTGCGGAAGGGCGCGCTCACTGACCACGTATTTAACCCTGAAGTCGTCTTCGACATCTACTCCTAATTCGTTCTCAGGAAGGTCGGCAATGTGGCCGTAGCTGCTTTCTACAGTGAAATCAGCCCCGAGTATTTTCTCAATGGTTTTCGCCTTTGCCGGAGACTCAACAATTACTAAATTCTTTGCCATACGCGCTTTGAGTTCAAGGCAAAAGTAGAACCTTTTGAAACTTCTCGTGTGAAATTAAGCGCAGCAGCACATAAAATCAATTGGTAATCAACTCAAAAACCCCTTCAGATACAAAGCGATCAGATAGCTCTAAGTCTTTGAAATTGAGCACTTCAACCACCCCTTCAGCGGTCTTTCCTTTACGGATGAAAACTTTTTCAAATTGATAGGCCTGATCGGTCTCACCCACTAATCGCAATGCAAAATGAGAAGACTCCAAGGCGGTAATGGCCGTTTCAGGCAAGGTTAGCGCTAGGCTCTCATCGAGAAGCACCTTGAGCTGCACGTACCTGCCAGGCACCCAAAGCAACTGATCGTCTGGGTTGGTAAAATCGGCGTGAACCGGAATACTGCGAGTTTCGGCTTCAACTGTTTTTCCGATCTTGTGCACACTGGCCTCAAGGGTGTATTCGCTCGTGTTGGGGCGCGCAATCAGCACCCGCTGCTCTTCAAAAATGCGCGAAATATCGGCCTCGTAAACCGGAAACTCTACATGTAAATGCTCGGTCTTAGTCAGTCGCATTAGCGGCTGGTTAGAAGTCACAAACTGACCCTGAATGGCATTAATCTCAGAAATCACTCCAGAAAAAGGAGCGTAAACCTTAAGCCGTGCGCTCAATTCGCCCAAGAGAATACGCTCGGGCTCAAGGCCCATAAGCCCAATGGTTTGCAGTGCGCTTTGGTAGGCACTCTCTGCAGACTTATAAGCCTGCTCGCTGAGCTGATACTGCTTGCGCGAGATAATTTCTTCTTCGAAAAGTGTACTGCTTCGTTCAAACTCTGCCCGCTGAAATGCACTATTCGCAGCGGTCTCTATAAAGCGCTGCTGAGCCGACAAAATTTGCTCGTCTTGAATTTCAAGCAGCAAATCGCCCTTTTTTACCTGATTGCCCGGTAGCAAATAAATCGATTGCACGCTGCCCGCAAAAAGACTACTCACTATATAGTCGTTTTCAGGAGGCACCCCGATGCGTCCGTTTAGCGCTAAGGCCTCAAAGACAGCCCTCTCTTCGAGCCCCACAAAAGTTAGGTTGCGCTTTTTGGATACAGATAAGCGCCCGTCTGTCTCGGTAGACGCTTCGGTCTGCTTAGACCCACAACTCAACAAGAGCAGCATTGGGGTCAGCAGGCAAAAGGTGATGAAATGAGCGATTCTCATAGGGTAAGAAATAAAAGTTCTACACGGGTAAAGTGATACATTTTGAGCGTGTTTAAATAAGCCATGTGTTGCGCTTGGGCCTGCTCAATGAGCTGAAGGTAGTCAAGGTAATCTATGGCTCCTTGCACGTAACTCTTTTCTGCCGTTTCGAGTGTTTTGGCATAGGCCGCAGCACCCTCGTTGTCGTATTGTATCAAAAAGTCGAGATAAACCGATCGCAGCGCATTTAAGTCTTCAACTTTTTGAGTAAGCTTTAGCTCTGTAGCCTCGGCCCGCACTCGCGAAGCCTCAAGATTAACCTTTGACTGCTTAATTTGTGCTCGCTTGGCGCCATTAAATAGCGGAATCTGAAGGGCAGCCTGTATTCCGTCGTAAGTACGGTCTAGCTCTCCGGGCTCTCTGCCTTTGAAAAGCTCTAGGGATATTCCAGGAATCATTCCTTGTCGAGCGAGCTTGAGCTGCATTTCTTGACGATTCACCGCGGCATTGGCCTGATTAAGGGCAATATTTGAACGCTCAAGATCTATGTCTTCTAACAGATAAAGTTGCTCAAAATCATCTTCTATTTCGGGACGACTTTGGTCGCTTAGGGCCCATTGCAATGCCCTATAATGCTGAGTGCGCAGTGCCTGTAGGCGCTCTAGCTCGGTTTTTACTGTAGTTGCCTTTGCCCGAAGCTGAAGAGACTCTAAAAGGGTGATGTCGCCTAATTCGAATCGGCGCTGGGCACGGTCAGAGGCATTTTGGTACAGTGCACTTAAACGGATATAAAGCGCAATCTGATGTTGGGTAAACAGATAGCTGTAATAGGTTTTTGCCACAGATTGAAATACGCTATTCTCGAGGTATTTAAGCTCTTGGGCGCTCAATTCAGTTTGAGCTTTAAGTTGCGCCGCACGCGCAAAATAAACCGACGGAAAGTCAAATTCTTGAGCAACCCCAAACACCTTGAGCGCATTACCAGACTCGGTCAGGTTGTTCTCGTCAAACTGATAATAGACCGAGGTGTTGTTAAGCGAAAAGGCCGATCGCTCTTGGGCTTCTATGCCCGAGAGTTCTAGGTTTTTCACCTTTAGGTCGGGGTGATTCAACAGCACGCTGTCTAAGAGTTGATCTAGCCGCAATGGAGGGGCGCTACTCTCTGTTAGTGGTCGGGCCTGAAGCACTCCTAGGCTTAGTAAACAAAACAGGGTTAGCAGCTTCTTCTTTACAAGAGCGTTCGGCTTTTTATAGGTTTCTACACTGTAATAAAGCAGTGGCAAGACTATTAGGGTAAGTGCGGTAGCAGAGATTAATCCGCCTATAACCACGCTGGCCAAAGGGCGCTGTATCTCGGCCCCGGCTGAGACCGAAACCGCCATGGGCAAAAACCCGAGTGCCGCGGCCGAAGCTGTTAACAGCACCGGGCGCAGTCTGTTCTTAGACCCCGTAATGATGCGCTTTAGCGTGTTTTGCATTCCGAGTTTTTTTAAGGCGCTAAACTCTTCGATGAGCACTATTCCGTTGAGCACAGCGATTCCGAAGAGTGCAATAAAGCCCACTCCGGCTGAAATGCTAAAAGGCAGCCCTCTGAGGTAAAGCATACCGATGCCTCCAATTGCTGCAAGCGGAATGGCCGAGAAAATCATAAGCGCCTTTAAGAGCGATTTAAACGCAAAGTAAAGCAGGAGTAAAATGAGGGCGAGAGCTAGCGGAATGGCAATAAGCAATCGCTTACTGGCCGATTGTAAGTTTTCAAATTGTCCGCCATACGAGAGGTAATATCCATTGGGAAGGTTCAGCTCGGTATCAAGGCGTCTTTGCACGTCTTGAACCACCGATTGAAGATCGCGATTGCGCACATTTACCCCCACAACGGCGCGACGCTTACCCGCGTCTCTGGCGATTTTAGCTGGGGTATTTACCTCTTGAATATCGGCTAAAGCAGCCAAAGGAATCTTTTGGCCGCTTGGGGCTGTAACAGTGAGCGTTCTTAGCTGATCAAGCTCAGATCTAAAATCGCGGTCTGCGCGCAACACGATATCAAAAGTGCGTTCGCCCTCGAAAAGTTGGCCCGCAGACCTTCCGGCGTACAGGGTCTCTATGAGCGTATTCACCTGCTTTACCGTGATGCCGTATTGCGCCATGGCCTGGCGTTTGTAGGTGATTTTCAGCTGTGGCAACCCCTCTATTTTTTCTACGCTAAGGTCAGAAACCCCGTCTATGTCAGCGATAAGATCGGCAATCTCGCGTGTCTTTCTAGCCAAAATTTCAAGGTCGGCCCCAAAAACTTTGATAGCCAAATCAAAACGCACCCCGGTAATAAGCTCGTTAAATCGCATCTCGATAGGCTGGGTAAATTCAAAGTCAATCGCACTGAACCGCTCAGATAGTCGCTGCTTAAACACCTCGGCCAATTCGTCTTTGGTCGACGCTGATTGCCAGGTGCTCGGAGGGGTTAGCGTGATAATCACATCGCTTTCTTCTAGCGACATGGGATCGGTGGGAATCTCAGCAGCACCAATGCGGGTAACCACCTGTTTTACCTCGGGAAACTCTAATAAAATGCGCTCAATCTCGGTGCTAATTTCTATGGTTTTCTCTAGCGAGGTACCTGTTTTAAGCACTGGTTGAATAACAAAATCGCCTTCGTCAAGGGTGGGAATAAACTCGCCGCCCAACCTCGAAAAACCGACGATAGCCACGAGCAATAAAAGAGCGGCAGCCATTAGAATTAACCGAATATGTCTAAGTGCACTCACCAGAAGGCCCTGGTACACTTTTTTGAGCAGCGTAAACAGCTTTTCAGAGAAGGTGGTTTTGGTTGATTTAGAAGGGCGAATCACCCAAGAAGAAACCACTGGCACATAAGTGAAACAAAGAATTATAGCGCCTATTAGGGCAAAACTAAACACCTGAGCCATGGGAATAAACATCTTTCCTTCAACCCCGCTTAGGGAGAAAATCGGAATAAACACAATCAAGATAATTAGCTGCCCAAAAACCGCAGAATGCATCATTTTGTGTGTTCCGAAGGCCACTATTTCGTCGATCTTAGACTGCCGGTCTCTTCCGCTAAGACCGTTGAACTGTGACTGCTCTTTTACGATGTAAAAGGTTAAGAAATCGACGATAATAACTGCTCCGTCTATAATAATTCCGAAATCGATGGCCCCAAGGCTCATGAGGTTTGCATCGACATTGAAGAGCTTCATTAGGCTGAGTGCAAACAGCAGTGAAAAAGGTATTACCGAAGCAACCACCAGTCCAGACCGCCAGTTTCCGAGTAAAAGCACCACCACAAAAATCACTATAAGGCATCCCAAAAGGAGATTTTCAGCCACTGTAATCGAGGTTTTACCCACTAATGCACTACGCTCTAAAAAGGGATTCAAGTAGACCCCTTCAGGTAACTGATCGGCAATATCTTTAAAGCGCTCTTCGATAGCCTTAAGGGTGCTGCTCTCGTCGGCACCTTTAAGCATCATGAGTTGCCCCATTACCTTTTCACCCTGCCCATTGGCAGTAATCGCCCCGAATCTGGGGGCCGAACCCACTACCGCCGTTGCAATATCTTTTATAGAAATCGGCACGCCATCGCGCGTGGTAATTGGAATCTGCTCAAGCATGGCTAGAGAATTCAACTGCCCGTCGGCGCGAATAAAATAGGCCTGATTGTTTTTTTCAATGTAGGCACCAGAGGCCACTCCATTGCTGTTTTGCACCGCATCAAAGACCTCAGTAAGTGAGATATCTAATGCAGCAAGCTTTTCAGGCGCAAGAGCTATCTCGTACTGCTTGAGGCGGCCTCCCCAGGTAATTACTTCTATGATGCCCGGAATACCAGAAAGCTGACGGGCAATCACCCAGTCGTGTAGGGCCCTAAGATCGGTTAGCGAATAGGCTTCTTTATAGCCTTCTTCTACTTCTAGTGTGTACTGCACCAATTCCCCCAGTCCGGTAGAAATGGGGCCCATGAACGGGCTGCCAAACCCATCAGGAATGCGGGCGTTAATCGCATCTAGGCGCTCGGTAATCAACTGACGCGGAAGGTAAGACCCCATGTCTTCGTCAAAGACCACGGTGACCACCGACAGCCCAAACTTAGAGATCGATCTAATTTCTTGCACACCAGGAAGGTTGGCAATTTCGAGTTCTACCGGAATGGTCAAAAACTTCTCTACATCTTCGGTAGAAAGGCTGCGCGAGGTGGTGATAATCTGAACCTGATTATTGGTAATATCTGGAACCGCCCCCACCGATATAGTGGAAAGCGAATAGAGACCGGCACCCAAAATGCACAGACTCAAGAGCACCACAAAGAGTTTATTGGCTAAACTAAATTTAATCAGGCGTTCAATCATGGGGTGGGTGGCCAGGTATAGATGTGAAAGCGAGTACGTATTACACTTAAAGAAAACTTATATCTGATACATTTTAAAGCAGATCTTCGAATTTAACAGATTTAAGGGCAAGCCTTACCCAAGTGTTATCAATTCAGAATCAACCTAAATTATGGATTGCAGCAGAGCCTAATTGCTTGAGTCTTAACAAACCGACATTTTGTCAGTTTTTAGCTTGAAATGCCTAATTTTGCATGAGCTAAACAAATGATGCATTGAAACCTTTAGATAAGAACCCGAATCAGTACAACGGAGATGTGCTCGACAAACCTGAGACCTCTGGCGGCCGCAAGCTGTATATAGAGTCGTACGGATGCCAGATGAACTTCTCTGACAGCGAGATTGTGGCCTCTATCTTAGGCAAAGAAGGGTTTAGCACCACCACCCTGCTTGAAGAGGCCGACCTAGTGCTCGTAAATACCTGCTCTATTCGAGAAAAGGCCGAGCAAACAGTGCGCAAGCGCCTGGAACACTTTAACCACGTTAAAAAATCCCGCCCCAATATGAAGGTGGGGGTTCTCGGATGCATGGCCGAACGCCTCAAGCACCAATTTTTAGAGGAAGAAAAAATAGTAGATATGGTCGTGGGGCCAGACGCCTATAAAGACCTTCCAAATTTGGTGGCCGAAATTGATGAGGGCCGCGATGCCGTAAATGTGATTCTCTCTAAAGAAGAAACCTATGGCGATGTTGCACCGGTACGCCTAAACTCCAACGGAGTAACCGCCTTTGTTTCGATCACCCGCGGATGCGACAATATGTGCACCTTCTGTGTGGTTCCGTTTACCCGCGGCCGCGAACGCAGCCGCGATCCGCAGTCGATCTTAGAAGAAGTAGATGATCTGGCTGCGCGCAAATTCAAAGAGATCACTCTTTTAGGCCAAAATGTCGATTCTTACCTCTGGTTCGGCGGGGGCCTCAAAAAAGATTTCAGCAAAGCCACCCCAATGCAGCAGGCCACCTCGGTTAATTTCTCTCAACTGCTCACTATGGTTGCCGAGGCTCACCCCCACATGCGCATTCGGTTTTCGACCTCGAATCCGCAAGACATGACCCTTGACGTGATCGACACCATGGCCAAATACGAGAATATTTGCAACTATATTCACCTGCCGGTTCAAAGCGGATCCAACCGCATCTTGCAGCAAATGAATCGCCTGCACACCCGAGAAGAATACATGACGCTGATAGATAATATTTTGGCGCGTATACC
Organism: Flavobacteriaceae bacterium; assembly: GCA_018402205.1. Classification (GTDB taxonomy): domain Bacteria; phylum Bacteroidota; class Bacteroidia; order Flavobacteriales; family Flavobacteriaceae; genus UBA3478. The sequence continues at coordinate 46,105 of JAGYIX010000007.1, forward strand.
CGACTGCGCTATAAGTCAAGACATGATCACCGGATTTCCTACCGAGACCGAAGAAGACCACCAAGACACGCTTTCACTCATGGACTACGTGAAGTACGACTTCGGATTCATGTTTGCCTATTCAGAGCGCCCGGGCACTCTAGCGGCGCGTAAACTGGAAGACGACGTGCCCGAAGAGGTCAAGAAGCGACGCCTCAACGAAATCATAGCCCTTCAGCTACAACACAGCCTACACCGCACCAAACAACACCTCGGAAAAACACAAGAAGTACTCATAGAGGGGCCTTCCAAAAAATCAGCCAACCAGTGGATGGGGCGCAACAGCCAAAACACCGTAGTAGTTTTTGAAAAAGAAAACTACCAGGTAGGAGACTATGTCGATGTATTTATCGAAGACTGTACCTCAGCCACCCTGCTCGGAAGAGCTGTGGGTTACGGAAAAAATCAAGTAGACGCATGAGCAATGTTCAAACCGTAAAGCAACGCTTTGAGATCATTGGAAACGATCCGAAGCTCAATCGCGCCATAGAAAAGGGCCTTCGTGTTGGGCCCACCGACATTTCGGTGCTGATCACAGGCGAAAGTGGTGTCGGAAAAGAGGCCATGCCCAAAATCATTCACTCTGAATCGCATCGCAAGCACGGAAAATACATTGCCGTGAACTGCGGAGCCATTCCTGAAGGAACCATCGATTCTGAGCTATTCGGTCACGAAAAAGGAGCCTTCACTGGAGCCACTCAAACCCGTCTCGGTTATTTCGAAGTAGCCGATAAGGGAACCATCTTTTTAGACGAAGTGGGCGAATTGCCGCTGCCAACTCAAGTGCGGTTACTAAGGGTGCTCGAGACCGGAGAATTCCTGAAAGTCGGATCGTCTAAAGTGCAAAAAACCGACGTGCGCATCATAGCCGCCACCAACGTAGACATGCAGCAATCGATCAAAAAAGAGCGATTTCGAGAAGACCTCTACTACCGTTTGAGTACCGTTGAAATAGAGCTACCGCCCTTGCGCGAGCGCAAAGAAGACATACATCTACTCTTCAGAAAGTTCGCGGTCGACTTCGGGCGCAAATACAACATGCCCACCATCAGACTTGACGACAGCGCCGTTCATTTGCTCGAAAAATACCATTGGCCCGGAAACATCCGCCAGCTTCGAAACACCGCCGAACAAATTTCGGTGCTAGAAACCGAGCGCAGCATAACGGCACTAACCCTTCAGAGTTACCTGCCGCATTACCGAGAAAACAACCTTCCGGCGGTCATCGGATCGACCAAAAGAGACGATAACGATTTCAGTTCAGAGCGCGAGATTCTCTACAAAATCTTGTTTGATATGCGCGCCGACATAAACGAACTCAAAAAACTCACCTCTAGCCAGGGCGGCTCTTCTAAGCGCAATCAGCAAGAAGAACGCGAACTCTATTATGAAGCTGAAGAAGAGCTTAGCACAAGCGAAAACGAGCAACTAGAGATTCTGCGCCTACCCGAAAACCGCAGCGTCGCAGCGAGCAATCGCTATGAGTTTGCCGAAGAAATTCAGGAAGAAGAAACCCTATCTTTACAAGAGAGAGAGGTTGAATTGATTAAAAAATCTTTAGAGCGTAACGGGGGGCGGCGCAAAGCGGCCGCCGACGAACTCGGTATTTCCGAGCGCACCCTTTACCGCAAAATCAAGCAATACGATTTATGAAAGGTATAATACGCATAAGTGCTTTAAGTTTTGTTCTACTGCTTGCATCTTGCGGCCTTAGGATTAACTATAATTTGTCAGGTGCCAGCGTCGGAACCGCCGAAAACTTTCAGGTAAACTTTTTTCAAAACCTGGCCGACCAAACGCCCGGATCTGTCATAGAGCCAGGCCTTGACCGCGACTTTACGATAGGCCTTCAAGACGTGATCTTAAACCAAACCAGCCTTTCACTTACCAATTCAGGGGGAGATCTGGTGTACGAAGGAGAAATCGTTGAATATCGAGTGCAACCTATGACGGCGACCTCAGCTCAAACTGCCGCACAAAACCGACTTAAAGTAACTGTAAACGTGCGCTTTTTCAACAAGACCAAAGAAGATTCCGACTTTGAGAACCGCTTTAGTTTTTTCTACGACTTTCCGGCTAATAGTCTGCTTGAATCGGTAAAATCTCAGGCCCACGAGGTCATCTTTGAGCGCTTGACTCAAGACATTTTTAACGCTTCGCTAGCCGACTGGTAACCCAATGACGATCAACGCGCAGACATACTTGCACTATTTGGCGCAGCCTACATCGCTCTCTGATCAAGACCTCGATCAGCTGCGCAACCTAACGCATCGTTTCAGCTATCTGCAAAGCGCCTGGACATTGCGCTGGCTCAACGCCCAAGATGCAGATGAAAAACAAAAAGCGCTAGTGCGAGCAGCTGCTTTGACTTATGACCGAACAATCTTATTGCGCTTGCAGCGAGACCCTTTAATCGTTCTAGAAAGCGCAGTGATAGAGGCCGCTCAAACGGCTATTATAGTAGACGATGAAGCGCTAGAAATCCAAGAATTAGCGGGGGTTGAACCTCGAGAAAACCGGGTTTCTCAATACGTAACCGACGCCCGCTCCGGATTCGATAAACAGCTAGATGAAATAGAAGTTTCTCCGCGCATTCCAGTGCCCGAGGCGCTGCATTTTGAGATTGAAGGGCCTATCGAACAAAGCACCGAAAAATCTAGTGGTGCAAGTACCCAAAAAACATTCGCTGACTGGATGAAACTTATGGTAAGCGGAACGGCCGAAGGGCTCCTAGAACATCACATTGAAAACCGAGATAAGCAGCGCAAGTTTGAGCTGCTTGATAGGTTTATTCAAGACAAACCAAAAATTAAGGCAGACCCCAATCATGAAACTGAATATGAGGTAGACGACACTGTTTATTTTGATTACCAAGAAATGGTAACTGAAACCCTTGCCCTTCTGTTATTTGATCAAAAAAAGTACAGTAAAGCCATTAAAGCCTATAAAGCGCTAATGGTGAAAATTCCAGAAAAAAGTAGTTTCTTTGCAGACCAAATTAAAAAAGCCAAGGCTCTTAAGGCCAAGGAATAAGAACAATTTATATGAGTACTTTCTCGATTTTTTTGATTCTAATTATGGTGGTTTCGTTGCTACTTATTTTAGTAGTAATGGTTCAAAACCCTAAAGGAGGCGGGCTTTCGTCTTCTTTCGGCGGAGGGGGTAACCAAGTGGTTGGCGGCGTAAAGAGCACTAATAATTTCTTAGATAAAACCACATGGACACTAGCCATTCTAATGGTATCTCTCATTTTACTGTCTAACGTATCGTTAAAGTCGGCCTTTGGCACCAACGAATCTCGGCTTATCGACGGAGACGCGGCGCCTATGGAAGAAATGATTCCCGAAGAAACTCTACTGCCTGAAGTGGAAGCAGAAGGTATAGAACCTTCTTCTGGCGAAGAGCCTTCAGAAACATCAGAGCAATAAAAGGTCCAAGCTTAAGGGGTCTATTTTTAAACGAAACAAAATGTCAGCTTGTCAGTAATGCTGGCATTTTTTGTTGGCTGTTGTCACCTTTTTTGAAGTGGCACGGTTTTGGTCTTAAGTAAAGTCGAAAATTCTAAAATTCAAATAAATGGCAAAGTTATCTATCAAACCATTGGCCGACAGGGTTCTAGTGGAGCCCCTAGAGGCTGAAACAACTACTGCTTCTGGAATCATCATTCCAGACACAGCAAAAGAAAAACCTCAAAAAGGTACCGTTGTGGCAGTTGGCCCAGGTACGAAAGATGAAAAGCTCACCGTCAAGGTTGGAGATGCCGTGCTTTACGGCAAGTATTCTGGAACCGAACTCAAGCTAGAGGGTAAAGAATACCTCATGATGCGCGAGAGTGACATTTTAGCAATTGTTTAATTAAAATCCAAAACAAACATCATGGCAAAAGATATCAAATTTGACATTGAAGCAAGAGACGGCCTAAAGCGTGGAGTAGACGCACTAGCCAATGCCGTAAAAGTAACCCTAGGACCAAAAGGGCGTAACGTAGCGATCTCAAAATCGTTCGGAGGCCCATCTGTAACCAAAGACGGAGTAACTGTAGCTAGAGAAATTGAACTAAAAGACGCCCTAGAAAACATGGGGGCTCAAATGGTTAAAGAAGTCGCTTCTAAAACCAATGATTTAGCCGGAGACGGAACTACCACCGCCACAGTTCTCGCACAGGCAATCGTAAAAGAAGGCCTTAAGAATGTGGCTGCTGGCGCTAACCCAATGGATCTTAAACGCGGAATCGATAAAGCGGTAGAAGCCATCGTTGAAGACCTTGCCAAACAGGCCAAGACCGTTGGTGATTCAACCGATAAGATCAAGCAAATTGCAGCTATATCAGCCAATAACGACGAAACCATCGGAGACCTTATCGCTCAAGCCTTTGAGAAAGTAGGTAAAGAAGGAGTTATCACCGTTGAAGAGGCTAAAGGAACCGATACGTATGTAGACGTAGTGGAGGGTATGCAGTTCGATCGCGGATACCTTTCTCCGTACTTCGTTACCGATTCTGAAAAGATGATGGCTGATCTAGATAATCCATATATTCTTTTGTTCGACAAAAAGATTTCATCGATGAAAGACCTGCTTCCTGTGCTTGAGCCTGTTGCTCAATCAGGTAAGCCTCTTCTTATTATCGCCGAAGATGTCGACGGAGAAGCACTAGCCACTTTAGTGGTTAACAAATTAAGAGGTTCACTTCGCATTGCTGCTGTAAAGGCTCCAGGATTTGGAGATCGTCGCAAAGCTATGCTTGAAGATATCGCCATCTTGACAGGCGGAACCGTAATCGCCGAAGAGCGCGGATTCACCTTAGAGAACGCGACCATCGACATGCTTGGTACTGCCGAAAAAGTGTCTATCGACAAAGACAATACCACTATCGTAAACGGAGCCGGAGATGCCAATGCCATCGCCGCCCGCGTTAACCAAATCAAGGCTCAGATCGAGACCACTACTTCAGACTACGACAAAGAAAAACTGCAAGAGCGTTTGGCTAAACTAGCCGGCGGTGTTGCTGTTCTTTACGTAGGTGCAGCCTCAGAGGTAGAGATGAAAGAGAAAAAAGACCGCGTAGACGATGCGCTTCACGCCACCAGAGCGGCAGTTGAAGAAGGTATTGTTGCCGGAGGGGGTGTAGCCCTTGTTCGCGCAAAAGCTGCCCTTGCTTCTATTAAACCTACCAACGCCGATGAGGCCACCGGTATTCAGATTGTAGAGCGCGCCGTAGAGTCTCCGCTTCGCACCATCGTTGAAAACGCTGGAGGTGAAGGCTCTGTAGTGGTATCTAAAGTGATTGAAGGCAAAAAAGACTTCGGTTACGACGCCAAAACAGAGAAATACGTGAATATGCTTGAGGCTGGAATCATCGATCCGAAAAAAGTAACTCGTGTAGCCCTTGAAAACGCTGCATCGGTTGCCGGAATGATCCTGACCACCGAGTGTGCACTGGTTGAAATAAAAGAAGAGGCTCCTGCTGGCCCATCTATGGGTGGAGGCGGAATGCCCGGAATGATGTAATTCAGACCGCTTTTGAATGCAAAACCCGCGCCTTTCGGCGCGGGTTTTTTGTTTTAGATCTGCGAACAACCTTAACCCATTAGGCCAACATATAAACGGTCATGGCCAACATTACGGCGTTCTCTATGAAGGTGGCCTGGGTCATGGGCAACTTAAGGGCTGTGCCTAGACAGGCGCATTGAATGGTGCGTTTATCGAGCAGCGATCGCACTACGCCAATGGTGGTGGCGCACAAAATGACTAGCGTTAAATACAGCATAAGTGTGATCTCAAAGCGCAGTATAAAGGCCACTCCTAAGAACAGTTCGATGAAGGGATAGGCGTATCCGTAGGCTGGAACCACCTTGGCGATAGGGTCATACATGGCAAAGCTGGGCTTAAACCCTTTGTAGTCTAAGAATTTGAAGAAGCTAAAGACCAGGTAGAAGAGCCCCATGAAATCAAGCATGGCGGGCTCTATGCCGTCTTGGTACCAGCGGTAGGCCATGGCGGCAAAAAGATAGGCGCCGATCAGGTAGAGCGGAAATAGTTGACGAAATTTAGAGACCTCCGAAGTTTCCATAGATGGAAACTTTTCCGATGTCGCTTCGCCCGGCTCAAAACTTTGCTCTTTACGCAAACTGTATTTGGAGGGCAGGTCTTTAGCCAGTTCAGCATTGCTTAAATGCTGAGCAGCGGCAATCTCTACGCGGCCACTATCTTTGTCAATGCTAACCTCAGATACCCCCTCAAAGGCCCCGTAGTGCTTAGTTAGCACTGCCACGCAACTCATACAAGTAATTCCGTCTACATAAAAGGTCTGTTTCATTGCTATAAAGGCTAGGGTTAGATTATTTTTGCACTTTCTACTTTCAAAGGTATGCAAGAACTAAGACAACCCCTAAGTGCTATTGTTTCTAATGAGGCTCTTTCGGTAGGCGAGCGTCTAGAACAAATATGCGAACTACTTCGCTCTAGCGTGGCGCATTACGACTGGGTTGGCTTCTATTTTCATGAGGCTGAAACCCGCACGCTGCATCTAAGAGCTTTCTCTGGAGAACCCACCGATCACACACAAATTCCTTTTGGCAAAGGTATTTGCGGTCAAGTGGCTGAAAGCAACCAAAACTTCATCGTTGCTGATGTAAAGGCTCAGGACAATTATATTGCCTGCAGCTTGCATGTGAAGTCTGAAATAGTGATTCCGCTTTTTAAAAACGGTCAAAACATAGGCCAAATTGATATCGATTCGCACACCATAGACCCCTTCACCCAAGAAGATGTGGACATTTTGGAGTACGTCAACGCCCTAGTGGCCGAAATTGTTTAAGACACAAACACTATTTTTATTTTTTAAATACGCTTATGAACGCTCCTCGAACCCTTAAATCGGCTTTAATATCGGTATTTCACAAAGACGGCCTAGAACCCATCGTGCGCAAACTGCACGCATTGGGGGTTACTCTTTATTCAACCGGAGGCACCGAAACCTTCATTAATAATCTTGGAATAGAGGTCGTAGCTGTAGAGAGTTTAACCGAGTATCCGTCTATACTGGGCGGACGCGTCAAAACCCTGCACCCCAAAGTTTTCGGCGGTATCTTAAACCGCAGATCGCTTAAAGAAGACCAACAGACCCTAAAAGAATACGCCATTCCGTCATTAGACCTAGTGATCGTCGACCTGTACCCTTTTGAAAAGACGGTAGCCGAAGACGCCTCAGAAGAAGCCATTATTGAAAAGATCGATATCGGAGGCATCTCGCTGATTCGAGCCGCCGCCAAAAACTACCAAGACGTTCTCTGTGTAGCCACCCAAGAAGGGTACGGCCCCCTGCTAGAACTGCTCGAAGCCAAAAAAGGACAAACCGAGCTTGAAGACCGCAAGCGCTTTGCTACCCAGGCATTTGCCACCTCATCGAATTACGATACGGCCATCTTTAACTACTACAACAAAGAGGGCGAATTCGAAGCCCTAAGGTTAAGCGAGTCGAAAGGGCGAGCCCTGCGCTACGGAGAAAACCCCCACCAAAAAGGCTACTTCTACGGCGATTTTGATGCGCTATTTACCCAATTAAACGGCAAAGAACTTTCGTACAACAATCTACTTGACGTAGACGCGGCTGTGAGCCTCATGAGCGAATTCGTAAACGACGAGCCAACCTTTGCCATTCTAAAACACAACAACGCGTGTGGGCTTGCGACACGTACCCGACTAGTCGAGGCTTATAGAGCAGCGCTTGCTGCTGACCCCGTTTCGGCCTTTGGAGGAGTGCTCATCGCCAACAAAAAAATAGACGTAGCTACCGCCCAAGAGATCAAAACGCTCTTTTGCGAGGTAGTGATTGCCCCTGAGTTCGACGCCCAGGCGGCCGAAATACTCAGCGAAAAGAAAAACCGCATCTTGCTGGTTCAAAAGCATTGGAACCTTCCACAAACCCAAGTGCGCACCGCTCTAAATGGGCAGTTGGTGCAAGAGCGTGATCTAAAAACCGACAGCGCTGCTACCCTTAAAACGGCAACTAAAGTAGCCCCTACATCCGAGCAAATCGAAGACCTATTGTTCGCCTCTAAGATTTGTAAACACACCAAGTCGAACACCATAGTATTGGCCAAAAACAAACAGCTTCTGGCCAGCGGAACCGGCCAAACCTCAAGGGTAGATGCCCTTAATCAAGCTATTCACAAGGCGCAGCATTTTAAGTTCGATCTCAAAGGAGCGGTGATGGCCTCTGATGCCTTTTTTCCGTTTCCAGACTGCGTAGAGATCGCAGATTTGGCAGGAATAAATGCGGTTATTCAACCAGGCGGATCGATTAAAGACGAACTCAGCATCGAATACTGCAATAAGGCATCAATGGCAATGGTGATGACCGGAACGCGTCATTTCAAACATTAATTTTCGTACTTTCGAAAGCATTCAGTCCCTCAGATTATGGCCTTTTTTGATTTTTTGACCGAAGAAATTGCGATTGACCTTGGAACCGCCAATACGCTGATTATTCACAACGGAAAAGTGGTGGTAGATAGCCCCTCTATAGTCGCACGCGATCGCATGTCGGGTAAGATTGTGGCCGTGGGGCAAGAAGCCAACCTCATGCAGGGCAAAACCCACGAGAATATCAAAACCATTAGGCCGCTTAAAGACGGAGTAATTGCCGACTTTGACGCCTCTGAAAAAATGATCGGCATGCTGATTAAGAGCGTTCCGGCTTTGCAAAAAAATTATTTCCGCCCTCGCTGCGCATGGTCATTTGTATTCCATCTGGCATCACCGAAGTAGAGATGCGTGCGGTAAAAGAATCGGCAGAGCGCGTAAACGGAAAAGAGGTCTATCTCATTCATGAGCCCATGGCCGCAGCCATCGGTATCGGCCTAGACATCATGAAGCCCAAAGGAAACATGATCGTAGACATCGGAGGGGGTACCACCGAAATTGCGGTTATCGCCTTAGGTGGAATCGTCGTAGACCGCTCGGTCAAGATCGCCGGAGACGTGTTTACCAACGACATCATTAACTACATGCGCACACAGCACAACCTTTTTATAGGAGAGCGCACCGCTGAACGCATTAAAATAGAATGCGGTTCGGCAACTGACGAACTCGACAATCCGCCCGAAAATTTGGAGATTCAGGGTCGTGACTTGCTATCGGGTAAGCCAAAACAAATTGTCGTTAGCTTTAGGGAAGTCGCCAAAGCACTCGACAAATCTATAGTGCGCATCGAAGAAGCCGTGATGGAGACACTTTCTCAGACGCCACCAGAGCTCGCCTCAGACATTTACAATTCAGGTATTTACCTGGCCGGTGGTGGAGCTATGCTTCGTGGGCTCGATCAACGACTATCTTCAAAGACAGACCTTCCGGTTTACATTGCAGAAGATCCGCTTCGCGCTGTAGTACGCGGAACGGGCATTGCTTTAAAGCACCTGGCGGCATATAAAACTGTGCTGATTCAATAATGGGAAGACTGCTCGCTTTACTTTTTAAATGGCGATCTGAAGTTCTTCTTGTTTTTCTCCTGGCTATAGCCCTTGGCCTTACCGTAACGCAAAGCAGCCATCAAAAAGCAGTGTGGCTGAGCTCTTCGAATCAATTTTTAGGCAGTCTTCACAGCTTTAAGGCAACAACGGCCTCTTACTTTTCTTTTAAAAAACGCAATCAACAATTGCAAAAAGATAACGCGGCGCTGCGCGCCGCGCTCTATCAGGCGCAATTTGAAAAGGCCCTTGTTGACGGGTCTATGCTCTTGAGTGACAGTCTAAACCCTTATGCCGTTATACCGGCTAAGGTGATCAAAAACAGCGTGGTTCGAGAGCGCAACTACCTTACCCTTAACAAGGGAACACAACAAGGAGTCTATGCCGATATGGGGGTGATTACCGATCAGGGGGTGGTAGGCATCATCGAGCAGAGTTCTGCAAACTTTTCGACGGTAATCTCTCTATTGCACGAAGACAGCAGCATTAATGCATCGATCAAGGGCAGCAATTATTTTGGATCACTGGTTTGGAACGGCAAGCGTTTTGATCGATGTCAATTATTTGATATTCCCAAAACAGCCGAGATTCAAATTGGAGATAGCATTGTAACCGGAGGAATGTCAAGCATCTTTCCGCCCGGCATTCTCATTGGCCAAGTGTCACAATTCGCCATAGTCGAAAACAGTAGTTTTTACACTATCGAGGTCAGCCTGTCAAACAACATGGCTAATCTTTCGCAGGTATACACTATTGATAATCGCCTCAAAGAAGAACGTTTAACCCTAGAAGTGCAAAGCAATGACTGATTACAGCCCAATGGCACTGCTTCGGTTTATTGCGCTCTTTCTCGCACAGGTTTTTATATGCAACCAGATTCATTGGTTCGGAGCCATTTCTCCGATGATTCTCATCTTATTTCTCTACTGGACTCCCATTGAGCGCGAACTCATAAGGTCTATGCTGGGAGCCTTTGCGCTAGGCCTAGTTACCGACATAGCCTCAGATACGGTCGCAATTAATACCATAGCGCTTACGGTGGGCGCTTATTTACGTCCTTCACTGCTGCGGCTGAGCTACGGTTCTAGCGTGAGCTTTCATACCGACAGCCAGTTCAGCGGAACCCTCGGACAAAACTTAGTATTCCTATTCTACTTAGTGCTTATACATCACCTACTCTTCTTTGGTATTGAGATTTTTGATCTGAGCAGACCTTTTGTAATTTTATCAAAGACTGCTATTCATCTGCCCTTTAGTTTTTTAGTCGTGGCGTTGATTGCGATTCTTTTTTCATCCCAAAAACGCTAAGATGTCTCGTTTTCTGCTGTCATTCTCGATCATACTAGTGGGTGTGCTCTTTATTGCACGTCTGGTGAGTCTGCAGCTTTTCTTCAAAGAATCAACGTTGGCAGAATCTGATCCGGCCATAACCAAAGAATACATTTACCCCGAACGGGGATTCATATACGATCGCGATAATGAATTGTTAGTATCTAATCAAGCGGCCTTCGACATTATGGTGATACCTAGTGCAATAAAAGCATTAGACACCCTTGCCTTTCTTGAACTCCTCGATCTAGACCTAAAGAGCTTTGAACAGCGCATGAAGCGGGCCGAGAATTATTCACGCAGACTGCCCTCGGTGATTGTTTCTAGCTTGTCTAAAGAGCGCTACGCGGCGCTTCAAGAAAAACTACGCCGCTTTGAAGGTTTCTTTATTCGTAAAAAATCGCTGAGATCGTACCACACTGCTGCTTCGGCTAACGTACTTGGATATATTAGTGAAGTAAGCCCCAGCGAACTAAATTCAGGCCCCTATTACATTGCCGGAGAAAACATTGGCCGCACCGGTGTAGAGCGCCAATACGAAGACCTACTTCGAGGCAAGAAAGGGGTGCGCTACATTCAAAAAGACCGCTTTAACCGCGAGATCGGATCGTATCAAGACGGAGCCCTTGACAGTATGGCAACTATGGGTAAAAATCTTCAAATTACCATAGATAAAACACTTCAAGAATACGGAGAGCTACTGATGAAAGGCAAGCGAGGTGGAATCGTAGCCATAGAGCCAGCCACCGGTGAAATTTTAAGTATGATCAGCGGACCCACCTATGACCCATCGCTGCTGGTGGGACGCAAGCGCTCCAAAAACTACACCGAGCTGTATTACGATAGCCTGGCCCGACCCACCTGGGATCGCTCTATACTGGCAGAACCCTCCCCGGGATCTCCCTTCAAGGCCCTAAACGCGCTAGTTGCCCTTCAAGAGGGTATCATTACCCCCAGCACCACCTTTACCTGCTACGAAGGTTTCTTTGTTTATGGAGACAAACGCGGCTGCCACTGCGGGGGTGGGGTACGCGATCTCGTTTCGGGCATACACCACTCGTGCAACGCTTACTTTGCGGAGACCTTTAGGTCGTATTACCGCAATTTCGAGAGCACTGCGGCCGGTCACGACCGCTGGACAGCACACATGAAAAGCTTTGGCCTTGGGGAATTTCTAGGCGTTGATCTACCCACTGGAAGACCCGGCCGCATACCCGATACTGACTATTACGATCGGGCTTACGGCCCTAATCGGTGGGTCTCTACCTTTATCATCTCCAATGCTATTGGGCAAGGTGAGGTCGCAGCTACCCCGCTGCAACTAGCGAACATGACAGCGGCCATAGCCAATAAAGGTTTTTTCTATACCCCTCACCTATTGCGCACGGTTGAAGGTCAACCCATTGCAGACCTTAATCCAAGTTATGCCCAAAAGCGACAAACCACTATAGACTCGAAGCATTTCGAACCAGTCATTGAAGGAATGGAAAAGGTCTATACCGAAGGAACAGCCCGTTATCTTCAAGTAAAAGGTATTCGTATCGCCGGAAAAACTGGAACCGTAGAGAACTTTACGCGTATTGATGGCAAAAAAACACAGCTTACCGACCATTCGGTTTTTGTCGCTTTCGCCCCCGTCGAAGACCCTCAAATAGCCGTTGCTATTTATATTGAAAACGGATACTATGGGGCCCGATATGCAGGACACATCGCTTCACTAATGATCGAAAAATACCTAAAGGGAAGCATTAGCCGCACTGATTTGGAAGAGCGCATGCTCAGCAAAACGCTTGAGCTTGAATACGCCAAGCCCTATAGCGGAAAACCCTTTAAAATAAACGAATATGCGTGGTAGCTTTTTGCTTTTTCGAATAGATGGGCTCAGCATGCTGCTAATAATAGCGCTAACTACCTTTGGATGGTTTAATATTTACAGTACTACCTTAGATGACAACAGTTCAACCGAACTTCTTGACTTAAGCACCTACCACGGTAAACAGCTTTTTTTTGTTTTGCTTTCGCTAGTGGTAATAACCCTGCTGAGCTTTATAGACGAACATGTAATCAAGCGCTATTCAAGCGTGAGTTACCTGGTTGGAATTGCGCTTTTATTAGGGCTTTTCGTATTCGGAAGAACCATTGCCGGATCAACCTCTTGGTACGATTTAGGGCCCCTGAACTTTCAGCCTTCAGAACTTATGAAGCTTTTAACGGCTTTGGCTTTGGCCAAATACCTGAGTGACACCGGGGTGACCTTAAAAACAGGGGTGCATCAATTTTATGCGGTGCTTATTATCCTTGTACCTGTGCTGCTGGTTTTGCTGCAACCCGATCCGGGTAGTGCGCTCGTCTATTTGGCCCTATTCTTGGTATTATTTAGAGAGGGGCTTCCGCTTTATTACCTAGCAGCCGTTATATTCACCCTTTTAGCCTTCAGTTTAACCCTAATCTTTGGGCTTAGCTCTATGCTGATTACCGCGGCAGTGCTTTTTCTGCTATATTTTCTTTTACGCCCTAAGAAAAAGCGCCCGCCACTATTTTTTGAATTGCTCTTTCCGCTGCTGCAGTTCGGGGTAATCGCCATAACCCCATGGGCTTTTACTTCGGTATTCAAACAACACCACCGCGATCGATTTTCGCTGTGGTTAGGCCTTGAAAAAGACGCAAACAAGCTACTCGAGATTAAGCAAAGTATTGGGTATAACACCTACCAAGCCGAACAGGCTATCGCTTCTGGGCGTTGGTGGGGAAAGGGTTTTATGCAGGGAACACGCACCAAGGGAAACTTTGTACCCGCCCAGCATACCGACTATATTTTTAGTTCAGTAGGTGAAGAATGGGGGTTTGTGGTGAGCGCCCTCGTAGTACTTGCCTTTGTGGGGCTTTTGCTTCGCCTAATTGTGCTTGCCGATCGACAAAAACTGGCCTTTCATCGCATCTACGGATACGGGGTAATCTCGATTCTTTTTATTCACTTCACTATTAACGTAGGAATGGTGTTAGGCATGCTTCCGACTATTGGAATTCCACTGCCTTTTTTTAGCTACGGAGGCTCGGGTTTATTCTTTTTTATCTTGATGTGCTTTATCTTTTTAAAGATAGACGCCAACCGTCACAAGACACATTTTAACTAGCCCTTTACCGTATTTCTCGCGTAGGTGAATTGCTTGAGATCTTTAAGCACATTAACCGCTTCTTCTATATAAAGGTCTCGGGCCAATTCTTTATGCCAGCGATTGCGCTTTTCTCGCAGAATAGAATCTTTTAAAAAGAGTGCTTCTTCGTACTTCAGCGAGCTAAAATTTAGCTTAGAATCATAAGTGTCAAGTTTCTTAAACCTATCTGTGCGCTGGCGGAGCTCTTCTTTTTCTATACGGTATTCTTCGATACCCAAAAAAGCGGTTTTATTGTCGCGTTGCTGCTTGATCCACTGTGCCTCTTCTTCTAGTAAAGACACATAATCGTTTGCCTTAATGCGCTCATTACTATTACTGATTACCCGCTCAAAATCAATCTGTTTGTTCCAGGGCTTAAAGGGCGCGGGCTCAATCTGATCCCAGGCTAACGGATTGTCTTGATCGCGTTCTCCAATATCGACATAAGCATAGCGGTCAGGCATTACAATGTCGCTAGCCACTCCCTTTAACTGGGTTGATCCGCCGTTTATGCGGTAAAATTTCTGGGTGGTTAGCTTCAGCGCCCCGAGATCACCCAGATCATTAGAGCGGATAATATTTGAAAGGGGAATGACATTTTGCACAGTGCCTTTGCCGTAAGTACGCTCACTGCCCAATATAATAGCGCGCTGGTAATCTTGCATGGCGGCAGCCAATATTTCGGAGGCCGAGGCAGATAATTCATTTACCAAAATCACCAAGGGCCCGTCGTATAAAACGGATGCATCGTTATCTTTTTGGATTTCTTTGCGATTGCCTGAAGCTTGAACCTGAACAATAGGGCCCTCTTCTATGAAGTATCCGGCCATATCTACTACAGTTTGAAGCGATCCGCCCCCGTTATCGCGAAGATCAAGAATGATTCCCTCTATATTTTCTTCTTTTAGACGTTCAATCTCCGCTTTAATATCGGTAGCGGCGTTGCGTTCACTGTAGTCTTCGAAGTCGACGTAGAATTTGGGGAGATTGATAATTCCGAACTTATGAGCCTCATCGATAATAGTTGCACTCTTGGCATAACTCTCTTCTAATTCAACCACATCACGCACAATAGAGACTTCTTCAACGGCTCCAGTTACTCGCTTGACTGTTAAATAAACTGTAGAACCTTCTGGCCCCTTGATCAGTTTAATAGCGTCATCGAGACGCATACCGGTTATATCTACAGCCTCGCCTGAATCTTGACGCACCTTCGTGATCTCGTCACCCACTTCAAGCGCTTTAGCGCGCCAAACTGGGCCTCCCGATATCACCTCTACAATAAAGGTGCCCTCAGGCTTTTTTTGCAACCTGGCGCCAATACCCTCAAACTTTCCTGACATCGAGATGTCAAAAACATCTTTGTCTGAAGGAGCCATGTAGTTAGTGTGTGGATCAAAGGTTTCGGTCACGGCCCCTATAAACGAGGCAAAGTAATCGTCGCGGTCTAGTTCGTCTAAGAAGCTGTAGTAATCGTCAAGGGTCTTAAGTAGCTCGCTTCGCACCTCTTCTTCAGCTTCTTTTATGGCTTTATTATCTAAATTCTGCAGCTCTACCTCAGACGCCTTGGCCTGTTTTTCGATTTTGGCATCGTAAGCCGGAAGTAAATTGAGGGTCAACTGATCTACCCATCGCTCTTCGAGTTGCTTTTTGGTTTGCACAAAAGTGAGGGCGTCGTAATCGACGTCTATTTCGCGCGATTTAAACTTTATAGGCTTTGAAAGCACGTTTTGATAGAGCAGCTTAGACTCCTCAATACGGCGTAGCAGAGTGGAATAAACAAGATCAAAAAATGCAAGCTCTTTATTTTTGAGCTGATCGTCTATGTCTAGCTTATACATTTCGAAGCGAGATATGTCTTCTTCTAAGAAATAGCGCTTAAGCGGATCTAAGCCCTCTATGAACCGGTCAAAGATTTCTGCCGAAAAGGCGTCGTCTAATTCTTTGGGGCTGTAGTGCCCCTTTTCTAAGACATAAGTTATCAGATCAATAAGAAGCTTGTCTTTATTGTCGGTCTGAAAATTATTCGATTCGGTGAAGCTGCACGAGGCAAAAGCGAAAACCAGGACAAAAAGCCCTAATACCACATTCTTTTTCATACTACAAAGCAGTCTTTTAGCTATCTAAGTTACTTAAAATGACACGTGCAAACCCAATATTCTCGCTACATTTGGAATAAAATTAACAACTTGAAGAAACCCTTAATTCTCGTTTGCAACGACGACGGAATTACCGCTCCAGGTATTTTGAACCTCATCGAAAGCGTAAAAGACCTCGCCCATCTAGTTGTTGTGGCTCCAGACAGCCCACAGTCAGGCATGGGACACGCCATTACCATAGACAGCACTCTAGAGGTTAACAAAATACAGCTAGACTCTAGCCTAGCAGATATTCCAGCCTACTCTACTAGCGGCACTCCGGCCGATTGTGTAAAGCTTGCTTTGCACCAAATTCTCGATGTTAAGCCCGATTTGTGCATTTCTGGTATCAACCATGGGGCCAACTCGTCTATCAATGTAATATATTCAGGCACCATGAGTGCGGCAATTGAAGCTGGGGTTGAGGGTATTCCGGCCATTGGCTTCTCTTTGCTCGACTTCTCATGGGGCGCCAACTTTAGCGCCTGCCGAAGCGTAGTGCGCACCTTAGTGTCTGAAGCGCTTGAAAAAGGAATGCCCGAAGGTACCGTACTGAATGTAAATATTCCAAAAACCGACGGAGCCCCAGTTAAAGGCATAAAAGTGTGCAGACAGGCGCGGGCTAATTGGAAAGAGAAATTCGACAAGCGCATTAGCCCCTCAGGCAAAGAATACTATTGGCTCACTGGAGATTTTGTGCTGCTCGATCAAGGAGAAGATACCGACATAGCTGCCCTAGAAGCCGGATATGCCTCTGTAGTACCTACTCAGTTTGACCTTACGGCCTACCACAGCATGACCCATATCAATTCGTGGGATCTCAAGTTTTAAGTGGCTTAACCCCCTGCAAGCACAGTGCAGCGTATTGCGCTATATTTACCTCTGTTTTAAGAGAAAACGATTGAAATACTATTTAATAGCCGGCGAAGCCTCAGGCGATTTACACGCCTCTAACCTTATAAAGGCTCTTTCGAATACAGATTCAAAGGCCTCTTTTAGGGCGATGGGCGGTGACCTTATGCAAGCCAGCGGCGCTGTATTAGATTTTCACTATAAACACATAAGCTTCATGGGCTTTTTCGAGGTCATTAAGCACCTCTTTAAAATCAAAAAGCGCCTAAGCAGCTGCAAAGCAGATATACTTTCGTTTAATCCAGAAGCGCTTATTCTCATTGACTTTTCAGGCTTTAATTTGCGCATAGCCCAATGGGCTAAAAAGGCCGGATTTCTAGTGCACTACTATATTGCGCCTCAAGTATGGGCCTCGAGACCTAAGCGCGTTGAGCGCATCAAAGAATACGTAGACCACCTTTATGTCACCCTACCCTTTGAGCCCGATTTTTACGCCAAACACCATTACAAGGTCACCTTTGTGGGGCATCCGCTATTAGACGCCCTTTCAGAAACGCTTATGAGCCCTGAATTGTTTAAGTCGACTTATGCATTAGACGACCGCCCTATCATCGCCCTGTTGCCTGGAAGCCGATCTCAAGAAATAAAACGCATATTACCCTCTATGCTGGCGGCGGCCTCTTCATTTAAAGAGTATCAGATAATCATCGCTGGTGCGCCTAGCCAAGAGGCCGCCACCTACGCTCCTTATACAAAAGAGGGCGTTCATGTGTTATTTGGAGCTACGCAAGATCTAGTTAAAAACGCATATATGGCCGTGGTAACTAGCGGTACTGCAGCGCTAGAAACGGCGCTGCTACATACACCTCAAGTGGTTTGTTACAAAACCAGCCCGCTGACCTATGCGCTAGCTAAAAGACTCGTTAATTTGAGTTATATCTCTTTGGTGAACCTCATTCTTGACGCGCCCTGTGTAACCGAACTTATTCAAGAAGAGTGCACCCCTGCACAGATTACAAAAGCACTTAAACGCCTTGAGAATAGGCCGTATCGAGAGCGCATGCTTGAGCACTACGAGAAGCTTGAAAAAATGCTAGGTCAAAAAGGAGCTAGCAATCGCACGGCAGAGGCTATTTATGAAAACACCCTTTTCGCTCATAAACAGGCTTCTGGCCTACCTGGTTAGCGGAATCTATTTCGCTGAGTTACTCAGCCCTTCAATCTACCTCTTACTGCTTGTTTGTTGCATTTATGTGTTTAGCTGCTATTACACCCTTTTTATAGTTCAAGAGCTTTTTCTTGGCCTACTTTGGGTACTGATAGGAGCTTACCTGTTAAAAGCAGAGCCAGCTTTACCGGATTGGCCAGAATTAACGGTAGTCAAGGTTATTGACTACGCCGGAAAAAGCCCTAAACGCCACAAATTCAAAGCTGAAGGAATAGGTGGAAGCATTATACTTTACTCTAAAGATTCTTTAGAAAGCGGAGCCATATATGCCGCTAAACTTCAACTATTTGACTCCGTTTATAACACCTCACAAACGCGCGCATTTATCAAAGAGTATAGACTGGTTGAACCGGCAAATGGCCTTACATTCAGGGCTTCAATGGTTAAGAGATGGAACACACTGGGCATTAGCCATGAGCCCCTTGGACTTTTAGCCAACGTGATGGTAGGTGACCGAACGCTCATCTCATCGACCGTAAAAGAGCAATTCAAGAAACTAGGAGCCGCGCACGTACTTGCTATTTCTGGTTTACATGTAGGAGTGCTATTCGCCTTACTCAATGGGTTGATCTTCTTTGTACCGCAACCCTATAGAAAAATACTACTAGTGGCTTGCCTTTGGTGGTATGCGTTAATAGCCGCATTCAGCCCTTCGGTGGTGCGTGCTACTTTGATCTTTAGCCTTTATGCCCTAGCCCATTTGCTTAAACGCATACCCTCAAAGGCTCAGTTACTATCAGTTTCGGCGTTTTTGAGCTTACTGATTCAGCCGCAATTGCTATTTGACCTAGGCTTTTTGATGAGTTATTCGGCGGTGGCTGCAATCGTGGTTTGTCTAGAGCCACTAAAAGCGTTTGAACCCAAGCGAAAATGGCTGCGCTATTTTTATTATTTGGCAGCAGTGAGCATCGCCGCTCAACTAGGAGTGACTCCCATAGTGCTTGTAACCTTTAAGACGATCTCTACTTGGTTTTTGCTAGGGTCATTGGCCTTGGTTCCGCTTATGCCCTTTATTTTAGGACTAGGCCTATTGGGGCTAACCTCTTCATTTTGGGCCAGTATTTGTAATAGCTGGCTATCGAGCGTGCTCAAGGGTGTTAATTACTTGGCCCAGCACATACCCGAACCCCTTGTTATTGAGGATTTTGATAAACCAGATGCAGCACTTTATTATGGAGTGTTTGCGTTGTTAATGTACCTCGCCCATCAGACGCTTGATCAGCGGAGAGGCCAAAAGCACCACTAAACCTGAAATAAGTGAATACTGAGCGATAAGATGAAATCCGTCTGTGTATAGGGTTAGGGTTTGCAGCGGATCGGCAGCAGCCGAACCCGACTCTACTGAAAGCTTTTTGCCGATAAATCCTACCACCTGAAAGGCGAAGGCCGACGACAAAAACCATACACCCATCATAAAAGCGACAATGCGCTTGGGCGAAAGTGAGGTAATTTTCGAGAGGCCCACTGGAGACATAAAGAGTTCCCCCACCGAAAGCAGCAAATACATGACCAGTAGATAGCCAAAAGGCACTAACCCCTGGGCATTCGCGTTAGCCCCTGAAATAGCCAATACATAAAAACTTAGCCCCGCAAAGACCAAGCCTAATCCGAACTTATAGGGAGTTCTGGGGTTGATACCACGCTTCGAGAGCCATGTCCACAGCATAGAGAGCGGAATAGCTAATAGAATAATAAACATGGGGTTGAGCGAGTTGGTCTGAGCGGCCGACATAAAGGTCAGCTCGACGTTACGGGCAGAAAACAGGGTAATTACGCTACCAGAAAGCTCGTGAAAGCCCCAAAAAATGGTCATAAAGAGAGTGATCATGATGGCCACTAGCAGTTTTTTACGCTCGTCGGGAGCCGCCTGATATAAGATGTAGGCGAGGTAACCCAAGATAAACACCCCTATTCCCTTAAATAGCAGATTAACGATAGTGTCTTGGTTATATATCGGATTGTAAGCCGATAAAAGCAAAGCGATTAGTGGAACAGATAGCACGCTTAGCACAGTAACTTGGTGCTCTTTACTCAGTCCAAATTGCTTTTGCTCAAGGGTTGAGTCTTCTGGCGGCAAGCCCTTTTCTCCAAACACCCCCTTTTTAATTCCGGAGTAAAAGAAAAGCAGACCGGCCACCATGCCGATTCCAGCAAGGCCGAATCCGTAATGCCAGCCGTAAGAGGCAGCTAGCCATCCGCAGAGCAGCGGAGAAACCCAGGCTCCTAGATTGATTCCCATGTAGAAAATGGTAAATCCGGAGTCTTTACGCGGGTCGTTGTCTTCGTAAAGGGTGCCCACAAAGGTGGAGATGTTGGGCTTGAAAAAAGCGTTGCCCACTATGATAAACGACAAGGCCAAAAAGAAGGCGATGTTGTGTTCTACCGCCAGCACAAAGTGCCCAATGGCCATTAATATTCCACCCAAAAAGATCGACTTGCGCATGCCTAGTAATTTGTCTGAGATGCGTCCGCCGATTACGGTTCCGGCATATACCATTGATCCATAAGACGAATAGATGGCCGCGGTCACAAAATCTTTGTTACTCAGGGCCTCAAAAACCACCTCAACCATATAGAGGGTGAGAAGCGCGCGCATGCCATAGAAACTAAAGCGCTCCCATAGCTCCGCAAAGAACAGGTAAAATAATCCCTTGGGGTGGCCCCAGGTAGTCGCTTTTTCAGTCATGGTTAAAGGTTGTTAAGTATGAATTGGGTCAACTTGTTGTAGAGGTGTAAACGCGTGTTGCCTCCATAAATGCCGTGATTGCGATCGGGATAAATGGCCCAATCGAAGGGCTTGTTGGCCTCAATGAGGGCCTCGATCATGCGCATAGAGTTTTGCACGTGCACATTGTCGTCGGCGCTTCCGTGAACTAGCAGGTATTTGCCTTTGAGCAATTCAGGATAGTTAAAAGGCGATTCGTTGTCGTATCCTTCAGGGTTTTCGGCCGGAGTGCGTAAAAAACGTTCGGTGTAAATGGTGTCGTAAAACCTCCAGCTAGTCACAGGGGCCACGGCAATTGCCATCTCAAATACTTCGTTACCCTTGAGCAGCGCATTGGTACTCATGTGTCCTCCAAAGCTCCATCCCCAGATTCCGGTGCGGTCGGCATCTATGTAGGGCAGTTCGGATAGTTTTTGAGCAGCCGCGATTTGATCTTCAGTCTCTAGTTTTACCAGATTAAGGTAGGTGACCTTTTTGAAGTCGCGCCCTCTAAAACCCGTTCCTCTAGGGTCGACACAGGCGATCACATAGCCCTGTTGGGCCAGCATTTGATGCCAATAGTCGTTGGTGCCCATCCAGCGGTCAGCCACTTGTTGCGAACCCGGCCCAGAATATTGAAACATCAAAAGCGGATACTGCTTATTCGGATCAAAATCGGCCGGACGTATCATATACATATTCAGCGAACTGTTACCCACGCGCAGCGTTCCGTACTCTTTAGGTGAGAGTTCATAGCTATCGAGTTTCTTCAGCAGCGACTGATTGTCTTTAATAACACTCAGCAGCTTGCCCGAACCTGGGTCTCTCAAGCTAAATTCAGGCGGGGTTGTTGCACTCTCATAAGTAGCAATGAAATAAGTGTAATCGGCCGAAAACTGGGCGCTATACGTTCCGGCCTCTTGAGTGATTTTAGTTTTAAAACGTCCGTTGGGTGCAATACGATAAACGGCACGCTCAATAGATGAGGGCTCAGTCGACTGATAGAACAGGCGCTTGCGCTTAGAGTCGTAGCCGTAAAAGGCGGTTACCTCGTAATCGCCAGAAGTAAGCTGATTTTTGAGCGATCCGTCAGCATTATAAAGATATAAGTGGTTGTATCCGTCGGCCTCGCTTGTCCATATAAAATCGTCGTTCTCTAAAAAGGTGAGGTTGTCGTGAATGTCAATATAGGCCTCGTCTTTTTCTTCAAGCAGCACACTCGACGTATTTGACTTTAGGTCTATTTCATGCAGCATTAGGTGATTCTGGTGACGGTTGAGCGTCTGCACTACCATCTTATTAGCCTCGTTTTTCGCATAAATGCGCATAGTGTACTCTTGGGGCTGAAGATTGGCTTTCTGCTGGGCACCGCTCTTTAGGTCAATGAAATACACGCTGACTTCGGCATTCTTTTCTCCGGCTTTCGGATACTTAAAGCGGTATGGGTAGGGGTAAAGATTTTGGCCATAAATGTCCATCGAAAATTCAGGCACCTCAGATTCGTCAAACTTGAGATAGGTAATATGAGATCCGCTTGCGTTGAATTCGTATGCCTGAACCAGCGAAAACTCTTCTTCGTACACCCAATCGGCGTGGCCATTTATGATGCTGCCTTCGGCTCCGTCGGTAGTTAGCTGCTTAGAAGAAAGGCTCTGTAGGTCAAATAAATACAGATTATTTTCTTTGATATAGGCCAGTTCGGTTCCGTTCGGGGAAAAGGCCGGAACCTTTATTTTATCGCTATCTACTTGAATGAGCTTTCGCGCTGTGCGGTCAAAGATGTAGTAAACAGCCTCTGAAGAGCGTCGGAAAATGGGCGTGCGCTGGGTAGCGATAAGAATCTTAGACTCGTCTTGATTAAAGGCATACGAACTAAATCGAGGTATTTCTGTGCCCGAAGAAAGCAACACCCCTTGTTTACTCATGCTTTTATAATCGTAGACTACAATTTGGCTTTGGCCCTCATTGTACTCTAGGGTAGTGTATTGATCACCCGCTTGTAAGGAACGAAGCGAAGCAATACCTTCAGTCGAAAAGGCGCCTGACCAAATTTCTTCAAGGGTAATTTGCTGCTTTTGGGCGCTTAGCCCTAGGGTTATACTCAGCAAGCAGAGCGCAATACATTTTTTCATGTGAACAGAACTTATAAGAGGGTCAAGTTTACTAATTAATTTCGAGAATGTGAAAGCAGGCCTTATGCGTATCTTTGAGCAGAAGATCTGTTCATGAAAGAGATGGTAAGCGGCTTTTCAAAGAAAACTAAGGCAGAAAAGGCCCAATGGGTAGCTGAAACCTTTGCCAGTAACCCTGCACAGACCCTTGAGGTGTTCAAGACCTACACCCACCCCGACCCCAAAGTTCAAGAGCTGCACGATGAGTTCATCGAAAACACCTTGGCCAACTACTACCTGCCATTTGCAGTTGCACCTAACTTTTTAATTGACCACAAGGTCTTTGCCATTCCCATGGTAATCGAAGAAAGCTCGGTAGTGGCTGCAGCAAGTAAAGCCGCAAAGTTTTGGGCCGATAAAGGCGGATTTCACACTAAAATTGTAGGCACCGAAAAGGTGGGTCATGTGCACCTTAATTACTTTGGCCCATCCGAAAAACTCTTCGCCTTCTTTGAGGCACAACAAGCAGCATTTGAAGAGGCGCTAAAACCTCTTACCGCAAGCATGAAAAAGCGAGGAGGAGGCATTCGCTCATTACAACTCGTCGATAATACCCATAAACTAGAGGGCTACTACCACATCGCACTCAGCTTTGAGACTAAAGATGCCATGGGCGCAAACTTTATCAACTCGTGCCTTGAGCAGCTAGCCCATGACTTCAGTACTAAGGCCAACGAGGCCTTTTCGGCTGAAGAGGCTCCAGAGGTAGTCATGAGCATATTGAGCAACTACGTACCCCACTGTACGGTTCGCGCATGGGTGAGCTGCCCCTTAGAGCAACTGGCTTACGAGGGGGTAGACGGAGCTACTTTCGCAAAAAAATTCTGCCGGGCGGTGGCCATTGCGCAAGCAGAACCTTACCGAGCAGTCACCCACAACAAGGGCATCATGAACGGCATCGATGCCGTGGTGATCGCCAGCGGCAATGATTTTAGGGCCGTTGAAGCAGGAGTTCATGCCTTTGCCAGCCGCGACGGCCAGTACCGATCACTCACCAAGGCCTTTATCACCAAAACTCAAGAACTGCATTTTGAATTAGAAGTTCCACTCGCTCTCGGAACAGTAGGCGGACTAACCGCACTGCATCCTTTAGTAAAACAGGCATTAGATATTCTCGGGCGACCATCGGCCGAAGACCTTATGCGCATCACTGCCGTAGCTGGGCTGGCACAAAATTTTGCCGCCGTAAGCTCGCTAGTAACCACAGGTATTCAAAAGGGGCATATGAAAATGCACCTGCTCAATCTCTTAAATGCAGAGGGCGCAAGCGCCGAAGAAAAAGAGGCCCTAGTAGCCTATTTTAAAGACAATACCGTAAGTAGTGCAGCCGTTAAACAGGCGCTTAACCGTTTGCGTCAATGAATAATGCTCAAACGGTATACAAACACGGAAAGTTACTGATCAGCGGAGAATATGCCGTTCTAGACGGAGCCCTAGCCCTAGCACTTCCGACCATTGTAGGGCAACGCTTTGAGTTTTCGCCTATCGAACAATCCATAATTTTTTGGGAAGCAATAGATCACAAAGGCCAAACCTGGTTTAACCACCGCTTTGACCTTGAGCAGTTGACCCCTAATCTTGAAGGGGATAAAACAGCTAGAATACTAGGCGATCTATTCGCAGCTATTAAGCAATTAAATCCAAAGGCTTTTACCCACGGATGGTCGATAAAGGCCAGCCTCGAATTCGATAGAAACTGGGGGCTAGGATCGTCTTCAACCCTTGTAAGCGCGTTGGCTGATTTTTTCTCGGTAGATGCCTTTGCTCTTTTAGCGGCGAGTTTCGGCGGAAGCGGATACGATATTGCCTGCGCCGATGCTAAAGGCCCTATTCTATACCGTAAAACTTCTAGTGGGCCTGAGGTGCAGCACATAACCTTTAACCCAAGTTTTAGTGAAGAACTCTTTTTGGTTTATCTGAACCAAAAAATGAATAGTCGCGAGGCGATTAAGCAGTATACAGCGCGACCAAAGTCGCCCCAACTCATTGGGCAGATATCGACACTTACAAAAGATCTGGTGGCAGCCGACAGGCTAGAGTCGTTTGAGAAGGTGCTTAGCGCACACGAGCAAATAATTGGTACCCATTTAGATGTGCAGCCCATATCCGAAACCCTATTTCAAGGATGTACAGGGGTGTTCAGCTCTTTAGGGGCATGGGGAGGAGATTTTGCCCTATTTAGCCGAAAAGAAAATATCCCTTCTCTAAAAGAAAAGGGATATTCAACTATTCTTGGGTTAGCCGAGCTCTGTGTACTCAGTTAAACAGCTTAAATTTTAGTAAACAATCGCTCTATTATCGACGATTTCAGCGGCCTTTTTTAGCGCCTCGTAAGCCGACTGAGAGCCTTGAGCTACGCGCTCTTCAGCAATAGAACGGGCATAAGGCTCAATTACAGGAAGCTCTAAGGCAGCCGTCTTTGCTGTTACGCGTATCTTATAAATACCTAAACCTCCTTTAAGCCACTGAGACTCTTCTTGTTCTTGAAGCGTCAAGGCCTTACCTACTACATAGGGTTCTGTTCCTAGCCCAGGAATAACACTTAAATCGGTGCTAAGAGCGCTGGCTGTGCCGGTTTGAATCTGTGCAATTGCCGAAGCAGCTTCCCAACTTTGTCCTGCATTTTGCTTGAGTAAAAGTGCTGCTTTTTTCTCATCTCTAATTCGGGCAATCTCCAGCGGAGAAATATCTTCTGGGGCTTGTAGCCCTTCTTTACGCTGCTTAACTACTTGGGTTATAACGTATCCGTCGGCCACATCAAATCTTCTGATATCCCCTATTTTAGTTTGTGCGTTAAAAGCCCACTTCACTATACCGCGTTGGGCGCCTAAGACCGGAAGGTCTTCGGTAAATGCCTTTAGTTTGGTTATTGGCTTAAAGGCATACCCCATATCATCTGCGATGAGCGGAAATTGCTTCCAATCACTGCTTTTAGCCTTCATTTCAAAAGAGGTAGCATCGGTATATAAGTTGTTAATAGTTGCCTCAGAAGGCTCAATATTGCGCACCAAGGTGGCAACTTGGTACACGTCTCTTTTATCTTCTACCTTCACCACGTGAAATCCGAAAGAGGTCTCGACTAAACCAATCGCACCTATGGGGTTTGAGAACGCATAGTCGTTGAAAGCATCTACCATGTCTCCATTCAAGAAGTAACCTAGATCACCGCCACGACTTGCTGTAGGACCATCAGACTCATCGGTAGCTAATTTTGTAAACGCTACCTCAGCACTACGCGCTTTAGTCAATAACTCACGGGCCTTGGCGCGAGCCTCTTCTTTAGTTCTGGTAACGGTAGTTGCAGCGCGCTCTGATCCTTGGTAAGCCACTAAGATGTGGCGCGCTCGAACACTTCCGTTTTTAATGTAATCCATAAGGCGACTAACCTTATAGGTATTTCCGTGCTTAAACGGACCATACGACGCTCCAATAGAAAGTTTAATAATACTGTCTGCATGCTCTACCGGAAGCTGGGTGCGTGGAATAGGCACCGAATCGTAAGCCACATCTGAATAGCGGCTTAAAAAGCCTGCCACATCATCGGTTTCTAAGAAACTCTCTCTAGTAACGGTAGTGTTACTATTAGTATCAAACTCTTCGCTAGGCTCTAACAATGCAGTAATTCCGTCTAACACTACTTTAACATCTTGATCAGAGGCAAGTTCTTTGAAATACACATAACGCAAATCACGCTCTTCGTCTTGCTTAAAGCGCTCTGGAAACTTGCTCAAATGCGCTTTTATTTCAGCTTCAGAAACCTTTACTAATGAATCGGCCACAGAGCTATAAGGCAACTGTAGGTATTCAAAACTTACTTTGTCATTCTTTACTTTAAAGGTAGTAGCCGCCTCAGCATTGGTAGAGGTAATACCCGCCTGAACAAGTGTAAAATACATGCGTTCTTTAGCAGCCTGAACAAAACGAGCCTCATCATTTAACCAGGCGTCGTATTGTAAGGGGTTAGTAGCACGCCATTCAGCGATAGCTGCTTTAAACTTAAAACGGTCAAACTGGCCGTAATCATCTTGAAATTCAGGAACATTAGCATAGCCAGAGGCTGAAATATAGTCTAAGAGCTGGTCGCCCTCTACTTCTAAGCCTAGCTTATCAAACTGCTGATCGAGTAATTCACCGCGAATCTCTTGCTCAACCACCATAGATACCATGGCGGTATTCGAAAGGGCAGAACCATAGGTGCGCGTGGCTATCTCTAAGCTTTGTTGAAATTTTTCTAAGGCAATGGGGTTGCCGTTAACCTCAGCAATAGAGGTGGTGAAGCCACCCTGGCCCTGAAAGGTGCCACTGGTAAAAATCCCAGAAATTACAAACGAGAAAAGCGCCAATCCGATCACAATGATCAAAACGGTGGTACGCTTTCTAATGGTATTTAAAATCGCCATTTTCTTAGGGTTATCAAAGAGCAGCGAAAGTACCCAATTTCTGTGAAAAATCGAAATGTTTAGTCTTCGTCTTGAAGCAACCTTAGTCGCACCTTTTCTATACGTGTTTGAGAAACCTCAGACACTGTAAAAACAAACCTCTCAAGGCGAATTTCGGTGTTCAGCTCAGGGATTTCTTCCGTATAGCTCATTACTAAACCCGCCAAGGTCTCGTATTCGTCATTTTCGGGCAACTCAAGTTTGTATTTCTCATTGAGATAATCCACCTCAAGTCGGCCTGAAAAAAGATAGGTGTGTGCGTCGAGTTGCTCTTCGATATATTCCACTGTATCGTGCTCGTCTTCGATCTCCCCAAAAAGTTCTTCGACAATATCTTCGATAGTAAGCATACCAGAGGTTCCGCCATACTCATCTAACACCACGGCTATACCTTTGCGTTTCTTAATAAGTACATTTAAGATGTCGTGAATCAGCATGGTCTCTGGCACGTATTCAACCGTTTTGGTAATCGTGCGCAATGCACGCGGCTTTTTGAACAGATCAAAAGAGTGCACGTGCCCAATAATATCATCAATGGTATCTTTGTACACCAAGATTTTGGAATAGCCCGTTTCTATAAAAAGTGAGCGTAAATCGTCAATAGGGTCGTGTAACTCAATGGCGGTTATCTCGTTGCGGGGCACCATAATCTCTCTGGCCTTAACCTCTGCAAATTCTAAGGCATTCTGAAACATGTGAATTTCAGAATCTAACTCTTGGTCTTTCTTGGCCGATTGAAGTTGTTGCGAAATATAATCGCCTAGCTCTATTTTACTAAACACCTCAGATTGATTAATACTGCCAGCTTTAAACAAGCGTAAAAGAGCGTCAGAAAGGCGGATCACTAGAAATGAAAGACCCGAAAAAAGCACAAAAAAGAAGTAAGCCGGAACAGCTAATGCCTTAAGCAAGGTATTGGCGTAAATCTGAAAAAACACTTTAGGCGTGAACTCTGCGGTAAAGAGTATAATCAGTGTAGAGATAAGGGTGTGTGTGAGCAATTGAAACTCTCTAAATACCAATTGCTGCCAATACATATCAGTTACCAATCCTTGAGGTAGCAGCGCCATTAACACCTTACCCATATAATATCCGTAGATCACTAGGGCCAGATTATTTCCGATAAGCATGCTGGCAATAAACTTCGAGGGCGAAGCGGTTAGTCGCCTTAGTATGGCTGCGAGAAATCCGTCTTGTTTTTTTTCAATTTCAATGTGAATGCGGTTAGCAGAGACATAGGCAATTTCCATGCCCGAAAAAAAGGCAGAAAACACCAGTGAGAGTGAAATAATAATAAGATAGGTGTTCAAGAAGCAGGGCGTTTAACGGTCAGATTCTCGCTCGCGCTTTTCAAATTTTTTTCGGTAGTTACGTCTAAAGAAAAACATACCCACAGAAACAATAAAAAAGAAACCAAAGATCAGTCGCTCTTGGCTATCTGTACCTAGCAGCTCGATGAGTCGGTATCCCGAAAAAAAAGCTACAATTAGGTAGAGGTACTCGGTATATCTAAGAATTCGAATCATAGGTCAAAGATACTAGTCTTCTTGATTTATAGGTTCAGTTTCTGAAAGCTCTAGTATACCACTAGTTTTAAGGGCCTCAAAAGTGGTAAAATCACGACTAAACTGCATTCCTGTGCCCTTCATAAGGGTGCCTTCTTCAGGGTTCTCATAGGTGAAGGCGCGTTCGCTAAAAACCCATGACAGTTCTCTGTCCCAATACAATTGATCGGTAAAGAGTTTTTTGTCGTCAAACGAATACACTTGAACATTGCCCATGAGATTCAAAATACCTGTATCTAGATAATAAAGGGCTGAATCAGCAATTACGCGGGTGGGTTCACTAAATTCATTGTACAAGGTTATTTCTAAACCCTCAGGAAAACGCTGAAAACGAAACGCACGGTTCTCATAATTTTCGTTTCGCTTACTCTCTAAAATAGAAACCACACGAGTGGTGTCAGATTCAATTAGAGAAAGCGGACGCACAGACTCGGTGTAATAAAGCTTTAAATTCTCTGAAATAGCGGCGGGCAATCTACGCTCTTCTGCACTTAATTCTGGACGTTTAAACGATTCAGAACAACCGTAAAACAGCAAAGCCACGGCCAGAGCCGCGGCTTTGTTGAAAATAAGATTCAAACTCCTTATGCGGAGCATCGTTTGTGGGTTTAAAGTGAAGGAATGGCTACTGAACCACCTATCCAGCAAGAGAAAGTGATAGTCTCACCAGCTCTGCCTGAGTTAAAAATATCGGTCTTTGAGGGAGCCTTAGCCTCGTAAGATTCTACGGCCTTATCGGCTGTGCTTCTTAGCGATGGATCTACGCGTCCTGCGCGATCAGCAGTTTTAGAAGCAAGCCAATACACGGCGCGCTTGTCAAACTGAGATTCTCCGCACTCATTGGCGCTGTCGGCATAAAGAGCCGCAAGCAACAAATAGGCTCTTCCGTTTGAGGCATTCGCTTTGATTGCCTGATTAAGATAATTACGCGCTTGTACCTTATTAGATTTTCGCACAATCGTGGCGATCTTATATAGAATGTTAGACTTCTTGTAGGCATCGGTCTCTAACTCTGCAGACTTGTTAAAGTCGACTAGCGCTCCTGTAATGTCTCCTGCTTTTTGTTTCAAGGTTCCGCCATATAAATAGGCGTCAGCAGAAGGCTCAAGGGCGATTTGAGCTTCGAAAAGCTTTCTGAACATGGGAGAGTCGGTACACTCTTTACCGAACATGCGACCCACAGCGCTCTTTACCCAATTAATGTCAGTTTTTCGGTCTTCGTAGCTTTTCTCGTAAAGCGGCACTAAGTTTTCGCAATCGGCTAAAGCTCCTAGCTTGATATCAACGCTGGCCGCAACTTTTCCAAAAGAGGTCGAATTATTGGTGTATACTCTTAAGCGTTGTTTGTCTTTACTCGTTATGGTTCCGTCTTCTTCGAGCGGAAGCAATTTGACTATCTGATCAGTGAGCTTCTTATTTTCTTCTTCGATTTTCGCCACTACCTCGTCATACACCTCAAAGACCCGTTGCAACTCTATTTTTCCGGCTGTATTAAGATCTACAAGGCTTGAAAAATAGAGATAAAGAGCCTGAGGGTTCGAGAAGTTAGGGCGATCGGCCTTAAACACCTGATCGAGTTGGTTAAAAATCTCTTCCTCACTAATGCTATTTTCTGATCGCTGCAGCAAGACCTTATCAACAACTACCGATGCTAAGGTATAGCGACTAGGAAAGTACTTCATCGCGTCGTCGTACACTTTCAAAAGCAAGGCTACATAAGCCGCGCGCTCGTCTGCTTGACTATTCTCAATCTTGTGTTTTAGAATGCGCTCACCGTACAAATAGTTGGCACGGTTTAGCTCTGGACAAGCTTCATACGTAAGCTTCCAGGGCTCGTAAGCAGCATCATAATTTTTAACTTTTGCACTCTCTACATAAATAGAGAGATTGGTCAAACACTCTTGGTTTTGAGCTTGACCCTGGGCCAATGAAAAGACCAACGACAAAGCCAATACAGCAAATAAAACGTTCGTTCTCATAACGGTTTGTGTTAGTTATTAAGGTGGTGAAAATACTATTTTTTGGTTTTAATTGATTCTTCTTTTGATAAACCAGCGATCATTTAACGATAATCCAACATTTATGCCAAAAAAGGATTCTTTCAGCAATGAATTCTCTAAGGTACCGCGAGTGCCGTATTCTAATGCCACATTGAGACTAGAGAAGCGATCAGATGCCGTGCTTCCCATGGGAATACTAAACCCAGTATTTACTGAAAAAACTTCAATAGGTGTGCCGTTCACCCTCAGCCCAGTATCTTCAAATCGCAGCCCCGCTCTATAAGTGATACGGTTAAAAATTCCGTTTAAAGCGTTGTATTTAGGTATGTAATAGCCGCCAACACTTACCACGCTAGCTTGTTCATAGCTACTATTGGAAGGTTCTATAAATTCATTGCGAAAGGCGCTCCTATCTTGGGTAGCGTATTCTGCACCTATAAACCAGTGAAAAGGGTCACTGAGTCCTAGCCCAAATACCGTGCGCGAAGGTATCTCTACCACCGAATTTTGTAGCGACCCAAGGTCAATCGAAAACGCTTCACGGTCACCGCCTGAGGTCACCAAGAAACTTCCTAAATTTTGTTCGTTTTCAGAATTTAGTCCGTAAGCAAAGTCATGCACTATCGATGAGTGTAATTGCCATCTCTTCTGTTCTAATTTAATTGGAACGGTTGCTGTTAGTGCCGCCGAAACATCTAACCCCTTAAGTCTAGACCTTCGCTGGTCGAAAGTGCCAAACTGAACCCCATCAGTGGCTTGAAGCCTTCTGTACTGTTTCGTACCCCAATTGTAATGGCCCATTGCCCCCACATTCACTCCTTTAATAAGCTGATGCCCTGCAGAGACAAACACTCTATTTAATCCACCACTTCCTTCGAAGATATTGCGAATAGTATCTGTAGAAGCACCAAGGCGGGTTTGACTGATCTTGTAATTCACGGCCGAGAGAGGCATTAAACCAAAAGAGAAGGCACCCTTTGGGCTAAACGGAAAGGCTAGAGCCAAATAATCCAAATTGGTGATTTGTCCATTAGCCACTTTAGTTTCGTTAGCCTGCTCTGCCGAAGAATCAAGCGAGGTTGACCTGCGATTGCCCCCAACGGCATAGGTAGTGAGCTTAAGGTTTCCTAATGCGGCCGGATTCTGCAGGTTCATGTGAATGCTATCTCCAAGCATGCTTATACCCCCCATGGCTCTATTCTCAACCAACGACCTAGGCGAGAGATCGCCCAATCCGAAATATGAATATGGAGAGAAGGTTCCCTGCTGGGCCGTCAACGAAGTAACTATGAAAAAGGCAATTAGCGAACAGCGCAACCTCATTTACTTTACAGTGTTGTACTCAAGAAGCTCGTGTAAACCTTCTAAGAGGAAATTAGAATGCGCAAATATGCAGTTTTTTAGGCGTTTGCCAAAAATTTCAGCGTCTCCACCTGTTAAAATGACTGTTAAATCTTCAAAGCGATCGCGGTAAGCCTTGATGAGCTCTTGCAGCTCTCCGAGCACCCCGTTATAGGCGCCAATCTGCATGCCACTAGCCGTTGTATCTCCCAAAACAGTCATAGGCTCACTGGGCTGTAAAGACGGAAGTTTACTCGTAAACTCGTGCATGGCCTCTACGCGCATGCGCCACCCTGGGCTAATGGCTCCGCCCACATAACGAGTGCCCCCTTCGAGCACATCGTAAGTAATGCAGGTTCCCATATCAATCACCAGCGCGTTTTTATGCGGATAGTTTCGGTGAGCCGCAGCCATAAGAGCCTTTCGGTCAGCCCCCAAGGTCTCCTTCGATTGGTAAGCGTTCTCGAACATCAGCTCTGTGTGCTCGTCAACCCAAAGCACCTCAGCAAGGCCGTCTAAGGCCGCTATCAACCCATCGGGCTCATCACCAACCGCACTCAGAATAGCCCTATCAATAAGTTTAAAACGACCTAGCAGCCCTCTTATCTCATCGACCAAGCGGTCTGTGTCGCACTTGATCACCTCTACGATGGCCTTTTGGGCGAAAACCGCTGCCTTGGCGCGGGTGTTTCCGATATCAATGACCAAATCCATAGGTTAAAGATCGCAAATGCGCGCTAGCCACCACATTTTGACTCCAATTATTTTCAAATAGTGAATTATCGGTTATATTTGCAGCCGCTTGAACCGTTCAAGCCTTACTGAGAGGTACCTTAGCTCAGTTGGTAGAGCAATGGACTGAAAATCCATGTGTCCCTGG
>JAGYIX010000008.1 GCA_018402205.1 Flavobacteriaceae bacterium
CCAACGATCCGCTATCTGATGAGGTTACAAAAAATACTGTTACCATGAAAATTCCCAAAAAACTGGTGACCGCACTAAACGGAAACTCTTTGAGAAAAACAAATAATGAGGTCGAGCTATCTTCTAGAATAATGTCAGACAACAGCCCAGGAGTTTCCATTTCGAGCCCCAAGGCAGATCCGCCGAAGACCGACATCCAAAAAAAAGTCATTAGGGTGGGCACCAAGAGCACCCCTAGCACAAATTCTCTAATGGTGCGTCCCTTTGAAACCCGGGCAATAAACATGCCCACAAAGGGCGACCAAGCAATCCACCAGGCCCAATAAAAGACCGACCAATTGTTTTGCCAGCTGTTGTCGACAAAGGCTGAAGAGAAGGTTCCTATCTCAATAAAGCGATCGAAGTACCTGCCGGTGCTCTCCACAAACACCTGAAGAATCTGCAGCGCATCCCCGATAAAAAACATACCCACCAAAAAAACAAGAGCAACAAAAAGATTCAGCCTACTTAAAAAGCGTACCCCTCTCTTTAATCCGGTCACCACCGATACCGTCGCAATCAAAGTGATGACGACAATGATAGTGATTTGAGTAGCTTGACCAGAGGGTATTCCAAACAAGTATTTTAAGCCAGAGGCAATCTGCCGAGCTCCAAACCCGAGAGAGGTGGCAAGACCAAACAGGGTGGCGACTACGGCCAATATGTCGATGTAGTCTCCGGTGCGTCCAAAGATTTTTCTGCCCATTACGGGAAAAAAGATTGAGCGTAGCGAAAACGGCAAGTTTTTGCTAAATCCGTAATAGGCCAACGATAGACCAACGATGCAGTAAATGGCCCAGGCGTGCAAGCCGTAGTGCAGAAAGGTGAAGTTTAAGGCCTGTATAGCCCTGTCTTTATCGTCCGGTTCAGGTAGCGGAGGTAGCATGTAATGCGTTATGGGCTCTGAGACGCTGAAATATAGCAGGCCTATTCCCATTCCGGCAGAGAACAACATGGCAAACCACGAAAAGGTTGAAAACTCAGGTTTAGCGCGCTTTCCGCCCAATCGGTGCTTTCCGTACTTGCTAAAGGCGATATATAGACACATAACCACAAACAGGTTGACTCCGATTATAAAGAGCCAACCTGTATATGAAGTAATCAGTGTAGAAGTTTTGCTAAAAAACTCCCTAATCGGTTCGCCTCCTAGAATAGCCAAGAAGACGAAAGCGATGATGAATACCAGCGAGGGGTAAAACACTCGCGGGTAAACGTCAAAATATTTTTTCATTTAGGCTATTGCGATATAATCCACATTTTTCCATTTATGCCATCGTACTGGGCTTTGGCCTGATTGTAGTTCACACTGTTCAAACTTTGTTCTTGGCCCGGGTATAAAAAGCGCATGGGCAGTTGTTGATTGTTGAAATTGGTGCCTGAAGGTGCAGATAAAAAGCGCAGGCCATCAAATCCTCCAGCCTCTATGTACCAGCGACGCACTTCGAAATAAGGCTCTAGTGCTGTGAAGTAAAGCGCCAGCCACTTTTGCTCCCAGATGTCTACGGTTTCGTCGAAGGCCACGCCTGAGTTGGCATAAAAATCTTCGAAATCGCTGTACCCAAAAGGCGCGTAGTTAACTTGGTAATAACTGTGGGAGGCCGCAATTCCATTTTTATAATGGGTTTCGGTGTCTGCTGAAATCCATCCCTTTGCGGCAGCTTCGGCCAGTAAAAATTCTACCTCAGCATACGTCATGATCAGGCCTTCGGCATAAGACAGCCCTTTTTCTTGGGCGGTAATTTGACCTGGATAATCAAAATAGGCCAAGCCAAGACGCGAGCCCGATTGGCCTCCGAATCCGTTTTGAATGCCTGAAAAAGATGGGGTGTCGAAGTCTTCGTTGTCTGGGCGCGCAAATCGTGAGAGTCGCGGATCTTTGTATTGATTCATAACCTCTAGCGATGAGGCCGATAAGGCTACCGCGTCAAAGTCTCCTTGTTTTATCGGAATAGTCGGAAATTGATTCGGAAACGAACTCAAGAAACTGAGCGCCGCTTGATCTTCATTAGAACTGAAGATGGGGGCCGATTGGGCAATGCTAGCAAAGGCCGCAGACACATCTGTCTTACTCGACTGGTACATCAGCAGCCGCAAGCGCAACGAGTTGGCGAGCTTGATCCACTTTGAGGCATCTGAGCCGTAGAGAATGTCTCCTGGTAAAGATCCAGCTTGGGACAAGAGGTCGGCCGCGGTCGAAAGATCTGCAAGCAGAGCCGCATAGATGGCCTCTTGGCTATCGTAAACTGGGGTGAAGTCTGCTTCTTGGTCTGCACCACTAATGGCCTCTGAAAATGGAATATCTCCGTAGGCGTTGGTAAGCTCTGAATAGATCCAAGAGCGCAACACCAAAAGGGCCCCTCGCATTTGGTTGTTTTGCGATTTAGTGGCGATACTAAGCGCACTTTCGACGTCGGTAAGGCTGTTGTACAACCCTTCCCATAAAGTCGGAAAAGCGTTCCAATTGTATGAATCTACCTCTGCCCTAAGGGCCTTCCCAGTTAATTGGGCAATGTTATTAGACAGCAAAAAAGCTTCGTTAGAAGTGGTTTGCACCGAATTTCTTAAGGCGCTGGTGAATAGCACGTCGGCCCCTACTTCGGTGGGCTCATTAGGGTTCATGTTAATCTCTTCAAAGTCTGAACACGAGAAGAGGGTGAGTAAGGCTATGCTTGAGTATAGTAATCTGATATTCATCATTAAAACGTTAAATTAAGGTTGACACCTACACTTCTCTGCGTAGGCAATGAGGTGCTTTCAAACCCGTTGACAAAGATTCCGTTTCGAATAGAGAAGGTCTCTGGATCAATAGAAGGCACTCCGGAGAACAAGAGAAGGTTTCTGCCTACAAGTGACACGCTCGCCCCGTAGACCCCCCATGAATCAGTGATTCGAGAAGGAATGGCGTAAGTAAGGCTAAGCTCTCTAAGCTTAAAATAGGTGGCGTCATAGGTGGCGGCTTCTATATTATCTCGATTAAATCCGTTTCCGTAATAGTTATAGAAATATCCGGTGTATCCTGCTCCTCCTGCAGGCACCTCTACATCGTTCTCGACTAGACTACCCGATGCGTCGTACTTCCACCCAGGGCCAACCACTCCTCCAGCATCAACCAAGGTATAATCTGGGTTGCCAGCCGCGTCGTAGCCAACACTGTAAACCGTTCTGCCGTCTAAAGTAGAAAGGTCTAGGTTGGGGTCGTCATTGTTGGTAATTGTACCGGCTGTGGCGTAGAGTGCATGGGAGCGTGAATAGATTTTTCCGCCCACCTGACCGTCAAAAAGAAACGACAAGTTGATATTCTTATACTGAAATTCGTTGAGCCAGCCGAGTCTGAAGTCTGGTTGAAACGATCCAGCGCTTACCTTTTCGTCGGTTAAGAGCGGAATACCGTTTTCGTGAATAATGCGTCCGTCTGGGCCGCGCTGAAAGCCGCGCCCAACCAATTGGCCGAGCAGCTCTCCTTCACGCGCAACTAATTCAAGGTCTGAGCCTCCTTCGTCTCCAGGAAACACATCGGCAACAATAGAGTACTGGCCGCTTTCGATAATGTCAGGAAGCGACTCTACTACCGCCCGGTTTCGACCGAAATTAAGGCGCGTAGTGGCGCTGAATTGATCCGTTGTGGCGTAGGTATATTCAAGCGAGGCTTCAATACCCTTATTACTAATTTCTCCACCGTTGGTGAGCGTAAAATCATATCCGCTTGTTTTGGCCACTGGAAGCGAAACAATCTGGTCAAAACTATTCATCTCATAGTAGGTGACATCGAAATTAAACCTTCCGGCAAGGGTGCTAAAGTTCAACCCTATCTCGGCGGCCTGAGTCGTCTCGTTTCTCAGGTTTGGGTCTGAGATGGTGCGACTAGTGGTAAATGCAGCATTGTTTCCAAAAGCCGCCTGAGGTGTAAACGTGTTGCCAAAAGAGTAGGCCGGAGCCCCATTACCCACCTCGGCATACGAAGCCCTGAGCTTTAAAAGGTCTATGCTTTTTGGTAAATCAAATAACTGGTCAAGCAAGAAGCTCGAAGATATAGAAGGGTAGCCGTAGCTAAAATTCGATTGGTCTTTGCCGACAAGCGGGTTTACCAATGAGCTCGACCAGTCGGTTCGGTAGGTCATATCCACGTAAATCTTGTTGTCGTAGTCGAGGGTCAACAACCCAAAAACACTGTTGATCTTTGCGTTGGTTTTTTGTGACTCCACAAGCACTCCTGAGCGGGCGTTAGTGAGGGTATAAATCGAAGGTCCTGTTCCGAACACTTGTAACTGCGGATTATTAGCCACTGAAAAATTGGCCTGTTGAGACATGAAGTTTCCACCCAGCTTCAAATCAATATCAATTAAATTGTCTACATCGGGGGTCGGATTTATGTTGAGCAGCACCTCAGCGTTGCTCTCGCGAAACGATATTTCGTCTTCACGGTAACTTCCTAGCAACACACTTTTGGTAGAGGGCGCTCTGCGGTATTGACGCTGTTCGTCTACGTAGTCTACCCCGTATCTAAATCGAATATCGGCGTAGTCATTCAACTGTAAACTGGCCTGTATCATCGACATCAGGCGATTACTCTGAAAAGCGTTGGTGTTCTCTTTGGCGATAAACCACGGATTGTTCACCCAAAGGTTCTCGGCATAGCGCTGCTCAACGCCCTCAAGCCCAGGTTGCCAATAGTTTCTGAGGTCGTCAATTTCAACTTGTCTAGGAAGCCACAGCCATCCATACATAATCGAAGACGACTCGTCATAACCCGAATTTGGAATATTGTCTGAGGTAGATCGTACAAAAGTAGTATTGGCTTGAATGTCTAGTTTGTTGTTAAAGAGCGACTTTCCAAAAGCATTTTGAAAAGTATTTCGCTCTAAATTAGTGTTAGGCACTAGTCCCTTGTTGTCTAGGCGGGTGTACGAAAAGCGCCCAAAACTCGATTCGTTTCTGGTATTTACCGCCACGTTAGTAGAGTGTGTCAGGGCTGTCTCGTAGAAGTTTTGAATGTTATTTGGTGCCGGAGTGAATGGAACCGGTTCTCCATTAGAGTTGAACTGCTTTACGAGTTGCCCGTTCATCTCGGGGCCCCAGTTTTCGCCATAGGCGTCGTAATTTTGGTTGGCTCCGATATAGGTTGAACCGTTTAGGTAGCTGTATTTACCTCCTCCACCTGACCCGTAGGTGTTCTGGTAGTCTGGAAGCTTGAGCGGATCGGCCATCTGCACTCCAGTGCTGATCTCTACGTTGAAGTCGCCCTCTCCGTAGGTTCCGTTTTTGGTCTCCACCAAGATTACCCCGTTGGCGGCTCGTGAGCCGTAAAGGGCAGAGGCGGCAGGGCCCTTAAGAATGCTGATGTTCTCAATATCGTCGCTATTAATAAGTTGGGCGGCATTACCAAAGTCAATAGTGGTTGATCCGTTTAGTCCGTCATCAAAGCTGTATAGATCGTTGGTAATGGGCATTCCATTTAATACAAATAGAGGCTGGTTGTTTCCCATCAAAGAGGTAGCTCCGCGAATGGTGATATTCGATGATGCAGCAGGGCCAGCAGCCCCGTTGGTGATGTTCACCCCAGAAACTTTCCCCGAAAGAGCACTCACAATGTTCACCGCTTTTACTTTAGCCACTTCAGAGCCTTTTATGCCCTGTACCGAGTAGCCAAGGGCCTTCTCTTCGCGTTTGATGCCCAAGGCGGTGATAACCACTTCGTCTAGTGCGTTTGAGGGTTTCAGCTCAATGCGCAGGTTGTCGCCTGGTTTGGCCTCAACCACCTCAGTAGTAAAGCCCACAAAAGAAATCTGGAGGGTTACTGTCGAGATCGTTTCTAAAGAAAAGATTCCGTCGAAATCGGTGATAACTCCTTCTCCTGTCTCAACGACCTTAATGGTCGCTCCGGGGAGCGGAATGTTTTGATCATCAACAACGGTTCCAGTAACTGTTGATTGCGAATACGTTAAAAAAGAGAAAGAAAGAAATAATAAAGTGTAGAGATTCTGCATGAAATCATTTGCATTAGTTAATTCGAATGCAAAGATAAAAATATTTTCTACAGAAACTAATTTGGCCCGCTAGTCCATAATCTCAGACCCCCCGGTAATGATAGGTGATGCGTCTAAATCGTGAATATTTAAGAAGTTAATAATCGTTTGAAACGAACCCAAGATGGCCTGGTACTCGTCTTCGTCAATCGCCTCCAAGTTTTTTGAAATGCGCTCGTGAAGCGACATGTTTGTTTTCTTAATTAGCACGTCGCCTTTTGAAGTTAAAACTATAGGGGTAGAGCGTTTATCGACAGGATCGGGTAGTCTAGCTACATATCCTTTAGCTTCTAGCCTTGAAACGATTCCTGTAACTGTGCTGGCGTTTAGAGATAGAAATTCGCGCAAGTTGCGCATGGTTGATTTGTAATCGGGCTTCTCTTTGAGGTATTTTAAGGTGAGCAATTGAGGAACGCTAATGCCAAAGTTCTTCTCTACCCTCTTTGACTCTAGGTTGATCGCGCGTACGATTTTGCGAACACTGATCATTATCTCTGAATACTTGTGTGAGTTCATCTATAAATTAGTTTCGGTAGAAATAAAAATACGTTTTGTTG
Organism: Flavobacteriaceae bacterium; assembly: GCA_018402205.1. Taxonomy (GTDB): domain Bacteria; phylum Bacteroidota; class Bacteroidia; order Flavobacteriales; family Flavobacteriaceae; genus UBA3478. The sequence continues at coordinate 6,620 of JAGYIX010000008.1, forward strand.
CGCTTTTGGTCGCCATAATCGCTTTAGCTTTTGCGCCATAAAAAATACATCAAAGAATCATAGT
>JAGYIX010000001.1 GCA_018402205.1 Flavobacteriaceae bacterium
AAGAGTAGAAAGTGCTAAAGATCTCATGCTGTATAATTTTTCGAAAGTTAGCCAATAAAATGCTGCGGTTCTATTTGGCGATCAGCTCATCAGATGCTGAAAAGTTTACCCAGAGGGGTTGCGCCCTATTTAGTATTATGCTATAATTATACTTATCTAACACATAAACAAAAACTTAATGAACAAGCTAGGCACCCTTGTGCTTATGGCTTTGGTTAGTCTTTTTAGCAACGGTTATGCTCAAGAAGGCTTCTATTACCAGGCCATGTTGCGCAACTCTGACGGATCTCCTGTCAAAACCCAACCTGTAACCTTAGAGCTAATCATCCTCAAACAAAATGAGACTTGGTATCACGAATCTCACGACTTAACCACTTCTGAAAATGGGTTTATTCACACCACCTTCGGCAGCGGATCGGTGCACATTGGGGAGTTGTCTTCTATTGATTGGGCACAACCTCTTTCACTAAAAGAACGCATAATCCTCAACGGAAGCACGCTCATTTCAAGCACTAAACCCATTCTAAAAACTCCGCGGGCCTACATTGCCGACAAGGCGCTAACGATTGCTCTGAACACCATCACAAACGAACACCTCTCTTCAAATGCCCAAATCGACTTTAAGAAACTAAATATCAGCCGGGCAGACATAGAAAACTTGGGAATCATCGATACCGATACCGACACCACCTACGAGGTCGGAGACAACGGGCTAAGCGAAAAGAATTTTACCTCCGCCCTCAAGACCAAGCTAGATGCCATAGAGCCATTGGCCGATGTGACAGATACTCAAAATGTGGTGGCTGCTCTTATAGCCGGATCAAACATCAACATTGCTACAGATGGAACCATCAGCGCCACGACTGGAACCAGCTACTCAGCGGGAACCAATATTACTATAACCGATGGGGTAATTAGCGCCAGCTCGGGCACTACCTATTCAGTGGGAGACGGAGGGCTGACCGAAAAGAATTTTACCACTGCCCTCGAAGGTAAATTAACTGACATTGAGGCGTTGGCAGATGTAACTGACACCCAAAACGTGGTGGCTGCCTTGAGCGCCGGAACCAATATTACCATAGCCACTGATGGAACCATTAGTGCTACAGACACAAATACCACCTACAGCGCAGGCACTGGGCTCACGCTAACTGCCGACACCTTTGCCATAGCCAACGACGTGGTGACCACTAATTACGCTGGAACCGTCACCGCCAATGCATTTGTAGGAGACGGATCTAGCCTAACCGACCTTCAAAACCTAGCCGATGGAGCGGTAAGTACTGCAAAAATCATCGACGGAGCTGTACTTACCAACAAGATTGCAGACGGAGCCATTACAAACACAAAAATCGCCGATGGAGCGGTCACGGCCTCGAAGGTGGATGGG